>JBDHAB010000038.1:0-39011 GCA_039588295.1 Gemmatimonadota bacterium
TCTCTCGGTGCGCATGTAGAAGTCCCAATTCCCGTCGGTGGCGGGTTTCCGCGTCTCACCATATTCCTTGGTCCGCGATGAGACTTCTACGCTCGGCCCTGCTCGTGATGACCGCGGCCGTGTCCGCGACGGGCTGCGGAAACGAAGTTGGTCCTTCCGTATCGATCTTCGGTACGTATGCGCTCCAGACATTGAATGGGCAGTCGGTCCCGTACGTCGTGCACGTTCTCGGGAACCCCGACGGCACGATGACGAGCACACGCGAGTGCATTGGTGGATCTTTTGGCCTCAACGGCGAATTCGATACTTGGGTTTCTAGCCTTGCCTACCGCAATACCAACAGGGAGACAAGCACCGGGAACGTAACGGCCGTTGGGTATGATACGTTAACGGACTCCGGTACATTCACCACTAGCAACGGCAGCTTTCAGTTCACACGGGACCCCGGGCTTATGCCAGCAGGATTCTTTCCATCTGCAGGTGAGGTCACAGGATCGGTCTCAGGGGATACTCTCACAATCGTGATCCCACGGGCACAGCCAGCCGTGATAAGAGAGCACGTGATGGTGTTCACGAAGTGATACCCCAGACGTTGGCCCCGCGCCGGGCGCTGTCGTCTCTGCCCCGAGCGTCACGCGGCGTTCGGGGCGTTCTGGTGCTCAGGGGACACGGCCCGTAGGTTCTGCCATTCCCCTCCAAGGAGCGTGCAATGCGCCGCACGATTCTCCCGCTGATGCTGTTCGCTCCCGTGCCGCTCCTGCCCGCTATGTCGCTTGCCCAACAGACGCAGGTTTACAGGCACCCGTCCTTGAACATCGCGTTCGAGGCCCCGGAGAACTGGCGACAGGTGCCGCGACCGGAGGATGGACTCATCTACGAGGTCGCCGATCCTGACGATGCCGTCCACGTCGTGCTCTGGTCCACGACAACTGAGCAGGGCGCGGCGGATTACCTCTGGAAGATGGCTGATATGAAGGGCCTGATCGTCCCAGATAGGCCTACGCCCACTCGGATCGGGGGCAGTGATGCCTGGGTGCTGAATGTCCCTGGCTATGAACGAAACGCTCCCGTTCGGGAGACTTTGGCCGTGATTCCGCACGGGAAGTCGGTGGAGTGGCCGAAAGAGAACGTCCTCTTCATCGTGATGATCTGGTGTCCAGAGGAGGACTACGAGCAGCACAAGCAACGCATGGAGGATATCCTCGGCAGCGTGCGGATTGTGGAGTGAGCGCGCAAGAAGAACGTCTTGTACCATGCTGGGGGTGAACCCGCACCTGAAGCTGCCGCGCGCCTGAACACTGCCGCGTAGCCACAGGTCTCGTAGCGCCACACTTCCCACCGCTCATCCAGCACCCCGCACCGAAGCACAGTTGTAGCGCGTAGCGGCCTCGCGCCCAACACGTCATCACGCTGCGCACGGAAGGTGCAGATACGGTCCATCGCGGTCTCCGGTGAAGGGTGCGCGACGGTGGGGCAGAACTCTCAACAACACGTCCACAGCAACTGAAAAACTCTCAAATCGTGAGAGGCATACCGGACTATTTCACTTTGATTGTGGCATTGCTACGACTCTTGTCAGCAATGGCCCCGTGCCGTAATACCCACGACACAAACCGAATCATTCCCGTCGGTGGCCCTCTACGGCGGCGGGGGTACCGGCGGTGGGGGAAGTACAGTCTTCTGGCCACGTCCCCGCGCTCAGGGGTAGGCGACAACTCGAGTGCTTCTATCGCCGCGGATAAGACCTAAAGAGAGGGACATGCAGGTGCCAAGGTCGAAGAGCGTCTTGACGATCATGACCGCGCTGGCCGTGTTCGCCGCGTGCTCGGAGGAGATGGGTACCGAGCCGGTGCTACCGCCGGTACGGTCGGCTCAACAGATCACATGCCAGGCTGACGTTCATGCGGGGAGACTGCAGTGCAGTGACCCAGCAGCTGCAGCGATAGAGGGCGGCCCTTTGTACTCTGTGGTTCTTGGAGGACAGGGGACCTATGTCCAACTGACGTCGAGCAATGTGAGCTACGACGGCGGCACCGAGATCTTTCAGGCCGACGTGACGGTGCAGAGCCGGCTCGGGCAACTCATGGGCACCCCTGACGGAACCACCGTGACCGGAATCCGCGTCTTCTTCCATACGGGTCCTACAGTTACGAGCGGCACGGGAACGGTTACGGTGGCAAACGCGGCCGGCGTGGGTACGTTCACCGGTTCCGGCCAGCCGTACTTCGAGTATGACGAGATCCTTGATGCGTACGCGATATCCGCGCCGCTCACCTGGCAGTGGAATGTGCCGCCGACGGTAACGATGTTCGAGTTCACGGTCCTGCTCGACACCGACATCCCGGTGCCATCCGGCGTTCTCCAGTGGCATCTTGACCGCCCACCGCCCGCAGGGAGTTGGGAAATCTGGGGTATGGGTGATGAAGTCTATGCCGTGAGTCAGTATTCTACGAACGCAGTCTTCCAGTTCGATGGAGCCGGTTGGCAGCCGCAATCTCTCCCTCAATATGCACGTCTCTTGGCCATCTCAGGCAGCTCCTTGGACGACATCATTGCGGTCGGGGAAGACGGTGCGATCGTTCACTATGACGGTACGACGTGGAGCACCCAGGTGAGTCTCACGTCGGAGGACCTCTACGGAGTGTGGAGCGACTCACCGACGTCCGCTTTCGCAGTCGGGTCGAATGGGGTGATCCTGCGGTACGACGGAGCGTCCTGGGTACCCCAGACGAGCGGTACGAGCGAGGGGCTCTTGTCGGTCTGGGGCACGTCCCCAACCAACGTCTTCGCTGTTGGAGGCACGGGAACGATCCTTCACTTCGATGGAACCTCGTGGACGCCACAGCAGAGTGGCACAACCCTGCCCTTGGGTTCAGTTTGGGGGCTTTCCGCGACAGAGGTATACGCGGTCGGCGACGACGGCACGTTCCTGCGGTTCGACGGCTCGACATGGACAGATGTGGTGGGCGCGCCCAGTGGGGACAAGTACGATGTCTGGGGTACCGCCACGGACAACATCTACGTCGCGGGCTCCGGCGTCTGGCACTACGACGGCGCGAGCTGGAGCCAAGTGGTCACAGGAGATGAGGTCGAGACCATCTGGGGTCTCTCGGCGAGCGATGTGTTCGCACTCGGTGATCACGTACACCATTACGACGGTGCGGGCTGGTCGGTGCAGGAGACGAATCTGGAGTTGCAGGACGTGTGGGGCTTCGCCTCGGACGATGTGATCGCGGTTGGATCTGATGGCACGATCCTGCGTTTTGACGGGAACAAATGGACGTCTCAGAGCGCGGGCACGACCATGGATCTTGCGAGCGTGTGGGGCTCGTCACCACAGGACATCTTTGCCGTCGGCTCAGGCGGGGGCGGTGCCATCTTCCACCATGACGGGAATACGTGGACGCCTCAGAACAGCGGGACGACCCAGCCGCTGAACGGGGTCTGGGGCTCGTCCGGTAGCGACGTCTTCGCCGTGGGAGACAACGGCACCATCGTTCACTACGACGGAGCGTCATGGACCACCCAGTCGAGCGGCACAGCTGAACATCTAGCTGGGGTTTGGGGAAGCTCCGCCACGGACGTGTTTGCGGTCGGGAATCATTACACCATCCTGCACTACGACGGCACGAGTTGGAGTCTTCAGATGACAGTGCCCAGCATTCCCAATCGATTCCACAGCGTCTGGGGCAGCTCCGGAACGAATGTGTTTGCTGCGGGATTTGGTCCGGTCATCTCCGGCGGATGGGGCGCCGACATCTATCGATATGATGGGAGTTCCTGGACACAGATGCCCGTCCCGGCCGCCAGCGGGGAACTGGTCAAGATCCAGGGAACATCTGGAACCGATGTGTTCGCGGTTGGCACGACAGGGAGCGGGGGCTACCTGTTCCACTTCGACGGCGGGGTCTGGAGGTTTCACCCTTGGTTCCCCTACTTCTCGAGCTCCATTGGTCTCGGGAGTGCCTGGGGCAGCGGACCGGATGACTGGTTTGTGGTGGGGCGTTTTGTGATCTTGCACGGCACGCGTTGACCGAAATGGCCCCGGGGGGCCGCAGGAGGACCGGACCACCGAGACCTACACAGCAGACCGTGAAGTGCTATTCGGTTCGCAATGCCCCGATGCGTCACGCGGCGTTCGGGGCTTTCCAGCCCGTCCCACCGTCATCTCCGACAACGCCTTCGCTGTTTCTCACGGGACACGGCCCGTAAGCTTCTCACATTCCTTTTCAAGGAGGGCGCAGTGCGTCGCATGAGAAGGGTTCTGACCTGCGTTTTGATCGCCGGGTTGTTGTCGACGACCGCGAGCGCGCAGGCAGTTCCCGGTCAGGGTGGCGACCAGGCGACCGTATGGTACCTGCGCCATGCAGGATGGGCGGTTCGCCTCGGCGACGCGCTACTGGTCTTCGATTACCAGGAGTCGCTTGGGATGGAAGACGTCACGGCCGACACTCCGCGCAATCTCGAGAATGGACTCATCGATCCCGAAGAGATCAGCGATCTCGACGTGTTCGTCTTCGTGACGCACGCCCACGGTGACCATTACGACCCCGTCATCTTCGAGTGGCAGGATGAGATCGAGCGCCTCACCTACTTCATTGGTTGGGAAGAACTCCCGGAGTCACACTGTGAACGGCTCACCGGAGCCGACGCCAACTGTCACACCATGGGGGGGCTGCGGGCTACAGCCGAGGTGGGTGGCATCGAAGTCTACACGATCGATTCCCACCACAACGATATTCCCGAGGTGGCATACCTGGTCCGTCACGGTGACTGGATGGTGTATCACAACGGCGACTACATGGCCGACCACGTGGATGATTACGCCTATCTGAAGACGATCAGCGACCGAATCGACGTGGCGTTCGTGGCTGGACTTCCGGGCCACAGCTGGCCCCACTTGGCTCGGGCCGTTCACCTTGCTCGCGAGTTTGATGTACCGGTGCTGTTCCCGATGCACTTCCGCGATCGGGAGATGTGCGAGACGTTCGTCGCCGACGTGGCAGCGGAGGGTGTGAGCGCCGAGGTCACGTGCCCGACGGCGCGGGGGCAGCGGTTCGTGGTGGCGCAGGGTGGTAGCGGGCGGTAGGGCGAACCGGCAGTGGACGGTGGGAAAAGTGGTGGGACTGGCCCCGAGCGTCACGCGGCACTCGGGGCGTTCGATTCGGCCACACCTGACACCATCTCCGACAACTCCTTCTCTGTTTCGCACGGGACACGGCCCGTAGGTTGGGCCATTCCCCTCCAAGGAGGCCCTCATGCGTCGCATCAGTATCTGTGCTGCTCTCGTCGCCCTCTTGGCTTCCACCTACGCAGTCGCCCAAGCGCAGACGCTCGTCCTCCAGCAGAACAAGTGCGATATGGGGAAGGTCGGTGAGATTCGCGCCTTCGTCGACTCCGCATTCGTGCCAATCGCACAGGAGCTTGTCAACGAGGGCAAGATCATGGGATTTCACTCGGCGTTTCACTCCTGGGGCGATGAGTGGAACGTGGTGTACATCTACGTGGCCGAGGACATCCCGGCATTCCTCAGCGCATTTGGGGAGGTGTTCTCCCGTATGGTGGAGCGGTATCCCGAAGCCATGCCGATGATGCGGGACTGGTGCTTCGAGCACAAAGACAGCTTCCTTAGCATGGGGAAGATGACGGAGCACCCGCCAGCGCCCGACCGCTAGCACTCGCTCGGAATCAGCTATGGCACCGCCCGGCCTCTGCGCCGGGCGGTGTCGTCTCAGCCCCGCGCCCACTGGTGCGGAACGTTGCGCGAGTCTGGGATGCTGACCTCGGAATCGCCGCTCAGGTGGTCTTCACGTACAGGAACACATCCTGAGCGTCATCACTGAGGTTCGGGAAGGTCATGTACTGCCGCAGCCGCGCCTCCCGCTCCATCCCCGCCTTCTCCAGCGCACGAGCGGACGCGCGGTTGTCCACGTGACAGCAGGCCTGGAGGCGGACGATGCCCGGGAGGGAGAGGCCGAACTCAACGACCGCGGTCGCCGCCTCGGTGCCGTAGCCCTGGCTCCAGTACTCTCGCGCAATATTGAATCCGAACTCAGCACGGGGCGGTGTGACCCGTAAGTGCATGGCGCCGATCAGTGTTCCGTCAGCAGCGAGCGTGATAACCCACGGGTACCCGTCCTCCGCACTGTGCGAGCAGAAATGCTCGAGGAATTGGTGCGTCTCGTCTATCGAGTGATGGGGGGTCCAGCAGACGTAGCGCGCGACCTCCGGATCCCGTGCGTAGCCGTCGTAGATCGCAACCGCGTCCTCGCGTCGCGGGGGGCGGAGAACCAGACGTCGGGTGGTCAGGGAGTTGAGCGGCACGCCGGTCCGCCAGCTGCTAGCCGATGGACGGAGGCTGCCCCGGAACGGCGACGAACGAGCCACGCACCGTGAACGAGTCCGGGACCCCTGCCGATGACGAGACCACGGTCACCATGAACGAGAACTCGCCGGAGAGTCGCGTGTTGCTGGAGCCGGTGATCGTGAGTGTCCCCGACTCGGATGCAAAGAACCCGAACAGGCCGTCGGGACGTTGGAACACGTAGCCGCCGTCAAAATCCTCGGGATCGCAGTTGGCGCACTGGCCGGACACGATCGTGTACGTGCCCACCGACGGTCGTTGCGCCAAGAAGCGGGCTATCACGACCACGTCCACGTCGAGCGAACTGATCTCGCCGTCCTGCAACGCAATGACGAACCCTTGCTGTCCTTGCTGATCTTGGACCGCGAACACCGCAGTACCCTGAAGCGACAGGCCGAGACGCGTGACGGTTGCCGTAAACGACCCTTGGGAGCCTGGTGGGGGCGGGGCGGTCCCGTCACCGCATGCCAGGCCGATACCGACCATTGCCAACGCGAAGCCCGCAAATCTCCTCATGCCGACGCTTCCTCGATCGCGAGTGGGCCAGTCACTGCTGCAGAAACCGCCCCACCGCGTGTTTGAAATCGGGCGTCGCCCGCGCCACGGCGTTCACCTTGGCACCGAGCGCGACGGCGTCCGCAAACTTCATCCCGTCTATCTCATACAACTGCCGCTTGATGAACGCGAGGGCCGACACGCTGCGGGATGCCAGCTGTCGAACTACCTCACTGGTCTCCGCGGCGAAGCCATCATCGGGCAGCACGCGCGAGACGATCCCCAGCGCCCGTGCTTCCCCCGCACTCAGTAATCTACCGGTGCCTACGAGGTCGAACGCCACTTTCTCCCCGACGGCACGGCGCAGCATGGCCATCACCATCGCGGGGACAAAACCTCGGCCGACTTCAGGATAGCCGAACGTGGCCCGCTCGTGCGCCAGTACGAGGTCGCACGCCGTCACGAGCCCGCAGCCGCCGGCCAGCGCCCTGCCCTGCACCACCGCGACGACCGGCTTGGGCAACCCTCGCAGGCGGATGAAGACCTCACCGAGCCGCATCGCCTCCGCTTCATTCTCGCCGAGCGACCGGTCGGCGGAGGCAAGAAGTTCCGCCAGGTCGGCCCCGGCGCAGAAATCCTTCCCGGCACCGCGTAACGCCACGACGCGTACCGTGGCATCCAACTCGGCTCGTTGCAGCGCCTCGAGCAATGCGGCGACCATCAGCTGGTCGATGGCGTTTCGCTTCTCGGGACGGTTGAGCGTGAGCCACAACACGCCGTCCGTTGCCTCGGCCGTCAGCCGTTCAGTCGGCACGGAGTCCTCGTGGTACCGGTATCTCCATGCGCAACAGCGCCGTGGAGAACACCTTTCCCTGTGCGTCGGTCTTGAGCGACAGGGTACCGCCCCCGCCGAGCGCGCCGTGCAACAGGAAATTCAACGCGTTCAGGTTGGGCAGTTCATACCGCTCGACGCCGCCCGTGATGATCCCGCGGAAGTGGCGCGCTACACGCCGCGCCGTCACCTCGCGTTCCAGCACCGGATAGTACTCCGGCTCGAGCGCAATGAGGCCGACGTTTGCAGTATCGCCTTTGTCACCACTCCGGGCGTGCGCCAGCCGAACGAGCTGCACCATCCGGGCCTTGCTGTCGGAAGTCTTCCGCCGGGCGGCCTTTCTACCCATGAACGATCAGTCCCCTCGCGTCATGCTGCCAGCACTTCGAGGTGCGGCTGAATCTCGGATTTCGGGACGAGGGCCGGCCAGTACGCCACGATCTCCTCGACCTTGGGTCGCCCTCCGGCGAACCCGGTCACCGAGGGCGGGCCGTTCAGAATGAGGGGCGCGAGCTCCCGCGTGAAGCGCTGGACCGGACGGGACGACCGCGCGCGCACTCCCACGCGAAGCTGCACCTCGGCGATGTCGGGATCGGGCTCACCCGCGAGCCGCCCGTGGGTCGCGTTCACGCCCACGAACTCCGTGAGTATCTCCTCGAACTCGAGACCCAGGCGAGCAAGACGCTCCCGCAGGATACGGTCCGCCCGCTTTGCCTTGCGGTACGCATCGGGCCACGCATACGTCAGAGTACCCACGGCCTTGTACCCGTAAAGATAGGAGATGGAGACCTTCAGGAACTCGGTTGCCGGGTGTCCTTTCATTCCATACACCAGCACGCGGTCCTTCCCGTCCTGCTCGAGCCTGATCGTGGTGAAGTCGGCGATTCCATCGGGAGTGATGTAGTTGCGAGGGTCACCCATTTCGTAGAGCAGCTGTTCGGTCACACTCGCCACCGTGACCAGCCCGCCGGTGCCAGGGTGTTTCGTGACAACGAAGCTCCCGTCGGCCCGTGCATCGATGATCGGATACCCCGGGTTTGCCAGACCGGGAATTCGTTCCCAATCCACCAGACAGTTCCCACCGGTGCACTGGGCACCGCACTCGTTGATGTGCCCCGCCACGGTGCCTGCCGCAATCCGATCCCAGTCCGTCGGTGCCCAGCCAAACTCATGCATCATCGGCGCCAGCGACAGCCCGGTATCGGTCACGCGTCCGGTGATGATGACGTTCGCGTCCCGCCTGAGCGCGTCCACCACGGGCTGCGCTCCCAGATAGGCATTGGCGCTCTGCACGTGCTCGCGCACCACGCTCAGTGGCTCTCCGGTATCGAGGTTCGCCAGCGAGTTCCCGTGCGCTAGTAGCTCATCGACCCGATCGAGCAGGTCGTCTCCCGTCACTACGCCAATGCGTACCTTCCCTTGGAGCCCCAGCGCCCGAGCCGTCTCCAATACGCCCTCCGCGCACGCGCGCGGGTTCACGCCGCCCGCATTCGACACGACGGTGATCCCGCGCTCGGCCGTTTCGGGCAACAGCCGCTCCATGAGTGGCACGAAATCCTTCGCGTAGCCCAACGCCGGGTCGCGGGTTCGCTGTTTCTGCATGATGGACATCGTGACTTCCGCCAGATAGTCCATCATCAGGTAGTCGATCGGCCCGCCGGTGACCTGTTGAATGGGCGCCTCGAGCCAGTCGCCCCAGAACCCCTGACCGGAAGCGACCCGGACGATTTCACTCATGCGGTAGTATCACCGATCGTCGGACGACGAGAAAGTCACGGCTCCACGGCGGCACGGCGCACGGATGCCGGGCCGGTCTCGGGAGTCGCCACGACCTCGATCAGGTAGTCGTATCCGATCGGTAGCAGGGGCATATCTGGCGGGGAGATCGGCACGCGCAACCTCTCGCGCGCCGTGAGGTAACGCTTCGACGCCACCGTGTCGCCAACGAGCGGCAGCTCGATCGCCGCTTCAGCCAGGAATTCCGTGCGCAGTGACGCCGACCAGGAGCGGGCGGCGTCCCCACGGGCGAACGCCGGGAACAGCTCTACCCGTAGAGTGGCACCCCGATCCGCTGTATCCAGCACAATGCGGTGCCGCCCGAACGCGTAGTTGAGCGGGCTGTCGCTGATCTTTCGCCCGAGCGAGTCGAACACCGTGACGCCGAAGTCGGTCAGGGACTGCCACAGGTCTCGCGGCAGCGAGGCATCGAGCGTCATCGACGTAGCCCACTCCGGTACCGTCACTTCGATCGAAGTGGGGTCGCCGCGCTCATCCCCTCGCACGTCGTCGAATCGCACCCCGCCCAGCACTACCGCCGAGATCGCCACACGCTGCGGCACGTCCGTCAGATTCTCGACCACGGCAACGGGACCTACCGCAACGGTTTCCACCCGCACCGACGGAACTGAGGCCGTGAATCGGTAGCTCACAGCCTTCGTGGGAGGGGCGACCACGACGGCTTCGTACACGCCCGGAACGACTTCGTCTGCCATGACGGTAACGGCCGCGCGGCTCGGCTTCGTCCCTCCGGCGGCGGCGCTGTTCCCGCCCCGATAGGGCTGGCCACTCGGCTCGAACAGGTACAGCGTCGCCTCACCCCCTCGCTCGCCGAGATCGATCACCACTTCGAGCCCGCCCGCTGCAGCAGGCACCTGGAGGAAGTAGCGCGCCGTCGCTCCCGGGGTAAGCAGACCCTGGGCTCCAAACGCCGTGTCGAGGGATTGCGGGACGACGACCGTGTTCGTGAGTCCAAACGACGGTCCGCTGATCGTATCCGAGGCCGGCCTGGCCCACACGGTGCCGACGTACAATCCCGGCTCCGTCAATGCGCCGGCGTCGTAGGTCAGACGGATGGTGGTGGCTTCGCCACCCGGCTCGATGAGGGCCGGCGCCCGCAGCCATGGCACGTCAGGCTCGAGCAGCAGTCGCGCCGCGGGCTGTCCCTCGGCGGACGACACCACGAACTCCTGAATCGTGTCCGCCGGCGAAGCCAGTCCGCCGCGCCGATACGCCGCCGAGGTCGGAGCGGCCGTGCCCTCGCTCGTCAGTGCCCGGACCCGGTAGATGCCGGTTTGGTGTGCCGCGCGGAGCCACCGGAGCGCGTCACCCACGTTGGGCACGCCCGCCCCTTCATCCAATACGGTGGTTCCACCCATCGGGGTCGCGGTCGCCATGAGGGACCGTTTCAAGTCGATCGCGCGCACTGCGCCCCCGGACTGCAGCATGGCGGACTGCAGCAGTGCCGCCGCGCCTGCGATCACCGGTGCGGCCATGCTCGTTCCGCCCGAAATCTCCTCGCCGGTCCGCCACTCCGGCACATTCGAGTACGCGACCCCTGGGGCACAGACATCCGGTTTCGCGACCTCTCCACCCCGAGCACTCCACCAACCCATGACATCGGCGGCCGGAGGCGTGCCGGGCTGCGGCGCCTGAATGAACGCGCCCGGAAACAGGGCGCACACGGTGAGCGCATGCTCCGCCGACCCCGGCAGGCCGACGGTCGAGACTCCAGGTCCGTCGTTCCCCGCGCTGATGACCACCAGCACGTTGGGATGCTGGAGTGCGTACGCGTCGATCAGTGAGTCAATAGCGGCTCCACCCTCAACCTCGTTGCCCACCCCGTAGCTGAGATTCACGATCAGGGGCATCGACCGCCGCGCCGCATAGTCGGCAGCGTACTGCATGGCGCTCAGCATGCTGCCGGTGACGGAGATACCACCCCGGGTGTTGTTGGCGATCTTGAGCGCGAGCAGTTGGGCGCCCGGCGCGACGCCATGGAAGCCTTCGACGCCAAACAGATCGTGGCCCGCCGCGATACCTGCGACGTGCGATCCATGACTCGAGTTGTCCAACACCAAGTCGAGCACCGGCCGCCCCTCTGCCTCAGAGAGGTTCACGGCCACGGCGATGGGTCCTGGTTGCCCGCCGTCGTCACGGAAGGTGAACACGTCGCCCGCGATTCCGTAGTCGCGGATTGGGCGCTCGTCCTCCAGCGAACGGTCACCGTCGGTGTCGACGATGGCGACCCAGGCATCGCTCGCGCGAGCGACCACGACGAGGAACGCGTCGGTAATCGTGCCACTCCGGTTGACATCCGCTGCCGGCGGGGCGCCCAGCGTCACCTCGTGGAAGACGCCGCCGTAGTAGGGGCTGCTGGCGATGCCGGCCACCCGACCGAAACCGTGCGCGACGTGTTCGCCGATGCGAACCGTGCCGTCTGCTCCGGGTCGCACCGGCTGCAGCGCGATGCGTCCTTCACCGGAGAAATCCCTGATGTCCAGGAGTTTGCGTTCGGTAGTGGTGGTCGAGCGAAGGCCGGGCAAGCTCGGGTCGACGCCACTGTCCAAGATCGCGATCAACACCCCACGACCGTCGTACTCGGGTGCTGCCACACGAAACGCGTCCACGCCGATCGTGCGAAGCGGCATCAGCCCCGCGAACATCGCAATCCGGGGTGGTAGCGCGGGGTCGGCGGGCGTGACCGCCGTCCGATCGGCAGGCGTCGCGATCTCGGAGGGCACCGACTCCATCACGGGTGCGGGAACGGTCACGACCGACGATCCGCCGGCACATCCGAGTGCGGAGAGCGCCGCCAGGCCAGCCATCCACTTGTACGGAGAAGGTGCTCTGCTCACGAAGTCACATAGTCCAGCGGTGGCATGACGAATGGTCCCAAGTGCGGTCCGTCGTAGTATTGGGTCGCGCGTAACGCAAACGACAGCAACTCCCGCGTTTCCTCCGGTGCCAGGATCGCGTCGACGTACCCCCGTGCCCCGGCGTACTTGGCGTCCAGCTGATGCTCGTAGTCCGTTCGCATCTTCTCCACCGCCTCGCGCACGCTCGGGTCGTCCACGCGCTCGCCGAACACGGCGTTGATGGCGGCTTCACCCTCCATCACGCCCATCCGACCCGTGGGCCACGAGAAGATGAAGTCGGGATCGAACCCCTGCCCGGCCATCGCGTAGTAGCCGGCGCCGGATGCGTGGTTCACGGTCAGCACGATCATCGGGACGACCGCGGTCGCCATCGCCTCAACGAAACGCGCACCGGCCCGGATGATGCCGGAATGCTCGGCTTCGGGACCCACCATGAACCCGCTGACGTCTTGGACAAAGAGCAGCGGCACGCGCTCGCGACTCGCGTTCTCGACAAAATACGCGACCTTGTCCGCACTCTCGGTGTACACGATGCCGCCGACCTTCGGGGCTTGGCCAGGCTTCCCCCTGATGAGGCCACGCTGATTGGCGATGACCGCCACGACCTGACCCTCGATCACACCATGTCCACAGATCATTTCTTTCGCGATGTCGGGTTGGAATTCCTCGAGTGTGCCGTCGTCCAGCAGGCAGGCAAGGACATCGTTCATGTCGTACGCCATCCGGTGGTCGTGCGGGAGGATGTCGTACAGTTCCGCTGGAGGGCGCGCCGGCGGTCGAGCCGCGACATTGGTCGGCGCCTCGCTGGGTCCGCCGGGCAGACGGGCAATGTACTGCCGAATCTCCTCGATACACTCTGCGTCATCCTTGGCCCGATAGTGGGCGACGGCACTCGTGGCGGTATGCGTCACCGCCCCACCCAACATCTCCCCGTCCACCATCTGGCCCGTAGCGCCCTTGACGAGATTCGGTCCACCGAGACCCATGAACGACGTGTGCTCGACCATGAAGATGACATCGGAGAGGGCGGGCAGATACGCGCCACCGGCCACACACGGACCCATGACCGCACTGATTTGGGGCACGTGCAGGTAGCGCCGCATGATCGAGTTGTAGTAGAAGATGCGCGCCGCGCCGTACTGGCCGGGGAAAACCCCGCCTTGGTACGGGAGGTTGATGCCGGAGGAGTCCACCAGATACACGATCGGGATGCGCTGCCGCATCGCGATCTCTTGGGCCCGCAAAATCTTCTTGATCGTCTCGGGCCACCACGATCCCGCCTTGATCGTACCATCGTTCGCCACGATGACCACGTGCCGCCCTGCAGCCAGACCGACACCCGTGACGACGCCGGCGCCGGGCGCCTGCCCGTCGTACCGATCGTACGCCACCAATAGCCCGATCTCCATCCATGGCGTGTCGGGATCGCGCAGCCGATCGATCCGCTCGCGTGCCGTGAGCTTTCCCTGCTCGTGCTGCCGCTGAATCCGCTCGGGCCCACCTCCCTGCCGGAGCCGGAGCGCGAGCTCACGGTATTCTTCCGTCAGCTCGCGGAGGCGGTCGTGATGGGTGATGGCGTCGCTGACGGTCACGCCACGCGGCTCCCCGACCACGAGCGGATGTATTCGATGATCTCCTGCGTCGTCGTGCCGGGCCCGAACAGCTTCGCGATACCGTTCCGCTCCAGCTCGTCCGCGTCCTCGTCGGGGATGATCCCGCCACCGAGGAGCAGGATGTCGTCGCGACCGGCCTCGGTCAGCAACTGCTGCACGCGGGGAAACAGCGTCATGTGCGCGCCCGAGAGAATCGAGAGCCCCACCACGTCCACGTCCTCCTGCACGGCCGCCGTGGCAATCATATCGGGTGTCTGGTGCAAGCCGGTGTAAATGACTTCCATCCCGGCGTCGCGTAGGGCGGCGGCGACCACTTTCGCGCCGCGATCGTGTCCGTCCAGACCGGGCTTGGCGACCAGCACCCTGATCGGTCGCGACCGCTTGGTCCGGTCGGCCTTCTTCGCTGACGATTTCCCCATGGCTGCGCAGAACCTAGTGGTGCGTGTGATGGGTGACAAGCAGCGTGTTCATCGCCACGTCACCGTTGTTTGAACCGAAGGAGCGCTGCAAGTCCATCGACGTGGGCACGCGCTTCCCCGTCCTCCACGACCTCAACGTGACTTCCCTGGCGGAGCGCTTCCTCGATCGCCTCGTCGATGACATCGGCGATCGGTTCCGCCTCGCCTCCACTGAGACAGTCCTCACTACGCACCGCGAGCCCGCCGCTTTCCGGGCATCGGAACCCCGAGCGCTCCGCCGTCGGTTCGACGAGCAGGGTCCGCACCTGCCCGTGCCCCAGGGCGGCGAGCACCGCGTCGACCCCGTTGACCGCCCACCCCGTACCCAACCCGTCACAGAGCGCCTCGGCTCGTTCGGCTTCCAGCGTTCGCTCCGATCGGCGGCGTACCTCGAGCACGGTCTCCATCACCTTGGCGGGCGTCACCGACTTCGGATTCAATCGGGCCGTGCCGAGCAGTTGCTTGCCAAGGTACGGATGCATGTGCGGCTCGACCGCATCGGCATCCTTCCCCATCCCGGCGAGCACGACGCCGCGAACGGCGCGATCGCGCGATAGTTCGAACAGACGCTGGGCGACGGCCGCGTAATGACGGTGCTTCTCCTCCCGAATGCGTTGGTGGTAGTTGTGCTCCCCGGCCGAACCCGACGTCGCGCCGGTCCCCGAGGCGGCACGCGGACCGTGGAACCGCCCTGGGCGGGTCGTGTCGCCAGGGGTGAGACCTGGCAGCTCTCGGACGCCGAACGCGGTGATCTCGAAGAACCGGGCACTCGTTCGGTCATACGCCCCGCACAGCATCCGGCCGAACTCGTCTTCGAGTGCGGCAAGCTCCCGAATGAGTGGCGAGCGCTCGATGGCGAGACGCGAACGAAACACCCTGGGGAGCGGAATTGCCTCGAAGAGGCCGAGCGCTTCACACGCAAAGACCGCGATGCCCTGTCCCGTGGTCAGGTTGCCCGGATGCTCCAGGTGTTCGCGTACCCGACGGAGATCACGCTCTACCGTGTCCAGTTCCTGGCGGGTCGCGCCGCGGTGTTCGAAGCGTGCCAATTGCTCCCGGATGCGGTTCTTCAGCTTGATGAGATACTTGCCGCGACTTCGGTCTCGTGGCTCGAGCTTCAGATAGCACGAGACAACCCAATGCTCCGTCACGCCGATGTCCGCCAGCCATGCAACGATGGACGCGAAGGACTGCGGTCGACTTGCGTCTAACGATCGCTCGACTACGGCCGGCCTGTGACCCTGGACTCGGCTAGAAGAAGACGGGTTCGCGATATGCACCATAGACCTCCTCGAGGGCGTGGCGAATCTCGAACAGCGTGCAGTAGCGACGGGCGCAATCCAGCATCGCGGGGATCACATTCTCGTCCCGTTCCGCCGCCGCGCGCAATGCGGTGAGCGCCACCTCTGCTCGACGGCTGTCACGCTGTGCGCGCAACGTGGCCAGCCGGCGGCGCTGGATAGCGTCCGGCTCATCGCTCACTCTGAGAACCTCCACCTGCTCCCCGTCGCCATCCGTGAACTCGTTTACGCCAACGATGAGTCGGCGTTTCTGTTCTACTTCGTGCTGGAACCGCATCGAACTCTGATGGATCTGGCGCTGGAACCACCCCAGCTCAATTCCTCGCACCACACCACCGATCGCCGCGATTTCCTCGAAGATGCGTTCGGCCTCGCGTTCCATCCGATCGGTCAGCGCTTCCACGTAGTAGGAGCCGCCGAGCGGATCGATCACGTTCGCGATACCGGTCTCGTACGCCAGGATCTGCTGCGTCCGCAGCGCCAACTTGACCGAGTCCTCGGTCGGGAGCGCAAGCGTTTCGTCCAGCGAGTTCGTATGCAGCGATTGGGCTCCAGCCAAGGCTGCAGCCATCCCTTGATACGCAACTCGAACCACATTGTTCATCGGCTGCTGCGCCGTGAGCGAGACCCCGGCCGTCTGGCAGTGGAAGCGCATCTTCCAGGACCGCGGGTCCTGTGCGCCGTAGCGCTCGCGTAAGTGCCGTGCCCAGATGCGGCGGGCGGCGCGCATCTTCGCGATCTCCTCGAAGAAATCATTGTGCACATCCCAGAAGAACGACAGCCGCGGTGCGAAATGATCGACGTCGAGCCCTCGCGCGATCCCCCGTTCGACGTATTCGAATCCGTTCGCGAGCGTGAACGCGAGTTCCTGTACGGCGGTCGAGCCGGCTTCGCGAATGTGATATCCGCTGATCGAGATCGTATTCCACAGCGGGGTGTGCTCCGCGGACCACTCAAAGAGATCGACGATGATCTTGAGCGCGGGTTCGACGGGAAACACCCACGCGTGCTGCGCCATGTACTCTTTGAGGATGTCGTTCTGCACCGTGCCGCGCAGGGTCGCGATGTCGACGCCTTGCCGCTCGGCCGCGGCCACGTAAAAGCAGAACAGAAGCGCTGCCGGTCCGTTGATCGTCATGGACGTCGAAACCCGGTCCATCGGGATTCCGTCGAACAGCGTCTCCATATCGGCAAGCGATGAGATCGCGACGCCGCACTTGCCAACTTCTCCTTCGGAGCGAGCGTGATCGGAATCGTAGCCCATCAACGTCGGGAAATCGAACGCGACCGACAGTCCGGTCTGACCCCGATCCAACAGGAACTTGTACCGGAGGTTGGTGTCCTCGGCGGTTCCGAAGCCCGAGAACTGCCGCATCGTCCACAGACGGCCGCGATACATCGTGGAGTGGATCCCGCGCGTGTAGGGAAACGCCCCAGGATACCCGAGCTGATCGCCGTACCCGCCCTCCACGTCGCCCGGAGTATAGAGGGGCTTTACCTCGGCGGAGCTCTGGGTGACGAAGTCCACCTCCCCACGCTGTGGCTGCGCATCATACGTCTTGCGCCACGCGTCGTAGGAGCGATCATCCATCTTCCGTTCCCTCCTGTAGGTCCGCGACGATGTCGTGCGCGAGTTTGTAGGGGCTGATGCGTCCGTGCACGACGTCATCCAGCCCGGCGGCGAGCATTGCCGCTCCGTTGTGCTGTTCCCATACGAGCTGGCTCAAGGCCCGATCAACCACTTCCCGGGTGTGACGCGCCAGACGATCGCGACGCATCGCCTGAAGCTGACCGCTGGCCTCGAGGTACGCCCGGTGCGCGTCCAACGCCTCGACGAGCGGCTGCACGCCGTCACCCGTCGACGCCACGGTTGTCATCACAGGCGGTGACCATGCGTCCGTGTCCTCCACCCCCGCAGCCGTCGGCCGCTCCGCTCCGTCGCCCCCAACCGGGCGGCCGTGGTGCGCGGCGATATCGCGAAACGCGTTACCCCGCCGAATGCCGAGCATCACTTCCACCTCCTGGACCAAGCGGTCGGCACCCGGGCGATCGCTCTTGTTCACGACGTAGAGGTCTGCAATCTCGAGCACGCCTGCCTTGAGCATCTGCACGCCGTCTCCGGATTCCGGAACGAGCACCAACGCGGTGGTATCCGCGCTTCCGGCAATCGCAAGCTCCGACTGCCCTACCCCCACGGTTTCAATGATCACTCGCTCAAACCCGAACGCGTCCAGGACGTCGCACACTTCTCGGGTGGTGGTGGCCAATCCACCCGTCGCGCCGCGCGACGCCATCGACCGGATGTACACCCCAGGATCCAACGTGAGCGAATCCATCCGAATCCGGTCCCCCAGGAGCGCCCCGCCCGTGAACGGACTCGTGGGATCGACCGCGACCACCCCAACGGTCGAGCCATGCCCGCGGTACGTCGCGACCAGTCCCTTGATTAGCGTAGACTTTCCCGCACCCGGCGGTCCAGTCACCCCGATCCGGTGCGCCGCCCCGACCATCGGATGGATCTCCGACAGCAGCTCCTCGTACCCGTTTTGTCCGTTCTCGACCAGGGAGATGGCACGGGCCAGCGCCGAGACCCGATGCTCTCGAATGCCCGCCGCGAGCTGGGCGCCGTTCATGTTCGAAAGTTCATGTCCCATAGTCTCCTGCCGCAACCGGCCGTGATCAGGCCCCGGGGAGCAGCAGCCACGCCGCAAGACCAAGCAGGAGGAAGAAACCGGCGATGTCCGTCACCGCCGTGACGAATCCCGAACTGGCCACGGCGGGGTCGATCTTGAGACGCTCGAGCACGAGCGGGACCGCCGCACCCACCGTCGCCGCGACCATGAGACTCCCCCACATCGCCATCGTCACCACCGCCCCCAGCTGCCATCCGTAGCCCGTGACCACCGTGACGAGGCCCACCACCGTCCCGATGGCAAGCCCGTTGATCAGGCCGACCAACATTTCCTTTCCGATGAGCGCGAGCCCGCTCCCGGCGGGGATCATTCCCAGCGCGATGCGCCGAACGGTGACCGCCAGCGTCTGCGTGCCTGCACTCCCTCCCAACCCGGCCACGACGGGCATCACGGCGGCGAGTACGACTAGCCGGCTGATGGTCTCCTCAAACAGCAGTACGACACTCGCCGCCAGGAGCGCAGTGAAAAGATTCAGGTACAGCCACGGCAGTCGCCGACGCACCGCGTGATGCCATTCACCGGCCAGCAGCTCGTCACCCGCAGCGCCCCCGAACTTGAGCAGGTCCTCCGTCTGTTCGGCTTCCACCACGTCGATGACGTCGTCGAACGTGACGCGCCCGAGCAGCTTCCCCTGTGCGTCGACAACGGGAATCGAGGGCACGTTGTAGCGAGCCATGAGCCGCGCGACTTCCTCCTGGTCCAGGTCTGGCGTGGCTACCGCTGACGGCGGTTCCATGATCCCGCTGACCGTGACGCTCGGCTGGGACACGACGAGCCGCTGGAGCGGCAAGATGCCCACCAGGTGGTGCAGCTGGTCGACGCAGTAGACCTGGTAGAAGTCTTCGACTTCTTCGGCCTGGCGGCGGATTTCGTCGATGGCCGCAGCAGCCGTGGCCTCTTGCGACACGGCCAACACATGGGCCGTCATCAGCCCGCCGGCCGATTCCTCGTCGTAGGTGAGGAGGCGCTCTATTTCCGCCCGGTCGCTGACTTCCGAGAGAATTCGGGTGGCGGCGTCCGGCGGCAGATCGGCGATGAGGTCGACCGCGTCGTCGTCCTCGAGCTCGTCGACGATGTCGGCGGCGTCCTCCGGCCGCAGGGCCGCGAGCAGCTCCTCCGGATGCTCCCCCTCGTCCATCTCCGCCAACGCCTCGGAGACGACCTCGGGTGGCAGCGTCTGAACGAGCTGGATCCGCAGGTCCTCATCGAGACCCGCCAGCACGTCCGCGAGATCGGACGGATGCAGTTCGCGGGCGCGTGCCAGGAACTGCTCTATCTCACCCGCCTCCGCGAGTGCCCGTAACTCGACGTGGACCTGGTCGGGTTCGGTCATCCCATGGAGTCCTTGAGCAACGATTCGAGGTCGAGCCCTCGCCTGACGACGAGCGGCGTTTCTCCGGGGTTCAATGCGCCCGCCGAGATGATGAGCTTCATCGCCTCCTCGACCGTCACGTCGAGCGCGCGGACCTTGGCACGCGGCACCGCCAACATGAATCCCGACGTGGGGTTGGGTGTGGTAGGCACAAACACGTGCACGCACGGCTCGCCCACAACACGGGAGATGACCACGCCGTCTTCGTTCGTGACGAAGGCAACTGCCCAGATCCCTTCGGTCGGATAGGGCACCAACACGGTTCGCTGAAACAGCTTGCGCCGCTCACCGACGACCGACTGCACGATCTGACTCATTGCCGTGTAGATGCGCCCCGTGAGCGGGAATCGCGACATGGCTTCATTCCACCAGTGCAGCAGCTGGCGGCCCGCCGCAAGGTGGACGGCCCAGCCGACGAGCATGACCGCAGCGACGAGCAAGACGAAGCCCAGTCCCGGAATCCTGATCCCGAGCGCCACCTGCAGCGGCTCACCGAGAATGTTGTCGATGGTCCGGAACATCCACACGAGGACGATCGCCGTGACCCCAACCGGAGCCATGACGATCAGCCCCGTGAAGAAGTAGCGTCGCAAGCGACGGCCGGAGACTCTCACGTGACGCTCCTTCGATCCAGCGAAACGACCCCGACCGGGCCACGACGGATGAGCACACGCTCCAGCCGATTCGGCGTCGACTCCAGTACGTCGAACTCGAGCCCCGCAAGAAAGAACCGCTCACCAGCAATTGGAATGCGACCGCCCAGGCGCGTCAGCAACCCACTCACGGTTTCGGCTGCTTCGGGAAACTCGACTTCGAAACGCTGTGCGATTTCGTCGACCGGCGTCGAACCGTTCGCCTCCACCAACTGCGGGGCGACTTCCTCCGTACCGGGAAGCCCGTCATGCTCATCGAAGATCTCACCGACGAGTTCCTCCAGCAGATCCTCGAAGGTCACCAGGCCCGCGGTGCCTCCGTACTCATCCAACACCACGGCGATTTGCCGTCGATCGCGCTGCATCTCGAAGAGTAGCTCGGCGCAGCGCTTCGAGCCCGGGGCGGTGGCGATAGGTCGCACCGGAAGGTCCGCGCCCGGGGCAACTTTCAGCAGGTCGAACGCGTAGATCATTCCGACAATATTGTCGAGCGAGTCGCGGTACACGGGGATCCTCGAGTACCCCGATTCGGTGAACATGCGGCCCACCTCCTCGACCGACGCACCCTCTGGGGCCGCCACGAGATCGGTCCGCGGTGTCATCACCTCGCGCACCGGTCGTTCGGTGAACGCCAGCACTCCCGACAACACGGTCAGTTCGTCGTGGTCTACGGACTCCTCCCCATCCGCGTCACCCTCGACGTCACGGCGCATACGGGCTTCGAGCGGTCGCGGGCGCAGCGGCGCCAACACGGCCGACAATTTGCTCAGCATCGGAACCGTCCGTCCGATGAGGCGCTCCGGCCATCGCCGCCCGATCGCTCGGGGCACCGCATATGCGACCGCGAGCGTCATCGGTACGAGGACGAGTACCACGACCGCTGCCTGCATCGGGAGCGGCAGCGCCGCCACGATGCTCGCGGCGGCGGCCCCCGAAACCAGTATGCCGATCGTCGCGCCAGCCTTGCTCGCCCGCACGATCCTATCGGGAGCCGCGAGCAGGCGCTCCGCCACCTGGGCATCGGGCGCCGGCGTCGCTGCCCACCGGTACAGGTCGACGCGCCGCACGGCGGATGCCGCCACCCCGCTCAGCACTCCGGCTGCACTCACCAGCGCCCCAAGCACCAGGAACAGCCACGCGCTCACGGTTCGACCTCCTCGGGCTGAGCGATCTCGTCAGGCCGGCGCTCGAAATACACGCGCTCCACCCGACGCCGGACGACCCGCTCCACGACCACACGGAAACCCGCGATGCGCAGCTCTTCACCCGGGCGCGGGACACGCCCCAGCTCGGAGTAGACCAGTCCGCCGACCGTGCTGACGTCTTCCCGCACAATCTCTGTCTTGAGCGTCTCCGACAGCGTGTCCAACGTCACCGTGCCCTCGATCCAGAACCGGTCGTCCCCTTCACTCATCACCGGAGGTCGTTCGTCGCGGTCGTACTCTCCGTAGATCTCTCCAACCACCTCCTCCAGCACGTCTTCCAGGGTGACAAGCCCGGAGGTCCCACCGAACTCGTCGACGACCAGTGCGATGTGGGCGGACCCGCGCTGGAAGTCGCGGAGTTGGGCCGCCAGCGATTTGCTCTCGGGCACGAATAGGGGTGGCCGGATCAGCGCCTGCCAGTGGTCGGGCCGAGGGCCGAAGCCCGCAATCGCCGGCATCAGGTCCTTGGCGTAGAGCACACCCACGATATCATCGACGTCCCTGCGATATACCGGGATTCGGGCATGCTCGCTCCGCCGCAAGTGATCGGCAACCGCGTGCCAGTCCCCGTCAGCTTCGATCGCGGCGATGTCGAGTCGTGGCGTCATCACCTCGGCCACCGTCGTATCGCGGAGCGACACGACCCCGACCAGCATGTCCCGCTCGTCCTCACCCAGGTCCGGACGGTCCGGCGTGCTGGCTGGCAGTGCGAAGGCCGTGGTCCGCTCCACGGCGCCAACGAGACCGAGTAACGGCCGAAACGGAAACAGTGTCCCACGTGCGGCTCGCGCCGCCGCCCGTGCGAGTTGTGGGAGAAGGATCCCGACCGCGCGCGGCACTACATCCGCCGCCATGTAGAGGAATCCCAGCGACACCACGGCGCTCGCCACCCCGCGCAGGGGGGAAACCGTCCACCAGGCCACGGCGACGGACGCAGCGGCGGCAGCCACGAACACCAGCGCCAGACGGCTGATCTGCAGCGCCCGCTCGAACGGCACGGCATGACCAGGCCGATCCGGAGCCGCGCCAAGCGACCGCGGCACGCTGGGCGCCTCTTGCGCCAACGCCAGGATGCCCGCCCAGACCGCGAGCACCACGGCAGCTGCGGCACTCCCCAGGGACACGACGGCGTCATTCACGGAGCCGACCGCTCCTCGAGCGCCGCGACATACC
This sequence comes from Gemmatimonadota bacterium, assembly GCA_039588295.1. Taxonomy (GTDB): domain Bacteria; phylum Gemmatimonadota; class Gemmatimonadetes; order Gemmatimonadales; family GWC2-71-9; genus JAOTVV01. Next base: position 22,815 of record JBDHAB010000038.1, read on the forward strand.
GTTCCTGCAGCGCCCACATGGGTGAACGGACCCGCGAGGCATCTTCGGGATGATCGTGCCCCAGCACATGGAGCACCCCGTGCACCACCAGCCGTCGTGTCTCCTCGTAGCTCGTGCACCCCGCCTCTCGCGCGGATCGCCGCGCCTCGTCCGGGCAGATGTAGATGTCACCGGCAGCGCGATCGAGGTGATCCATGCGAAACGCGATCACGTCGGTCGGCCGGTCCACCCCCAGCACCCGTGCGTTCAGTAGCTGCATTTCTGCGTCGGGAAGAAACGTGATGCTGATCGTCACACCCCCCACACCCTCTCCCTTCAGGACGAACGCGGCCCAGCGCCGAACGGCCGCTGCGCTCACGCCATCCGCGAGTTCCGGGCAGGCGACCCGGATATCACGCCTCGGAGGTTGCTTCCCACTCGGCACCGATACCGCCACTCCCCGCGGGATAGTCGATGCGATTGTGATACGTCCCGCCGATGACACGCGCGAACTCCTCCTTCACGCGCGCCAACTGCGCCAGCGTAAGCGGCGCTTCTCCCAGTTGGCCAGCGTCAACGCGGTGGCGCACGATGTGATCGATCGCATCGCTGATCTTATCCGGGGTGGGCTCGTCGAGCACCCGGATTGCTGCCTCGACACCGTCGGCGAGCATCGCCACCGCCGTCTCAAGGGTCTGCGGCCGTGGCCCCGGATACCGGTAGTCCTCGAGCTTGATCTCCTGGTCGGATGTCCGATTCCGTGCGCGTTGGAGAAAGTAGGTGATCTCCATCGTGCCGTGGTGCTCTGCGATGAACGACTTCAGGACGTCGGGGAGCTTCTGTTCGTCCGCCAGCGCCAACCCCTCTCGCACGTGATTGCGCACGATGCCGGCGGAGACCTCCGGTTTCAGCTTGTCGTGGGGGTTGGCACCCGGAGATTGATTCTCCACGAAGTGCTGCGGTTTCTTGAGCTTGCCGACGTCGTGGTAGTAACACCCCACGCGGGCGAGCAGTCCCTGCGCTCCGACCGCGTTGCAGGCGGCTTCGCACAGGTTTGCCATGGCGACGCTGTGCGCGTACGTGCCCGGAGCCTCGACGGCCAATCGCCGCAGCAGCGGTCGGTCGGGATCTGAGAGCTCGAGCAACGTGAGCTCAGTCGTCACCCCACCCATCCATTCGAAGACCGGCAGCAATGTCGACGCGAGCGCCGCGCAGGCGACGGCATTGAGCCCCCCGCGTACGCCCGTGAGTCCGACATCTGCCCACCCCCCGCCGACACGGAGTTCGATCGCCACACCGGCCATGAGGTACGCCACGGCAACGACACCCGCCGCGAACAAGAACTGGTTGCGCCGGCGGATCGTCCGCACGCTCACAGCGGCGGCGACACCTCCGACCAGCGCGATGAACAGTGCGTCGGCCGAACCATAGGCGGCCTGCGAGGCGACCAGCACGGCCAGCACCATCGCCGCTACCATGGCGACCCGCCCGCGAAACATCACCGTGGTGAGCATCGCCGCGAGTGGGACCGGGATGAGCTCGGGCGCACCGGAGATGAAGCGGGCGTTCATGGCAGCGCCGGCCACGACCAGCGCGAAGAACACACTGAGCACGAGAATCTGCCGCAGGGTATCGTAGATCCTCGGGCGATACAGCATGAGGAGCAGCCAGAACACCGTAAGCAGCATCCCGTTGGTCAACACCTGCCCAACCGTGCCACTCACATTCCCCTGGCTCGCGCCGCCGCGGTTCAGCAGCTCCTGGCTCAACGCCACGAGGCGATCGTGAACGTCAGTCGTGACCACCTCGTTGGCGAAGATGATGCCCTGATTCTCGCGCACCTTGTACTTCACGGAATCCACCCGGGCCAACGTTTCCCGCCGCTCGGCCTCATAGGCGGCGATATTCGGCACCAGCGTGGGTCGGAACAGCGCACCGAGGAGATTCACGTAGACGCGGCGGCCAATCGTCGAGTTCGGATCGGGATGCCCGCTGGCCAGATCCTGGAACAGGCGCTCGAACGTCAGGATCGTATCGCGGCGAGCCATACCCTCGCGGCCGTCCCACCGGACCATCACGTCGGCGGCGAGGACCGTGTCCAGATCGGCTCCCCTCGCCACGCCACGGCGAAGCCGGTCTCCCAAGAACCGACGAACAGCAGTGCGAAACGCGGCAAGCCGATTGCCGCTGCGCAGATACTCCGCCTCCTCGACGGTGAGCGTCACCTCGAACCGTTGCGCCACGGCCACGAGCGTGTCTGGAACGGCCGCGCCGGCGAGTCCGGCGAACAGCAAGTCCGTCTCGGCCAGCACCGAGTCGCGGTTTTCGACACGGAAGTCGAAGATGGGACGCAGGGTGCCTTCTCTCGCCGCCCGCTCACGCGCGAGCTCTTCTTCCGACTTGAGGACGTCGAAGTCGAACGGTGCGATCACGTCCTCACTCGCCACCTCTCCCTCTTCGAGCAGGGGACTCTCGAAGCCCGTCGCGACGGGGAACAGCGTATAGGTCAACAGCGCCAACGCCACCAGCAGTCCCCATCGTGTGGCATGGTGCCCCACCGTGCCGGGCACCTCACTCGGCATCAGCTCGAAGCTGAGCGTCGGACGCGGTCTCTTCATTCCTGGCGGTCCCCGTTGTATGCCCGAATGATCTCACGCACGAGTCGATGACGCACCACATCGCGTTCGTCCAGGTAGCACAACGCCACTCCATCGATACCCGGGAGAATGCGCTCGACCTGGATCAGGCCGGACTCCTCATGGTTCGGCAGGTCAATCTGTGTCTTGTCGCCGACCACCACCGCACGGGAGTTCAATCCGAGGCGCGTGAGGAACATTTTCATTTGCATTCCCGTCACGTTCTGCGCCTCGTCGAGAATGACGAACGCATCCTGGAGCGTCCGTCCACGCATGTAGCCGAGCGGGGCGATTTCGATGGTCCGCGTCTCGAGAGCCCGCTGCATCCGATCGTATGGCATCATGTCCTCGAGGGCGTCATACAGCGGGCGCAGATACGGATCGACCTTCGCTTGGAGATCGCCCGGCAGGAAGCCGAGTCGCTCACCCGCCTCCACCGCCGGACGGGCAAGCACCAGGCGCCGCACCCGCTTGCGCGTGAGCGCTTCCACCCCCATGGCCACGGCGAGGTAGGTCTTCCCGGTCCCCGCCGGACCGACGCCCACCACGATCTCGTTCTCGCGCATCGCCGCCACATAGTCGCGTTGACCGGCCGATTTGGGCTGCACCACGCGGCGCATACCCGGCAGGGCAATCTTGAAGTCTCCATTGTTGGCGTTGGCCGCCTGCTCGCCGCCATCGGAAACGATGCGCCGCACATCGTCCTGACTCAGAGTCTCGCCAAGCCGCGCGAGTTCGACCATTGAGCGTACGACGCGCGCCGCCCGCTCGACGGCATCCAGCTCACCCGCGAGTGTGAGGTGCTCGCCGCGCAGCGATACCTGCGCACCCGTCGCCCGTTCCACCTCGAGCAGATTGGCGTCGTTCACGCCGGCCAACGCCAATGGGTCGGCGCCCTCGGCGGCGATGCGGTGGGTCACCCGCCCGCTCATGCGTTATCCACGCGCAGCGCCAGCTGGCTCAGCTCGTCCGGATCGAGCTCGGTCGGCGCATCTTCGAACAGGGCGCGCGCGGCCGTCGTCTTGGGAAACGCGATCACGTCACGGAGGCTACGAGCGCCGGCCAGCAGCATGACCACGCGATCGAACCCCACCGCGAACCCTCCGTGTGGCGGCGCCCCTGCCCGCAGCGCGCGCAAGAGAAACCCGAACCGGTGCTGCGCCTCCTCTTGCGACATGCCCAGCAGGTCGAGCACCGCGAGCTGAACAGTGGGATCGGTGATTCGAATGGAGCCGCTTCCCAGCTCATTCCCTCCAACAACCGCTGCCGGTCGTCCGGATGCGGAGACGTGAACGGATGGTGCGCCGTGAGCCACTGTCCCGTTCCCGGGTCGTGCTCGAACAGCGGGAACTCGTCCACCCATGCGAAGCAATGCCGCTCGGCCGGAGACACCTCGAGCCTGGCGATGGCGGCACGTCGTACGGCGTCCAACGCCGGCCCGGTCACCGTGTCCGGGCCGGCGGTCGCCAGCAACAACGCGCCGTCCTCGAGGCCCGCGAGGTCCACGCTCATCTCCCGCAGCTTGGCCAGCGGTCCGCTCAGCTTGCCGTCGTGATGTTTGAGCGTCGCCAGCCCGCCCGCGCCGAACGTCTTGGCCTTATCGGTCAGGGCATCGAGGTCCTTACGCGACAGGGCGGCGCCACCGCGAATCCTGATGCCGCGGACGCGCCCCCCCGCGGCGACCGCATCGTCGAACGCCCGGAAGCCCCGTCCCCGAAGCAGCTCGGTCAGATCGACCAGCTCCAGGGCATATCGTAGATCCGGCTTGTCCGTGCCGAACCGCTCCATCGCGTCCCGATACGGCAGCCGCCGAAACGGAGCCGAGATCGACGCGCCCGCCTCGTCCCACAGCGCTACGAACAACGTCTCGAGCACGCCGTACACGTCCTCCGGGGTCACGAACGACGCCTCGAGATCGATCTGCGTGAACTCGGGTTGGCGGTCCGCCCGTAGGTCTTCGTCGCGAAAGCACCGGGCCAACTGGAAGTAGCGATCGAATCCCGAGATCATGAGCAGCTGTTTGTACAGTTGCGGGGACTGCGGCAACGCGTAGAACTGGCCGCGATGCACCCGCGACGGAACGAGATAATCTCGTGCCCCTTCCGGGGTCGGCTTCGTCAGCACAGGGGTCTCGATCTCGTAGAACCCGAGCGCCGAGAGCGCGGCCCGCGCCCGCTGGAGCAGTCGGTGACGCAGCACGAGGTTGCGCTGCAGCTCGGGCCGGCGGAGGTCCAGGTGTCGATGCAGCAGCCTCAATTCCTCAGCCGGGAGATCTTCGCCCTTGGTCCGCCACACGGGAATCGGCAAGGCGTCGAGTGCTGCCGGACCCACCACCTCGATGCTCTCCGCCTGCAGCTCCACGTCACCGGTGACCATCTCGGGATTCCGCGCGTCGTCCGGCCGGAGCCGAACCTCACCCGTCACGACGACCACCGACTCCGTCACGACATCCGTCGCGGTTCCGAGCGCGGCCTCGGGCGTCCAGCCAGGACCGAACGAGGCCTGAACGATCCCGTCGCGGTCACGCAGGTCGAGGAACACGAGCCCCCCGAGATTGCGCCGACGATGCACCCACCCGCCGAGGCGCACGCGCATTCCCGCGTGCTCGGCACGGAGTGCGCCGCAGCGATGCGTCCGCATGTGCGTCGCTGTCATACGTCCCCTGGGGTGCCGCTGACCTGCGGCGTGAGGCAGGAGCTGTGAACGAGCACCTACCGGCCGAATCCTGGGATCACGGGTCCGGAAAGGTACCGGGGGAAAGCGCTGAGAGATGCGTCGCTGGGCGTGCCCTACCGATAGTCAGGATACCTCGCTACGGCGGGAGTTCAGGCTCCCCGCGCGGTTCTCGTCGTCGCACCGGGGGCGGCCTACCTGGCCACCCAAGTCTCGTTGCTGGTTGAACATAATGGCCCCCAAGAAGGCCAGCAAGCCGCTCCTTGACACCTTCAGGGAAGTGCCGCAACCCTTCGAGCGTGCGCCCCGTACTCGCTGCGACGCTCGGGCTTCTCGCCGCCACCGCAGGGTCCACTCGCGCCCAGGCTCCTGCGTCAGCAGATCTGTGGCGAGTGGCCGCCCTGTCGCTGGCCGTCCCCCCAGCCCTGCAGTCCGGTGCCACGGGGAGCTTCTGGAATCCTGTCGCGGTCGGTGAGCGCCGCGGGATTTCGGTGGGTGCACACGTCATGCACACGTCTGACATCCTGGGGTTGTCCGGCCTACTGGTCGGGGGAAGCCTTCCCCTACGGCGCCCCCTGCGGGTCGGGATCGTCCTTGGACGGATGCAGGTGCGGGATCTGGTCCGCACGACGACGTCGCCAGACACCGAGGAGGGCTCGATTCCGGTCTATGCGCAGCTGGCCGGCATCGGCATCGGAGTCGGCGGCCGAACGGCCAGCGTGGGGGCGATGGTGCGGTACCACACCGCGCGCCTGGACACCCAAGAAGAGCGTGGTGCCACGATCGACGTGGGAGTGCGGCTAATCCCGATCGCTCGGCTCACCGTGGCGGCGGCGAGCCACTTCTTTCCGGCCACCTTCACCTCGGACCCGACGACCGAATACTACGCGGGAGCGGAGTACGCCGTCGTGGAGCGCGGCGCGGGTCAGCCGTCGTCGGTGCGCATCAGCGTGCGATACGGAGCGACTTACCACGACTCAGGAGATCTGGATCACACGGCGGGGGTTGGACTGAACGCGGGCGACTGGGCCCGGATCGATGCGGCGCTCACGAGCGAGTCCTCGTACGACGCCCACGAGCTTCGCCCGGGGATCGGGCTGTCGCTGCGCTTCGGCCGCTACGTTGTGGCACTGGCGCACGGGTTGGGACTCAACGGGGTGGGAGGCACCTACCGCGTCGGGCTAGATGTCGAGCTTGGGCGGTGAACCTGCTCAATGTCACGCCAGCGAGTGCCATCCACCACGTCGCGCAGTGGCTGGTCGCTCGGGAAGAGCCGGCCTACCGACAGCGCCAGATCCTGCCGCGGCTCTGGCAACGGCCAGTCAACCGGTGGACCGACGCCACTGATCTTCCCAAGCAGTTGAGGGACGGGCTCGAAGCAGCGTTCGCGCTCCCTCGACCGACGCTCCGTGCGCGTCAGCAGTCTCGGGACGGCACGATCAAGTTCCTGTGGGACTTCGGCGCAAACGGTTCGGTCGAGTCAGTGCTCATCCCCGAAGGGCGCCGGCGGACGCTGTGTATCTCGTCTCAGGCGGGCTGCGCGTACGGATGTACCTTCTGCGCCACGGGCCGGATGGGATTCCTCCGCCATCTCGAGCCATGGGAAATCGCGAGTCAGGTTCGCGAGCTGGTCTTGGACCCGGCGCTGGGACGGCCGACCAACGTGGTGTTCATGGGCATGGGAGAGCCGCTGCACAATTGGGCGGCGGTGGATGTCGCGCTGACCTTGCTGAACCATCCGCTTGGCCTTGGCATCGGAGCCCGGCACATCACGGTGAGCACCGTCGGCATCGTACCGAACTTGCGCAAGCTGGCCGAGCGACCCGAGCAGTTCCGGGTTGCCCTCTCGCTTCACGCGCCGACGAGCGCGATTCGCCGGCGCCTCATGCCCGTGGAGGGCAAGTACCCGTTGAGCACCGTCGTACAGGCCTTGGAGGGATTCGCACGGCGGGTCACGTTCGAGTACGTGATGATTCGCGGCGTCAACGACCGCGATGACGATGCGCTGGCGCTGGCGCAACTCGCGCGGCCCCTCGCGGCGTTGGTGAACCTCTTGCCGCTGCACGCGGGCGGCGACCCGGAATTGCGACCGTCATCGACCGATCGCATTCGCCGGTTTGCCGCGACCCTGCAAGCCCAGGGGATCGCCACATCCATCCGGCGGAGCCGCGGCATCGATATCGATGCCGCGTGTGGGCAGCTACGGACTGCCACCGACCAGACGCGCCGCGTCGAGGCCCAGGTACACGCTGGCATCGAGGAGTAGCCGCGAGTCTTCCTCAGTCACGAGCGTCCCCACGCCCGGCGTCTTCGCCAACCGGCTCGGAGGCTCTTGACAGCGTGAACGCTGATCTGAATCATACCAGAAGAGATCGTAGACACCCTAAAGGCCGAACAGTTTCCTCCCGTTTTTGAGGTCCAACCCTCCCGGACCTCCGGACAAGATGTGCAGGTCTCTCGCCAGGCATTTCACAGCGCCGCAACATTGCGGTCGGAGGTGCCAGTGATTGAGTGCTCGGTTCACGACTCGCATCGCCACCACACGCGCGCGGGACGCGTGTTCTTCGTGAGCCTCATCAGCTTCGTCGGTGTGGCAGCCCCGGCGCTCGCGCAAAGCCAACGGGCCCGACCGAAGAACACGACGGGCGTCGCATGCCAGGTGATCACTGGCGGGGAAATCCAAAGTTCGGCGTCGGTCGCCCTGGCTTTGCGCGGCCGCGCCACAGGCCTCTTCCTGCGCGAGACTAGCGGGCAGGCGGGTGCCGGCAGCCAGATCGCCCTGCGTGGCATCAACAGCTTGGCGTTCGCTTCACCACTGGTCTTCATCGATGGCCTCAAGATGGCAGCCGCTCCGGGGACCGGTCAGGCGATCGGAATCCTCGACCAGCTCAACCCGAACGACGTTCTCCTTATCGAGATCTTTCGTGGCCCCGCGGCCACGACACTGTACGGCACCGACGCCGCTGGCGGCGTCATTCGTCTCTACACGAAGCACGGGCATCCCCGCGCTGAACTCACGAGCGACGCACATGCTCGGTGCCTTCCGTAGGACCCGGCCTCGGGGGGCACCGCCCCCGACGCCGGCAGACCAAGCACTCCTAGATGCAGGAGGTTGCCGATGAGTCCGCACATCCTTGTCGGAAGCAGACCGAGGCGCCGCTGGCGGGCGTCTGGCTCTGCGACACTTCGCTGCGCGCTCGCCTTGGGAGCTGCCGCGCTCTGCACCGTCTCGGCCCAGGCACAAACCGGCGAGATCTCCGGTCGTGTCACGGACGCGGTCACGGGCGAGCCCCTGGAGGCAGCGGCGGTGGTGGTCTTGGGTACGAACATCCGGGCGCGAACCCGGGTGGACGGCCTGTACAACCTGATGGGCGTTGCGATGGGGCAGCATCGCTTGCGCGTGATGATCATTGGGTACGCGACGCAGACCGCCACGGCAAATGTCCAGTCGGGTCTGACCACGACGGTCGATTTCGCGCTCAACGCCTCGGTCATCTCACTCGATGCGATGGTGGTCACCGGGCAGGCGGGCGCGGTCAGCCGTCGCGAGATCGGGAACAGCATCTCGACGATTGGAGCCGAGACCATCGCGAACCTGCCCATCAGTGACGTGGGCCAGGCGCTGCAGGGCCTGGCCGCCGGCGTCACCGTGATGGACAACTCGGGTCAGGTAGGAGTAGGCCAGCGCATCCGGCTGCGCGGCATCAACTCGGTCTCGATGGGCAACCAGCCGCTCATCTACGTGGACGGCGTCCGGATCCTCGATCGGGCCCTCAACGACGACCCGGAGACGGGCAACCTGGCCCCGTCACCGCTTCACGACATTAACCCCGAGGACATCGAGCGGGTCGAGGTGGTGAAGGGCGCCGCGGCAACCACGCTGTACGGCACCGAAGCCTCGGCCGGCGTGATCCAGATCTTCACCCGCCGGGGCTCGCAGGGTGCCCCCCGCTGGTCCATATCGATCGATCAGGGGTTCAACAACCAGGGGCACATCGGGCCGTCCAAAGACATCAATCCGACGGGCCTCGGGATGAACAACTGCAATTTCACGCGACCCCGAGTTCGCGACCGGTGACTGGATGTTCCCCGCCGACACCCTGGGTTGCCCGGAGAGCGGGAGCTGGTTCCGGAACGGGCACCTGCAACGCTACAACGTCTCGGTCCGGGGCGGCAGTGAGGACATGAATTACTTCCTCTCCGCCCGCTGGGGCAGCGAGAACGGCACCGTCGCCCCGCAGAACAGCACCGACTACAGCATCCGCGCGAACTTGGGCAACGATGACGCTGCAGTTCAACACCAACTACGCGCGGCGCGATGTCACGTGGATCCCGGACGGGGACAATGCCGAAGGCTTCGCGCTCAACGTCTGGCGCGGCCCAAACGGCTATACGCCCGACAACGACGACAGTCAAGTGTTCGACCTGTCGCTAGAGCAGCTAAGCAACCACTACACCACCGGGCTCACCTGGAGCTGGAACCCGCTCCCCAGTATGACGCACCGGGTCACCGCAGGGATCGACTTCGTGGAGTCGGATTACCGCGAGTTTCGACCCTGGGGGTTCTACTACGACGCCCTTGGCGACCGCGAGGACGACGAGTGGCAGCGCCGCACGATGACGCTGGACTACTCGGGTACGTGGAGCACCCGCTTCATGGCGGGCGTGGGATCCTCGTTCTCCGTCGGCGCCCAAATGTACGAGGAGTACCGTTACGGACTGAACGGCTTCGGCTACGAGTGGGCCGGACCGGGCGAGTTCTTGGTGGACAACGCGGCCCGGACGGAGGCGTTCGAGAGCCGCAGTACCATCACCAACGGTGGCTTCTTCTTCAACGAGGTCTTGAGCTTCGGCGACCGGGTCTTCCTCACCGGTGGCCTCCGGTTCGACGGGTTCAGCACCTTCGGTGAGAACTATGGCCTGGCGGCGTATCCGAAGATCTCACTCGCCTATACGATCTCCGACGAGAACTTCTGGCCCTCGTGGTGGGACGGCATGAAGCTGCGTGCTGCTTGGGGCGAGTCGGGCCGGGCGCCCGGCACGTTCGACGCCGTGCGGACCTGGGAACCGGTCTCCGGCGACGAGGGACAACCGGCGGTGACGCCGGACAACGTGGGGAACGCCGATCTGGGACCCGAGCGGAGTCGCGAGCTGGAACTCGGGTTCGAGGGATCCATGTTCGGCGGGCGCGTCGGCTTCGACGTGACCCGGTACATCCAGAAGACCTACGATGCGCTGATCGGCGTGGAACAGGTTCCGTCTCTCGGGTTCGTCGGCACACAGCTCGAGAACGTTGGCGAGCTGCGCAACAACGGCTGGGAGGTGCAACTCAACGCCGACGTGGTCCGGAGCGCCGCCTTCGGGTGGACCGTCGGACTGCGCTACTCCACGCAGAAGAGCGAGGCGTGGGACCTCGGTGGGTTCGAGGATATCTACGTGAGTTGGCGGCAACGCCTGCGGCCCTGTACGTCGGCAGGGGGCAACGGTGACCGCATCCTCTCCGAGGAGGCGCTGCGGCAGCTGGTGCACCAGGGGAGGTACGCCGACGAAGGGGCGATCGACCGCTCCGACCTGGGTCTCCTCAAGCACGTCGAGTGCCCCATCCCGGGGTACTGGCACAACGTCATCGTGAACGACACGGCCACTGTTGACAACCCGTGGGGCACGACCGCCGCCGGGGTGAGGCCCGAAATGGAGGAGCGGTATCTGGGCCCGACGTATCCGACGCAGACGCTCGGGTTCAACATGCAGTTCAGCGTCGGCAGCTGGCTCACGGTCGACGCGGTTGGCGAGAGTCAGCTCGGACACGTGCTCTCCGCGGGTCCGGCGTACCAGAACGCGCGCCGTCAAGTATGGCCTGAGTGCCGCGAGGTGCAGGCGCTGTACAATGAGGTGCGGGCCCAGTCAGGTACGACGGCCGCACGGGACGCGCTCAACGCGTACCAGCTCGCCAAGTGCATCAGCGGCTTCACGACCTACGGGATGTGGATCGACGACGCCGACTATTTCAAGTTGCGGTCGTTGTCGCTCTCGTTCCGCCTGCCCGACAACTTATTCCCGGGCTCTCGCTCGGCCATCTTCCAGCTCCAGGGCCGGAATCTCCTCCGGATCACCGACTACGTCGGGATCGACCCGGAGGTCTCGGAGCAGGGTAGCCAGGATTCCCTGTGGCGGCAGGAATACTACAACCTGCCGACACACCGGTCGTTCATCGCGAGCCTCCGGCTCGAGTTCTAAGGCGAGGAGAGACGAAGCCATGACACGCACACACCTGTTGCGGTGCAGCGGCGGACGGCTCCTCCCCGGAGTGATCGCCTGCTGCGTGATCCTCGCTGGATGCGACGTGACGAACCCGGGTCGCATCCAAGACGAGGATCTGAACGACGAACTCACCTTCCGGGCGCTCGTCACGGGTATGTCGAGCGACTTCTCGGAGGGATTCATGGACCTCGACTTCACCATGGCCCGCGCCAATGACGAGATCACTGGGAGCGGCAGCTACTTCACCACAGGGCTCGTGCGCATCGGCATCTTCGAGCGCGACGACATGAACGACCAGTGGGGCTCGATGCACCGGGCCCGCTGGGTCGCCGAAGCCGGCCTCGAGCGCATGCGCGAGGCCATGGACGACGCGACGTTCAACGCGAGCCCGCTCACGGCTCGCGCCTACCTCTTGGCTGCGTTTGCCCACCGCGCGCTGGGCGAGTGCATGTGCTACGCCGTCCTCGACGGCAGCCCGGTGATGAACCACGAAGTGCACTTCGATAGCGCCATCGTCCGAGCGGACGAAGCCATCCGAATCGGACAGGCAGCCGGCGAAAGCGACCTCGTGACGGCGGCGTATGGTGTCCGAGCGCAGGCCAACATGCACCTGCGGAACTGGGGTGCGGCCGCAGCCGACGCCAACCAGGTTGCGACGGATTTCGAGTATATCGCCTTCTACGATGCCAACTCCGGTCGCGAGGAGAACACGGTCTACGTGGAGACACACCAACGCGCGGAGATGTCCGTGTATGGAACGTACGCCGCGACCTTGAACCCGCCCGCCAACCCCGCGACGGACCTCGGAGGCGACCCGCGGGCGCCCTGGTTCGATTGCACCGACGCGGGCAACCGGCCGCCCGAGTGCAACTCCCATCAGGGCGCGGACGGCCTCACGCCACACTACATGCAGCGGAAGTACGACAACCTCGGTGCCGACGTCCCACTCGTGAAGGGCACTGAGATGCGCCTCATCGAGGCCGAGGCGGAGCTCAACGGGGCCGCGAACCTCGGCACGTTCGTCGGGTTCGTCAACCAGGCCCGGTCCAACTACGGCCTGGGCCCGCTCGCCACGCCGGCGACGGCGAACGACGCATGGATCATGCTGGACAACGAGCGGCAGCTCACCCTTTGGCTGGAGGTTCGCCGGCAGGCCGACGCCCGCCGGTGGGATGAGGACGGCCGAACGTTCATGCCTGCGGTCCAGTACATCATGGGGCTGACGGCAACCCCATACGAAAAGGACCCGGGCATCGCGAAGCGGATGACCTGCGTTCCGATCTCGTTCGACGAATGCGCGACGAATGAGAACCTCGCGAGCGCTCCGGAATGTGAGGGGAATTACTGAGGACGCCGGCGGTGCTCCGGCGGGCCAAGACCTGCCGGGCACCTCGGCCACCTCCAAGCAGAGCCTAACTCCAGCGGTGGCCGCGGCGGATCCCTCGCAGCGGCCACCGCGCGCGCAATGGGCGGACGTGAGGACAATCGACCACGCATCCGCAAGCACGCGTCCTCGCGCACCCTGAAACCACACGGAAGCCGTGCGACTGGCGCAGGCCGCGCCGTCCACGGCACAGCGCGACCGCTTCTCGCCCAGCGCATATGCAGACATCACCGTCTTCGACCCAAGAACGATCATCGACCGCGCAACCCACACCAACTCGGCGCCGGAGGAGCAAGATGAGGGCAGAGCGGGCAGAAGAACGGCAGGGCGGCAAGACAGCAGCAGCGGCAGGGACGTCGCAATCCATCGCTCCCGCTCGATGTCTCAGTCGTCCGCGCCGTCACAGTCGTCTGATGGTCGTCTTCAGCCTCACCACTGCCTGCGTCTCTGGCCCCGAGATCGTCGAGCATCCGGCATACGCAACGGGCCAGGTCGTCCGGTCCAACCAGGGCATGGTCGTGAGTGGATCTCCGATCGCAACGGATATCGGCGTCCAGGTGTTGCAGTCGGGCGGCAATGCCGTGGACGCCGCCGTCGCGACGGCGCTGGCACTCGCCGTGGTCGAGCCCACGATGTCCGGCCTCGGTGGCCGCACCCAGGTGTTGGTCCGCACCGTGAGCGGCCCGTTCCACGGCGCCGACGGCACCACCGAGGTGCCGCGCGGCGCACCTGCCGATCCCACGAGCGACGAAGGCGCGTACGGGTACCACACGATCGGCATTCCCGGAACGGTCGCGGCGCTCGAAAAGGCACTCACCGGCTTCGGCACCCGGTCCTTCGCCCAGCTTCTCTCTCCCATCATTGCGCTCGCCGATACCGGGTTCTTCTTGCCGCAGGCCGAGGCGGAACGCATTGCGAGGGTCGCTGACCAGCTCAGGGAGTTTCCCGGGTCTGCGTCGTACTTTCTCAAGCTTGACGGCTCGACGTACCGGGGCGGCGAGCGATTGACACAGACCGAGCTCGCGGAAACGCTCACGGCGCTCGCCACCGGCGGTGCGGAGATATTCTATCGCGGCTGGATCGCCGAGAGCATCGCAGCCGACCTCGCACGAGGCAACGGGTTCGTCACGACAACGGATTTGGCGCGATATCGCGCGCCGTGGAGTCGTGTCGTACAGGGGAGCTACCGTGGCTACGACCTGGTCGGCACGTACCTCCCCGCATCGGGAGCGACGACGATCGAGGCGCTCCACTTGCTCGAGCGGTTCGACCTGACCGACCGTGCCGGAGGCGCTGCGTGGGCAGCGCTCCTCGTACAGGCGTTGCTCCTGAGCTTTGAGGATCGCGTAGCAGACTTGGGGAACCCGGACGAGCACGCTCAGCTACTCGTGTCCAAGGAGTGGGCCGTGACGCGCGCAGCGGACATCATGGATCCCGCGCGACGAGAAGGACCCGTCGTCGCATCGATGGCACCAGGGCGTAGGGACGAGTCAGCTCACACGACGCATCTCTCCGTGATCGACCGCGACGGCATGGTGGTCGCCCTCACCCAATCACTCGGACCGATCATGGGCTCCAAGGTCACCGCGCCGGGACTGGGGTTCGTGTACGCGGCCACGATGGGCTATCTCGGCGGGCAGCAGCCGGGCGACCGGCCCTTCTCATCGCAGTCGCCACTCATCGTGTTGCAGAATGACGAGCCCGTGCTGGTGCTTGGCGCCGCAGGCGGTCGCCGCATCCTCTCCGCGATCGTGTCGGTCGTCAGCCGCTGGGTTGACCAGCAGCTCTCGCTGCCAGACGCAATGGCTGCCCCGCGACTTCATCCCGAAGCACGGGTCGTGCACATGGAGTCTGGCGACGGAACCGCCTGGTCACCGGAAGATCTCACGGATCTCGTGAGCTACGGGTTTGAGGTGGACGTACGAACGGCGTCATCCTACTTCGCACGCATTCACGGCATCGAGATCGATCCTGACCACGGGAAGTATTTGGGCGTCGCCGATCCGCGCTGGAACGGGAGCGCGGGGGCGCCCGAACGAAGAAGACGATGAAGCTCCCGACTGGATCACGACCGCGGCGGCGCAGCAGTTGCTCTTCACCGCGTTCTCGATATCGATGCTGCGCGTGGACAGCTACGGACTGCGACCGACGAGACGCGCCGCGTCGAGGCCCAGGTACACGCTAGCATCGAGGAGCAGCAGCGAGTCTTCCTCAGTCACCAGCGTGCCCACCCCCAGGATCTCCAATACACGACCCAGGCCAGTCGTGTCATCCGTTCGGGCGAACACGACCGTATGCGCCATCGTGTCGTTATCGGCCGTCCCGAAGTAGACGACGTCGATTCCTTGCGCCCGAAGGCTGAGGGTCATCGTCCGCGCGAGCCCGTCGATTCCCGTGCCGTTCAGCACTTCGACGGTGATGCGCTCGCCTTCACCGGGAATGGGGAAGCGCGACGGGGGCTCGCCAGACCGCTGCCACCACCACCACGAGCCCGCAGCAATGGCCAACGACACGAACCCTGCAACCGCTAGGCGTCGCACACGAGTGCGTTCCAGAACCGGACGGTCTCCGGGAGGAGGCGCCGTCCCCGACGGATTTCGTGTTCGATGCGCCGCCGCGCGACCTCGACTAGCGCGGGCTGGGGATCGGCGGGTACCTGGGACGCCAGCTCGGTCAATCCCTCCCGGGACCCACCGCGGCCGGGATCCAGGTAGTCCGCCAGGTACAGCATGCTGCCGACCCGCTCCCAGTCGGCACAGCCCACCGAGTGGTACCGAACCGCGTTCAGGATGCCGGGATCCCGTTCCCCGTGCCGGGCGACCATTACCGCTGCCGCCGGCCCATGTCGCAGCGCTTCGATGTCCCACCCGTCGGGGACCAGCTCGCGCAGGACGTCCGAGGACGCATCCTTCAAGGCATCGTGCAGAGCGGCGGCGCGAAGCCATCGCGCACGCTCGACGTTCCCGATAGCCATGGCGTCGGCCCAGCGTGACAGGAGCCACGCCACGCGCTCGACGTGCGCTCGACGCTCGTTCGTCATCTGGGCCCACGGCGGGAACTCGAGCGCCAGCCGCGTCGCCGTATCAGGACTCGGCACTCGCCTCCCGGGGACGGGGCACGGCGGGCTGATTCGTGTAGGGCGCGAGTTCAGCGAGCTCATCCTGCCAGAACCGGCGATGCTGCAACCCGTCGTGCGGGATGCGAAGATCGGGATCGTCCACGACCCGATCGCCAAACCGCACGATGTCCAGATCGAGTGTGCGC
>JBDHAB010000039.1:0-37160 GCA_039588295.1 Gemmatimonadota bacterium
TGTTGGCCGCGTTAGCAGGTTTGACCAGTCTCTACTTCGACGTGGAGAACGTGACGTTGAGGGAAAGCTGGCCAGTCTTCCTGTTGGCGATTGTCGTTGCCTTGGCCGATGCGGGCTATCTGGCACGTCTTCATTACGATATTGCCCGGGCGCGACGGACGGCGCGATGGCTGGAACAGAACCGCAGGCCGCTCGGCGACCTCGTCGAGTCCATTCACGGAAGGCCGCGCGTCGGAGACGACGTGCGTGGAAGGGTGTTTGTACTTTCCCTCGACGCTGTCATCTCAATAGCGTTCGGGATAGTGACGTACGTTATCTCGCGCGAGGTCTGGCTGGCCTTAGTTGCACCGCCGCTCCATTTCTTGGCGGCCTCGATATGCTGGCGGGTCGCGGTGCTATTCGCTGGGAAGACAGATAGGTCACTTCCCAAGCCCAGGGCCATCTAGCCCGACGAATGCCCGCCGACCCCGTCGCTGCCTACTTCACTCCCGATCGGTTGCAACGCTACCGCAGGTTGCACTATCGATACGCACTATGGTGTGGAGACTGGTCTCTGCAAACGTACTTCGTGCCAGAGGCGGGGCTTGTATCGCGGGAATGGCTACTTCAGAGCACTTTAGGCCGTATAGAGGACGAGTCGAGACGTTCACCGTGGAAAGAGACGCGGTGGGCTCTGCCAGGGACTCTTCGCTGCACGCCCGTAGATCCCTCGTTGGAGTCCGCACCAGCACCGCCCCTGACCGACCCGAACGGACAGGCAGCGGCCCAGCTACCTCCGATATTCGAAGCATTGCTGGCAGCTATCAACTACGCGCTGGCGCCATGGAAGCCCGAGGAATTCGGGCCCGCCTATCACGCGGAGGAACGCCTTGAACCGCTGCCACCACCATGGGAGTCCGGCGCGTGGATGGGGAAGCTCAGTGATGTTCTGGACGAAGGAGACGGTGCACGGTCTGGGCTGCAAACGGAAGTCACCGTGTCCGGTATCGAGCTTTGGCAGCTCCACATGGCTGCAATGAACCCAAGCAGCCCCAAGCAAGAGCGCAAGAAGGCACGTGGGAAGCTGCGCTCATACTGGTGCGACATCGGGCGACAGGTCGGCATCCTCCCCAGCGAGCGAGAGGATAAGGGACATTCGATACCAATGAGCGAGTTGCGCGCTCTAGTGGACTCCGCGGGCGAGATTCTGAAAGAGCTCCGCAACTACCAGCCAAGTAGTGCGGAGCAGGCCGCCGTCCGAGAACTACTGAGCCAGGAACCTCATGTGCCCGCTCGGACAACGTGGGAGCGCATCAAGTCTTACGACAGGGCCGGTAGCGGCAGCTCCGACGTACTTGCCAAACTTCGCGCTCCGGCGGTCAGGCAATGGGACGCTTCCACCCACGTGTCTCTGTGGTGTACACGCCTGGCTTTCCCGATGCTGACCCGGGCTGAGATCCTTGCGGCCCGCCCGAAGCTCCTGCCGCGGACTGTCAAGTCCGTGACATCGTCCAAGAGGGGGCACCTATGGCTGCTGCAGGTTCGGTTTGGGCTGGTCACACGCAGAATCTCTGAGGAATTGAGCCGCCAGAAGAGGCGGTGACCACGATCAAGCCTCACCTGTTGCAGATGCGACATGCCTAGCTGCAACAACTCAGCGTTGCAGATCCGCGCCCCGTAAGAGCAACCGCTCCCGTCAAGATCACCCCTTCTATTTCGACGTAGGCTCGTGACGCAATGCGGGCACCTCAACCGAAGCGGGAATCAAACCACTACACGACGAAGAGCGTTCGATGAGCAAGAAGGTGATAACGGTACCACCCAATCCGCCGGATCTGCTGCATCCAGCATTCGACGTTCGAGACGATGCGGCCTCGCTGGGCTTCAGCGTCGAGACCACTTCACAGCGGGGAAAGCTCCAGACTGTGGAGCTGCACGTAGTGAATGCGAGCGGCCACGTGCAGGCGCTAGACCAGGAGGAACGGGAGGTGAACGGGCGGGAGTTTCGGTACCGTCCGCACAAAGCAACGCTTCCGCCACTGGACGATCAGTGGCATCGCCAGGACCTTGACGCGTTCCTCAGAAAGCAGACGTGTCCGGGTGGCCGCACGCTGTACGGAGCTTTGCGAGACGCGTGGTACCGCCACGTCGACTTCGATCACGAGGGAAAGTACGTGATCGTTGCGTGCTGGGGTGTCCTCACTTATGTGTATCCCATTTTCACGGCGGTGCCGTACCTGCACTTCCTCGGTGCGAAAGGGACCGGAAAGTCCCAGGCGCTAGACGTCATGAGCCAACTGGCTCGCCACGGTTACAAGGCGCGGATGAGTGCTCCGGCAATCGGCGATCTCATTGAGGCGGAGCGCATCACGCCGCTGCTCGACCAGGCAGACAACATGACGCTCGGCCACATCGACCTGTTCGCGGACTCCTATCGCGCAGGTGCCAAGCGCGCTGTGGTGAACGAGAAGAAGCGTGGTCAGCCCCACCGGTTCGAGACGTTCGGCCCAAAAGCGTTCGCCGGGACGAAGTATCTCGATGAGGACCTTGCGGACCGTGTGATTCTCATCCCGATGTCGCCTTCCACGCGTTCGGTCATTGCTGCGAAGCCCAACGACTCGAAGCTCAGCAAGCTGCGGTGGCAGTGCTACCGCTGGGCGATGCTCAACACGTTGGGCATTCGCCAGTGCGCGCCGTACCGCAATCCCGGATGGGGTCCGTTGCAGGAGTTCGGAGATCGGCAGCGCGAGTTGTGGCTGCCAATCGAGTGCGTGATGGAGGCGCTCGACGTGCCGCCCACGGACCGCGAGGCAGCACGGGACCACTACCGCCGATCCCAGTCCTCGACACGTGCAGAACTTCAAGACGATCAGGCTGTGTTGCTTGACGTGCTGCACGAGGCTGTCGGGAACGCCGACACGTGGACGACCGACTCGAAGCAGTTGCTAGAGCGTCTCGGCGCGGGCTGGTACTCGAAGAAACTCGGGCGGGCGTTGAAGGCGCTCGGAGTCCTGCGCGAGGTACCCAAACGGACGACAGACCGGAGAGCACGGACCTACGTGATCGATGGTACGGCGGTGCGGTCGCTTCGCAAGCGCCATGGCCTCGACCAGTGACCGATCCGCGACTGAGTCGGAAAGGCATGGATCGGTCGCGCGTATCATGTTGTGGTGCAATCATTTACGCTCAGAAATGACCCACTGACCGACCGATAAGAAGATATGATGAAGATGAGAAGACTCGCACTGATCAGCCGCGCGCCAGGGGCATTCCCCAGAGACCGGTCAGGTCGGTCGTTCGGTCGCACGGAGCGACGGCGTGATTGACCCGCTCGCTGCCCTCTGCGAGCGCTGGCGCGACGAAGCGGCCACGCTGCGCCGCCGTGGTGCAGAGGCGCAGGCGTGCGTGCTGGAGCAGTGCGCGGAGGAGCTGGAGGCAGGGGTGCGCGAGGCTGAGCTTGAGGCCCTCACGCTCCAGGAGGCTGCGGTGGAGAGCGGCTACAGCACGGATCACCTAGGGCGGCTGGTACGCGAAGGGAAGGTGCAGAACGTGGGCAAGCCCAATGCCCCGCGCATCCGGCGGTGCAACCTGCCGAGAAAGCCAAGAACTGACGTTGACGACATCGCAAAGCGCCTCCTAGGGGCAGGGAAGAGCTGACCTTGCGCATTAGGGATGGCGGCACCATATTGGTGCCATGAACAGGAAAGCGTTGACTGCGCGGGTTCGCCGAGCGCTTGATCGTGCGCCTTGCAGCCTCCGCAGGTTAGCGCGCGAAGCGGACGTACCGCACTCTACGCTTGTGCGCATCCAGAAGGGGGAGCGTGAGGCGACGCTAGATGTCGCACACCGAGTCGCACGGGCACTAAGCGCATGGGGAAAGCAGTGTCAAAAGCTGGCTGAAGCTGTCGAACGGGCAACCAGACAGATACGAAAGGAGGTGTAACATGCCGCGAAAGCGGAAGTGCTGGTCGTGGAAGACCGGCGAGCGTGGCGCGACGGTGCGCGTCTTTGAGCGGAAGGCAGGTGGAGCGCTCTACATCGGTGTGCCCACGGCGAAGGGTGGATACCGTCGAGTCTCGCTGGGGCATCGCGACAGGGAGCGCGCGAAGTGCGAGGCGCGAGGGGTGTCGGCGCAGCGGTTCGCGGGCGCAGAGGTCACGTCAGAGCTGACGGTAGCGCGCCTCTTCGCTATGTACCTGCCCACCGTCAGAGGGAAGCAGTCCTATCGCGACCAGGTGCGACGGGCCGCTGAGATGTGGACTCGCTTCCTCGGACCGCAGTACAAGGTGACACGAGTCGGGCCGCGCGAGTGGGATACGTTCATTGCGAAGCGCGGGTCAGGCGAGATTGACTGCAAAGGGAACGCCATCGCGGACGCCGCGACACGCAAGCCTGTAGGGGCGACGTGTGTGGCATATGACCTCGGGGTACTCCGCGCAGCGTGTCGCAGGGCAACCGTTGAACGCACGACAGCAGGCAGGTTCGTGCTCCAAGCCGATCCGACTCGTGGACTTTCAATGCCGACCGAGAAGAACCCGGCACGGCCTACCGCCGACCATCACCGCTTCGAGCGAACGCTTGCCAAGGTGGGAAGGATCGAACCCAAGGAGCCGTGGAAGGGAGAGATGTTGCGGCTGCTGTTGTGGCTGGCAAGTGACACGGGTCGTCGCATCAGCTCGATTCTGGCGCTCCGCTGGAGCGACTGGAGTCCCGAGGTCGGCACGCACGGAGTACTGCGATTCAGGGCGGATGCGGATAAGGTCGGACGGGAGTGGTGGACGCCTGTCACGCCTGAGCTGCGTCGAGAGCTGGAGTCGTTTCGAAAAGCCCATCCAGGGGTGGGGAACACGCTGATCTTCCCGTCGCCGTACGATCCGCAGGCTCCGCTGCACCGTATCACCGTGACAGGATGGCTTCGACGCGCGGAGCGACTTGCTGACCTTCCGAAACTCAAGGGCGGGTCGTGGCATCCCTACCGACGTCGCTGGGCTTCGGAGCGGAAGCATCTGCCGTTGACCGACGTGGCAGCCGCAGGTGGTTGGAAGGACACGAGCACCATCACACGTTGCTACCAGACGCCCGACGTGGAGACGATGGAGCGAGTGATCACGATGCCGCGACGTCTGAAGCGGATCGCGCAGTAGCCAACCTCCAGCTGGTCCACAAGCTGGGCCAGCAGTTCGTAATTGCAATCTTCATAAGCAGTTAGAGACCCTGCTCCCTCATGCAGGATCAGGTTCACTCGCTGCGCACACGAGGAGTGGCGGCCGCGTACCTGAGCAGCACCCAGCGCCCGGTGGTGCAGAGTGCTGTGTGGGAGGCCGTCCGTGGCGGTCGGATCAAACTGTTGTACGTGGCGCCGGAGCGGCTTGTTCAGGTCGCGGATTCCCTCGCCGATGGTGCGGTATCGCTCCTTGCGGTGGATGAGGCACACTGCATCAGCGAGTGGGGGCACGACTTCCGACCCCACTTCCGCGCGATCGGCCGGCGGCGCACGGCGCTGGGGCGCCCGCCAACCATCGGCGTCACGGCCACCGCGACGCCGATGACGCGGCGCGATATCGTTCGGGTTCTGGGACTGCATCATCCGGTAGTGGTGCTGCAGTCGTTCGACCGACCCAACCTCCAGTTCGGTGTTCGGCAGGTCCAGTCGGAGCGAGAGCGGGTGCATGGCCTCGCCCAGCTGGTCGGAGCCTCACCGGGCACCGCGATCGTATACGTGCAGACCCGCAACCGCGCGGACGAGATTGCGACGATCCTCCGCCATCGAGGGATCGGCGCACTCCCGTACCATGCGGGGCTCCCCGGCCGTGCGCGGCGTGCGCTCCTCGCCCGATTCCTGGATGGGCGCTGCCGCGTCATCGTGGCCACCAACGCCTTCGGCATGGGCATCGACAAGGCGGATGTCAGGCTCGTCGTGCACGCGGGCGTACCCCCGCGGCCGGAGGCGTACTATCAGGAAGCAGGCCGAGCAGGGCGGGACGGAAGGCCAGCTAGGTGTGTGCTACTCTGGAAGCACGGGGACTTCGCGTTCAACGCTCGCTTGACTCAAACGGGCCCGCCCGGCTCCCCGGTCTTGGACTCGCGTGCTGAGCGTGCCAAGCAGGCAGGCCTCGCCGCGATGCGGCGTTACGTCACGACACGCGGCTGTCGGCGGCGGGTGTTGCTGGAGTATCTCGGCGAGCGAACTCGCGTTCCCTGCTCGGGGTGCGATCGCTGCCTTCCCCAACCGTGAAGGGCCCCTGTCCTCAATTGCGAACACTCGTCACCCGAAAGGGGCGGACAGGGCCTTCGAAAATCGTTGAGGTGGATGCTGTATATGACTATCCTATATAGTGTTAGAAAGGGCTGCAGACTTTGGGCATGCTCTTTCCATAGACGGGAGTCAACGTAAGAACACTGCGGCATGCTGAGCATCTTGCTGCCAGGCAAGAGATCTCGTCGGGAGGGGACGAGCGGGACCACGCAAGCCCGGGCTCAGCAAGCCGCAGCGTCTTTTGTCATGCCAGCGATCACTGTGCCGACCTGCTCCGCCCGGCGTCAACCGCTGGGAACGGTGAGAGCTGCGCTCCGCGCCAGGACGCGACGGCCAGACGCAGGACTGCCTCCCTCCTGCTGTATGTCCGCAATCGCTCTGACCGGTTGGTCAAGCACTGGCGCTCCATTCTGGCGGTGCGGGGTACGTCTGGTCGAGAGTCGCCGATGAGTCCCCGGCGCGCGTAGCTTTCGCCCCGGCTTTTCCATAACTTCCAAGTCGACTGTTACGCGGGGGAGAAGATTGTGTCCCGTTGGCCCATAACACTGGCTGCAGCGGCCGTGGTGGCATGCGCGACGGGCGTGTCAGCCCAACAGCCGGTTGTCTACCGAGTTCCCGTCACCGGCACCATCGAGCTTGGCATTGCCCCCTACATCAGCAGGGTACTGCAGGAGGCGGGGGAGGAGGGGGCGGTGGCGGTCATCCTCGATGTGAACACCCTCGGGGGCCGCGTCGATGCCGCGCTCAATATTGTTGATGCGGTGAGCCAGGCGGCGATTCCAGTCTATGCGTTTGTGAATCCGCGCGCGATTTCGGCGGGTGCGTTGATCTCGGTCTCGGCCGACACGGTGTTCATGACGTCGGACGCACTGATTGGCGCGTCCACCGTCGTCACCGGGGGCGCCGACAAGGCATCGGAAAAGGCACAGAGCATGATGCGCGCACAGTATCGCGCCATCGCCGAACGCCGGGAGATCGATCCCGCAATCGGCGAGGCCATGGTCGACGAAACCATCGAGATCGAGGGCGTGATCGAGGCGGGCAAGCTGTTGACCATGACCACCGACGAGGCCGTTCGCGTCGGCTACGCCATCGAGGTGGCAGGCTTCGCCGGCGTGCTCGAGGTGCTCGACCTTGCGGACGCCGACGTGGTGAGCCCGGGTGTGAATTGGGCCGAGCAACTCGTGCGGTTTCTGTCCAACCCGATCGTCGCGCCGCTCTTGCTGTCGATCGGTGTGCTCGGTCTCATGATCGAGATCAAGACACCGTCGTTTGGCCTCGCCGGCGCGGTGGGACTGGTGTCACTCGGAGCCTTCTTTGGCAGCCACCTGCTCATCGGCCTCGCGGGCATGGAGGAGGTCATCCTGCTGGGTGTCGGGTTGGTTGCGCTCGGGATCGAAGTGTTTGTGGTGCCCGGGTTCGGGATCGCCGGCATAATTGCCCTGTTGTGCATTGGCTCGTCGATCTTCCTCGCGCTGATCGGCAACCTACCCACATGGTCGGATGTCCTGCGCGCGAGCGGGGTGCTGTTTGCGGCGGCGATGATCGTCGTTGCCGCGGTCTACGTGCTGGTGCGCCAGCTCCCGGCACGGCGCGGCTCCCGTGGCATCTTTCTGCGGGCGGCCACCTTGAAGACGGAAGGATATATTGCGGGAGCGAGCCGGGATGACCTCATCGGGATGGAGGGAATCGCGCTCACGGACCTGCGGCCGTCGGGTACCGCGAAGTTTGGGGACGAGCGGGTCGATGTGGTGTCCGACATCGGGTTCGTGGCCAAGGGCGCGCACGTCAGAATCATTCGGTCGGAGAGTTACCGGCACGTCGTCGAGCCCGTGGAGTCGGGATCGGCTGGATAACGGAGAAACGGGGAAGCCGAAATGAACGATATCGCACAGCTGGGTTCGTTGGCGCTGGTCGTTGGCGTTGTGGCGGCGGTGATCTTCGTGGGGCTGCTGTTCAACTTCGTACCGGTACGATTGTGGATCGAGGCGTGGTTTTCCGGGGTGAGAATCGCCTTGAGCACGCTCGTGGGCATGCGACTGCGGAAGGTGAGTCCACCGGCGGTGGTGCGACCGCTCATCGCCGCCACCAAGGCCGGCCTGTCCCTGCACATCAATGAGCTCGAAGCGCACTACCTGGCCGGCGGCAACGTCGACCGAGTCGTCCGTGCGTTGATCTCGGCGGACAAAGCCGGAATCGACTTGCCGTTCCAGCAGGCGGCCGCAATCGACCTCGCGGGACGCGACGTGCACGAGGCCGTGCAGGTCTCCGTCAACCCGAAGGTGATTCAGACACCCAAGGTCGCTGCCATGGCCAAGGACGGCATTCAGCTCATCGCCATGTCCCGGGTCACCGTGCGCGCCAACATCAACCGCCTCGTCGGTGGCGCAGGCGAGGAGACCATCCTCGCCCGGGTCGGTGAGGGTATCGTCTCGACCATCGGATCGGCGGCATCGCACAAAGCCGTGCTGGAGAATCCCGACGCCATTTCGAAAACGGTGCTCGCGAAGGGCCTCGACAGCGGCACCGCGTTCGAGATCCTGTCGATCGACATCGCAGACGTGGACGTCGGCAAGAACATCGGGGCCGAGCTGCAGACCGATCAGGCGGAGGCCGACAAGCGCATTGCTCAGGCGAAGGCCGAGGAGCGGCGCGCGATGGCCGTAGCGCAAGAGCAGGAGATGAAGGCACGCACGCAGGAAATGCGGGCGCACGTCGTCGAATCAGAAGCACAGGTGCCGCTCGCGATCGCGGAGGCCTTCCGTAAGGGTCAACTGGGCGTGATGGACTTCGTTCGCTACCGCAACGTCGAGAGCGACACGGAGATGCGCCGCAGCATCGCAAAGGGTGAGGAGCAGCAGGGGGCCTGAGCAATGGATATCGGAGAGCTCCTCCAACTCATGATCTTCCTCGGCATCGCCGCCCTCAGTCTTGCCGCGGGCAGTAGGAAGAAGCGTCGGCAGCGTCGGCAGCAGGGGCGGTCGGCACCGCGACCGAGGACGACCGGGCGGCCGGCGCGGCCCGCCGCCCCACCCGTGTCCACCGAGGTTCGACGGCGCACCGCAGCCACCGCTGCACGGCCCTCACCGGCGTCCGCGACTCCGAAACCGCGTTCCCTCGCGCAGGAACTGCTGGAGATGTTGGAGGGGCGGCTCCCGGACACCGTGCCCAGACCAGAGCCCATGCCCGTGGCTCAGCCGGAGGTGGACGACGAAGCCGTTTCGCTAGAGACGCTCGAGGCGGCGGGCACGACCAGTCACGAGCGATTTCACGAGAAGTACATGGACCAGGAGCCGGAGCCGAAACCGACATCGATTCGGCACCGCTACGGGCTGACACCGAGGACGGCGCGGGAGGCCGTGATCTGGGCAACGATCTTTTCCAAACCGAAGGGTATGCTGTGAGACCCGAGTCGGAGCTGCGGTCGCACGCACCGTCGCTCCGTCGTCGTCCGCTCCCCCCTATATTCCTCGCACCATGAATGACACTCCGTATCTCACCGAGGATCATCATCAGGTCCGCGAGATCGTTCGCGGCTTCGCGGATCAAGAGATCCGACCCGTCGCACGCGCGCTCGACCGGGACGCAAGGTTTCCGTGGGAAAACGTCAAGAAGATGGGAGAGCTCGGCTTCCTCGGGGCGCCGTGGTCAGTGGACCTCGGCGGGGCGGGGATGGACTACCTCTCGTATATCATCGTGGTGGAGGAACTCGCACGGGTGGACGCCAGTCACGCGATCACGGTGTCGGCCCACACCACGCTCGGCACCTCGCCCTTCGTAGCGTTCGGCACCAACGAACAGCAGCGCCAGTACGTACCCCTCCTGGCCAGCGGTCAGGTGCTCGGCGGGTTCGGGCTGACCGAGGCGGGAGCGGGATCCGACGCCGGTGGGACCCGGACGGTCGCGGAGGACAAAGGCGACCACTACGTGCTGAACGGAGCCAAGATCTTCATCACCCACGCGGGTGTGGGTGAGATCTTTGTCGTGACCGCCCGGACGAATGGAAACTCCACCCAGGGCGGCGGAATCACATCGTTCGTCGTGACCAAGGACACGTGTGATCTCGAGCGGTGTGAGGAGGTCGGAGTCGGCCATGCTCCCGAGCTGCCGAAGCTCCATGGCGTGCGTGCCGGCAAGAAGGAGGACAAGCTCGGCTGGCGGGCTTCGGACACGAGGGAGCTGATCCTCGAGGACGCTGTCGTGCCCAAGGAGAATGTACTGGGCCAACTGGGGATGGGGTTCGTCAACTTTCTCAAGACGCTGGATGACGGCCGCATCGGGGTAGCGGCCCTCTCGCTGGGGCTTGCCGAGGGCGCACTGGATGAGTGCGTCAAGTACGTAGGCGAGCGGAAGCAGTTTGGCCGGGCAATCGGCTCGTTTCAGGCGGTGCATTTCAGTGTCGCTGACATGGCCACGGAGATTGAGGCGGCGCGACATCTGGTCTATCACGCGGCGTGGCTCAGACAGAACGGCAAGCCCTACAAACGCGCCGCGTCGATGGCAAAGCTGTTCGCCTCGGAACTCGCGACGCGCACGACGATCAAAGCCGTGCAGCTCCATGGCGGGTACGGTTACACGACCGAGTATCCAGTGGAGCGCATGATGCGCGACGCGAAGGTTGGAGAGATCGGCGAAGGAACCAGTGAGATTCAGCGCATCGTCATCGCCCGCGATCTGTTGGGCGAGTTGATTGCGGTGACCGGATAGCGAGCGGATTCCATGCCACAAGACTTCAAGGGACTGGTCGCGAGCCTCGCCGCAGGGGCCGCGACCGCGTTGAGCCAGATTGAATCGGATCAGGCCGAAGGCGGAGCCACGGAGGAGGTGTCCGCAGAGGAACGGACGGAACGGCGTCGAGTGGGGCTGGCCACGGCGCGGCAGCTGATCGACACCATGGCCATGCTCGAACACAAGACCGAGGGCAACCTGACAGACGAGGAGCGGGCGTTCCTGGGATCCGCGCTCACCCAGCTGCGCGTCACCTACGTCCGATCGTCCGCTCCGGGGGCGACGTAGCACGCGGTTCGACCGGGCGGGCAGCGCAGTGACCCGGAAGGCAGAAGGCGACGGTCCCGTTGACCTAACTGCCTGTACTACTTAAACTTCCATCCAATGATTCGAGCAACAGTTCACCCCACAGGGGTGGTTGGCGGCCAGGCCTGGCCTCCAGCGCTCGGTACCGGGATGCCGGTAGCGAGCGGTGGAACGACGCGGGTCCGCTGCAAACGAGCATTCATCATTGCCGCTTCCGGGCCCGCGGGGTCCGGTCCGCGGCCAGACATTGTTAGTCGGCTCGGGGTGACGGGCGCTGTCTCACGACCAGCGTGGGACGACACCGGCGCGCGAGCCGGGGTAGGGACGTTTGAAACGCGAAATTCTCATCAACGGCGGGCCACGGGAGACGCGGGTCGCCATCTTGGAGGACGATCGACTCGTCGAAGTCTTTCATGACCGACCGGACATCCGGCGGACAGTAGGCAACATTTACCTCGGGAAGGTCGAAGCCGTGCTGCCCGGCATGCAGGCGGCGTTCGTGGACATCGGAGCGGGTAAGAGCGGCTTCCTCCACGCCTCCGATCTGATTGAACCCGAGGACGACGAGGACGAGGACACAGGCCGACCGAACCGGTCGAGCCGCAGGCTTCCCAACATTCAGGACCACGTGCGACGCGGCGAATCCCTGCTCGTCCAGGTGACGAAGGAGCCCATCGGGACCAAGGGCCCGCGCGTGACTCGCCAGATCTCGATCGCCGGACGGTTTCTCGTCTACATGCCGTACGCGTCCAGGGTCGGCGTGAGCCGGAAGATCGAGTCGCGGGACGAGCGGGGGCGGCTGCGGGAAATGGTCTCGCGGCTGCTCCCCAAGGACTCGGGTGGCGTCATCGTTCGCACGGTCGCGGAAGAGCTGACCGAGAGCAAGGTCAAGCGCGAGCTCAAATCGCTGCTCGAGCTGTGGAAGCGGATTCGGCGCAAGGCGCATTTCGTCCGGGTCAAGGCGCCTTCGCTGGTGCAGCGCGAAGCCTCGCTCACCAGCGGGATCGTCCGCGACCTGTTCAGCGACAAGGTCGACCGCGTGATCGTGGACTCGAAGCCGCTGTATGGCGAGATCCGTCGATACTTACGTGAGGTCGAACCGGATCTGATCCAGCGGGTCACCCGCCATGGCGACGGCGTGTCGCTGTTCGATAAGTACGATATCGAGGTCGAGATCCGGGAGCTGTTCAACCGCCGGGTGGATCTCCCGACGGGCGGCTACCTCATTATCGAGCCCACGGAAGCCTTGGTCTCGATCGACGTGAACACGGGTCGGTATACCGGGAAGAAAGATCCCGAAAAGACAATCCTGCGCACGAACTTGGAGGCGGCACGCGAGATCGCACGACAGGTGCGGCTGCGGGATCTCGGCGGGATCATCGTCATTGATTTCATCGACATGGAGTCGCAGGCCAACCGCGACAAGGTGTTGCACGAGTTACGGACGAACCTGGGTCGCGACCGCGCCCGAACGCGCGCGTTCCAAGTCTCCGAGCTGGGGCTGGTCGAGATGACGCGCCAGCGTGTGCGTCCGTCGTTGCTCGATACGATGGCCAGTGACTGTCCCGCGTGCGGCGGTGGGGGCCAGGTGTTCCGACCGGAGGTCGTCGTGCGCCGAGTGGAGCGGTCGCTCAAGCGCGTAGCCGTCGATCACGGGGAGCAGCGGATGACCATACGGCTCCATCCGGAGGTCGCGCTGTACCTGATGGAGGAGGAACCGGATTTCCTCAAGGGGCTCAGGCGCGCCACCGGCATCGACCTCGACCTGCGCGACGACCCCATCATCCGGATCGATGAGTTCCGTCTCGTGGCCCAGCCGGCCGGCAGAGACGTGACAGAGCGCTACGCGGTGGCATGAGAGAACCCGCTCCCCTTGACCCAACTTCCCGTGCTGAGTAGAGTTACCGGCCTATGTCATATGCGATTTTCAAGGCCGCGGGGCAGCAGTTTCGTGCTGAGAAGGGTGGCATCGTTCGCGTACCCAAGCTCGAGGGCGAGCCGGGAGCGAAAGTCACCTTCGATGAGGTGCTGTTGTCGACGGATGGGAAGAAGATCCGGGCGGGTCAGCCCACGGTGAAGGGTGCCAAGGTGAGTGGCGAGATCCTCCGGCATGGCAGGGACAAGAAGCTGTTTGTGTTTCGGTTCAAGCGCCGCAAGAACTACCGGAAGAAGACGGGCCATCGGCAGTCGTTTACCGAGGTCCGCGTCACCGACGTCAAGCTGGGTTCCTAGCGATGGCACACAAGAAGGGTGTCGGCTCGAGCCGCAACGGGCGTGACTCGAAGCCCAAATTCCTCGGGGTGAAGCGGTATGGTGGGCAGTTCGTCCGGGCAGGGAACATCCTGGTGCGGCAGCGTGGCACCAAGTTCCATCCCGGGCGCAACGTACGCCGGGCGACCGATGATACGCTGTTCGCGCTCATCGACGGCCTCGTCAAGTTCGAGCACAAGAACAAGAAGCGGCTCAAGGTGAGCGTGTACCCTTGGGAGGCCACGGCCTCGTAGTACGCGGCGCCGAGCCCGAACGTAGGAAGGGCGGCGGCTCCCAGCGGGAGCCACCGCCCTCTTCTTATGGTTTACAGACTGTGCTACCGCTGACTGAGCGTGAAACCGATCCATTCCTCGCCCGCGCCCGGGTTCCCCACGACCCACAAGCGGCCGTTCGTATAGGAGAGCGTGTACCCAAGGTAGGTCGCAGCGAATGGCAGTGTGAAGCTCGTGATGAACCGGCCTTTGAGGTCTGAGGCAAAGACCGTGGCCGTGGCATGGTCCCAGGTGAAGAGTCGGGCTCCGTCTGTTGCAATCGCATATTGCGATGGGAATCCGCCGGTGGGGAGTCCGATGAGAGAATCCACCAGAGCACCCGTCGCGAAATCCAGAACGCGTACGTCACCAACGCCGCCGCCAACATGCTCGAAGATCAACGTTCCATCTTGTTTGAGGGCGGGGGAGGACTGGACCTCCGTGAAGATATTGGCCAGCACCACCGTCGTCGCCCCCGTGAATGGGTCGACCTTGTACCAGTCAAAGGAGCTGCCTCCGAATTCCTTCGCGTAGTAGGCCCCGTCCGCGGGGTTGTACACCAATGCTCGTCCGTCGATCGGCACCGGAACACTGCTCACGAAGTTCCCAGCCAGATCATATTGATAGATGTCCGTAGGGGTTGTACCGCCCCATAGATCGAAATACGCGGATCCATCGGACGCCAGACTCATAGCGCTTCCCGGGCTAGCTCTCGAGAACGACTGCTGGAAGGTCGCTGCCATCGTGGCCGACCGGAACGATGCCGTGGCCGCCGCGCCGCCTGGTGCGGTGGCGGTGATACCGGCCGTGCCGTTGCCCCGAGCGGTGACCAGACCGGTATTGTCGACCGTTGCCACGGCCGGGTCGTCGGTCGTCCAGATGAACGGCACGCCACTGATCAGCGCACCTCCGGCATCCCGAGCCTCCGCCGTGTACTGAACCACGTCGCCGACACCGATGAGCGTGTCAATACTGGTGGGACTGACCGTCACGCTGGCGCCGCGGAATCCCCGGAACAGTTGCGCGAAACTGGGCCCGGTCATCAGCGGGTCGCTGTCCTCCGTTCCCCAGACGCCAACCATGAACCCCGGCATCTGCCAGATGTCCCACGACACCCCGTCGTAGCGTGCGATCCCGAAGTCACCGGCCGCGTAGACGTCGGTTGGCGAGTTCCCCCAAATGTGATACGCGCACCCCGGGAACCCACTCACCTGCGTCACCCAGTTGGCCCCGTCGTAGTGCAGGATCTCACCGCACCCGCCGGCGAAGACGTCCGTGGCAGATGTGCCCCACACCCCGTACAGGGTCGCGACGGATCCGGTGAACATGCCTGACCAGACGGATCCGTCGTAGCGGAGAATCGTTCCGACATCGCCGACCACGAAGATGTCGTTCGCCGCCGTGCCCCAGAGTCCGTAGAGGGACGCTCCAGGGTCGGAATAGACGGTGTTCCACACCATTCCGTCCCAACCATAGATATCTCCGTTGCTGGCCGACACGAACACGTTGTTCGGAGCCGCGCCCCACACCCCCCACATATCGGCGGCAGTGGGAGCAGGCTGCGCGATCCAGTTCGCGCCGTCCCACCGGAAAGCACCGAAGCCCGTGACCCACACGTCCGCTTCAGAGCTAGCCCATATGCCAAAAAGCCATGCGCTGGCTGGATCCGGATCCTGCGTCCATCCGGTGCCATCGAAGCGGGCGAGCGTGGATGGCCCCGCCGCAAAGATCCTCGCTGGATTCGCACCCCAGATGGTCCAAAGGTTGCGACCGGGTGCGGCGTCGGGCAGCTGGCCCCACACGTTCGCCGGGGCAGCTGCGGGCGCCGTTACCGTGACGACGGCAAAGCCCACCACGCCGTCGGTTTGGGCGGCGATCAGCGCCTGACCGCTCCCGGTTGCCATTGCGACACCACTGGAGGCATTGATGTCCACGACATCCGGATTGAGCGTGAACCACGTGAACGTGCTACCGGGAATCAGGGCTCCGGTCGAATCGAACGCTTCGGCGGCGAACGGAACGGTCGTTCCGACACCGGCGATGGTCTGTCCGGGTGGCGTCACATCGACGCGGTCCGGGCCACCGATGCAGCCACCTCCGGTATTCAACGCGCCCGGTTGTACCGTAATCCTCAGCTCGTACTCACCGACCGAGCTCCCGGTACCACGCACGACGACGTTGTGCAGACCGGACGTTGGGAAGAGACTCCCCAGAAACGAGTCTGTGGAGCCAAGCGCGTCGTCGTTCGCGTCGATCAGGCCGGTACCCGCGGAATCCCGAAGCTCGAGGATGGTATTGAGCCCCGAGGCCGGCGTCAGCCGCGCGGCGAACGTCTCGGCGGTTAGGGTATCTTCGGCGCACGCTCGAATGGCAAACCAGTCGACGTCGCCGGGCGGAAGGATGTTGAGCCCCACTTTGTTCACCAGCGGTGGCGCAAAGCCCAGATCCGGGGCACCCGATGCGTCATCACCACTCGACGTGGTATCCGACAACACCTCGAACGAGCGGGGATCGCTCCATTGCCCGGTCGTCACCGTCGCATTTTTGGCCCGCGCACGCACGTAGTAGGTACCCGCTGCGTTGACCGGACCGATCGTCGCCGTCGTCCCGGATACCGACGCTACCTGCGGGCTCGCGAACCCCGCGTTGTTCGCCCACTGTGCGTCGTATCCGGTCGCCGCGGTGACCGCGCTGATCGTCAGCGTGATCCGGGGTGCCAAAGTCTGGGCGGGCGGGGCGCTCAGGGTGGGTTGAAACGTGTTCCACGGGACGGTGGCTGTCGTATTCTGCCCACCAACAACCGTGACCCCCGAGGTCTGTCCAAACCAGCTGACCTCGCTCCCCTCAAGCCCTTCGACAGTCACCGAGTAGGACCCCGGCTGCAACCCCTCGATGGTTCCTTCCCAGTTGCCGGCGCTCTCCGTGAGGTTGAGCGTCCGGTTCGTCGGGCCCTGAACACTGGCGCGAACGCCGGTGAACAGTTGGACATCCGCCGGACTTCGCGCCGGCGGGTCAAATGCCTCGGTCGAATCGGTAGCTGGGGTTTCTTTGAATTGTTCGGATTGTTCGGTGCGCTCATCAGCGGCGCGCTCTACGGCGGTGTGCCCGCCGCGCAGCGAAACGGCGGCCGGGGCTGGTTGGCCCGGCCCGCTGTTCGTCGTCACGAGCTGTACCGTGATCGTCCCGGTCGTCGGCCCCATCGGCCCTTCATCGCATGCCACGACCAGAGCCGCACCCGCGAGCATCGCTGTCAGAAGTGTGCGTTTCATGGTTCGGCCCTACCGGTTCGGGACGCTGATGATGATGCCACCGGTTGTTCCTCCGTTACCGTTGCCGTTGCCGCCCCCGCCACCGGCCAGGAGCACAACGGCAGCACCCGCGCCCGCCACGCCCAAGAGGGCGATCGGCCACGGGAATTTCTTGCCGCGGCGCTGAGCCACTTGTACGGGTGGCGGTGGAGCGGCCGGTTGCGCCGGCGCCGCTCCCTCGGCGCGTGCGACGTCCGCCAATACGACGAGCTGTCCGAGCCGATCCTTGCGACGCGCTTCGGTGAGGACCGCCGCAATCGCCTGACTCGGGATGGCTTGATCGGATGCGCTTGCGAGGCCAACCGCATTGCCCGCGCGATCGAGCACGACCCCTCCGAGTTCACCACCACCGGCGCGGTCGGAGGTGCGTATCGTCCCGTCAACGGCTGCAACACGCGTATTGGTGAGCGAAGCAGTGGCGCACCCGGGGTAGGTATAGGCCCAGACGTGTTGCTGTGGCGCGACCGCTTCGCCCAGTGAGAGTGAATCTCGCCGCACCGTGGGCAGCTTGAGGACCGCCACGTTGCGATTGACGTCGTAGTGTGCTACGCGAACCCCGGCCCGCACCGGGGCGCCGCGCTCGGGCGCCACTTCGACGCTGTCGGCACCGCGAATGGCCTGGTACGTCGTCACGATGTAGCTCCCGCCCACGTAGAACCCCACACGGCATTCCGCCTGCGGTCCGAACCGCCGGACCGAGAGCTTGGCAAGCTGTTGCCGAGCACTGGTAGCCACCGCTTCCGGCAGGGCGGTGGAGTCCACGGCCGGAGGACGTTGGGCGACGGCGCCGATGCGTTGGAGGGTGAACTCGAGGATCGTTGTGACGCCGGGAAGCACTTCGCGCGCGATGCGAGAGCTGAGATACCCCGTGCCAGCAGCCTGGATATCGTAGCTGCCCACCGGCAGCAGCAGGGTGCCGCCTTCCTGCACGAGGCGCCCTTGTACCACAACGCGCACGGGCACTGTGAGACCCGATGGCAGCACGCGAATTCGTCCCTGACCTGGGGGATCCGGCGCGCCCGTGCTCCACTGCCACGTGGTCTCGACCACCCCCTCGGTTTCGGTCGCGCGCTGGACGAACGCCCTCGCCTCGGCCGAGGCGGACAGGACCTCCGGGAGGAAGAACACCTGATCGACGGGCATCGTCGGATAGAGACGCCGCGCCCATCGAAGCCACGCGGTCGCGTTGTCCCGATCTTCCTGTTCGACGTGAATCTGTGCCATGAGGTGGACGGCGTGCGCCCAAATGCTATCCCTCGGCCCCTGCTGCGGATCGAGCGCCGCTTGCAGCAGGGTCAGCGCACGTGCAGTCGCGAACTCGTCATAAGCCTGCTGGGCGTTACGGATCAGGGCATCGCGATCTTGCGCCATCAGCGGCCCTGCCGCCGTGACCAGCCCGACCAGGGCCGCGGCGGTCAGAATCTGGAGTCTCCGAGATCGTCTCTGCATCAGCTCCCGCCTCTCTGTAGCTGGATCCGCAGCGTCAGCGTGTCACCCGCCACCAGGGTCACCACCGTATCCACTGTGATGTAGTCGCGTGCCTCAAAGCGAACGGTATGCGTACCGGGAAGAGCCGACGCGTCCTGCCAGCGGGTGTGCTCCGCCACCAGGGCATCGTCGACGAATATCCGCGCCCGCGGCCGCACGTTGACTCGCAGGAGGCTCAACGCCGGAGGTTGTGCGGGCTGCGCCCGTTCCTCTGGCGGAGCGACCCGTATCGTCCGCGCGTCGAAGGCGAGCCGCGTGGAAGCACCCGCCCGGATTCTCACCGTCTTATCGAAGGCCTCGAACCCTTCGGCACTGACGACGACGCGATGCCGTCCGACCGACAGCTCGATCGGATTCGCCGTCCGTCGCTGGTTGTCCACCCGCACGACGGCACCGGGAGGCAGATTGGTGATCCTCACGAATCCGGTGGTCGGAGGTGGCGGCGCGGCCGGCTGCTCGGTCGGCTGTTCGGTGCCGGTCTCTTCGTCTCCGGCGGCCCCGGTGTCGCCCAGTTCCCCACCCAACCCGGCGGTCTCCGAGTCGGCAGCGGCAAGCGCCAGCGCGCTCTCGGCAGGTGTGAGCGCCCCCGGGTCCCCGCCCGTGGGTCCCTGAGTGAGCGTCGTTTCCTCACCGGCCCCCGTCCGTGAGGCCGACGGTGCCCCCGGTCCCTGCGTGAACCACCACCAGGCACCGCCTCCGCCCCCGATCAGCGCAAAGGCGAGGAACGCGAACACGAACCCCTTCTTGCCGCGCCGCTCTCTCGGCATCCCCGTCAGGATCGGGGATGCCGAGCGACCGGCGCCCGACGGAGTCACCCCAGAGGGCTGTGGCGTCTGCGGCGTCGCGTCCAGCGGGACCGTAGCAGCCGACCCGGGCGTGTCCCTTGTGACGGGCGTGGTCTCGGCGGGACTCGCCGGGGTCGCGGCAGACGCCAGGGGAGCCTCCGAGACCTCATCCGTGGCTACCACGACCGTCTCCTGCTCCCCAAACGTCATCTCGGGGGCTGGTTCGCGGAGTGCCTGTACCAGCGCCGACACATGCAAGAACCGACTTGCAGGTTTCTTCTCGAGTGACTTGTGGACCGCCCAGTACACGTGGTCCGGGAACCCGCTCATGACTTCTTTCATCTTGGGCGGCGGGATCATGCAATGCTTGTGGAGAATCTCGACCGCCGATTCGCCCTCGAACGGGACGTGGCCCGTCAGCATGCGGTACGCCATGACTCCCACCGAGTACTGGTCGGCGGCGCCGGTCACCGGCCGACCCATGCCTTGTTCCGGCGACATGTAGTACGGTGTGCCGACCACCGACCCCGATGCGGTCAGGGTCCCCTCAGTGAGCGCTTTTGCAATGCCGAAGTCGGTGACGATGACGCGGTAGCGCGAGTCGAGCATGACGTTGGCGGGCTTGACGTCCCGATGGATCACCTGGTGCTCGTGTGCGTAGTCGAGCGCATTGGCGACTTGGGAGAGAATGTCGATCGTCTCACCGAGCGAAAGGCGCCCTTTCTCTCGCAGCAACTCGTCGAGCGAGCGGCCTTCGAGGTATTTCATCGCGTACCAGAAGATCTTCCCCCCGGACGCGACGCGATAAATCGGGATGATATTGGGGTGGTCGAGCGCCGCAGCCGTCTTCGCTTCCCGCTTGAAGCGCTCAACGCCATGTCCAAACGTCAACTCCGGCGGGAGAACTTTTATTGCGACCTTGCGTGCGAGGTGCACCTCGGTGGCGAGATACACCACCGCCATTCCACCCTTGCCTAGCGGGCCCTCAATCCTGAACTCCCCCTCGGTGTCCTTGCGAAGCAGTTCCTCCATATGAAGGAAGGCGGCCTCGTCCATGGATCCGGTGGCGGCCGCCTGTCCTTCCGCATCAGAAACCTGAGAACCGCAATGATGACAGAACTTCGCGTTTTCAGGGATTGGAGTGGCACATTGGGCGCATTTCATTCCTAGGCGCCTCAAATCCTGGCATGGGGGCGATATTGAGCTGCTGGGCCTACAACGGTTGCAAGTTGCGGCCCGGCGGTGAATGCGTCAAGTGAATCGTAACGTTTTGTGAATCTGACAGTTGCCGGTACGCGGCCGAGCGGCAGGCCCTCTGGCGCGGCGCTCACGCACCACCGAATGGGCCGCCGTGGCGCTGCCGCCACACCACCCCGAAGCAGGGCCCTGTGGCTGGCCTGCCGTGGTCTTCAGGTCAGTTGTGGGGTGGGGAGCCGAGGATCTGGCCGGAGCGACGTGCCCGGCCAAGCTGTTTGAGGTCCCGCTTCGCGAGCCGAGCCCGTCGCCCGAAATACAGGAACGGCACAAGCGCCCCGGCCCCCACGGAACCGGCGATGATCACCTTGGCCAGGGACGCGCCCTCCGGTCCCAGGGCCAGCCACAGCGCAACGAGCTCCGCCGCGATGATGACCCCGCCGAAGCTGTCGCGCAGGTACGCCATGTCCTTGCGATAGACATCCAGGGTCTGCTCCGTATCGGTCTCGATGGCCCCCGCGGCCACGAGCTCACCTTCGTTGGAGTAGATCGCCCCACACTGATTGCAGACGCGCAACTGACCGGTGAACAGACTGCGAACTCCCTGCCACCAGTAGCGGCTCCACCGTAGTCGCCGCACGGGTTTTCGCAGGATCTCGAGGTCGTGACCACAGCGCTCGCAGCGATCCGATACGGTCATGCTTCACTCACTACGGTATGTCTCCCGTTGCAGTTGCACCGTCACCCGGTCTGCGTCCGGAACAACTCCAGCAGACGACCTGCGACAGGCCCAGGCGTGCCATCGGCGACTCGGTTCCCGTCCACCGAGACGATCGGCATGAGCTCCAGTGTCGTCCCAGCGAGGAATAACTCGCCAGCATCCGGGAGCGCCTCAACGAAGATCGGTGCCTCGCGGACGGGTATGTTATGCTCGACGCACAGGTCGATGGTTGTCTGCCGGGTGATGCTGGGGAGGATGTAGTTGCTGCGCGGCGCGGTCTGCACGACTCCATCGAAGACGCCGAAGAAACCGGTGTGTGTCCCCTCCAGCACGACACCGTCGCGAACCAGCAGTGCCTCGACGGCGTCCTGTTCCAGTGCGAGCTGCGCCGCGAGGCAATTGGCGAGTAACGATACGGACTTGATGTCGCACCGGGTCCATCGCCGGTCGGGAGCGGTGATGACCGAAACGCCGACGGCCGGATCGGCGCGGGTCTCGAACGGCTTGGTCGTCGCATAGACGGTTGGGGTGACGGGCGGATTGGGAAACGCGTGCGTGCGGGGTGCGACGCCCCGTGTGACCTGCATGTACACCAGCGCATCGGTTGAGTCGAGCCCGTTGCGATTGAGGAGCTCCTGGCACACCGGGCCCAGCTCCGCCGCCGTAACGCCCTCGATGCGGAGCGCGCGCATGCCGTCACCCAGGCGGCGCAGATGAGGCTCCAGCGCGAAGAACGACCCACCGTAACTCCGCACGACTTCGTAGACCCCGTCCGCAAACAGGAACCCTCGATCGTCGGGAGACAGCCGCACGTTTTCCTTCGGCATAAACGCGCCGTTGAAGTACACAATAGGCGTCATCGATCACATCCAGTACTTGCATCCACGGGTGAAGGGGGTTCCCCGTGGATCGTGGAATCGAATGAACTCGCGGTACCGTTCACGGAGACGAATATAACGGCGATCGTCGGTCGGGATGGGACAATGATCGATTTCGAGGAGATGACGCTCCACCTTCCATACGTTCCGGGTGGAGAGCCGCCAATCGCAGCGGCCCAGGTCACGCAGGTCGACCAACGCGAAGGCCAGGAGCCGGGCTTCGAGATCGATGTAGGGTTCGTAGTAGCTTCGCGCGAGCGATGCCGGTGAGCGGAACACGGGTCTCCGGCCCCACAGACCCTGGTCTCGCGATGCGCCGACGGCGCCCCAGCGGCCCCCGTGCCGGAAAGCGAACACCACATGATCTAACTGGTCTTGCGATTCGAGATC
Organism: Gemmatimonadota bacterium; assembly: GCA_039588295.1. GTDB lineage: Bacteria > Gemmatimonadota > Gemmatimonadetes > Gemmatimonadales > GWC2-71-9 > JAOTVV01. Next base: position 22,556 of record JBDHAB010000039.1, read on the forward strand.
GAGCAACAGTGGCGGATGGCCGTGCTGCTCGAGCACGGTGGCGGCCGAGAGCGCCGCTTCGATGCAGTGGGCCATCCGATATCGAACGACACCTCGGAACGACCGCAATGTGGACCCCCCCGCTTCCACGTTATATGCAAGGGACCGGAGCCAATGCTGCACCGCACGCGGCGTGCGGTGCCGTGCAATGACCCGCCGCTCGGGTGGAAGAAACGAAAGCCCCTGCGCGGGAGAAGTCTCGGCCCTAGCCATCCCGGCAACCGTTCGGAGTCCGTGCGCGTTGGGTGGTCATCGCGCCACGCCCGCTAGCGACGACCAGACAGGGCAGCCCAGAGGAAGAACCCCCAGCCGGCGAGAAAGCACACTCCGCCCACCGGCGTTATGGCACCCCACCATCGCGTTCCGGTCAGCGACAGGAGGTAGAGACTTCCGGAAAAGACAGCGGTTCCGGCAACGAAGAACCATCCAGCCCACAGGGCTTGGGGCCCGGCCCAACGTCCATAGCCCGCAACCGCGAGGAGGATGGCGAGGGCATGGTACATCTGGTAGCGCGCGCCGGTCTCGAAGACGGTGAGCAGGTCCGGCGTGAGCCGCTCGCGTAAGGCGTGCGCCCCGAACGCCCCCGCCGCAACGCTCAGCAGCGCCGAGAGTGCTCCGATGGCGGCGAGGAGCCGTACCGTCGTCATGTCCTTCACCCAGGCCCCCTTGAAGATCGATTACACCGAACGCAACCACAGGACGAGCGTGATGATTGCGATCGCGAGGAAGTTCAGACCGAGGCCGGCTCGTGCCATGTTTCGCGGAGCGACGAGACGCGAGCCGAATACAATCGCATTGGGTGGGGTGGCGACAGGCAGCATGAACGCCATGGAGGCCGCCAGGGCGGCGGTGGTCATGAGCGGAAGGGCATCCACTCCGAGCCCCTCGGCCACACCCGCCATGAGTGGCATCCCCAGCGCCGCCGTCGCCGTATTACTGGTGAGCTCGGTCAGGAACACGAAGAGACCGGCGGTTACAACCATGACGAGCGGAAGCGGGACTCCCCGCAAGCCAATGAGCCGGCCGCCAAGCCATTCGGTGAGCCCCGAGACTTCAAACGCACTCGCCAAGGCCAGGCCGCCGCCAAACAGCAGCAGCACACCCCAGGGGACCTGGCGCGCCGTGTCCCAGTTCAGGGCTGCGGGGAAACGCTGACGCCGGAGTGGCACGACGAACAACACGAGCGCTGCGGCCACCGCGATCGCTGCGTCCGAGATGCCGGGAACGAAGTCCGAAAGCCCGGGGATCCGCCATTCGCCGATGACCTTTGGCGCTCGGAGGATCCAGGCCGCAGCCGTGAGCCCGAACACCACGAGCACGAAGCGCTCCCCGGTGCGCATCGTTCCCAAGTTGGCGTGCTCGTCATCGATGCGCTGCGCCAGACCCGGAATCGTGCCGCGCACGGCGAACATTCGTACGAGAAGGAGCCAGCACCCCAGCAGCATGGGGATCGTGATGGGGAGACCGATCATCATCCACTTGGCGAACCCGATGTCTTCGCCCAGCAGCTCACGGGCGGCACCGGCGAGAATGGCGTTGGGTGGAGTCCCGATCAACGTCGACACCCCGCCGATCGATGCGCCATACGCACAGCCCAGGAGCAGGGCAGTGGGGAATCCACGGTTCTGGACGTTCGCCTGGCCCGCGCCAACCACGGCCATCGCGATGGGCAGCATCATCACGGTGGTGGCGGTGTTGGAGATCCACATGCTCGCGACGGCTGACGCAAGCATGAACGCGAGGACGACTTTCGGCGCGTCCGTTCCCACGGCGCGCACCGTCGCTAAGGCGAACCGCTTGTGCAGGTCCCACCGCTCCAACGTCGCCGCCATGAAGAACCCGCCGAGAAACAAGAAGATGATGGGGTCGGCGTACGACACAGTGACCGCGCCGACTGGCGCAACGCCGAGCACCGGAAGGAGGACGATCGGCAGCAGCGACGTGGCCTCCAATGGAACGACGGACGAAAGCCACCAGATCGCCATCCATCCAGCCACGCCGGCAACCAGCCATGCCGGGCCCGGAAGTCCTGCCGGCTCGGGGAGCACCAGGGTGGCGACGAACCAGATCGGCCCAGCCAGGAGCGCGATCCGCATCACAATTGGGGAAACAGCTCGAGCGGGGTCTGCCGGGTAATGCGCTGCTTCAACGCGTCGGAAAGTGGCAGCGCGAGGAACTGATCGAGGTTCTTCCGCAGATCGTCCACCCCGGGGCTCGGCCAGTCGGTGCCCCATACAACCCGGTCGCCGATTTCCGCGAGCCGCGGGAAATAGTCGAGCAGTCGCTTCGGTGGAATCCCGGAGAGTTCGAGATACACGTTCTTGTGCCGACGCAGAATGAAGAACGCTTCGTCCATCCACAGAGGGCGGCCGCCGTGCGCCATCAGGATGGTCAGGTCGGGGAAGTCGATCGCAACATCGTCGAGTTCCATCGGCCGTCCGTACTTGCTCCGCGCTCCGGGAAAGATGCTCGTTCCGGTGTGGATCATCACGGGGAGACCGCGTTCCTCGCACCGTCGATAGATACGCCCCAATGCCTCCAGTCCCAGCGTGTAGGCATTGGCGGGAAAGACCTGATGCGGCGGGTGGATCTTGAGGCAGCGGATGCCGAGGTCGAGCAGCGCTTCAACCTGTCCTTCCGGGTCCTCCGTGAACCGGGGATGGACGCCGCCGTACGGCAGGAGCCGATCGGGCGCGGCCGCTGCGTACCGGGCCGCAAACGCGTTCGTCTCGTCGGTGAATCCCATCAGATCGGGACTCGGATAGTTCACGAGCCCCGCGCGCCACACGCCCGCCGCGTCAAGGATGTCGAGCAGCGCCTGTGGGTCTTCCATGAGGGCGAGCAGGCGCTCCCAGTGATCCTCCTTGCCCCGGCGCATCGCGGCGGTCACATCGGGTTTCAACTGCCGCCACGGCTGGATGTGGACGTGGAGATCCGACACCCCGGACAGGTCACTGCCCGCCGTGCCCTGCTGACGCTCCGTCACTTGCCGGTGAATTCGGCTTTCCGCTTCTCGAGAAACGCCCTGACGCCTTCCTCTTTGTCTTCCGTGGAGAAAGCGAGGCCGAACAGCGTGGTCTCGAGTCGGACACCCTCATCGAGCGGCATGCGCACCGAAGCGCGCACGGCCTCCTTGATGAACTGCAGCGCCGCCGGGCTCTTGTCCGCGATGGCGTCGGCGAGCTCACGCACGCGGGTCATCAGTTGATCGTGAGGGACAACTTCGTCCACCAAACCGATACGGAGCGCTTCGTCGGCCCGGACCATGTCTCCCGTGTAGAGGAGCTTGTACGCCGTGCCGAGCCCGACGAGGCGTGGTAATCGCTGGGTGCCTCCTCCGCCCGGCAGGATGCCGAGGCTGATCTCCGGCTGACCCAGCTTGGCCTTGTCGGACGCAATGCGGATGTCGCAGGCCATGGCGAGTTCACAGCCACCGCCGAGGGCAAAGCCATTGACGGCCGCGATGACCGGCTTGGGACACTTCTCCGGCGCTTCGAAGATCCCGAAGGCCTTCGTGACCTGGAATTGGTCGTAGCCTGAACGGCCGGCAAACTCCTTGATATCCGCACCGGCGACGAATGCCTTCTCTCCGGCCCCGGTCACAATGACGACGCGGACGTCTTCATTCTGTCCCAGCGCTTCGAGGGCCGTGACGAAATCGCCGCGGACCTTGGCGTTCAGCGCGTTCAGCTTGTCGGGTCGATTAATGGTGACGGTCGCCACGCGGCCGTCGATGTCGGTCAGGACGACGGGTTGCTCGGCCATTCGTAGAACCCCTTCCCGGTTTTCTTCCCCAGTTCACCCGCCTCGACCTTGCGGCGGAGGATGTCGGGCGGTGCATAGTGCGCTCCGCCAAGCTCTCGATGCAAATATTCGGCAATCTTCAGGCGCACGTCGAGTCCCACGAGATCGCTCACTCGCAAGGGGCCCATGGGATGACCGTAGCCGAGCTGCAAGGCCTTGTCGATATCCTCGGCGCTTGCCACCCCTTCCTCGACCATGCGCATCGCTTCCAGTCCGAGCACGATTCCCAGCCGCGACGATGCGAAACCCGGCCGATCGTCCACGACGATCGGCTCCTTCCCCATCCGCTTCGTCAGCGCGTGCGCGCGCGCAACGGCTTCCTCGCTCGTCCCAGGATGCACGACCAGCTCAACCAGCTTCATGATGTGCACCGGGTTGAAGAAATGCATGCCGAGCACGCGGTCGGGTCGGCCGGTCGCCGCCGCGATCTTCGTGACGGAAAGCGACGATGTATTGGTCGCAAGGATGCTCCCGGTTGGCGTGCAACCCTCCAGCTCGGCGAACAGGGTCCGCTTGGCGTCCAGATCTTCGACAATCGCCTCGATCACGACGTCGGCGTCGCGAACCGCGACGTGCAGGTCGGGTTCCAGACGAATTCGGTCGAGCGCGGCCGTCGCGACCTCCGCCGCGAGCTTCCCCCGTTTCACCCCACCCTCGAGGTTGTGCTTGATCCGACCCAAGGCTTCACTGAGCGCATCCGACGCCGCATCCGTGAGCGTCGTGTCGCACCCGGCGACTGCGGCGACGTGTGCGATCCCGTGTCCCATGGTCCCGGCACCGATCACGGCGACGCGCATCAGCCACAGACCTCGCGCGCGACATCGGGACGGTTCGAGCAGATTGCGTCAATACCGAGCGAGATCAGGGTTCGCATGCGATCCGGCTCGTCCACCGTCCACGCAAAGACCCGGACGTCCTGCGAGTGCGCACGGTCGGTCAGCGCTTGGTCCACCAGGGACGCTTGTTGCCACAGGACGTGGGCCCGAGCATCCCGGACCTGATTCAACGGATCGATCGGATACGACGTAGACAGTACGCCGTACTGCAGCGACGGCCGCTGCTCGCGGAGTCGGCGTACGAGACGATGATCGAACGAGTGCACCCGGACCTGTCGGGGTGCAGGAGCGCGGTCGAGCACGGCGAGCAGGGCGGCGTCGTGCTGCTGTGGCAGGTCCTTGACTTCGACGAACACCTCGAGCTGTTCGCCGAGGGCGGCGAACGCCTCCGTCAGCGTGGGGATCGGCTCGCCGTTCGGCAAGCGGTGCTTCCGGATCTCCGCCGCCGTCCGCTGCGAGATCATATCGTGCCCTACCTGGGGATCGTGATGCACGACGGGAATCCCGTCGACGCTGACGTGTACGTCGAGTTCGACCCCGTCGGCGCCCATCGCTCGGGCCCTCCGAAACGCTGCCAGTGAATTCTCCACCTCGTACGCCGAGGCGCCACGATGCGCAACGACGAGCGGGGAATTCACGATCCGCGGAATTGGGGAGCGCGCTTGTCCAGAAACGCCAGCAGGCCTTCCCGGGCATCGTCGCTCCGGAAGCAGCGAAGCTGATGGTCCAATTCCATATCCAGCATCGCGTCGAGGTTCTCCGACGCGCTGGCATTGACAGCGCGTTTGGCCAGCGCCAGCGCGAGCGGCGGTTTGGCGGCCAGCCGCCGCGCGTACGCGTCGGTCTCGGCGGCCAGCGAATCGTGCGCGACCACGCGATTGAACAGCCCCAGCCGCTTCGCCTCTTCAGCCTCGATCATCTCGGCAGAGAAGATCAGCTCGAGCGCCTTCGACGATCCGACCAGACGAGGCAACAGGTAGGTCCCGCCCCAGTCGGGATGCAAACCGATACGGTTGAATGTCTGACCGATCGACGCCCGGTCGGACGCGATGCGCACGTCGCAGGCCAGCGCCAGGTTCGCTCCCCCACCCGCCGCGGGTCCATTGACACTCGCGACCACGGGCTTGGGCACCGATCGGATGGTCGTGACGACGGCGCGACCCGCCTCGACGAGTGCGGCAAACGCCTCGGTGTCGCGCCGCTCGAGCAACTCCCGCATATACCCGATGTCGGCGCCGGCGCAGAACGCTCGTCCCGCACCCGTTACCACCAGCACGCGGACCGTATCGGATTCCGCGACGGCCCGCACGGCGTCCGCGACCTCGTGACGCATGCGCCCCGCGAACGCATTCAGCTTGTCGGGACGATTCAGCGTGATGGTGCCGATCCCGTCACGAATCTCCACGAGGACGTGCTCATACCCGCTCATCCACGCTCCACGATCATCGCAATCCCCTGACCCACGCCGATGCACATGGTCGCGAGTCCCCAGCGCCCTCTCGTGCGATGGAGGGCGTGCACCAACGTGGTGAGGATCTTCGCCCCGGTGGCGCCCAGCGGGTGCCCCAGTGCGATTGCCCCGCCGTAGATGTTCACCCGGGCGGGGTCGAGATCCAGCTCGCGGATGCAGGCCAGCGCCTGCGCCGCAAAGGCTTCGTTCAGCTCGATCACATCCAGATCCTGAATCCCGAGACCCGCGCGATCGAGCGCCTTCTTGGTCGCTGGAATGGGTCCAAGGCCCATGCACGACGGATCCACCCCAGCCACCGCGCTCGCGACCACGCGTGCCAACGGCTCGCTGCCGTCGGGGTGCGGTGCCGAACCGGACAACAGCAGCAGGGCGGCGGCGCCGTCGTTGATGCCACTCGAGCTTCCCGCCGTGACCGTCCCGCCCTTGACGAACGCGGGGTCCAGGCGGTGCAGCTGGTCGAGCGTGACGTCGGGGCGCGGATGCTCGTCGGTCGATACGGTCGCGACCGTCGCGCGATGCTGCGGCACGGGCACCGGCACGGTCTCATCATCGAACACGTGCGCGTCCAGGGCAGCCTTGGCACGCCGCTGGCTCTCCAAGGCAAAGGCGTCCTGGTCTTCACGGGTGATCTGGTACCGCTGTGCCACCTCCTCGGCGGTCGCACCGAGCGAGATCGTCCACTCGGTCGGCATGCGCGGGTTCACGAATCGCCACCCGAGAGTGCTGTCGGCGAGGTCGGGCGCCCGTCGATCCCACGCCGTTCCCCGCTTGAGCATGACGTACGGCGCCCGCGTCATGCTCTCCACGCCGCCCGCCACGAACGCCTCGCCCTCGTCGGCCTTGATGGCGTGCGCCGCGGACGCCACGGCCTGGAGGCCGGACCCGCACAGCCGGTTCACGGTCTGGCCCGGGACATCCACGGGAAAGCCGGCCAGCAATGCTGCCATGCGCGCCACGTTGCGGTTGTCCTCGCCAGCCTGATTCGTGCAGCCGAGGATGACATCATCGAGATTGCCGGGGTCGAACCCTACCCGGTCCACGGCGGCCTTGAGCACGAGGGCGGCGAGGTCGTCCGACCGGACGGCGGCCAAGGCGCCGCCATGGCGACCCACGGGGGTGCGGACGGCTGAGTAGATGTATGCCTGTCTTGGCTTGGTCACCGCAATCCGACCCACACCGTCTTGGTCTCGGTGTAGCCGTCGAGCGCTTCACGCCCGAGGTCGCGGCCGAAGCCGCTGGCCTTGAACCCGCCGAACGGCGCGGCAGAGTCGTAGAGATTATAGGTGTTGATCCACACGGTTCCGGCCCGCACCGCGCGCGCCACCCGAAATGCCTTCCGGATGTCCTTGGTCCAGATACCGGCGGCGAGGCCGTACATGGTCTGGTTGGCGAGCCGGATGCCCTCATCGAGGTCCTCGAAGGCGACCACTGCCAGCACCGGCCCGAAGATCTCCTCGTCCACGATGCTCATGCCGGGGCGCGCACCGTCGAACACGGTGGCCTCGACGAAATACCCCTTGCCGTTGAGTTGGGCTGGGTTGCCGCCAACCACCAGCTTCGCGTCGCGCTTTCCGTCGGCGACATACGATAACACCTTGTCCTGCTGTCGCTTAGACGCAAGGGCGCCGAGCCGGGTGTTGCTGTCGAAGGGGTCGCCGGGGACCAGCTTGGCTGCGCGGGCGACGAGCTGCTCAACAACCTCGTCATGGACTGACTGTTCAACCAGTAGCCGAGACCCGGCTGCACAGACTTCGCCTTTGCCGTAGAAGATCCCGGTTTGCGCGCCGCGCACCGCCGCCTTCAAATCGGCGTCGGCAAAGATGATGTTCGGGCTCTTGCCGCCCAGTTCGAGCGTCACGCGTTTCACCGAATCGGCGGCTTCCCGCATGACCTGCTGGCCGACGGCCGTCGATCCGGTGAAGGCGATCTTGTCGACGGCCGGATGTCGCACCAGGGCGGCGCCGGTGGTGGGGCCGTCCCCCGGAGTGACGTTGAAGGCCCCCGGCGGGAATCCGGCGTCCGTCATGACCTCGGCCATCGCCAGGGCCGTGAGCGGCGTCTCGGGCGCCGGCTTGAGCACGACCGTGCAACCCGCGGCGAGTGCGGGCGCGACTTTCCAGGAGGCCAGGTTGAGTGGGAAGTTCCACGGCACGATGGCGCCCACCACACCCACCGGCTCCCGCGTGGTGTACACCAGGTCCGGGCCGTTCACCGGCAGCACGGTTCCACTCACCTTGTCCGCCCACCCGCCGTAGTACTTGAGTGTCTCCACCGTGGACGCCACGTCGATCTTGGATTCGAACAGCGGTTTGCCGTTCTGCCGGGTCTCGAGCTCGGCGAATTCTTTGCGGCGCTCGTCCAGCAGTTCACCGGCCCGGTGGAGCAGGGCACCGCGCTTTCGCGGAGACAGCGTCTGCCACTCGTCGGACTCGAACCGGGCGCGCGCGGCGCGCACCGCTTGGTCGACATCCTCGGGCCCGGCCGACGCGACGTCGGCGAGGACCTCCTCGGTTGCGGGGTTCACCACCTCGAGCGTGTGGCCCGAGGTGGCTTCCCGCCATTCGTTGTCGATGAAGAGCGCGGTCCGCACCTAGGCGCCCTTGAACGCGGGCGTCCGCTTTTCGAGGTACGCCGCCAGTCCTTCGCGGGCATCCTCACTCTGGAATAGCTGTTGCTGTAGTTCGCGCTCGATTGCAAGGCCGCTCTCGAACGGCACTTCGCAGCCGGAGCACACGGCACGCTTGATGTGTCCCACCGCCTTCGCTGCCTTGAGCGGCGGAACGAACTGGCGGGCATACGTCATCACCTCATCCCAGTACGTGTCCTTCGAAAAGACCTGATTCACGAGTCCGATGTCCTTGGCCTCTTCGAACGAGAACAGCGTGCCGGTAGCCATCATCTCGATCGCGCGCGACTTGCCGACGATTCGCGAGAGGCGCTGCGTGCCACCCGTTCCGGGCAACACGCCGAGGTTCACCTCGGGCAATCCGATCTTGCCGGCGTCCTTGCACGCGAGTCGAAGGTCGCACGCCATGGCGATTTCGAGACCGCCGCCGACCGTGTGACCGTTGAGAGCGCCGATCACCAGCTTGGGCGTGTGCTCGAGGCGGTTCAGCGTCTCGTTGGCATGGAGGCAGAAGAAGTACTTGAAGCGGGGCGTCACCTCGTTGAGCATCGAGATGTTGGCTCCGGCGCAGAAGAACTTGTTACCCTTGCCGCGCAGCACGATCACGTGAACGTCGTCGTTCATACGCGCGTCCAAGATCGCACGCTCCAGCTGCCTCATCATGTTGTACGTGTAGGTATTCGCCGGGGGGTCGCACAGCTCCATGATTGCGACTCCATCTTCGACGCGGTACTCCACCAGCGTCTCGTCTGTCGGTGCACCCCAGTCTGTCATCTGTTGCAGTCCTCCATGTGGGAAAGGCTCACCTCGAGGCGTTCGTGCCCTGAGGATGGTTCACGGTGATGTGGCGCACACGCGCCGCCGGCCCGCCGGCTCACCCGGAAGTGTCCCGCCGCAGGAAACCGGGAAGATCGAGCGGATCCTCCGCATCGCCCCATTTTATCGCCTCGAACGACGAACGGCACGCACGGCAGTAGTGCAGCCGGACCATGAGCGACGTGCTGAAATCCGACCGTTTCTCTGTGTCAGTCGAATGGCAGAAGGGGCAGGGGATCGCTGGCGCGCGCATTAGCTCAGCTTGAAGACTTCGTTCTTGCTGCCACGCAGGTGAAACAGGATCTCATCATCGAGGCGGCCGCCACCGATTCGTCGGTTGCCGGGGGTCCAGTCCCCGAACCCCGCTGCCTCGCCTGCGCGGACCGCCAGGCCGACCTCCCGCGCGAGACCCGTCACGTCTTGGACCACTGCGGCGTGAATCCCCCGGTTGTCCATTGCCTTGATGTCGGCGGCGACGAGGGCCTGGTCTTCCGGCTCGTCGTTCGGGCCGAACCACTCCGCGATGGAGCCGAGTGCCGCGTGCACATAACCCTCGAGCGCCTCACGGGTCTCGTCGCCGCGCCCGGCCATTGTGCGCAGCCATCCGCGGCCGTGGTGCAGATGATACCGCTCTTCGTCGAGCATCTTGTCGACAGACACACGCACCGGCACAAAGGACGACTGGCGCAACGCGTGTAACGTGCGGGCTACCGCAAGGTCGACGACGTAGTTCATCGCGACGAACGCGGGCCAGTCGGGGATCGGGCGGTCGAGAAACGAGATGTTGGCGAACTCGGTGGGTGCGCGCCCGTCCACCAGGTGATCCGGATCAACGCCGCAGTGCTTGGCGAGGATGGCGTGAAGGAGACGGACGTGCCCCAACTCCGCCTGGGCCAGCGAACAGCTGGCGACGGCGGCCTCCAACTCCGGCGTGCCGAACGTCCACTCACCGTAATGATAGCCGAGCAGAAGTTTCGTGTCCGCGCAGGCCAGCAGCAGGTGCCGCAGGCCCTGGGCGCACTCGGCGCTCATGTCCTTGGTCGATTCGAACTCGACCGCCATGGAATTCGTCATACTGGATGCGGCATGTCGAGATCAGTTACCCCACACCGGCAACCGCCCCTCGTTGGTGATCGGGATGATGGCATCGCGCGGGACCACACACATCTCGATCCAGCGCTCTTCATCGTACAAGGTCCACGCGTACGCCTTTGCCAGCTCGTCGTCCGTGGCGTTGACGCTGCCGACGTGCTTGAGCTCCTCGTCGTGGCTCTTGCGCGCGAACACCTCATAGACCTGTGGCTGAGTCATCACCGCTACGCTCCTAGCTGACGACGCCGTACATGGCGAGCACCCGGCGCCCGCGGTCACTGATACGATTCTTGGTCCACGGCGGATCCCAGACGATCGCCACCTCGACGTCGTCGATTCCATCCACGGCGACGACCGCTTCCCGGACGTCGGTGACGATCATGTCGATGGCCGGACAGCCGATCGACGTGAAAGTCATTGTGACGTGCGCCCGAGTGCCCGCGATGGCGACGTCATAGATCATTCCCAGATCGACGACGCTGAGCGGAAACTCGGGATCCGTGACGGACTGGAGCGCCAGCCACACGTCGTTGCTAGTTGCCAACGTAACTCCGGAACGCACCGTGAATCATCTCCACATAGCGCTCATTCATCGGTCCGCGGTCCTTCCACCGCTCGAAGACCTGGTCCCAGGTCAGCGGTTGGTCATATAACCAGCGCTTGTCATCCGCATTGTACTGGCACGGGAACGGGAAGTCGATGACGTAGTGCTTTGTGGACTCGTCGTAGTGGGCGGGAACATCGATGCCGATGCCCTCACACAGTGGCACGGTCGCCGCCATCCAGGTTTGTCGGAGTTGGTCGTTGGTCTTGCCCTTGAGACGATAGGCCAACTGGCCGCTGTGCCGCTTGAGATCGTCGGGGAGACCAAACCACTCGAGCGTCATCGGGAACATCCAGTCCACCGCGCGCTGCAACGCCTCCTTGGCCTCGCCTCCGGCCTTCGACAGTCGCTTCATCCACGACTCTCCGTGACGTAGATGCAAGACTTCCTCCCGATCCACCTTGACCAGCGCGCGCTTCAGCGGCCCGTAGCTCGTGTGTTGGTGGACGTCGGAGAGCAGCGTAATCCCCGCTCGATCGAAGAATCCGTTGGCCACCACCATCTCGGCCCAGTTCTCTAACGCTTGGTCGAACCCGTACGGATGCTTGAACTCGGCGGGCTGCCGGCCGTAAATCAGCCGATGTTTGTCGACGCCCAGGTCCTCCATGATCCGATAGGCGATGTTGGCATGGCCGAGCTCGTCATGCACGATCGCGGTCACGGCGATGCGGCTGTTGATGGTCGGGGCGTCGCGGGCCGCGAGGTAGTAGGCCGGCGCACTCATGAGCTCGGTGTCGCCCTGCACGGTCAGCTGGGTGAGCAGCGCCTTCTTGTAGCCCGGCGTCATGTCCTCCTCGGATTCGAGCATAAACCCGCCGTTGATCCTGTCGATCAACGCTTGCTCCGCGGGATCGCGCGGTGTCCGCTTCGCCATGCTAGCTACCCTCCGTGGGGGACCGATGTCGGCGTGGGAAGAACGCCGTGCAGAAAGAGATTCGAGAACCGCTCGGCGAGCGCCTCGGGCGCGATCGGACCGCTCGGGTCGTACCAGGTATAGATCCAGTTCATGGTGCCGAACAGTGCATACGCGGCAACCCGACTGTCCAGCGCCGTGTGAGGGGCGAACCGCACCTCCTCGAGCAACCGCTCCAGCAGTGCCACGTGGCGTCGCTTGAGGGCGTCGATGACCGCCTGGCGCTCCGAGGAGAGACTCCAGGCTTCGTGCGACAGGACCTTCATCTCATCCATGTGCTCGGCGAAGAAGGTCACGTGGTGGTGCACGAACCGTCGCAATCGGTCGACCGCATCCGTTCCGGCCCGAACCGCGTCTTGTGCTTCGTCGAGCACCCGGGCAAAACAGCGTTCCTGAATGCGGAACAGGAGCTCGTCCTTCCCGCTCACGTAGTAATACATCCCCGCCAGGCTCATCCCCGTCACGCGTGACAACTCACGCATGCTGGTAGAGTGAAACCCTTTTGCAGCAAAGGCTTGCGCTGCTCTGCTGAGCAAGTACTCGAGGCGCTCGTCGTAGGTCACAGCATTGTCCGAACGTTCGTTCGGTCCCAAAACCTAGTAAGTCGGTCGGGATTGGTCAACGGGCCCAGGCGCCACAGCAAGGCACCCTGCGGCCCGGGCCTCACATCCACCCGACCGCATTAACTTTGGCCCCTATGCCACGTCAGACGGGGTGTGACGGTGCCTGAGGCGCAGCTGGGCGAGACCGATCAGGAGCTGATCGCCGCATGGCGCCAGGGGAGCGAGGCGGCGGCGACCGAGCTCGTGCGGCGGCATACGCCGGCAGTGGCCCGGTTTCTGGCGGCAGCGGGGGCGCGAGAAGACCTGGACGACCTGGTCCAGGAGACCTTCTTCCGAGCGTTTCGCAAGATCGGCAGCTACCGCGGCTCGGCGAGTTTTCGGACCTGGCTGGTTGCGATCGGGTCGAACGCCCTCAAGGATTTGCGTCGCAGAGGGCGGTCCCGTACGGTGTTGTCGATCGAGGAACGGGACATTCCAGATGCGGGCAACGACCCGCACGCGGTGGCGGTCGAGCGGGACTTGGTGGCACGGCTAGAAGAGGAGGTGAGCGCGCTCCCGCCAATGCAACGGAACGTGTTCCTGCTGCGGGCACAACAGGGTGCAGAATACGAGGAGATCGCCACGGCACTCGGCACGTCGGTTGGAGCGGCACGAGTGCATTACCATCAAGCGGTGAAACGGCTGAAAGCCGTGTTACAATGAGGATGGGGTGTCTGAGATGACCTCCAAAATGGATGATCGACAGCTCGAGCAGCTGGCAAAGCAGCTCGGGGCGAAGGCTGCGGCGAACGTCGATGCGCAGAAGACGGCTTGGGCCGTCCTCGCTCGGCTACGCTCAACGCCAGTGACACACCCCTGGTGGCACCGATTCGGACTCGTGCCGGCTGCAGCGGCGGCGGGTGTGATCCTTGCGGCCGGCTTGGGGATCCATCAGTGGCTGACACCTGGTGAAGCGCTGCCGTCACTCCCGCTGCCGATCGAGCTCAATGAACTTGCGACGAACGAGTTGACGGAGGTGCTCGACTCGTTGGAGTTTGAGGCACCCGTGGCCGAACTTGTCCCAGCGAGCCTCGCGGACCTGAGTGAGAACCAGCTCAGGGATCTGCTCGCCTCGATGGAGGGATAAATGAGAAAGCTCTTTACGGTGATCTTGTTGCTCGCGGCAGGAACGAGCACCCTGTCCGCACAGAACCCGCAGGTTCGGCAACAGCGTCTGCGACAGCAGGTGGTGGAACGCTTCATGCAGAACTTGCGCACGCAGGCGGGCCTCACGGAGGATCAGCATGAGCGGCTGCAGGAGGTCACTCGGCAATCGTTCCTCGACCGGGCCGAGCTCCTCGCGCAGGAGCGTGCAATCTGGGGCGCGCTCGAGGGGCAGATGCGGCCCGGTGTCGCCGCGGACGGCGACAGCCTCGCCAGGCTGATCGATGCAGTGATCGACGCGCAGGGAGCGCGAATCGAGCAAGCGCGGGCCGAGCAGCGCGAGTTGGCGGAATTCCTCACCCCTGTGCAGCGCGCCCAGTTCACGCTGGCCTGGCGCAGGTTGCAGATGCAAATCGAGCGGGCGCGGGGGATGGGACAGCAGCAGCGACGACCGATGTAAAAGCGAGAAGTAACAAGGGAGACGGGATGAGGGAGAAGGGGGAACGGTCGTCCGGTCCCCCTTTCCGTTGCCGTTGGTCACTTCGTCCGGCTTATGGATCATTCCGATTGCTCGGCGTCCGCCAATACTCGATCGCCGTTATATTCCTCTCGCGCCCGAGTGGTGGAACTGGTAGACGCGCGGGACTCAAAATCCCGTCCCGGCAACGGGGTGACGGTTCGACTCCGTCCTCGGGCAT
>JBDHAB010000040.1:0-54784 GCA_039588295.1 Gemmatimonadota bacterium
GACCAGTTCCTGCTCGATCGGACGGATGAGGGAATCGTACACCTGCCCGATAGTGGCGATTTCCGCTTGAGGGCACTGCCACTGGGAGACGAACATGCCTCGCGGCAACTCGGCTTCCTGCGCTTGCGCGCCAACGGGGATGAGTAGTGCGAGAGTGAGTGCGGTGAGCAGGGTGCGACGCATGACGACCTCCTTGGAGGGGAATCGCACCAAACCTACGGGACGCGTCCTGCGAGAAATAGAGAAAGAGTCGTCGGCTTTGCCGCGCGCGGCCGCCACGCGCTACAACTGTGTTTCGGTGCAGGTGCACCGGATGATCGGTGGGAAGTGTGGCGCTGCGAGGCGTGTGGAGTCTGCGCGGTGTTGCAGGGTAGCAGAAGAAACGCCCGGCTCGAATGTGGAGTTTGGCCCTGGCTCCAAACGTTGATTGCCTCAGGGGTTCGGACAACAATCTGTGGCGTCCCTCTGTATTCGCTGATTCTCCCTGCAACGCAGATGCGCATGTCTGCGTAGGCCTGCTCAGGCGGCTCCGGAAAGTCGCTGCGATTCCCGCCCCAGATGACGACTGTGAATGGCTGGCTTGGGTACGGCTTGTCGAGGTTGAGAAACGTCGGCTTGCCCCTGGAGCCGGACACATATCGGGCGCTGGCGACCAAACCACAAACTGTCGCCTGCTCGCCGACGTGGTTCTTCGCCTCAGTTGCCGACAGTTCTCGCTGTTGTTCCTGCGGTACTACGGAAGATGCGCCGGCGGCTAGCACGACAGTGGCAACCGCGAGCGCAAGTGGTGCGACGAGCCGCTTGTACATCGTCGCCTCCACGCTAGGAGACAGGAGGGTGGGTTACCTCGATGTTAGGACGTTGCTGTCGTGCCGCCAGAGTCTTTTACGACTGCACCTCTCGGTTTTGCTATGTGTTGATGCTGTGAGCCGCGCCGCGCCGCTATGCGCAACCGAAAGCCCCGAACGCCGGGTGACGCTCGGGGCGCGAAACAACAGCGCCCAGCACGGGGCCGGGCGCTGTGTTTGAGATGACACTGTGACCCTCAGAGCCAGAGGGCCTCGCAGATACCGTTACGGCTTGTTGCCGTGCGGCTGATCGTAGTGGGCCTGCAAGTTGCCGTTCACAGTGAAGTCGAAGGGCACGTAGACAACTGGGTCATCGATGCTTGGATCGGCTCCGACCGCCCAAATCTTGAGCCCAGCCTTGTCGTTGTTGCCTCCTGGTTCGCCCGCGTCCTGCAGCTTGAACCAGATGTACGATCCCCACACACCGTCGAGCCTCCCAAACGCGTTCGCTTCGAACGTGTCGAACGGAGCCGGCGGCGGCTCGGGAGTGACATCGGGGTCATCGGTGCACGAAATATTCTCCAAGCTCTCCTTTTCAATGTGCCACTGCCTGCCGCCCCAGTTGATCTCCAGGTTGTTGGAGAGGGTGTTATCACAGTGCAGCGTGAACCCGTGCGTGAACCTGACGAGATCGCCGTTGATATCGAGAAGGCGCACGACGCCGCCTCCGGTCATCCGTCCTTCAGCGAAATGATCAGGTGGGACAGAGAGGCCGGCGGTAATCCACGCGAGGGATGCCGGGGACTTTCCTGAGAAGTCATTGTACGAGTGGAGCTGAACCGTCATCTGGTCCGCACCTGCCGGTATGGTGACGGGCACATGCTTGGTGTCCCATTCGGGGCCGTTGCGGCCATCCGCCCCGTCACCGAATGCATCGAAGGTCCCCTCGTCCTCACCGGTCACGTACCACTGTGTCTGGCCGTTCACCGTCACTTCAATCTTGTTGGGTCGGCTATTCTCAACGTCTCCCACAATAAGCCATAGGTCAGCCACGCGATCGACAGACGAGCTTGCGAAGAAGAACGTCTGGGGCTCCGTGGTCATGAGTTCGTCGAACAGCCACAGACAGGCGAAGTCCTCACCGTCCCGGATCTCAATTGCTGAAGTCGATCCATCATCGAGAACGACGAGCACCGAGGCACCGTTTGGGAACGCGAAATCCGGGAACACCGAGGCATCGATCTCAAGGCTATTCGCCCCAGGGGTGATCAGGTCTGTAATGTCAGCACGGTAGGCGAAACTCCGACCGTTGGGCAGCTCGGGGTTGTTCCCACCGATGAACTGCCCTGTGACCGGTTGACCGTCCACATTGATCACCTGGAAGTACGCCGGGTCATGGGGCCCACCTGGGTCATCCCGCAGTTCCCAGTAGAGAAGAGCCATCGCTACATCCACATCGGTCGGAATGTTGATGTCCACCGTACCTATGCCAGTGCTCGGCTCACCCAGGGCTACACCGCCAGCCACTAAGCCTGAACCTGAGATCACAAGATCAGTGCTGAGACCGTCTATTTCGGCGGGGACCATGGCAAACTGAGGTGTGCTCGGCAGCAGTTCCGACGGTGCCGATGTGGTCTCACAGCCGAGGACGGCGAGCGTCGCTAAAGCTGCCAAGGGCGCTAATGTTGGTTTGCTCCGCATCAGAACCTCCCTACATCAGGATCATCGGTTCGGGCGATTAAGTCGCACACGGCAACGCCACCGGAGAACACCCAGTTACCGTTACCGCAGTTGAAACAATGACGGTTGCCAGAGGCGATAACCTAGGTTGCAGCGCGGCACACGAGTCCGCAAGACTGGCGTTTGCGCAACGCTGTGGCATCCCTGCGATGTGGTGTTCAAGGGTCGCGGCACCGCCGCAACTGAAGTGAAATAGTCGTATTTTGCGCTCGCGATTTGAGAGTCTTGTCGCTGTTGAGCCTGCGTTGACACCCTCGTCCTACCGTCACGCATGGAGACGGCAGTGGACCGCATCTGCTGTTTCTGTGGCGACGTGATGACCTGTAGGGCGCGAGGCCGCTACGCGCTTCAACTGTGCTTCGGTGCGGGTGCGCCGGATGAGCGGTGGGAAGTGTGGCGCTGCCCGGCGTGTGGGTTCGTGGCGGTGGCGTCGAATGGTGGACGCCGCTGCACGAAGGCGCACGGGCAGCGATTGACCACGCGCTGGGGGACCCGCTGCGGCGGTTGATGCGGTCGCCCTACCTGTTCCCGTCCCCACGCAGTCCGCGCCAGCACGTTAGCCGGGACAAGGCTAGGCGTTGGCTGTTGGCGGCCGAACGGTTGGCGGAACTGCCGAAGCTGAAAGGTGGCTGCTGGCACCCGTTCCGGCGGGCATTCGCCAGTTCCATGCGTCACCTACCCCTACAGGATGTGATGTACCTGGGCGGGTGGACTGACCCGACATGCCTACAGACCCTGTACCAGAAGCCCGACCGGGCGGACCTGTACCAGGCATTGACCGACGCAAGGCCAGTGCGGACAGTCACATGACGGAGTTTTCGCAAAGATTTTCGCAAAGAGGCCCGATTTGGGCTTATTGGATGGTCCCCTGCTGCCGGGGTCTAGGCAGTGATTTCACAACCACTTAGCTAGTCAGTCGGGGCGGCCGGATTTGAACCGGCGACTTCCTGCTCCCAAAGCAGGCGCGCTACCGGGCTGCGCCACGCCCCGAGGAAGCTGTCAGCTGTCAGTGTGCCGCTGAACGGTACATGGTGAACGGCCGACGGACAACGCAGGAGGGTGGCTCATCACATGTCCGCCTCCGCTTCGCTGCCCCGCAGACGGTGCATCAAGGCGGCCACGCTCTGAGAGGGTCTCACAGCCCCGCCGGGACCTGGGCAACGCGCCCTTCACCACGAGTGCGATGTTCGCGGCCAAGAAACCAGCGCACGCGTCAACCACGGGAAGCACTTCCGACTCTTGCGCTCCCGATTCCAGCCAGCATATTCACTGCTGATTCCGCGGTGGCTCCTCCCGGCCCCGCCGCCTGACAGACGTCGCAGTTTGACGCCCGCCCGACGACGCGTCTCGCGAGACCTCCGCAGCCACACATAGAGCGTACAATTCTCACACCCTCCCGAGGAATAGCTTTATGCGTATGATCCGCAGCGTAGCGTCCGTATTCGTCATCGGCGCCCTGGTCGCGTCGTGCAGCGATCAGCCCGCAAGTCCCGCAGTCGACAGTCCCCAGTTCGACGCCCAAGGCCCCTTGGCTCACCATGCGTCCCTGGGTGGCGCGGATGTCTGTGAAGCCTTCGGCCTCCCCACCGGCTGCGATGCCAATTTCTCACTGGTCGCGAATGAGTCTGCCGACGGCAGTGTATCGGGGCAATGGCAAGATTCGTTCGGGCATGGCAATGGTGGTGTTCACGTCGCGGTTGACTGTATCACCGTTGTTGGCAACGCAGCAGTGGTCGGCGGTGTGGTAACTAAGTTTGACCCCGACCCCACCCAGGTCGGTGAACGCGCTATCACGGCGGTTGTGGATAATGGCACGTCGGCCAACGATCCCGCGGATCAGCTCAGCTTCTCGTTCTTTCCCGTGGGAGACCTTGTCTGCGCCGATGTCCCCCTTGGCGCCTTTCCGCTCAACGATCTGACCAACGGACAAGTGCGAGTCTGGTAACAGAGCTCCGGCTCAAAGCCACGACTGAAAAGCAGCGCCCGGCCTCTACGCCGGGCGCTGCGCTATTCGGTCGGCGTCCTGAACTTTGCTTCTTTCTTCCCAAAGAGAATCTGCAAGAAAGAAAGTTCAGAAAACTGTGACTTGAGAGGGGGTTCAGCTGTCGAGCAGCAGCCCTCGGTAGCGTTCCCCGGCAGCCCCCTACAACGGGTGTTGCCGCAGCCATTCGGCGAAGGCTCGGAACGCCCTGCCCCGGTGGCTCACGGCGTGTTTCTCAGCGGCGCTCGCCTCCCCAAAGGACTGCTCGAGATCGTCGGAGTAGAACAGGGGGTCGTACCCGAAGCCACTGGTGCCGCGGCGCTCTTCGAGAATGAACCCAGTGCACGTGCCCTCGAACGTCCGTGCCGGTGCGTCCGGCCGCGGCACGAAGGCCACCACGCAACGGTAGCGAGCGCGACGCCGCTCTTTCGGCAACCCGGAGAGGCGCCGCAGCAGCTCGTCGTTGTTCGCCTCATCCTGTTCATCCGGAGAGCCGACGGGCATGACGAACCGGCGCGACTTGACGCCGGGGAGCCCGCCGAGCGCGAGCACCTCCAGCCCGCTGTCGTCGGCGACCGTGGGTCCGCCCACGATCCGCGCGAAGTGGTCGGCCTTGCGTCGCGCGTTGCCCGCAAAGGACTCCGCGTGTTCCAGGGTGGCTTCCTCCGGGCGCTCGCCGATGCCGGTCTCGCTCAGGAACCGCAGGGGCAGATCGGCAAGGATCTCGCGAATCTCCCGCTGCTTCGGGAGGCTGCGGGTGGCTACGAGCAGCGTCGTGGTCACCGACCCAACACGTGGCGCTGTGCGGCGAACAGTTGGCCGATTCCGTCCTCGGCAAGCTCCAGCATGCGGTCCAGGTCCGGGCGGCCAAACGGTACGCTTTCCGAGGTTCCCTGCACCTCGACGTACCGATCGGGCTCGAGCATCACGATGTTGGCGTCGACGTGCGCAGTCTTGTCTTCCGCGTAGGACATGTCTAGGCACACTTCGCCGTCTACGATTCCCACCGACACCGCGGCAACCAGCCGCTCGAACGGGTTCTTCAGGCCCGCCTCACGTGAGAGCCAGGCGCACGCGTCGGCGAGGGCCACCGCCCCACCGGTGATGGCTGCGGTCCGCGTTCCCCCGTCGGCCTGAAGCACGTCGCAGTCCACGGTGATGGTGCGCTCGCCAAACCCGAAGCCCTTGAGCGCAGCGCGCAGGCTGCGACCGATGAGACGCTGAATCTCGGCGGTCCGGCCTCCGGGCCCACGGCGCTCACGCATCGAGCGCTGCGTGGTAGCACGGGGAAGCATGGCATACTCGGCCGTGACCCAGCCCTGACCGCGCCCGCGCCGCCAGACGGGTACGCCATCCTCCACCGTGGCGGTACACATGACGAGAGTCCCCCCCGCGCGCACCAAGCAGGAGCCCTCGGCGTAGGGGTTCACCCCACGCTCCAGTGTGAGCGGTCTCAACTCGTGAGCACGTCGGCCGTCGGATCGCATCATTCAGGTGGTGGTGGAGGTTGCCCGGTCGGTTGTGGTGCGGGTTCCAGCGGTTTCACCGGTCCTTCCCGAACAGCGGTCGGATCCGTGGTGCCCCAACGTCCGAATCCCCACTTCAGGAGCGGCGGCGCGATGAACGTGGTCCCCATGACCATGATGAGGATCGCGCTGAACAACTCGCGAGTGAGCACACCGGAGACCAGTCCGATGTTCGCGAAGATGAGTCCCACCTCTCCGCGCGGCACCATCCCAATGCCGACGCCGGGGCGGTTGAACCGCAGCCACGGCACCGCCCATCCAGCGAGCACCTTGCCGATGATCGCGATGACGAAGAGGCTGAGCCCGATCCCAAGCACCGCGACATTGTTGTCCACCAGCGGGTTGAGCAGGCTGACGTCGAACTGGGCTCCGATGCTGAGGAAGAATATCGGGGTGAAGATGTCGGCCACCGGCTTGATCCGGCTGTTAATCGTATCGAACTGATTGGTACCGGACAGGATGATACCGGCGGCGAACGCACCGATGATCATGGCCGAGCCGGCGAGCTGTGCGGCGGCGGCCATGAACAGCAGGAACGCGAAGGCGGCGACCAGGAGGAACCCGCGTACCCGCATGCGATCGAGGAGCCCAAAGATCCTTGGCGCCACCGCCAGGCCGATTCCCACGGCCAGCACGAGAAAGCCGACCGCGATGCCGACGGACTGCCCGAGACCCAACACCGACACCGTCTGGCCGGCGATGAGCGACGCCACGAGGCCCAACAGCAAGATCCCAATGATGTCGTCGATCACCGCGGCGCCGATAATCAGTCGTGCCTCGACGGAGTGCATCACACGAAGGTCCTGCAGCACCCGTGCAGTGATGCCGACCGAGGTGGCCGTGAGTGTTGCACCAAGGAAGATCGCCGTCGTCGTGACGTCGGCGTTGCTGTACTCGGGACCGACGAAGGGCGAGAGCCAGAACACGATGCCGCCGACCAGCGGGACCACCACACCAACGGTCGCCACCGACGCCGCAGCGCCACCGACTCGGAACATCTGCTTGAGATCCGTTTCCAGGCCGATCTCGAACAACAGGATCACGACGCCGATCTCGGCGAAGATCTGGACGATTTCGGTGAGCGGCTCCTCGGCCGCGGTCGGGATGATGCCGATGACGCTCCCCCCGAGGATGATCCCGGCAATCAACTCGCCCAAGACCGCGGGCTGACCGATCCGCTCGAACAGCTCTCCAGAGAACTTCCCCGCAAGTAGCATCACGCCGAACACGAGGAACAGATTCATGATCAGATTGCCGCCCTCGGCGTTCGCGGACATCGCCCACACTGGGGACGGTGCCGCCATCAGCAACAGAAGGGCGGGTCCAAGCGTGCGCAGTATGTTCATCCAAGTCGGTCGATCACTCAGAGTGGCGCCCGAGCTTCGGCCCGGAAGGTGTAGGTGTACTCGTAGAACGGGAACGTGAAGGTCACCTTGTAGGACGTCCTGAGCACGATCTGTGGGGGTCGGGCCGTCCGTCGCACCGTGAGCCTTCGCGCTTCGGATGGGAGGTCGAGGTCCACGATCCGGTCGAGCACGCGGCGCCGAATGGTGGCGTCGTCGTTCGTCGCTGCGAGCCGGGCCTGGGTATTCATCTCGTCTTTCAACTGGTAGTACTTGAACACCTGTCCGGCGACGCCGATGCCGTAGAAGATGACCACGGCGAGCAGGGCCAACGCGAGAACGCACCCGATCTTGCTCTTCCCTCGAGCGTTCCTCCACCTCCCTCGCTGCAACCGTCGCACGCTTACCATTGGGACTGCGCTCCATCGACAATGTCAGAGATCAGTTTCTCGAGGGCCACACGCCGTCCCTCGGCTTCGAGAGGCGGGTCGTACTCGCCGTCCACGATCAGCCGCGAGCGATTCCACAGGGGTCGTCCCTCCTGCTGATCGAAGATCTCCACGTTCAAGGTAAGGCGAACGCGCCGCCGCGTAACAGTCACGTTCCCCAGCGCGCCGGGCTGTTGTGCCAACAGAAGATCGGGGTCGTACCGCACGATCGTACCGCGCACGACCGCGTCGGCAGATTCCTCACCTGACAATCGAAGCCCGAGCCGACTCTCCAGGGCGCTTTGGACGGCGTCGGCCACCTCCTGCGTGAGCGTCGGTTCGGCCGTCTGATTGTCGAACGGAAGGATGGCCACGGTGCGAATGTGGCCGGGAAGTCCGCCCCCTGCGAAGCCGTAGAGGCACGCGGAAGTGGTCAGCGCCGCAGCGGTCACGAGTGCGAGGCTGACGCTACGGTTCTCTCCAGATTTGCGGATCCACCCCCGCAAGGGAATCGATCGCCTCAACTGTGAAAAAGACGGCACTCGCCGATGGTGGGAACACCATCTGCGCGCTGGCCGGCCGCATGATGGAATCCGGGAACTCCACTTCGACGAATCCAACAATGTCTCCCGCCTGCCGCAGTTCGGCGCTCAGGGTTGTGCCATCGGTCCACACCGCACGATACGTCAGCGTGTCTCCGGCCGCCGCGTACCGCCATGCCCGCTGCTGGTCCGCTTCCCGACCCGACACCGACGCCTCTGGGCTCGGATACCGCGGAATGCCGAGCGCAGCCCAGAAGAGCGGCGCCACCTGAATGAGCTGGTCCGCTTCGCCTTCGGGACGCGACCATTGGATCTCGTCCCCCACTATGACTGCGGCGCCCGATCGGCCGAAGGGCCCGCGGTAGTCGAAGCGACCCGAATCTGGCGGAGCGAACCGCACGCTCGCTCGACCGCGGACACTACCCTGCTGCGTTTGAAACGTCCACCGAAGATCGTAGCGCCGCGGCGACGTCGGGGTGAAGCTGTCCACCCACGCCGCGACCTCCGCGTGAGTCATCGGTGGCAGCGCATCCGGCGCCAATCGTTCGGTGCGCACCCCACACGCAGCCAGGGTCATGCCGCCAACCGCCACGAGATAATAGAAGGACTGGGTGAGATGGTCAAGCGCAAAGCATTGCCGCATCAGTAGTTAAATCCGAAGAAGAAATCCACGAACCAGCGATCCTCGGACGGATCGACCACGGAGTACCCGAAGGTGTCGCCGAACGCAAAACGCCAGCCCATGTCCAGGCGAAGGACGAGCGGGAACCCAATGGGCATGCGCAGTCCGAAGCCGCCGCTCCCGATAATGCTGCGCCCGACGGACTGCGCGTTCCATGCACCGCCCACATCAACGAACAGCGCGCCCTGCACCCCCGGGAACCGCACTTCGCCGAATGGGAACCCGAGGGACACGAAATTGGTGATCGGGAATCGGAGCTCCTGATTGAGCATGAACGCGCGACTGCCGCCGACGTTCCCGATACGCGGGTACCCCCGCATCCCCCACGGTCCACCGATGCTCACGCGCCGCGGCCGGCTCCCTCCCGCATAGTACCCGAGGGCGCGAACGGCGTACGTCGTCTGCAAGCCGATGCGCCAATACTCGCGGTGATCGAGCGACAGGGTCCACGAATCGAACCGTCCGTTGCTCAAATCGTTCGTCAGACCGGCGGTCACATTGGTGCGTGAGCCGTCGATCGGCCCGCTGGGAAGCCACAGGGAGTTGTCGTGCACATAGCTCACGAAGTTGGACGCGAGCCACCCGACGCGGCGCTGATCACCATCCTGCACCAGCCGCGAGATGTCGAACCGATTGGATCGCTCGATGCGGATCTGCCCCTCGACCCGCTTGAACCGCGAAAAAGGCCAGCGTACGGAGCCAAAGCCGCCGACCGACGTCTCCTCGTACAGCGTGGCGAAATCGCCTTCATAGAACAATCCGCGCAGCCGGAACGCCCCGGCCCCCCAATTGAGTCGGTGCTTTCGGTTCAGATAGAAGACCGATCCGTTGATGTTGTCGATCAGACTCCCGAAGTTCTGGCCCTGGAATGTCGAGCCCGTGACGTACAAGAGATGGTCGCTCAACAGATCGGAAAACTGGAAGACGATTCCCTGGGCCGACCCGACACCCGGGGCGATGACCGCGTCGCCGAACGCGAAGTCCAAACTGAGTCCGGGCTCGTACGGCTCCGGGTCGGCTCGGATGTACGGGGAACTCACGAGTTCCGGCCATCTCCACGTGACCGTGTCGACCGTCTCGGGCAGCGCCAACACTTGTCCGTTCGCCCGCGCCGAGTGATCCGGCGCCCCCCGGTACACCTTGAAGGTGAGGTCGGAGAACCCGCTGTACAGGAGGCTCTGCTCTTCGGCAACCCACTGCGGGTCGAACGCGCCCGTGAGCGCGTTGGTCTCGCGGCGCCCGTGTCCTTCGGGGTCGACCGAATAGATGTCAAACACGCCGAGGCGATCGGACGCGAAGTAGATCCGGCCATCGGTGGCCCAGCGGGGTGATTGGTCCCGCCACGCCCCAAACGTCAACGGTCGTCGCTCGTTTCCGCTCAAGTCGAGGACATAGAGGTTGAGGGCACCGTCGGGCCCGAAGGGCGTGCGATCGGATGCGAACACGATCGACGCGCCGTCCGGGCTGAAGCTCGGATCGATGTCCTGATACCGATCGGCGGTAAGCTGTTCGCGACGTTCCTCGGCAATCCAAAGCCGGTAGAGGTCGGAGTAGCCTGACGTAGTGAGTCCGCTGAACACCACGCTCTCGCCGTCCGGCGCCCATGTGGGTGAGAGAATGGAGACGAGTTCCGGGAACTGATAGCGTCCGACGACGCGATTCTCGGTGAGGTCCCAGAAGAACAACGCATCTCGGTCGAGGTAGCGACTGGAGAAGACCGCGATGCCCTCTTGCACCTCGAGGCGCGATGCCTGTGAGTGAAAGGACTCGAACTGCTCGCTGCGCTCGCCCTTGACCTCGATGGTGCGCTGATCCGGCGCTCCGAGGATACCGGAGTAGATGTTCATGTAGCCGGAGCGTGGTGACAGATACAGGTAGCGCGTGACGGAATCACCGGGAAGGCGGTAGGCCACCGGCTTCACCGCCACCTCCGCCAGCGGCATGGCGGCGACATCCAACGGCTGCCGATCGGCCACCTGCGGGTAATAGGTCTGCTGAAAGTGAAAGGCGAGCTCATTTTCCAGCTCTGTGATCGGCACCCCGTACACGCCTTCCAGCGCGTCCGCAAATGTTCGGTACTTCCAGAGATCGCGATACAGCACCTGGACCCGCCACGCCCCGAACCGCTCACCGAGCCAGCGATGAATGGCTCCGCCCAGCGGATAGACCAACCCGCTGGTGAGCAACGCGAGGGATCGCAGCTTCGGCATACGACCCGAGAGCGTGATGTCCCGGAGCACGGCCTCGTCCAGCGCGTCCTCCCCACCCGACCAGTACTCGGCAAGGCCCTCGGACCACCAGAGCGGCAATGACGGCCGCGCGGTTCTGGGATACCGGATCCGTGATTCGGTGAGCACACTCAGCTGGAATGCGTGCACGAGCTCGTGCCGCAGCGTATGCCGAAACTCCGCGTAGTTGCCGTTGAACGGAACGGCAACGCGGCGCTTCAAGAACTCCGTCACCCCGAGGATTCCCTCCGGCGGCACGAACGGCAGGATGTTCGTCTGCTCGAAGTCGGCGTGGAGTGCGTAGATGATGAGCGGAATCCGACGGCGGGGCGAGTGTCCGAACTTCCGTTCCAGAACCCGGAAGCTCTCCTCGGTATAGGCGAGTGTGAGCGACGCGAGCTCCCGCTCTTCCGGGTAGAAGTGGACGTCGATGTGCTCTCCCTTGAGCACCTGCCAGTCGAAACTCCGATACTGGACCTTGTTGCGTCCGAAGTACCCGAGTTGGGCCCTGGCCGGCGCCACGAGCGTCAGGGTCGCGAGCCACGCGGCAACGGGTATGATCCACCGGGCCACGTCAGGGTCTCCTCACCGTGCGGATCCGGTCGCCCTGGGTGACCCGATCCACGACGTCCATGCCGGACTGCACGGTACCGATGACCGTGTAGGTCCCGTCCAGGTGGGGTTGCGGGGTGTGGGTGATAAAGAACTGGCTGCCACCCGTGTCTGGCCCGGACAGCGCGATGCCGACGGTTCCCCGGCCGTAGCCGCGGCGACTGACCTCATCCCGGATGCTGAAACCGGGGCCGCCCCAACCATCGCCGCGAGGGTCACCGCCCTGAATCACGAAATTGGGCACCACGCGGTGCCAGACCCCGTTGTCAAAGTACTGTCGGTCTACAAGCTCGAGCAGCGCATTCACGGTCAGTGGGGCGTCCGCTGCAAACAGCTGAATGACGATGCGGCCGCGGTCCGTCTCGAGCACGAGGCTGGGTGTCTCCACCGCCCGTTCCGCGGGCAGCAGGAGGCGCCGCGCGATATCCCGATAATCGCCGATGTCTCGCCCGGTTTGGATCGGGTGCGCCCCGCCCCAGCGGCGCGCCGCCATCGGTAGGTGCTCCTCCGCCGCACCCCGCACCAGGTAGTCCTCGCAAGTCGGGTACCGACCGAGAAACGCATCCTCGACCTCGAACGCCTGGGACGGACCCAGCGCCGCGATGGCGCCGAGGGCTTCGACGACGGCAACGCGGGCATCGGGAATCGGATCGCCCAGGGCGAGCTCGTAGGCGGCGATGAGTCGGGCCAAGTCACTGGGGCGCGGCCAGCGACGTACGCGCTCGGCCGCGTGGCGACGTACGACCGGATCCCGATGTGTCAGCAGCTCTCCCACGAGGTCACGGGTCGTCACACTGTCGGCTCCATCGAGAACGCTGAGCGCGCTTGCCACGACCCGTCCGTCGGAATCCTCGAGCAGCAGCTCGAGCCAACCCAACGCCGTGTCGCCGCCGATCACACCGAGGACCTGCGCACCGCCCGAGCGGAGCCGCCAGTCGGCATTCGTGATCCACGCCGCCGTCTTGACAAGCGCAGTCGCGCGGTCCACGCGCGCGAGACCCGCAAGCGCCTGTTGACGGGCCGCGAGGAGGCGATCGGCCTCGTGCTGGATCAGCACATCTCGGGATTCCGAGTCGGCGAGTCGCGCCAATGTGGCGAGCGCAACCACGCGAACGTTCGGCTCCGGATCCGATAATCGGTCGATGACCGGCCCCGCGAGCGCCCGGTCATCATAGGTGCCAAGCGTGCGCAGGGCGTTCACGCGCACACCCATGACGGAATCCTCCGTGAGCCGGGTCAGTGCCTGCGCAGCGGCGGCCCCGAGCCCCGAGGAGTCAGCGAAGCTGCTGGTGAGCGCACGCGCGGCGTGGTCCCGAATCTCCGGATCCGCATGATTGGCGGCATTGAGCAGCACGCCACCGGCCTGCCGCGGGCGCAGGCGTGACAGCGAATACAGTGCCCGCCGGCGCACTTGCAGCTCCCCCGACTCGGCGAGCTGCACGAGCGTCGTCACCGGCGCATCCGCACCGAGTCGCCACGCGTCCCCGACGGCCCGCACAGCGACCGCAGGCGCACCACCGGATTGCAGCGTGGATGTGGTCTGCGTGAACACCTCGGCGAAGATGGAGCCGGCCTCCGGACCCCCGATCTTCGCGATCGCCGAAATGGCCTCGTCGCTCACGCCCGTCTGACCGGCCGTGACGGCGCTCAGCACCCGCGTCCGCAACGGGCCGAGCGCTGAGGGGTCGGCGATCAGGCCGAGTGCGAAGGCCGCGTCCTGTTGCACGATGCTGTCTTCGTCGGTCAACAGGTCGAGCAGGGTGGGAAGTGCCGCCGGATCGCCAATACGTCCCATGGCCAGGGCCGCGTGGCGCCGAACGATCGGGTCAGGGAATCTCGCGGCTGCTGACAGCACCGCGCCATTGTACTGGCGTGCGTCTTCGGCTGCCAGCACGCCGGCCAACTGGTCGACCACGGCCTCGTCCTGCGCCCGGAGGGCAGCGGCCGGCAGCCCGGTCGCAAGGACGAGCAGGAGGAGATGGACGCTAGAGCCGCACGGGATCGGGTGCCTGGATGAACTTCTTCCGAATGCTCGCGGGGATCGCGGTGGGAACATGTGTAGAATCTACCGCGACAAGCGCCGTTTGTGCCGTCGCCAGGATCGTTCCGGCTGCGCCATCCTCCACGAGGTAGCCGAACACCACGCGCCGACTCTCGACCTGCCGGACCCAGCAGCGCACCTGGATCACATCGTCGTACCGGGCCGGTTGCCGGTATCGCACGTGCGCCTCGACCACGGGAAGGCGCAGCCCCTGTTCCTCGAGGTCCCGGTAGCGGACTCCCAAGCGACGCATGTGATCGGTGCGAGCCTGCTCACACCACACCAGGTAGTTGGAGTGGTGCGCGACACCCATCTGGTCGGTTTCGGCGTAGCGTACGCGAAACTCGATCGTGGTCACGGCGTTCGGTTCCATGCTCCAAGTTGCCTTACCGGAGGATGTGAGCGGTTGCTCCTACTCGACGAGCACCACCTCGTCCACCACACCCGCGATGACGGCTCTCACCGCACCCGGGTCGATTCCCAGAATCTGCCGGGCGCCGTTCCCTTCGTCGATCACCAGCACGGTGTCGCCGGGTCCCGCCTGCGCCACGTCTACCGCGATGTCGTAGCTGCCGGTCTCCTGGCCGTCGAGGTCCAACTGGTTCACGAGCAGCAACCGGCGCCCCTCGAGGTGAGCGATCTTGATGGTGGCGACCACCGAGCCGACGACCTTGCCGATGTACACGGTCAGCGCCCCGTGGCCGGTGGCCGGTGCCACGTTGCCGTCGGCCGGTCGCGGCGGATCCCCTGCTCTACGCTCACCTCGTCGATGATCCCGGTGATTGCCAGGTCGACGGGAACGACCACTTTGGGCAACGCTTGTGCCCCTTCGCGGCTCGCCACCATGCAAACGAGGTGCCCCGGGCCCGCTTGCGCGGTTGCATCCGCGGCAACCTCGGGCGCACCGCGCGGCCGTCGCTCCTCATCGAGCGGCTGGACCACCAAGAGCTTGATGCCCTCGAGGCCCTCGTACTTGTGGGTGGCCACCACCGTCCCGACTACACGCGCGAATTTCACAGCCGCTCCAGCACCCGTGCGCTGAACCGTGTGGCGTCGGACACGTTCTCCCACATCTCCCGATGCAGCTGCGAGATCACGACCTTCCGCACGAGCAGCCCGGGTCGGTGGAGCGCCCGCACGCCGATCTCCACCGCCGCTTCCACGTTCGCCACCAGGCCGGAATAGAGCACGATTCCCTTGCCGCCGAGTCCGTCGGCCAGCCGGACCTCGACCAGGCGCACGTCCGCGCCTTTGATGCCGGAGTCAGCGGCGTGGATGGCGGCGGCGACGGTCGTCGTCTCCACCACCCCGAGTGCGTCGGTGACACTGGGCACACGGCCACCGCCGATGGCCTGCACGACATCGCCGTGGACGTGCGGCAGGAAGACGTGGTCGAGCACGGCATCCCCGCCGACTTCCCGCCCCGCGGCGAGTGACTCCTGAACCTCCGCCACGGTCCCGCCGATCAGCACCAGGTACCGGCCCGGCTGGACCGTTCCGGCTCGCAGGACGTCAATCTCGGCGCGCTTGACCATCGCGTCTGCCGCCTGGATGCCGACCGCGATACTGCTGAAATCGACCAGCGCAAGAGCAGGTTCAATCATGCTGTGTGGTTTTCCCTTGGTCGCCATGTGGTCACACGATCCGGAAAGAGTCTTTCAGCACACAGCGCCGGATGCGACTGAAGCTGATCGGGCTGGTGATCCCTTCGCCGGTCGGGCTCGCGATGGTGAAGGAGCAGAAGCCCTCACCGCCATAGCCGAGCCCGTCGAACGACGCACCATTCTTGACGAAGATGCTGCAGTCCATCTCGCGAGCCATGCGACTCAGATGGTCGAGGTTCTTGGAGTGCATGACCGCCGTATGCCGGAACCCGTGCTCGGCCTGCTTCGCGAGATCGATACCTTCGTTTGCGTGCTGCACACGAACGAGCGGCAGGATGGGCATCATCTGCTCCGAGAACACCAAGGGGTCGTCCCGCTCGACTTCGGCGAGAACCAACCGCACCTCGTCGCCCGCCTCGATACCGGCTTCACGCAGGAGCACGGAGGCGTTCTTCCCGATGAACTCGATGTTCATGGTTCCGTGACGACCGGCCTGTGGTGTGTCCTTGAAGATCGAGCGCCGCAAGCGGTCCAGCTGACGGCCGTCGACCTCCACGGCCCCGTGCGCCTGCATGACGCGCTTGAGCTCGTCGGCAATGGTGCCGACGGCAAACACTTCCTTCTCGTCAGTGCACACAATGTTGTTGTCGAACGAGGCGCCCCGCGTGAGGTCACGGCCCGCCTGCTCGAGGTCTGCGGTCTCGTCCACCACCACGGGTGGGTTACCCGGTCCGGCGCAAATCGCCCGCTTGCCGCTCGCCATGGCCGCGCGGACCACGGCGGCGCCGCCGGTTACCGTCAGCAGGTTCACCTCCCGGTGCGCCATGATCTGCTGGGCGGTCTCGAGGGTCGGTTCGGCGATCGCACAGACGAGATTCGCCGGACCGCCGGCCTCAACCACGGCATCGTTGATGAGCTGCACGACGCGGTTCGAGCAGCAGCGCGCCCCGGGATGGGCGTTGAATACCACCGCGTTGCCGGCCGCCACCATGCTCACGCTATTGCAGACGACGGTCGAAATCGGGTTGGTGCTGGGGATGATGGATCCGATGAGACCGTACGGTGCGAACTCAACCACCGTCAGCCCTCCATCGCCGCTCCACGCGCTCGTATCGAGGAACTCTGTTCCCGGTGCCTTGTTGGCGTTGAGCAGCACCTTCTCGATCTTGTCCTCGTACCGGCCCATTCCCGTTTCTTGCCATGCGTCGTACGCCAGCGGCTGGGCGTTCTCGCGAACCGTTCGCCGGATGTGGGCGATCATCTGTTCGCGGACCGAAAGCGGAAGGTTCTGGAGCTCCTCGAAGGCTTGACGTGCGGCACGTACCGCACCGTCGACGTCGGGGAACAGGTTGTCGCGGTGGCGGGGCTCCGCTGCCGGCTGCGGCGGGACGGCAGGCGGCGTCGGTGTAGGTGACGGACGGGGACCGTGCCGGACGCGCTCCGAGTGCTGCAGCTCGGACATCACCCGGTCGATGACGGCCCGAATTTGGACGTCGTCCATGGTCACCGATCCTTGGCCTTGTCGTACTTCACGTCACCGTCGACCTCCACGGTGTCGACGATCGCCATGATGACGCCATCGACCGGACGCCGATCGGTCATTTTGGTCTGTCGTGCCGAGCTTCCCGTGGCGTACAGCACCACCTCTCCCAATCCGGCGCCGACGGCGTCGGCTGCCACCTGGTAGCCACCCGTTTCCTTCCCCTCGACGTCCAGCTGCTTGAGGACAAGGAACTTTACGCCGTCCAAGGAAGGTTCTTTGCGCGTTGCCACGAGTGTCCCGACCACTCTTCCTAGCAGCATAGCCAGCTCCGTTCGCAAACCGGAGGACTCCCACGGCCTTCGGAATCGGGCGCGCCGTCGGCCCGCCCGTTGGACGGACCGACGGCCGCAGGGCCTCCGGGGCCCAGCAGTGGGTTACTTCTTACCCGACTTCCCGCCGTCGCCACCTTGGCGACCGAGCGGAAGGGCGCGGTCCACGTTTGCGTGGGGCCGCGGGATGACATGAATGGCCACGAGCTCGCCGACCTTCTTGGCACCCTGCGCACCGGCTTCGACCGCGGCCTTGACCGCGGCGACGTCGCCACGCACCACGGCGGTGACGTGCCCTCCGCCTGTCTTCTCGTACGCCACCAGCTCGACCTTGGCCGCCTTGACCATGGCATCGGCCGCCTCGACCATTGCTGGATAGCTGCGCGTCTCGATCATGCCGAGCGCTTCGATCGCCAGATACTCCTCAGCCATTACTGCCTCCCGACGTCGGTTGGATGATCACGTTCCCCACTATCAATCACGGCGCTTTGTCTCGACGGTTCGGCCACTGACTCCCTCGATGGCGGCCACCGCCGCACCGTACCCTGCCATGATGTCCCGTTCCTCCCCGCCCAAGTACACTCGCCCGAAGCTGCCGAACGCGCGGACGTCCAGAATGCTGATGTTGGCTTCTTTCTCCGCCTCGTTGGCGGCAAGCGCCGCGTAGCCGGCGGGCTCAACCTCCAGCACGTACAGCGTCTGGCCAGCCAGCAGCATGTGGCCGTACCGCATGCGGTTGACCAGCTGTACCTGATGGGCGTCGACGTGCCGAATGATCTGACTCGAGACGACGCGCGGTTGGATGCGATCGGACTCGGACACCCCGAGCGCGCCGAGGATCGCCGCACCGGCGGCCCGTACCTCGGCCTGGACTTCGTGATGCACCTCCAGCAGTCCGAACAATCGCTCGACGACCTGCATTCCGGGACGGACCCTCGTGGACTTGAGGGCGATATCGGTGATCCGGTTGATCTCGATGCCGGGAGAGATCTCTACCCACAAGGACGTGTCTCCCGGCAGCGGGAGGAACCCGCGCGCCACCGTGCCCAGGTACGCCGCATGCTGCGGCTGCAGGTTGTCGAGGAACGCGTACGTACGAAGATCAACTGACATTCGCAGTCCTCACGATTCGGATTCCTGAATGATCTTGACGCTGGCACTGGCGCCGATCCTGCTGGCCCCGGCCGCGATCATCTTTTGTGCGTCGGCGTAGCTACGGATCCCGCCCGCCGCTTTGACTCCCATCTTGGGGCCTACCACCCGGCGCATCAGCGCGACATCGTCGGTCGTCGCGCCGCCGGGTCCGAACCCGGTGGACGTCTTGACGAAATCGGCGCCGGTCATCTTGGCGAGCTGGCTTGCAGCCACCTTCTCCTCGTCGGTGAGGAGCGCAGCCTCGATGATCACTTTGAGGATCGCACCGCCGGCATGGCACGCCCGCGCCACCGACGCGATGTCGCGCTCCACCCGTTCATAGTCGCGTGACTTGAGTGCGCCGACGTTGATCACCATGTCGACCTCCGTGGCACCATCCCGAATCGCTTTCTGGGCCTCGAACACTTTCGCGTCCGTCGAGGTCGCACCCAGCGGGAACCCCACGACGGTGCAGATGAGCACGTCACTGCCCTTCAAGAGGTCGGCACACAGCTTCACGTTGGACGGGTTGATACACACCGAGGCGAACCCGTGCTTGCGAGCTTCGTAGCAGAGTTGCGCGATCTCATCTTGGGTCGCGTCGGGCTTGAGCAACGTGTGATCGATCATGTGGCTCAAGGTGCCGTCCGTGGGCGCGGCGCCCAGCGTGCTCGCAATGCGGTCGGCGCCCGCGTTGACGACCGGCTGCACCCGGTCGACGTAGTTCTGGGGGGACAGGGTCGGTGCGCCGTTGCCGCCCGTCTGATCGGGGGACACGCGCTGCTCCTGCACCAGGACCAGGACCTGGTGTGTGATCTGCTCGATGAGCCGCTCGAGGGTCTCGTCGTCAAACTGCATGCCCGGCCCGCCTCCGTTGCGTCCGGTCGCTCGCCACCGCTCTCATCCTTTGCGCTGAAACCGTCGTTCGATATCCATGATCTTCCCGACACGGCGCGCGTGCCGACCACCGCCGGTCGGGGTCTCCAGCCAGGTGCCCACGATTTGCCGAGCCAACTCCGGGCCAATCATGCCCGCCCCGAGTGTCAGCACGTTGGCGTCGTTGTGCGAGCGGCTATTCACGGCCGTTGCCCGGTCGTAGCACATGGCGGCTCGCACTCCCGGCACTTTGTTGGCGGCCATGCACGAGCCAATACCGGCGCCATCCACCAGGACCCCGCGCCAGGCGCGGCCTTCGGCCACCAGTTGCCCCACGGCCAGGGCGAAATCGGGGTAATCGACCGATTCAGCGCTGTTCGTCCCACAGTCGATGGTGGTGTAACCCAACTCCCTGAGCTGGCCCTTGAGAAACTGCTTTAACTCGAATCCGCCGTGATCCGCGCCAATCGCGACGGTCTTGTCCTCGGTCCGGGCGACCGCGGGTGGTGTGCGCTCGGCGTTGCAGACGGTACCGCCGGCCCCGGCCTCGACCACGGTGATGCCGCGTTCCATGGCAGCCTGCCGAGCGAGCGGCGTGACGATCGCGCCGTCGGGGATCTCGAACTCTCCGCCCGGTGGCACGCCTTCCAAATCGTGCCCCGTCACCAGAATGCGTTCCCGCGCCGGTGCGGCCGGAGGCGGCCTACCGACCGCTCGGTAGACGACGCGACGCACCATGTCGCGAATGGTCTGCTCGTCGAGCTGTCGACCCGGCAGGACGCTGGTCATGCGCGCGGCCTCGTCACCAGGTGCGCCATTCCGGGCGATCGATGTCCGGCGCCCGCTGGCCCGAAACCGAGGGCCTCGCGCCCTCGGGAAGTCTCGTCGCGTCACCGCGCTCCCGACGGGCACGGTCCTCCAAGAACTGGATGTGGGACCGAAGCTCCGCGACGGATGCGTCAAACGGTTCCAGGCCGCCGTGGGCCCGAGCCTGCATCACTCCACCTTGCATTACGGAGAGCACGAACCGAGACAGCGCCGCGCGATCGAGGTCCGCCGGCAATCGGTCACCGGCGGCTTCGAACCAGCGGCGGACGCCGTGGGTCCAGCCAGAGAAGTACCGATCGATGAGCACTCGCACCTCCGGCAGGCGGTCTCCCACCTCCAAGGCCAGGTTCCCCACGGGGCAGCCCATGGTGCAGCCAGACATGACCAGGCCTCTCCGGTAATGCTCGAGCAGCGCCAATACCCGCGCGACGGGATCATCGGCCGCACGTTCCACGGGTTCGAAGATCGTGGGCCGCAGTTGGGCCAGATGGCGCTCCACGACGGCCGCCAGCAAGGCCTCCTTGTTGGCGAAGAAGTGGTACAGACTCCCGCTCTGGACGCCCGCGCCTCTCAGGATCGTCGCGACCCCGGTCGCGCCGTAGCCCCGCTCATGGAACAGGCGGGCAGCCAATGCGAGAATGCGATCTCCCGTATGAGCGCCAGAACGCTCAGTTGATTGATCGATCAAGCAGATGATCTCATTTATAGTGCTGCCAAGTCATACTGGTTACTTGAACAATCATTCACCTTTCGGGAAGATTGTCAACCCCTCGCATAAGGTTGCGGCCGTTTGGGACCCCTGCCATACTCCGGCCATGCTTCCCCACGCTGCCGTCATCGTGTCGGATGCCCATATCGGCTATGCGCCCCCTGACACGGTCGCGGCATTCCACCGATTCCTCAGGTCCGTACCGGAGCTCGCCAACCATCTGGTCATTAACGGGGATCTATTCGAATTCTGGTTCGAGTACCGGTCAGTCATCCCCAAAGCGGCGTTTGGCACGTTGGAGTGCTTGAGCGCCGTACGCCGTGCCGGGGTGAAGCTCACCCTCACTGGCGGCAACCACGACCGGTGGGGCGGTGAGTTCTGGACCCGTGAACTCAAGGCGAGGTTTGGACCCCACTCCCTGGAGACCGAGCTGGTTGGGCTCACCGCGCTCGTCGCGCATGGCGACGGAATCGGCGACCGGCAGTTGAGTGCGAGGGTTC
Source organism: Gemmatimonadota bacterium (assembly GCA_039588295.1). Taxonomy (GTDB): domain Bacteria; phylum Gemmatimonadota; class Gemmatimonadetes; order Gemmatimonadales; family GWC2-71-9; genus JAOTVV01. Next base: position 21,375 of record JBDHAB010000040.1, read on the forward strand.
TGCAGGCCATCACACGCCACCGGGTGGCGACAGCCTTGTTCCGGCTGGTGCATCCGGACCTGGGCCACGCGATGGTACGTCGCCTCTCTCCGTACCTCGCCGGCAAGGCCCGCAACGAGGCGGCCCGAATGGAGGCTGCGGCACACCAGCGTGAGCACGCGCGGCGGGTGCTCTCAACACGTCCCGATCTCAACCTGGTGGTCCTGGGCCACACGCACGTGAGCGCGCTGCTCGAGGTCGGGCCCCGGCAGTGGTACCTCAACCCAGGTGCCTGGGCCGAGGGGCTGTGTTACGCGAGGGTGGTGGAGGACGGGCCCGTCTTGGAACGGTTCGACGGGTAGGCGCTGGCCGGCCGGACCTACCGCCAGTACACCTTGAATCCTGCCGCGAGATCGCCGCTGGGGAGCCGATCCAGCTTCAGATCGGCGGGGAAATCCCAGAGGTGGGTGGACACGTAGGCTTCTGCAGCGGCGAGCAGGTGGTTGAACGCCAGCAGAACGGCCCAATCCTGAATCTCCGACCGCTTCCCTTCCACCGTTTCCCCGTCGGCGTCGGTCCGCTCCTGGTAATCCAGCTGATGAATCGACTTGACCGTCATGGTCAACGTGAGCCCCTCCCAAAAGAGGAAGATCGCTCCCGTTACCCGGCGACCCGCGACCGATTGGCCCCACCCGGGAAGGAGCAGCGACCGGAGCGCGGCACCGATAGGCGAGACTGGTGGGTCTTCGCGGAAACTCGGAACCTGGATGGTGTCACTGGGCTGCGGCTGTCGCTGCGGTGGTGGCCGCGTCGGAATGATCTGCGCCGCAGCCGCCGTGGTGACGACGGCCAGTAGTACGGCGGCTAGGCCGAAGGCGCGCACAGCACCTTGAGGTGCCTCGGCAAGAGGGTCACCTCGATGGAATCGGATTCGGGGTAGCGTAGCTCGCCGTCGACCTGAACCGTGAGAGGGCCCGAGAGGCCGCTCACGCGAACCTGCTGGCTGCGAAACAGGGTGACCTCGGGGAGATGGAGGTGCTTGCCGCGGACCACGCTTGGAACGTAACGAAGAAACCGAGCCAGACCCACCCGCCGGATGACGCACACGTCGAACAGCCCGTCGTCCAGCAAGGCGTCAGGTGTGAGCCGGAATCCCCCACCGGCCGTCGCCCCGATCGTAATCGCGAGCATCATCATGCGTGAGCGCTCCGCATGCTCACCCGACTGCACCTCCAGATCCGGCGGCGTGAACGACCCGAACGTCTTGTAGGCGGCGACGAGGTACAGGGCGAACCCGCGCAGGTGACTCATGCGCAGCGTCTGTCTGACCACCTCGGCGTCAAAGCCAACGCCCATGCCATTGACGAAGTACTCGTCGCCCACGCGTCCGACATCGAGCCGGCGCCGCGTGCCATCGAGCACCAATTGGAGGTTCCGTTCCGGCGGTGCCCGTTTCAGCCCCAGCGCCCGTGCGTAGTCGTTTCCGCTCCCGACCGGGACATGGCCCAACGTGACGTTGGTCGGTCCGTCGCCAAGAATGCCGTTCGCGACGTTATGCACCGTCCCGTCCCCTCCGGCGGCAATGATGACCGGCCAGCCTGCGGCGCGCGCCTCCGCCGCGAGGGCCACCTCTTCCCCCGCATGTCGCGTGGTGCGGACGACCGCCTCCCACCCAGAGGCTCGGGCGCTGCTGGCGAGGGGATGCTCGAGGCCCTCTCCTCTCCCGCGACCAGCCTTGGGGTTGAGGATAATGAAGGCCCGATTGGGGGTATCGGTCGGCGCAGGTGCTCCAGTAGGGTCGAGCCATTACGTTGGCTGATCGGCCAACGGAGTTCAAGCGATTGCCGAATCGGCGGGCCGCAGGGTGCGGACCTCTGGTGCCGATGCGGGGTGAAACCATCCCGGACTTCCATGACGAGGCCTGCGACAAGACCTGCCAAGACCGTAATGCGCCGGCTCCTCATCGCTGGCGGTCTCCTGCTCGCTGCGTGCGTGGGTGGGCGGCCCGACGCGTCGCGCGACGGCCTGCCGGCCCGAGCCCAGACGTTCCGCTTGGATTCGGGGTTTGCACAGCTCATCGAGCAGCTCTCTGAGCCTGGCGCCTACTTCGACACCGATAATTTGATCTCGAACGAGCGCTCGTACCTTCACGTCATGGGAGCCCTCGAACGCCCCGGCGGGCGCGGCGGAGCGTACCTCGGGGTGGGCCCGGACCAGAACTTCTCCTACATCGCCGCCGTTCGGCCGGACATCGCATTCATCGTGGACATCAGGCGCGAGAACATGCTTCAGCATCTGATGTTCAAGGCCCTCTTCTCGCTGGCCCGGAACCGCATGGAGTACCTGTGCCTGCTCCACGGTCGGACCATGCCTGCCGATGACTCGGCGTGGACGGAGCGCCCGGTAGAGGAGTTGGTCGCGTACGTGGACAGCGTCGGAGCGGCTCGCGAGACGGCGGCGGCATCCCGTAACGCCGTCTTGCGAACGGTGCAGACGTTCGGTGTCCCCCTATCGGACGAAGATCTCCGCACCATTGGTGACTTCCATGGGCGCTTCGTCCAGGCAGGTCTCGGGCTGCGATTCCAGAGCCATGGTCGTGTTCCCCTGCCCCACTACCCGACGTATCGCGAGCTGCTGCTCGAACGCGACCTGGCGGGCAATCGCGCCAGCTACGTCGCCAGTGAGCGTGCCTTTCAGCGCGTGAAGTTGCTGCAGGCCCAGGATCGCATCATCCCGGTCGTGGGAGATTTCGCCGGGGATCATTCGCTGGCGGCCATCGGCGCGCTCTTGAGCCGCCGAGGCGAGAAGGTGACGGCGTTCTACCCGTCGAACGTGGAGTACTACCTCATGCGTGGCGGCGGCTTTGAGCGTTTCGTGGCCAACGTTGGTCGACTTCCGCACGACGATCGGAGCATGATCATCCGTAGCTTCTTTGGACGAAACTTCGGGTTCGTGCATCCACAGACGGTGCCCGGCTACTACACGGTACAGCTGCTCCAGTCGACGCGGCGCTTCCTCAGGGACCAGACCGAGGGCACCTACCGCTCCTATCTGGACCTCGTCACACGGGACGTAATCGAGCTGCGGTAGAACAGGAAACGAGGCGGCCGAGGGCCGCCTCGTTTCCTGCAGCGGTGGCGGGAGCGTGTGGGAATCGAACCCACCGGAGTCGCCTCAGGCGCCTCCCAGCGGTTTTGAAGACCGTACGAGCCACCAGGCCCGATCCGCCCCCACGCGACTCACGGCCCCGCGCCGCCGAGGTGCGCGACGGCCTCGATCTCCACGAGGCCGCCCTTCGGGAGCGCGGCCGCCTGGAGCGCAGCCCGGGCTGGCCGATGGTTGCCGAAGTACCGCGCGTACACCTCGTTCATTGCCGCGAAGTCCGCCATGTCCGCCAGAAAAACGGTGGTCTTCACCACGTCGGAGAAGCCGCAGCCGGCGGCAGTGAGCACAGCCGAGAGGTTCTCGAACACCCGCTCCGTTTGCGCGGCGACGTCTGAGGCGACCATTTCCATCGTGGCGGGATCCAGCGCGATCTGTCCCGCCGTATACACGAATCCGCCCGCGATCACCGCCTGGCTGTATGGTCCGATCGCCGCCGGGGCTTTGTCCGTCGAGACGAACTGCATCACCACCTCCCTAGAAGAGACCCTCGATCGTGCCGTCCTTGCCGAGACGCATCTTCTCGGCGGCGGGCGTCTTCCCGAGGCCCGGCATCGTCATGATGTCGCCGGTGAGCGCCACCACGAATCCGGCACCGGCTGACGGGGTGATGTCACGCACGCTCACGGTGAATCCGCTCGGGGCTCCCAGTTTGGACGCGTCATCCGTGAACGAATACTGCGTCTTGGCCATGCACACCGGCGTCTCGCCCAACCCGAACGCAGCGAGCCGCTCCGCGGCGCGCGAGGCCTTTGGCGTGTAGCTCACGCCGTCCGCGCCATAGATCTCCTTCGCCACCCGCTCGATCTTCTCCATGATCGACAGCTTCGTGTCGTACAGCGGTGTGAACTGCGCACCGCCCGCATCGAGGGTCTCGATCACCGCCTGGGCGAGCTCGATGCCGCCGGCGCCGCCCTGTTCCCACACGTCACACAATGCCACCTTCGCCCCCAGCGACACGCAGCCCGAGCGAACCACCTCGACTTCTTCATCGGTATCCGAGAGAAACCGATTGATGGCTACCATCGTTGGGACGCCGAACTTCGCCACATTCTCGAGATGCCGAGCGAGGTTGCCGAAGCCGCGCTCTACGGCTTCGGGGTTGGGCTCGGTCAGCTCGCCTTTCTTGGCGCCACCGTGGAGCTTGAGCGCTCGGATGGTTGCCACGACGACCGCTGCCTCCGGGTTCAGCTCACCCACACGGCACTTGATGTTGAAGAACTTCTCCGCGCCCGGGTCCGCCCCGAATCCCGCTTCGGTAACGACGAGGTCGGCGAGACGGAGCGCCGTAGCGGGGGCGATGACGGAATTGCCGGCCCGCCCTCGAGCGTCTGCACGAGGTTGGGAAGGATCGCGTCCTTGAGTAGCAATGCCATCGCTCCCTGCGCCTTGAGCTCGCGCGCCCGGACCGGTTCCCGATCTCGCGTCATGCCGACGATGATGCGACCGAGCCGCTCCTCGAGGTCGTCCGCGTCTCGGGCCAGCGACAGGATGGCCTGAATCTCGCTGGCCGGGGTGATTACGAACCGATCCTCGCGCGGCACGCCGCCGAGGAATCCTCCCAACCCGATGACGATATCGCGCAGCGCGCGGTCGTTCATGTCGATGGTCCGTGGCCACGTGATGCGTCGCGAGTCGATGCCGAGTCCATTTCCTTGGTGCAGATGGTTGTCGAGCATTGCCGAGAGCAGGTTGTGCGCGCTCGTGATCGCGTGGAAGTCGCCGGTGAAGTGGAGATTGATGTCTTCCATGGGCACGACCTGCGCGTACCCGCCGCCCGCCGCCCCCCCCTTGATGCCAAACACCGGTCCGAGAGATGGCTCCCGCATACACAGTACGGCGTTGTGCCCCAGCTTCCGAAGCGCCTGCGTGACACCGACCGTCACGGTAGACTTCCCTTCGCCGGCTGCTGTCGGATTGACCGCGGTCACTAGCACGAGACGCGCTCGCCGCGGTCGCTCGTCGACGTTCTTCAGTCGGACTTTGGCTTTGGAGTCTCCGTACGGGATCAGCTCGTCGGGTCCGAGACCGAGGTCGGCGGCCACGTCGGTGATGGAACGGAGTTTGGCTGCCTGCGCAATCTCGATGTCGGGCGGTACCGTCTTCGTCGTAGTCATCGCGTCGTGTCAGATGGTTGGGTCACGCGGGGCCCGAAGCATCGGCCTGCGTTGACCGTGGTTTGCCTGATGAGCTCGTCGATGGTGACTCCCCGAAGCTCCGCGACGCGTTCGGCGACGTGCCGCACAAGAGCCGGTTCGTTCCGTTTACCCCGATGTGGTACCGGAGCCAGATATGGCGCGTCCGTCTCCACTAGGAGACGGTTCGCCGGGCAGTCGGTCACTGCTGTGGTGTGCGCAAACTTCTTGAACGTGACCATGCCGCTGAATCCGAAATAGGCCCCCATCCGCATCCCCGCGTCAAAGACGGCTTGGCCGGAACTGAACGAATGTAGCACGATGGCAGCCACCTCGGTGCCCCACGTTTCGAGCATGGCCGCAATATCCGCATCGGCTTCCCGCGCGTGGACCACGACGGGCTTCCCCGTTCGTGCCGCCAATGCCAGCTGGGCTTCGAACACCCGTCGTTGGACGGGTCGGGGCGAGTGATCGTAGTGGTAGTCGAGTCCAGTCTCGCCGATCGCGACAATCGTTGGGTCCTCGAGCGCGTGCTCGACGCGTTCGGCGGTGGGAGGAGACCACGTGGAGGCTTCGTGGGGGTGCACGCCCGCTGTGGCGGACAGCGAGGAATCCCGGCGGGCCAAACCGATGGCGCGATCGGTGGCTTCCGCCGAATCCGCAATCGTCACCACATGGGCCACACCCGCCGACCGGGCGCGCGCCAGGACGACGTCGCGGTCACCATCGAACTGGCGGTCGCCGAGGTGGCAGTGTGTGTCGACCAGCACCGTCCGGCTCCCCCAAGTCCCCGTGTTCAGGACGTGGCGGGTGCGCCTCTGGGGGCGATGGCTTTCGCGCCTCTGACATCCTCGCCCGGCCACCGTCGTTCGATGACCCGCAGCAGCGGCGAGGCGATGAAGATCGACGAGAACGTTCCCGTGATGATGCCGAACGTCATCACCCATGCAAACGGCCGGATGACGCTTCCTCCCAGGAACAACAAGGCCAGCGTGGCGGCAAGGGTGGTCCCTGAAGTGAGCACGGTGCGTGGCAGGGTCTCGTTGATGCTGCGATTGAGAATTTCGTTGATGTCCTGTCGCTTGTACTTCTTGAGGTTCTCGCGCACGCGGTCGAAGGTGACAATCGTGTCGTTCAGGGAGTATCCCACGATCGTCAGCAGCGCGGCTACGACCACCAGGGACACTTCGAGGTTCAAATAGGACACAAAGGCCATGGTGCTGATGATGTCGTGGACGGTGGCCGCCACGGCCGCGAGACCGAAGCGCCACTCGTAGCGAAACCACAGCACGAGGAAGATCGCCCCAAATGCCATGAGTAGTGCCGACACGGTGCGCTGACGCAGCTCGGCGCCGACCTTCGGGCCGACGGCCTCCGTGCGCGCAATCTCAAACGCCTCCGCGCCAAACGCGTCGCGCAGGGCTGCCTCGACCGCCCGGGCTGTTTCCTGGGTCGTCTCCTCGGTGACATCGGCGCGCGGATCGAGTCGAGCACGGATCACGAACTCGTTTGGAGCGCCGAACGTCTGAATCTCCGCTCCTTGAATCCCCTGCGACCCGAGTGCCGAGCGGATGGAGCTGGTTCGGACCGCGTCATCGACGGCGTGGATCTGAATCAGGGTTCCGCCGGTGAATTCGATACTGGTATTGAGTCCGCGAATCGCGAGCAGGATGAGTCCCGGAATCGCGAAGGTCGCGGTGATCGCGGCCGCGGTTCTCCAAACCCTGAGAAAGTCGTAACGCGCGCTATCAAACAGCCGAAGCATTAGATCGACAGCTCCTTCGTCACGGACCGCTGATGCAGCCAGACGAGGAAGAAGGTCTTCGTGACGAACACGGCCGTAACGAGCGAGGCGATAATGCCGACGATCAGCGTGATGGCGAACCCCTTGACCGGTCCGGTCCCGAACTGAAAGAGGAACGCGGCCGTGATCACCGTGGTGACGTTCGCATCGATGATGGCCGGCATGGCGTGTTGAAAGCCCCCGTCCACGGCAAGCCGCGGCGTCTTGCTGAGCTTGAGCTCTTCTCGAATCCGCTCGAAGATCAGCACATTCGCATCCACCGCGATCCCGAGCGTGAGGACGAAGCCCGCGAGTCCGGGGAGCGTGAGGGTCGCACCGAAGCTCGCGAGCCCACCGAGGGTGAAGAGGATGTAGAATACCAGCGCCAGGATCGCGAGGATGCCCGCGAACCGATAGTAAAACGCCATGAGGAGGACGACGAAGACCGCCGCCAGCATGGCAGCACGCTGGCCTTGGCGGATTGAATCGCGGCCGAGACTCGGGCCGACGGTCCGCTCCTCCACGATCTCGAGGGGTGCCGGAAGCGCGCCTGCACGCAAGACCAACGCGAGGTCCTGCGCCTCCTGCAGATCGGCCGTCCCCAATTCGATCTGTCCGTTACGCCCGATCTCCGACCGAATGACGGGTGGCTGGCGGAACACCCGTCGATCGAGGATGATCGCCATGTAGTCGTTCACGTGCTGACGGGTCTCGTCGCGGAACCGCCGCCCCCCGGAGCGCGTCAACTCGAATTGTACGATCTGCTGATTGGTGGACTGGTCGATCGTGGCCCTAGCATCCTGCATCGCCTCGCCCGTAAGGACGGAGCGTCGATCTACCGAGTAGAGTGGGCGGAAGGACCGCCCGCCCTGGGATACGGGCTCGGCCGCCCAGAGCAATTCGCGGCCGCGCGGCATGGCCCGATCCACGGCCGGCAGGCGGATGAGACTGTCCACCCTCGCAAAGTCCTCCTCCGGAACGAAGAACTCCCCGGGGATCTGCCCGTTGAACAGATAGGAACTGAGCGGACCGGCCTGATCGAGGAATCCAATCGTGTCCGTTACGGCCGTGTCGGGGGCCTGCGCTGCCGAATCGACTCCGAGGATCTGATCGAGGGTGGACGGCTGCGCCGGGATCGGGGTGTCAGGCGCCGCCTGGACCCCCGCCTCCGTGAGCGCCCGGTCGATCGCGGGGAGCGCGTCCCGGAACAGGTTCTCCATGTCGACGATCCGCCATTCGAGGAAGGCAGAGCGTTCCACGATCGCCTTGGCCCGTGCTGGATCCGTGATGCCAGCGAGCTCAACGACGATCCGCTGGTCACCGACCTTCTGAATCAGCGGCTCGGCGACGCCGAATTCGTCGACCCGGGACCGGATGACCGTAAGAGCCCGGTCCAGCGCGTCGGCGGGATTGGCGACAGGGCCCATGCTCTGATCCAACTCGAGCGCGAGATGGATACCGCCGAGCAGGTCGAGTCCCCGCTTGAGCGGGACGCGCTTGACGGTTGCGTCACGCATCGCGCCGTCGGGTCCTCGTTCCCGAATGGTGATCTCCCGAGGGATGAGCGAAATGACGCTCACCGCTACGAGGATCGCGATCACAATGAGACGACTACGTATGGTCGTGAACATGTCGTAAGCAGAAAGAGAAGGCGTTAATGTCTACTGAGGCCGCGCCATCGTGTCAACGCGGCGCGAGCGGCCGCGAGGTCCTTGTCGAGCTGCCGCTTGAGCGAGCCCGAATCGGGGAACCGCACCACGTCACGCAGCCGCTCGATCCAAGACAGCTTGATCTGTTCTCCATAGAGCTGCACGTGCACATCGAATACGTGAGCCTCGATGCTCCGAGCCGTCTCTCCAAACGTGGGTCGCGGGCCCTGATGCATCATTCCGCCGGCACCGCCCCCGGACCACTCGACCCACACGGCGTAGACCCCGTCGGGGGGAAGCAGCTTGCGTGCGTCGGGGAGGGCTACGTTGACCGTCGGGTACCCGAGGTGGCGGCCACGCGTGGCGCCTCGGATGACCGGGCCGGTGAGCGAGTACGGTCGGCCCAGCAGCGCCGTCGCCGTCTCGAGATCTCCACCGGCGACCGCGCGGCGCACGAGCGTGGAGGACACCGGACGACCCTCTCGGTCGACCTCGTCCACGACGTCCACCGCGAATCCGAACTGAGACCCGAGTTGCTGAAGCAGTGCCTCGTCGCCAGCCCGCTCTCGCCCGAACCCGTGATCGTGTCCGATGACCAGCTCCCGCATGTGAAACCGCTCGATCAGCAGGCGGACGAAGGCCTCCGGCGGGTACTGCGAGAGCTCGCGCGTGAACGCCATGAAGACGGCCACATCTAATTCGCACTGTGCGAGGAACTCGCGCCGTTCCTGGGCCAACGTCAAAAGCGGGGGCGCGGCGGGCGGGTTGACGATCTCCATGGGATGAGGGTCGAATGTGACGAGGAGGCTTCGCCGGCCACCCCGCTCCGCACGGATCGCAATCTCCTGCAGCACCCGGCGATGGCCGAGGTGGACGCCATCGAACGTCCCAACGGTGACCACCGTGCCGCGGCCGTCTTTGGGAAGCGCCATGGGTCTCAGTTGCCGACCAGCACGACCCGCGGCTTGAGCCATGCGCCGCTCGGCTCGGCAACCGCGATCAACTGGTGATCGGACACCAAGGCCACCGGACCGGTGGACGCACCCTCCGCCGGAATAGGTCGGCCACTCCGAACCGCCTCTCGCGCCTCGGGTGAGAGCTCGATCGTCGGGAGATGGGCAATCGCCCTGTGGAGCGGCAAGAGTGTCGGGAAGCCGCGATCCAGCGCCGATACTGGCAAGGCCTCGTCGACGCCAAACGACCCAACGGCGATCCGGCGGAGCTCTTCCAAGTGGGCACCGCACCCGAGTGACTCGCCGAGATCCCGAGCGAGGGCTCGAATGTACGTCCCGCTGCTCACCGTTGCCCGGAACCGGACGGCTGGACCATCGCGGCCGGTCACCTGAAGCTCGGCAACCTCGACCTCTTGTGGTGTGAGCTCCACGGGTTCCCCGCGTCGGGCTCGGCGATGCGCCCGCTCGCCGCGCGTCTTCTTGGCCGAGTAGTCGGGCGGCCGTTGCCGTTGCCGGCCGGTGAGCGCCGCCATCTGGGTAGCGAGGGCCCCGGAGGAGACGGTCGACCACCCGTCGTCGGTCGCGATCACCGCGCCCGATCGATCGTCCGTATCCGTAGTGACCCCCAACCTGATGAGGCCCGTGTAGCGTTTCGGAAGCGCCGCCACGAAGCGCGCGAGCCGCGTTGCCCGTCCCACGAGCACAATGATGAGCCCGGTCGCAAAGGGATCGAGCGTGCCGGCGTGACCGACCCGGCGAACCCCATAGGTGCGGCGCACCATGTCCACGACATCGTGCGAAGTGGGACCCGAGGGCTTGTCGATCAACAGGAATCCGTCGCTCAGGATTCCTCTTCTCCCGCGGACAAGTGATCGAGAATCTCGTTAATCCGTTGGGCGTGCTCGAGGCCGCGATCGAGCACGAAGTGGATCTCGGGGGCCACCTTCAGGCTGAGCACGCGGGATAGCTGGGTGCGCAAGAATCCCTTTGCGCTCGCGAGTCCCTGCATGGCCTGCGCTTTCTCGTCCTCGTCCCCCAACACGCTGACGCGAACGTGGGCATGCGTGCAGTCGGGCGAAACGGTAACACCCGTGACCGTGACAAAGCCGATTCTGGGATCCCTGACCTCTCCTGACAGGATCTCGGCCAGGGTCTCGTGGACGAGGGTGGCGACGCGCTCGGGTCGGTGGCCGCGTGCCGGGCTCATAGGTACGAGATCGAGGAATCGATGATGCGGACGTGTCCGTTCTCGCCCACGAACCGATCGGCCGCGCTGAGGACCTCGGCGGCGTGCTGCCGCTCGCGTGCCACGACGCCGCACGACAGCTCGGCGCGCTGCCACCGGTCATGGTGATCCGTCTCGGCTACCGAAACGTTGAACCGATGGTGCAGCCGATCCTTGATACTCTTCAAGACGCGTCGCTTGTCCTTGAGAGACTGGCAACCATTCAGGTGCAGCTCCCAAACGGCAATACCGACCACCACGTCAACCGTCTTTCGCCGCTCCGGCGGATTCGAGTGAGCGGGCAATCTCCTCGATACGGTACGCTTCGAGCAGGTCGCCAACCTTCACATCGTTGAAGTTCTCGACGCCGATCCCGCACTCGAGGCCGTCCTTGACCTCTCCGACATCGTCCTTGAACCGCCGCAGACTCGCGATGGCGCCGCTGTAGACCTCCACGCCGTCGCGAACGACCCGGATCTTCGCGGTACGACGAATCTGGCCGCTCCGCACAAAGCAACCCGCGATGGTGCCGACGCCGGAGATCTTGAACAACTGGCGAACTTCCGCCTCGCCCAACACGATCTCTCTCTGCTCGGGAGCGAGAAGCCCCTCGAGCGCGGCCCGGATGTGGTCCACCGCCTCGTAAATCACGCGGTAGGTCCGCACGTCGACCCGCTCGCGCTCGGCCATGCTGCGGGCGTTCGCGTCTGGGCGGACATGGAACCCAACCACGATCGCCTCGGATGCTTTGGCCAACAGAATGTCGCCCTCGCTGATGGCACCCACACCCCGATGGATGACCTCGACCTTGACTTCTTCACTCGACAGCTCCGCGAACGCGTCGGCGAGCGCCTCGGCGGGTCCACTCTGATCGGCCTTGATGATGATCCTGAGTGCCTGCACGACACCCTCGTCGATCCGCTGGGACAGCTCTTCCAGAGACATCCCGCGTTGACTGCGTCGATGGGACGCCTCGCGGTCGAGGCGTTGCCGTCGTTGCGCAATGTCCCGTGCGTCCGCGGCTTCCGAAACGACGTGGAACGTGTCCCCTGCCTGCGGCACACCGTCGAAGCCGAGTATCTGGACCGGAATCGAGGGACCGGCCGTCGTAACCCGCCCGCCGCGCTCGTCCAGCAGCGCACGGACACGCCCCGCGAGGTTACCGCAGATGAAGTCCTGCCCCACCTCGAGGGTTCCGTTCTCGACGAGCACCGTCGCAACCGGACCCTTGCCGGGGTCCAGCGTGCTCTCGATGACGGTTCCCCGGGCCGCCCGCTGGGGGTTCGCCTGCTTATCCAGCAGCTCGGCCTGCAGCAGGATTTTTTCGAGCAGCTCCTCCATGCCCTGCCCCGCCTTGGCCGAGATCGGCTGCGCCATGGTGTCGCCGCCGAACTCCTCGAGCACCACGCCGTTCGTCAGCAGGTCTTGCTTCACCTTCTCCACGTCGGCTGTGGGCAAGTCGATCTTGTTAATGGCTACGACGAGTGGCACACCGGCGTTCTTGGCGTGGCTGATCGCCTCGACGGTCTGCGGCATGACCTGATCATCCGCTGCGACCACCAGCACAACGAGATCGGTGACCTGTGCGCCACGCGCGCGCATTGCGGTGAACGCTTCGTGTCCCGGCGTATCGAGGAAGGTGATGCCCTGCTGGCTGGGGAGCGTGACGTGATACGCACCGATGTGCTGTGTGATCCCTCCCGACTCTCCCGCAATGACGTTGGTCTTGCGGACGTAGTCGAGCAGCGAAGTCTTGCCGTGGTCCACGTGCCCCATCACGGTGACGACGGGTGGGCGACGCTGCAGATCTTCGGCCTGATCCTCCGCCTCGTGGAGGATGGTCTCGGCCGGAACATACTCCTCTTCTCGCTGCGCCTTGAATCCGAACGCCCCTGCAATCAAGTCAATTTGATCGAAATCCAGTCGTTGGTTCACCGTAACCATCATGCTCAGCTCTTTGAAGCAGAAGGTCACGATATCGGTCGGCGTCAACGACAGCACTTCGGCAAGCTCGGACACGGTGATGAATTCGTTCACGCGCACCACGGTCTTCTCGCGCTCCTGCTCCTCGACGCGCCGCTGTTCCGCGAGTTCTCTCGCGCTCGGCTCGTCCTCGCGGCGGCGCGCGCTCTTCTTGCCGCCAGGTCCCTTGATGGACGCTAGCGTTCGGCTGATGTTCGCCTGCACGGCTTGCTTGTCGACCTGGGAGCGCTTGCCCTTGCGTCTGCGCTTCTTGTCTCGCCGGCGCTCTTCGGCAATCTCGCCCGGCGCCGCCGACGCGACTGGTCGAGGACCAGACGGGGCTGCCGGTCGCGTACGGGGTGGCGGTGGAGCCGTGCGTTCCACCCGGAGGGGCTTGAAGGGTGCGGTTGGCGGCTCGCGATCAATCACTGGAGGCTCGACGTCGGAGACCGCCGGTGCTTCAGCCACGTCGGGTGGCTCTGCGGCCACTGGTTCGCCGGACGACGCGTCAACGGCGATTGCCGTTTCCTCCCCGACCTGCGGTTCGTCCTTGAAGAGGGCTGCTGCACGCTCTTCCATGGAGGGCTTCTCCACCGCCGACAGATCGAGCCCGGCGTCCACCGTCTCTGGTGCCTCCGCGACGGCCTGTCGCTCCGCCTCGTCGGCCTCTGCGGCGGCGCGCGAGGCGACCTCGGCTGCCGTCCGGCGCCGACGTTTCAGTCGCGCCTTGGGTTGCGGCGCCTCGACTGCGGGGGCCTCCGCCTTCTTGCGGCGGCGCGTCCGGCTCTTCGTGGCGGGCCCCGCCTTGCTGCGGCGCTTCTCACGCTCCCAGCGGGTCCGGACGCGAGCGACTTGCCCCTCATCCAATCCAGAGAGGTGGCTGCGGACGTGGATGTCCATGTCGGCGAGCAACTCAATGAGTCGCGCGCTCTCCATGCCAAATTCCGCGGCGAGGTCGTGAATCCGCGTTTTGCCCACTACTGCCTCCTGGATTTCACCGACGCACTGTCGATGATGCCGGCGGCGAGGCTGGCGTCAGCCACACCGACCGCCTGTACGCTGTGCCTCCCGACGCGATGGCCGAGCCGGTCGGCGCGCGGGCCCACGAGCGTCGGAACCTGCCGCGCCCGCGCGAGGCGGAGCACCTTCTCTTCGGTGCGCGCCCCATGATCGGATGCGACGACGACGAGCTTCGTCTGCCCGCGCTGAATCTGTGCTCGGACCCCGCTCGTGCCCAGCACGACCGTTCCGGCGCGGACCCCGAGACCGAGCATTCCGAGCGAGGCCTCGCTCATCACGCCGACGACGGCTCCTCCGGGGGTGCATCCTGACCAGTCACCTCGGCCGATTCCTGCGCGGGCTCGGTGTTCTCTTCGGTCAGTTCCGTCAGAAACGCCATGAGCGAATCCGCCTGGTCAGCCGTGATTCCCTCGACCTTCAACACATCATCGCGCTCGAGATCCAGAATGTCGCGCAGGGTTCGCATGCCGGTCGCTTCGAGCGTCGTGACCAGATCCGCAGGCAGTCCTTTCAGCTCGTTCAGCTGCACGTCCACGACGAACTCATCCTCCGGTGGCAGCGGAGCAAACAGCGGTCCCTCGCCCCCGCGTTCCAGCCATTCCCGGCTCGAGTACAGATCGATCTTCCACCCAGTGAGCTCCGACGCCAGCCGAACGTTCTGACCGTTCCGGCCGATGGCGAGCGAGAGCTGGTCCTCGTCGACGATCGCCTGAATCGTCTTCGTGTCCGGATCGGAAAACACCCGGGACACCCGCGCCGGCGCCAGGGCCAGCTTGGCAAACCGCTCTGGGTCGGGTGACCACGGTACAATGTCGATCCGCTCGCCACCCAGCTCATTCACCACCGCCTGGACACGACTGCCCTTCATGCCAACGCAGGCCCCGACCGGATCGATCGCGTCATCGCGGCTCGAGACGGCCACCTTCGTGCGGCTCCCCACCTCGCGGGCCGCCTCGCGAATCTCCACGATCCCCTGTTGGATCTCCGGAACTTCGAGTTGAAACAGAGCCTGGACAAACAGCGGATCGCCGCGGGACAAGATGAGCCGGGGACCCTTGGGCGTTTCCTCCAGCCGCTTGAGCACGGCGCGGATGGCATCACCCTGGTGAAAGTGTTCGCGCGGATTCTGCTCCCGATAGGGAATCAGCGCTTCAGCCTCGCGGAACTGATTCAACATGATGACGAGCCGCCCGCGCTCGATCTGTTGGACCTCACCCGAGACCAGCTCACCAACCCGATGACCGAATTCTTCTCGGATGCGGGTACGCTCTCCTTCACGAACCCGCTGTATGATCCGTTGCTTCGCCGCCTGCACGGCCAACCGTCCGAACGCCTCGAAGGGAACTTCCTCCTCCAGCACGTCGCCGACCTGGAACTCGGGATCCTCCCAGCGCGCTTCCTCGAGCACGATCTGCGAGCCGGGATCCTCGACCTCCTCGACGACGCTCTTCAGCGCAACGGTCCGAATCGTGCCCTTGAGATCGTCGATCTCGATCTCCGAACGCACATTCGGCCCGTACCGCTTGATCAGCGCCGCGTGAATGCCGTCTCGGAGCAGATCGATCAACTCCGCCCGATCGAGCTGCTTCACATCGGCAAGTTCCCGGAGTGCTTTGAGCACCTCACTGGGACTCGTCATCCAGACTCCTTATGCACTCAGTGACTCGTTCGCTCCGCAGAACGCTCGACGGCTGACCAATCGACGACGAGCGTGGCCTCCTGTACGTCTTCCATCGGGACCTCGAGGGGGTCCGATCCGTCCATTGGCTGCAACACGATCACGTCAGCCTCGTCTTCCACGCGCACGATCGTTGCCGTGAAGCGGCCCCTGCCAGCCACGCGGACCCTCACGTCCCGTCCGCGATACCGAAGCCAATGCTCCCGCCAGCGCACCGGCCGCTCGATCCCCGGGGACGACACCTCCAGCACGTAGCGCGTTCCCAGGGCCTGCTCCCCGTCCAGCCACCGTTCGAGCTCGCGGCTCACAGCGGCACACTCGTCCACCGTGATGCCATGCCCTGGTGCCGCGTCCGGGTGATCAACCCGTACTTGGAGACGCACACGCGTCCCGGCGCCACGCTGCCGCATGTCGACCAGCTCGTATCCAAGCCGCGACACGCGAGATCTGAGTTCCGCGAGTAGCTGGTCCAGTCCCGGCTCCAAACGGCAAAAAAAAGCGCGGGCCGACTTCGCCCGCACTGCACAACGGTGTAATCTAGCGTCTCGCTAAGCCCGGTTCAAGCGGCGGGGCGTCCCAAATAGGCGACCATTCGACCCGCGGCGGCTTGCTGCCCTCGGTGGGAGTAGAACCGGCCTCCGTCGTGCGCCGTACACCACCGACTGATTGTGCCACGCCGGACGCCGATCGCCGAGGCACGCGCCGCGAGGGCGGCCCTGAGATCCAGTGTAGCGGGCCCTGGAGCGCGATTGCCGTGCACCGCTTCCAACACCTCAGGTCCAACTTCATAGCAGTTACCGCAAATCCCTATTCCACAATGTATTACAACATCTGTTGGCTGGCATCCAGCGGCAGCGCACAGCTGCTCGACCCCGACTTCGAGGATCCGGTTCGCCACCCCGCGCCACCCCGCATGCAGCAACCCGAGGGTCCCGCTCGGCGGATGAAGCAGATACACGGGAATGCAGTCCGCAATGGTGACCGTCAGGAGCAGGGCGGGCTGGGCCGTCACGTGGCCATCGAACCCATCTCGGATGAGCACACCGGATGGGACCTCCGGGTACGTCCCGATGGCGGTCCCATGGACTTGCCGGCTGACCACCGCCGCTCCGAAGGCCGGGCCAAGGGACTGCGCGAGTCCAAGCCAGCGGCGCAGAACGTCCCCGGTTGGGCGTTCCGAGGTCAGGGCAAAGTCCTGATTCGCCGCCCGGGCCGTCACGCCGGCGACGACTCCAAACGCTGACCGCCAGCCTGGTAGCTCGAAGTGCGTGAGCGTGCCCGAGATAGCCTGCTGCTCTTCGATCGTCTCGAACCCCTCCGTCATCCCTGGCTCGGCTGGTACGGTATCCGTTCAATGTTGGCGCCGAGTGCTCGCAGGCGTTCGTCGATTCGCTCGTACCCGCGGTCGATTTGGCGGATGTTGTGGATGATGCTCTCGCCGTCGGCGGCCAAGGCCGCGAGCAGCATACCCATCCCGGCCCGAATATCCGGGCTCTCAACGGTGCCACCACGTAGCTGCGACGGACCGGCGACCACCACCCGATGAGGATCGCAGAGCACTAGCCGAGCTCCCAAGGCGACCAGCTTATCGACGAAGAACAGGCGCGACTCGAACATCTTCTCGAACACCAACACGAGTCCCTCACATTGTGTCGCGACCACGACGGCGATTGACGTGAGATCGGCTGGGAAAGCGGGCCACGGACCGTCTTCGATCTTGGGGACGTGTCCCCCGAGATCCGGCATGATGCGTCGTTCCTGGCTCGCGTCGACGATCAGGCAGTCACCGTCAAACCTCGGGCGGACGCCGAGACGCTCGAAGGTGTACAAGATGCTGCGGAGATCCTCGGGCCGCGTGCCCTCGATGGTCAGCTCCCCGTTGGTCGCGGCCGCAAGACCGATGAAGCTGCCGATCTCGACATGGTCGGGGCCCACCGTCAGCTCGGTACCTCGCAGGGTCGCCCCTCCCTCAACCGACAGCAGGTTCGTGCCGATACCCTCGATGTGCGCTCCCATCGTGACGAGGGCGTGGGCGAGATCTTGCACGTGCGGTTCGGACGCCGCGTTCCGGAGCACGGTCCGACCCTCTGCCCGTACGGCGGCCATCAACGCGTTCTCAGTCGCCGTGACACTCGGCTCATCGAGAAAGATGTCGGCGCCCGTGAGAGATTTGGCTTCCAGATGGTATTCCGTGCCGATATCGACCTCCGCGCCAAGTCGCTCGAGGGCGAGGAAGTGCGTGTCGAGTCGCCGTCGGCCGATGACGTCGCCACCGGGCGGTGGCAGCGTCACCATGCCAAAGCGCGCGAGCAGCGGCCCCGCCAGGAGAATCGATGCCCGGATGCTGGCGCACAGCTCGGCATCGAGCGGCTTCGATTCCAGACCCGACGGATCGACTTTGACGCTGTGCTCGCCTGTCCAGCTCACCTCGCCGCCAAGATCCGCGACGAGCGCGAGCAGCGACTCGACGTCTCGGATTCGCGGCACGTTGTGTAGCTGGCTTGGCCCGTCGGCCAAGAGGGAGGCGGCAATCATGGGCAGCGCCGCATTCTTGTTGCCGGACGGGCGAACGGTCCCGTTCAGCGGGACCCCACCGGTGACGCGGAAGCATTCGGCCATGGTGCGGCGTACCATAGGGCCCGCCGTGTTGGCGCGCAAGCGGGCGTCGCTTGACAGTACGCCCGGGAGCGCGGATTATCCTCCTCGCGCTCCAGCCGGACGGCCGTGCCCACTATGGAAGTACTGGTCTGTGTCCTCAATCGAGAAGAGGATGTGAATCGGATCCTCGAGGGATTGCTCGATCTTGGCGCCACGGGGGCCACCGTGATCGAGAGCACGGGGCTGG
Source organism: Gemmatimonadota bacterium (assembly GCA_039588295.1). GTDB lineage: Bacteria > Gemmatimonadota > Gemmatimonadetes > Gemmatimonadales > GWC2-71-9 > JAOTVV01. The sequence continues at coordinate 39,766 of JBDHAB010000040.1, forward strand.
CCCGGCTCATCGATCGTAAACTCCCCGTCCTGGCGGGGCTCCAATCGCTCCGCGACCGCGCCCGCCCACACAACGCCACGGTGTTCTCGGTCATCGAAGATCGGGCCACACTGGAGCGCGCCATGCAGATGGTGCAGGACGTGTGCGGCGATCTCGAAAGTCCCGGAACCGGGATCGTGTTTACCATTCCCGTGTCCAAAGCCGTCGGCTTAGCACGGCGCTCCGAATCGCGCGAGTGACGCTGGGCGTCCGCTGGCTGGGCGACGGTCGTGGGCGTTGAGGATCGGATTTCATTAGCTTGCGGGGTGGCGCGAATCCGATGGATCTGATTGTGTTGCTGATCCGCTGGAGGCAGCGCAGTCGGTGAACCGGCCGGAGGAGGTCCAACCATGGGCTGGGCGGAAGTAGTCACAGCGATCTCGACGGCGATCATCGCCCTTGTGGTCCTGGCGGTAGGCGTCGGGCTGCTGCTCTCCTTGCAACAAGTCAAGGAGCTGCGCCGTGTGGTGGACCGTACCATGGATCTCTTGGAGCATGACGCCCGACCGGCACTGCAGTCTGCCAAAACGATGGTCGACGATGCGTCCAAGGTCGTCGCAGCCGTTCGCTCGGAGGCGCTGGGGATCACCGATGCATCGAAGGACGTGCGCGGCCGGGTGGAACGATTGATGGAGCGTACGGAGGAACGGCTTCAGGACCTCGAGTCGCTGATCGATGTGGTGCAGTTCGAGGTCGAGGAAACTGCGCTGGACGTCGCGGCCGCCCTGCGCACGACGCGCCGCGGCACCTCGGTTCTGCGCGCGATGAAGCGCGCCTTCCTCGGGCGGGGCCGCTAGCGCGTGAGCTGGCGCCGGCTAGCCGTGACCACTGTGGTGGCGTTGGCAGCCATCGCGGTATGGCCCGCTGTCGCGCACGCGTGGACGCCTGGAACGCACATCTTCCTCGGCGAATCCGTGCTGGCCAACCTCGCCATGCTCCCGGCGAGCGTGGCCGGCCTGTTGCGGGCATATCCGTTCGATTTCCTCTACGGCAACATCGCCGCCGACACGTCGATCGCGAAGAAGTACGCGCCGGTAGGGCGCCACTGTCATTCCTGGCACGTAGGGACGGAGATTCTCGATCGTGCCGAGACCGAAGCGTTGCGCGGGTTTTCCCTCGGCTACCTCTCGCATCTCGCCGCCGACACCGTGGCGCACAACTTCTTCGTGCCGCGTCAGCTCGTGGTGACTTCCTCGACGATCGCCCTCGGCCACTCCTATTGGGAGAGTCGATTCGAGACCCATCTCGGGGACCAGTATGCGCGTGAGGCGATGGATTTGATCCGGAGGGATCACACGAGCGCCGATACGCTGCTCGACCGCGTGCTTGCACCGACTATCTTCTCCGTTCGCACCAGCCGTCGGCTGTTTCGTGGGATGGTCGGTCTCATCGAAACCCAAAGCTGGCAGCGGACATTCCAGTTTCTCGCCGAAACGAGTCGCTGGGACTTGACCGATGAGATGGTCGAGCGACACATGGGGGTGGCGTTCCAGCTCATCATGGAGGTGCTGGGCGAACAGGAAACCCTCGCCCGTCGCCTCGATCCGTCGGGCGACGCGTCGCTCCACCTTGCGAAGCGGATTCGCATGGACGTGATGCGGTCGCGGATTCCTGGCGATCCCTCTCGCCTCAGCACCCTCGCCGGACAGCATTTTGGGTTACCCGCCTATGACCTCTCGCTCTGGGAGGGCTCCGGGGCGCAACGTCCATGGCGGGACCGCGGCAATGGTACCGGTGTTGCCGCGCCAACACCTCCGGCCTCCGTCACCGCCGAAGCCTAGTCGAGAACGTCCCCTCGCATCGGCGCCGGAGGATTCCGCCGCGCGACGCGACTCAGGCCCCCTCCACCGCTCGTTGCAGGCCGGCGTAGGCCACGAGCAGTTGTTTGCTGCCGATTGCCGCATCGTCGAATTCCACGACGACCTTGAGATCCGATCCGCGACCGGACAGCGACCGGATGGCGCCCGACCCGAACCTGCGGTGTTGCACGCGCTCTCCCTTCACGTAGCGGGGAGCGTCTTGGGATTCTTCCTCGGGCTCGGACGGGACATCGACGAACCAGGACGACGGTTCTGAAGTCTTGCGATACCACTCGCCGCCGAACACGCCGCTCGTGCGCCGTTCCTCCACGACGCCCGGCGGTAACGCTTCGAGAAACCGGGATGGAGCGCCCGGCATCAATTGTCCCCCCCGTCGGCGGGTACGCGCCCACAACAGGTACAGGCGATCCTGTGCCCGCGTGACGGCGACGTAAGCGAGCCGGCGCTCCTCCTCGAGGCCGTCGGGGGTTTCCATCGAACGGCTGAGCGGGAACAACCCGTCCTCGAGACCCGTGACGATGACGATGGGCCATTCCAGGCCCTTAGCGGTGTGGACGGTCATCAAGGTGACCCCGTTGAGGTCGCCCTCGGTCATCTCGTCAGACGTGATGAGTGCGGCGCTCTGCAGAAATCGCTCTACGGGCGATCCGGGCTCATCGTCCTCCGGCTCTTCCGACCAGTCCGCTGCGGCGGCGATCAACTCGCGGACGTTCTCCAGCCGTTCGATACCCTCGAAGCCCATGTCCTTCAGGTACTGCTCGTACCCCGTTTGCTCCACGATCCGTTCGAGCACCGTAGCCGGGGATGCATCCGTCGCGTCGTGGCGCAGCGCCGTAAGCTGCTCGGCGAACTCGCGGAACCCCTCTCGTACCTGCGGTCGGAGGCCCGCGATCCGATCGGCGATTCCTGCGGTGTTGAGCAGCGGCTGCTGCCATTGGTCCGCCGCTTCCTGCAGCGTTCTGAGGCTCCCGGTACCGAGTCCGCGTCGCGGGACCTGCACTGCTCGCAGAAATGCCTCATCGTCCGCAGGGTTGGCGATGAGGCGGAGGTACGCGAGTACGTCCTTGACCTCCTTGCGGGCGTAGAAGCTGACGGCCCCAACCAGTCGGTACGGGATCGCGGTGCGTCGAAATGCTTCCTCGAGCGCTCGCGATTGCGCGTTGGTCCGGTAGAGCACCGCCAACTCCGTGAACTCGCGGCCGTCTGCGGCGGCCCGCTCCCGACACTCCCGCGCGACCCATTCCGCCTCATCGCGTTCGTCGGCGGCGGCGACGACTACGACCGGATCACCGCCGTCCCGTACCGTGTACAGCGTCTTTCCCAGTCGCCCACGATTCTCGGCGATAAGCGCGTTTGCGGCATCGAGAATCACCTGCGTTGATCGGTAGTTCTCCTCCAATCGAATGACGGCAGTGTCGGGGAAGTCGGTGTGCAGGTCCAGCATGTTGCGAAGGTCGGCGCCGCGCCAGCTGTAGATCGATTGATCGTCGTCGCCGACCACGCACAGGTTCCGATGCTCCTGGGCGAGCTGCCGAACCAACAGGTATTGAGCGCGGTTCGTATCCTGGAACTCATCGACCAGCACGGCGTCGAACCGTCGTTGGTAGAACTCGAGACGGTCTGGGTGCTCGCGAAACAGCGTCAACGGATGGAGCAGGAGATCGTCGAAGTCCATCGCATTGGCTGCCACCAGTGCCCCGGTCAGCTCGTGGTAGATCTCCGCTGCGACACGCGTGAGCCGGTCGTCCGCCGAGGCGCCAAGTTCGGCGGCACTCACCAAGTGATTCTTCGCGCCGGAGATGATCGATTGGACGTGACGCGGCGGAAACGTGCGTGGCGAGTGCTCTGCCTTTTCCAGCAGCCGTTTGACGAGCGCGAGGCGGTCGTCCTCGTCGTAGATCGTGTACTGTGGCGTGAATCCGAGTCGATGAGCCTCGCGACGCAACAGGCGGGCGCACAGCGAGTGGAAGGTGCCGATCCACAGCCCGGTCGGGTCGCGGTCGAGCAGCGCGGCGACCCGGCCGCGCATTTCGTGCGCCGCCTTGTTGGTGAACGTGACGGCCAGAATCCGCTGAGGGGGGACGCCGTGGTGGCGAACCAGGTGTGCTATCCGTGCCGTGAGGACACGGGTCTTCCCGGAGCCAGCGCCTGCGAGCACGAGCAACGTGCCGCCGTCGTATTCCACCGCTTCTTGCTGTGCATCGTTGAGCCGCAGCTCACGCATCGTCTGCCGCGGGTGGTTCGAGTGGTATCTCCGCCACGAGCGTCGCCCCTTGGCCGGACGGGACGACGTGGAGCCGTCCCCGATGGACGCCCTCGACAATCCGCCGCGCGAGGGCGAGCCCGATGCCCCACCCTCCCGCCTTCGTTGATACGCCGGGCTCGAATAGCTTGCGACGAACTTCGACGGGGATACCGGGGCCGTCGTCCGCCACGCGGATGCGGGCGCATTGACCGTGATCCGCGACCGCGAGCTCGATCGTTCCCCCGCGCCCACTCAGCGCGTCCACGGCGTTCCGCACCAACGCCTCGAGCGCCCATTCGATGAGCACCGCGTCGCCGATGACGTACGGCCCGGCGGCCGGCGCGTCGACCTTCAGCGACACGGCGTGCGCGTGTTGCGGCAGGCGGGGCCGGAAATAGGTGGCAACGCGCTCGGCCACCGCGCCGAGCGGTACGCGATCGCGCCGCGCGGGCCGGCCAACCCGCTCGAACCGTTGCGCCACTCGATGCAGTCGCTCGAGGTCCGTCGACAAATGCCCGGCCGCCTCCTCGACCGCCGTGGAACCGTCTGCCAGTCGATCCACCCAGGCCGCCGCGCTCATGAGCGGTGTGCCCAACTGATGCGCCGACTCTCGCGCCATCGCTACCCAGAGACGGTCCCGGTCCCTGGTCACCGCGCTGCGGTATGCCCAGATTCCCACCGCCAGTGCTGCGATCAAGACGCCGGCCTGGAAGATTCCCAGACGCGTGAGCAACCGCGCGACCGGCAGTCCACCATAGTGCAACCGCCCCACGCCCGACAGCTCGATCGGCTCGTTGAGCCTGTCGAGTTCCCTGACGTACTCGGCAACGCGTGTATCCGTGACGTCGGCGTCGAACGGAAGGTTGTGCGCGGCCGCCGGGATCCCGGTGGGGTCGGTGACGATCAGTGGGATCCCCGTGCGCTTGATGTCCTCTACCAGCGAAAGCAGGGTGCCCGCGTACTCTCCGACGGACGTGTCGGCGAGCGCTGCCGTGACCCGGCCGTAGATCCGCGACGTTTCCCGAGCCTGCTGCCGAAGATGGCTGGCCACAACCCACCACTGCCAGGCGGAGACACCGGCGAATATGGCCACGAGCACGAGCACCAGGGCCGGGCCGAAGCGCCGAAGACGGCCGACGAGCCTACGGACGTTCACGCGGAGTCAGGCGCTCCTTGCCAAAATATGGAACGAGGGCCGGAGGAATCCGGACGCTGCCGTCGTGTTCCTGGTTGTTCTCGAGCAACGCGATGATAGTCCGCGGCAGCGCGACACCGGAGGCGTTCAGCGTGTGCACGAACTCTGGCTTGAGATCGGGTCGGGGACGGTACCGAATACTCGCACGACGTGCCTGAAAATCGGTAAACGTGCTCGCACTGGACGCTTCCAGCCACGTCCCGACACCGGCCGCCCATACTTCGAGATCGTACGTCTTGGCACTCGCGAATCCGAGGTCGCCGGCCGCGAGCAACACGACCCGATGGGGCAGCTCGAGACGCTGCAGCACCACTTCGGCATGCGCGAGCATGCGTTGGTGTTCCGCCTCGGAGTCCTCCGGTCGCGAGAACCGCACCAGTTCGACCTTGTCGAACTGGTGGACGCGGATCAACCCGCGTGTGTCCTTCCCGTGGGCACCGGCCTCCCGACGGAAGCACGGTGTGTAGGCGACATACGCCCGCGGAAGGTCGCTGGCCACGAGGATCTCGTCACGATGCAAATTGGTGACGGGGACTTCGGCGGTGGGGATGAGGTATAGGCCGTCCACCGTCACATACATGTCCTCCGCGAGTGTGGGAAGGTTGCCGGTTCCCTGTGCGGCCGCCTCGGTCACGAGGAGTGGCGGCGCGATCTCCACGTAGTCATGCTCTTGGGTGTGGAGGTCCAACATGAAGTTCACCAGCGCCCGCACCAGGCGCGCTCCGTCTCCGGTGAACAAGGGAAATCCACTGCCCGACACCTTGACCCCCCGTGGCAGGTCGAGGATGTCGAGGTCCGCCCCGAGGTCCCAATGGGCCTTCGGTCGGAACCCGAGCGACGGCGTCTCACCCCACGTGCGAACGATCTGGTTCGCCGACTCACCACCGGCGGGCACGTCGTCCAGCGGCAGGTTTGGCAAGCGCAGGAGACGGTCGTCGCGCCGTGCCTCGAGGTCCCGCAGCTCCGCGTCCAGCTGCTTGATCGCGTCGCTGACGCGCTTGAGGTCGGCTATGAGCGCAGCGGCGTCGTCATGCTGCTGCTTGCGGCGTGCAACCTCTTCGGACGCGCGATTGCGTTCCGCCTTGAGCTTCTCCGCCTGTTGCAGCAGCTGACGAAGACGTGCATCCAGCTCCAGAAGGGCGTCGACCTCCGCATCGTAGCCGCCGCCACGACGGGAGAGCGCCGACCGGACCCGATCAGGCGTGTCGCGGATGACGCGGATGTCGATCATGCGTCACGATGTCGGAAGCCCTGGCGTGAGGTCTCGGTACCCACAGTTGACGTTGACCATGAACTCGAACGTAATGGTTCGCGCGACGGTATCGATCGCGAGCACGTGGAACTTGCCATAGCGAGGAACGGAACCCACGAACACGTTGCACAGCGAACCGGTCGCGCGGGAGCGAACGAGAAACGTCGAGTCTTCCGCGACTGTGGTGATGCTGTCGACCACATAGTCGTCCAGCGGCGCCCGGGTGATCTCCTCGAACGTCTCGGAGGAATGTTGGATGCCGGCGGTGGGTCTTCCGCCCAGCAGACTCGCCGGGTAGAGCACGGCGGCCCCCGCCGAATCGAGATCGACTGCAAGGTCAAACTGGTTGCCCAGCTCGAGCCGGGTCACCACGCCTGCTGCGACGTCGAAGGCGGAGGGGGTACCCACCGGTGTGCCGTTGAGGGCAAACAGCGTTGCCGTGTCGACGACGTTGTCGATCGTCGCGGGCGGGAGACCCGTGGAATCGCCGCAGGCAGCGGCGGTGACGAGGGCGGCTGCGGCGGCAGCGCCCAAGCAAAACGGAGACAATGATATACGGGGCATCGGAACCGCCGAACACTACCCCTCACCGGGGACACGGTCAAGCCACTTCGCGTGCTTGACTTCGCTCCGGGCCACGCCTAGCTTGGCCGCCATGCCGACGATTCGTGACGTGGTTCAGACGTTGGGGCAGCGGGATGGCGTCGAGGCCGTCATCCTGCTGAGTCGTGACGGTCTCACCATCGATGCACATGCGGCAAACGGGGTTGATACCGAGGGGCTGGCCGCGCTTGTCCCTTCGGTCGTCGCGGCCTGCGGGCGGTTGGGCATGGCGGCGCGTCGTGGCGACTTCGGCGCGAGTCTCGTCGAGTATGCCGATGGCATGGTGTTGGTGGCAGAGCTCGGCGCCGACGCACTTCTGACCGTCTTCTTCCGCCGTGGCACGAACGTGGGCAGTCATCTCTTCGAGCTCCACAAGCACCGCGCAGCCATTGCCGAGTTGCTGTAAGCGCAGACACTCCCGCTTCGGATCGACCCGCCGATGAGCGCCTGGGCCGTCATCCTCGCCGGCGGCTCCGGCACCCGGTTCTGGCCTCTCTCGACTCGGTCCCACCCGAAGCAGTTCTTGTCTCTGGTTGGCGAGCGGCCTCTCTTGACGCAGGCGGTCGACCGCCTCGACGGACTCGTACCCCCGGAGCGCGTGCTCGTGGTAACGGCAGCGGCGTTGGTGGATCGAACACGCGCCCTGCTTCCCGGGCTTCCGGCGGAAAACGTGTACGGGGAGCCGCGGGCAGCGTCGACGGCTCCCGCTCTTACCTGGGCTACCTGGGTCGCCCGGTCGCGTGATCCGGAGGCAGTCGTGCTCTCTATCCACGCTGATTGGTTTGTGGGAGACGATGGGGCGTTTCGGGTGGTGCCGAGTCGACCGGAGGTGGGATACGGCTACATCCAGCTCGGCGATCAGCTGGGTGAGAGCGCCCACCGCGTGCAGCGGTTCGTGGAGAAGCCCGACCGTGAAACGGCACGGGCGCTCATCGACGCCGGTGCGCTGTGGAACAGTGGCCTGTTTGCTTGGACGGCACAGCGCTTCGTTGTCGAGACCGAGGCCGTCGCACCGGAGGTGGCTCCTCATGTTGCCCGATTGACCGATGAGGACGTGAGTGGGTTCTTCGACCATGTGACGCCGATCGCAGTCGACGTCTCCCACTTCGAGCGGAGTGCTCGAGTCGCCGTGGTGCGCGGCACGTTTCCCTGGGACGACGTCGGGACCTGGGCGGCGCTCGCTCGGGCCCGACCTCTGGACCGGTCCGGAAATGTCGTTGTCGGCGAGGCCGTCGTTCGCGATGCCTCCGAGTGCGTGGTGTGGGCCGACGATGGACCGATCGTCGTCGACGGGGCACGCGGTCTCGTCGTGGTGCGCGCCAACGGCGTGACCCTGGTGACGACGCACGACCGTGCCGCCGACCTCAAGACGTTGCTGGAGGCATTACCCTCGCACATCCGCGATCCGTCATCATGACTGACATCTATCTCGTTGAGCCCGAACCATCTCCCCAGTGGTCCCCATTCCAGGAGTGCCGACCCATCGCGGAAGTTCGTGCTGGCGCGTGGCTGGTGCGGGAACGCTGGGAGGCGATTGGCGGAGGAGAAACGCGTGCGATCTTCGGCCCTCCCCACCTGCATGGCTTCGCCGAAGAAGGCGTGCCGGCAGTCACGGCGGCGGAGCGCGTGGCGGGTCCGGCCCTGATCGGCGTTTCAGCATTTGCTCCCTCCGGTGAGCGCCCGGAACTGCCATCGCGTCCGGCGCGGTTGGAAAACGACGACGAGACCGTTGGCTGGTGGATTCCGTTCGGTTCCCATTGGGAACCGGGCATGGCTATCGCCGACGCGGTCACCCTCGATGGGCTCGTGTTGCGGGGCAGTTACGATTTCGTCACTGCGCTCGAGCACTTACTCGTCGCCGACACCGCCGACTTCACGCACGAGGCGGGCGACCCACTCCCCGATGGTTCGCTCGTGATCGGCGATCCGACCGATGTTGTCGTCCTCGGGGCGGCGATCGAGCCGGGCGTGGTGTTCGACGTGCGCGCCGGCGCGGTGGTCGTCGAGCAGCACACCCATGTGCGCAACGGCACACGATTGGAAGGTCCGGTGTACATCGGCCCCGGGTGCGAGGTTTTAGGGGGCGATGTAGGACGCTGCAGCTTTGGACCCCGATGTAAGATTCGGGGTGAGATCCATGGCAGCGTGATGGTGGGCTACGCGAACAAGGTGCACGAGGGGTACGTGGGACACTCCGTGATCGGTCGGTGGGCCAATCTGGGTGCTGGCACGACCACGTCGAATCTGAAGAACACGTACGGCCCGATCCGGCTGACCGTTCGCGGCGAGCGCATCGAGACCGGTCTGCAGTTCCTCGGGACGCTGGTCGGCGACCACGTGAAGACGGCGATCGGGACCTTCTTCGACACCGGCTCCGTTGTCGGGGCCGGGGCCAACGTCTTTGGCGCGCTCCGTCCTCCGAAATACCTGCCACCGTTCGCGTGGGGGCCTGGGGACGAACGGATGACGCGCGACGGGTTCATGGCGGTTGCCGAGCGCGTCATGCCGCGACGTCAAGTCACCGTTACCGATGACGTGCGAGCCACGCTCGAACGGATCTACGACCACGCGGTGTGATGATCGTCCGCGTCCTCGGGTCGGGAAGTCGTGGGAACGCGATCGCCGTCACCTCCAACGGTTCCACCCTACTCATCGATGCGGGCTTCGGGCTCCGGACGCTTCGACGGCGGGCTGAGTCGGCCAACCTCGATCTCAGCACGATCGCCGGGATCCTGCTGACGCACGAGCACAGCGATCATGCGCGTGGCGCCGCCGCGATGGCCGGCCACGTGGACTGTCCGGTGTATGCCTCGCCCGGGACGTTGCGGGCGCTGCACGCGAGTCTCACCGATTTGCAGGCGGTTCCGCTCTCTCCCGGCGCGACGGTGCGCATCGGCCCGCTCGAGGTCACCGCACGGCGTACGAGCCACGATGCGGCCGAACCACTCGCCGTGCGCGTTTCGGACCTGCGCACCGGCGGTCAGATGGGAGTGGCGTACGACCTTGGCTCCCCGACGGCGGGGGTGCGTGACCTGCTGCGCTCGGTCTCGTGCCTCATCGTGGAGGCCAACCACGATGACGAGTTGCTACGGACGGGACCGTACCCCAGGACTGTGCAACACCGCATTGCCGGACCGTCCGGACATTTGTCGAACCGCGCGGCCGCTGCGTTCGTCTCGGATCTCTGGCACGATCGTCTGCACACCATCGTGCTGGCCCACGTGAGCCAAGAGTGCAACCGTGCGGATCTGGCCGAACGGGCTGTGCGGGAGGCACTCGCAGCGCGCGGGTTTCGTGGGATGATCTGCGTGGCGAAGCAGGGCGAACCGCTCGAGGGGATCGAGGTGGGCGCCGTACAGTATTCGCTCGACGTGTTCGCCTAGGATGCGGGTGGGGAGGGGTCTTCGGTGGGCGCTGCTTCCCGATCGGTGACGGTAACCGGTTCCCAAGCACGGATCATCTTCGTGAACGCCCCCACGAGCTGCCCATCGAACTCGGTCCCGGATCGTTCCTCCAGGTACGACAACACCTTCTTGAATGGCCAGGCATCGCGATACGGACGCCTGGTACGGAGTGCGTCGTACACATCGCACACGTGGACCAGCTTACTCCCCGTGTGGCAGTCGCGCTCGTAACGCAGGGCCGGGTAGCCGCCACCGTTCAGCATGATGTGATGCTCATACGCCACGACTGCGGCGAGGTCCAGGTCGGGCTCTGACGAGATGATGATGCGAGCTCCTTCGGTCGGGTGCTGGTTCATCAGCCGGCGCTCGTCCTCTGTGAGCTTGCCGGGTTTCGTGAGGATCTCGATCGGAATCTTCACCTTTCCAAGATCGTGGAGTAGTCCTGCAACGCCGAAGGAGCGCACATCCCGCGCTCCCATGCCCAACCACTCGGCGAGCGCCATGGACAGCACGCACACATTCATGGAATGCGTGGTCGTGTATTCGTCGAACCGCCGGATCTGCAGCAGTGGGAGGATGATCTCCTGGTCGCCATGCATGGCCACCCCGAGTGCCCGGACCACGGCCTCAGCCTCGGCCAGCGGAAGATCCTTGCCACCGGAAATCTCGTCGTGGAGCCAGCGGATGGCGTCGGCCTCCTCGGCGACGTGCAACGCGATGGTCGCCGTCTCGAGGTGCCCACCGAGGTCGGCGTCGAGCCCTTGGAGGCCAATCGCGCCATACCGGATACCACTCGGGCGCATCTGGCGCGCCTCGCTCGTATCGGTCGGCCGGTTCGCCACCCGTGAGAGGATCAGGTCGAAGAACTCCTCGAGCTCTTCGGTGGTCACGGTATCGTCGAACTGCACGCGCTGCAATCCGACACTCGCGAGTTTTTGACTCCACTCCCAGTCGCGGAGTTCTCGAACCGGCTGGTCGTTGTACAACACCTCGTCCCCGAGGTACGAGAACACCACCCCCTCTGCGCCCAAGAGATCGCTGAGCTTGCCGTACGCCGTCTCGACCGCGCGTTCCCGCGACGCATGTCCTTCCGGATAGAGCGCCATCGCCGACAATGCCTGCGCCATCGCCATGAGAAACGCTACCGCGTCAGTCATTCCCCCTCCCCCTCCCGGCTCGCCGGTCTGGCTGCCTCGGCGATCTCCGGGTCGCTCGACTGCGCCGCTCGGTCCAAGATGCGTTGCGCGTCCGGGTCACCCCCAAAGGCGCGCAGCGCTCGCAGGGCGGCCAGGTACGTCGGGGTGTTCGCGACGGCCCGCGCCCTTCGGAAGAAGCTCCGTCGCGGCGCGGTGAGCCGCAGCAGTGCGCGCAGCGCCATGGGGTCGCGAGCGCTGGCGAGCACTCTGACCGCCAACGTGCGGATGCCTTCGTCTGCATCGGACAGCGCCCGCGACACGACCTGCGGTACCGCGCCGGCAGGACACCCCTCGAGCGCGGCGGTGAGCCCCATCCGCACGATGCGCTGGTCACCGTCCGCCAGGGCATGCCCGATGGCTCGTCCGCGCCGCTCCGGGTTCGAGAGGAGAATGCGCACGGCCTCTACCCGCACGCGGGCGTCGGTGTGCTGCAGATACCGCTCCGGATCGAAGGATTCTGGAAGTTGCCCCAAGTCTCCCAGGAGGCGAAGCACGTTCCGCTCGACGTACCATGGCGCCCCGCCGAGGCGCTCAATCGCGAGCGGTCCGACGGCGGGGCCCAGTCGCGTCAGTCGATGCAGCAGCAGGCGCCGCGTTTGGGACGATTCGGATTCGATCAACGTATCCAGCATCGGCGTCGCCGCGTACATGCCGACCTGCTGGAGCATGAGATCGAGCACTTCCGTATCGAGCGGCTCGGTCCGAAGCACCTGCTTCATGACATCGGCAGACTGCAGCCGATCCCACGTAGCGTGGACGACCGGCGACGGATCCGAGGTGTGCAGGAGTTGCAGCAGCCACTCGAGCGATCCGTCGTTCACAATCTCGTCGATCGCCTGGCCGATCCCTTCCCCGATCTCGTCGACCTCGAGTGCCATTTCGATCATGCGGCGTGGCTCCGGACGATACCGCTGTTCGGGTGACACAGCATAGAGCGACTCCGCAGCCGACATCCGCGCCAACGCCCGGCCGTAGGCCCCCGGATTGGGATCTTCCAGCGACCAGCCGTGAATCAGCTCGGCTACCTGCTCTCGCAACGCCGCGTCCGCCTCGACGCGACGCCGCACGCTGGCGGACCCCGTGTGCTGCGCCAGTTTCTGCAGCACGCGCAGGAAGGAATGCGATACACCCTCCTCCTCTGACTGACTCGCCGCGCGCACTAGTTCCAACACGGAATCGACGGCCAGACTCTCCGCCGCGCTGAGGAGGAAGCGACGTCGCTGGTCCGTATCACCGCCCATTTCGAGGAGTTGTTCGAGGGTCGCGGGATCCAGCGCGTTGACGAGCCGGGACATCCGTTTCTGCAGCTCTTCGGTTTCGCGGCCACCGCCGGCACGCAGCTCTTCGGCAATTTGGAGCATGTACCCCACGATGACCTGGTCGTAGGCCGCGCCGCGTCCGTGGTCGTCGATGGCCCGTGCGACGACCGACGGTTTCGCAGACTCGTCGACTTTGTCGAAGGCGTCTGCGGCCATCGCCGCCCGTGCCAAGCCTACCCAGAGCTGTGTGGCCTGCGACTCCCGTGTCCGACGGAGGATCTCCTTCTCCGCCTCGTCGTCGGCGAACTCGAGCCTTCCGTAAGAGAGCGCGTGGAGCTCGACGTGCGGCCACGTCGGAATGGCGTCGGCTTCCCGCAACCCGATGGGCTCGCCCGCCCGTTCCGCGTCAGCGGCGAGCGTATACAACGCGCTGCGCACCTCCTCGAACGTGGCGCCGGCGCGAAAGGACATGGCGCCCAGGTGGTGCCGATGCAGCCGCAGCGCCAGTTCCCGGAGCACGGGGTTGCCGGGGTCGGTCCCGACCCCTTCGATGACCAGTTGATCGCGAGCCACGCCCAGTGAAAGCGAACCGCGAGACGCGAGCAACGGATTCAGGCGGTCCAGCAGTCGCACGGCCGCCGGTTCGAGCGATGGGTGGCCCTGCGGATACATAGCGTGCCTGTTGAGTGCGATCGAGAGCTCGATCAGAAAATCAGATAGATCGCGCGAGAGCGTTGCGCGTTCGCTCTTCTGGGGTGACGAACCCTGGGTCGGCTCGGCCAAGCGCGTGGGTCCGGTGTTCTTTGGCCTTAGGGTGTCGTCGAGCGACCCGCCGCGACGGGTTGTGTCGGGATCGGCGGAACCTCGACGCCTTCGGGCCGGGGCGTTGCAGGTCCAATGCGCCTCAGTTCAACGGGCTCCTCGAGATCGCCCCCAGACAACACCAAGACGCGACCCCGGAGGACATAGTTGTACCCGACCCATTCGTCCCCGAACGCCAGATACACCGTATCGGCTGCGACGCGCCACCGGAGAATCTCTTCACCGAAGCTCGCCGACGAATCACCGCGGACGACAATCTCCTGCGCTCCGTCCGGCATCGCGGCTTGCCACGTGCCCGACAAATCGGGCAGTTTGTGGTCACCGGAGTTCTGCGCCAGTGTCGCCAGCGGGGTCACGCTCACGAGGAGCACCCCCATGACCGTGGCGCGGGCGACGATCTTCGATTTCGATAATTCAGCCATGCGGTTCTAATACTCGTGGTACGAGGGCGGTGACGCAATATACCCCAGGAGGAACGATCTGATGCGACTATTGGCCCTTGCCGGTCTGATCCTGACCACCGCCGCCCACCAGCTCCACGCGCAGCAGGACATCTCGAGCCGCCCGGTCGCCACCTATTCGATCGTGGCGGTCGACAGTGCCACCGGTGAGATCGGTGTGGCGGTGCAGTCGCACTGGTTCAGCGTGGGCAGCGTCGTGCCCTGGGCTGAGCCCGGGGTGGGGGCGGTCGCGACCCAGTCATTCGTCAATCCGTCGTACGGGCCGCGCGGCCTGTACCTCATGCGGACCGGGACACCGGCGCCCGACGCCCTCGCGGCGCTGCTGCGGGCCGACCCGGACAGCCAGGTCCGCCAGGTGGCCATGATCGACGCACAGGGGCGGGTGCTTGCGCACACCGGCTCTCGAGACATCCCGGCTGCCGGTCACCTTCTGGGTACTCGCTACGCCGTGCAGGCCAATCTGATGCGCAACGACGGTGTGTGGCCCGCCATGTCCGACGCGTTCGAGTCGGCGAGTGGTGACCTCGCGGAGCGGATGCTCGTCGCGCTGGAGGCGGCGGAGCGTGCCGGGGGCGATATCAGGGGGAAACAGTCGGCCGCGCTGGTCGTCGTGAGCGGAGATCCCAACACCGCCCCGTGGGAGAAGGTGTTCGACCTCCGGGTGGAAGATCATCCCGATCCCCTGGTGGAGCTGCGCCGGCTATTGACGATGGCACGCGCCTA
>JBDHAB010000041.1:0-25726 GCA_039588295.1 Gemmatimonadota bacterium
CGCCGTCACGGATCGTCCGGATCATAGCATCGAAGATATCGCAGCGGAGGCGACAGGACGACACCGAACGACCTGCCGCACTGGCCTTTCGCTCACGCCGAAGATGGGCAGTTGCACTGGAGGTAGCGCTCTGGTACCCAGAGTGCTATTTCCGTCTTCGGGCTCCCTGTGAGATCCCGGAATGAACCAACAACCTGATCCTGCAGGCCAAGTTGCTGACCGGGAGGCGGCGCTCCTATGCTCCGCCGACGTCCGTATCGTACCGGTCAGGATCGCCCTGCCCTATCAGCTTGGCCTGGTCGTGGTTGCCGCGGCAATGTTGCTGCTGCCCGTGCTCTACGTGGCCTTGATCGGGGTGCTCGCGTTCTTCGTCTGGATGCACGCAGTGCATAGCCCCGCGGTCATCTTCCAAGCTGGCATCGGAATCTGGCGCGCCGCCGTATACGTCGGTCCGCTCGTGGCCGGCGCAGTCGGCGTCTTGTTCATGATCAAGCCGATCCTGGCCAAGCCGCCCAAACCACCTCGGCCCCTTGGACTTGCGCGCACTAACCAATCCTTGCTGTTCGAATTCGTCGAGCGTCTCTGCCGAGCCCTCGGTGCACCGCCACCGCAAGAGATTCGCGTGGACATGCAAGTCAACGCCTCTGCAAGCTATCGTCGTGGCCTACGCAGCCTGTTCGGCAAGGACCTCGTACTCACACTCGGCATGCCGCTCGCGGCCGGCCTCAACGTGGACCAACTCGCGGGCATCTTGGCCCACGAATTCGGCCACTTCAGCCAGACAACGGCAATGCGCTTTACGTACGTCATCGCCAGGATCAACCACTGGTTTGCACGGGTGGTCTACGAGCGCGATCAGTGGGACCTGAAGCTGACCACATGGAGCGAGAATGCCACCACGGGCTTTGTCCAGTTCGTGCTACTGCTCGCACAATTCTCGGTTTGGCTGTCGCGCCGAATCCTCTGGATCCTGATGTATGTTGGACACGCGCTGTCCGCCTTCCTCTCCCGGCAAATGGAGCACAACGCGGACGCACACGAAGTGCAGCTTATCGGGAGTGCGGGCTTCCGGCAAACCTATCTGCGTATGGGACTGCTCCAGATAGCCACCCAGTCCGCCCTCGGACAGGTGGAGAAGATGTGGGCCGAGCGTCGACTGGCAAGGGACCTGCCGGCGCTCGTCCTCGTGCACGCGGAGCGAATCGAGCAAAACGTGGAGACAATGTCTCAGATCGAGCGAGGTATGCTCGAGCAGCGTGCCAGGATGTTCGATACGCACCCCTCCGGCGCCGAACGAATCCGCCGCGCCGAGCGCTCGACGGTCACACCGGCAATGACATGCCCGGAACCGGCATCCGCTCTGTTCCGCAAGTTTGGATCGCTTGCCGAGCGCTCGACGCTCGCGTTCTACCAGTCCACCGTCGGGGAGGAGACGGGCAACGCAGCACTAGTCGGGCCCGAAGACGCTGCGGCGGGCCTCGCCAAGGCGGTGGCGTTAGGGCAGGCTACCGAACGCGTAGCGTTCGGAGGTGCCGTGATGGGTTTCGGCATCGCGCCTAAGTCGCTGGAGCCCGTCGTGCCCAGCAGTGTCCCCGCCGGTATCGCCGCCCTGGAGCGTGCGCGCCAACACACCCAGTCCCTCCGAGGGTCCGTTCCGTCGCTCGTCAATGACTACGATACGGCATACGACAAGCTGCAGAGAGTCGGAACCGCGCTGCTGCTCGACGCCGCGGGTATGCGATACTCCCCCAAGGATCTGGACCTTCCCACCAAAGAGACCGCTGCGTTGCTCGCGCTGGAACAGTCGACCGAGGAGGAGCGTCAGCGGGCACGTGAGGCGATGAGGCCGGTGTTCGCCGCGATCGAGGACCGCGTGGACGCCGCTGTTGCACTCGCCATGCATCCGAACGTGCGTCCGCGGCTTGCCGATGCCGGCCCCACGCTCGCCAACTTCCATGCGATTGGTGAGACCCTTGTAACGCTGGCCGCGTCATGGCAGCAGCTTGCGCGGCTGGGCACGAAATGCCGAGATCTCTCCATGCTGGTGAACGGAATTGACGCGTACGGCGGGGACGAGCACTTCCAGGGGCATATCCAACGGGTGATTTCAGAGACCTTCGACCTTTTGGGGAGGCTGTTCGGCCGCCTCAACGAGACGCCGTATCCGTTCGAGCACGCTCACGGCACCGTCAGCATCGCACGTTACGCGGTACCGACAAGACCGACCGCGGACATTCAGATCCTCGATCACGCCTTGGGCGCGTTGAATCGTGTCATGTCGCTATACGAGCGCTGTTGGGGGGAGATAGCCGCGCTCGTAGAAGAGGTCGAGGCGGCAGTGGGGATGGCGCCACTGGACGCGCAGGAGGGAACCAACTCGAACGATCCCCCTGACGACCGTCCGTAACATCCCCGCCTTTCGCTCACAACACCAGAGCCCCGCACGCTCGATTCGGAGCGTGCGGGGCTCTCAACCATCCTGCCCCTTCTCCCTTCTCCCTTCTCCCTTATCCCTTCGCTATTGCACCAACTCCAACTCAATCGGCTGCCCCGTGGGCACGATCTTCACAATGCGGCGCGGGGACTCCTGCGTCACGTACATCGTCACCGGTTGCTCGCCACCCGTCATTTCGACCTTGAACGTGGAGAACGTTCCCGCCGGGACTGTGATCTCCTCGATCCCCGAGACCTTGAGCGTGAGCGCCGCCGTAGTACCCTTATCGGCCTGAAACGCGTTCACCGTGAACTCGGCGCCCTCGGCCAACGCGAACGTCGGAAGCAACGCCTGGATCGCGTTGTCATCGACCACACCGTCCAGCACTTCGGCGTCGATGTCAAGTGACTTGATCTCGCCGGTAGGCTGGGGGGTCTGCGAGGTTCCCGTCACGCGACCGCCCTCGTACACCAGGTGCGTCTCGGCCGAGTTCCCCTGGAACGAGAGCGACTGGTCGACCGTCTTCATCACCACCGGTGCCACCGACAACGTCACGTTGCTCTCTTGATTCATCCCCATCACGGCGATGGACATCGTCTGGTTGATCGTGACGTCGTTGCCGTCCCGCATGACTTCCGAGACCAACACTCCGACGGCGTTCCCCTGCGCCAGCATGCGGAACGAATCCCGTCGTGCCACGAGCTGGTCCAGATCCAACTCCAGCGCCGCGGCTTTGGGCGTGAGGTCCTCCGGAGTGAGCGGCTCGCCTTCCACGTCGATGATCTCCACCGGCGCGATCGCACTCAACTTGTCGTACAGCGCCTGACCGTCACCCACGACCACGACCACCGCCGAGTCGGGCCGGTAGACCCTGCGCGCAGCCGCCATCGCCTGTCTGACCGTCACGGCATCCACCCGCTGACCGTACGTGCGCACGAAGTCGATGCCCCGGTCCAACAGGATGGCACTCGCCACCTGACTCGCGATCTGCTGCGGGGTCTGGATGGTCAACGGATAGGATCCCACGAGATAGCCTTTGGCCGCCACCATCTCGGAGTCCGGAATCGCTTCTACGCGCATCCGGCGGATCTGATGCATCAGCTCCACCAACGAGCTGTCGGTGACCGGAGTGCGTACCTCTGCGGAGGCCTGGAAATACCCGCCGTCCTTTCGCGTCGAGAGCCCTGAGTACGAACCGTAGGTCCACCCCTTCTCCTCGCGCAGAATCATGAACAACCGGGCGTCGGCACCGCCGCCCAATACCTTGTTGGCCACCTCGGCCGCGTGGTACGTGCCGTCCTCGATCGGACGGACGGCCAGGTTCCCCACGAGGATGTTGGACTGAACCGACCCCGGCCGGTGCAACAACGTGATCTTGGTCGGGGCCGCTGTCGACGGCGCAGCGTATGTCGCACTCGGGCTCTTCCCACGCCACGAGCCCAGGTACCGCTCCGCAGCCTCCTGCGCATCGGCAAGCGAGATGTCACCCGCCAATACGAGGATCGAGCCTTCAGGCTTGAGATAGGTGCTCGCCCACTCGCGTACGGCGTCCTGTGTGTACGCTTCCACGGATTCCTCCGTATACTGCCGGCCATACGGATGGTCGCCGTAGAGCGCTTTTTGGAAATACCGCCCCGCGAGCGCGCCTGGGCTGGACTTCTCGACCTGGATCGCCGAGAGCATGCGCGTGCGCGCGAGTTCCAACTCGGACTCGGGGTACGTCGCGTTGAGCAACACGTCGCTCAACAAGTCGAACCCCAAGTCCACGTTCTCCGTCAACACCGTGCTGAACGCGGAGAAGAAGTCCGAGCCTGCACTGGCGCTGATGCTCCCACCCACGCCTTCGATCTCGGCGGCGATCTCTTCCGCCGACCGGCGCGCGGTGCCCTTGGTCATGAGCTCGCCGACCATCGAGGCCAAGCCTTCCATGCCTCTGGGATCCTCACGGCTGCCCGCCCGCATGCTCAACCGGATGCTCACGATCGGCAAGCGGTGGTTCTCCACGACGAGCAACCGGAGACCGTTCGACAGCTGTGCTTCCTGCACCTCCGGGAACGGCAACGGCCGAAGCTCGGTCGCCGGGGGCGGCTCGGTCGGGAACTGGGCGGCCAGCGCCGTCGGCAGCACCAACAGGGCGGCCACCACGACGAGCGGCAGCGCCGCGACACTCACACTACGTGGCGAACGCGAGCTCATCGGTCACCTCCTTCCTCACCCGCCGCCGGCTTGGGGACGACGACAACAATGTGGCTGTTCTCATCGGAGAGGTACGTGCGCGCGACTCGTTTGACGTCGTCCACGGTCACGGCCATGTACCCGTCCAAGTCCGTGTTGATTTCATCGATCGAGTCGTGATAGTGCGCGAAGTGCTGCAGCGCCTGGGACATCCCCATGCTCGTCTGGCGAGAGAAGATCTGGCCGCTCCGGAAGTTGTTCTTGGCCTTTTCGAGTTCCTCCTCCGTCACTCCTTCTTCCACCACTTTGGCCACTTCGGCGCGGAGCTGTTCTTCCAGCGTCTCCGGGTCGGTCCCCTGGTTCGCGATCGCAAACGTCAGAAACAGCCCGTAGCCGCGGCGTGATTGGGCGCCCGCCCCCGCCTGGAGCGCCGTCTTCGCCTCGCGCACCATGGAGATGTTGAGCCGTGAGCTCTCCCCCTGGCCCAGGATCGTGCTGAGCAGGGACAGCGGCCGCGTGTCGGCTTCCTTGTGCTGCGGGATCGGATACATCGCGATGACCGCCGGCAGATTGGCAAGCTCGTCGTCGAACACCGCGCGCTCGCCATACGTGCCGTATTGTACTGCACATTCGATCGACGGCGGCTGGTTCCCCCGCGGGAGGTCGCCGAAGTACTGCTGGATGAGCTGTTTCGCTTCCGCGGGCTGGAAATCACCGGCCAGTACCAGTGTGGCGTTGTTGGGTGCGTAGTACAGATCGAAAAACCGCTGCACATCCTCCGTTTCGGCCGCGTCCAAGTCGTCCATCGACCCGATCACCGTGTGGGCGTAGGCGAAGCAGGCCGTGGAGTCGAACGGCTGCGTCAGGCCGTCGGTGAACGCCCGGGCGTACGGCTGGTTGTCTACCCCCAGACGCCGCTCCTCCTTCACGGTCTCGCGCTGGTTTTCGAAGTTCTCATCGGTGACGGCCAGCGACCGCATCCGGTCGGCCTCGAGCCACAGCGCGAGGTTCAGGCGGTTCGACGGCATCGTCTCGAAGTAGGCGGTGCGGTCCTCGTCGGTGGTGCCGTTCATGTTGCCACCAGCCCGCTCGACGAGCTGCATGTGTTCGCCTTTCCCCACGTTCGCCGAGCCTTGGAACATCATGTGCTCGAACAGGTGAGCGAAGCCCGAGCGGCCCAGCCGCTCGTTGGCGCTGCCCACGTTAAACCAGATGTTCACCGTCACCACCGCCGCCGAATGGTCCTCGGCGAGGATGACGCGCATCCCGTTGGGCAACGTGTACATCTCGTATTGCGCCAGTCCCTGCGCCGCGATCGGTGAGCCCCCGAACGCCAGCGCCGCCAGGACGGCGTACGCGACTCGTCGCATGGTGCGCGCTCCTTGGATCATCATGTGTCGGGAAGCCTACCGGGGCGGCGAGGACGGGTCAACTGCTGCTCCCTCTTCCCTCCTACCCTCTTCGAGCGGACCTTTAAGGACTCTCTCACCGTCCTCACCGTCCGCGGTCCCGGAGGAACCTCATGCGCCGAATCGCCCCTGGGCTGCTCGCCCTCGTCGTGGCCACACCCGCCCTCGCTCAACCGTCTTCACTGCGCGACCATCCCCGCGTCCAGGAGGCACTGACCGTGCTTGACCTGTGGGTCGATGCGCAGCGCGCGTATGAGGACATCCCCGGCATCTCCCTGGCCGTCGTGCACGATCAGGAGCTCCTGTGGGCGAAGGGCTTCGGATACGCCAACCGGGAGCGGCAGACACCGGCCACACCCGAGACCATTTACTCGATCTGCTCGATCTCGAAGCTGTTTACCTCGGTGGGTGTGATGCAGCTCCGCGACGCCGGGAAGCTCCGGCTCGACGATCCCGTGGGGCGGCATCTCGCGTGGTTCGACCTCCAGGACAAGTATCCCGATGCACCACCGGTCACGATCGAGGGGATGCTCACGCACTCGTCCGGTCTGCCGCGGGAATCGGACTATCCGTATTGGTCGCCGCCGGACTTCCCGTTCCCCACGCGCGAGCAGCTCATCGAGCGCCTATCGGACCAGGAGGAGCTGTACCCCGGCGCCCAGTACTATCAGTACTCCAATCTCGCTCTCTCACTCCTCGGCGAGATCGTGGCCGCGATCTCGGGGCAGCCATACGCAGATTACGTGCGGGCCAACATCCTGGACCGCTTGGGGATGAACGCCACGACGCCCGAGATCCCGGCCGAGCTGCACGGCGCGCGCATGGCCCAGGGATACACCGCCCGCACGCGGGACGGCACGCGTCCGGCGGTGCGCGTGTTCCAGGCGCGTGGCATCGCGCCGGCAGCCGGCTACGCCTCGACGGTTGGGGACCTCGCGAAGTTCGCGTCGTGGCAGTTCCGGGTGCTGCATCACGGTGCGGACGAGCTGCTCAACCGGAACACGCTCCGGGAGATGTACCGCGTGCACTGGGTCGATCCCGATTGGGAAGCGAAGCGGGGATTGGGTTTCGGCACGTGGCGCGCGAACGACAAGACCTACGTGGGGCACGGCGGCAGCTGTCCCGGCTACCGCTCCCACCTCAACCTTCAGCCCGACGACAAGATCGCGACGATCTTCATGTCCAACGCGGGCGGGGTGAACAGCAACCGGTTCACCGCGCGCGCGCAGGAGATCATGGGCCCCGCCATCAAGGCGGCGCTCGACACCAACCACACCGAGGAGCCCGCCGATCCGGCCCTTGCGACCTACACGGGCACCTACGATGAGGCTCCCTGGTGGGGTGAGAGCGCGGTGGTGATCTGGAAGGGAAAGCTGGCCGTGTTCACGTTCCCAACCGATGACCCGCTCGAATCGATGTTCGAGCTCACGCAGGTTGGCGAGCACCGCTTCCAGCGCGTGCGTGACGACGGATCACTCGGTGAGGAGGTCCAGTTTGACGTGGGACCCGACGGGCGCGCGACCCGCATGTGGCGCCACTCGAACTTCAGTCCCAGGGTGCGGTAGGCTTCGCACGATGGTGAGGCGCCTGGGGCCATGCTGGCCCATTGCCGGATTGCTCGTGGGTCTGACCGGTGGCGCCGTGGCGAGCGCGGCCGGCCAGGCCCCCGAACGGGCTCTATCGGACGCCGAGCATGCCCTGTTCCGCGGCTACCGCACGGCACTCGAGGAGCCGAGCGTTCGTGAGACCAGTTACGAAAGTCTGCTGCTGCAGATCAGGCGCAATCCGCCCGTCGCCTTCGTGAACGGCTTCTGGGTCACACCCGTCGACCTGGCAGCCGTCTTAGGGTTTCCGGCGGTGCACAACGTACTCGAGGCTTCTCTTCCCGAAGGGCCAGCCGGCGAGGAGGCAGCGACGCTCCTGGCCGATTCGAGACGCCTCAAACAGCTCGCCGCCTTCGCCTTCACCCCGAAGTCGCTGGCGGCGCCGGCCGGACTTCCATTCGTCGGTGATTTCGCGCAGGTCAGAGCCTCCCACTCGGAGACCACCGACCTCGTCATTGTCCCGGTGAAAGATGTGGACTGGGCGATGGTCGAGTATCTGCCACCGGGAATCGCCGATCCCGAGATCGAGCCCGAGTGCTACTTCTACTGCGGCGATCCCGAAGGGTGGGACTTCGACGGTGACGGTACGCCGGATCGGCGAGACCCGGACGGTGACAACGACGGTGCCCCAAACGAGCGGGACGCCTACCCGTACTGGCCGAATGCGAGCACTTGCGACTGTGACGCGGACCCGTTCGTCGTCTTCGTCACGAAGTTCGCTCCCGGGATCACGAGCGCCATACTGGCTGCGCGTGATCTGGCGGAGGGTATCGGTGAGGCGAATCGCTCAGTCGTGCTCGGCCCGGTACCGGACGGTGAGTACCACGTGCGGTTCGTGTTTCCCACTGACGCCATGCCGCGTGCGGATCCTGCGAGAGACTGCCCGCCCCGTGGCGAGGCTGGCGTCCGCTATGTGAACACCGATCCTGCGGTCTGCGCCCGGTTACGGTTCCGATGCCGGGAGGGCGAAGTGGGGTTCTCCAACGAGTGTGGCTGCGGCTGCCAGCGACGGAGAGACGGATAGATCCCCCTTATCCCTTCTCCCCCATCCCTTATCTCTTACCCCCTATCCATCATCCCTTCCGTCTATCTCCGCCGCGCCCTGCCCCGTCTCGGCCTGACCGAGCGGCCTTGCTTCTCGGGCATCGCATCCTGCGGTTTGGGCTGAATCGGAGCGACACTCGGCTCGAATCCCGGGACCACCTCACGCAGGAAGGTGCGCCCCATCAGTTTCTCCACGTCCTGCATCATCAACCACTCGTGTGGAGACAGCAGCGTCAATGCGACGCCGCGCGCGCCGGCGCGTGCCGTGCGGCCCACACGGTGCACGTAGATCTCGGGATCGGCGGGGACGTCGTAGTTCACCACCATCACGATATTGTCGACGTCGATCCCGCGGGCGGCCACGTCCGTCGCGACCAGCACGCGGATCTTGCCGCTCTTGAACCGGTCCAGGGCCTGGTTGCGTGAGGCCTGCGTCCGGCCACCGTGAATCGCCGCCACGTCATTGCCCGCACGACGCAGCTGGTGGGCGAGCTTGTCGGCGCCGAACTTTGTGCGGGTAAAGACCAGTGTGCGGCCTTCGGGGATTTCCTGCAGCATTTTCGCGAGCACATTGCGTTTCTCGCTGCGGTCCACCGCCACGAGCACGTGCTCGACTCCATGAGCTGCCTCAGCACGCCGGCCGATCTCCACGGCTGCATGCTCCTTCATGGCGCGTCGCGCCAAGCGGTCCACGTCTCCGGAGATGGTCGCCGAGAACAGCATGGTCTGCCGCTCGGACGGTACGGCCCGCAGGATCTGCTGAACCTCGCGCGCGAATCCCATATCGAGCATCCGGTCCGCCTCGTCGAGCACCAGCACTTCCAGCTTACTGGTGTCGACGTGCCCACGACCCATGTGGTCGAGCAGGCGTCCCGGCGTGGCGATCACGATATCGACGCCGCGCTTGAGGGCCCGTGTCTGCGGCTCCATGCCCACCCCACCATACACGGCGACCGACGTCACGTCGGTGTACCGGCCATAGACCCTCACGTTGTTCAGCACCTGTTCCGCGAGTTCGCGGGTGGGCACCAGCACGAGCGCCTTGAGCCTGCCGCGTGGACCGCCGTTGAAGCGCTGCAGGATCGGCAGGAGAAACGCCGCCGTTTTGCCGGTACCGGTTTGTGCCGATCCCACCACGTCGCGGCCTGCGAGACCCACGGGGATCGCTTCCTTCTGAATCGGGGTGGGCTCGGTGTAGCCCTCTTCTTCGAGCGCCCGCAGGAGCTCGGGGTGAAGCCCCAGAGATTTGAATGCCATCTGTTGGTACATACTCCTCATAGGTGTACACGTTGGCGCACCGGGTGACACCCGTGCCACCGGAACGCATTACTGCTGCTTGTCTGAACCTGAGGAGTGAAACGACGGGTCTTTGTGGAACGTCGGCCCCAATCCTGAGCGGGGACCATTCTGCGGAAATGAGAAGATACCAGCTCGCGGTTCGTACTGCAGGGCGCAAGGTAATGGGGAATGGGGTTTTACGCTACCCCGCGGGTCCATCGAGCATCAGCCTGACCGCGCGCGGCTCGTTCAAAGCCGGTCGCTCTAATGATCGGAGTCCGCTCAAACGCCGACCCGGGAGGACGGATGTACCCCGGCCAAGGCCGTCTCAGTCCGAACCCGACCTACCGGCGACTTCCTTAGAGCCCCATTAGAGTCCCCTAAGATTGGCCTCACCATCCGCCCACGCCTCCTAAACTGGGTCGCCAGAACGCGATTCCACTCACCCAAGCAGGAGGCACAACGATGTTGAGGAAAAGCTTCACCCTGATCGGTCTCGTCGCCGCCGCGGCATGTGGCGAGACGGACCAGCTCGTGGATCCGGCGCTCAAGCTTGACGCCGGCGTGAACAACGCGGCAGATGCAGCGAGTCACGAGTACGAGATCACCATCACCAACCTGACCTCGGGCCAGCCACTCTCTCCGGGGGCAATCGCCACCCACACGTCCCGCGCATCGTTCTTCTCCGCCGGCGAGGCGGCGTCCGAGGGATTGCGGCTCATCGCCGAGGGTGGAGACCCGAGCACCGCGGCGGCGGAGTTGACCGCCACCGAGGGCGTCGACGAGGTACTCGCCACGATGGCGCCAGTGCACCGCGTCGGTGGACCCGGGCCCTCGTCACTCACCACGACCATCAGCGCACGTGCCAATGCGACGCAGCTCTCGCTGGCATTGATGCTGATCTGCACGAACGACGGATTCGTCGGGCTGGACGGCGTGACCCTTCCTCAGGGCAGCAAGGCACGCACCTACTACGCGGCCGCGTACGACGCGGGCACGGAGGTGAACGACGAGATGTCCGAAACCATCGTCGATGGCTGCTTTGCGATCGGCCCCACGTCGGGCGCCGCGGATGGAAACGACCGCACCGCCGAGGGCGGTGTGGTACGCGCGCACCCCGGCATCCAGGGTGGTGGTGCCCTGGATCCGATGCAGCACGGCTGGACCGATCCGGTTGCACGCGTCACCGTGCGGCGGATCAAGTAACTTCCTGTTGCGGTCACGGGGAGGCGCCCCCCTGGCGCCTCCCCATTCTCACTTCAACCAAGCATGCGGCACATGAGGATTCTGATTGTCGAGGACGATCGAAACCTTCGCACCTTCCTGCGGAAAGCGTTCGGCGAAGAAGGATACGCCGTGGACGAAGCCGCGGCGGGTGATGAGGGACTCCAGGTCGCCATCGACCGCGACTACGACTGCGTCGTGCTGGATCTCATGCTCCCAGGCCGCGACGGCTTCGACGTGGTACGCGAGCTGCGCACGCGCGGATTGCACACACCGGTCCTGATCCTCACCGCCCGCGGCGAGCTGACGGCCAAGGTGCGCGGGCTCGAGGGCGGTGCGGACGATTACCTCACGAAGCCGTTCGACCTCCCCGAACTGCTGGCCCGCGTCCAGGCGCTCGTGCGGCGCTCCCGGTTCCACCGGGAGGACTCGCTGCTCGAGGTGGGGCAGCTCACGCTCGACCCCATGACAAGGACGGTCACGGTCGGGGACCATGTCGTGGATTTATCCCCGCGGGAGTTCTCGCTCCTGGAGTTCCTCATGCGGAATGTGGGTCGCACCATGTCGCGCTCGCGGATCGCGGAGGCGGTCTGGAACTACCAGTTTGACCCAACGACGAACGTAGTGGACGTATACATCAACTACCTGCGGAAGAAGTTGGGCGAAATGCCCGACGGCAGCGAAATCCGCACGGTGAGAGGTGTCGGCTACCGTTTGGAGGGTCCATGAGCGAGCGCCGACTCGCCACCGATCTGGTCGCGCGCTTCTCGCGGCTCACGTGGGTGACGCTTACCGGTTACGCACTCGTCGTCATCGCCGCGTTCGCAGTACTCAGTGAGATCTCACTGAACCGATCGCTCCTCCAGAACGCCACGGTCATCGAGTCGTTGCTCGGCCTCTACGCCGACCCCGGCGGCGAGCGCACCACCGTGGCGCCCGACATGCTGGCGGACCAGCTCGTCGGGATGGGTGCGCGCTTCCTGATTACGCGCACCGCCTCGAGCGCCGAGGGAATGGGCTCGGTGTATTTCCTGTCGCCGACCATGCCGGCCAAGCGGATCGAGACCCTCGGTCCCGATGCCACTGCCGATGAGGTGCACGACGAGATCGCCCGCGCGGTGGCCGAACGGGGCCGATGGCGGTACCGCGTGTACCACCGGCGGTCCGGGGAGTTCGACGTCTTCGTCGCGGGCAGCCGACAGCCGAACTTGCTCACACTGGCGGGCCTCGCCGTGGCTGCGCTCGCACTCGTTCCCCTTGCCGCGCTCTCGGCACGCCGGGCCACACGGGCCACCGTCGAGATGGCGCTGGCCCCGGTGGAGCGCGTTCGGGCCGAGACGCGGGCCATCGGTCCCGGTGAGCTGAGTCGCAGGGTCGGGGTGCCCACCGGCGTCGCCGAGATCACACAGATCGCCGAAACGATCAACCGCATGGTCGCCCGGGTCGAGGAGTCGCACGCGGCGCTCGAGGCGTTCACCGCCGATTCGAGTCACGAGCTGCGTACGCCGCTCACGTACCTCAGAGCCCAAGTGCAGTGGTCGCTCGACGAGCAGCGCACGCCCGACGAGATGCGCGATGCACTGGCCGCGATCGGCACGGAGGTCGAGCGCACCAGCAAGTTGGTCGAGGATCTCCTGCTCCTCGCTCGCGGCGACGGTGCGCTCGGCGCCGATCGGGAGCGATTCGACGTCGCACCCATCGCCTGCGAGACAAAGGAAATTGCCGAGGCCATGGCCACGGGGCACGACCTCACGATCCGCAACGAGATCACCGAGCCCATCTACGTCTTGGGCGATCCCGATCACACGCGCCGGGTGCTGCTCAACCTGGCGACGAACGCGGTTCGATATACGGAGCGCGGGTCGGTCACGATTGGCGTGGTGCCGGAGGGCCACCGAATCGGTATCACGCTCCGCGATACTGGCGACGGCATTCCGCCTGAAGACCTGCCGCGCGTCTTCGACCGGTTCTATCGCGTGGAGAAGTCCCGCAGTCGCGCCCACGGCGGTGTGGGGCTCGGACTCGCCATCGCCCGGATGCTCACCGAATTGCAGGGTGGGACGATCACGGTCGAGAGCGCGCCCGGCGAAGGGAGCACGTTCGTCGTGTGGTTACCGAGCGCGGAGCCCCCAGAACTGCCGTCGGAGCGGCCCGCAAGCGCATCGACGCAGTGACAGGCTGCCGTTCAAGGCAGCATCACCGAAGGCGAGCGGTTTCGAGGCAGCCACCTGACCCGCCGGCAGGCCAGCCTACCTCGGCTCCTTCATGAGTTCCGGCGGAACCGGATTCATGGGGTCGGGAATATCGTTCGTGACGGCGGCGATCCACCATCTCCCGTCGCGGCGAACGAGTGAGAAGACATCCACTCCCTGCTGTGGTGGCCGTCCCGAGCCCGGGATGCTGGCCTCGTACAGTACCAGGATCTGCGCCATGTCCTTGAACACCCATGGCCTGGTGCGGATGACTTGTTCCTGAAAGCCGGTCTCCTCGACGTTGGCTCGCTCGATGAAGCTCACGAAGTCATCCACGAACCCGTCCACCGTGAACACACCCGTCTCAAACCGGCCCGTCCGCAGCACGATGACCGCCTCGTCCAGGAACAGTGATCGCACCGCGTCCCAGTCCGGCGTGGTGTCCGCCTCGAACGACACCAGCTCGTAGATCTTGTTGACCACCCCCTCGGCCGTGAGCAGTGCCTCATCCTGAGGCTGAGGCTCGACCTGGGCGGTGAGCTCGAGGTTCACGAAGGCGAGCGAGAAGACCGCGACGGGTGTCAGGTACCAACGGGAGCGCTTCATGAGTTCCTCCGTGGAGCGAAGGCCCTTGGCGGTCAAAGGTCCAACGGCACCACCTATCTGATACGGTAATCCTCTGAAACATACAAAGAGTCGAGGAGGCTGACCCCCCCTCGGCTCTTTGCGGCCTCGTGGGCCGGCCCGGAGCGGACCGGCCAACTCAGCTCACCGCACGCGGTTGCCGTCCGCGTCTAGCAGAACGGGGCTGCCCAGCCCCAGCCGCGCGAGGGGCCTCAACTGGGTCGCCGCATCTCCCACCACCAGGTAGATCAGCCGCTCGGGGTCGATATACCGTTGCGCCAGCCCTCGATGCTGGTCGAGCGTCATCTCCCGGGTCACGTTCTCCTGCTGACGCACGTAGTCAAACGGGCGTCCGTACATCGCGATCTCGTTGAGCATACCCTGCAACGCAAACAACGTCTCGAATCGGCGTGCATT
Organism: Gemmatimonadota bacterium; assembly: GCA_039588295.1. GTDB lineage: Bacteria > Gemmatimonadota > Gemmatimonadetes > Gemmatimonadales > GWC2-71-9 > JAOTVV01. The sequence continues at coordinate 14,402 of JBDHAB010000041.1, forward strand.
GGACTGCACCAACGCGTTCTTGGTGAACGTCAGATCATCTTCCGAGACACCTTCGCGATACTTCATGATCTCATCATGGAAGATCTTCGCCGACTCGAAAGTCACGTTGGACCGCACGCTGGACGACGCCGTGAACGTTCCCGGAAGATGCCCGCCACCGAAGCCCGACCGGGCTCCGTAGGTGTAGCCCTTCTCCTCTCGCAGAATCAGGTTGAGTACGGAGTTGAAGCTCCCACCCAGCCGATGGTTCATGACCGTCGTGGCATGGTGGTCCGAGTGCGTGCGTGGGAGTCCCAGGTGCCCAACATAAATCTGGGACTGCTTCGCACCGGGGAGATCCACGAAGTACAGCGCCGGGCGCGTGGGGGGCGCGGGGTCGGGATACTCCGGCAACGCCACATCTCGCGCCGACCACGCCTCCTCCAGCGGCCGGAACAGCTCGATTGCTTCGGCCTCTGAGATGTCACCGGTGATCGTGATGTATGAAACCGACGGCGAGTAGTTGGCCTCGTAGAATCCCTTGAGATCGTCGATGCCGATCGCCGCGACCGATGCCGCCGACCCAATGGTCGAGTGACCCAGCGGGTGGTCATCGCCGTAAATCAACCTGTTGTACACGATGGACGCCACGGCCCCGGGATTCACCTTGCGGCGGTTGATGGTCTCAATGGTCTCGTCCTTGATGCGGGCAAACTCCGTCTCGTCCCACCGGGGCTCCAGCAGGACCTCCTCGAACAGCGCGTAGATGTCCTGCGCCTTGGACTTGAGCCCGTTCGCCCGGATCACGATGGATTCGTTAGTGGTGAACATGGAGATGTTGGCGCCCAGCCCATCGATCGCTTCCTCCAACTCGAGCGGAGTCTTGGTCGCCGTGCCTTCCATCATGATATCGGTCATGAGATTCGCGACCCCGACCTTCCCGAGATCGTCGAGCACGTGACCGCCGCGAATCGTGAGCGAATAGTTCACGAGCGGGAGCTCATGGTGCTCGATACCGTAGATCGTGAGACCGTTCGCATAGGTGTGTGTCCACACCGTGGGAAGCGTCACCGTGGGCGACGGTCCCTTCGCCGGCTCGACGGAGCGATCGAAGCTGGATGGGAGATCCGCGACAGGCTCGGCCGCGGCCAGTGCCGTTCCGACCTCCGTCCCTGCCGCGTCGATGACCTCCTCTTGCACGGGGAATCGCTCACACCCGGCCGCCACCAGGTTGGTCTGGCCCTTCGGGACGAAGCTGGTGAGGACGAACGGCTTGCCCCTGATGTACTCCTCGTACACCCGCCAGACGTCATCCGAGGTCACGGCCAGCGACCGATTGATGTCCTCCTCGATGAAGCCCGGCGATCCGCCGAACTCGTTATACCGGGCGAGCTGGAACGACTTACCCAGGATGCTCGAGATACCGTTGTAGAACCCGGTCTCGATCTGCGCCTTGATGCGGTCCAGGTCCTCTTCGGTGAACCGCTCTTCCTCAAACCGCGCAAACGCCTGCTGAATGGCGCCCTCGACATCCCCCAGCGGCTTACCGGGGAAGGCGCGGACACGGACGCGGAACGAGCCGGCCATCTCCCGGCTGCGTTGGAAGGCCGAAACCGACGGCGCCAGCTTCTCCTCCTCGACAATCACCTTGTAGAGCGGCGCCTTCTTCCCATCGGAGAACAATCTCCCCAGCATGCTGAGCGCATACGCGTCCGCATCGTACTGCTGCACCGTCGGGAAGACCATATTGAGCTCGGGCGAGCGTGCGAAGTTGTCCTCGTGAAATGCCCGCTTGGTCTCGGCGAGCGCCACCAGCTGCGGATCCGGATCGGTGACCGTGCCCACCGCGCTGATCTCGCCGAAGTACTTCTCGACCCACCTCTTGGCTTGCTCGGGATCGAAGTCTCCGGCAATCACCAGCGTCGCGTTGTTGGGACCGTACCAGGTGCGGAAGAAGTTGCGAATGTCTTCCACCGTCGCGTTCGCCAGATCCTCGAACGAGCCGATGACCTGCCAGTTGTACGGATGGTCCTCCGGATAGAGCAGCTGATCGATCACATAGCTCGTGTGACCGTAGGGGTTGTTGTCGACCCGCTGGCGCTTCTCGTTCTGCACGACCGCCTGCTGGTTGAGGAACGCCTCCTGCGTCACCGTCGGCAGCAGGTAGCCCAGCCGGTCCGCCTCCAGCCACAAGGCCATCTCCAGCGCGTTCTTCGGAACCACCTCGAAGTAGATCGTCTGATCCGACCCGGTCCCGCCGTTCAGCGTACCGCCGGCATCCTGGATCTTCTGGAAGAATTGATCTTCGCCGACATGCTGCGACGACTGGAACATCATGTGCTCGAACAGGTGCGCGAAGCCCGTGCGGCCCACCTCTTCCCGGTTCGACCCCACGTGGTACAGCACCGCCACGGCGGCGATTGGGTCCGAGTGATCCTCGTGGAGCACCACGTCCAACCCGTTGTCGAGTTGATACATCTCGTAGTCAATCTCGAAATCGGGGCCGGCTTGGCAGCCAGCGAAAAACGGCACAACGAGCGCAGCACCAAACAGCGTGCGTAAGGGTGCGAATTGCATGAAGCCTCCTATGGGCACAGGCGAAAATCCCCACCCGCCTGAGTCATCATGGTGGGTCCGGATGCAAGCTATTGGAGGGTACGCGAGCGGTCTAGGGAGGGTCGGAAACTCTCCCCACGCTGCCTCGTAGTGCATACTCTGAACACCAACTGTACCGGGGCCCTCCATGCGTCTCCTGTTAATCGGTACCGTACTCATCGCCATTTCCTCACCCGCCGCAGCGCAGCAGGGAGGCAACAGGTATGATCCCGACCGGCACCATGCGGTGGTCGAGCTTCGCGAGGATTTTGCGGTGTTGAAGAGCTCACTCGAAGAAGGCCACGGCGGTCTGTACCGCTACTCCCCGAAGGCGACGATCGACCGGATGTTCGACGACGCGGTGAGCCGGCTCGATCATCCCATGACCGATCTCGAGTTCTTGGCACTGCTCAGCGGTACGATCGCCGCCATTAACGACGGGCACTCGGCATGTATCCTTCCGGGCTCGGCCCAGGCCTGGTTCACAACCGCTCCCCTGCACGTCCCCTTCGGCCTGACGTTCGTGGAGGGCGAGGCGCATATATCCCGCAATTACACCGACCGCGACGACGTACCGCTCGGCGCGCGCGTCATATCGATCAACGGCCAGCCGATGCGGGAAATCGTGGAACGGATGTTCGCAATTCTTCCGTCTGACGGCCGGGTCGAAACGAGCAAGTATCGGGCGCTCGAAAGCGACCGGTGGCTTTCGTCGGCCTACAATGCACTCTTCGGCCCGACGACCAGCTACGACGTGCGCTACCTCGCAACGGACGGAACGGCCGGTACGGTTGTGGCTGACGGAATCAGCAGCTCCACGCTCCGGCAGCGGGCGGCGCGGTACCCCGAGCCTCACCACCCACCCATCGCACTTGCGTACCGGCGTGGTGTGCCCGTATTGACCATTCGGACCTTTGGCAGTGGCGCGTACCGCAGCGCGAGCATCGACTACCCGAGGTTTCTCCAACGGACGTTCCAGGAGCTCGCGGATTCCGCGGCTCGCGCGCTGGTCATCGACCTCCGCGACAACGGGGGCGGGACGGATGCGTTCGGGAAGTTCCTCGCGGCACATCTTCTGCCGGACGACTTCCACTACTATCGCTGGTTGGAGGTGAACCGGGACTCGTTCGCGTTGTTTCAGTTCACCAGCCAACCAGACAGGACCTACCCGCGGGAGCGGCTGCGCCCCAATGACCGTGGCAGGTTCGATACGCTCGGGCACCCGAACCTCGGTCTCCAACATCCACGCGAACCGGTGTTCGACGGCGCCGTGTACGTGCTCATCAACGGCCGGAGTTTCTCGGCGACCGGCGAGGTCACCTCGATACTGCACCATTACCGGCGCGCCACGTTCATTGGCGAGGAAGGCGGCGCCGGTTATTACGGGAACACCTCGGGCTCGATCGTCACGATCCGGCTGCCCAACACGGGGATGCGCTGCCGCATCCCGCTCGTGCGGTACACGATGGCCGTCGACGGATACACGCCGACCGACCGCGGCCTGATCCCGGACCACGAAGTGACGCCGACGGTCGAGGACGTACTCGCCGGACGCGACGCCGTGTTGGAGTACGCGGTGGCGCTGGCCAACGAGCACCGGTAGGCAACGGATGGACGGATCGAGGGCGATCCCGATCCACCCTCCAACTAACCGTCCATCCGGCTGTCTATCCCCTTCACCACCCGCAAGCACGGTTTCGTCAGGTAGGCGTTGCCACCGAGCCGCCCCACCAGAAAGGCAACGACCGCCGCCGTGACGCCAACCATACCGAAGTGCCACCCCAGAATCGGGAACCCGATCGCGATCGCCAAGACTTCGACTGCCGTGGCCCACGTGATCGGTCGGGTGATGCGGGCAACGACCAAGATCCCACGCTGATACGAGAGCAGCACGGAGAGAAACGGAATCGGAATCAGGATGATGGTCGGGAGGATGGCGAACCGCGCGAGTTCCGGGCTCAAGCCCGACACGGTCTCGAACCAGAACCCAACGAGGGGGGTGAGCGCGACCAGCGCGAGCCCCGCCGACGACGCGAGGCCAAGCCACACCGCGAAGCGTCCGAGTTCGGGAGCGTGCTCGTACTGCTTGCCCATGAGGGCGATGGCCACCTCCTGGAAGCTCAACCCCATCGAGCGGAAGATGAACGAGAAGGACACGATCACCGGGAAGACCGCGAGCGACTCGAGTGGTGCCTGCGCCCGTCCCATGAAGAACGTGACCAGTGGCTGCACCGCGAGGCCGATCAGCGACGTCAGGGCCAGCGGATAATAGAACCGAGCGATGCGGTGGTAGCTCAAGCGCTCGCTTGGGCCGTCTTCGGACGGGCGCGCGTCACGCAGCCGCCGCAACGTCGCCCGGGCCATCCAGCGGCTGGCCAGCGCCTCGGCTGAGACTCCCGCCGCCAAGGCCGCCGCACCGACCCACGCTCCCGGCGGCGCAATCGTGAAGAACAGGGCCAGCGCTGTACCTGCCATCGTCACGAGCCGCAACACCGTCCCGTAGGCGACGAGTCGCGTGCGGCCGTCCCGGATGAGCAAGCCCTGGAAGAAACGGCGGTACCCGATGGCGCCCGGCCACGGCAGCAGAATCCACAGTGCGACATAGGCGAGGCGTACCACTTCGTCCGGGAGGGCGATCAGATCGCGCATGACGACGTCGAAGACCGGCGGGATCAACAAGACGAGCATGATGGCAGTGATCGCCGCATTCAGTGCGTACGTGAAGTTGCGCAGTCTGCGGAAGCTCGGCCCGTCCTCCACCAACGCCGTCGACGCACTCATGATCATGATGACCGGTGCTTCCACGAGGAGTGCGAAGGCAAAGGCCACGCCGTACGCCGCGAGGTTGAACTTGGGGTCCGCCAGCCGCGCAATGATGGCCGCGAGAAACGGCCCCTCCACCGCCATCATGAGCCAGGTGGCGGCGAGCGGCACCCAGAAAACGAAGATGGACCGCTGTGACCGCTTCACGCTCAGGTTTCCGAGCGCCGGGGCACGGTGCCGTGATGCGTGTTCCAGCGGACGACCGGGTACTCCCCGCTCAGGCGAGCCAACCCCAGACGACAAACGCCCGGCATGCCGTCGCACTCGACACGAAGGTGCCCCACACCATGTCGACGACCGCGACGGCCAGCGGAAAGTCCCGCAACGTGGCGAGGTTCACCAGATCGTAGGCGGCGTATGCCACGAGCCCCAACAGGCCACCGAGGATTAGCGCACGTCCCAGCGATTCGTGCGCGATCGCTGGCTCCAGGACCAAGACCAAGAGCGCTACGACATAGAGAAGGTAGAAGACCACTGCCGGAGCGATTCGCATCTTGGCCCGCAGCAGCGACCCGAGTCGCTCCCGATAGAACCGCCGCGCGATCACGCCGAGGAAGAGGGCGTCCAGCGCGAGCAGGACGGGCAATGTCAACACGAACAGCTTGGCAAACAGTGAGACCGTCACGCCGCGGCCCGAACACTACTCCACGAACAGCGGCACGATCTCGAACCGCTCGACGTCAACGAGCCCCATGTCGGTGAGCTTCAAGCTCGGGATCACCTCGAGTGCAAGGAAGCTCATGGCCATGAACGGGTCGTGAAGGGATGACCCCAGGCCCTGGGCCGCCCCGATGAGCTCCGCCATACCGTCTCGCACGGCTTCGATCGGCTGGTCCGACATCAGACCGGCAATGGGGAGCGGGAGCAAGGCTCGCACCGCTTCCCCGTCGGCCACGGCCTGTCCTCCGCCGGCCCCGGCCACCGCCCGTGCGGCGGTCAGCATCGACCGGTCGTCCGCACCGATCACCACGAGATTGTGGTGGTCGTGGGCCACGGTACCGGCAATCGCACCGCGCTCGAGTCCAACACCCGTGACCAAACCGAGTCCCACGTTGCCGGACCGTCCGTGGCGTTCGATGACCGCCATCTTGAGCAGATCCCGGCCGGCGTCCGACACCACCATGCCGTCCGCGACCGAGACGTCCATTTCGAGGTGCTTGGTGACGATCTGATCGGGGATTACTCCGATGACGCGCGCCTTGCGCCCCGCAGCCGGAATGCCGAGGTCCACATTCGTCCAGTCGATGCGCACCGTGTCGGGAGCCGGCGTTCGGGAGACCACGGGTTGGCCATTGAGGAGCTTCCCATCCGCCGCGACCAATCTGCCGCCGACATACACGAGCGTCGGTGCGGGCGCACGGAGATCGTTGAACACCACGAGATCCGCGCGGCGTCCCGGCGCAACGGCGCCGCGATCGTGTAGTCGGAAGTGCTCCGCGGTGTTGAGCGTGGCCATGCGAATCGCCGTGACCGGATCGACCCCTTCCGCGATGGACATCCGCACCAGGTGATCGATCGATCCCTCATCGAGCAGGTCCTGGGGCTGCCGGTCATCGGTGCAGAGGCAGAGGCGGCGCTCGTTCTCTTTGGTCACGAGCGGAAGCAGTGTCTTGAGATTCCGCGCATTGGTCGCTTCCCGCAGATACAGTGTCAAGCCGAGCCGCAGCTTCTCCCGCGCTTCGTCGAGCGTCGTGCACTCGTGGTCCGACGCGATCCCCGTCACGGCGTAGGCGTTGAGCTGGCGACCCGAGAGCCCCGGGCAGTGGCCGTCGATGACGCGATCCTCGAACGCCCGGATCTTGGCCAGCACACCCTCGTCACCGTACACCACCCCGGGGAAGTTCATCACCTCCGCGAGGCCGAGGACGGAGGACTCACCGCGCAGGGTAATCAGATCGTCGGCCGACAGCGCTGCACCCGCAGTTCCCATATGGGTCGCCGGCACGCATGACGATGCATTCACGAACATCGCGAACGGCGCGTGCGCCGCGTCCGCGAGCATGAAGCGGATTCCCTCGAGACCCAGCACGTTCGCGATCTCGTGCGGGTCGGTAATGACGGTGGTGATGCCGTGCGGCACCACGGCTCGGGCAAACTCGCGCGGCGGCACCATGGCGCTTTCGACGTGCACGTGGGCATCGATGAACCCGGGAGCCACAAACTGCCCACCCAGGTTCACGACTTCGCGGGCCTCATATCCCGATCCCACTCCCACGATCCGTGACCCCGCGATCGCGAGGTCGGCTGGGTGAACCTCGCCCGAGAACACGTTCACCAGCTGCGTGTCTCTGAGGACGAGGTCCGCCGGCTCGTCTCCCCGGGCGACGGAGACCAGGCGAGAGAGCGACGAGGCAGTCATAGGTTCACGTGCGAGGCGGGGTCGATACGGCCTCCCGGTTCCGACTCGTTCACACGGTCTCCCACCAGGAAACCTCACCGTCGTGCCCGCATTGTCTGCAGCGTGTGCGTTCCGGGGTACCGATGAGGCCGAAGCGCCAATGGCAGATCGGGCAGACGGCGTAGTACCGGCCCAGATGGTGCAGTGATTTCCGCTGCCCCACCGGCACGTATCCCACCCGATGCACCACAGAAAACCGCTTGGGCTGACGCGGCCGGACCTCCACCACTCGGCGCGGGACGGTTACGACGGTCTTGCCGATCCGCAGGGTCACGCGATCGGGCAGCTCGTCGTTCACGACGGGATACCAGGCGCCGGCCCGCAGATTCCGCGACTGCGGGGGTCGAATGGCCGCGTAGACGCGCGCCCACGCTTGCGCCTTCAGGTCGTCGTCTCGGCCGGGATCCGGCATTGTCATGTGCACACCGGGCTGCTGGGCGATTGGACACAGGACTCCCAGTAATTGTGCAACGATTGTGTCAGATGGGGAAGCGGGGGCCCGGTCGCGGCCCCACATGCCGGGTTCCCGGTGTGATAACCCCGTCCGGCGGGCGCGGGGGGGGCGAGCAGCGTGTCCCCCTACCACTGTTCCGACCCCCCGTGCACATTGCGTGGGCATGACCGACTTTGTTGAACGCCTGCGGACCGCCCTGCGCGGTCGCTACTCGATCGAGCGCACACTCGGTGAGGGCGGGATGGCCGTCGTCTTTCTCGCGAAGGATGAGCGGCATGACCGGAGCGTCGCACTCAAGGTGCTCCGGCCAGACCTGGCTTCCGAGATCGGCGCCGAGCGTTTCCTCCGCGAGATCAAGATCGCGGCCAAGCTGACCCACCCACATGTTCTCCCGCTCTACGACTCCGGCGAGGCTGACGGTTTCCTGTTCTACGTGATGCCCACCATGGAAGGACGCTCGTTGCGGGAGCGCGTCGATCAGGAACGGCAGCTTTCGCTGGATGAAGCACTGCGCGTCACGCAGGAGGTCGCGTCGGCCCTCGACTACGCGCATCGCCAGGGTGTCGTGCACCGGGACATCAAGCCGGAGAACATCTTGCTCCACGAAGGCGCCGCCATGGTGGCCGACTTCGGGATCGGAAAGGCGGTGAGCGCGGCCGAGGGCAACATCACACAGACCGGTATGGCAATCGGCACGCCCGCGTACATGAGTCCGGAGCAGGCATCTGCGGAGTACGAGGTGGACGGCCGCAGCGATCTCTACAGCCTCGGGTGCGTCCTGTACGAGATGCTGACGGGTGAGCCGCCATACACCGGACCCACCGCGCAGGCGGTGATCGCCAAGCGGTTCAGCGCGCCGGTTCCCCACGTCAACGTGGTTCGTGACGTCTCCGATCCGGTGGATATGGTGGTCACTCGGGCGCTCGCTCGCTCGCCGGTCGACCGGTTTGCCTCAGCGGCGGAGTTCGCCGCGGCGCTGAGGGATGCACAGAGCGGAACGTTGAGCACTCCGGAAGGTGTCCCAGCTGTCGAGACGACTGCGAGCGACATCAAGTCCATTGCGGTGCTGCCGTTCGCCAACATGAGCGCGGATCCCGAAAACGAGTACTTCAGCGACGGCATGACCGAGGAGATCATCAACGTGCTCGGCAAGGTGCCCGGCATCCAGGTTGCGTCACGCACGTCGAGTTTCGCCTTCAAGGGCAAAGAGATCGACGTGCGACAGATCGGAGAGAAGCTGGGCGTCGGGACCGTGCTCGAGGGAAGCGTGCGCAAGGTGGGTCAGCGGATCCGCATCACCACGCAGCTCACCGACGTCACCAACGGCTACAACCTCTGGAACGAGACCTACGATCGGCAACTCGAAGACGTCTTCGCCATCCAGGACGAGATCTCCCGAGCGATCGCGGACGCCCTCAAGGTCAAACTCGTCGGCGATTCGGAGACGCGAATGGTGCCCGCGACGGAGAACCTCGAGGCATACAACCTCTATTTGAAAGGACGCTTCTTCTACAACAAGTTCACGGAGGCCGATCTCCAGCGGGGCATCGAGCTGTTCGAGCAGGCCTTGGAACAGGCCCCCACGTATGCTCGTGCCCACGCCGGTATCGCAGATTGCTGGTCCTATCTTGCCGACGATTGGGTGGCCCCCGACGAGGCCTACCCCAAGGCGAAGGCGTCGGCGATGCGCGCGCTCGACCTCGAGCCGTCCCTCGGAGACGCGTTCACCGCGCTGGGAAAGGTGCTGTGCTGGTACGAGTGGGATTTCGCGGGCGCCGAGCGCGAGCTCAGACGTGCGGTGAACCTCAACCCGAACTCGGCGGAAGCACGCTTTGTCTTCGGCAGCGCGCTGCCCTGCGTCGGCAAGCTCGAGAGGGGACTCGAGGAGCTGCGGCAGGCGCTCGTGCTCGATCCGCTCGCCCCGCTGTTCAGTCGGTGGGTGAGCCGCTACTTGCTCTTCTCGGGTGACTACGACGGCACGATCGAGCAGAGCCAGAAGACGTTGGAGCTGGACCCGAACTACTTCCACGCGTTCCTCGATACCGGCTCCGCCTACCTCGGCAAGGGCGCTCCCGAACGAGCGCTCGAGTGGTACCGGAAGGGCCAGTCACTCCCGTCCAGTGTCCGCTCGTATGACGCGCACCTCATCCGTGCACTTGCGGCCATGGGCCAGCAGGAAGAAGCACAAGCGATCCTCGAGCGGCTCGAACGAGAGGCTCACGAGCACTACCTCAGATCAGAAGTGCTCGCCATGGGCTATGCGGCGGTAGGAGATTTCGACGGGGCATTCGCCAGCCTCGAGCATGCTGTCCGGGCGCGCTCGGCTGGGCTCATCTTCGTCCATCTGGATCCTGGCTACGCGCCGCTGCGGGCAGACGCGCGGTTCGCAGGGATCGTCGAGCAGGTGGGGGTGAAGTAGAGACCGGATTTCCTGTAGGCGACCGCACGGCGGCTTGGGGCCGCCGTGCGATCGTAACAGACCAGTGAGGACGTGTTCGGGAAGTAACCCGCCTTACTGCACGACGATCGGCTCGACCGTGCGGCGGAGCTTGAGCTTGAGCCGCGAACCCGAGAGCCCCCCAGCGATGCTCACCTCGTTGTACCGAGTGATCCGTATCCTCTCATCGGCCCGCGCCCGGACGTCAGACGCCGGAATCGTGTGGGTTCCCGAGTCCAACGCATCCTGGGCCTCGTACTCTCTGGAGTCCACATCCGCGCGGAACGCTTCCGCGGGGCGGCTCCAGGTCACTACCAGGGCCAGATTCGCCGGGACCGCCTCGGTCGTGGTCGGGCTCTCAATGGTATGCACCCCGATCCCGCCGACGACGACGTCCTCGACTCTGTCGGCGCCAGCCACCACGTTGAGTCGGTAGTCGCCGGACGCAAAGCCATTCACCGACGCGGTGTACTCGCCCGTTCCTACGCCGGTTTCAAACAGCGTCGTCGTGCCCAGCGAGCCGTTCTGGATCGTCACCGTCGCTCCGGACACCGGAGCGCCCTGCGCATCGCGGAGCTGCACGTCCATGTCGGTCGCGAGGCCGCCGGGGATGTCTTGGCCATCGATGTCGGCGATGAC
>JBDHAB010000042.1:0-50298 GCA_039588295.1 Gemmatimonadota bacterium
CATGTCGATCGAGAGTACGGAGTTCAGAGATCTCATCATGCTGGACCGCGAATTCAGCAGTATGGGCAACAAGATCGAAGTCCAGTACACCGAGAGCGGAGAGGTCACCTACTTCAAGTTCCAGTACAAGACGGTGGGAATCCTCCTCGACTACGGTGTGAGCGAACCGAGCGAGTTCGTGAGCGCGTTCCGCGAGCGATACGGCATTCCGGACATGGCCTTCGAGAACATGGGATTCGTGAACGCGTGGAATCACACGGACCCGGACGCCGGATACACGCTCTCGATCGACGACGCGATGAATATCACACTGCAGAGACCATAGGGCGCTCAGCGCTCTCGTGCATCCGCCTGCTGCTGTACCCGATCAATGTGGCGCTTGGCCCTATGGTAGTCACGATGGAAGTTCGTTACCTGGGCGTTGGCGTTTCCCGTCCGCATAGGAGCAGATGATACGCAGCTTCCGGGCCGGCGGGCGTGTCAGGTTCCGAAGACCCCGGGAATGTCAAAGTCATCGGCATCCAGCCCCGAGCGCCTGCCAAGGGAAGCGCCGCCATCTGCTCGTTGAGCATCCAGTATGTCTCAGCACCTGCGCTTGAAACCCCAGATCGGTTCGGGCGGTCTTGGTCACTCTTGCGTCTGGCGTGCAAGGTCGTACATGTTGAATTCGGCAGCCTACTGGGCTCCCAAAGCCTTCTGAAACACACACAACTCGTCTATTCCCAACGTGTTGAGAACTTGTTGAGCGGCCGCGTGCAAGATTGGATTGCGACAGGCTAACCCGTCTATGGCCACACACCCTCACCTCAAAATCTTCGGCCCTCCGGTGCTTTGCGGCAGCGACGGGCGCCCAGTCCGGTTCCGCACCCGAAAGCAACTCGGGCTGGTGGTCTATCTGGCGCTCGAGACCCGTATCCGGCCGGTCTCGAGGGATCTACTTGTCGAGCTGTTCTGGCAGACCGATTCCCCAGACCGGGCACGCCACTCGCTATCCCAGGCGCTCAGTGCTATCCGCCAGGTTCTGGGTAGCGGAGCGATTCCTCGAGGCGGTCGCGACGTACAGCTGAACACCACCCTGGAGACTGATCTCGACGCACTTGCGGGAGGCACCGACCTACCTGCGCAGTTCGAGCATCCACTTCGTGATCTGGATCGCAACGGCAGCGCCGAGTTTGCCCATTGGGTCGAAGGCATGAGGGCGCGCTGTCTGCGACAGATTCGAGAGAGCCTTGCACGCCAACTGAGCGAAGCAAGGGAACGGGGAAGCGTCGGCCAAGTCTACGAACGCGCAGCGAAGCTCTACCAGGTGGATCCACTGAGCGATGCCGCAGCGCAAGCGCTGGCCGAGGAGCTTCTGCTGAAGAGCGACGTGCCCGGAGCCATTCGCTTGCTCCGCTCGCATCACGAACGCGTCCGATCCGAACTCGCCTGCAATCCACATCCGGATCTCGAACGGTTGCTTCGGCGAGTCGAAAGCGGATTGGTGCCAGCAGCCAGTGGCCTCGGAGCGAATTGTCTTGAGCCCCGGCGGCGGCGACCGTTTGTGGGACGAGAGCGTGAGTTGTCCCGTCTCGAGTCTTGGTGGGTCGAAGCCCAACGCGGAAAGCTGCGAACAGGCCTCTTGGCTGGTCCGACAGGAGTCGGCAAGACCTCCGTCCTGCGCCGCTTCACAACAGCAGTTGCGGCCCGTGCAGGCGCAGTGTGGGACGTCGCCTGCCAGGAAATGGGCCGCAACATCCCCTTCGCTGCCGTCGCCGACCTGATTCACGTCGTGTGTCACGACCGCGGTGTCGGCGGAGCCGACCCACGCTGGCTCGCGGAGGCAAGTCGCGTCGCGCCAGGGATACGGTCCGTGTTTACCGGAATCCCCGACCCGCCTCCGGTGCCGGCTGAATCGGTTCGCTTACGTTTGGCCGAGGCACTACTGCGAATGTTCGAAACAGTTGCTGATGGCGGTCCGATGATGCTGGCTCTCGATGATCTTGCGTTCCTGGATCCGGCCAGTCGAGATGTTCTACATGTACTCCTGCGACGGCTGCAGTCGCACCCTGTACTGCTTGTAGCGTCGTCACGCACTCCGGAGGCGACGAATCTCGCTCGGCGGGATGGCGGGGACATAGGAATGCCATGGCACGAGGTACTCGTTCTCCCACCTATGGCGACAGCCGAGGTCTCCGCTGTCGTCGATGGACTTTGTGGCGAGCAGGGGACTCTTTCGAACGAGACTCGCAAGGCCTTACTCGAGCTATCAGACGGGAATCCGTACCTGACCGAGATGCTAGTGTCGGACTGGCTGCGGAACGCCGGCCAATCACTCGTCGCCGCACACAGACGGGGCGAAGGCAATATCGGCTCGTTGCACCTGCCTGATACTATGCGGCGGGCCTTCGAACGGCAGTATCACGGGCTGACCACTGTCGCTGAACGAATGCTCCACCTCATGGCTGTCGCGGGACGTCGCGTTTCGATCACGGAAGTTCACAGCCTTCTCGGCATCGCCAAACCGGCAGCGAACCTCGCCGCGCTTGAACTGTTCGACCGAGGCCTCGTTCGTCTCGAGGACGGCAGGCTTGGCTTCACCAACGAGTTGCACCGTTCCTATGTGTACGCGGCGATGCCAGAGGAGAGCCGGAAATTCTATCATGGACAGATGGGGGAGGCGTTGGCGACCGGCTGTTGCGCCGGTGACTTTCAGCGTCTTTTCGAATCTTCCCAACACTTCCTCAGGGGAGGGTCCACAACTGCGGCGGCTGATTCGTTAGTAGGAGGAGCCGAGCTTGCGCTTGAACGAGGCGCACCCAAAGAAGCGGAGCAAGCACTACGCCGAGTCGGTCCGCTGTGTCGGGATCGGAATACAGCCCGAATCACCACACTTCTTGCAGAGGCACTTCTCGCCCAGGGTCACCACAGCCGCGCTCTGGCTGCCGCCGACAAGGCGAGCGCATTTGCCAGATCCCCAGCCGAGGTCGCCCGGGTCGCTGCCATAAGTGCGGAGGCAATCCTGTTCGGAAGACTTCGAGACCGAGCTGGCATCGGCCTGGCCGTACGATCTGCACTCAGTGAAGCCACCAAGGGAAACGACGAGCAGTGTCTCGCACGCGCACTGCTACTTAGCGCCGAGGTGGCGTACGACCAGGTTGACTCCGACTCGCTGAATAGCGTTGCGCGAGCGGCAGCGAATATTGTCAAGGAAGCCAAGAACCCTTTCGTCTATTCCTCAGCTCAAATCACACTCGCCTACTGTGCCCTTGTGACCGGGCGTAGCCGTGCCGCTGCACGTCTCTTCAGCAGTGCTGCAGGTAGTCTTCGTGCGCTATCGAGGGAAAGCGATCTTCGACGAGCGCTCAACGGGCTCGGTATTGTGTTGACTAGTCTCGGCGATTGGGAGCACGCAGTTAGCTGCTTTCGGGAGGCAATTCGACTGGCGGAAAATGCGGGAGATTTCCATACACAAAGCGTGCTCTGGGATAACCTCGCAGTGCTGTACGAAGACACTGGTTCTTTTCACGATGCCGTCAAGGCACGGAGGACTGCCTTCCAACTCTCTCAGGGCTCCACATCGCCAAAACGGCTGGTCGAGCTATTCACAAATTCAGCGTCGCTTTCGATTACCCTCGGTGCGTTCTCGGAGGCAGCCTTGTGTCTAGAACAAGCAGAGCGGTTCAGCAAACAGGCGCAGCTGCACCGCCTCACCGTCTCAATACTTCTTGCCCGAGCTGACTTGGGAATCGCGCAGCATCAGGACGACAGTGCCTGGGAGAACATCGAAACGGCAATTGCCGTGGCAGGAGAGCACGGGGAGAATGCACGCGGAATCGCGGATTTTGAACGGGCTAGACGACACTTTATCTGGGCAACTCAGGGGTTTGACACATTCGTTGCATGTGTGGATGACAGACAAGCTTCACGATTGGATTTGCGGATCTCACAACGACTAGAGCTGAAGGCGCTGGAGGAATGGGTGTTCCAACGTGAAGGCAAGCCCCTGCGTCGAGAATCTGTTGTGAACGAACTCCGGCAACGAGGCATATACGGAGCCATAGCCCACCTCGTTGCACTTCACATCTATCCAGGGAAGTTGCCCACCCGGCGGGCGGACGAATCTAGCGTCCGACTAGTGAAACGCGCCTTTCCGGAACACGATCAGCGGCTCGCGCCAAGAAGAGTTGGCGTTCCTCTATGAGTCGACGAATGGCGGTGCTCCGCTTGAAAGCCTCAACCACATCGGGATCGAACTGCGTCCCAGCGTAGCGATCGAACTCCCTGATCACGTCCTCATAGGTGCGAGCACCCCTGTACGGCCGATCCGTCATCATCGCGTCTGCAGTGTCGGCAACCATGACGATCCTGGCACCTATCGGAATCTCGTCGCCAACAAGACCGTCCGGATAGCCGCCGCCATCATAGTGCTCATGGTGGCACCGAACGCAGCGCTCTACATATCCTCGGAGGCTCGAGATGGTCCGCACCAATTCCGCACTTCGCCCAGGATGAGTCTGTATCAGTTCGCGCTCAGTCGGTGAAAGGTCATCGCCCTTCCTAAGAATGGCCGCATACTCTCCGTAGATCTTTCCGACATCGTGCAGAAGTGCGGCAGTCTCGATTTGTTCAATGTCCCTAGCTGGAAGTCCTAGTGATCTCGCAATAGCTCTGGCGAAGGTCGCAACGCGAACAGAGTGACCCGAGGTATAGGGATCCCGAGCTTCGATAGACTTCACCATGAGCTCAAGGAGCTCGCGGTTCGTCTGTTCAAGCTGGAGATTGACGTGGAGTGCGTGCCGCACGAAGAAGAGTGGCACGATGACCAGGAGTAGTCCTGACAGCTGGAGCTTGATCCACAAGAACGCGAGGAGCGGAGCCAGGGAGCTGGAAAGGACATCATGGACCAGACCCTTGACAACGATCTGACTCCACGCTTCGCCCAACTCCGAGCGGGAACTCATGGCAACCGCCGTCGCCGCAGCTCCATTGCTCACCAGAAAATACAGGACGGTGGCGCCCAAGAACGCAGGCACCTTCATGGCCGGTTCGGCGATCCAAAGTGTTCCGCCCGCGGCGACGTAGACCCACCCTGCAAAGCCAACGGCGACGATTTCCTTCGCAGTGTTGTGAAGGATCTTAATGAGGGGCTTCCTTCTGACGACGGTCTCGGCCACCAACTCGGTTGTGCCCGCGATGACCATTGCCCACGGCGGACCGAGAAGAAGTACGGCGGACAGATAGGCGACGAAAGAGACAGCACTTGTCGCAGTCCCGACCCTTAGCCGCAGTGAGAAGAACTCGGCTAACAGGCCTAGCGCCAACAGTGCAACGAATGTGTTCCAGAACGGAATGCCCGCAGTTGAGACATCAAACTCTGCACTGGCCAGCATTGCGCCTGCCGCCAGGCAAACCGCGATCACATAGGCGACTATGGCCGTCGGGTGTTTGATGGACATCTAGCTGAGGGGGTGCCCCTGGAGAAGAAGCTACCAACTGACGTTCCCGCCGGCCAAGAAATACCGCGCGAGAGCGCTGAAGAACGCGGCTAGCCAGCCTAATGCCATGAGAGCCTCACCCCCTTTCCGCAGTCCCTAACGACCTGCTTGGGTAGTAGCGCACCCCGCTACGGTACGCCCGAGGCTCCGCTCGTTACTGCTGACCGATCCGCTCCGCTCTCCTTCTCCGGGGGCCCCCTAATCTCCTTTCCAAAGCTTCTTGGTCCCGTTTTGCGCGCAAGACGATTTTCTCTGTGAGACGCTCGCGCGCCGAACGGCTCCTACCTGCTATGGCCAAGGAACAAAGCGGGCGGGTCCAGCTGGGGACATCCCAGCCCGGCCAGCCCTCAGCCGAAAAAACCAATCTATGTATCCGCCACCCGGCGGTCCGTCACTGCGAGACCACCAGCGGCGTAGGATTACGACCCAACAGCGGGGCTTAGAACCTACACCCCGATCGGCCTGTCCACTAGCCCCCCACCCGCCTAGGCCGGCGTCCGGGCCTGGAGCCACCGGTTGGTGGCGTCCAGCACCGCCAGGATCGCCGCACGCTCGGCACTCTCGCGCAACGGGGCGGTCCCCATCACCATCTCCGGATCGCGCCCTTCCACGACCTGCACACCCACCACCACGAGCCGCTGCTCGAACGCCTCCACCACCTTCACACCCTCCAGCTCCATGGCCCCCACCGCCAACGGCTGCTCCAAGACGCCCAACGCCGCCCGCGCCGCGGCCTGCATGCGCGCACGCGTGGTGTCGGCCACTTCCTCCTCCGCCTGCGCCTCCGCCCCACCCACCATCAGGGTGACCCTGACCCGCGTGCGATGCTCGCCCACGGAGACCATCTCCAAATGCTTGAACACCACGCTCCGGCGAATCGCCTCCACCCGGACCGCCTCCTGATCGAGCGCCTCGATGGGACGGACGTCGGCCGTCTGCGCCACACTGATCTTGCGATGATCCACCTTGAGGCCGAGCTGCGCCAGGAGGGCGCTCTCGACGTTGCGGACCACCTGCTTGGGCGAGAGCCCCGCATGCGTGAGCACGTGGACCGCCGTCACCTCACCGATCGGCGAGACCTCGACCCGCGCCGACAGCACGTCCTGCAAGCTCGTCAACAGGTTCTCCGCCCGCTTCACTCCCCACGGATCGGGGGACCGCGCGGCGTCGGGCGGCGTCGGAGGCGTCTCGGTCCTCATCCCTGGATCGCTCACTCGCAGTTCTCCACTGACGTCACCGATCGTCCACCACCACAGACGACCTAGGTTTGCAACGTGATCGGGCCGGTGTCCGATTCCCCCTCGGACTCCCCGAAGACCACCAAGTTACCACCGGCCGCCTTCGCCCGATACAGGGCCCGGTCCGCGCTGCGCAGCACATCGTCCGGCAGACGGTTCACCGGATCGTAACTGATCGCCCCCACCGACGCTGTGACGCGGCGCTCATCGTACCCCAGCGACTGGCTCACCCGCTCGACCGACGACCGCATGAGCTCGCCCACGTGCAGCACCCCCTCCCGCCCCGTTCCCACCAGCACCACCACGAACTCGTCGCCCCCATAGCGGACCGCGACGTCCGTGGCACGCACGACCCGCCGGATCTCCCGCCCGATCGCCGCCAGCAAGATATTGCCGGCCTGGTGCCCGTGCACGTCGTTGATCTCCTTGAACCCGTCGAGGTCCAAGAACAGCACGCCGCACGGCTCCTGCGTACGATGGCTGCGCGCGATTTCCTGCGCCAGCCGATCCTGCAACACGCGGTAGGTCGACAGCCCCGTCAGATCGTCCACCGCCGACTGCTTCCGCGCCTCCGCCGCCTTCCGTTCCTGATACGGCGGACACTGACGGAACGTCGCGCGACCGCGCATCAACGCCCGGGCAAACTCCCGGCAACCCGCGTAGCCGCACGCCCCACAGTCCCACGGCGCACCGCTGGGCGCCGTACCGATCTCGCTCACCACCCAGTCGAGATCGCCCGTCGAGGGCTCCTTCCCGTCCGTCGCACCCTCGAACGTGGCGGCCACCGGGACCCACACCCCGGGATCCACCACCGGCGTGGGGCTGCGCGGAGGCTCGGCCTCCTGCGCCAACCGGCGCCGGTGGAACAGCTCCTCGCGCGGACCCAGCAGCGGATGGTCGAGACACCCCTCACAGGGCAACAGGTCGACAAACCCGAGATCGACCTTGTCCACCACCACCGCCCGCGCGATCACGTCCAGCGCGGTGATGCCCCGCACCTTGCGGAACCGACGGCTCGTCTGCGGCTCGACCGCGAGCACCGGCAGCGGCAACCCGCCGGGCGTGCTCACATACCGCTGGCGCACCCCCGGGATGCGCGTGAAGTAGCGCGACTGATCGGCTACCACCACCCCGCGCCGCCGCAACAACTCCTCCAACTCGGTGAACGTCAGAACCGCATCGACGTCCTCGTTCCCATCCGCCACGCATACACCCGTATACACGATGCTCGCGTCCCGCCCGTGCGTCGCGCGGAGGTACGCGGCCTCCGCCGCCAGCGGCGTCATGATCGGCGCGAGATACGGCACGAGTTCGGGATAGTCGTGCCGGATCTTCTCCACCACCACCGGGCAGGTCGAGCGGATCCGCGTCCCCCACCCGGGATCGTCCAACAGCCGCCGGTACTCCTCCGCGACCAGCTCGTCTCCCACCACACCCCGGGACACGACCGCGAACCCCGCCGCATGACACGCGTTGATCACCTGCTCCGGCGCGTGTGGGTGGAAGTGGACATCCGCCTCCACGCTCAGCACCAGGATCGCGTCACCACGCTCGGCCAGCGCTAGCCCCTGGCTGAGGTCCCCCACGGCGTCGATCGCGTCGTGTGGGCACGCCGGCACGCACGCACCGACACGAATGCACGACTCATCGACGATTCTGACCGTCGTGCCGTCCACCGCGATGGCCTGAGAGGGACACACACGGACACACGCCAGGCAGGCGACACACTTGTCGTTTACCTCAAACCGCACGGCCCGCCCCACCTCGGCATGTGACCCGTGGTAACGGGCCGTAGCGGCTTACTATGTAATGCAACTCAAGTTCTGTCAAATGTTTGGACCATTCCGACTCGTTTGATGCGTGAGGTCGCGCTCACTGTCCCACCGGCACCTCGGAGCACGACCGCGACCAGGCGCACCTGTGCCGCCTTTTCGCCCCAGGGTTGCAAGACCAAAGCCAGTCAGGAGAACGCTTTTCCGCCCCGTTTGGCACTCACAAACGGGCTGGAATTCCTAGAGTTTTCGTCGGATTGTGGTGCGGTTACCACAAATTCGTGCACCCGGGCTGCCGACCAGCGGCCTGCGGCGCAACAGTGTAGACGGCCGGTCTCCAGCCCGTTCAGCCCAGCTCGTACTCTTTGATCTTGCGGTAGAGCGTCCGTTCGCCGATGCCTAACTTCTGCGCCGCCCGCCGCCGGTTCCCCTTCGTCTCCTCGAGCGCGGCCTCGATCGCCGCCCGCTCGACGTCCGACATCTTCATCCCGGAGCGATAGACGACCGTCGCCGCCCGCTCAGGCTCCGCGCGTGGCTCGCCGCCCCCGTCCCCCGAGGGCTCCACCTCCCACGCCTCACCCACCGTGATCTCCTCGGCGGCAAACCGCCGCGGAGTCTCGATCACCTCCACCCGCCGAGGCTCCTCATCGATCCGCCGCCGCAGCTCCTCCATCTGGAGCTTCAGCTCCATGAGGCTCCGCAGAATGAACTCGAGCTCCTGGCCGGACACGTCCCGCCCGGGGGCCTGTACCCGCATGGGCAGCAGCCGCGTGCCCCCCTCGCGCACATCCTGCGGGATGTCGCTGGGCCGGATTTCCCGTCCGGGCGCCAGCACCACCATCGATTCCACCAGATTCCGCAGTTCCCGCACGTTTCCCGGCCAGTGGGCGTTCACCAGGATCTCCACGGCCTCCGGCGTCATGCCGCGGAACGAGCGTCCGTGCGTGGCACTCAACTCGCGCACGAACCGGCGCACAAGAATCGGGATGTCGCTCTTACGCTCCCTGAGCGGTGGGAGATACACGTTCAGCACGTTCAGCCGGTAGAACAGGTCGTCGCGGAACTCGCCCAGTGCCGTCGCCTCCTTGAGCGGGCGATTGGTCGCCGCGATCACGCGGACGTCGACACGGATCGGCGCCGCCCCACCCACCCGGAAGAACGTTTGGTTCTCCAACACGCGGAGCAGCTTGACCTGGGTCGACGGGGGAATCTCGCCGACCTCGTCCAGGAACAGCGTGCCGCGGTCGGCCAGCTCGAACCGGCCGAGCCGCCGTTCGGCGGCGCCGGTAAACGCCCCCTTCTCGTGACCGAACAGCTCGGACTCGAGCAGCGTCTCGGGTAGCGCCGCGCAGTTGACCGTGATGAACGGTCCCTCGCGCCGCGGGGAGAGATGGTGGATCGCCTGCGCGACCAGCTCCTTGCCGGTTCCCGACTCGCCCTCGATGAGGACCGTGCTCGAGACCGGCGCCATCTGCTCGATCTTGACGAGCACTTCCTGAATCGCGGCGCTCTCGCCGCGAATGCCCGTGTGTTCCTGGAGGCGCCGTCGCCCGATGAGCCGGCGGGCGGCCGCGACGACGTCGTTGGGATCGGCCGGTTTCACCATCCACGCGGTGAGCCCGACCTGGCGCGCGAGATGCGCCGGATCGGGGTTCGCCTCCTCGATGAGCCCCAGCGTCGAGATCGGCACGGTACGCGCGAGCCGAATCAGCGTATCCGAACGACGTTCCTGCAGCGCGCCGGTGAGAATCACGACGTCGGGAGCGGCGCGTCGGAATACCTCCGGCGCGTCGTCCTGCGACGAGACCAGCACCGTTTCGAATTCGGCCGACTCGAACGCGGCGTTCACCGGCACGGCCGTCTCGAGATCGTCCATCGTGAGCAGTACGCGATCGGTCATGCGTGATCCGTCGGCTGGTCCTTGAGCAGTTGAACAGCGTGTTCCACGAGTGCATCGAGCGCCGCGAGCCCATCCCGCACCCCACCGGGACTGCCCGGCAGGTTGACGATCAGCGCGGTCCCTCGGGTCCCGGCGATCCCGCGCGACAACGCACTGCGCGGGGTCGTCGCGCGGCCGGCCTCACGCAACGCTTCGGCGATCCCGGGAACCTCCCGCTCCACCACCGCACGCGTGGCTTCCGGCGTCACGTCGCGCGGCGCGAGACCGGTGCCACCGGTCGTGAGAATCACATCGGCCACATCGTCATCGGCCCACCGCAGCAGCCAGCCGGCGACGAGATCCGACTCGTCGGCCACCACCTCACGCGCCGCGACCCGATAGCCGCGCTCTCGAGCCCACGTGGCGATCGCGTCTCCCGACGCGTCGGCCCGCTGACCCGCAGCACCCAGGTCCGAAACCGTGAGCAGCGCCACCCGAATCGCCATTACGTGCTCGCCACGACGCGCTAGGACTTCCGCACGCTTCCCTTGGTGTAGAACGGCATCTTGACGACTTCGGCTACCACCCGCTTGCCGCGGCTCTCCATCTCGAGGCTCGTGCCCGGCTCCACCGAGTGGGTCGGCAGGTAGGTAGTCCCGATCCCATGGGCGAGCGACGGGCTGTAGCCGCCGCTGCGCACGACGTCGACCTTGTGGTCCTTGAGATACACGCCGTAGCCGTGGCGTGGGATGACGCCTTTTTCCTTGCACGCGAATCCGATCAGGCGACGCGTCGGGCCTTTCGCCTTGATGGCGTCCAGTGCGGTCTTGCCGGCGAACGGGACGCCCTTGTTGAGCTTGACGATCCAGCCGAGCCGCGCCTCGTACGGGTTGATCGTGTCGTCGATCTCGTTGCCGTAGAGGGCGTAGCCCATCTCGAGGCGCAGCGTGTCCCGCGCACCCAGGCCACATGGGGTGGCCCGGCCCTCGCCGGCCACCGCGTGCCACATCGCCTGGGCATTCTTGGGCCGGAAGTAGAGCTCGAACCCGTCCTCTCCCGTGTACCCGGTCCGCGCGACGAAACAGTCCACGCCCGACAGGTGTCCGACCTCGAACCGGTAGTAGCCGATTCGCGAGAGGTTGATCTTGGTGAGTGGCTGAAGCAGCGCCTCGCTCTCGGGCCCCTGCACGGCGAGCAGGGCCACCTCGTAGGAGATATTCTTCACCCGTGCGTTCACGTTGCTCTTGCTCGCGACGACGTGTTCCCAGTCCTTCTCCATGTTGGCCGCGTTGACGACCATCATGATGCGGTCGTCGAACCGGTACACAATGCAGTCGTCCACGAACGTGCCTTCGTCGTTCAGCAGCGCCGTGTACTGGGCCTGCCCGTCCTCCAGCGCACCGACGTCGTTACACGTGAGCCGATTCACCCACGCGTTGCGGTCCGGTCCGGTGAACTCGAACTCGCCCATGTGCGACACGTCGAAGACGCCGACACCCGTGCGGACCGCCTCGTGCTCCTTGGTGATGCCGGTCGGATACTGGACCGGCATTTCGTATCCCGCGAAGGGAACCATCTTCCCGTCGAGCGCGACATGGATGTCGTAGAACGGCGTCCGCTTGAGCGATCCTTTGCTCATCGACCCTCCTCTCCACCCATGAGTTCGACCATCAGCGCCTTCTGGACGTGCAACCGGTTCTCCGCCTGATCGAACACGCGGGACTGCGGACCCTCGATCACGTCGTCGCTGACCTCCTCGCCCCGGTGCGCGGGGAGACAGTGGAGGAAGATGGCGCCGGGAGCCGCGAGCTTCATGAGCTGGGCGTCCACCGAGTAGCCCTTGAACGCCAGCTTCCGCGCCTCCTCCTCCCCTTCCTGACCCATGGACGCCCACACGTCGGTGTTCACCACGTGCGCCCCTTGGACCGCCTCTTCCGGATCTTCGTGCATCGACACGCGGGTCGTCCGCTCGGCGCGGTCGAAGATGGCGTGGTCGGGCTCGTACGTCTCCGGACACGCGAGCCGCAGCTCGAAGCCGAGCACGCCGGCGGCCTGGAGCCACGAGTTGGCAACGTTGTTTCCGTCGCCGATCCACGCGACCACCCTTCCCTCAAGACTGTCGAAGTTCTCCTGCATGGTGAGCACGTCCGCCAGCACTTGGCAGGGGTGGAGGTAGTCCGTGAGACCGTTCAGCACCGGCACGGTCGCGTGGCGCGCGAGTTCCTCCACGTCCGCGTGCGCAAACGTGCGAATCATGATGCCGTCCACATACCGCGAGAGCACGCGCGCGGTGTCCTTGATCGGCTCGCCTCGTCCGAGTTGAATGTCACGACTCGAGAGAAACAGTGCGTGACCACCTAGCTGGTAGGCCCCCACCTCGAACGAGACACGCGTGCGCGTGCTGCTCTTCGTGAACACCATCGCCAGCGTCTTCCCCGCAAGCGGGCGCTCGCGATAGGCTCCTCGCTTCATCTGCAGTGCCAGGTCGAACAGGGCTCTGATCTCGTCGGCGCTGAGATCAGGGATCTGCAGGAAATCGCGTTTGGGCATGTATCACCAAGCTGGTGTGTCAGAATGACAGAGTAGGTAAGTGATTTTATCTGCGTGACATGCAGGTGTAAAGCCGGGGGATGCGAATGCTGGGCCTGCCGGTGGGGCGGCATGGGGGGCGGACTGCCGCCCCGTCTCCGGAGCGCTAGAGAATGTACTTGCGGAGGTCCTCGTCCTCCACGATGCGCATCAGCCGTTCGCGCACCTTCTCGGCGTCGAAGTTGATGCGCTTGTCGGGGAGTTCCGGAAGCTCGAACAGCACATCTTCCAGCAAGGTCGTCATCACCGTATGCAGACGGCGCGCACCGATGTTCTCGGTCCGTTCGTTCATGACCATCGCGATGCGCGCGATCTCCGCCACACCGTCGTCGGTGAACGACAGCTCCGCCTTCTCCGCGGCACACAGCGCCTGGTACTGCTTGATGAGCGAGTTTTCCGGCTCGGTCATGATCCGCACAAAGTCGTCCTGGGTGAGGGACAACAGTTCCGTGCGAATGGGAAACCGTCCTTGCATCTCGGGGATCAAATCGGACGGCTTCGCCACGTGGAACGCACCGGCGGCGATGAACAGCACGTGGTCGGTGCGCACGTACCCATATCTCGTCTGCACCGTGGAGCCTTCCACGATGGGCAGCAGATCGCGCTGCACGCCCTCGCGCGACACGTCCGGCCCGACCTGGCCACGCTGCCCCGCGATCTTGTCCAACTCGTCGATGAAGATGATCCCGTGGTTCTCCACGCGGTCCAGCGCTTCGTTCACCACATCGTCCATGTCGACGAGCTTGCGCAGCTCTTCATCAACCAGGATACGTCGCCCTTCGGCGAGTTTTATGACCCGCTTCTTGGATCGCTTGGGAAGCATGTCCTGCAGCATCTCGCTGAAGTTGATGTCCGCGCCTTCCATCCCCGGTTGGAACGGCATGAAGTCGAAGGTGGGAAACGACTGTTGCGCCACTTCGATCTCCACCTCCCGGTCCTCGAGCTTCCCGTCGACGAGCAGCTTGCGGAGCTTCTCACGCGTGCGCTCGCGGCGCTCGGCGCTATCCGCGGTTTCCTCGGCGCCCTCGGCCTCGTCCCGACGCACCTCACCACCGGCGGAGACGATGAACCTCGCGGTCTCATCTTCCTCGGGCCCGCTCGAGTCGGGCACTGGCGGCGCATCACCGCCCCGTACCGTAATCGGCGGCCGCTTCTTGGGCGGCACGGGTAACAGGAGGTCGAGCAAACGCTCCTCCGCCCGCTTTTCGGCGGTGGGAAAGACGTCATCCTCGCGCTCTCCCCGTACCATGTTGATGCTCGCGTCGACCAGATCGCGCACCATCGACTCCACGTCGCGGCCGACATACCCCACCTCGGTGAACTTCGAGGCCTCGACCTTGATGAACGGTGCGCCCGCGAGACGGGCGAGCCGACGCGCGATCTCCGTCTTCCCCACACCCGTGGGACCGATCATGATGATGTTGTTCGGCAGGATCTCGTCACGAATCGCGTCGGGAGCCTGCGACCGCCGCCACCGATTGCGAATGGCGATCGCCACCGAGCGCTTGGCATCGGTCTGGCCGACGATGTAGCGGTCGAGCTCAGCCGCGATTTGTCTGGGGGGCAGCTCCTCCAACCACGGAACCGCCTCCGGACCCGTGTCGGCCGCCTGCAGCTTGCCCTCGAGTGCCTTGGGTTCCGTCATGAGGACCCCGTCGTGCCGGCACCGAGTTCTACGATGGACACGTTGCGGTTGGTGTACACGCAGATGTCGGCGGCGATCTCGAGACTGCGCTCCACGATCGCGCGGGCCGTCAGGTCGGGGTTTGGGAGCAACGCCCGCGCGGCGGCCAAGGCGTAGTTCCCGCCACTGCCGATGGCGAGGAACCCGTCGTCGGGCTCGACCAGCTCTCCGCTGCCGCTGATGATGAACCCGTGTTCCTGGTTCGCGACGGCGAGCAGCGCCTCCAGCCGTCGGAGCACGCGATCGCTGCGCCAATCTTTCGCCAGCTCGACGGCCGCCCGCGCGATGTTTCCCGGGAAGCGTTCCAGCTTCTCCTCGAATTTCTCGAACAGCGTGAACCCGTCCGCGGCGGCTCCGGCGAATCCCGCGACCACCTTCCCGGCCGCCAGCGTGCGCACCTTTTGGGCGTGCGCCTTCATGACCGTGTCGCCCATGGTGACCTGACCGTCACCACCCATCGCCACCCTGCCGTCCTTGCGAACGGCGAGGATCGTGGTGGCATGTACGTCGACGTTCTTCATTGGAATCCCTCAAGTACATCAGCCGCCGCCGGATGCAGCCCGGCCGGCGGCCAGAGTCGCGAGCCGGCTACGCCCTCGGGTGCGCCTGTTGGTACACCTTCTTCAGACGCGCCACACTGGTATGAGTATACACCTGGGTGGTGCTCAGAGAAGCATGGCCGAGCAGCTCCTGGACGGCACGCAGGTCGGCTCCGGCATCGAGCAGGTGGGTGGCGAAGCTGTGGCGCAGGGTATGGACGCGGTACCCCATGCTCTCGTCGAGCGTTCGCAGGTAGCGGGTAACGATGTGCTGGACACCGCGGGCCGACAGCCGTTTCCCCCGCGCCGACAGGAACAGCGCCCGCCGATCCACCTGCTTCGAGCGCGTCCCGGCAATGAGATCGTCGCGCTCGGATATGTAGCGTCGCAGCGCCGACGCGGCGTGGCTGCCGAAGGGAACGATGCGCTCCTTCTTTCCCTTGCCTCGCACCTTGACTTGCTCCGAGACGATATCGACATCGGACACGTTGAGACCCACGAGCTCCGAGAGACGCATGCCCGTTGCGTAGAACATCTCGAGCATCGCGAGATCCCTTGTCGGCGTGAATCCGCCATCTGCCGCCAGGGCCTGCGCGTATTCGAACATCACGTCCACCTGCGCGCGATCGGGCACCGCGGGCAAGCGCCGCTCGAGTTTGGGGATGCGCACACCCTTGGCCGGGTTCTGCTCGATACCGTACCGCGTGCCCAAGAATCGGTAGAACGTTCTCAGCACCGAGACGGCGCGTGCAATCGATCGTTTTGCGAGCCCCCGCCGCTTGAGCTCACCCATGAACGACCGGAGCGCCAAACGGTCGAGCGTTTCCCAACTCCAGCGCTCGGGACCACCGAAGTAGTCGTCGCAGAACTTGCAGAACGTCTCCAGGTCGCGGCCGTACGCCTTGACCGTGTGCGGCGAGTCGTTGCGCTCCTTGGCGAGAAACGTCTGAAACTCGGAGACTTCCGGGTGTGCGCGCTTGCGGCTACCAGCCGATCGACGGCGAGACATCACACGGGGATGTGGGCGATGTCGGCGGCAAACTCGCGCATCGCGGCCAGCGCGCGATCGGCCAGGAGCTCGCGCTTACGGCGCTTGTCCCGCACCGGCGGGTCCAGCGGAGGGAGCAGTCCGAAATTGGCGTTCATCGGTTGAAACCGTGTGGGGTCCGTCTCGTGGACATACCGAACCAGCGAGCCGAGCATGCTGGCGGCCGGCGGCAGGAGGGGAGCCGCTCCCTGGAGGACTCGCGCCAGGTTGATGCCCGCGAGGAGCCCGGTGGCGAGCGATTCGGTGTACCCCTCGACGCCCACGAGTTGACCCGCGAAGAACACGCTCGGGTCATCGCGCGCCGTGAGCTGCTCGGTGAGCGCGGATGGCGAGTTGAGATACGTGTTGCGGTGAACGCTCCCATACCGGTAGAACTCCGCCGCCTCGAGGCCCGGGAGCGAGCGGAACACGCGCCGCTGCTCCGGAATGCGAAGCCGCGTCTGAAAGCCCACCAGGTTCCACATCTGGCCGGCGCGATCTTCCCGCCGGAGTTGCACCACGGCGTAGGGCACGCGACCGGTTCGCGGATCGGGGAGTCCCACCGGCTTGAGCGGGCCGAAGCGCGGCGTGTCACGCCCGCGGCGCGCCATTTCCTCGATCGGCAGACACCCTTCGAAATATGGAACCGAATCGAACTCGTGGCCGGCATGTTGGTCCGCCGCAAGAAGCTCATCGATGAACGTCTCGTACCCTTCCCGGTCGAGCGGCACGTTGAGGAAATCGTCACCCTCACCTTTGCCATACCGTGAGCATCGGTACAGCGGCGTGAGCTCGAGCGAATCGGCGCTCACAATGGGCGCGATCGCATCGTAGAACGCCAGCGCGTCCAACCCCAGGCGTCGCGCGATGGTGTCGGCGAGCCGATCGGACGTGAGCGGCCCCGTCGCCACGATGCCCGGCGACGGGAGCTCCGTCACCTCCTCACGCACCACCTCGATACGGGGGTGGCTGCCAACGCGACGTGTCACCTCCTCGGCAAACACCTCCCGATCGACGGTGAGCGCCGCGCCGCCCGGAATGCGCGCCACCTCGGCCACCTGCATGAGGAGGCTATCGAGCACGCGGAGCTCGGCCTTCAACACGCCGTGCGCGTTGACCAGCTCGAGTGACTTGAAGGTGTTGCTGCAGACGATTTCGGCGAGCTTGTCCGTCTGATGGGCGGGCGTCGTGCAACGAGGCCGCATCTCGAAGAGCGTGACCTGGACCCCGCGCTGTGCGAGCGCCCACGCGGCCTCACATCCCGCGAGGCCGCCACCTACCACCGTTGCCTTCACTCGGTCACTGCTTCCGGGGTCGCTACCTCGACGGTGAACTCGTGTTCGCATTTGAGGCACCGGCGGAACTCGCCCCGCACCTTGGTGACCCGGCGCTCGGCGCCCAGGTTTCCGCAGGCCGGACAGACGTCAGGCACCGGTCGATGCCAGGACGAGAAGTCGCAGTCCGGGTACTTCGTGCACCCGTAGAACGACCGGCCACGCCGCGTGCGACGTTCGATCAGATCACCGGTGCCGCACTTGGGGCACGTGACGCCCAGCGGGATCGGTCTGGTGTGTTTGCACTTGGGATACTGGGTGCACGCCAGGAACTCACCGTAACGTCCCGTCTTGATGACCATCGGCGAGCCGCATTCCTTGCACAGCTCGTCCGTCGGACGATCCGGCACTTGGTCCTGCTTGAGCGGCTTGGTGTAGCGGCATTCCGGATAATTGGTGCACGCGATGAACGGTCCAAAGCGTCCGCTCTTCACCGTGAGCTTCCCACCACACTCCGGACACGGCTCTTTCTCCAGGTGCTCCACGTCATGCGCTTCCCGAATCAGCGCCGCGGTGTCGACCGACTCGAGTGCCTTGGCGAACGGGTGGTAGAAATCCTCGAGCACCGCCTGCCACCCGAGCTCACCCTCCTCGACCTTGTCCAGCTCGGTCTCCATCTGTGACGTGAACTCGACGTTGAAGATGTCGGGGAACCGGCTCACCATGACTCTGGTCACCGTTTCCCCGAGCTCCGTCGGGAAGAAGCGACGGCTCTCCATTCGCACGTAGCCACGATCTCGCAGCGTCGAGATGATGGACGCGTACGTGCTCGGCCGGCCGATCCCGTCTCCCTCCAGCTCCTTGACGAGACTCGCCTCACTGAATCGCGGCGGGGGCTCGGTGAAGTGCTGATTCGGCGTGATCGCGCGCACCGCCGCCTTGTCGCCCTTCTCGAGTACCGGGACAGGCGAGAGATCCTCAAACGTCTTCTCGTCGCCGGTCTCCTTCGTATCCGCGTAGAGCACGTGGAAGCCGTCGAACACGGGAACCGAGCCCGTGGCCCGGAACAGGTGTTTCGCGATGTCGAAATCGATGGTCGTCGTGTCGTAGACCGCGGGCGTCATCTGGGACGCGACGAACCGGAGCCAGATGAGCTGGTAGAGCTTGAACTGATCGGCGTTGAGGTACTGCTTCACGTCCTGCGGACGCCGCTCCACGTCTGTGGGCCGAATGGCTTCGTGCGCCTCTTGGGCGCGCGCCGATCGCTTCGCTCCGTACACGTTCGGCTTGTCCGGCAGGTAGGCGTCGGCGTAGTGCTTCGTGATGAAACTGCGCACGGCATCGATCGCCCCGGGGGCAACCCGCGGGGAGTCCGTCCGCATATAGGTGATGAGGCCGACCGCGCCTTCCGTGCCGACCTCCACGCCCTCGTAGAGCTGCTGGGCGGCCCGCATCGTGCGCTTGGCCGAAGATCCGAGCCGCTTGGCCGCTTCCTGCTGGAGGGTGCTCGTGATGAACGGCGGCCCAGGGCGACGGCGGCGCTGCTTCCGCTCGACGCTCGCGACGACGAACGGCTTGCCGCGCACCGCGTCGACGACCCTTTGCGCCTCCTTCGCGTTGTGCAGGTGGGGAGTCTTGCCGCGCAGTTTGTGGAGCTTCGCCGTGAAGCGCTTCTTCCTGGCCTCGAGGTCGGCCTCGATCGACCAGTACTCCTGCGGCTTGAACTCACGGATCGCCCGCTCTCGCTCCACGATGAGCCGCAGGGCGACCGTCTGCACCCGTCCGGCCGAGAGCCCGCGCTTGACCGACTTCCAGAGGAGCGGGCTCGCCTTGTATCCCACCAGACGATCCAAGATGCGCCGCGCCTGCTGCGCATCCACCTTGTTCGCGTCGATGTCCTCGGGGCGGTCGATGGCCTCCTGGATCGCTTCCTTGGTGATCTCGTGGAACAGCACCCGGCGGATCTTGGACCCATTGCCGAGCTGTTCCGCCACGTGCGATGCGATCGCCTCGCCTTCCCGATCCGGGTCGGTGGCGAGCAGCACGGAACCCGCGTCCTTGGCCGCACGCTTGATGGCGGCCAACTGCTTTCCCTTACCGCGGATGGTGACGTACTTCGGCCTGAATCCCTTGTCGACATCAACCCCGAGCTCGCGCTGCGGCAGATCGCGGACATGCCCCACGGTGGCCTTCACCGTGTAGCCTGAATCGAGGTATCGGTCGATCGTGCGGGCCTTGGCCGGAGATTCCACCACCACGAGCGTCCGCGAGCGCCCTGGTGCCTTCGCACCCGTGGTCCATTTTCTCGCGGTGGATTTCTTGGCCGTCGACTTCTTGGCGGTGGATTTCTTGGTGGCCG
This sequence comes from Gemmatimonadota bacterium, assembly GCA_039588295.1. Classification (GTDB taxonomy): domain Bacteria; phylum Gemmatimonadota; class Gemmatimonadetes; order Gemmatimonadales; family GWC2-71-9; genus JAOTVV01. The sequence continues at coordinate 19,839 of JBDHAB010000042.1, forward strand.
GCTTCTTGGCGGTAACCTTCTTCTTTACGCGCTTCGCGGAGGGACGGGTCGACTTGGCCCGGGATGTCCGCGCAGTGGACTTCTTCGACTTGGACGCTCTCTTCTTTTTCGGCATAGCTCTCAACGGTGTCGAGGTCCAAGCTCTCGCTCCGTCCTCAACCACGCCTCAACAGACCACGGCTTCAGCCACAGCCGGTTCTTCGATCCCAAGGCTCGCGAGGCCCAGACCGGAGGGTGCCTCCAGCCTAGGCCGATCCGCGTAACCTCTTGGACCGCAGTACGTTCCAGAGACTCACCCCACACCGGGCGGTCGGCTCTGGCGGGGCAGATTATTACCACCTGGTCAGAATTCGCGCAAGCTGGCAGAGCATGGGCCGGTCGGGCCGGGTCGCCAAAACGACCGAGCCCGGCCAGCAGCCGGGCTCGGGAGGTTCATCATGGCGCCCCGATTGCGGGCGCGGCGTTGACCCTCAGCTACCCCCCCCTCCCGGGATGTCCAGGATGTGCGGAGTCACGAGGATCAACAGGTCCTTGCGCGTCTCACTCCGGCGGGTCACCCCGAACAGGTTCCCGAGGATCGGGATATCGACCAGGTAGGGGATTCCGCTCTTGGTCACGGTGAGTTGCGTCTGTGTCAGCCCACCGATCACCGCCGTCTGGCCGTTGTCGACCAGCACCTGAGTCTGCGCGCGGCGCGTGCCGAACGCGAAGCCGAGGTCGGTCTCGACCGTCCGGAAGGACGAATTCTCGGCCAGAATGTCCAGCAAGACCTGCTGGTTGGCCGTCACGTGCGGTGTGACCTGGAGCTTGATGCCGGTTTCGATCAGCTGAATGCTCGCCGCGGACGTGGCCTGCGCGCCCACGTCGAGCACCCTGATCGGCGTCTGGTCACCGACGAGGATCGACGCCTGGTGATTATCGGCCGTCGCGATCACCGGCTCCGCCTGCTCGTCGGCCAACTGCTTGGACTGTAGTGCCTGGATCCACGCCGTCAGGCCGAACCGGCCCACGGCCAACGAGAACAGAATGTCGAGCGCGGTCGCGGGCAGCGGGGCCGAGGCGTTGGCGACGCCTGCCACCACGTCACCGCCCACGTTCACCACGGCCGGCACCTGCGCCGGATCGTACGGCTGGAACGCGTCCGGAATCCCGTCGGCGTTGGTATCGAACCCCTTGGACGGGTCGGGCCGGGCGATCACCGTGTTGAAGAACGTGCCGCGGCCGTCGTCACCGAAGTCGTACTGGATTCCGAGATCCAGGATGTCGGTGCGGTCGACCAGAATGATCTTCGCCTGAATCGAGATCTGCGGCGTCTGGATGTCGAGGCCGTCGATCAGTTGCCTCATGGCGTCGAGCCGCCGCGCGACATCCGTCATCACCAAGCTGTTGGTGGCCGTGTCGGCCACCACCGTGCCACGCTCGGATTTGGCACCGGCGAGTACCGGGATGAGCGCGGTCGCCTTCGCGTAGTTCACGCGAACGATCTGCGTGTTGAGCGGCTCGATCGAGTCCCGTGCGGCGATATTGGCACGCGTATCGACCCGGATGATGCCGTAGTCGTCCTCTTGTGCGTCCAGTCCCTGCGCATCGAGGATCGCCGCAAAGGCGACGTCCCACGGCTGGTTGCGCACGCGGGCGGTCACGAAGCCGTCGACGTCCTTGCCCAACACGATGGTCCTGCCGCTCAGCTCGGCGAAGCCTTCCATCACCTCGGCGATAGACGCGGAGTCGTACGACGCCGTCACGACCGGTTGCTGAACCTGGAGCACCGGTGGTGTCTCGACAGCCGGCCTGTAGGCTTTCTCGAACTCCGCCGGAGTGACGGACGACCACGCGGAGAAGGTTCGATCCGCGCCAATCGAGATCCGAATCGCGTCGTCCGCGTATTCCAGCTCGTAGTCCTTCAGCGACTCGAGCTCGAGCACGATTCGCACGACGTCGGCCCGGAACTGTGAGGAGCGAATGTTGAGGATGCCCCCGCGATTACGACCGTCGTACACGACGCCGGACGTGTTGAGCGTGGCGCCGACGACGTCGATCACGAGTCTGGCGGGGTGCTCGAGCGTGAAGTCCTGCACACTCACGCTGCCGCGCACGTCGATGACCACAAGCGCTCGACCCGCGCCTGGTAGGACGCTCACCGCGGTGACTTCGCCTGGCCCCGCAAGGGCTCGGGGCGCGATCAGGGCGAGCCCGACGAGTGCGAGCATGATTGACCGCTTCATGGGGTTTCCTCCTGCCTGCCGCGAAGCCGGAGCGACATCTGTCGTTCCACGCCGAATTCTTCGATTGTCACCATAACCTCGTCGGGTTGAATATTGGTGACGCGCATCCGTCCCAACTCGTCACCAATCCGAACCGTATACCGTTTGTTCACGGTGGTGTCGCGCAGCACCGCAATGCTTGCGCCGGGATACCGGCCGTCGAAGTTGATCGCCGTGACCCGCAGGTCCCCGATCAGCGGCCGCACGTCGCCCGTGCGGAGCAGCGAGACGAACGGATCGCGTCCCGAGCTCCGGTACGAGAACACCTCTCGGAGGAGCTGCGTCTCATTTTGCAGCTCGGGCGCCGGCATCTGGGCCGCGCCACCCGGAGGAGGCGGCTCGCTCGCTGGAGTCCCCGCGGCGGGCTGCTCCTCTGAGCTGCAAGCGACGGTGCCAAGACCGGCGCACACCACCAACCACGCCAGCGCGCTACGGACTCTCACTGGTCCCTCCCGCCGATTGCGACTTCACGAAAGTGCGAACCTGAAACCGTGCTTCGAGCAACGCGCCGGAGGTGTCGGCATACAGTGCTTCCGCCACATCCTGCGCGGTACTGACGGTTACATCATAGGGCACCATGATCCGGGCCAGCGACGCCACGTCGCTCATGAATTCCCCGATCTCGTCGTAGTGCCCGAACACCTGCAGCGCATAGCGATAGGTGTCGAAGATCGGTCCCGGCTCGACGGACGAACGGGCAAACTCCGCGATGTTCACGTTGCGGAGCGCCGCCCGTGCGGCGATGTCATCGATGAGCTGGGGTACCTCGTTTTGCGCCGGGACCAGGCGCCGCATGAGCCCGAGACTCCGCTCATACACCGCGATCCTCACACGCAACTCCTCCACCGTCCCCTGGGCCAAGTCCTGCTTGGCCGCCTCGACCCGCGCCTGCAGCGAATCCACTTCGGTCTGGAGCTCGGCAATCCGTTCCGCCTTCGGCGCGCGCCACAAGAACCAGAACGCACCCGCCGCGGCAAGCGCGACGATGATGACGAGGGCGAGGACTTGTTTTCGGTCTCGGTCGGTAAGCGCCACGGTTCCTCCTCCTTAGCGTACCGATTCCGTCACGGGGACGGTTCGGATGAAGGCCGAATCCGCGGTCCGGAAGGTGGCCGTGATACTGAACGCCCGCATGGCTTTGTCTTCCTCGACGACCGTCGTAGCGGGTCCCTCCACGACGTTGGTCGTCCACGGTGAGGCGGCCAGGCGGCGGAGGAATCGGGTGTACGCCGCGATCTCCGACGTCCGCCCCTCGAGCTGGAACTGCATGGGTGGCACCAGGAGCGTGTCACCCTCCTCCGAGAGTACCGGACTGGGCTGCAACGCCGCCAACGACACCAACCACGAGTAGTCCGGCAGCGCCTTGGTGACCTCTTCGAACACGTGAGGCCACACGTAACGGTCCGCGTCGATCTCCCGGATGGCGTCCAGCTCCGCGAGCAGCGAGTCGCGCAGCCGCTGCGCCTGTCGCTTCTGGGCGATCAGGTTCGAGTAGCGGCGTGACTCGGCACGCATGTCCTCAGCCTCGTTCTCGAGCAGCGAGACACGCGCCTGCGTGACCGTGAAGAACCCGGCAATGAAGACGACGGCAGCGACGACGGCGACGACAGCGCCGATGAACAGCGGGTCTCGAACCCCCGCAAACATGTCTTTGAAGTTGGGAAGGGAAAGGCCTGCACCGGCTCTGCCCTTCTTTCGCTTCGTGCCACCGAGCAGATTGATCTCGATTCGCATGAGTCGGCCCTCTCGATCCTACGCTGCGTGCCGCAGCGCGAGACCGGTCGCGAGCATCAAGAGCGGTCCCACCTCGTCGGCGTTGACGGTATCGAACACTCCCTCCTTCACCGACAGACGCTGCAGCGGGCTCGCGATCTGGACCGGCATACGGAGCCGCTGCCCGAGCGCCTCCGTCAGGCCGGGGATGCGCGCGCCCCCACCGCAGCAGTAGACCCGCTGTACGGTCCCGCCATCGCTGGTTGCGGTCTGCAGGAAGGCGCTGGCCCGTTCCAACCCGACCGAGATCTCCTCCCCGCGGTTCTGCAGGTAGGGCTCGAGATCGGGTGTGAGTTCGTAACCCTGCAACAGCCCGTCGGCGTCATCCGAGGACATTCCCCGCTCCCGCTGCAGATCCTCACGGAACTTCCGCGTCCCCACGGCCAGATCCCGCGTGAGCAGCGGCACGCCGTTGAGCAGGATGTTCACGTTGGTGACCTCGTGTCCGACGTTGAGGAGCGCCACGCCCCCGGCCATCGCATCGGGGTAGTTGAGCTCGAACGCGTTGTGCAGCGCGAACGCATCGACGTCGACAACCGACGGGTCGAGACCCGCCTGGGACAGGAGCTGAACCTTGTCCTCCACCAGGTCCCGCTTGGCGGCGACCAAGAGCACGTCCATCTGGAGCCCGCTGCCTTCCGGATCCAGAATCTGGAAGTCCAACTCGACCCCTTCGATGTCGAACGGGACGTGCTGCTGCGCTTCCCAGCGCACCACCTCGTACGCCTCGCTCTGCTTCATGCGGTCGACACGGATCTTCTTGATGATAACGTCGCGCCCGCCGACGGCTACCACCACGTGCTTCTGCTTGACACCGGCTGACTTGAAGAGACCCTGGATCGTGTCGGCGACGATGTCGGGATCCATGATCTCCCCTTCAACGATGGCGTTGCCCAAAACCGGGGCAACGGCCACACGGGCGAGCTCGGGCTCGTCCTTAGAGTGATCAATGGCGACGAGCTTCATGAGCCCGCTGCCCACATCGAGGGCGACGGTCGTCTTGCCGCGCCCAAATCCGAAAAGAGCCATATCTCCCGACCGTTTAACGAGATAAGTGGGGTGAGCGGCAGACTACAGTACCGCCCACCCCGGATTTTGTCAAGCTCTAACCTACTTTAAACGAAACGCAACAAGTCCATCTGGGACCGTGAGTTACGTCACTTTTGGCCCAGGTTCCTCCGGCCCCGTTAGTTCAGGTTCACCCAGCTGCGCTCTTGGAGCAGGAACGCTGGCGCCGAGTTCGAGAGTGCTTTGGTAATGGCACAGCTCGAGAAGTTCACCACCGCGTCACCCAGCACCACGCTCTGATCGAAGTTAACGTTGGCCGCGATCACGCCGCCGTTGAAGTGACCGCCGGTACCCTGGGTATTGAGCGCTCCCTTGACGATCACCGGCCCGTAGAACTGGAACCCACCCTGCACGCTCAGGTTGCCTTCGACGAGCAAGACGCCCTGACCCTGCACACCATTGATGTTGAGGTCCCCGGCCACCCAGATAATCGGGAAGTAGTTTCCGCAGGCGCTGGTCGGGTTCAGCGGCTCGCCCCAGTTGTTCACATCGGCCTTGTCACACGCGGTCCCCGAGAGGGTCGGCTGGATCTTCCGCGTCCCTCCCCCTGGCACGAACTTGTTGGCGAACGTCTTGAGCTCGTCGAACGTCACGTCCCCGAAGTTCGTCAGCGTGGAGGACGTGATTGTCGGATCCTCCGCGACCGGGGGGACCCCATCGACACAGCTCATGTCGGTGCACCCGGAGGTCTCGATTTGGGTCGCATCGGGCAGCAGGATTCCCGGGAGGCCAGTTTGCGGGCTCGGGCATGTCCAGCCCGAGGGGCTGTTATCGTGACCGTCGATCTGGGACGAGCCACCGATTTTGAGCTTGCCCTGCGTCATGAGTGCCGCCTTGACGTCGAATTCGATCGGGCGGAGTCGCAGCAGAAGGCCTACTTGCTGCCGCGACGCACTGTCCCGACTGAACCCTTCCGAACGGACGAGGAACAGCCGGTTGTTCATCCGCCGGACGGAGCCCCGATACCAGCCTCCGTTGCTACCGACCGTTCCAGCAAACATCAGGCTGTCTCCGGTGGCTATCAGGTTGGCGTTGTTCGCATCCCAGTTCGCAACCTGACGCTGCGCACCCTCCTCGGCGGCCGAGAAAGCCTGCTGGTAGGTGATCGTGTTGCGGCCCACCCGCTGCTCCTGCATGCCGACGAAGAACGCCCCCGTCACGAGCGCACCGACCACGACCAGCGCAAAGATGGCCACGGCCAGGGCAATGCCACGTTCGTTCCTCAGGGATGTCATCATCATTCCTCCGTAGTTCGTGTGGGTCAGCGGGTGTTGTTCCGCAACGCCACTTGCGTGCTCAGCGTGTCAATCACGTGCTGCAGACCACCGGCCGTCCGCACCGGCTCTCGGGTCATGCCCGAGACCGAGATCCCGATCCGTGCGACCTCGCTCGGGGTCGTCGTCGCGGCGCCGAGCGTGTCGAAGTAGCTCAAGGTGAGGCCGCCGGACTCAAGCGGTCCCAGCACGGGCTGCGTGGTCGTCCACCCACCGCCCTTGGCGAACCGTCGCGCCCCCATCCAGGACTCGCCACCGGCATCCGTGTAGGTGAGTAACTGCACCACCTCGAACGCCCGAACCGGTGCACCGTCGGTCACCGCGCCCAAACCACCAACCGGGTGGACGCTGGCGAGGTTCAGCGTGACGCTGGCGGCGCCGCCCGGGCAGGCCGTTCCCGTCGCGATGCTGGCCAGGTTCGCATGCAACCAGTAGTTGTCCGTGCGAGTGGCTGGATCGCCTTCCGCAAAAAGGACCACCGAGTCCCGGGCGGGGTCGAGGCCCCGCATGCCGAAACTGGGGTTTCGCCACACCGTCAGCGTGCCGGTCGCGCCGTTGTCCACCGGCACCGCGCACAGGAAGTGGAGCGTGCGCATTGCCTTAAACGTGACGGACGTCGGCGACAGCACCGTGATGTCACTTTCGACGGTGTCGCGCGCATTCGCCTCGCGCAGCTCGGTCGGGACGATCGCAACCGCGCCCCGCAGGGTGGTGTTGAGATCCGCACGCTCCGTCTGCTGCCGGTACATCCGCTGGTTGTTGATCAAGAGTTGGTAGATCGAGAGACTCACGATCCCCACCAGGATGACGCCCACCAGCAGCTCAATCAGCGTAAAGCCTCGTCTGTTCATGACTTCCTCAGCAGGCAATGGTGGTCGCGAACGTATCCGCTCGCGTGCCGCGGTTCGTGGGCGATACCACAACGACCGTGACGACCCGTGAATTGGGTTGGGAAACGGCATCCACGGTCCACGAGATCGTGTACGCGCCCTGCGTCGCGCCGCCGTTCGCCAACGTCGTGCACGACCGACTGCGCATGCGCTCGATCCGCTGGGCCGCCAGCGTGCTCGCCTCGCTGTAGCGCTGTCCCTGCCCGATCATTCTGGTCACGAGCGCGGCGGTGGTTACCAGTCCGAGAATCCCGACCGTCAGGATCATCATCGCGACCAGGACTTCGAGGATGGTGAAGCCAGCTCGGTTTTTCACCTCAGTACCCTCCCCCAGGGATTGATCACGACGGAATCCTGAAACACGTTCTTGGCGACCGTGACCTTCGTGTTGCCAGTCTCCATTCCCAGCCCACGCGAGTCGAACACCAGCGTGTCCCGGGTCCGGTTCACGGTCACGCCGTAGCGCCCGTGCAGGTCCGTCGGCTGCCCAATCGTATCCGGCGCGCCGGTGACGGGATGGCGTGACACGATCAGGACGTTGTTGGCTTGGAAGACCAGCGCAGTCGCACTTCCGCGTTGGATCGCCACCGCCCTGGCCTTCGCATGCATGGTGACCACAGCGTCCCGTGCCGAGCGAACGTTCTGCCGCACGATCGCTCGCCGGATCCGTGGGATCCCAAGCGCCGCCATCACGCCGACCAGGCCGATGACGATGAGCACTTCCAGTAGGGTAAATCCACGCCGATTCATGTCGGTCTCCACAGGTTGCCTGCCCGTTGGACATCCAAGAAGCATGCCACACCCTATGTTGTTGTCATAGAAACACTTAGATAATCGAACCACGGCCGTGAACCTGCAACATTGTGCACGACTGCATTATTATGCACTAATCGATGCCGTGTTCCTTGAGCTTGTAGAACAGCGACCGCACGCTGATGCCGAGCAGCCTGGCGGCCTCGCGCCGGTTGCCGCCGGCCGCCTCGAGCGCCCGCTCGACGGCGCCTCGTTCGGCCTGCTCCATCGCGGCTCTGAGGGTCACGGCACTCTGGTCGCTGCGAAGCGGGGCGCTCGCGCCCAGGCCTTGGAAGGCATCCGGGAGGATCACCCCATCCGGCGAGAGCACCGCGGCCCGCTCGAGCGCGTTCCCCAGCTCGCGCACGTTTCCCGGCCAGCGGCCCTTCCGCACCAGTGCCAGCGCCTCGCGGGTGATCGATGCCTGGCGACCCGACCGCTCCGCCACCCGCTCCAGCAGCGCCGCAACCAGTCCGTCCAGATCCTCCCTGCGCTCCCGGAGGGGCGGAATGTGGATGTGCACGACATTCAGCCGGTAGAACAGATCTTCGCGGAACCGCCCGTCGCGCACCTCCGCCTCCAGGTCACGCGCGGTGGCCGCAAGCACCCTCACGTCCACGGTGCGTGACGTGGCTTCACCAACCCGCCGGATCTCTTCCTCCTGCAGCACCCTGAGCAGCTTGACCTGGAGGGGGGACGGCAACTCTCCCACTTCATCCAGGAGCAATGTCCCCCCGTGCGCCTCCTCGAACAGACCGGTCTTATCCATGGTCGCGCCGGTAAACGCTCCCCGGGCATGACCGAACAGCTCGGATTCCAGCAGATTCTCCGGGATCGCGCCGCAGTTGACCGCGACGAACGGTCGCTCGCGTCGCGGGCTCATGCGATGGATCGTGCGGGCCAGCACTTCCTTGCCCGTCCCACTTTCACCGGTGATCAGCACCGTCGTGCCGTACGCGGCGACACGCGCGGCGAGGTCCATGACGTTGCGCATCGCGGGCGAGTCAGCGACGACGTCCTGCCCGGTCCACCTGGCCAGCTCGGCCTCGAGCGTGGCCACGCGGCCCCGGAGCCGTTCGCGCTCCTCCGCCTTGCGCAGCGTCAGCAGGAGCTCGTCGGAGCGGAATGGTTTGGGCAGGTAGTCGTAGGCGCCCTGCTTCATCGCCTCGATCGCCGAGTCTTCACCCCCGTACGCGCTCATCATGATCATGAGCGCGCGCCCGTCGGCATCCTGATAGCGACGCAGGAACTCGATGCCGTCCATGCCCGGCATGCGGACGTCGCACAGGATCACGTCGAACGCCTCCCGCGCTGCAAGCTCGAGCGCGCGCATCGGGTCGCCCTCCGATACGGCGCCGTGGCCTTCGCCATCGAGCAGGAGGCTGATCGAGCGCCGGAGACCGGGATCGTCGTCGACGATGAGGATCCTCATCGTGGCGTCTCACGATCGGTGGGGAGGAACACCTTGAACGCCGCACCACCTTCCCGCGAGGCGTCCACCCACACGAGTCCTCCCATCTCGTGCACGGTGCCCTCCACGATCGCCAGGCCGAGCCCTGTACCGTGTCCCGGCGGCTTGGTCGTGAAGAACGGATCGAACACCCGGTGGCGGTCCTCCGGCCGAATGCCCGGGCCCGAATCGGCGACCCACACGAGCACGCCCCGCGTGCCATCGGCAATCTCGGGCCGACTCGGCCGGTTCCACACCCGCCGCTCGACTGCCATCGCGCCGGATGGATCGGTGTACCGCCGTTCGCTGCGCGTGTCTCCGCGATAGCGGAGCCGATCCGCCCCGACGGCTATCGGACCTCCCGGCGCGGCGTCGACCGCGTTGAGGAGCAGGTTCACGACGACTTGCTCCAGTCCGTGTACGCTCGCGTGAACGGTGGGAAGATCGGGCCGGACGTCGATTGAGACGACCTCCCGCGCAACCGTGCCCTGCTGTGTGAGGAGATCAATCGCGGTCCCGATCACGGCACCGACATCCACCTCACCCGCCTGATCCTCACGCGGTCGCGCGTACGCTAGAAGACCCCTCACGATGCGGTCGATCCTGGCGGTCTCACGCTCCATGGAGGTCATGATCTCCGGATCGGCGCCGCGCTTGCGCAGCACCTCGAGATACGTGCCGATGGCCGACAATGGGTTCCCGACTTCGTGGGCTACTCCAGCCGCGAGTCGCCCGACCGTGGCCAGCTTCTCGGCCCGTACCAACTCAGCCTGCACCTCGATGAGATGCTCCGTCATGCGGTTGAACCGTTCACCCAGGTGGGTCAGCTCCTCGGTCGCCCGCGCCGCGAGATCTCCGCTCGCGAGGTCATCGGCCGTAGCAACTAGCTCGCCGAGCGGGTGGAGCACCAATTTCTCCAGCAGGTAACGGCCGAATAGGAACAGCACCGCGACGTCGGCCACGATCATGAGTATCAATCCGACGACGGCAAGACCGGGTTGGAGCACCTGTGCGACCAAGGCCGTGAGCACGGCGAGCGAGATAGCAGCACCCGCGATGAGCGCGAAGTTGAGCAGCAGCTCACGCTTGAGGCTGGGCCGGGGTGCGCGCGCGGTCGGGTCGGGGGCGCTCATGACCCTCAGAGTATGGCAAAAAAAAGAGGCGATGGGAAACCCCATCGCCCGGATGTATCACACGGCCTGTCTGTTACGGCGTGCACTTGGGCACGCCATCCTGAGTTGCCGGCGCCAGCGGCGTGGCGTTCACGTAGACGGCACACGTCTTCGTGGAAACGTTGTGACCCACGAACGCCTGCCATCCAGAGCCGTCCAACGAGATCGTCGGACCGGTCACCCCGGCGGTCACCGTAAAGACCGACGCCGGGAAGGACGTCGTGTACGCGTTCTGGTCGTACAGATACGCTTCTTGCGCCGTTGCCAGGTTCCGAAGATCACTCTTCATCGAGGCCAGGAACGCCTTTTCCTTCGTCGACGAGAACTTCGGTATCGCGATCGCCGCGAGCAGTCCAATGATCACGACCACGATCAGCAACTCGATGAGCGTGAATCCCTTCGGATGCGTCCGCATGATCAGTAGTCCCGGGCGAATTAAGATGGTGGAGCGCGCTTGGTATGAGGAGTGGGTGGCGGGCCTGAGCCCGCCACCCATCGCCTCGTTACCAAGCTACGGCGTGCACTTAGGCTCGCCTTCGTTGGTGGCCGGCGCCAGTGCCGTGGTGCCGATGAAGACGGCGCAGGTCTTGGTGGTCAGGTTATGACCAACCGTGCCTGTCCAACCATCGGCGGTCAGCGCAAGCGTCGGACCCGTGACGCCAGCGGTGACCGTGTAGGTCGTGGCCGCGAGCGCCGTGGTGTAGGCGATGTTGTCGGCGAAGTAGGCCTCCTGGGCCGTTGTCAGGTTCTTCAGGTCTGACTTCATCGCCGTCAGGTACGCCTTCTCCTTCGTGGACGCGAACTTCGGAATCGCGATGGCGGCCAAAATGCCGATGATGACCACCACGATCAGAAGCTCGATCAGGGTGAAGCCCTTGCGGTTTAACATCTTTACTCCTCCAACGTTTGGTGTCATGAGGGGCCGTGTGCCACGCCTCTTAAGGGCAAGCTTCGTTCCAACTATGGCACAACATCGCAACGTATTTCTTTGCAACACCTTACAGCTCTTCGCCGAGACCGGTTTTGTCCGTTTTCCCGCCGAGAGGCTCTCATTATGCAAGGGTGGCGGCTCGGCGCAAGGGTAGTGATGCGGATCACACTCCGGGCCGCAGGCGGCCGGACTGGCGCCAGCAAGGCCACACCATCGCGACCGCCGGACGCTATCTGGTGATCGGCTCGATCGCACAGCCGCCGGGGCCGGTGACCTCTCGCTCCAGCTCAGGGCGGAGCGCCCGGATCACACCGATCGTGCGGCGCACCTCGGCGCAGCCGGCGCCGGCACTCACGTCGTCGGGCAGCTGCGTCGCCACCGAGCCCAGCAACCGGCTCGCCTCGAGAACCGCGCCCGTGAGCCAGGCGATCCGAGCGCGCACCAGATCCAATTGCCATTGCGCCGCGCCGGCCGCTTCCATCGCTCTCCCATAGCCGGCCAGCACGCGGGGGTCATTTGGCACCCGGTCCGCCGCCACCGTTGCGTTCCTCACTGCTGAATCGGGCAGGCCCGCTTGCAGCTCCGCCGTAACGAGGGCGTCGACGACACGCGGGTCGACGGGATGGAGCCCGAAGGCGCGCCTCGCCTCCCGTAGGGCCAGCCGGTGGCGGCCCTGCGCCGTCGCGTGTTGGGCCGCCAGCAGTGCACCGTTGGGATCGGCGGGGAACAGCGCTCCCGCCACCAGCACTTCCGCCAAGGCCCTGGCCGAGTCCGCCCGGTCCGCGAAGTAGTCGCTCAGCAGGAGACGGGTGTGTGCGTTTTCCGGGTGGGCAGTCTGCTCCACCGCCAGCGGCGTGATCCAATCGGTCCAAAACGGAATACGCTCAACCGCGCGATACCCACAAGCGACGACGAAGCCGACGGCCGCGAGGTGCACCAATCGCCGATACGGCGTCCTGGACGCCCACGACACGGCCCACCCGACCACGAGCGCGGGTGCCAGTACCGCCAAGTAGAGATTCCGCTCGGCGAGCATCACACCCGACTCGAACACGAGGTTCGAGGTGGGCAGGTAACTCACCGCCGCGACGAGAATGCCGAAGGCCACGACGGGCACCCGATGCCGCAGGAGCACACCGAGTGCCAGCAGGGCACCAGTCGCCGCCAATCCCAGAACGGTGAGCGCTCCGATGGTCGCACGCACCGGGATTACCTGCGGGGCGTAGTCGGACGTCAACCGGAACGGCCACGCCAAGAGTCGCAGCACCTCCAAGAACACCGGGAGCATCGTGGCCACGCGTTCCGACGTGGACAGCCCGAAGAACGCGGCGTGAGCACCGCTGCCCACGTACGCGCCGGCGATGTTCCGCCAGAGGAACAGCCAGGCGATGGTGAGACCGGCAACCGCCAAGTAGAGCGGGGTCGAATCGCGAGTCGACCGATTGGGATCGAAGTGGTGGTCCAGCGCGATGAGCGCGATAGCGATCACGCCATGTTCCTTCGATAGGAGCGCCAACCCCACACCACCAAGGACGGCAAGCAGCCAGCCTGCGCGCCGGTTCCCCGACCTCCGCCGATATCGTCTCGCCGCAAGGACTGCAGCACCAATCCCGATGGCCACAAGCAGTTCCGCGCGGCCCACTACGTTCGCTACCGCCTCGACGTGGACCGGGTGAACCGCGAACACCACACCGGCGGCCGCAGCACCAAACGGAGCGAGCCATGCCAGCGCGACGAGCACCACGAGCGCGGTCGCACCCGCATGCAGGAGCACGTTGGTGAGGTGAAACCACCACGCGTGACCACCGGAGAGCGTCCAATCCAACCCGTACGTCAGAATCGTGAACGGGCGGTAGAGGCCGGCGTACCGGATCTGCTCGGGCCAGTAGGGCTCGAACCAAGCTCTTAGGGCGGCTCCAAAGGAGTGGGCCGCCAGGTTGTCGCGCACCGCCACGAGGTCGTCACCCGCCCACCCATTGCGCAGTGCCAGCGCGAACGCGACCACTGCCACGAGAGCCGCAATGCCCACCGCCTGGCGACGGGTCAGCTCGGGCATTGGAACCGGAACAAGCCAGGGCCGTCCGTTACGACGAACAACGGATCCAGGGTGGAGTCAGACCGCGCCTCGAAAGCCTCGAACAGTGGAACCGCATCACCCCCCACCCACGATGTCGCTACGTGGGTCACACCGGACTCACACAAGTACGCGAGCGTCGTATCCGCACCGAGGTTCTCGATGGCGCGGCCGCGGAGCCGAAACAGAAACAGCGGGACGGTACGCCGACCGGTGTAGAGGAAGACCGTCGCTTCCCCGTCCGACGCGATGACGGCATCCTCCGGAGTGCCCGTCGCAATTCCACGGGTGAGCAGCTCGAACGGCCTGCTTGAGCGCTGTGCCGTAACGGCGAAGCGCCGCTCGATCACGGAAAGCGCCTGGAGTCGCACGAACCCGAAGAGCACGGCCGCCGACAGCAGCACCACCGCGACCTTCCCGGCGCGGCCCCACTCCCACAGCCGCAGCGCCCCGAGCACGCCGAGCAATCCGACCCACGGAAGCAGGATCCACATGAATCGGTCCGGCGTGAACGGCCACAGCGTGACGATGCCCACGTAGGGCACGAGCACCGCAATCAGAACCGGCGTGCGTCGCAATGCAGTCCATGCGCCGGTCAGCACCACGAGCACGAGGATCGCCGCGATCGGGATCCAGAGCGCCCACGGAAGACCGCGAATCAGCAGCCGGGAAAACGGTCCGAGCGCACGCAGATCCAAACCGGCCAGCAGGCCGCCGAGTCCCGCGAGCCGGGCGTACTGGCCGTACGTACCGTAGTTCGCCATCAGGCGTGGATCGATGCTCTCCCCGTGCACGGTCGTCCAGACGGCCCACGGGGCGGCGAGCGCAACGCCGATGACGAGCGCGACGAGCGCGGCGCGGCGCTGCCGCCGGAACCAAAGCACCGCTGGAATCCCGACGATCGCGGCAACGCCGATGGAGCGCGTGAGGGTGGCAAGTCCGGCGAGCAGTCCGGCCGCGAGGGCGCGTTTGGTCGTCACCCGGTCCACATCTGCCGTCGCCACCGCGCCCGCGAGCAACAGGAGGAACAGCGGCTCCGAGAACCTGACACCAACCAGCGTCAACAGCGGAAACGCGGTCATTCCCATGACGAGCGTCACGTAACGGGCGACGGCCGGGAGTCGCAGGTGTCGCGCATGGGTCGCAATCACCCACGCGGCTCCGGCGAGCACCGCGGCGTCGAACAGCTTGAAGAGCGCGACGTTCTGCGGAAAGCTCGGCCACAGCTTCCACAACGTTGCCAACACGGCTGAGTAGAGTGGCGGGTAGTGCACCGCAGGTGGCGCACCCGGTAGGTGAATCGAGCGATAGCCCTCGCCCTCCGCGAGCGCCTTGGCGAGCGTCACGTAGATGCCGTCGTCGTAGAACACGCCCACCAGAGCAGAGGACTGCGCCCACAGGGCGACCGCCAGCACGAACAGCGCGAGTGCCTGTGGCCAGTGACGCTCGAACGAAGTCGTCGCTGGTGTGCGTGGGGCGTTCGTCACGTGCCCGGTCCTGGTACGCGTGTGAGTTGCGGGGGTGCCCCGTTCTCAGCGGGCCCGTACCTCCATACCGGCCATTCAGGATACCGAGTCAGCAGCGCCTCGTTTCGCTCGAACAGATCCCGGGCGAACACGATACCGGCATCCAGTCCTTCCGCGTTGCGCCAGGCCAGGTGCTCGTAGACGGTGAGCCCCGAGAGGTCACGTGCGATCTCGCGGCGACACTCCTCGGGGAGCGCTCGGCCCGGTTGCAGCCGCAGGCTCGGGTCGGGCCAGTCGGGTACCCGCGGTGCAGCGACCACCGCCCGCACAATCAGCGCCTCGAGCTCGGCGCTCAGCGCCTCCGCCGACATGCCGGTCGTACGGGCCTGGTGTCTCAGACGGTCCAGGTCGCACGCGTCTACCCGGCGGTACGCCCGTTCGGCGAGTCCCGGCATCACCCCAAGAGTCCACAGGTCGGAGACGATGCGGTTCCCCCAACTCGTGCGTACGAGGACCAACGCCTGCCCGACACCACGTTCCCGCAGTTCTCGCTCGGGGTGTCGTTTCAGCGTCGGAAACTCCGTACGGTACTGATCGAAGCGCGCCGGGAGCACGTCGATCCATCCCCACACCAGCACCAGCAGTGCAGCGGTAGCAATCGCCGGGCGCCAGCGGATGACCCGGCCACCCCACGCCCCTGCGAGCGTCACCAACCACCGCCACGCGCGCGCCGTCCCGATCACGAGGTACGGCACGATCACGAAGTAGAACCGCGGTCCACGCAGAAACCCGGAGTGCCAATACAGGGCGTACAACAACGGGGCGGTCATCAGCCCGATCGCGAGGATCATGTCGGCCTTCGTACGCTGCCGGCCAAACGCCGCCCAGAGGGCAAGGGGGAGCAGGGCCGGAATCGGCCATTCGAAGAGGTAGATGTGGAGACGCCGGATCGCCATCGCCACGTTACTCAGCGCGATGAACGGCGTGTACATCTGGTCCCACGGATCCACGTGGAATCCGAGACCGTGTGCCGGGCCGTAGAGCAGCGAATAACCCAGCACCACCGGATTGCCGTAGGCCGCCCAGTTGAACCCCGCCCATGCGAGGACAACCGGTACCCCGCCGACGACGATCCACGGCACCGCGCGCCAGGCACGGGTGACGGCCAGCCATGCGGCAATGGGAACCGCCGCGGCAACACCGTCCAACGGCCTGGTCGCAGCGGCCCACACGAGAAACAACCCGACACCGACCCAACTGACGCGTCCGGGACGGCGTGGTCCCACGGCGCAGGCCATGGCCGCGAGCGAGAGCGTGGCGGCTGGCACATGGTTGACGAAACTCGCCGACATGAACAGCACCCACGCGGCTATCAACCATAGAAACGCCGCGACGCGAGCGACCCGCCGGCCGTACCACCTTCGTGCAACCACGTACACCAGCACGAGCGTCACACCACTGAGTACCGGATTGACCAACCACGCGGCCCGGGCGAGCAGCCCGAACGCGAGAAGCACCGTGTGTCCCGGCGGGTACTGCGAGACCCAGCCTGCATCCGTGACCCACGTCTGGGCAATGAGAAACGCCTGCGGCGGCTCCGGTGGCTGCAACGCGACCTGACCGGCCGCCAGCGCTCGCGCATGGAGCAGCTGCGCCATTTCGTCGATGAGCTGCGGGTTCCGCGCGAATAGGAGTGACGACACGACCGCCGCTCCGACGACGGAGAGGACCGCAAGCGCGGCAACGAGCCAGCGGTCTGCCACCGGGACCCTGGGCAGCCGCCAGTCCGGCATTCGGGTGGCGAGCCGCCCAGCGATGATCGCGAGCGTCCCGACGACCACTACCCCCAGCGCCCATGATTCCAGATGCGGCGACCACACGGGGCCCTGATCGGGCGCGCCGCTCCAGCGCGACAGCGGAAGCAGTGGCAGCGGCACCGCGGCCACGGCGATCATCACCCACAGTGGCCGGGTGAGGGCCCGTGTCACGGAGTCTTCGGGCGCCGGGAAAACAGGTTGAATCGCAGGATGTGCCAGAACGCCGCGAGGCCGTCGCGCCAGTTGATCTTCTTCCCCTCGGCGTAGGTCCGTCCGCTGTAGCTGATGGGGACTTCCCAGATCCGCGCTCCCGCGGCTGCGAGGCGGGCGGTCAATTCGGGTTCAAAGCCAAACCGGTCGGAGACGAGCGGCAGCGACTTGAGCAGGTCGGCCCGCACCATCTTATAGCACGTCTCCATGTCGGTGAGATTCAGGTCGGTGAGCATGTTCGAGAGCAGGGTCAGGAACCGGTTTCCCACCGAGTGCCAGAAATACAGCACCCGATGCGGACCGGCCTGGAACCGCGACCCGAACACCGCATCGGCTCGGTCGAGCCTGATCGGCTCGAGGAGCATCGGATACTCGTGGGGGTCGTACTCCAGATCGGCATCCTGAATGACGATCACGTGACCCGTTGCCACCTGGATGCCCGCACGGACGGCGGCCCCCTTTCCCATGTTCCTCGGCTGGTGAATCACTTGATCCACCAGCCGCCGCTCGTGCAGCCCATCCAGCACCGTGCCGGTCCCATCGGTGGACGCGTCGTTGACGGCCACGATCTCGATCCGCAGCGGCACCGATCGGATACGACGGATCGAATCCTCGATCGTCTGCTCTTCGTTGAACGCCGGCACGACGGCCGTCAGCCGGATCTCGTCGTGGTTCGTCGGGAGCGGATTCCCGAAGAACCGCCGTTCATGCCTCCGCAGCATCGAATCGCGCCAGTTTGCGGTACAGGGTGGACGGATCGATCCCCAGCACTTCCGCCGCCCGGCTCTTGTTGCCTCCCTCCGCTTGGAGCACCCACATGATGTAGGCCCGCTCGATCGCGTCGAGCGTCGGGTTCGCGGGCGGCCGATCAGCGACGAGCGGCTGACTCTTCTGTGCGGTGATGCGCTCCGGCAGGCTGGCGACACACACCTCAACATCGGGACTGAGCACAATGGCGTGCTCGAGTGCGTTCTCCAGCTCGCGCACGTTGCCCGGCCAGTCGTAGCTCATGGCGGCCGTGAGAGCGTCGGACGACAGGTGCTTCGGACGGTGGTCCCGCTCTTCCGAGATGCGTTGTAGGAACGCCTCGGCGAGCAGCGGGACGTCCTCGACACGTTCACGCAGCGGTGGCAACCGCAGCGCGATGACGTTCAGCCGGTAGTAGAGATCAGTGCGGAACGTCCCCTGCTTGATCTCATGATCGAGATCGCGATTGGTGGCGGCAATCACCCGCACGTCCACCGGAATCGGCTCGGTGCCACCGACCGGCAGGGCTTCACGCTCCTGCAGTATTCGCAGAAGCTTGACCTGGGTCGACGGCTTCATCTCGGCAATCTCATCGAGAAAGAACGTGCCGCCGCCGGCTGCGGCGAACAGCCCCTGCTTGTCACGATCCGCGCCGGTGAACGACCCCTTCACGTGGCCAAACAGCTCGGACTCGAGCAAGCTCTCCGGCAGGGCGCCGCAGTTGATGGAGAAGAATGGACCATCGTTCCGCTTTGACAACTCGTGGATGTAGCGGGCGATGACCTCCTTGCCGCTCCCGCTCTCCCCGAGAATCAACACGGTTGATTCCGTGGGGGCCACTTGCTCCGCCAGTCGCAGCAGATCGACGAAGCCTTTCGCCTTGCCAATCGGCTTGACGAACTTGGACCGTTCCCGCCGACGGATCTCTCGCTTGAGCTCCTTGTTCTCCGAATAGAGGCTGCGGTGCTCCGCTGCGCGGCGGCAGATCGCAACCAGATCGTCGTTGGCAAACGGTTTCTGGATGTAATAGAACGCACCCTCATTGACCGCTTGAATCGCGGTTCGCAGCTCCGCTTGCGCAGTCATCAAGATGACGGGCAGCTCCGCGTCGATCTTGCGCGCGGCTTCCAAGATCTCGATCCCATCGACGCCCGGCATGCGAATGTCCGTCAACACAATGTCCGGCTGCTCCGACCGCAACGCTTGGAGCCCGGCTTTGCCGCCCTGCGCGATCTGCGGGCGAAACCCGGAGTTCTTCAGCAGGATTCTCAGTGTGTCGAGGATGGCGGCCTCATCATCCACGACCAGAACGCTGGGACGGTATTGGCTCACGCTGCCACCTCCGAACTCCCTTTGGCCGGGAGGACCACGCTGAACACCGTGTCGCTCCCCGGCATGGAGTCGACCAGGACCACGCCGCGATGCGCGAGCACGGCGCGCTGCACGATGGCGAGACCGAGTCCCGATCCGCCGGACCGTCCGCTGACGAACGGCTCGAACAGCCGTTCCTGGAGATCGGTCGGAATGCCGGGCCCGTCGTCGGACACCCGGAGCAGCGCGCACGGCCCGTAGGACACGCCGAGCGGTAGCTCCTCCACGCGCGCTTTGCGAACCTCGACGGTCACGCGCGCCTTGCCGTCGGAGGCCTGTATCGCGTTCAGGACCAGGTTCGCCACCACCCTGTGGAGCAGGTCCTCATCTCCGTCCATCGCGGTGGGCTCACACGCGAGATCGATCGCCACGTCGTCCGGACAGTCAGGGTGCTTGCGCACGACATCGACGGCGGTGGCGGCGATCTGCCCGAGATCAATCGGCCGGGAGTTGGTGACGCGGACCCGCGAAAAATCGAGAAACTCGCTGAGCAGACGGCTCAGGCGATCGCTCTCCTGGATCACGAGTTGCGCGAGGAACCGCTCGTCTTCGTCCGTATGCCCGGACGCCGACAGTTGTTCAATGGATGAGCGAATCGAGGCGAGCGGGTTCTTGATCTCGTGGGCGAGCGAGGCCGACAACTCCGCGACGGCCTCGAGACGCTCGGTCCGCAAGCGCATCGCCTCGAGTCGCTTTTGATCCGATATGTCTGTGAAGATGGCCGTCACGGAGGGAAGCCCCTCGCCGATCACGTCGATCCGCGTTGTGGTGACACCGATCGGAAACGAGTGGTCGTCCAGCCGTACCGTTCCCTCAGAGCGCACCGTCTTGCGCGGGCCACGCTGCGTGGTGTCGATCGCGGTGACCAGCTGGGGAGCCCGGTCCTCCAGCAGATTCTCGAGCGGCACTCCTTCGAGCTGCCCGGTGGGCAGACCGAGCAGTTTCCGTGCGGCGGGGTTCACGTAGATCAGCGTGCCCAGGCCGTCTACCGTGAGCACACCACTCTGGATATTGCGGAGAATGTCGCTTGCCTCGAGCCGCAGTCGATGCACTTCCTGCTGCAGTGCCGCGCGCTCGACCCCGACGACCCGCACGCGGCTGGCGATGAACCCCGTCGTGACGAACACGCCCACGAACACCGCGACCTGCAGCCAGACTGCCACGGAGAGTTGGACGTCCTGGAAGAAGACGATGTCCCCCAGGTACAGCAGGCTGGCCAGGCTGGTGACGAGCAGGCTTGACGCAAATGGCATCAGCACCGCGCTCACCGCGATCACGAGGATGTAGAGGGCCGGGAACTGACTCGCAGGCCCCTCGGTGACATGCACGACCGTCGTCACCAGCGTGAGGTCGAAGACCGCCTGGGCATAGAGAAACGTCAGACCTGGCTCCGCCCCGTGGATGTGGGTGTACCACAGCGACACCGAGCTCGCGATGACACTCGCGATCGCGGCAAAGGCCAGGATGACAATGAATTCAGGTGGGATTGCCCGAAAGTAGAACGCGCCGGCAACGAACACGACGATGGCCACCGTAACGCGGCCGAAATAGACCCACCGTAAGAGCCCGTGCGCAAGCGGGATCCCGCTTCCGGGCTGGGTGGAGCTATCCGAGTGCGACAGACCGCCGGCCAAGCGCATAGGGTGAAAGTATTCCGGGGGCTCTGGCAAAATGCAATACCCGCCCCGGTTCGGCCGCGGCGGAGTGGGTGACGGGCTAGCCCTTGAGCGCCTTGCGAACGTGCCTGCAGACGGTCCGCAACACCTGGATCCGAGTCCACCGCTTGTCTTCGGCTTCGATGAGCACCCACGGCGCGTTATCTGTGCTGGTGCGCTCGATCATATCAGACGCTGCGGTTTCGTACCCATCCCATTTCTTGCGGTTACGCCAGTCGTCTTCGGTCAGTTTGTACTGCTTGTAGGGGGTGGTCTGGCGATCGCGAAACCGGCGGAGCTGTTCCTCGGGGCTGATGGCGAGCCAGAACTTGATGACGATGGTGCCGAACTCGGTCAGCTGGGCCTCGAACTCGTTGATCTCGGCGTAGGCCCGCTTCCACTCCTCCCGCTCCGCGAGGCCTTCAATCCGCTCCACCAGGACGCGCCCGTACCACGAACGGTCGTACACCGTCACGCGACCCCGGCGAGGGAGGTGGCGCCAGAACCGCCACAGGTAGGGGTGCGACGCTTCCTCGTCGGTCGGTGCCGCGACCGAAATCACACGATAGAGACGCGCGTCCATGGCGCCCGTGAGGCGCCGAATGGCCCCGCCCTTGCCGGCGGCATCCGGGCCTTCAAACACGAGGGTCAACGACCGCTCCGCGTCGCGGAGTTGGCGCACCAGTTTCGCCAGCCTGGCGGAATACTGTTCCAGCTTCTCCTCGTACTCGTTATCCGGAAGCGCGAGGGTCAGATCCAGCTGGCGTATCAGGTTCGCCTTGCGCGCACGCGGCAGCGAAATCTTGGCCTTTCGGCCTGACCGTTTCGCGCGATGTGCGTCGTCCGAGTGGACGGCGTCCTGCAGTGCCCTGGTCAATGTGGTGACGACCGTGAGGTTGCGATACCGGTCATCCACGGATTCCACGATATGCCACGGCGCGACACCACCGCTGGTCAGGCGGATCGCCTCCTCGGCGGTACGGCGGAATTCGTCATACCGCTTGAAGTTCGTCCACGACTCCTCGCTGATGAGCCAGCGGCTACGGGGATCTCGCTTCACCTTGGCCAGCCGCTTCTTGTGCACCGATTTCGCCAGGTGCAGCCATAATTTGACGACCGGCACTCCCTCGTGTGCCAGCATCACCTCGAAATCGCGGATGCGCCGCATCTCCCGCTCGAACTCCAGCTCGTCGAGCCGCTCGTAGGCACGCTCCACCACGGGATGGCTGTACCACGAACCGATGAGGATGCTCATCTTCCCGCGGGCCGGAAGCAGTCGCCAGAAGCGCCAGAATCGCGGGCGCTCACGCTCCTCATCCGTCGGATCCGACAGCGCGTACGACTCCACACCGCGCGCATCCAGCCAGGAGAGCAGTAGATCGAGCACGGGGACCTTCCCATACTCATCTCCGCCGCTGATGATGACGACCGGCGCAAGTCCGGAGCCTGCCACGACGCGTTGGACCTCGAGCAACTCGGCTCGCGCCTTCGGCCCTTCGCGCTTGAACGTCTTCTTGTCGATCTTGCTGCCGAGTTCGGCGGTTTCAAACATCTCCGATCCTCCACCGGTTCACGCCACGAGACTCGTGTACCGTGCGGGCTGCCGTAGCGGAGTTTGGCAGCCGGACCGCGGGACCGCCAGTACCCCATGGGCGCAAAGCACGACCGGGCGTCACGCAGCGTGACGCCCGGTCGTACCAGCGCTTCGTGTCGCGAGCGCTACGCCACCACGTTCACCATGTCGAAGATCGGCAGGTACATCGACACGATCATCCCACCAACGATGACGCCGAGGACCACGATCATGATCGGCTCCATCAAGGAGAGCAGGGCCGCGACGGCCGCGTCGACCTCGTCATCGTAGAAGTCGGCGATCTTCGTGAGCATGTCATCCAGTCCGCCCGTGGCCTCACCGACCGCGATCATGGAGGTCACCATGGGCGGGAACACGCCGGATTTCTCCAGCGGGCCAGCCACGGTCTCACCGCCGGCAATCGAGCCGCGCGACTCCATGACAGCATCATGGATCACCCGGTTCCCGGAGGTCCGGGCCGTGATCTCCAGGCCGTCGAGGATGGCGACACCCGACGAGAGCAGCGTTCCGAGCGTGCGCGTGAACCGGGACACCGCCGACTTGCGCAACAGGTCGCCGAGGACCGGCATCCTCAGCAAGAGGTGGTCGATCACGAACTTGCCACGATCCGTCTTGTAGTAGCGGCGAATTCCAAACGCCAGGAGGACCGCACCGATCAGCATCGCCCACCAGTAACCCTGGAGCAGGTCACTCAGGGCAATGACGAAGCGCGTGGGGAGCGGGAGGGCCACACCCGACTCCGTGAACATCCGCTGAAACGTCGGGATGACAAACACAAGCAATACCAGGACGGCGATGGCCGCGACGCCGAAAATCACTCCCGGATAGATCATCGCGCCTTTGACCTTCCGAATGATGGCGTCGTTCTTCTCCAAAAAGGTCGCGAGCCGGAGGAGAATGGTATCGAGAATACCACCTGCCTCACCGGCGGCGACCATGTTCACGTAGAGTGCGCTGAACGCATTGCGATGTTTGTCCAACGCGTCTGCCAGCGTCTGTCCGCTCTCAACGTCGTAGAGTACCTGTTTCGTGACGCTGGAGAGCGCCTTGTTCTCGGTTTGCTGGGCGAGGATGTCGAGCGACTGCACCAGCGGCAGCCCCGCGTTGATCATCGTTGCGAACTGCCGAGTGAATACCACCACGTCCCGCGTGGGAATCCGGCCGCCCCGCTTGGCACGCTGGCGCTCGCGGACGCGGACAACCATGAGTCGGTTTTTGCGAAGATGCTCCCGAACCGCATCGATCGACGGGAGATCGATCGTGCCGGTCGTCTCTTCGCCGCTGACGGAACGCGCAGTGTACTCGAATACTGGCATAGGTCGTCTCCGCTTGGCTTACCGGCGACCGGCCGTGGCCTTGGCCGATTGCGCTTCGCCCGGGATGGGTTCGCCGATGGCGCGCAGGAACTCGTTTTGATCCGGTGCCACTCTGAGGCACTCTTCCATGGACACGTGCCGACCCATGTAAAGCTGATACAGCGAGTCGGTCATGGTCTGCATGCCGTGCTTCTTCCCCGCCTGCATCGATGACAAAATCTGGTGCACCTTGTCGTCGCGGATGAGGGCCCGAATGGCCGGCGTGGCGACCATGATCTCGGCCGACATCACCCGGCCCTTGCCGGAGGCCTTGGGCAGCAACAGCTGCGTTACGACTCCCTCGAGCACGAAGGCCAACTGCGCCCGGACCTGTGACTGTTGGTGCGACGGGAACACGTCAATGATACGGTTGATCGTCTCGGCACACGAATTGGTGTGGAGCGTTGCGAAGGCCAAGTGTCCGGTCTCGGCAATCGTGAGTGCCGACTGGATCGTCTCCAGATCGCGCATCTCACCGATCAACACGACATCGGGATCCTGCCGGAGGGCGTACTTCAACGCGTTCGCAAACGACTTGGTATCGGTCCCGACCTCGCGCTGGTTGACGATGCAGCCCTGATGGCGGTGAATGAACTCGATCGGGTCCTCGATCGTGATGATGTGCCCGCGCCGCTCCTTGTTGATCTTATCGACCATCGCGGCGAGCGTCGTCGATTTCCCCGACCCCGTAGGGCCGGTCACCAGCACGAGCCCACGCGGCCGCTCCGCGAGCCGTTCCATGATCTGCGGCAGCCCTAGCTCGTCGAACGTCTTCACGCTGAAGGGGATCTGACGGATCACCAAGGCGACGCAGCCACGCTGCTTGAAGCAGTTGCCGCGGAACCGGGCGAGGTTCTGAATGCCAAACGAGAAGTCGAGCTCGTCCTCGTTCTCAAACCGCTTCTTCTGATTCTCGGTCAGCACCGAGTAGGCCAGTTGAAGCGTCTCTTTCGGAGTGAGCGACCGATCGATCTGCGAGCTGGTGATCTCTCCATCCACGCGGAGCTTCGGGCGCTCCCCGGCCGTGACGTGGAGGTCCGAGGCATCCCGCTCGATCATCTCTTCGAGCAACTGTCGCAGATTCAGCGAGTCGCCACTCGCCTGAGTCACATCAACTGTCATACGATCATCCCGCCGTTTCCTTGACGACTTCCTCGAGTGTGGTGATACCCTTGCGGATCTTCTGCATGCCGTCCGAGCGAAGCGTGAGCATTCCCTCTTTCACCGCCTGCTGCGTGAGCTCCTCGGTCGACCCGCCCCTGAGAATCATGCGGCGCAGCTCGGGACTCAACGCCATCACCTCGTAGAGGCCCTGACGGCCCTTGTACCCGGTGCTGCCGCACATGTCGCATCCCTCACCCCGATAGAAGGTAATGCCGACGGCCTCTTCCGGTTTGAGGCCCAGGGCGCCCAACTCCTCGGCGGAGTACTCGTGCGGTGCCTTGCAGTCCGTGCAGATGCGTCGTACCAGACGTTGCGCCACGATGAGGTTCACGGCGCTCGCGACGTTGAACGGCTCGATGCCCATGTCGACCATCCGGGTGATCGTCGAACCTACCATGATGATGTTGGGATCCTGACGCAAAAACGCTCGGAGCGCGGCGGCGAACGTCATCCCGATATCGGTCCGCACGAGCACCTGGTTGATGCCGTGGATGTTGTACTCGACCGGGTCCTCCGCGGTCATGATGTTGACTTCCAGCGTGTTGATGCGAGAGAGCGCTGAATACAGCGTCGTCGTCTTCCCCGAGCCCGTCGGGCCGGTCACCAGCACCATCCCGTACGGGTTCAGGATCGCCCGCAACAGGTCTTCCTCGGACTGCGGCTCGAAGCCGAACTTCTGTAAGTCGAGGGTGAGGTTTCCCTGGTCGAGGATCCGCAGCACGATCTTCTCGCCGAAGATCACGGGCAGCGTGGAGACGCGGAAATCGATCACGCGCTTGCCCATCTTCAGCTTGATGCGTCCGTCCTGCGGGACACGGCGCTCCGCGATGTTCAAGTTCGACATGATCTTGACGCGGCTCGTGAGCGCCGCCCGGAGCTTGATCGGCGGCTTCATGACTTCCTGCAACGCACCGTCGACGCGGTACCGCACCCTCAGTTCTTTCTCGAACGGCTCGATGTGAATGTCGCTCGCGCCGCGCTTGACCGCATCGGTGAGAATGCCGTTGATGAGCTTCACGACCGGCGCGTCGTCACCGATCTGCGTTGGCTGATCCTCTTCCTCCGCTTCCTCGATGACCTCGAGTTCTTCGTCCTCCATGTCCTTCAGCAGCGTCTCGAGTTGAGCGTCGGTCTGCTCGTAGTAGCGCTCGATCGCCGTGCGGAGCGTGTACTCGCCCGCAATCACCGGGAAGATGTCGAACCGCGTGATGAATTTGAGATCATCGATCACGGTGACGTTGGTTGGATCGGCCATTGCGCACGTCAGCGTGCGCCCCTCCCGCTTGAGCGGGAGCACGGTGTGCTTGAGCGCGACGTCCGCTGGGATCAGCTTGATGATCTTGGTTTCGACCTCGAACCGCGTCAGGTCAACCGCGGGCACCCGGTACTGCCGGGCGAGCATCTTGGTGATCTCGATCTCCTGCACCAAACCGAGCTTGACCAGCACGTAGCCCAGGCGCATGCCCGTCGCCCGCTGCTGCTCGAGCGCCTGCTGGAGCTGCTCGCGGGTGATCAGACCTTCCCGCACCAGGAGGTCACCCAGTCGCTCTATGCTTGCCGCCGCTGTCGCCATGCCAGCTCTGATGGGAAGATTCGGAGGACAGTCAACTCATTAGGGCGCAAGGAGGTAAGGTATGAGTACCCTGGGGGGTGTCAAGGTATCCGCACCCGCTCTTTGAGCCGTTCCACCGTGCTGGGTCCAATTCCCGGCACCCGCTGTAAATCGTCGATGTTGCGAAATGGCCCGCGTCGCCGTCGGTCATCGACGATGTCCCGGGCCCGCACCGGGCCAATGCCCGGCAGGCGGGCCAGCTCCTCTTCCGACGCTTGATTCACGCGCACGCGCGGCGCTCGGTCGCCCGCGCGTACGGGCCGGGCTCGCCCCGAAAACGTGACGTGCCGCCGCACAGCCTCGAGCAACGATGGACCGACGCCGGGCACGCGATCCAGACGTTCGAGCGACCCGAACGCTCCGTGTACCTCGCGATCCGCTACGATGCGCGCCGCTAACGCCGGTCCAATTCGGGGCAGCCGGGTCAGGTCGTGGACATTCGCGCGGTCCACGTCGATCCGCTCGTCCGACCCCAATGGGCGGGCAAGCCGAATCGACTGAGCCGCCACCGAGTCCTGTCCCGGCCGCTCACCGCCGGCCTCGCGATACCCCACAGCACCAGGAGCTGCTGCGCCACCCACGGCAAAGCGGACCACCACCCCCGCGAACGCGAGTGCCAACAGGAGGATCGCTGCACGGCGATCATCATGCGAAGCCACGCCGCATTTCTGTGACGCAGGTCACCAGCGTGGTAGGCATTCGCGCTCGCCAGCGAACCGGAATCGCGCGCCTTCAGTGGGAAAGCTCGACTACGCTCCTACCGCACCAACGCCAACGCTACTTCACCTACGACCTGCAAGCTCTCCGCACTCACCTTGTCCAGCGTGTCGTCCGTCGTATGCCAGTAGGCGTTGTTGGGCCCGTAGTCGAAGTCGATCACGTCGATCGCGCGCACCCCAGCTTCCTGCAGCGGGACGTGGTCGTCCTCGACCGTGTGGAGCACGGACCGACGAAACACGTTGCCGTACCCGAGTTCCCGCGCCTTGCTCCATACCCGTTCGACCACTTCCGGAGCCCGGGACGCGGAGTAGCCCTCCTGGTACAGTTGGAGATCTCGATCACCCACCATGTCCCACACGACCGCGAACAATGGCCGCGCGTTGGGATCCAACCGCTCCGCGTAGTACCGCGACCCAAGAAACACGTCGTGACGCTCGCTGAAGTCGCCGTAGTCCTCCCCGTCGACGAACAGCAAGTCAACTCCGAGTGTCGGTGGGATCTGGTGGAGTGCATCGGCGACGGCGAGTAACAGCGCAACACCGGAGGCACCGTCGTTCGCTCCAGGTATCGGGAGACGTTGTTGCCCGAGGTTGGCGCTCCGATCCGCGTGGGGGCGCGTATCCCAGTGCGCAACATACAGCACTCGCTCGGCAAGCCCCGGTCGAAACCGCCCGATAAAATTGCGCAACGCCAGTGTATCGCCAGCACTCGTCACATGGGAGAACGCCTGGACCTCGACGCTGTCGGCCCGTTCCTGGAGATGCTGGAGGATCCAGTCGCCGGTGCGGCGATGGCCTTCCGTATTCGGAATCCGGGGACCGAACTCCAACTGCAGCTCCACGTATCGGAGAGCCGTCACGCCCTCGAACTGCGGGCGATTGACGCCGCTTCCGCCACAACCGAGGGCAACCGTCATGATCATGCTTAGGCACTGTCTCATCGGACTTGACCCGCTCGCAGGGTGATGTCGCCGAATATCGTGAAGACGATCTGTGACAGCTTCTGGGACGTGTGTCGCTGGTCGGTGATGATGTAACTGAACGACAGACCGCCGCGCAGTGTCGAGCTGAAGCCCGTGTCGAGTCGGGCATCGAGCTGCTGGCGCCTGCTGTCCGACACCGTGCGACACTCATCCGTACCGGTGCGCAGCAAACACACGGCAAGGACCGAGGAGCTGAACCCGAGCGTCGTCTGAATGCGATTGCGCAGGGAGACGAAGCGGGGCGACCGAAACGCAAAGTTCACCGTCGCACCCCACTCGCGCCGCTCGCTCTCCGTCACATTCCCGGACGTCACCGCCTCGGATATCGAATACGTGTATCGTCCTGACGTCGTCACACCCCGTGTCCACGCGAGAGTTAGCGACGGCGCGATGAACTTCGAATTGTTCTCCGTGCGCACCTCCGTCCCCAAC
This sequence comes from Gemmatimonadota bacterium, assembly GCA_039588295.1. Classification (GTDB taxonomy): domain Bacteria; phylum Gemmatimonadota; class Gemmatimonadetes; order Gemmatimonadales; family GWC2-71-9; genus JAOTVV01. The sequence goes on from JBDHAB010000042.1 coordinate 48,652, forward strand.
TCCGAGGCCGACGTGCCGAAGGACGGCTGGGTTCTCGAGGACTCCAGCACGCGATACTGCGCCTGCGCCGTGACGGCGGTCACGAGCTTCTGCACCATCCGCGGTGGCGTATACGACCAGATGACGTTCACCGACGGCCACTCCCGACTCAGCTGGCGAACTTCCGTCTGCTCTGCGCCGCGACGCTGCCACAGCAAGTTCTCCAAGTCGCGATAGGTGGCCCGCACCTGAAATGCCAACGGAAGTCTCACACCGCCCGAAATCAGCACCGTTGTAACGTCGCCCGCGGCGGTCGCCAGAACCCCCTCCTGCTCGCGGAAATCGGTGAGCCCGCCCCACGCCAGGTGATAGCGGAATCCTGCGTCGAACGGAGACCGATCGAAGGACGAACGGAGCTCGCGCGTATACGAGAAATCGGCAGGAAGAATCCCCCGGAACAGTGCAGTAACAAGCCCAGAGTCGCCGCCGATCCCTCGAGCGAGCCGGGCGAGATCGAGTGCCGCACCCCACTCCTGCCGCCGGGAGTTCTGCAGCGTTTCGGGCACTTTGAAGGCGCCCGCGGTGTCACCCTCAAGGCGCACCGCGTCCTGCCGGTTCGGATTCCGATTGAGCGTGAAGTTCGTACTGAGCGAAAACCGTGGCCGCAGCCACGACGTGAACGCCGGGGAAACGCTGAAGGCGGTCGTAAGGGTCCGCAGCCGTTCAAACCCCACGTCCGTGCCAAACAACTTCCGCCGCTCCAGCTCGAGAAGCTTCCCGACCGTGCTGGAATCACCATAGTTCTGCAGATCTCGCGTGCTGCTGTAGTTCACCCTGAGCGTCAAACTCGAGTAGGGGCGAAGCTCGATGCCGGCCGTGTTACGCCATGTGCGGACGACGCTGGGAAGCGGTCGCAACGCCGAATCTTCGACGAGCTCGACCGGCACGCGAAAGACGAAGCGCTCCGTCAGGTTATTGGTCAGCGTCGAGCTGAAGGTGAGTTGATACGGATTCCACCGAAGTCGTGAACGCCGGAGCGCCTTGCCAAACTCGCTCTCTCGGATGAATGCCGGGAGCGCCTGGACGGCTTTGATCAGAAAGCCCGGCGCGCCGCGAATCGTGCGCGGACCTGCTGTGTTGCTGTACTGGATTCGGTACTGGCGGTTGCGCGTGCTGAAGCTCGAGAGGGAAGTCACATTCCGAGCGTTGTCCCGCGTCGCCGTTACGGTGACAGGATCGAGAAACGCCCGGGCGAAGAACGAACGACCCCGTCGCGCTCGACGGATATTGACCTGCAGACGCGTGGCGGACCCCTCGGGCCGCCGCAACTCGGTGAGCGCGTCCGCCCGCACATCGGTACCCCGGATATAGAACGGGTCGGCACTCGTCCGCTGATGCTGCACCGTGAACGGAATCGCGAGACCCCACGACTCCGGCAGCAACTTGTCGAGTCGGAAGAGCGCACCGATGCGCGTGGCCGCATCGGTGACGTACCTCGGATCCTCATCGAGCTGGCGGAACTTGCCGTCTCGCCGAGTAAGGGACAGGTTGACCTCCGCGAGGTCGGCGGCGGAGAACCGCACGTCCAACGCCGCCGCGAGCCCTGCGTCATCGATGACGCTCGTCAGGCGAATCTCGTCGACCCAGAGCTCCGCCTGTTGGATCGCC
>JBDHAB010000043.1:0-21760 GCA_039588295.1 Gemmatimonadota bacterium
CAACTGCGCCGTTCACCCAGACCAGGATGAACGCGGCCACGAGCGCAACGCCAACGCCGACGCGGTACGCGGCGTCGCCTGACTTCCTCACTGCCAGTTCAAGGGGAATGCCGATGCCGAGCAGAAGGGCGCCGGCTAGAGCGAAGTCGGCCACACTCCAGTTCACCTCATCGGTGAACTGCATTGCAACCAGAGGCAGCAGCAGGACAACCGCCGCGCCTGACCAACCCGCGATCCTCCAACTGCTGCTGCGCCGTTCGCCTCCGCTTCCCGAGTCTCGTGTCATTGCCCTGTCTCCATGCCCGTCCATGTCCATTGCCAGCCATGATTCGGAAAAGTACTTTATGGTACAAAGTTTGTCACCCGCCTGAAACGTGGGATAGTCTGACCAGGCTCGGTGTGGCAAGAACAAGAAGAGCGCTCGTAAACAGAACCGAGACGGATTCAGTCACTATCGCACTCAGACGAACTCAGCCAAGCTCAGAAGAACTTGTTCAGAGCAAATGGGGTTGAGCGCAAGCGCCGATGCCAGTGCATCGACGCTTGCACTCGTGCTCGCCGTCGCTCACGCTCGGGCATCGCATCAGGGGGTCGCGGGTTGACGCCCACTCCACCCCACCTCGCCACTCGCGTCCGCCTCGCGTCAAATCCCGCCGTCCCGACTCACTAAGTTCAAGCCCTGCAACGGTCCTCGGCCTCACCGGCAGAGGATGGCCTCTGCCGCGTTGTCAGTGTCGTCGAAGCCGTCACCGTTAATCATACCCCACCCGCAGTCACGAATGCTTGCCCCGCGTCGGGCGATTGGCTTACGTCCTACACACCGCCGCGAACCCACACGTCGAGCAGCGCGTCATCTCCGACAACTCCTTCTCTATTTCTCACGGGAGGCGGCTCGTAGACTTCGGTCGTTCCCCTCCAAGGAGATGATCATGCGTAGCATGATTCTCTCGTTCATGCTGCCCGCGGCCTTCGCCTGTCAGCCAGCCACCGTCGAGCGGCACGCCACCACCACCGGACCCGAGGTCGAGGCCGTCACAGCCCTTCTCGCTCAGTACTGTGCCAACGTGCGCGCGGGAGACGTAGAGATCTGGGCAACGCTGCGTGCTGATGACATGGTCCACTTCCCGCCGGATGCACCGCCCATCGTGGGTCTGGACGGATTTCGACCCGTGGCCGAAGGTCTCTTCAGAGAGAACACCATCGCGCTGAACGCTCGAGCCGACGAGGTAATCGTGGCTGGGGACCTGGCGGTCATGCGCGCTTCCTTTGAGGAGACGATCACCCCGAAGGATGAGGGGGAGCCGACTGAGATAGCCGGCAACTGGTTGATCGTCTTGAGGAAACAGGCTGACGGTTCGTGGAAAGTGTGGCGTGACATGTGGAGTATGGTCCCTCCACCACAGGCGCCGGCGATGTAACGACGTACCGATGCCCCCCCTCCGGGACGACTGACGAAACACTGCCATGCAAGGAGAATAGATCCATCACACGTGGTCCTGTATAGGGCGGTAGCACGCAGCCAAGCCCTAGCCGCACCAAGACGCCGGCGCGCTGGTAACGGCTCGTCGCGCCGCCTGCTTTGATCTCGCTTAAGCGCTGAGGGCGGCGCTCACGGGCTGCACGCAGGGCTGATGCGTCTCAGTGAAGAACCCCGAGTGTCACGCCGCGTTTGGGACGGTCGGTGGGCTGCGGCTCAATCGAAACTGAACAATTCCCGTCCTTGGACATCCGCGTGACCTGCCCTACACTGGGTTGCTGATTTCAAATCTGTCGGTGGCCCTCCACGGCCCCGCCGCCTGACAGACGCCGCAGTGTGACGCCCGCCTGACGACGAGACCACTCCGCCATCGAAGGAGAATCGCCATTACCTGAACAGGGAGGGACCATGCGCACAGCCCAAAGCCCTCGCGTGTCGGTGTCTCATGACCACCGTGGCAGGCGCAGTCCCCCGCATCGGCATGGAGGGATGCTTCCAATGAGGCGGCTCAGCATCATGACGCTACTGGCATCGACGTTCCTCGTCGCAGGCCCGCTCGCCGCGCAGGAGCAACCCGGAACCTTGTTCATCAGGGGGGAATACTGGACCTGTCCGCAGGAGAACATCGAGGCGCTCGTTCAGACGTCGGACTCGATCTGGGCACCGATACTCGACGGGATGGTGTCAGACGGTGAGTTCGTCAGATGGGGCTGGGCGACGCCCTTCCGCGCCTTCCATGGCCAAGGTGAGGAAGCCGAACTTCAAGAAATCGAACCCAAGTGGGACTTAGTAGTCTCCTTCACGGCGAAAAGTGAAGAGGCTTTCGACTCCGCATGGGAGGAGTACTTCGCTCGACTGAAGGCCAAGTTCCCGGACTTCCAGAGCCCGTGGCAGTTTTGTGACGGGTTGGTGATAGTTGACTACTGGGCGCCTGCTTCTCGCTAAGGAAGCAGCTGTGTAAAGAGGCCACGGGGCGGCTCCACCAGGGCCGCCCCTCTTCATCTCGGCTGCAACAAACCGCCCCGAGCGTCACGTGGCGTTCGAGGCTTTTGGTTACTCGCAATGGTAACGGCCAGGCCATATCTTCACCCCCATGTCCGACATCACGTCCCGACTCTCGACCGACGACGAGAGGTCAAGAGGACTCGGAATGCACCGGCGTGTACTGTCGCTCATGATCGGCTCGCTTCTTCTCCCGCTGGGCTGCGATGGCCCTACGGGTCCAACCCCGAGCGAGTTCTGTAGTGACTATCCCGACGCGGCCATCGCGACGTTCGAGGATGCCAACTTGGAGGCGGCGATTAGGGCTGCACTCTCGGTCGGCGCGCAGGAGGATCTCACCTGCGGCCTGATATCCGGACTCACGGTGTTACTTGCCTGGCGCCGCGAGATCACGAGCCTGGTGGGGATTCAGAATCTCACCGGCCTGACGGAACTCTGGCTCGACCACAACTCGATCACCGACGTCGACCCGCTGAGTGGGCTCACGGGCCTGACGGGCCTCTGGCTCAACGACAACTCGATCGCCGACATCGGGCCGCTACGCGGGCTCACGAGCCTGACGACCCTCGACCTCGACAACAACTCGATCACCGACGTCGGCCCCTTGAGCGGGCTCACGAGCCTGATAGGGCTCGGCCTCCGCAACAACACGATCAGCGACATCAGTCCTCTCGGAGAGCTCCCTGGCCTGGAGGCCCTCTGGCTTGACGGCAACGCGATCAGCGACCTCAGCGCATTGAGCGGTCTCACGAGCCTGGAGAGCATTGACCTCAACAACAACGCGATCAGCGACATCGGCGCGGTGAGTGGACTCGCGAGGCTAACATCTCTCGGCCTCGACAACAACTCGATCCGTGACATTGGGCCGGTGAATGGGCTCACGAACTTGACAACCCTCAACTTTGGCCGCAACGCGATCACCGACATCAGCCCGCTAAGTGGCCTCCCGAGCCTGAGAGACCTCGGCCCCAGCAACAATGCGATTAGTGACATCGGGCCTCTCGCAGGGCTCACGAGCCTGGGGAACCTCGGCCTCAGCTCCAACGCGATCAGCAACACCAGGGCGCTCGCTGGGCTCACGAACCTGTCGGCCCTGGCGCTCAACAACAACCCAAACCTCACCGACATCCAGCCGTTGCTCGACAACACAGGACTCGGCGCGGGCGATGTCGTGTATCTCCGTTCCACGAGCGTGAGTTGCACGGACGTGGCCGCGCTGGAAGCCAAGGGAGTGACGGTGCAGTCCGACTGTTCGTGAACGACGCCGCGCCGTTGGCGATCAGCCCGAGCGTCAGGCGGCGCTCGGGGCATGCGGACGATAGTAAGTCGGTAAGAGGGTACGAAGGTAGTCCTACGATCTTACCGTCCTACCCTCCTACCGCCTTCCGTGGTGTGCGAAGAGTGTGCAGCGGACGACGGTAAGCACGTAGGATGGTAGGCTGGTAACCTACCCGCCTACCAGCCCATCTTCCTACCATCATCTACATACACGACCATTTCACTTCAATTGTTGAGTCTTTGCGACTCTTGCGATCCCGTTGCACGGAGCGTAAGCTAGCGCCGCACAACTTGAAGCAACTGTATCGGTGGCCTTCCACAGCCCCCGCCGCCTGCCTGATGCCGCAATGATCCGCCACGCGCTCACAGCAACAATCTGCACCGCCTTACTGACGGTCGCCGGCGAACGCCTCTGCGCCCAGGACATCTCGGTCGGAGGCAGACTCGGCCTGGTCGGCGGGGCCGTGTGGTTCGAGGACGAAGAGGCCAACGATATGAACCGGCCGAGGGCTGGTTTCCAGATCGGCGGCGTAGTGGCGTACCGATCGCATTCGATCCTCTCGATGCAGGCTGAACTCTGGTACGTGCAGAAGGGCTGGACGGAAACGCAAGGCGGCGGAGGCCGGCGGTTGACGTACGTGGAGTTGCCCGTGCTCCTGACGGTGACTGCTCCCTGGAAGACCGCCCCCCAACTGCTCGCGGGTGCGTCTGCGAGTCTGGAGTTGGGTTGCTCGGTCACCGGCGTGCGCGGGGTGGGCAGTGTGAGCTGCGACGATCCGCAGGTGGAGTGGCATCACACGAAGGCCCAGTTCGGAACCTGGCTTGGACTGGGAGTGCGGCGGCGGCTGGGCTCGAGCCATCTCGCTGTTCAACTGCTGGCCAATCTCAATCTGACCAACCTGAACAGCGAGCCTCTGCCACGGGGATACGTCAGACTGCTGTCGGCTACCCTATCGGCCACTTACGTGATCGCCCTTGGAGGAACGGCACGATGAGTCCACGTCGACCATCCGCGTTTCGAATCGGAGCCGCCGTCGCCACGTTCGCGCTCGTGACGGCCGCATGTGGAGAGACGCCGCTCGAACCAGTAACCGTTACGCCGGTCGAGGGCCTCCAAGGCTTCGAGGCGTCGCTCGACAGCATCCGGGTGGCGCTCCGGATCCCGGGCCTGGCTGCCGCGATCGCCCAGGGGGACGGGATCGTCTGGTCGCGCGGATTCGGACTGGCCGACGTCGAGCGTGGCAGGCCCGCGACCGACACGACGTCCTTCTACGTGGCCTCGGTTACGAAATCGGTGGCCGCCATCGTACTGATGCAGCTGGTCGAGGAGGGGCTGGTGAACCTCGACGAGCCCATCAGCGACTACGGCGTGAACCTCGAAGCCGACGGCGTGATCACCGTGAAACACGTCTTCAATCACACCTCCGAGGGCAACCCCGGCACCGTGTTTCGGTACAACGGGGGCCGCTACATCAAGCTGGGATCCGTGATGTTGCAGGCGACCGGCGAGACGTTTGCGCAGTTGCTCGCGGAGCGAATTGTGCAACCTCTCGGGCTCCGCCACACCGCGCCGGATGTCGAGCTCCTGGCGGATTTCTACGTGACCGGTCTCCCCAGACAAGCGTTCCTGGCCAACGTCGCGATGCCGTACGAGCTGGTGGACGGCCAGGTCGTTCCCTTCGCCCGGATTCGTCATTTCAGCCCAGCCGCGGGGTTGGTGACCTCCGTGCGGGACCTCGCACGCATCTCGATCGCCCTAGACGCCGGTCACCTGCTCGGTTCCCCGGCCGGAGAGGAAATGCTGTCGCCCTCGATCGAGATATACGGGCCCAGCAGGACGTACGGTCTGGGCTGGTTCGTGCAGATGTACGAGGGCGTCAAGCTGGAGTGGCACTTCGGTCTGGCACTCGGGCATTCGTCCCTCATGATCCGCGCGCCTCAGCAGGAGCTCGTGTTCGTGGCAGTCGCCAATACGAGCAGTTTGACCGGGGCATACGACATGGGCGCCTCCGACATCATGGTGACCGGTCCCGGACGGTTGTTCGTCGAGTCGTTCGTGCTGGGAAACGAGCCCCTTCCCAGCACTAGGTAGTACCCATGCTGACATAGGCTAATCTCTTCGTGCGATTCAGGTGAACTCCGAGTCCCGATCCCCCAGCATGGACAGATCAGGGGTTGGAACTCACCTTTTGGGGCGTCGGCTCGCAGCGCGCGCACTGAGACCTTGATTAGGTGGAACGCCGGACGGCGAAGAGGTCACCGCTGATGGAACAACGGTCAGCAGTGGTATGGCCGGGAGCCATGAGCTGGGTGACCACACGGTTGGACTACCTCGTGAACTGGGCGCGGTCCAACAGTCTCTGGCCGATGCCGTTCAACACGGCGTGCTGCGCCATCGAGTTCATGGCGACGTGGGCGTCGCGGTTTGATGCCGCGCGCTTCGGCATGGAGTGGATGAGGTTCTCGCCTCGCCAAGCCGATGTCCTCATTTGCAGCGGGCGCGTGCCCGTGAAGCTCGCTCCCGTGATCCGTCGCATCTATGACCAGATGCCTCAGCCAAAGTGGGTGATTGCGATGGGGGCGTGTGCCTCGACCGGCGGGGTGTTCGACACCTACGCAATGGTGCAGGGCATCGACCTCATCGTCCCGGTCGATGTCTACATCCCGGGGTGCCCACCTCGTCCAGAAGGTCTCGTTTACGGTATCCTGCTACTCCAGAAGAAGGTGCGCGGCGAGACGTTACGTGATTCGTCTCTGCGCGAAGAGCATCCGCTTGCTCCCGGAGGGCTGCGGATCCCTCCTCGACTGGTCGACGAACTGGCGGAGCCGTTCGGCAACTCGATCCACCAAACGCGGTCGGCGTAGCGATAGTGGTGAGCTGCCGCCGCGCAGCGACCGGGCCCGGCCGTGTCACAAGCGACGCGAGATGTGCAACTGGGTCGAGAAGACGCCGTAGTGAGACCAGTTGCGCCGGGCCGTCACTCACTTCTCCTTGCGAACCCGGCAGGAGCCACTCATGAGAGACAGCTACAGTGCTTCTTGGGTCATCGTCCGACCGCTCTTCATTTCGCTTGCACTCGGTCCGGCCGTCCTCACCAGTGCCGAGGCGCAGGCTGAGCCTGAGATCCCGTTGCCGTTGGAGTTCGTGGCCGCCGGTGTGGTTTCGACTGACGGCGGGGAAGCATTCCCAACCCTGACGCCGGACGGCACGAGTCTCTATTTCGCGACGCACGAACGCGGATGGACGGGTTTGCACATCGTCGTGTCGCTAGCGGCGGGAACCGTGCGCAACTCGCACACGGCGTTCCGGACTCCTGTCTTTGCGCTCCGGTGAGCGATGCGCGACGCCTCGGGCGGGAGGATGAACAGAGTGTCAACAACGACAGCACGACTCTTGCGATCCCGTTGCACGGGGTACAACGTAGGCCCGCACAACTGATAGAAACTCCCATGAAGGCGATTCGCTTCCATCAGACCGGGCCGCCCGAGGTGCTTCAGTGGGAGGATGTCGACGTCGGCTCGCCGGGGCCGGGCGAGGTGCGGCTGCGGCACACGGCCGTGGGGTTGAACTTCATCGACACCTATCACCGCAGCGGCGTCTATCCGGCCGAAGTGCCCGGGGGCTTGGGGGTCGAAGGCGCCGGGGTCGTCGAGGAGGCAGGTCAGGAGACTCCGTTTCGACCGGGCGACCGGGTGGCGTACGCCGGTGGACCGCTGGGAAGCTACTCGCAGCAGCGGTGCATGCCGGCCGACCGGCTGGTCGCATTGCCGGACCAGATCGACGACCAAACCGCCGCGGCCGTTACGCTGAAAGGCCTGACGACCCACTACCTGCTCCGCCGCACCTACGACGTGCAGCCGGGCGACACCATCCTGGTCCACGCCGCGGCGGGCGGCGTCGGACTGCTGCTCTGCCAGTGGGCCGCGCATGTGGGCGCGACGGTGATCGGCACGGTGGGCAGCCGGGACAAGGCCGACCTGGCGGCGGCCCACGGCTGCCATCACCCAGTACTCTATCGTGACGAGGACTTCGTGCAGCGGGTCCGCGAACTGACCGGTGGCGAAGGCGTGCCCGTCGTGTACGACTCGGTCGGCAAAGCCACGTTCGAGGGATCGTTGAACTGTCTCCGGCCGCTGGGCCTGATGGTCACCTTCGGCCAGTCCTCGGGGATGGTTGACCCGCTGCCGGTTCACGAACTGACCCGCCGCGGGTCGCTGTATCTCACACGGCCGACGCTGGCGAGCTACACCGCCACGCGACAGCAGCTGGAGGCGAGCGCCGCTGAGTTGTTTGCAGTCGTGGCGAACGGCGCGGTCCGGGTGCGAATCGGGCAGACCTATCCGCTGGCGGACGCCGTCCAGGCTCATCGCGATCTGGAGGGTCGGCGCACGACTGGCGCGACGGTGTTGGCGCCTTAGGCCGCGATCGCTGAGTGTCCAACATTCGCTCAGGAGGGTAGCGCATGAAGTGGATCACCATATCGGTCACGGTGAGTGTGCTTTGTGGCGGCCTACGGCCGAGCCCTGCCAGAGCGCAGTTCCTCCGGTGTGAAGTCACCAATGAACCGAGCCAGGTACTGCTGAGCGACGATGACGTCGTGAACTTCCTCCAGGCTCTGGACGCCCTGGAATCCGCATCGGATTCTGCGTCCGTGCTTCAGCGGATGTATGTGGACCGGGCGAGCCCAGGACTCAGTGAGTACCTGAGATCCCACGAGTTCGAGGCCGAGGACTTCGTCGAGGCGATCCGCAATGAGGAGGGGAAGTACCAGGGCCTCCGAGACTTGCCGAGCCAGCTCGCCTCTCAGGACGGAGCCACACGCTCGGCGCTTGCTTCGCTCAGGGTACAGATTCCGGACGTTCAGTTCGTGCCTGTCTACTTCTTTGTCGGTATCGGTGATGCGGGACTCAACGCGGAGCCGTCCGAGTACGGACTGCTGCTTGCCATCACGGAGACGACGTCAGATTTCAGTGTCGTGAAGCTCGCCATCGTCCATGAGACCGTGCATGTGCAGCAGGCTCTGGCCATCGGGATCGAAGAGTACATGCAGGTCTTTGGGCCGAAGATGAGCTTGCTGGCACTCGCCATCAGAGAGGGTACAGCAGAGTTCTTTACGTTCCTCAGCACCGGAGAGTATGGCAAGAAGAGGGCCTACGAATACGTGCTCGAGAACGAAGCAACCCTGTGGCAGCGATTCGAGCACGATATGCTCGAGCGTCTGCCTGGAGAATGGATGTTTGCCACCCCCAGTGATCCCGAGCAGCCGGTCGACCTCGGCTACATCATGGGAGCGCGGATCGTGGAGGCCTTCTACAGTAGCGGCGACGACAAAGCTCAGGCGGTGCGCGAGATTCTGGCCATTACTGACTACGAGCTGTTCCTCGAGCAAAGCGGATACGCTGAGCAGTTCACGCCGCCTTGAGGGCACGTACCGACAACTCGAAATCACCAAGCCCCGAGCGGCACGCCGCGTTGCGAAGGACGGTAAGTGGGTAGGATGGTAGGCTGGTCGTCCTACGCTCTCACCGCCCTACCCTCCTACCGCCTTCTGTGGTGTGCGAAAAGTCTGCGAACTCAGCCAAACGGAGCCAAACTCAGCGCGACGCAGCCAGAGAACTCGCGTCTGTAGTTGCTTACGCAGCAATACGTAACCGCACTCGGGCCGACGCAGCCGAACGCAGCGAGACTCGTTCAGAGCAAATGGGGTTCATTCGCGGTTCGACTCCCGCCCCGGACATACTGTCGCGCCCGGCCGAATGTCCCGAAACGGACCCATGATGTCCCCGAAGGGGGCTACCGCACTATGTCCCGCACGCCAATATCGCTGTAGAGCGGCACCCGGAAGGCCACCATGACCCGGCGCAAGTGCTCGTCGTGGTCCTGGTTCCCCGGCGCGGGTCGCGAGGCTACCAAGGAGCTGCTCGACAAGTGTAAGGGTGCCACTGTCGGCACCGACGCTGCGGTGCAATGCCGTAAGCGCAACAAACCTGGTGCCAACTGGTTGGCTGTATGGCAAGGTGGCGAGTGGAATACCGAACAGGCGGCAAGGCCCGTACGGTGGTCGTGGAAGTATCTAGCGAGCACACGGACCCTGATCGAGTCCGGCAAATACTTGAGAGTGGCGAGCTGCTACCTCACGTGTGCTTCGTGCCTGGCACCATCGTTCGGGTCGAGCTGGAAGAGGGGTGAAAGATGACTGGTACCACGCCACGCCCCGAGCGTCATGCGTCGTTCGGGGCTTTCCAAATGGCGGTACGTCGGTAAGACGGTAGGGCGGTACCGTCGTACCGTCCTACCCTCCTGCTGCCATCTGTGGTGTGCGAAGAGTGTGCGAACACGCACAGGATGGTAAGTCGGGGGGACGGTAGGAGGGTATGTCCTGTTCGGGGCCGTCGGTTAAGTGAGAGTGGGTGGGTGTGTTTCGGGTGTCTTTCTCACAGCAGAGCGGCATCGAGGTACGGGTCATTAACCTTCGCGAGCCGAGAGGAGCACTTCCCGTTCAGCCCGCGCGTCCTCCCAGGTCTCGCGCCAGGCCAGGAGATCCGGGGGCGTTGGCCGCAGCCGGAAATAGCGGTCGTACATCGCGAGTGCCGCCTCCCGGGCCCCGGCCGCCGCGAGCAGCCGGGCTTCCTCGAGCACGAAGTCCACGTGAAAGCCGAACAGCCCCCAGAGTCCGGCGCGGTAGGGGCGTCTGACGACCACCTGAAGTCCGAATTCCGGGTAGCCTAGCGCCAACAACAGGCCGCTCGGATCCATGTAGTGGAGCGCAGCCATCGGCCGTCAGCTATCAACTCTCAGCCTTCAGCTTTCAGCTGCCCTCCCTCTTCTCAGTCGTCCCGGTCGTCAGAGTCGTCTCAGTCGTCTGAAAAGAGAGGATGAGTGGGGCAGGAGGCGCAGAGGGGGCAGAACAGCTGCTGCCAGTGCGGCAGCATCGCCTACTCTCCTACCCTCCTAGCATCTGCCGTCCTACCGCCCTCCCGCCCTCCGACGTACGTTTGCACCTCACGTTGACCTTCTGACCAGCAACCCACTGATCCCATGACGAAGAATATCTTCCGTACCGCGCTCCTCGTGACCTGGCTCGCCATCCCCGGTGCCGACCTCGCGGCGCAAGCGGCCGACGCGCGCCTCGGCGAGACGAACTACAAAGCCCTCGCGTTCCGCAACATCGGACCCGCCATCAACGGCGGCCGCATCGCGGACATCGCGATCCACCCCGACAACGGCAACGTCTGGTACGTGGCCGTGGGCTCGGGCGGCGTGTGGAAGACCGAAAACGCCGGCACCACCTGGCAGCCGATCTTCGACGAGCAACCCTCCTACTCGATCGGCTCGATCACACTCGACCCCAACAACCCCGCCACCGTCTGGGTCGGGACGGGCGAGAACATCGGTGGCCGACACGTGGGCTACGGCGACGGCGTGTACAAGAGCACCGACGGCGGGAAGAACTGGCAGAACATGGGGCTCAAGGCCTCGGAACACCTCTCGAGGATGCTGGTGCATCCCGAGAACTCCGACGTCGTGTGGGTGTCGGCCCAGGGACCGCTGTGGACCCCCGGCGGTGAGCGCGGGCTCTACAAGACCACCGATGGCGGCGCGACGTGGCGCAACGTGCTGAGCGATAACGAGTGGACCGGTGTCACGGACATCGTGATGGATCCGCGCGACCCCGACGTCCTCTACGCTGCCACCTGGGACCGCCACCGCACCGTGGCCGCCTACCTGGGCGGCGGGCCTGGCTCCGGCATCCACAAGAGCACCGACGGCGGCGAGACCTGGACCAAACTCACCACCGGGTTGCCGTCGTCCAACCTCGGGAAGATCGGGCTCGCGATCTCGCCACAGGATCCGGACATCGTGTACGCCGCGATCGAGTTGGACCGTCGGACGGGAGGCGTGTACCGCTCCACCAACCGCGGCGGATCGTGGACCAAGATGTCCGACGCGGTCTCGGGCGCCACCGGGCCGCATTACTACCAGGAGCTCTACGCCTCACCGCACCACTTCGGGCGGCTCTACCTCGTCAGCGCCGTGACGCTCATCTCCCACGACCACGGCGCGACGTTCCGGGGCATGAACCTGGCCAAGAAACATTCGGACGACCACGCGATTGCGTTCCACAAGGACGATCCGGACTATCTGCTGGTGGGCAGCGACGGCGGGTTGTACGAGACCTACGACGACATGAAGACGTGGCGGTTCCTCCGCAATCTCCCGGTAATGCAGTACTACAAGATCTCGGTGGACGACGCCCAGCCGTTCTACTTCGTCTACGGCGGGACACAGGACAACGGCTCCAACGGCGGCCCCTCGCGCACCAACACCCAGCACGGCATCCGGAACGCCGATTGGTTCAAGACCCTGGGCGCGGACGGCCACGGCTCCGCGACCGAGCCGGGCAATCCGAACATCATCTACGCCGAGACGCAGCAAGGCGGGCTGCACCGGGTGGACCGGATCACCGGAGAGCAGGTGTTCATCCAGCCGCAGGCGCGCGAAGCCGAGCCCTTCGAGCGGTACAACTGGGATGCGCCGATCGAGATCAGCCCTCACAACCCCACGCGCATCTACTTCGCGTCACAGCGCGTGTGGCGCACGGACGATCGCGGCAACAGCTGGACGCCCATCTCCAATGACCTCACGCGCAACGAGGAACGCATCACGCTACCGATCAGGGGCGCGCAACAGAGCTGGGACAATCCGTGGGACCTCTCGGCCATGTCCAACTACAACACGATCACCTCGTTGGCCGAGTCGCCGCTCGTGGAGGGCCTGCTCTACGCCGGCACTGACGATGGTCTGCTGCAGGTGACCGAAGACGGCGGTACCACCTGGCGCCGCATCGAGGTCGGCAGCATTCGCGGCGTGCCCGCCACGGCATTCGTGAACGACATCAAGGCCGACCTGTTCGACGCCGGCACCGTGTACATGGCGCTCGACAACCACAAATACGGCGATTTCAGCCCCTATGTGGTGAAGAGCACGGACCGCGGGCGCTCGTGGCGGTCGATCGCGGGCGACCTTCCCGACCGGCACCTCGTGTGGCGCGTGGTGCAGGACCACGTGAACCCGCAACTCGTCTTCGCCGCGACGGAGTTCGGCATCTTCTTCACCGTAAACGGTGGTGCAGCGTGGATCGAGCTCGAAGGGGGCGTGCCCACCATCGCGTTGCGTGACATCACCCTTCAGCGGACGCACCAGGACGTCGTGGCGGGCTCGTTCGGCCGCGGCATCTTCATCCTGGACGATTACACGCCGCTCAGGAACTTGAGCGAAGAAGTGCTGGCCCGTGAGGCGGCGCTCTTCCCCGTACGCACCGCGCACTGGTATGTGCCGAAGAATGTGGTGGGCTCCGAGGGACACGACGACTACCAAGCGGAGAACCCGCCGTTCGGCGCCGTGTTCACCTATCACCTGCGCGACGGTTACCAGTCAATGGAGGCGGCGCGGAAGAAACTGGAACGCGACCTGGACCGGGACGAGAATGTCCCGTTCCCCGGCTGGGAGTCGTTAGAGCAGGAGATGCGGGAGCAAGGGCCGACGGTCCAGGTTGTCGTGCGCGACCAGACGGGGACCGTGGTGAACCGCGTGACCGGTCCCACGTCGTCCGGCGTTCACCGCGTGAGTTGGAATCTTCGATACGCGAGCACGGACCTGGTCGACTTCGGTGACACCGGCACCGGCAACGGGTTTCCCGTCGGTCCCGGCACCTACACGGCCACGCTGGTCAAGATCGAGGCGGGCGAGGTCACCGAGCTTGCGGGTCCCGTGTCGTTCGACGTCGCGCTGCTCAGGGACGGGGCGCTACCACGGGTGTCCAACGAGGTCATCGCCCAGTTCCGTGCCGAGCTGGAAGCGTTCCAGCAGGACCTCGCGCGCGCCGACAATGTCCTGGACGAACTGATAGAGAAGATCGAAGCCATGCAAACGGCGCTGGATCGCGCCGAAGTCGGTGATACGGCGCTGACGCGCCGGCTGTACATGACGCGGCTCGAGCTGCTCGACCTCCGCCAGGCGATCGAGGGCAGCGAGGCGAAAGACGAGATCGGCGAACGCGATCCGCCATCGCTCGGGAACCGGTACTTCGTGGGCGTGCGCGGTCTCAACACGACCTACGGCCCGACCGAGCTCCACCGCAGTACGGTCGCAGCAGGCCGCAACGAACTCGCCGCACTCGAGACCGAGCTGGACCGGATCGTCGAGCAGGTAATGCCGGAACTCGAACGCGCGCTCGAGGCGGCGGGGGCACCGCCCATCGAGGGGACCGGGCGATAGTCGGCGACGAACGAATCCCGTTGCGGGCTTACCGCCACGATACGCCTCGCTGACAGTATGCTAACCGTCCCGCGGTTCGGCCGCTCGAGGGTCTGCTCGGTGCTGCGACGGCTTCGGGGTCTCCTCCCGGTGGCCGCTACCGTGCTGCTTGCCGGGTGCTCCGATGCACGTCTCGTCGAATGGCCCGCCGGTGACCTCCGCCTCTCGATCGATGGCACCGGACATATCAGCCGCATGACCGACGCCAACAGCGGGCGCGACTACCGGGCGGACGACGTCCCATCGCCTGTGCTGTCGGTGCAGACCGACGGTGCACTCCATCCACCACTTTCGTTTGCGTGGGACCCCGAGAATGACGTTGCCGAGTTCTCCTACGAGGGAGGGGTGACCGCGCGCGTCAACGTGACGCCGAGGGAGACCCACGTGGTGCTGGAGGTCGCGGCGGTGGAGCCCCTCGAGAACGTTGAGTTGGTCGTGTGGGGCCCGTTCCCAACCACCCTCTCCGACACGATCGGCGAGACGGTTGGGGTCGTACGCGACTCGGAGTTTGCCATCGGCATTCAAGCATTGAACATCAAGACGCTCGGCGGCCTTCCCTGGAACGACAACGACTTCCCTCCGCAGGTCGATCTGTTCGAAGACGGTGATTTCAGCAACCTGAGTCGCGAAGGAAGACGGGGGGTGCTCTTCCGGGTTGAGGCGGCAAAGCCCGAGGAGTTCGGGAGTACGCTGCAAGCCTACACCCGTGACCGAAGCCGCGACCGTGTAATCGAGAACTGGAACCACGAACATTACGTCGCGCCGGCGTTCGACGACGGGGGCGTCATTGGATCCAAGATCGCACTGTTCGGCGCGCCAACCGAACAGGTGCTCGAGGCACTTGGTGCCATCGAGCTTGCAGAGGGGCTTCCTCATCCAACCGTCGACGGTGAATGGGGGAAGACCGCGCGCTCCGCGTCTGCCGCGTATACCATCCTCGACTTCAGCGAAAACGATGTCGATCAGGCCATCGCCTGGACCGAGCGCGCGGGTCTCCGATACCTGTATCACCCAGACCCGTTCCAGACCTGGGGGCACTTCGAGCTGAAGCGGGATCGTTTCCCCAACGGACGGGCGGGCTTGAGGCGTGCGGTCGACATGGCCGAGGCCTCCGGCGTGCACGTCGGCGTCCATACGTTATCGAACTTCATTACCACGAACGATCCCTACGTCACGCCCATCCCCGATCCTCGCCTCGCAAAGGTGGGTGGGAGCGGGCTCAGCGAAGCCGTCGACGCGACGCAAACCGAGATCCCCGTGGCGTCACCGGAGTTCTTTGCGCAGTACGACAACAACACCCTGCGCACGGTGGTCGTGGGAAACGAGCTGATCCAATACCGCACGGTGTCCGAGGCCGAGCCATGGAAGCTGATCGACTGTGCGCGGGGAGCGTTCGGCACGACGGCGTCGGCGCACGCGGCCGGGGACGAAGTGGCGTTGCTCGCCGACCACGGCTACCGCGTCTTCCTCACGAACGCCGATCTCAGCCGAGAGGTGGCGACCAATATCGCCGAGCTGTTCAATGAGACCGGCGTGCGGCAGATCTCGTTCGATGGGTTGGAGGGCAACCAGTCGACTGGCATGGGGAACTACGGTGAGGCGCTGTTCACCACCACCTGGTACGACAACCTCTCGGGAGACATCCGTACCCACCTGATTGCCGATGCCAGCCGCACGAGTCACTACTTCTGGCACATCTACACGCGGATGAACTGGGGCGAGCCGTGGTATGCCGGGTTCCGCGAGAGTCAGACCGAATACCGCATGAAGAACCAGCCCTACTTCCGGCGCAACCTCATGCCCGGCATGCTGGGGTGGTTCCGTATGACCAAGGAGACCACGATCGAGGACGTCGAGTGGATGCTCGCGCGTTCGGCCGCGTTCGATGCCGGCTACGCGTTCGTGACGGGCTACGAGGAGTTGGAGGGCAACGGCTTCACCGACCGCATTCTCGACGCGATCGGCTTGTGGGAACGCGCCAGGATGGCTGACGCATTCCGCAGCGAGCAGAAGCAGCGCATGGAGGATGTTGAGAGCGAGTTCCACCTCGAGGCCGCTGGAGACCATGCCTTCACGCTGACCCAAGTGCATCCGCAGGTGTTCCGCCACGAGCGCGGTGTTCGCCAGCCGGGAGAACCAGCGTCGTCTACGTTCGAGTTCGCGAACCCCGGGGAAGCTCAGACGATGCGGTGGATTCTGTCTGCCGAAGACGGTGCCGTATCGCGGGTGCGGCTTTCCATCGACAATCGCGAGACGATCACTCTACCCGTGCGTTTGCGTGAAGGATGGTCACTGCGGTACGAAGGTGGGTCGACGGTGACAATCCACGACGCCAGTCACCGACGGGACGGAGGGGTCAGCGTCGACGAGCGTTGGTTCCAGATTGCGCCCGGTCGACACTCCGTCACGCTGGACGCACAGCTGACTCCGGCGGATAACGCGAAAGCGCGGTTGGAGCTCAGGCCCCTGGGACTAGGAGAGTCGATCAATGTTCCGTGAAGCGGGTATTGCCCGCGTCAACGCAACAATGCCTATTGGTGCCGGTTGACGCCGATTGACGTCAAAACACCCGAGCGGCAAGTCGCCACCCCCCTTGAGGTTCCCGTCGTCGTCGACCGCTTCGCCGAGCTGCGGCAGCCGCTTTGCGAGTGAACCGCTTCAGCGTTCTCTCTCGAGGATGATCTCGTAATACTTCGCGGCGCCATAGCCGCCGATCCCTGGGGCAAACACCTGCACCAAACGCCAACCGTCTCGCGCGTGCTTGTGGATTATGTCCTGGTAAGTCTGCTTGGCCGCCTTGCGGGCAGCCAAGATCCCTTCGCCCAAGCGGACGAATTTGTATTCGTAGTTCTGTCTCACGATCGTTCGCTCCCCTTCGTGCGTTTGACGTTGGATAGCTGTTCGGTAATGTGGTGGCCCTTGGGAGTCTACCGTCCCATTGCCTCCGCGACTACCGCTCCCTGCTCCCCTCACATGAGCGCCGTAACTAGCCCCCTAATCTTCCCATGGTCCCCGAAAGACTCCAACAGCCCGCGCCGTGGCGGTCGTCGGTGAACCGCGGGATGCCCGCTGAGCAGATCCGCAAGCGACTCGGCACCATGACATTGGCGAAGCAAGTGTGTGAGGATCTGCTACGGGACGCGCTAGACGCGGGTGGAAGCGACAACATTGCCGTTATTGTCGGGCGCGCAGTAGCCAAGGACGCCGTGTAGAGCCGAGGGTGGCGGCCAACGGCCCCGAGCGTCACTCGGCGTTCGGGGCTTTCGGTTCGATATCACACATCTGTGGTGTGCGAAGAGTGTGCGAACTCAGTCAAACTCAGAGCAACGCAGCCCTAGAAACCGGTCCTGTAACTGCTTACGCAGCAATACGTAACCGCGCTCAGACGAACGCAGCCAA
This sequence comes from Gemmatimonadota bacterium, assembly GCA_039588295.1. Taxonomy (GTDB): domain Bacteria; phylum Gemmatimonadota; class Gemmatimonadetes; order Gemmatimonadales; family GWC2-71-9; genus JAOTVV01. Next base: position 17,475 of record JBDHAB010000043.1, read on the forward strand.
ATGCAGCGAAACTCGCTCAGAGCAAATGGGGTTGAGCGAGTGAGAATGTTCACGGTCAACAGCGTGGACTTAACAGAATGGCCCGCTTATGCGCACACCGTCCTATGGGCCTCCCTACCACCGCTCCTCGCCTCTGGCTCGGAGCTTATGGTCAAGTCCCGCCGTGCATCACATCGGGCTGCCGGGCTTTCCCCACCCGGACTCGCCTGTCGGCTAACCGACTAGACGTCCACATCCCTTCCCTGATCCCGACGCTTGAGCCGCTCAAGCCGAGCCTTTCCCTCCTCGAACGTGGGCTGCTATCATGGTATCGGGTCGACGCCGACCGAGTCCATCCGGAACAGGATGGGATCGACTCCCACGCTGTCGCCGAAGACCACCGCGTCGCACCCGGCATCCTGGCCGTCCGACACGACCACCGAGTCGGTCTCACTCTCCAAGACGGTGCCCCCGGCGTTCTTCACCTGGACGGAGCAGACAACGGTGGTGTCCTGTTCGCAGGCCGCCACAACCAGGATCGCACCGGCGGCGAGCATGGTGAGTACCAGGTTTCGGTTGCGCTTCATGTTGAACTCCTCCCTTTGTGTTGGTGTGCTTTGCCACTCGCACCGCGCGAATCGATCGTGCTGCGTCACTGTGATCCCTCAAGGCGACGGACGGCCGCCTCCGCTTCCTTCCGAAGCGGCTCGGTCTCGGTGTCGGGCTGGCTGAGGGTCTCGATCAGCGCCTGCCAGTGCTCCAGCGCGCGGTCAGGCATACCGCGCCGCTCGTACAATCGTGCCAGCCGGTAATGCGCGAACGGGTAGGGAATGCCTCGCAACGGGTAGTGCATGAACGCCATCCGCGTCGGATCGAGCACCAGTTCCAGATACGCCGCCGCCGAGTCGGCGAGCCCGAGATCGTCGTACGCCCGAGCCACGATCCACCGCATGAACATGCCGTCCACCCGATCCAGACTGAACGCGTCGTGCTCGCCTTCGAACGCGGCTGGCCCCAGGATCTCGACCGCGCGTCTCGGGTCGCCGGACCGAACCGCAGCCAGTGCCTCGACTACAGTGGGGCCGGGTCCCATCCGTCGTCTCGCCACGTCGTCCCAGGCCTCAACCGCAACGCGCAGCTGCTGGAGCGCCACCGGGTCGCCTCGCGCGGTCTCCCAGAGTCCGCTGAGTACCCTGCCGCCGGGCGTGGTGTCCCGCGCGAGTGGGCCAGGGAGGTCTGGCAAGGTGCGCCCGCTCACCAAAGCCAGCAGCACACGCGCGCGAGCGTACGAGAGCGCGTCCTCATCCTTTGCGGCGGCGATCGACTGGGCGAGCAGACGCTCCGTTTCCAGTACGGCCCCTTGCCCCGCCATGCCCCCAGGGATCCCTGTCGAGGCGAACAAGTGAAGGTGCCTCGGCGCGTCTGAGCGCTCCGCGTACCCGCGGCTCAGTCGCTCCAGGGTTGGCCAGTCGTCTGTGCTCGCCGGAAGCACGAGATTGGCAAAGAACGAGTACGGTTCCTTCAGCCGCCCGAACACCACGCGGGCGCTGTCCAGACGCCCGACCATCAGCAACTCCGCGCCGAGGTTCAGCAGCTCCAGTTGCCGCGGGCCCTTGAGGAAGGGATCGACTGTGATCGCCAGGGCGAGCTGCTCAACGGCCTCCTCGTGCCGTCCCATCGACGAGAGGTAGACCCCCAGGTTATTCCGGGCCGAAATCGACGTGGGGTCCTCGTCGAGCGTGCGTTCGTACCACCGCACCGCTTCGGGAAGGTCGTACTCGATGTTGTAGGCGACGTCGGCCCGCAGCCGGTACTCCTGGGCCGGGGTGAGCCGGTCAGGGTAACGCAGCGCTTCGCGGCTCGCCCACACCGCGGAGTCGGATTTGCGCGCCGTGAGGTAGTTCGATGCGAGCATGGTCCAGGCCGACGCGAAGGCCGTATCGAGCTTGACGGCCTCGAGCAGGAACCCCCGGCTCCGGGCCGCCTGGCCCTCTCCCTCCAGAACGGTCGCCTCAACCAACTTGAGAAACGCGGGAAGTGACGGCGTGGCGACGTTGACCAGCGGGCGGTTGGCCTCGATGTCCTCTCGCCGCTCGCCCAGTTCGCGGCGCGCGATGCGAACGAGCTGCTCGACAGATCGGATGATTCCCTCACCCAGCTCAGCCATTGTGTTTCGTGACAGCAAATTCGAGCCGTCCTCGGTGCTGATGGCGTGCAGGATGATCGAGTAGTGCGTGCCTCCGATGGGCCGCACGCTCCCGTAGAAAATGACACGTACGGCGCTCCGGAGAGCTAGGTTGGTCGCGAGTTCCACGCCAACCCGGGCGCTGTCTGGGATCCCGGCGTTTTGCATCGCCGTCCGGAGTTGGGTGCGCGGCACCGCGCTGAAGTATTTCGACTGATTGAGTTCGGCCGAGACCAACTCCCGCACCGCGATGCCCAGCTCCGGATCGTCGGAGGGACCGTCGAAATCGGCCACCAGCACCCAGGCACGCTCAGCGATCGGGTCATGGTCGAAGAGCATGTCCCACACCTTCGGTCCGCCGACCACGACCGCGACGAGGATGGCAACCGCCGCGATCCAACGGACTGCCGGCCGCTCGGGCTCCCGGGCGGCCTCGAGTGCCGCTGCCAGTTCTCCTGCCGACGAGAACCGGTCGGCCGGAGCGCGGGCGAGCGCCTTCGCGATGGCCTGTTCCATTCGCTCCGGCACGGTGTCCCGCAGGAGTCGCAGGCTCGGCACCGGCTCGGTGAGCTTGCGCGCGATCACCGCGGTCGTGGTGGCGCCGGTGTACGGTGGCTCGCCGCCGAGCAACTCGAAGAGCACGCAGCCGAGTGAGTACACATCGGTGCGACCGTCGATGGGTTCACCAGTCGCTTGCTCGGGACTCATGTATTCGGGAGTGCCGATTCCGATGCCCGTCGGCGTGAGACGCTCGGGGGGCTGGGTCGCGCATTCGACTTGATGGGCGATGCCGAAATCGGTCAGCATCGCGACGCCCTCGTGCAGCAGGACGTTCTCGGGTTTGACGTCGCGATGCACGATCCCGTCCTCGTGCGCGTAGTCCAGTGCGGCGGCGAGCTCCCGGGCGAGCTGCAGCACGTCGCCGATCGGCAGTTGCCGTTCCATCTCCATCCGCTGGCGCAGCGATCCGCCACGAACGAACGGGGTGACGAGATACAGGGCATCAGCGGTCACGCCCGAGTCCAGCAGCGGAACGATATTCGGGTGATTGAGCACGGCACAGATGCCGATCTCCCGCTCGAACCGCTTGGCGGCCGTCTCATCGTAGGCGCCCGCCTTGGTGATCTTGATTGCCACGTCGCGACCGTATCGTAGATCTTCGGCGAGGTACACGAGCGACATGCCGCCTTCGCCAAGCTTCCCCTTCCTCTTATAGCGTTCCTCGGCTGGGCCTGCTGGCATGTCTGCAGGTGGCGTGGGCACGGTGGCGGGGGGCTGCTTGATGCCGTCGAGCAGCGATCGCAGCTCCGGTGACGGGGAGATGCCGATGTCGGCCGCCAGCCGTTTCGCGAAGGCCTCAAATGCGCGGATGGCGCGCGCGCGCTTCCCCTGGTCCGCGAGTACTTCCAGCAGCGCGCGGGCGCTGGCTTCCTCATATGGGGCGAGTGCTGTGCCCCGTTCGGCCCAGCGAGTGGCGCCGGCCATATCGCCGCGCTCCCGGCAGCGCCGGGTGAGCGACAAACACACGTCGACGGCTGCTCGCCGGGTACGGTCTCGCTCGCCATCTACCCACTTCTCGAACTCCGGCGCCGATCTGAGATAGAAGCCTTCCAGGAACTCGCCGCGATACAGCCCGATGGCGTCCTCGAAGCGTTCGTCGCCAGTCGCCTCTTCGAACGCGGCGACGTCGCTCCACACCCGTCCCTCTGGGATGCCCACTTCTCCATCGCCACGTGTTTCAATGACGTCACTCCCCAAGGCGTTTCGCACGACGAACAGCGCCTGGTTCAGTGCCGCCCTCGCCCGCTTTGCAGGCGACTCCGGCCAAAACAGGCCGAGCAGCGTGTCACGTCGGTGGAGCCCGTGCGGCCGGCCGGCCGCGAGATAGGCGAGGAGCGCAAGGCGATTCGGCCGCCGGAGGAGTTCGGTGACGAGAGCGCCGTCGCGATTCCGCAGTTCTACTGGGCCAAACAGCCGCAGTTCGATCATGGGCCAGCGCTCACTCGGGCGGTGAGACACCGATGAGAAGCCGGTGTGGGCCACGGAGTACCGTGCAGTCGAAGCTAACGGCCGGCCTAGGTGCCGGCTAGGGAAATCACCTTCGACTGGAGGCACACAATGA
>JBDHAB010000044.1:0-21597 GCA_039588295.1 Gemmatimonadota bacterium
GCCCACCGCGGCCGCCAACTCGGGGCGCAGCACCTTCACCGCCACCTTGCGCTTGTGCTTGAGATCCTCGGCGAGATAGACGGTGGCCATGCCACCGGCGCCGAGTTCGCGCTCAATGGCGTAGCGGTCGGAAAGGGCGGTCTGGAGACGGTTGAACTGATCGGGCATGCGGGAGGATCCCGAAGTTGACGGACTAAAAGGATAGAGGCTTTCTCAGGATTGGGCCAGGCTGATAGCTACAACGGAGGGCGGGGGACTCGACGCGAAGCGTATGCGAGCGGACCGAGCATCGGCCGCCGCCGATGCGGAGGTCAACCCCCAAGGGCTTGCGCCCGGCGGTTTTCAAGTTCTTGGCGAGTTTTCGCTTTTCGTTGCTTTCCTTTGCAAATCGTTGCAGTAGCGGGCGGTTAGACGCCGTCCCATTTTCATTCTTTAGCATCTCTTTGCATCTATTTGCAGCGAAACCTTCCCAAAAACCTTCCCAACGGATCGCCCGTTATCGCAACTCAATTCTGATCCGGTCGCAGCTCCTCGGGATCGAACACCAATCCACCCTTGATGACGCGCCAGATCGACTGGGTGTTCTTGATGTCCTCCAACGGATTCGCGTCGAGCAGAACGATGTCGGCAAGCTTGCCCCCCTCGAGCGTGCCGAGGTCGTTCCCGGCGCCAACGGCTTCTGCTGCGTCGCGGGTGGCGATGCGAAGCACCTCGAGCGGCGGAATCCCCGCCTCAACGAAATGCTCCATCTCCCAGTGGAGTGCCGAACCAACGAACGCCTGATCGCCGTCACCGGCCACATAGACATCCGTGCCGATCAGCAGCTGAATCCCTCGTCGATGCGCCTCGCGGACGTTGGGCAGCTTTACCATCCATAGGCGCTCCAGCCAGGACGTCGCTGCCCACGGATGTAAGCGTGGTGCCATCGCGATTGCCTCTGGAGCCGTGAAGGCAATCAGCTTCGGATCCGACAGTCGCTCTGGTTGGAGACGGAGCATCAGAGTTGTGCCCACCGGCAGTCCGAGTGTGGGATCCCAGCGCGTTCCTGCGGCGGCTATGAACTGAAGCACGTCATCGTGGACCGGGATCGGGGTAGTCGTATGCTCGATCACCGCAAACCCGAGCGTGACCGCATTGACCACTTCCTCTAGGGTCACGCCGTGACCTGTCACCGGTATTCCCACGCGATGCGCCTCATCCGTCACAGCCCGGTGGAGCCATCGCGGCCTGCCACCGTCAAGACTGTACGATAGGCCGTAGAGCTTGAGGAAGTGAGCGCCCCGCTGCTGCCAGCGTCGGACGTAGACTCGCGCCTCCTCGTCGTCATGTAGCAGCGGATCAACGTCTGTGCTGGCGGGTCGCGCCCCAAGAAACTGGCCACCTGCGTAGAAGTGGCGAGGCACGGGCTCACCTGTGGCAAAGCCTCTGTCTGACATGGCCTCTTGCCAGCTGATCCACCACCCGCAGTCCCGCACAGATGTGATGCCATAGGCCAGGAACCCCTCTTCCGTGGTTTGCCGACTCACGTGGACATGCATGTCAAACAATCCCGGGATGGCGTATCGACCGGCCGCGTCGAGGATCTCGGTACCCGCAGGCAGATCACGCTCGGCTTCTGGTCCGATCGCGCGGATCCGGCCCGATTCGATGAGCAGCGACGTCGCTCCACCGAAGATCCCGGTCTCGAAGTCCAGGAGCCGTACGCCACGGAGTAAGCGGGGTCGGGGTACTGCCCGCGGGAGCTCCAACTGAAGGGGGATTTCGTCTGGCTGCTGCGCGATAGCTGCGTCCACGGTAGCGCCACCGACGGGATGGACGAGAACGCGGCTGCTGGACGAGTAGACAAGCGCTGAGCCATCAGCCGTGAATGCGAAGCCGTCACCGCCTTCCGCGCTTAATCGCCGGACGTCCGTTTCTCGCACGGGCCCCGACGCGCGGAGGGCAAGCCAGATCTCCGTGTTACGGCGAAACGCGAGCCAACGGCCGTCCGGTGAGATGAGGCCGGTACTGAGATGACGATTCAGCTCGGTGATCGGTCTGGGTCGCGCCCCTGGCAAACGCTCGCGGTTCGGAGTGAGCGCCAGTTCGTACAGCGCTCCCGCTCCACGTCGGTTTGCGGAAAAGAACAGCGATTGTCCGTCTCTCGAGAAGTGCGGCCGTGGAAGCCAGCTTGAGGCTGACGTCAGAGTCTTCTTCGCGCCGCTTTCGAGGTGCAGCGCAACGATTCGCTGTCCCTCCGAGAGAACGACGTGACGGCCGTCAGGGCTCCACTCAGGCGGACCGTAGCGAACTCCGGAGTCGATCACTCGTGTGTCGTTCGACCTAAAGTCGTGTACAGCCAAATCGTCACGACCGAACGCGCTTCCAACGAAGGCGAGGAGCTGCCCATCCGGAGAGAAAGCGGGATCACGCTCCACCCAGCTGCCGTCCGTTACACGGCTGGCTGGCCCGCCTGAAAGCGGCTGTTCCCACAGGTACCCGGCCGCGCCAAATACCAGACGCTGACCGTCCGGTGACAATCTTGGAGTCGCGATTGAGGCCCGTCGCTGCGCCGCTCCACCGAGCGCACGAAGCGGCGGGCGGGTCGGCTCGCGCACCTGCGCCTTGACCGTGGTGTGAAAGGGAATCGTGTCGCGAACTCCGCTGCTTGCATCGACGCGCCACAGCCTGCCCTGGTCTCCCAAGTACAGCGCGCTTCCATCCGTAGCGACACCGGCGCGAGGATGCCGGACCGTATGTTCCATCGTGGTGAAGGGCCGGTCTTCGCGTCCCCGCATCGAATGGTAGACCCACTCCTCGGACCTCGCTTCATTAGGCCTCGGCGGGTCGCGATGGTAGAAGAAGCCTTGACCGAGGAAATCGGGAATGACCTCCCACACGAGGCCTGGGAGTACGGTCACGCTGTCGATGGCGGTGTAGCCTCTGTCCAGTGAAAGCGCCTCGATCCCTGCCCTCGTCGCCCCCAGTTGGCGGACATACCCCACGCGGCCGTCTGGTAGGAAGAAGACGGTCTGTAGGACGGCGGCGTCTTGCGTGAGGGAGCTCGGTTCTCCACCGCTCGCTGCAATTACGCGAATGACGCTCACCGGAGTGGAGGCCGGGAATTGTTGCTCGGCCTCCATGTCGTAGGAAAGGTAGACCAGTTGTTGTCCATCAGGGCTCCACCGCGGCTTCGCGGCCCATGCCTCGTGAGTCACCTGCCTGATTTGCTGGCTAGGCAGGTCCAGCACGAAGATGTTCCCCTCACTTCCGCCGCGATCGGACACGAACGCCACGTGCTCGCCGTCGGGTGAGACCGCCGGTTCCGAATCGTAGCACGGGCCGAAGGTCAGCTGCTGAGCCTCACCACCCTCGACGGGGACTCGGTAGAGGTGGCCAAGCATTGTGAAAACCAGCCAATGGCCGTCGGGCGTCACCGCGACGTCTGGGGCAGTGACCTCGGTCGTCTCGAATTCGATCGTCCGCCAGCCGGCGTCTGTTCCCGTTGCCTCCTGGGCAGAGCTCGGTGCGGAGGCTAGGCTGAGGCTGACGAGCAGGAACGGCACTATGCGCTGCGACATGAAGCCACCCCCGGTGTGGACCGGACCTGACATGCACGAGCGAATTCGTCAGCGGTGTTCCGGTCTTCGTCGTCGGGCGGGCGTCGTACTGCGGCGTCTGTCGGGCGGCGGAGGCCGGGAGGCCACCGACGGAGAGACTCTTCTCGCCAATGTGTCACGTGAGCGTGAGCGTGCAACCTCTTAATGCGAGTGTCGCGCTTCGGATTTGGCGTCCTGCGCGATGGCCAAGGGGAGTTGTCGGTTGTCAGTTGTCAGTTGTTAGCTGACGGCTGATAGCTGCCACGGAGGGCGGGGGACTCGACGCGAAGCGCACGCGAGCGGACCGAGCATCGGCCGCCGCCGATGCGGAGGTCAACCCCCAAGGGATTGCTCCCGGCGGTTTTCAAGTTCTTGGCGAGTTTCTGCTTTTTGTTGCTTTCTTTTGCAAATCGTTGCAGTAGCGGGCGGTTAGACGCCGTCCCATTTTCATTCTTTAGCATCTCTTTGCATCTATTTGCAGCGAAACCTTCCCAAAAACCTTCCCAAGAAACCGTGACGTGCGCTAGCTTGCGCTCACTTCCACGCGCGGGAGAGGTTCGCAAAATGACCGTCGTATGCCTGCCTAATTGCGCCTTCCTGTCAGAAACCTCTCGCATGATAGCCATCTACCGGAGCCTGGAGGAGACGGGTGTGCCGGTGCTGATGGCTACTCACGGCGGTACTTTTGAGTTCGTGCTCGAGCGGGAGGGCATACCTTACGAAACACTCGAGCCGCGGATGAGCAAAGAAGAATGCCATCACTTCGTCGAGCGAGTCATAGACCCTCGTATTCCGGCTTACAACAGAGATACGCTCGAGGCGCTTGTCCAGTCGGAGATGCAGTTCTTCAAGCAGCGTGACGCGAGCGCTGTTCTCATCGGCTTCACCCTGTCCGCCGTGCTGTCGGCACGGGGCGCCGGCCTTCCGCTCGTGGTCACCCACCTGGGTTCTTTCGTGCCGCCCGTACTAGAACGAGGAATGTTCGCTTTCGCCGAGTTCTTCGACGGTCCTATCAGCGGCCTGCTGCCGCGCGCCTGGGTGGACGGGGCTGCCGGCTGGGTGTTTCAGAGAGTCCGGTGGCAGACGCCGCTTTTCAATGCGGTGGCGGACAAACTGCGGATCGAGCGTGTGCGAAGCACCCTTGACGTCCTCATGGGTGACCTCACGCTGGTGACAGATGTGCCGGAGATCCTGGGGATTCCCGAGGACGAATTGGAAGACTGGCGGCCGAGCGACACTCGCTTCCTGCGGCCCACCGCGAGATTGAAATATGCCGGCGCGATCTTCGCCCGACTGTTTGGCGATGTGCCCGAGGACGTGTCGGACTTCTTGCAGACTGAGAAACCGAAGGTGTTCGTCACGCTCTCATCGAGTCGCCGGGAATACGTGGAACGGGTCGTGGCTACCCTGGCGCGGCTTGACGTGCGTGCCGTTGTGACGGCCACTGTGCACCAAGGAAGCCTGGGCAAGTCTGATAACATTCTGATCAAGGACTTTCTGCCATCCCATCGAGTCATGCCGATGTGCGATCTGGCCATCATCCACGGTGGGCAGGGCAGTGTGCAGACCGCGATCTCCGCTGGTGTTCCGTTAATCGGCTTTCCTTTGCAGCCGGAACAGAACTTCAACCTCAGACAAGTCGAGCGGCACGGCGGGGGCTACTGCCTATCGCTGAGGAGCCTGAAACGAGGAAAGCTCCGAGGCGCCGTTGACTGCGTCGCGCGCGACGCGAGCTACCGCACCGCGATGGCACGGCTGCAAGCTTGGCAGGCGGCGCGTGACGGACCGCTCGAGGTTGCGTGCGCCATCCGATCCTTGTTGCAGAACGGAGTCCACCTGACATCCACAAGCTGAAGACGCGGAGATTCCCTGTTGAAGCGACCCTCATGACGGCTCCCCTGCGGAGGCCGGCGACGAGCTAGTTGTGGCCTCCCGAGTAGCACCAGCGTCGCGTTGCCGTAGCGGGCAGTTCAACGCCCTCCCTTTTGCTCTTCTTGCATCCGTTTGCATCTGTTGGCAGTGAAACCTTACCAAAAACCTTCCCAAAAAACCGAAAGCCCCGAACGCCGCGTGACGCTCGGGGCTGGGACGACACCGCCTGACGCTAGGCCGGGCGATACGCTAAAACGCTACGCTCACGTTGAGTGCACCGACGACGAACTCGTCGAAGTCATCAGCGATACCCAATTGGAACACGCCCTTGGGAGTGAACGTAAAGCGCCCCACCGGTAGCGCGGCTGTGAGCTGCAGATCCGCGTGGCTGAAGTTTGAGCCTACACGATAGTAGTCCACGTTGTAATTGACCCCGCCGGTCGCGGATACCGTAGTTGTACCTATCGAACGGCTGTCTGACAGCGTGAAGCGGAAATAGTGTCCTTCCGTGAGCTTGAAGTCCCGAGCGAAGTGCAGCGACGGATTCAGCGGAAACGCCGTGACGATCCCCACGTAGATCTCTTGCGTCGGTTCCCAGTCACCCACGATCTTGAAGTTGTACAATGCGCCTCCGACATAGCCGCCAATCATGTCGGTGAACTGGAGATAGTAGTCCGCCCAGACGTCGCCCTCGTTGATCTCTGCGATATCGAAGTCGTAGCTGGTGAAGCCGTTCAGCGTGAAGCCGGAGTAGCTGACCGTAACCTTGGCCTGCCCTACCGGGCCGGTTGAAAAAGGAACGCCGGCAAAGAGATAGCGTGTTCTGAACTCCGCATCTGCACTCACCGCGACTTGTGCTCGTACGGGTCGCAAACCGACTAGACCCGTGAGAACCAGCACGAATCCCGTGACGGCAAGCAGGTTTTTCATGTGCACGCTCATGGCTTCTTGCGCTGTTGCATCAGTGTCGCTGCGCACTCACAATCTTACGCTTTCCGACTGTACCATCGTGCCGCACGAGCACATCGTGCTCGTAGCGCTGGCCGTCGATCTCGATCCAGCCGAATTCGGTGCCATCCAAATGCGGGCGCACGGCTGGCAGCCTTAGTGAGGGCTGTCTACGAAGCTACGGCGACGCGCTTACAGCGGCAGCAAGAATGCTGAGCGATTGTGTCGGTGTTCGAGAAGAGCGGGAGAGCAACGCGAGCGACAAAGAAGAAGCCCGGAACCCCGCGTGGCGCTCGGGGCTGGGAGAGCAACCGCCCGACTCATGCTGGTTCCCCGGGGCTTGCCCCTGCAAGCAGATCAACGACCTAAATCCTCAATCACCCACAGTTCTAAACGGACCGGCTCCTCAGCGATGAGAGCGAGTCGTGTTCCCATTGGATTGAGAGCTGCGGCCATGACTTCCATTCCGGTTGGCACATTGATTGTTCCCAGACGGCGTGACTGTTCCCCGTTCACCGACGCCCACCAAAGCTCATTTGTTGCGAGGTACAAGAACTGGCGTGAGTCGGGAAACCACAGCGGCGGAGCCGAGGCACCGGGCAGCTTGTATGACTCGCCCGATACTGAGACGAGTTCCAGAGTCGAGTGCGGTTCCTGTTGGCTCCAGAGTCCGAGCGCTATTCGGCGCCCGTCCGGTGACATCTTGTATCCGTACACGTACGGCGGCACAGTGCGAGTGAGCAGTTCTGACTCCTCTCCGGACTCCGGATCGAACCGCAACACTCGCGCAGTGCCGGAGAATCCCAGCTGCGGAACGACATAGGTGATTGCCTCACCGTCTCCTGCCCACCCAATCCAATCGATCTGGCGTTCCAAGAACGATGGGGTGCTCGTGATGGTCGTCCGCGCTCCCGTCTCGACATCGATGCGGTACACGAGCCCAGCGGGCGGTGCCATCGGATCCCAGCCGTTCGCCAGAAGGGAGCGGCCATCGGACGACCACTGCGGGTACAATCGATGCAGAATGTCGACATCTTGCGGCAGGTTGCGCACCTCACCGCTCTCAAGAGCCCGGATAGCTATCGTCCACGCTCTCGGTGATACGCCGCCAGCCGGAGCGACATACGCGAGACGGTCGCCGTCTGGTGACCAGTCCACTCCCCCCGTGTGGAAGGCCGGACCTATGAGCTGAGGGGCGTACTGAAGGTCCGTGGAATCTGTGTCCAGCTCGATCAGGTAGAGAGCACACCGCCCACGGCGGACATGAAAGTAGTACGAGCCATCTGGCGTGGAGGTCGATGGATCGAGTGGGCCCACATCAGTGATGAGCACCTCGGGTTCACTCTGACTACCACCATCTGCTACGGGGAGCTCCCAAAGGTCAACCGAGCCAGTGCGGTCGCTTGCGAATACGATGCCGTGGCCATCGGGAGTCCAGCCGAGTAGCCGGTCATCTGCGGCGTGCTGCACCAGGATACTCTGGTGGTTCCCATCGGCGGTGAGGAGGTGGATGTCATGATTCGGAGCGTTGCCCCGGATGGACACGTCATAGGCAATGAATCGGCCGTCGGGAGAGAACGCCATCGTCCTGGGAGACTCACCCCAGACTGGGCTCGTTATGCTCTGCAGCCGGGGCAGTACCGCCATGGAGATCAGCTCTCTGTATGAGCCGTCCGACGCTGAGACCAATCCGACGTGGCCAGTCGAGTCCGTCCGGAGCGCAACAACCAGAAGGTGCTCTCCATCTGGGGACCAGGCCTTGGGTACCACGTACCGCAGTTCAGGATCTCTGTGCAGAATACGAGGCTCGGATCCGCTGACTTCGACCGTGCGAATGTCGAAATAGCCCTCTTCATTCTGCCATGCGTAGCCGATCTGTTGGCCGTCTGGAGAGAACACGGCCGCAACTACTACCTGGGGCCACTGAGCCCTGGTCAGATTTCGGACCTCCTCAGTCGCCAGATCCCTGATCGCGAGGTTCCCGTACGCCATCCCCGTGGCCATCTCGGCGAAAAACTTGCCGTCTGGAGACACCGATAACGGCATCGCACGGTCAGCCACCTTGGATGCCTGTGCGGGTAGATTGGGACTCACGAGCGCCAGCAGTGGAAGCCACACCAAGAAGCATAGCCTGCGTGTGTAAGACATCGTACGCTCCCGGACTGTGCAGTGCAGTTCGCGTGGGCTGACCCAGTGGCCTCGTCGTCGGGCGGGCGTCACACTGCGGCGTCTGTCGGGCGGCGGAGGCCGGGAGGCCACCGACGGAGAGACTCTTCTCGCCAATGTGTCACGGCAGCGTGAGCGTGCAAGCCGGTAATGCGAGTGTCGCGCTTCAGATTCAGCGTGTTCGGGTGGTGGTCACCGTCGTCGTCACGCTGAAGTGCATCATCAGTGTCACAGTGCTGCGGATACGCGATGGCCAGCGCACGCCGCGGCATAGATGCGTGGTGGAACTCCTCTCGCCCTCAATCCAGAGCACCGGTTTCGCCTTGCGGAGTCCGGGAACGGCGTACCATAGTCCGCGTTATGGAGTTCCTCAACTTCCTCATCATTCTCTGGATCGCCTGGCTGCTGTGGCGGCGGCCCGAGCTGGAGCGGCTTGCCTTCGCCCTCCTCGTGGTCAGCTGCCTCCTCATGGCGCTCTTGTTTTTCGTCGGGACCCACACGTCCCTCGTGCCGGGAGTGAATCTGTGACGGTGCTGTCCGAAGACCGCCTGCGCACCGTGCTCGCGTGGATCGTGATCATCCTGATCGGCGGCCCGGTGGGCGCAGCCGTCTGGCTCGGCGTGGTGTACGGGGAGGCGCCCTGCATCCTCTGCTGGGCACAGCGCACCTCGATGGTGCTGCTCGGGCTGCTCGGGCTGTTCGTGCTCCGCTACGGTCCGCGCCCCCGCTACATCGGCATGGTGGTGCTACTCGGCGCGTTCGGGGTGTTCATGTCGCTCCGCCATGCGGCACTCCACCTGGCGCGCGACGTGGGCCAGGGCTTCGCCGCCCCCTACTTCGGCGCCCACACGTACGTATGGGCCTGGTTCGTCCACTGGGTCGTGCTGGCCGTCGTCGGCGTGCTGCTGCTCCTTTTGCGCGAGCAGCCGGTTCGACAGGGCGTGCGCGACCCTGGCCGAGTCGGCCGCATTGCCATGACGCTCTTCCTCGTCGTGGTCGGCGCGAACGCGCTCCAGGCGCTCATCACCACCGGCCCTCCCCCGTTCATCGGCCAGGCCGACCCGGTCCGCTTCTCGTTCAATCCCCGGCATTGGGTGTGGATGAACCAAGAGGAACTGGCGGGACGGATCTCGCTCCGCGGGGCGTGGACCATTCCGCGGCCCGATCCTGCGTCGATCGTCATGGACCCCGATCCCGCGGGAGGACCGCTCGCGGACATCCAGGTGCTGCCCGTCGAGGTGTGGGAGAGCATCGGTACCACGCTCGACGGGCGACTCAACGGCTTGGCCCGCGATCCGGCGACCGGCCGGTTCATCGCCGTCACCGAGCGATACAGCGTCTACGTGCTCGACTCGGCACTCACGCGGATCGAGCACCACGTGGAGCTCGACCATCAGTACAGCATTGAGCTCACGCCGCTCGCCGGGGCGGCGCTCGTGGGCGACACACTCGCCGTGCTGGCCACCAACAAGAGCTACCTCCTGCTCCGGCCCGATCCCGCGGCGGACGCCGACCGCGAGTGGCGGCACTTCCGCAAGACCAGTGGCGGCATCACCGAGCTCCGACGCTCGCGCTTCGCGACCGTGCGCGCTCGCCAGATGTACGTGCTGTCGCTGGCATACGACCCTGAGGCGCACGAGCTGATCACCGTCAGTGTGCCGTCCCCGAGGCACCGGCGGATGGTCGTATCGCGGTTCGCCCGCGACGACATGACGCTCGCCTCCGAGTTCCTGCCGCGGCTGGGACCGGGACTGGCGCTCAGCGGTGACGATCGCTCACTCGCGGAATACGTGGTGACCGGCGCCGTGGTCGCGGATGGGCTGCTCTACGCGATCAGCGCCGAGTATTCGACGTTGCTCGTCATCGATCTCGACGGGATGCGTGTGGTCGCGGCATACGCGGTACCGGGGCTCGAGCAGCCCGTGGGGCTCGCGGCGCGGGGGGCGCAGCTGCTCGCGGCGCAGGCGGACGGCCGGATTGCCGTGATCGAGCGACCGGACCTTCCAGGAGAACCGTGAGTCGTCGGGCAGTTCCGATCGTTGCGCTTCGCGCCCATCCGCCGAAATTACATGCACCGCGTGAGTCTCTGCTTTTCGTTGCTTTCTTTAGCAAATCGTTGCAGTACATCGTGGTTGGGCGCCCTCCCTTTTTCATTCCTTTGCATATGCTTGCAGCGAAACCTTCCCAAAAAACTTCCCAAGAAATCGAAAGCCGGCAGGGGAGTCGCAGTTGTCGGTGCTCAGTTGTCAGCCGGCACGACCGCTGATGGCTGTAGCCTGACGGCTGATGGCAATGTCACTGATGACTGAGAACTGACAACTGCTTACTGTGTGAACGGAGGGCGGGGGTTTCACGCGAAGCGCACACGAGGTGCGGAACCTTCCCAAGAAGCTTCCCAAACGGCGCATGGCATGAGACGCAAGACACCGCAAGCTTTGCGGTGGGTGGGGGACTCGGCGGCCGGCTGCCTCAATCCGGGCGGCGGTTGATTGTGCTAATGTTCAATGCGATGGGTGTCCCGCACACTGCTAAATGTCAACGCTAACAATTTCCAACCATCATTTTGTTCTTCATAGACTTCGGTAACCGTAAACTCATTCGACACCTCATTGCCGCGAACCACGGCCAACAGAGTAATGCGGTTCCAAAGGACGGCAGTGTCGTCAAAGACTTCTACCACGACTTCGTGGACATCAGCTTGCTTGTAGTGAATGCTCCCGCTTCTGATGATGTCGAGCTCCTGGTTCTTCCCCCAGGTTCCGCTCATATGGACGAATCTCGCCTGGTCGTGGAAGAGTGTAGCAAGCGTGTCCGCGTCTTGCTCTGACATCCAGCGCCACTTTTCTCTGGAGAGATCAATGATCTCTTGTTCCACACTCGTTTGTTGTGCGCTGGCCCATTGCACACTCACCATCAATACAAACAGTCCGAGAGTCGACGCTCTCATGTCAACTCAACCCTTTCTCCTCGAGAAATGCAGATAGAAGATCCGCGATTCTGAGGTTGTTCAGGTCTGAAAACACGAAGTGTGTGTTGCCTCGGATTCCTATTTCCGGCAGATGCACCAAGGTTACGTCACCACCATGCCGATTTACGGCGTTCCGAGAACATTAGGGGTTGGAGCCAGGGAGCGCTAGCGAGGAGCAGGGTGAGGCAGTAGGAGCTGCCGCACTTTGTGGAAGGCAATCGTGTAAGTGCAACGGAGGGCCGGGGATTCGACGCGAAGCGCAGGCGAGCGGATCGAGCATCGGCCGCCCCCGATGCGAAGATCAACCCCGATGCGGTTGCCCGCGCCGGTTTTCAAGTTCGACCGATGGGTTTGCGTCCCCGTGTCATAGGGCGCTATGTGGCTCGCACGCCGCGCGTTAGACGATGCCGGTCTTCCGTCCCATTGCGCTCCGTTGCATCTGTTTCGCTCCCTTTGTGTCCAGAGTTGTGTCCAGACTCCTGCCCTTCAGGCTGTCTCCCGTTCCTCCTTGGCGGCCTGGACCGGCTCGGTTAACGCCGTCAGGTGCTCGCGTGCCAAGTGCGTGTAGGCCATGGTCACCCGGAGGTCGCTGTGGCCCATCGCCTCCTTAACGAGCACGACGTCGCGTCCCTCGGCGAGCCAAGTGGTCACGCGGCGATGCCGGAGATCGTGCGGACGGAACCCCGTAGGTGTCTTCGCAATCTTCGCGGCTTTCGCGAGGCTGTCGTAGAACGAACCGACCCGCTCCCCGGCCCGATGCTGGCGTCGGGTCTCGATGTGGTGAAAGACCCAAGGCGAGCGCGCACCTCTGCTGGCGCTGTGAGCGCGTCGACGTAGCTTCGTAACCAGCAAGCTGCAAATCCAGGGCAATCACCGAGGCTGCCAGCCGTGCGCCCACACTTGGACCGCACCGAATTCGGCTGGATCGAGATTGACGGCCTGCGCTACGAGCATGACGTGCTCGTGAGGCGCGACGGTACAGTTGAGAAGCGCAAGAAGAAGTGTTCACCTCCATGCGGTGCCCGCTCTCGGACGTGACCCGGTTCGAGGCGTACCAGGGGCGGAAGTCCCTCACCAGGCAAGTAATGGGTATCGGGTTTGTCCTCGGTGCTATGACAGGGTTTGCGGTGGCTCACAGGTCGGACTGCGGAGACCTTGACCGAGCAATCTGCATCGTGGGAGGCGTGACGCTTGGCGGGGGCGCAGTACTCCTCATCGGCGCTGCTGCCGGGGCTGTAATCAGGACCGACCGCTGGGAGGCGGTTTCGCTCGACCGCTTGCGCGTGAGTGTCCTGCCGCACCGTGACGGCTTCGGCATCGGGGCAAGGATCGCGTTCTAGCGACGCGCCGGGTCGGTTGCGTTTTCATGCTTGACGCCGCCTTGACGGCTCGTGCCTACGTTCGATGCGTCTCTCTCGGGAGGCGACCATGCGTCACACGTTGGTCGCTACGCTCCTGCTCCTAGCTCCCCTCGGCTGCGGCGAGGGCCCTCAGCCGGTCGAGCCCTCTGTCGCGTACAGCAATCTCCAAGTCGGGCCCGGGGTCACGCCGACGTTTTCATGGGATGGTATGGACGCATGGCACATTTGGGTATCACGTGTCGACGATGGTGAAGTCGTCTGGCGCATTAGGAATGAGACGTGCTTTATCACCATCAAGTCACCGGTTGTCTACGGCAGCATACCGGGGCACCCAGCAGAGTCGCTCGTAGTCGAGCCGGTTCTCACTGAGGGCGTGACCTACCAGGTCACGGTGGAGTTCACCTGCGGTGGTGACGCGCGGCTGAGAAAGACTTTCACACCATGACGCAGACGCAGCGCCACGGCGTTTGTCGGGAGAGGTCGCCATGCGCCGACTGTCCGCATCATTAACGATCCTTGTTGCCGCCTGTGCGGCTCACTCCCAGCCCGCAAGGGGGCCGGCAACGGTTGGGGAACAGCTCGACTGTGGGTTGAATGTCGCCTTCGGAGGCGGGTACTCAGCCACGACCACACTGAAGGATGAAGGTAGGAGGGGACTGAACTGCGTGGAGATGCGGAATGCGGAGGGCTCTTACTTCGACGTATGTGTCCGAGTGCGGAACGAGAGCGTGATCGTGAGTGGAGGCCGCCCCAAATTTGGATTTGGGGAAAACGAGAGCCCAGCGGATCAGGCCCTGAGCCGCCGAATCCCTCGTGTCTGCCCGGCGAGGCCGCTTCGCAAGTAGGAACTCCGCTGCACCCGGCCCCGCGCCGGGCGGTGTCGGCTTAGCCCCGAGCGTCTCGGCTTCGGGGCTTTTGCTGCAGCGAGCCTAGCCACCAGCCTGTAGCGCCTCCGTAAGTGCCTCGACCGCCTCCTGCACGCTCGTCATGGCCGCCTCCAAACGCATCAACCGCTCGGCAAGCTCTTCGCGGGTGAACCCGCCCGTGGCATACTCGACGATGTGCAGCCCCTCCCCCGCACGCAGCGGCCCGCCGATGAGTGTCTGTTGCTCCGCCGTGATCGTGACACCGCGTTTGACCAACGTCACCACACCCTCACCCTCTAACCGCACGTCGTAGACGCCTGGATCGGGCCAGAAACTTCCGTTGTTGCCTACCCACACTTCGGTCTGCGTTACGATGACGCCGTCCTGGATCACGCTGATCATGACCGGCGTCCCTTCAAGTGCCTCTCCCGATGCGGCCCTGACCTGTACGGTGAGGCTCTGGCCGGACACGGGTCGGGGGTGCCACAGGGCAAAGCCTGCGGCAAGCAGCAAGACACTCCGTGACGCGTTCATCATGGTGCCCTCCGGAAGGGGATACACAATGGTCCCGGTCGGGAGTTGTGAGCGCAAGTAGCACCGGACTATCTGACGACGACGGCCTTCCAGTCCCGAGCGTCACCCGGCGTTCGGGGCTTTTCTTTGCACCTGAGCGAGTTGCGTGACGGTAGGGAAGGCAGGCGAACACCTTATCGAGTTTGCGAAGATCTTTGCGAAAACTTCGCGGACATCCTGGGAATGGCGCTTCTAGGCAGGTCGGGGTGAATGGCGAGACGGGCGGCGCAAGTTGCGCGGCCCGTGGTGTCTAGCAGGGTCAGGCTGCTCCTTCCGAGGCGCAGGCTGCGCCCCTTCGGCGTGCTTTGCAAGCCGGGGGTCGTGGGTTCGAATCCGGGAGGCACTCCTCGGTCCGTTAGTCTCCCGTTGTGTCCTGGGATGTGTCCAGCCGCTCAGGCCCAAATCGCGTAAGTCCAACGGAGGGCCAGGGATTCGAACCCCGATGCGGTTGCCCGCGGCGGTTTTCAAGTTCTTGGCGAGTTTTTGCTTTTCGTTACTTTCCTTTGCAAATCGTTGCAGTAGCGGGCGGTTGGACACCCGAGCTTTTTCATTCCTTTGCATATCTTTGCATCTGTTTGCAGCGAAACCTTCCCAAAAACCTTCCCACGCGGCAGACCCCTGCTAGAACCTCCTGGGAGCTTGGTCAAGCAGTGCTCGTAACCGTGGATCGGCCTGCAGCGGCTCCCACAGCGGGTCGAGCGCAATTACCTGGGGCGAGACGACTGACGGGTGTGAGAGAAACCGCTCCAAGGTCTCGAGGGCTGAGTCGTCGTCGCCCACCAGTAGGTAAACCTCTGCGAGTGCAAGGATGACCTGAGGACCCAAGTACGCGTTTCGTGAAGGGGGCATCAGCTCCGCTGCCCGTTCTGCAGCTGTAATCGCTTTCAGGCTGTCGCCGAGCTGGGCGTACGATGTGCCGAGGATCATGGGCGCCTGCCATTCCTGAGGGCCGAGCTGATCGCTGACCAGCACAGCATCCCACGCAGTTACGATGCTGTCGTGATAGGCCCTCGGTGCGCCAGTATCGCCACGTCGTGCGGCCGCCTCGGCCTGGAGGAGCCACAGGCACGATTCGCACTGGTCGCGAAGGCTTGCCGCCGCCGTGCTGTCGCGGAGCGCAGGCTCCAGAGCCGCAAGCAGGATTCTCCGGTAAGGATAGTGCTGTGGAAGGGAGATCTTGCCGAACTCGTACAGGACCTCCGACGCCGGGAGCTGCAGCAACATGTCTTGTATGCCCTCGCGCGCGGCCTCGATGTCCCCGTCCCGCATCAGCGGAACGTAGATCCGCCCCAGGAGAGGATACGCCCTCCCCGGTCCGAGTAGGATGGCGCGTTCGACGTAGCCCTCTGCCGCCGCGTACTCCCGCAAAGACAGGTGAAGGAATCCGAGGCCGAAGTCTACGCCTGCACCGGGATCGAGTTCGAGGACCGTCTCGCGGAGTGCCTGCGACTCCCTCCATTGGCCCTGATCTCTGCGAACCGCTGCCAGCATGAGAATTGCCTCGGTGTTGAACGGCTGCTCGCGCCGCACACGCTCGATCATGCGCGCAGCGCTATCCAGGTCCCCGTGTGTCAGACCCTCGTACCATGCCAGCGCAAACTGCGTCACCGGCAGCTCGGGCCCGAGCGCAACGGCCCGGTCCAGCGCCTCCTTCGCCAGCGAGATCCGCTCCTCCACGGTACCGTGCCAGAGCATCCCAAGCCGGACCCTTCCGAGCTCGGCCCAGGCTTCCGCGAACTCGGGGTCGGCCACGACGGCCCGCTCGAAGAGGTCCACTGCCTTCCGCAAATCGTTCAGTGTCCCGGTGTCCAGCGCTTTGCCACCCAGGTAGTACAGGTATGCCTCGACGCTGGAGGTGGGTCGCTCGGCGAGCCGACGGTCCGCTGCCGGAGTGAGCGCCACAAAGAGCGCCGCGGCCACACCACGCGCGATCGTTTCTTGAACCGCGAGTAGGTTGTGCGCGCTGAGCGCCCGGGGGTAGTCCTCCATCCATACAGGCTCGTCACGACGCGCATCCACAAGCACCGCTGTGACGATAACTGTGTCGACGCCCCAGCGAACGGTCGTCTCAAGCACGTGGGAAACGTTGTGTCGGTCCGCGATCTCACGGGCCTGTGGCCGCACTTCCCGGTACTGCAGCATCGAGCCGCGCGGCGGGCCTCGCAGGCCGGCATCCCAGAGCCGGGATATTACTTCACTGTGGAGCCCGTCGGCAAACGCCGTGTTGCTCGGATCCGCGCTCAGATTGTCCAGTGGCAATACCGCCACGCCCAAAGGCCATTCCGCGGACCCGGACGCCGAGCCCCGAAACACGGCAACACCAGCCGCCAGCACGGCTATCGCAACCACACCGCCAAGCGCCAGCCTCTTGTTTCTCCCGCGTTGCCACCACCCGACTCCCGCCCGCTCGCCTGACTCACGCGAAGCGGGCGAGTCCAACTGCTCGGCGAACTCGGTTGCAGTGTTGTGCCGGTCCGCTGGAGTCTTGGACAGGGCTTTGTCCAGCGCAGCTTCCACGCTGGCCGAGATCCGCTCCCTGACCACCGATATGCGTGGCGTTGGCTCACTCAGCTTCTTCGCGATTAACGCCTGGTGCGAGGGCGCAGTGAACGGTGGCTCCCCGCTCAACATCTCATACAGCACCGAGGCCAGACTGTAGATGTCCGTGCGGGCGTCGATCTCCTTGGTGCCCGTCGCCTGCTCGGGACTCATGTACACTGGGGTGCCCACCGCGAGCCCAGTCTCAGTCAATGTCTCCCCACCTGCTTCGGAGACCGCCCGCGCGATCCCGAAGTCCGCTACCACCGCGTGTCCGCCCTGAAACAGAATGTTTTCGGGCTTGATGTCGCGATGCACGATCCCTAGCGAGTGGGCGTGGCCCAACGCATCGGCGACTTCCGTGGTGATCGCGAGCGCGTCCTCAATAGGAAGTTGCTTCTCGCGGGTCAGGCGATCGCGGAGCGATTCCCCCTCGATGAACGGCATCGTGTAGTACAGCTGGCGGTCGGCTTCCCCGCAGTCGTAGAGGGCGAGAATGTTCGGGTGGGTCAGCTTGGCCGCGATCTCGATCTCGCGGAGGAAACGCTCGGCACCGAGCGACGCCGCGAGTTCTGGACGGAGAACTTTGAGCGCGACCTCGCGACTGAGCTTCTCATCGCGAGCGAGGTAGACCACGGCCATGCCACCGCGACCCAGTTCCCGCTCGATGGTGTAGCGGTCGGCGAGGGCAGTCGTGAGTCGGGAGGGAATCTCAGACATTGTCGCAAAGATAGGCGTCGCGTTGCCAAACGGCGAGAACGCCGCCCGGATTTGGCACACTATTGGCACACAAGCGCAAGAAATGAGCGGCCAAGAAACACCGCCACGAACCCGCACGTCGGACACCGCCACACCTCCCACCGCTCATCCGGCGCTCCCGCACCGCAACACAGTTGTAAGTCGTGGCGGCCTCGCGCCTAGCAAGTCATCTCGTCGCCACAGAAACAGCAGATACGGTCCATCGCGTCCTCCGGTGAGGGATGCGCGACGGTAGCGCGGGAGTGTCAACGTACTCGCACGACTCGCCGGAGAATGGCGTTAGCCACGATAGCTGACAATTTCGCTCCAATTGTGGCATTGCTACGACTCTTGTTAACAATGGTCCCGTTTCGTATTAAGGCGAAACAGATGTAATTACCGTCGGTGGCTCCGCTCGGCCCCGCCGCTATGGAACGCACATCGCTGGGGCGATGCTCCACGCCAGCATTGCGGAGATTCCAGCGGGATCAACCCGACCTGGGAGGTGCACCATGAACAGCCACAAGACACTGATGCGGCTCGGCAGCCTGTTGCTTGTCGCGTGTGTCGCAGGCTGCGATGCCCAGACGTCAACTGCACCCGACGCCATTGGCGACGACATTCATTTTCAACTGACTGGTGCACCCGGCGAGGGGGCTGCCGCGTTGCCCCGTCAGGCGCTCGTGAGCTGGTGGCCCGCCGACAGACACTTCTTGGACATCCGCGGTAAGAATCACCTGACGGTGCTTGGTGACGTGCCCTTCGTCTCGGGTATTCGGGGACGGGCATTCAGTTTCGCTGGAACCGGTGATCCCCCTCCCCATGTCAACAAGGTGGACGGCGCCCAGGGCATCGATGGGTTGCAGACACTAACGCTCCAGGCGTGGGTGAAGCTCGACGCGACCGCACCGGCCAACCAGATCCAGCGTTTTGTGACACTTCTTGGCGAGAAGGCAGTGATCCGTCAGGATGGCGAGAACTCGCCCAGGCAGTTGCACTTCTACATGAACTTCGGCACGCTCGACATTCTCAACCTCCGGCACGTTCGTGTCAACAACATTCTGCAGACGGAATGCTTCCACCACGTCGTCGGAACGTACGACGGTAGTGTTTTGCGGGCGTATCTCGACGGTGTGGAACGGGGCACACGCGTTTTTGATGGTACTGTTGCTGACGGGGTCGGGATCGAGTTTAGTTTCGGGGCAACGCCGGAAGCCCTGCATGGGGCAGTCGACGACGTGATGGTCTTCGATCGGGCGCTCGAACCGTCGGAGATCCAGCACATCTACAATGCTGGGCCGGACCGGGACAAGTGCAGCCCACCGGGTGGATGATTGAGTCGGGCGAATAACCCGCGGTTCCTCAGAAACGCACTGTCACAGCCCCGAGCGTCACGCGGCGTTCGGAGCTTTCGGGAGAGAGCATTTCCGATAACGCCTTCCCTATCTCTCACGGGCCACGGCCCGTAGGTTCTGGCATTCCCCTCCAAGGAGTGTGCAATGCGACGCATGGTTCTTCCGTTATTGCTACTCGTTGGCGTGGCCTGCCAGCCTGCTATGACGGACATGACGGATGAGCAGCGGGCGGCAATCAGAGACACGGTGGAGCAAATCATGGATGGGTTGGTGGACGCCGCGCGAGCACTGGATGCCGTTCCTGTACGTGCAGCGTATGCGGAGAATCCCGTCGTAGTCCTCAACGGCGTCATCATTGAGGATTTCGATGCCCAGTTCGAGTTGACGAAGCAGTTCCTCGGCTCACTCCAAGTGTTAGACGGCTCATACGACAACCTGCACTTGGAAGTGCTTGCTCCCGATGCCGTCGTCGTAACGAGAAACGACCACCTGAGATGGACCGACACGACCGGAACGATGGGTGAGTGGCACAGCGCGTGGACAGGCGTGTTCCGCCTTATCGACGGCGAGTGGAAGATTGTCTACGCCCACGAGTCTATCCCGCCCATGTAGGTGCTCAGTCACCGCCCGGCCCCGCGCCGGGCGGTTGCGTTTCAGCCCCGCGCGTCACGCGGCGTTCGGGGCTTCGCTATCGTCTGAGGTGGGTGCTTCAGTGTGCCACTGTGAACATTCCGTCAGGGCCATTGTAGACCATAACGAAGCGCGTGAGGATGTCCCGGCCAGTCAACGCAATCAGCGATCCTCCGGCGGCAACGGTCAGCGTCGCGCCCTGCAGGTTGACGCCGGCGAGCCTGTGATGATCGAAGGCAGGAAAGTTTATGCCTGGAAACTCGAAGCGGGCCGTATATACCGAGTGCTGTTGAACTCCTGCTGCCCCGCCGACGTTTACCACGCCAATCGGGTGGATTGCCAGATGTTGGACAACCGTTGCATCTACCGCGCTGAAGGTGGCGCCCGTGTCGATCAAGGCGAAACCCGCGACCGGCGACGGGATCGGCTGGTTAGTCTGCTGGAGTTTCGCGGCCAGGGGTTGAGGCAACTCCACCTGGACCGCGAGGATGGGGCCGTTCTGTAGGAGGCCGGCCGCTCCGCACCGTGGCCCTATTCTGGAGCGTGTTACGCTCCCGCTCGGGTAGCCGCAGCCAGACGTCGGGCTCAATGGTCTGCCCAGGGACGTAGATCAACCCCGTCGAGCGTCAACACCTTCAGCACAATGACTGTGGGCATGTGAATACCGTCCTGTGTGGACCGCTGAGACACGTTCGGAGATTGGGTCTGTCCCGCATAGGCCAGACAACGCCAATTGTATCCGTTTCACGCCTTTCAGGCAGCGACCTCACACGGCTAGTTGACACACTCTGACACGATGCCCAATCATTGCATGTGGTTACGGCTCTGACTACGGTGATGGACAGTCAGGTGTCCTGCGTTGCCCCCACGCACCTGAAGCTGCCGCGCGCCTGAACACCGCCACAAACCGACACGTTGGGCAGCGCCACACCCACCGTCATCTCTGACAACTCCTTCTCTGTTTCTTACGGGACGCGGCCGGTAGGTTAGCGGTAGCCGTGAAAGGAATATGATTGCGATGCCGAAACCGCAGGAGGTCGGGATGAAAAAGAGCGTGACTGTCATGGTGCTCGCAGCACTGACCGTGGCGATGATGTCGGCGCAGGCCCAGGGTCTGAAGGTCTTCATATCGGTCGACATGGAGGGCATCACCGGTGTCGTCAACTGGGAAGACGTGAGTCGAACCGGGAAGGATTACGGCTACTTCAGGCGCATCATGACCCTCGAGGCGAACGCGGCGGTCGAGGGTGCCCTCGCCGCCGGGGCGACGGAGATCGTCGTACGCGACTCCCACGGCTCGGGGCGGAACCTTCTGCCTGAACTGCTGAGCCCGCAAGTGAGACTCCTGCGCGATTGGTCCGGCGGACCGCTGTCGATGATGGAGGGTATCGACGACACCTTCGACGCCGTCGTCTTCGTCGGTTACCATGCCAAGGCGGGTACCCCGGACGCGCTGCTCGACCACACGTCGTCCGGAAACGTGACGGACGTGTCCATCAACGGTGTGTCGCTACCTGAAGCCGGATACAACGCCCTGATCGCCGGTCACTACGGCGTGCCCGTGGTGTTCGTGGCGGGTGACGGAGCCATCTGCAATCAGGTGGAGGCCCTGTTTGGCACAGTGGAGACGGTGGCGGTGAAGGAAGGGATAGGGTCCGCAGCCCTCACTCTGCATCCCGAGGTCACGCGCGAGCGAATCCGGACGGGAGTGGCGAGAGCGCTCTCCGATCTCAGCCGATTCGAGGCCTATGATCTGGGCTCACCGTACACCCTGGTGCTGACCATGAAGGACGAGGTGGTCGTGTACAACGGCTCGTTCTATCCGGGTGCGGAACGGACGGGCGAGTGGGAGCTGACGTTCACCGCCGACAACATCATCGACGTCATGACCGCGTACAGCTTCATGCGTCGTTGAGCGGCAGCTGCAGCGGCCGCGCTCCGCTACGCAACAAGCCCTGCCGTCCCGGCGCGTCGAGCCTACGAAGAGGTCATCCCGATGCTCGC
>JBDHAB010000045.1:0-21388 GCA_039588295.1 Gemmatimonadota bacterium
AGCGTGTCCTGGAGCGGAAATTCCCGGACCATTCTGACGGGCGAGGATGACTTCGGTCAGCCTGTGCGACTCGACGACCCACTCACCTTCCGAAGCAGCTCGGCGTCGCAGGGGGTCTCGAGCTCGGTCACGCTGTTCGACGGACTCTGGAATCTCAACACCTATCGCGCGGCGCGGGCGTCGGCTCGCGTCTCGGAGGCGGCGGTGGAGTCTCAGCTGACCTCGGTGGAGGCCGAGGTCACCCGCCGGTTCTACAATGCGGTGAACGCGCGGCGGTTGACGGCGGTGGAAGAACAACTCCTCGAGGTGTCACGCCGGCAACTCGACGCGACGGAGCGCCTGTTTCGTGTTGCTGCACGGACCGAGGTCGACGTACTCGGTGCCCGGGTCCAGGTGGCACAGCACGAGCAGGCGCTGGAACGCGCGCGCGGCGATGCGGAAAAGGCGCTCCTGCGACTCGCCGAGCAGATCGGACTGGAGGAAGACATTGCGTTCGACGTGTCCGGCGCGCTGCCCGCACCGTTCGACCCCGGCATACTCGATGACGACATGCTGGTCGCTCGGGCGATGACGCAGAGTCCCGCTGTCGCGCAGGCCGAGGCCGACGCGGCCCGTGCGGGTTTCCAGGCGAGCGCCGCCCGCGGACGCCGCTGGCCGACGGTCAGCGCCCGTGCCAGCTTCGGGCGCACCGTGAGTCTGTCGAGCTACGACGCCCTGTTCGAGTTCGATCCGCAGGATCGAAGCTTCGCGTTCGGCGTCGACGTCCAGATTCCGCTGTTCACCGGATTTCAGACCTCGCAGGCGGTTGCACAAGCGACTGCGAGCGAACGGGCAGCGGAGGAGACGCTGCGCGAGACCCGTCTGCAACTGGAGCGCGACGTACGAAGTGGGCACATCGATCTCGTAACCGCACACCGACGCCTCGAGCTGGCACAGCGGTCGGTCGAGTTCAGCCGTCGTCGCCTCACCATGGCCCAGGAGCAATATCAGCTCGGGACGATCGGGTTCACCGATTTCCAGCAAATCGTGACGCAGGCCTCACAGGACGCCCGCAACCTGCTTTCGGCGGAGGCGGAGTTCGCAACGGCTACCGTGACGTTGGAGGAGCTGATGGGAGAGCGTGTTCGTCCGGTACCGGACGACAGGTAGTCGCGCGACAAGTGTCGGGCGGTGAGTAACCTCCATGTCTCTCTCTAGTCGGTCCGTCCGTCGTCCGGTGGCGGTCGCGATGCTGTTTCTCGCGATCGTCTTCCTCGGCGGGATCTCGTTCCTCCGCATTCCGATCGACCTGCTGCCCGACGTCGCGTACCCGCGGCTCGTCGTGTACACCCAGTACTCCGACGTCGGCCCCGCCGAGGTGGAACGGTTTGTCACGGAGCCGATCGAACGCGGTGTGAGTCGCGTTTCCGGGGTCGAGCGGGTGGAGAGTGTCTCCAGGGAAGGTGTGTCGCTGGTCACCCTCCGGTTCTCCTGGGGCACCGACATGGATTTCGCGGCGCTCAATGTGCGGGAGCAACTCGACAACCTCCGTGAGCAGCTCCCCGAGTTGGCCGCCCGGCCCATCGTGCTGCGGACCGATCCCAACTCCGAGCCGATCCTGGCTATCTCGGTCGCCGGCGCGACTGACCTTGGCTCGCTCAAGGATCTGGCGGAATTCGTGTTCAAGCGGCGCCTGGAACAGGTGGATGGAGTAGCTGAAGCCGCCCTCGCCGGGGGACTGGAACGCGAGATTCACGTCGAAGTCGACCCCCGGCTGCTGGAGAGCTACGGGTTAACGGTGCAGAACCTCCTCGACGCACTGGATGCGGCGAACCAGAGTGCCCCGGGCGGCACCATCCTGCGCGGTCGCTACCGCTACGCCCTCCGCACACTCGGCGAGTTTCAGACGGTCGAGGAGATCAAGCGAGTGCCGCTCGGGCAACAAGGTGGAGCCGCCGGGGCTGCAGACTCGCTCGGGGCGGGCCTCGTGAGCATCGGCGACGTGGCACTGGTCGAGGATGGGTTCAAAGACCGGGAGTCCATGGCGCGATACAGCGGCGAGGAGTCGGTGGGGTTGCTCCTGTTCAAGGAGTCAGGTGCGAACACCGTCCGTGTCGCCGACCGGGTCGACGTAATTCTGGATCAGCTGCGCGCGCAGTATCCGGATGTGCGGATCGACGTTGCGATGAGTCAAGCGGGCTTCATCACCGAGGCAATCTCGAACGTCGTCCAGGCGCTCGTGTTTGGCGGGATCCTGGCGTTTCTCGTTCTGTTTCTGTTTCTGCGGGATGCGCGCTACCCAGTCGCCATCGCGCTCGCCATCCCGATCTCCGTCGTGGCGACCTTCGCGCTGCTTGACCTGGCCGGGGTTTCACTGAACATCATGAGCCTGGGCGGGCTTGCCCTGGGCGTCGGCATGCTGGTCGACAACTCCATTGTCGTGTTGGAGAACATCTTCCGGC
Source organism: Gemmatimonadota bacterium (assembly GCA_039588295.1). Taxonomy (GTDB): domain Bacteria; phylum Gemmatimonadota; class Gemmatimonadetes; order Gemmatimonadales; family GWC2-71-9; genus JAOTVV01. The sequence continues at coordinate 2,442 of JBDHAB010000045.1, forward strand.
ATCGTGAGCAAGGAGCGAGCGCCGACCGGGCAGCCGTCTTGGGCGCCCAGGAAGTGCAGGGGGCCATCACCGCCTCCACGCTTACCACCATCAGCGTGTTCGGTCCCATCATCTACGTCGAAGGCGTCGCGGGCGAGTTATTCGGCGACTTGTCGTTTGCCGTGGCGTTCGCGCTGCTTGCCAGCTTGCTGGTGGCACTCACCCTGCTGCCCACGATGGCAGCGAAATGGGTCGCGACCTCCAACGTGCGCTCCGGAACCGTTCTGCGCCGGGCCGTCGTAGCGGCTGGTGGGGCTATGGCGGCTCCGATTGCTCGGGTCTTTCGGCCGTTGCTCGATTGGTTCGACGCGCGGTTCGCGACGTTTGCGACGTGGTACCATGGGATGCTCGAGCGATCACTCGAGCACCGTGGGCGCGTCGTGGGGTTCGCAGTCGCCACGCTCGCCGTTGGCCTCGCGATCGGGTGGGCGCTGCAGCGTGACGTGCTCCCGGATGTCGATCAGGGGGCGTTTACCGTGCGGGTGGAGCTTCCACGGGGCACGCCGATCGAAGAGACCGAACGGGCGGCGGCACGGCTCGAGTCGGCGTTCCTGGGCGATGAGGATGTGGCCGCCGTGTTCACACGCGTCGGACGGCAGGAGGCGGTTTCGGGCGTGGAGGACGAGGAGAGTGGGCTCAATACGGCGGTGCTCGAGGTACGTCTGACCGAGGAGGCACACACCCACGAGGTGCTCGCACGGACCCGGCCCATGCTGACCGGTCTTCCGACCGGGGCGATGACGATCGAGACCGGGACCGCCACCGCGTTGGGGAAGCTCCTCGGCGGGAGCGATGCGGACCTGGCGATTCGCGTCCGCGGGGAGGACATCGACGCCGCCTATCAGCACGCAAAAGCCATTGCAGGCCGACTGCGGTCCGTCGGTACCATTGCGAACGTGCGACTCGGCTCTGAGGAAGGCCAGCCGGAAATCCGAGTCGAGATCGATCGCGAACGGGCTGCTGCATATGGGGTGGAACCCCGGCTGATTGCGATGACCGTCGAGCAGTACATGCGCGGTGAGGTCGCTACGGACTTCGTGGATTTCGACGAGAAGGTGCCCGTGCTGGTGCGCCTCCCGGAACGAGAACGACGCTCCCTCGAAACGCTGGAGCTCCTTCGAGTCGACGGAATCCCCCTGAGAGAACTGGTCAACACGCATGAGGAGACCGGACCGGCCGAGATCAGGCGGCTCGAGCAAGCGCGGACGGTCACGGTGTTTGCCGACGTGGCGCAGGGTGGCTTGGATGGCGCGGTGCGGGAGGTTCAGGGGGCGCTCGCCGATGTACCGGCTCCCCGTGGCCATCGCGTCGAGATTGGTGGGGCCAACGAAGAGCGCGATCGGAGCTTCCGCGATCTGGCGTTCGCGTTCGGTCTGGCGTTGCTGCTCGTCTACATGATCCTCGCCGCACAATTCGAGTCGTTTGTGCACCCGTTCACGATCCTCCTCAGTGTCCCCTTGGCGACCGTCGGGGCGGCGGTGCTCCTCTTCGTAACCGGAGAGGGCCTCAACACGATGAGCTTGATCGGCCTCGTGATCTTGGTGGGGATCGTGGTGAACGACGCGATCGTGAAGGTGGATTTCATCAATCAGATGCGTGCACAGGGCATGGTCCTCCGGCGGGCGATCCTCGAGGCTGGTCGAGTGCGCCTACGACCGATTGTGATGACGACGGTGACGACCGTGCTCGGTTTGACGCCAATGGCACTGGGTATTGGGCGGGGCGCCGACCTTCGGGCACCACTCGCGATCGCGGTCATCGGCGGGCTGTTGAGCGCCACGGCCCTCACGCTCATCGTGGTTCCCGTGGCATACGATCTGTTCGAGGAGCTACGTGGGAAGCTGCGCGCCCTGGTCGGTTTCGCGGCGATCGAGGCGGCGGAGGGAGCGGAATAGGGATGAACGACCGGAACCGCGAGACGAGAGGGGGAATGCGAGCACGAGCAAGAGTCCTCGGAGCGGCAGTCGCGGTCCTGACTGCGTGCACCGGTGACGGAGGCGGCCCCCTCGAGCACGTCGTGCGTGACAGCGTGGGCGTACGGATCGTGGAGAACGAGGGGCCGAATGATGTTGCAGCGTCCTGGGAGATTGCGGAGGCGGCGGCGCTGGATATCGGCGTGCTCGACGGCGATGAGGCATATCAGCTCTTTCAGGTGAGCGGTGTCGCCCGATTCGGAGGAGGCGAGATCGTTGTCGGCAACGGTGGCACCCGTGAGCTGAGGTTCTACGACAGCAACGGGCGCTTCCTCCGCGCGGTGGGAGGAAAGGGTGGAGGCCCCGGAGAGTTCGAGGGCCTGGGACAAGTGGCGGCCGTTGGCGATTCGATTCTGGTATGGGATTGGAACCTCAGCCGCATATCGGTCTTCGACCGCGAGGGCACGTTCGTCCGCTCGTATCTGGTGTCGTTTCCGGGCGGCGGATCGCCCTCCGCATTGGGGGCGTTCGAGGACCGAAACTGGTTATTCACGACGTCGTTCACGTTTGCGCCGAGCAAGGTGTCAACCGTCGTACGCGACACGAACCTCTATGTCCGGCTCGGTCCCCAAGGGGAGTACGTCGATTCCATTGGGCGGTTTCCCGCTGTCGAGTTCTTCGTGGTTGGTGACGAGCGCCGGGCGAGCGCGTCCAGTCTCGCGTTCGGTCGTCGAACCGTGCACGCGATTGCAGGACGCAATGTGTACCTGGGCTCGACCGATCGCCACGAAATCCGTCGCTTCACCGAAGAGGGTGAGCTCGATCTGATCGTGCGGAAGACCCACGAGCACCTCTCCGTGACGGGGACGGACCTCGATCGGTACAAGGAGCAGCGTCTGGAGGACGCGCCGGACGACAACTGGCGGCGGCAGCTCGAACGGTTGCTGCAGGATATGCCCATCCCGTCAACGATGCCCGCGTTCGACGGAATGCTGGCCGACAAAGTTGGGAACCTCTGGGTGTCGGAGTATCTACGTCCAGGTGAGGCGCCGCCCCGCTGGAGCGTGTTCGACTCCACGGGAGTCCTGCTCGGCACCGTTCAGACCCCGACGGACCTCGACATCCATGAGATCGGCAGCAGCTACATCCTCGGCACGTGGAAAGACGATCTCGGCGTCGAGCACGTGCACATGTGTTCCTTGAGCAAGGGAGAGGAGTGAGGCGTGAGATCGGTAGGCCAGTGTATCGCTGAGGTTCGCGTCCGAGTCATCCTGATTGGCATCGCTGGTGCAGCCGCAGCAGGATGCGCGGGTGACGACGGTGCCGCAACGGGCTACACGGTGCGCGACAGCGCCGGGATCGAGATCGTCGAGAACACGAGCGGCATGTGGTCGGACGGTGACCACTGGATCGTGTCAACTGAGCCGACCGTTGACATTGGAGTACTGGACGGAGCGCCCGAGTACCAGCTCTTTCGGGTGAGGGGGGCGTTGCGACTTGCCGACGGTCGCATCGTTGTCTCCAACACCGGCACCAGTGAGCTGCGATTCTACGGGTCCGACGGACGGTACCTACGCTCGACCGGTCGCGCGGGTTCGGGTCCGGGGGAGTTCCAGAGGCTGGGGTGGATTCGCCCGTTTGCCGGCGATTCGATTCTCGCGTATGACTTCAGCCTCACCAGAGCATCGGTGTTCGATGCGGCCGGCGCGTTCGGCCGCAGCTTTCGGCTTGCTCCTCCCGGTGAGACGGGCTTCGTCATCGGGATGGATGTGCTGTCGCCCGACGCGGTGCTCGGGAAGATGCCCCTTGCCCTCTCTGGTGGATTGTCGTTCGAGGAGGGCGCCCAGCGTCGCGATGAGATCTACTGGAGGTTCTCCGCGGAAGGCACACCGGTGGACAGCCTGGGGCAGTTCGCTGGGCCCGAGCAGTGGATCGAGACCGCCCGCAGCGGCGACCAGTTCAGCGTCTTCCTGACATCGCCTCCGTTCGGAAGATCTCCTGTCCTTGCAGCGAGGGGCGAGCAGTTCTGCTTTGGGTCCGGTGACACCTACGAACTCGGCTGTTACGCCACCGACGGGACGCTCCTGCGGTTGATTCGTCGGAACCACGCGAACCTACCCGTTACCGATGCGGACGTTGAGCGGCTGCTGCAGCGAGAGCTTGCGGACGCGGACGCTGAGGACCGTCCCCGCATAGAACGGCGGTATGAGGAAGTACCGGTCCCGGAGACGATGCCGGCGTACAGCGATCTCCGGGTGGATCCAGATGGGAATCTCTGGGTGCTGGAGTACAATCCCGATTCCGAGGCCGACCTACGGTGGACCGTGTTCGACTCATCCGGACGCATGCTCGGGTTGGTGATGACTCCGGCGGGCCTCGGTGTGACGGAGTTCGGTCGAGACTACGTGCTCGGTGTGTGGCGCGACGATCTCGATGTCGAACACGTGCAGATGTACACCCTGCGGAAGGGAAGAGAGGAAGCGTGAGTGGGTACAGGGGCCCGTGACGTGTCTCCGTGCTTCGGTGGTCGACCTCAGGGAGGTGTGGGTCGAATAGGATGACTGCATGATCCGCCTCTCCATCCGTCGACCCGTCGCCGTCTCGATGGCGTACCTGGCGGTGGCCCTGCTGGGGATCGCCGCGTGGCGCAACATTCCCATTGAGCTCTTGCCGGATACGCAGCTCCCCCAGCTCCATGTGACGGCGCAGTGGCGCGGTGCGTCGCCCGAGGCGATGGAAGGCTTCGTTACGGCGCCGCTCGAGGCCGCCGTCCAGCAAGTTCGGGGTGTCGAGAAGGTGACGTCGGTCTCGAGCGAACGGTACGGCCAGGCGCAGGCAGACATCACGGTCGAGTTTGCGCGCGGGACCGACATGGACTTCGCCAGGCTCGATCTGTCGGAACGTCTCGCGGCACTCGACGAGGAACTTCCGGCCGAGGTGCCTGCACCTCGTATCGAGCCGTACGTCCCCGACGAATTCCGCCGGCAGCAGCGGGCGTTTCTACGGTATACGCTCACGGGTCCCTACACGCTCGAAGCGCTGCGAGCCCACGTCGACGACGAGATCGTTCCGGAATTGCTGCTCGTGGATGGAGTAGCGGCGGTAGAGGTCAGCGGCGGCCGGGATCGCCTCATCGAGATCTCACTGGATGAGCACAAGACCAATGCGCTTGGCCTCGATCCGGGATGGGTGTGGCAGCGAATCACCGAGCTGGAGTACGTGAGCGAGGCCGGGATCGTCGAACAGGAGGGGCTCCTCAGGACGCTGGCGATCCGACACCGGACCGCGTCGTCGGGCGAGATCCGACGAACCGCGCTGCTCACGGACCGGGGCCGCATCGTGCGCGTGAGCGACGTGGCCACGGTCCACGATACGTATGAGGAGCCAACCAGCTACTATCGCATCGACGGGCAACCGGCGGTTTCCTTCGAGGTTCACAAAGAAGTGGGAGTGAATACCGTTGACGTCGCCGAGCGCGCCATGGCGCGGCTCGCGGTGCTTGAGGCCGTCCATCCGACCGGTGTTCGGGTCATTCTCGACGAGGACGAGAGCGAGACCATCAAGCAGCAGCTCACCGATCTTCGGTACCGAGCGCTCATTGCCGCCGGTGTGATCTTTCTCGTGCTGCTCGGGTTCCTCCGATCCTTCCGGTCCGCCGGCATTGTATTCGCCACGATCGCGTTCTCGGTTCTGATCGCGCTCAATCTCATCTACTTCGGTGGGTTCACGCTGAACGTGCTCACGCTGATGGGACTGGCGATGGGATTCGGTCTCATCGTGGACAACGCGATCGTTGTGCTCGAGAACATTTATCGGAAGGTGCAGCACGGGATTGAAGGTGGAGGGGAACGGGCGAAGGGAGAGGCCGAGCGTGCGGCGGAGCTTGGGGCGCGGCAGGTCATGCTGCCGATCCTCGCGGCGACACTGACGACGGTCATTGTGTTCATCCCGTTCGTGTATCTCCAGGGGGAGCTCCGGGTCTATTACGTGCCGCTGGCCATTGTCGTGGGGATGAGCTTGGTCGCGAGCCTGTTTGTCGCGTTCACGTTCATCCCGGCGCTGGCGGCGAAGACGCTGGGCGGTAGGAGCAGGGAGGTGCGAGGTGGGAGCCCAGGCATCGCCGCCCAACCTGCCGAACGGTCCGCCCCGATTTACGTCCGCTTCTACGCCGGTCTCCTCCGATTCACCTTGCGCTTCCCCATTGTCACGGTCGTCATCGCCGTCGCCGCGCTCGCCGGCTCCTGGCGTCTGTTTGACAAGTACGTGACCCGGGGCGTGTTGTGGCGCTCGTGGTGGGGAGAGCAGACCTACATCGAGGTCATCATCCGACTTCCGCGTGGGTCCGAGCTGGAGCGCACCGACGAGTTGGCGCAGTTCTTCGAAGCCAAGTTGGACCGGACTCCCGAAGTCGAGCAGTACGTGACGCGAGCCATGCCGCAGTTTGCGCGGATTACGGTGACCTTTCCAGATTCGCTCGAGACCTCGTGGATTCCGGTGGCGATCAAAGAACAGATGGTCGCCTATTCGAATCTGTTTGGCGGTGCGGAGGTCCGGGTGTACGGCTATGGGCCCTCGTTCTATGGCGGGGGCGGCGGTGCCCCGAACTACTCCGTCAAGATCCTCGGCTTCAACTACGAGACGGTGCGTCAGATCGCCGAGGATCTCGGTCGGCGCCTCACCCGGTTCTCGCGGATCCGGGACGTCGATGTGAACTCGGCAGGCGGGTGGTACACACGGGATAAGGCCAGCGAATTCGTGCTGCAACTGGATCGGCAGCGGCTTGGGTTGCACGATCTCACCGCGCGCGACGTCGTGTATCAGGTCGCGGCATCTGTCTGGGGACAGGTGCGTCAGGGCAACATCCGCGTGGCGGGCGAAGAAGTCCGGTTCGACGTCAAGGTTGCGGGAAACGAAGATGTCGACGTGTTGGCGTTGTCGAACCTGCTGTTGCAGACTCCGTCGGGCCAGGCTGTGCGATTGGCGGACGTCGCGACCCTCGACGAACGCGACGTGCTGACGCGAATCGTGCGGGAGGATCAGCAGTACCAGCGCTACGTGAGTTACGAGTTCCGTGGTCCGACAAAACTGGGGGACCGAACTCGCGACGCCGTACTCGACGCCACTCGGCTCCCTGAAGGGTACGAGATCGAGCGAGAGGAGCAGGGGTTCTGGTCCGAAGAGGAAGAGCGGCAGGTCTACGCGGTGCTCGCGATCTCACTTCTGTTGATCTTCATGGTAACCGCGGCGCTGTTCGAATCGCTGCGTCAACCGCTCTGCGTTCTTCTCGCCGTCCCGATGGCGTTGGTCGGTGTGTTTCTCATGTTCTTCTACTCAGAGGCGAGCTTCACCCGCGAGGCTTACATCGGGGTCATCATGATGGGTGGCATTGTGGTGAACAACGCGATTCTCCTGGTGGACCATATCAATCACCTGCGCCGCGTCGATCGCGTGCCGTTCAGGGATGCCATCGTCCAGGGGACGCTCGAACGCGTGCGCCCGATCCTGATGACCAGCACCACGACCATCCTCGGTCTGTTACCGCTGGTACTGTTCAGTGAGTACGCGGACGCCAACATTTGGAACGCCCTCGCGTATGCACTGATCGGCGGTCTCGCAAGCTCGACCTTTTTTGTTCTGACGGTGACGCCCGCGTTGTATCTCCTCTTCGAGCGGCGGCCAGAGAAGCGCAGGCTGGCGCATCAGCGACTCAGCAGCGCCTAGCCTGCCACCTCCCAGGTTCGCCCTCCTCCTCGCAGGAGACCACCGATGTCGGCTTGGGCCACGGGTTTGGCGCCGGCCGCTGCCGCCCGGTCGTGGACCGCCCGTTCGTAGCTGGAATGCGGGTTGTGGAACAACACGCCGATGGCAACCGGGAACTCCGGAGGGCGGAGATGCGCCAGCATCGTGGCGAGCATGAGGTTGGCCTCATCGTGCACCACGAGATCAGCCGTCGAGACACCGTGCTCGCCGATCGTAACCGCCTCGAACGCGAGCGATCCTTGTTTGAGACGGAGTCCACGCGTGTGGTTGGCGCCATACACCAGCGGTTTGCCGTGCTCGAGCAGTAACTGCGTGTCCGACGCGATTGCCTTGTCCGTGAACGACGAGTGCGCACCGTCGTTGAACACCAAACAGTTCTGATAGATCTCTACGAACGACGCGCCGCGGTTCGCCTGCGCCCGCGTGAGCACTTCCACGAGATGTGGCTGCATTGTGTCAATCGATCGCGCGACGAAGCGGGCGCCGGCCCCCAAGGCAAACGCCGCCGGCAGCACGGGCGTTTCCAAGGAGCCCTCCGGGGTCGACGGAGATCGAGTGCCAGGCTTGGAAGTGGGGGAATACTGACCCTTGGTCAGCCCGTAGATCTCGTTGTTGAACAGGAGAATCTGCAGATCCACGTTGCGACGCAGCGTGTGCAGCATGTGATTCCCGCCGATGCTGAGTCCGTCGCCATCGCCCGTGATCACCCAAACGTCGAGCCCAGGATTTGCCAGTTTCATCCCCGTCGCAAAGGCGGGTGCACGTCCGTGAATCGTGTGAAACCCATAGGTAGTGACGTAGTACGGGAACCGCGCAGCGCAGCCGATACCCGAGACGAACACGGTCTCGTCAGGGCTCTTCCCGATTTCCGCCAACGCGCGCTGAACGGCTTTGAGAATCGCGTAGTCTCCGCATCCCGGGCACCAACGGACATCCTGGTCGGACGCGAAGTCCTTGGGCTTGAGTTGCGCGGGCGTCGTCGTCGCGGTGATCATCTCATTGCTCCAATCTCTTGCGAATCGCGTCCGTGATCTCCGCCACCTTGAACGGCTTGCCGGTGACCTTGTTCAATCCCTCCGCGGGGACCAAGAACGCGCTTCGGAGCATCGTCACGAGTTGACCGGTGTTCATCTCGGGAACGAGTACTCGCTGGAACCCCGCAAGCAGCTCGCCGAGGTTACGGGGGAACGGATTGAGGTAGCGCAGATGGATGTGGGAGACGTCGTGCCCCTGCTCCCTGAGCTGCTTCACGGCCTGAAAGGCCGGCCCGAATGTCGAGCCCCAACCCACCACGACCGTTTCGCCCCGCTCGGGTCCGACATGCGTTTCTTGTAGTGGGATATCGTTGGCGATTCCACGCACCTTCGCCGCCCGGGCCTCGGTCATTCGCTCGTGGTTGTCAGGATCGTACGAGATATGTCCGGTGGTGCCGTCGCGCTCGAGCCCGCCGATGCGATGCGCAAGCCCCGGCGTTCCCGGCATCACCCAGGGGCGGGCCAGCGTAACGGGATCCCGCGCGAATGGCTGGAAGTTCTCAGGATCGGTGCGGAACGCCACGGGAAAGCTCGGGAGGTCGTCTGCATCGGGAAGCAGCCATGGCTCCGCCGCGTTGGCGAGGTAGCCATCGATCATCAGCATGACCGGCGTCATATACTTGGTCGCGAGGCGTACTGCTTCGATGGCCACGTCGTAACAGTCCGCGGGTGTGGCCGCGGCAATGACCGGTAACGGTGCGTCACCGTTGCGGCCGTACACCGCTTGGAACAAGTCCGACTGCTCGGTCTTGGTTGGCAGGCCTGTCGAAGGACCAGCCCGTTGGCTGTCGATCACCACAAGCGGCAACTCAGTAGCGATGGCTAAGCCGAGCGCCTCAGTCTTGAGCGCAATGCCCGGCCCCGAGCTGGACGTCACGCCGAGCGCGCCGGCGTAGGATGCACCGATCGCGGCGCACGCCGCCGCGATCTCATCCTCCGCCTGAAAGGTGATCACGCCGTATCGCTTGAGGCCCGCGAGGGTGTGAAGCAGTGGCGAAGCTGGCGTGATCGGATAGGAGCCAAGCATGATCCGGTCGAGCGCAGCAGCCCGCGCGCCTGCAATGATCCCCCAGGCTGTTGCTTCGGTGCCAGTGACCGTACGGTAGACGCCCGGCGTCACATCCGACTTCGCCACGGTGTACCCAACGACGTCGCTCGGCATCTCGACCGTCTCCCCAAACGCATGACCGGCATGCAGCGCTTTGACGTTGGCCTGGGCCACGGTCGGCAGCTTCGCGAACTTCCTGGAGATCCACTCGGCGGTTGCCTCGTAGTCCTGGCCGAACATCCAGAGCATCAGGCCCAGCGTCCACATGTTCCGGCACCGCAATGCCTCCTTCTGGCTCAAGCCGAACTCCTCGACCGCGTCGCGCGTCCGTTGCGATATGTCCAGCTTGAGAAGCTGATATGGGGCCAGGGTGTCGTCCTCGAGTGGGTTCGTCGCGAATCCGGCCTTGGACAGATTGCGCTTCGTGAAGGTCCCAGTGTCGATGACCACCAGGCCACCGATCCTCAGATCTCCGCTGTTCACCATCAAGGCCGCCGGATTCAACGCCACTAGCACGTCTGGGTCGTCACCCGCGGTCGACACGTCGCCACCGAAATGGATTTGGAACGCCGATACGCCGTAGGTGGTGCCCGCCGGCGCTCGAATCTCGGCGGGGTAGTCGGGGAAGGTGGCGAGGTCGCTCCCAGCCAGGGCCGCCTCGAGAGTAAACTGCGAGCCCGTGAGCTGCATGCCGTCGCCGGAGTCACCGGCGAACCGAATCGCAACCGAGTCCCGGACCTCGCGCGCCAGCACGCCGCGCGCGTCGGGTGAGCTTGGGCGGTCGATGCGTGTCATGGTGCCGAGCCAGACTCCTTCTCGTGATCCCGTGAGAATGCCGAGTTCCTTCATATAGTATCGGGCCGACGGCCGTCTGCGCTACTGGGCCGGCGTCGGCCACAACGTCCACCGACGGCGTGCTACATTTCCCGCGCATACGGCTGTACGTTTAGCCGTCCGTCACACGAATTCGGGAGATTTCTATGTCGAGCAAGAACGTGGTGAAGGCCATTAACGATCAGATTCAAATGGAGTTCACGGCTGCTTATACCTACCTGTCGATGTCAGCCTATCTGGAATCGCTGAATCTTCCTGGTTTCGGCGGCTGGATGCGGCGCCAGTATGAAGAAGAGTTGACGCATGCGCTGCGGTTGTTCGACTTCCTCGTCGGGCTGGGCGAGTCCGTCCAGCTGCAGGCGATCCCCAAGCCCTTGGCGGGCCAGAAAGGCGCGCTCGAGGTGATGAAGAAGGCGCTGGCACACGAGCGGAAGGTCACCGCGTCAATCAACAAGATCTACGCGCTCGCGGTCAAGGATAAGGATTACCCTGCGCAGCTCCAGTTGCAGTGGTTCATTAATGAGCAGCTCGAAGAGGAAAAGACCGTGGCCGATATCATTGCGAAGCTCGAACTGATCGGTGACCACGGTCCCGCCCTGCTCATGCTGGATCGCGAGTTGGGGCAGCGAGGTGGTGAAGGTGGGGGCAACGGTCACTGAGGCTCCTGAGTGTTGGGGATTGCCGAACGGCCGCGTTGGGTCTACCCGCCGCGGCCGTTGTCGTGCCGGGTTAACAACCTGAGGAGGATCGCGTCCAATACATCGGAACTTGCTGCAACCGCCCGGCGCGTCCGGGCCCCAATCTGGAGGACATACTTATGAAGGCGATACACACTCTCGCGAGCGTCGGTGTCTTAGCCGCCTTGGTGGTTGGAACCCTGCCGGCTCAGGAGCCGCCGCCGACCCCGGAGCGGCCGCGGGCGAGGGCCCGTATGCACGAGCCGGGCACGCGACTGCAGGAAGGTCAGACCCCGCAGCGGATACGCCAGGGCCGGGGGATGCGCGGACTGGCGGGGCGGAGAGGTGGTGCAACCATGTTCGCTCCCCGTGCGCTGATTGCGCAGCGTGGGTTCTTGGGGCTCAGCGACGAACAGGTCGCGCAGTTCGAGCGGCTCGGCGAGGAGACGAGGGCTGCTCAGGAAGCCGCCCGGGAGCAAGTGCAGACCCACGAAGAGGCCTTGCGCGAGGCGTGGGCAGCTGACGAGCCTGACGTGGGCGTCATTCGCCAGCACGCCGAGGCCGCGATGCAGGCGAAGCAGCAGGCCGAGCTCGCAGCGATCGAAGCGGCGGCGCGGGCCAAGGTGAGTCTCAACGCCGAGCAGCTGGGCAAGGTGCAAGGTCTCATGCAGGGCCGGCGCATGAGCGCACGCCGGGGTGCGGGGATCCGCGGTGGCACCAGAAGCGCGAGGATGCAGCGCCGGCCGGGGGCATTTCGGGGCCGCGGCTTTCGACGCCCGGCACCTCGTCGACCGTAGCGGACGGTGCGGGACCCGACCGCCGCCTTCGCCGCCCCGTGGTCTCGCACCGCGGGGCGGTTTTCGTACGGACCTAGCGTGCGGCCCTCGGCACCACCTCGGGCGTAAGAGCCCACCGTACGACGAACGAGCCGTCCTCGCGCTCCGAGAGCGCGACGAGGCCACCATTGCGAAACGCGACGCACTCCCAATCGGCGTGACCATGAGCCAACAGGCCGCAAAGTCGGCTCAAGTGTGGGAGATGGCCGACGAGGAGCGTTCCTGAGAGCAGCCTGCCCAGCAGATCCCTCACGGTTCCGGGATCGTCGTTGGGTGACAGGCCGTCCAGCTTCTCGGGCAGGGCCCCAACTCCGAGTTCGGTCGCGAGGATCTCAGCCGTTTGCTCGGCGCGCAGCTTTCCCGAGTGATAGATTGCCGACACGGTGACGCCGACGGATCGTGCTGCGCGGGCAACACGCGCCACGTCCTCGCGACCTCGAGTGGTCAACGGCCGTGCCGGGTTCTCCTCCTTGGAGGTCGCCGTTCCGTGCTGGACGAGATACAGTTCCATGAGTGGTCCCTCCGTTACCTACCAGGCAGGCTGACCCACCACGGGCGGCTCGTCAAGAACCTCGGCGTCTCCCGGAGACGATCTCGCCGTGACTGCTAGCGATCGAATTCGCATCCACTACCTGCTTAGCCTCGAGCCCGGCGAATCAGCGGAAACGAAGGCGCGGATGATCGCGTTGGAGCAGACCGTCGAGCTCCCCGACGGGTGCTATCCGGAGTTCATCGAGGAGCAGGTCGTGGGTCGGGTCGAGCAGTTGCGCGAGCTGGGGCCGTCCCGGTACCGGGCGACGATTTCGTTCAGCGCCAGTCTCGTCGGTGACGAGATCCCACAACTCTTGAACCTGCTGTTCGGCAACATCTCGATGCAGTGGGGGGTGCGCATAACCGGTCTCGAGCTGCCGCAGGCCGCCGCGACAGCGTTCGGCGGGCCTCGGCTCGGCGTCGACGGGTTCCGACGGGCCTGTCCTCAGTCCGAGGGAAGACCGCTGGTCTGCACCGCCGTGAAGCCGGTCGGTCTGTCCACCGCACAACTCGCCGATCGGTGTCTGGCGTTTGCCCGCGGTGGTATCGACGTCATCAAGGATGAACACAGCGTCACCAATCAGGCGGCGGCGCCGTTTCACGAACGGGTGCATCGGTGCCAGGACGCGGTCCAGCGCGGAAACACCGAAACCGGCGGACGTACGCTGTACTTCCCTAACATCACCTGTCCGCGGCTCGAGTTGTCCGATCGAGTTGCGGTAGCACGTGCCGCGGGATGCTCGGGGGCCTTGGTGAGCCCATTCGTGATGGGTCTCGACTCCCTTGGCGCGCTCGCTCGCTCCTCCGGGCTGCTGCTTCTCACGCATCCCACGTTCGCCGGGACGATGACGCAGCCGCCTCACGGAATCGCGCCGCCCGTGCTGTTTGGCACCCTGCTACGTCTGCTCGGTGCCGACGCCGTCATCTATGTGAACGCAGGTGGTCGGTTTCCGGTCACTGAGGACGAGTGTCTGGCGATTGCGGATACCCTTCGAAAACCACTGGAGAATGTTCGCCGCGCCCTTCCCGTGCCCGGAGGGGGGGTCGACGTGGACCGCGTTGACCATTGGACCGACCTCTATGGTACGGACGTCATGTTCTTGATCGGCAGTAGTCTCTACGCTCAACAAGACCCAGAGCACGCTGCGGCGAGAGTGATGGACGTCCTGCGGAATCGCTGCAGTGACTAAGGTCGGAAAGGTCGTTCGCGGCCGCCACTTCCGGTGGGAGGGGATCCCGACACGTCCCTATAAGGACGAGTCTGACGCGTTCGTCGGGGTCGAACGCCACGTGCTGCTGGGCGAGCAGTCCGACGAGACCGCACTGAGCTTCGTGACCCGGTACTTCGAACTCGCCGTCGGCGGCTTCTCAACGCTGGAACAGCACGGCCATCCGCACGCGGTGGTCGTACTTCGTGGTCGTGGTACCGTGAGACTCGGTGACGAAGTCTTCGACCTCCAACCTCACGACGTGGTCTACGTTCCCCCCAACGCGCCGCATCAGTTCCGCGCCGACTACGACGAACCACTGGGGTTACTCTGCATCGTCGACCGCAAGCGAGACCGACCCCGGGCGATCCGAGAAGCACGAGACCGCTGAGAGGCTGAACGCAGCGGTGGTCGACCCGATTTCGCCGCGCGTCTAGCGAATCATGTCGCGAGGGTGCAACATCGGTATTCGCGGCGCAGCGCAGAGATACGGAAACGCTTGAGGGTAACACTGTAACTCGTTGTGGAAAAACAACTTAGCATGATCGCCGGTCCCCGCTAAACGGGCCTCGAAAGCGCTGCAGATGGCATAGGGATTGCGCCCTCCATTGTGTTGCGCGGTTTAATCGGTCTGCCGGATGTCGCAGCTGCCTCAGTCACGCCGTTGAATCGGAGAGGTGCAGTCGTTGAAGAATCAGGTGGTACCGTTCCGATCAACTAAGTTGCCACGCGCCACCACACGCCTGCGAAGCGTGCTGGCCGTGCTTGCGGGCGCTGCGCTGGTCTCCACCTGTCAACTCGATAAGCTCGTAAGCCCACCGGATCCCGGAGTTCCCACCGTTGCTCCGGCACAAGTGCGTGACTCGGCGGCCGTGGGAAGCACGGCGCCGCGCACGATGACCGCGCAGGTCACGAATGCCGGTGGCGGCACGCTCATCTGGTCGGCTACCAAGGCGCAAGGACGTGCCTGGCTCACGCTGAGTCCGACGGAGGGTGCGGCGCCGACGACGGTGACCGTGACGCTCAGTCCGGTGGGGTTGGCGGTTGGCGTGCACCGCGACACGATCGTGATTGTTGCTGGGGGTAGCACCGGCGAAGACCCCACACGCGTGCCGGTCGAGTTCACCATCCTTCCGTGCCAGATCACTCCGATCGCCCTTGGTGACGTAGTAGCGGACTCGCTCACCGAGAGCGACTGCACAGCGCCAAACCGCCTTGATCGGTTCGGGAAGCTGTACAGCTTCGCTGCGACCGACGGCGACTCGGTCTCGATTCTCCTCTCCTCGACTGCATTCGACAGTTATCTGGTGCTGGACAGCGCCGCCGTCCCGGCAGACGCACGGTTTGTGGAAACCGACGACTGCGGACCGGCGACCGGTGATGCGTGCTTCAGGTATCTGTTATTGCGGCGAACCGGCACCCATGTCATTGAGGCGACGAGCGCCAGCGCGGATGAGACGGGTGCCTTCAGCCTCAGCCTGAACGCACCGATGGCCCCGAACGTGCCCGGGCAACTCCAGCAGTTCCGTTCGGACAGCCTTACGCCGATTGCCACTGGTGCAGCAGTCGTTGACACTGCAGTCGTTCTTGCAGCACGGGTCACCGATCCTGATGTCGCCGATTCGGTGTGGTTGCAGCTCGAGCTCCGTCCGGTTGGGGTGCCCTTTACGGGCGTTCCCACCGATGCGAGTGCATTGGTTGTGAGTGGTGCTGTCGCCAAGGTGGCCGTGCGGGGCCTTGCCGATGATACCGACTTTCACTGGCAAGTACGGACGCGTGACTACACGGGACGCACCAGCGACTGGGTTGCCTACGGGGGCAACCCAGAGACAGCGACGGACTTCCGTATCGCACAGCCGCAAGCGCCAGCTGACCCGACGGACCTGACGCAGCGACGTGTTGATCGTGTAACGCCTGTGGGCATCGGTGCCAGCGTTCCCGAGCCAACACTCGTCTTCACCGGGCTCGTGACTGATGTGGACCAGGGTGACCAGCTGCGGCTGGAGGTGGAGGTACAGCCTGTCGGCACCGCGTTTACTGAGACGCCGACGGGCTCTAGCGTCCAAGTGGTGAGCGGTGATACAGCCTTTGTGACGGTAGCGGCGCTCCCCGACGACCGCAATTACCATTGGCAGGCGCGCACGACCGATCTTGCCGGACTGGCGAGCGCATGGGTGTCGTTCGGGAACAACGCTGAGATGGATCCGGACTTTGCCGTGGCGGTACCCGAATCGCCACCCGTGCCCACTGCGCTCGCACAGCTCGAGAGCGACAGCACCACGACGGTACCCGTGGGCGACACGCTGCCCAACGCGGGTATGGTCTTCCGCGCTGCCGTCGCCGATCCTGATCCGGGCGCGCTGGTGCGCATTCAGGTAGAAGCACGGCCCGTTGGGCAGGCCTTCTCAAACGTGCCCTCGGACTCGAGTGGGTTCGCCCTCAGTGGGGATACCGTGTTTCTCGCCTCCGTGGGGCTTCCCGACGACACGGACTACCACTGGCAGGTCCGCACCAAAGATGAGACGGGACTGGAAAGTTCCTGGGTCAGCTTCGGCGGCAATCCTGAGACAAGCACCGACTTCCGCATCCAACTACCCGCGACACAAGTCGGTTTCGCTACCCAGCCGACGGCGGTCGTGGTGGGCACTCCCATTGCTCCGGCGATTGCGGTGCAGGTGAAGAAGGCCTCCGGAGAAGTTGACATCAACTTCGCAGGTCAGGTCACGGTGGAGTTGACGCCGGGGACGGGTACGAGCGGTGCGATCCTCGGTGGAGCCAAGACGCAGGACGCCGCGAGCGGCACTGCCACCTTCTCCGACCTCACGGTGGACCGGGTCGGAACCGGGTACAAGCTGACAGCGAGTGCTGCGGTCCTGCCTCCGGTGACCAGTGTCGGATTCGACGTGACGGCTGGATCTGGGGCAGTCCTTGCCATTGTGACCCAACCGTCCTCGTCAGCCGAGAGTGGGGTGCCGCTCGCCCAGCAGCCCGTGGTGGAGATTCGTGATGCCGGTGGCAATCCCGTGCCGCAGGGAGGCGTCACGATCACGGTGTCTATCGCGAGCGGGCCGCCCGGGGCAACGGTGAGTAGCGCGACGGCCGTTACCGCGGGCAATGGAAGGGCGACGTTCTCCGGCCTGACGATTACCGGCCTGGTCGGCGCGTACACGCTCGGCTTCGCTGGGCCCGGCCTCACTGGAACTACCTCGGATACCGTTACCCTGTCGGCGAGCGCCGTCGCGCAGCTCGCGATCGTCACCCAGCCATCGGCCACGGCGCAGAGCGGAGTGCCGTTTGCGCAGCAGCCCGTTGTCGAGGTTCGGGATGCGGCTGGCAATCCGGTTGCCCAAAGCGGCATATCGGTCGCCGCGTCGATCTTCTCGGGTGGCGGCACGCTGTCGGGAACGACGCCTATTGCGACGGACGCGAGCGGTCGGGCCGCATTCACTGACCTGGCCATTGCAGGAGCTGCTGGCGATCGGACACTCGTTTTTGCCTCTGGCGGGCTGACGAGCACGGTGCCGTCTAGCGTGATCTCCCTGACGGCCGGGGGGGCGACCCAGCTGACCATCGCGACGCAGCCGTCGGCGACGGCGCCGAGCGGGGTGGCGTTCGTGCAGCAGCCGGTGCTGCAGCTGCGGGATGGGGCGGGCAATGCGGTGAGTCAGAGTGGGGTGGTGGTGACGGCGGCGATTGCGACGGGTGGCGGCACACTGGGCGGGACACTGGCGGCAACGACGAACCCCAGTGGTCGTGCCACATTCACTGATCTCAACATCAGCGGCACGGTCGGGGACCGGACCCTTTCCTTCGAGACTACGGGGCTTACCGGAGTTACGTCGAACACGATCACCGTCACCCCGGGGACCGCTGCCCAACTCGGCCTCACGACGCAGCCGCCTGCCGTTGCGCAAAGTGGGATGGTGCTGGCCCAGCAGCCCGTAGTCCAGGTGTTGGACGCGGCTGGTAATACGGTGAGCCAGAGTGGGGTGGTGGTGACGGCGGCAATCGCGACGGGGGGTGGGACGCTGGGAGGAACGACAACCGTCACGACCGCCGCCACGGGCGCAGCCGCGTTCACCGACCTCGCTGTTACCGGGACAGAGGGCCCCCGCACCCTGTCATTCACCGCTACCGGCCTCGGGGCTGTTACCTCCAACACCATCAATTTGACGGCTGGTGCCCCAGGGCAGCTGACGCTCACGACGCAGCCGTCGGCCACGCCGCAGAGCGGGGTGGTCTTTACGCAGCAGCCGGTCCTCCAGCTGCGTGACTCTGTGGGTAACACGGTGGCGCAAAGCGGCGTGGTGGTGACGGTAACGATCGCGTCGGGCGGGGGCACGCTGGGGGGCACGCCGACGGCGACGACGAACGCGAGTGGGGTGGCGACGTTCACGAACTTGATGATCACGGGGACGGTGGGGGCGCGGACCTTGAGCTTCAATGCGACAGGGCTGACCGGTGTGACCTCGAACACCATCAACGTGACGGCGGGGCCGGCGGCACAGCTGACCATCACGACGCAGCCGTCGGCGACGGCGCCGAGCGGGGTGGCGTTTGCCACGCAGCCGGTGCTGCAGCTGCGGGATGGGGCGGGCAATGCGGTGAGTCAGAGTGGGGTGGTGGTGACGGCGGCGATCGCGTCGGGTGGGGGCACGTTGGGTGGCACGCTGACGGCGACGACGAACGCCAGCGGCGTGGCGACGTTCACCGACCTGGCGATCACGGGGACCGCTGGTGCGCGAACCCTGTCGTTCAGCGTGACAGGACTTACCGGTGCGACCTCGAACACCATCAACGTGACGGCGGGCGCCGCGAGTCAGCTGACCATTACGACGCAGCCGTCCGCCACGGTGCCGAGTGGTGTGGCGTTTGCCATGCAGCCGGTGCTGCAGCTGCGCGATGGGGGCGGGAACGCGGTCGCCCAGAGCGGGGTGGTGGTGACGGCGGCGATTGCGTCGGGTGGTGGCACGCTGGGCGGGACGCTGACGGCGACGAGCAATGCGAGTGGGGTGGCGACGTTCACGAACTTGATGATCACGGGGACGGTGGGGGCGCGGACCTTGA
>JBDHAB010000046.1:0-21052 GCA_039588295.1 Gemmatimonadota bacterium
GCAACCTCCGACCGGCGCGGTCGCTTCGCACTCGCGGGCCGTGGAACGGTCTTCCTAGATGAGATCGGCGACACCACGCCCGAGTTTCAGAGCAAGCTGCTCCGCGTCTTGCAGGAACACGAGTACTATCCCGTGGGCGCGGAGCGGGCTGAGCAGACCGCTGCGCGCGTGATCGCCGCCACGCACCAGGATCTGGAACGACTGGTAGCGAAGGGAAGATTCCGAGAGGATCTCTACTACCGTCTGCGCGTCGTGGAGATCGAGGTTCCGCCGCTCCGTGAGCGGATGAGCGATCTGCCGATCCTAGCTGAGCACTTTGTGGCAAAGGCCGCGGTGGCCGCAGACGCGCGGCGACCGGTTATGGCCTCGGACACGGTCGACAAGCTGATGCAGCATGACTGGCGCGGAAACGTACGCGAGCTGGAGAACTGCCTTACCCGCGCCGCGGTGTTGGCGACCGGTGACGTGATCAGGCCGGAACACGTGGAGCTGGGAGCGCCCGTCGGTGAGAGAGGTGTGCGACTCACCACGCTGGAGGAGGCGGAACGCGACCACATTGCGCATGTGCTTGAGGCGACGCAGGGCCACAAGTCTCGTGCGGCAGAGATACTGGCGATCTCGCGCCCGCGCCTCGATCGACTGATCGAGAAACATGATCTCGGTCCGTTGATTCCACGGCGCGGCGAAACGGCGCTGGGTTCCGGCTCCGACCCTGCCGAGTAGCCGAATTCATCCTATGATGCCGCTATCGCTTCGCGCCCGGATCCTGCTCCTCGTGCTGGCGGTGGCAGTGGTGCCGCTCGGCCTCCTGGGACTCTGGCTCACCCGGACGGCTGCCAACTCAGGTGAGGAACTGCTACGTGCGCGGCTCGATGACGCTCTTGAGGAGACGACCTCCCGGATCACCACGCGCTGGGTGCAGCAACGCTTCGATCTACTGTTTCTTACCGAAGAGGTTTCCGTCCACCAAGCGCTGCGAGAAGGAAGCGGTTCGGCGGTCCCTTCGGCCCTGCAACAGCGATTTGATGCACTGGATCCCGGCGTCGTGACGGTGACGGTGCTGGATCGGGAGGGCGCGGCGGTATGGACGTTGACGCGAACGGCGAGCGCAGATAGAGCGATCGATGGCTCCGGTGGTCATGTCACGGCCAGCCTCCCCATCCGCGATCGCCTCTCCGGAGAACTCCTCGGAACACTTGCCGCAGGCCTTCAAGCGGAGGTTCTGCTACCCCCCGGATCGGTTGCTCCCACCGCGGCCGGCATGGTGGTGGGTCTGTTTGAGTCCGCCTCGGGTGTAGCTCTCCTGCCGTTGCCCTTCGATGCAGCTTTGCCTGCTGAGGACCGCTTCGTCTGGGGCGGCGACGAGTGGCTCAGCGTTAGTAGGACGTTTCTCGAGCCGCCCGTCGATCTCGCCCTCGCCGCACCCCTCACGCCGTTCGTCCAGCCCTTCGAGGACGCGGCGCGCAGAGGGGCCTGGCTGTTGCTGATCGTCGCCGTGGCCGGGGTCGCGTTGGCGGCGTTACTCACCGGTCGCATGACCCGCTCGCTGCGCCAGCTCACGGCTGCGGCCGCGGCCGTGAGTCACGGGGATCTCGAGCAGCGGGTGGAAAGGGCGGGCAGCGACGAGGTGGGACAGGTCGCCCGCGCCTTCAACACGATGACCGAGAGCCTTGGGCGAACCTTAGGCGAACTAGCCAACCGGGAATCTTTGGCTGCCGTCGGCGAGTTTGCTGCTTCGCTCGCCCACGAGATACGCAATCCTCTTACAGCTATCCGTGTCGACCTGCAGAGAGTGGAAGAGCGTTTGCCAAGAGACTCCGAACTGCGGGAACCGCTCGAATGCGCGCTGGCTGAGATCGTGCGCCTGAACCTGACGGTCAAAGACACGCTCGAGCTCGCCCGCCGCGGGCGAGCGGGCCCCGAGTTGGTCGACCTGTCGAGTCCGCTGAGCGCCGCGGCACACGCCGCCCGTCCCGAGTTCGCGGCGCGCGGCGCGGTACTGACGGAGCGACGCGTGCCGGAGCCCCTGACTGTGCGGGGGGAAGCCGGCGCGTTGGAGCAGCTTTTCCTCAACGTCCTGCAGAACGCGGCCCAGGCACTCGAGGCGGAGGGCAAAGCCGAGGTCAGGGTCCGCCGCGACCGCGAGTCGGCCGTCGTGACTGTCCAGGACGAAGGCGTAGGGATTCCGGACGAAGTACTCGAGCGAGTTTTCGATCCGCTGTTCTCCACTAAGGAAGGCGGGACCGGTCTCGGTCTCACCATCGCACGCCGCATCGCACGAGCTGCCGGCGGTGACATTCATGTGGAGAGCACCGGGGGCAAGGGGACCACCGTCGAGATTCACCTTCCGCTTGCCGCCGCCCCACACGGCAGCGCCCTGTAACAAGAAGGCCCGGATTGTAACGGCTTGATACAGTGATCTGCATCCTACACGGTCGCCCGACCGGGCGAATCCGTAGCAACCAACCAGAAAAGCGCTCGTCACCTCACGGCGGTACGCTCCTTGACCTGTGGCCGGGCGACTAGGTGGCACCACGCCCAGCCCGGAGGAGGGAGCCATGAAGATTCCGATCGCAGCACTATCGATCCTGCTACTCGCTTTTGCCCCCCTAGGCTTCGGACCCGACTCGGCGGGATCGGTGTGGGTGGGAGCGGCAGCGGTGCAGGCACAAACCGAGGCCGCCGCCCAAGCGGAACAGGGTCTGATTCTCCGCCGCGTCTGGACCGGGACCGAGCCCGATTTCTACGCCTCTTCCCCGTCGCCCGACGGCCGCTACCTGACCGAGATCGATTGGGCGACAGGGAACCTCGCGGTCCTCGATCTCCTATCAGGTGAGTTGCGTCAGGTGACCAAGGGCGGGTCATGGACGGATTCCCTGGCGTGGGCAGAATCCTCGGTGTTCTCCCCCGACGGTTCCCAGATTGCCTACGCTTGGTTCAGTCCAGGGAAGGTCGGCTACGAAATCTGGGCCATAAACGCCGACGGAACGCATCCGCACGTCCTCCTGCCCCAGC
This sequence comes from Gemmatimonadota bacterium, assembly GCA_039588295.1. GTDB lineage: Bacteria > Gemmatimonadota > Gemmatimonadetes > Gemmatimonadales > GWC2-71-9 > JAOTVV01. Next base: position 3,016 of record JBDHAB010000046.1, read on the forward strand.
ACGAAGATCGCGCCTACTTCCTCATCGACGATTGGTCATCCGACGGAAGGCACCTCCTCGTGCAGAGCGTCGGCGTGGAAGGGATTGAGCTTGCGCTGGTCTCGACCAGCGACCGCTCGATGCGGGTGCTCAAGAGTCTGGGGTCGGAATACACATCGCTGGCCGCGTTCTCACCCGACGACCGGTACGTGGCGTACACACATCCGTCCCGGGATGGTTCCAAGGATAGCGATATCTTCGCGATTTCGGTGGCCGACGGGCGTGAATTCAGGCTGCTGGGAGGTCCGAGTGACGACCGGCTTATGGGATGGACGCCCGACGGCAAGAGTATGCTCTTCTACAGCGATCGGGAGGTCACGCAGGGTATCTGGCGCCTGCCCATCGGACGGGACCTGGCCGCGGGTGAGCCCGAGCTACTGAGAGCCGATGTGTGGAGGCTGCTCCCGCTCGGTTTCTCCCGAGAGGCGTATTTCTACGGGGTGCCAATTGAGCAACCGCAAGTCTACACCGGCGCCGTCGATGTCGCTGCCGGCCGCTTCCTCAGGTCGCCGACGCCGGTTCAGGACGTTTCCGCAGGTAGGAGCATGGCCGGTGACTGGTCGCCCGACGGAAAGTACCTGGCGTACGTCACCAACGACCCGTTGACCCAGAGCTGGCGGCTGGTAGTTAGGCCGGTCACGGGGGACGGCACGCGCGAGATTCCGCTGGAGCTGCGGAGTGTGAGAAAGGTCCGTTGGGCAACGGATAGCAGGACCTTGATGATCGTTGGGACGGCCCCTGAGCTGCGCGACGCACTGGTCCGCGTCGATCTTGCCACGGGCAGGCTCGAGCGACTGTTGTGCTTCACCTTCGGGTTGATGGATCTCGACGCTTGCTCAGTGCCCACCATCGAAGGGGATCCGCGATACTTGGAGTTCTCCCCCGACGGAAGGACGCTCTACTTCGCGCGCGGAAACCCCATAATGGGTGAGGCGCAGATCGCCGCGCGCGACATGAGCAGCGGCGTGGAGCGGGAGATCGCTGCGGTCCGCTCGCTCTTCAGCCTCTCCGTCTCGCCCGACGGACACACCCTCGCGATGGTCGACGCAGATCGCTCCACCGGGGTAAGCCGCCTGCTAACGGTTCCTACCGCGGGTGGCGAGGTACGGGAGTTGTACCGCGCCGATTCCGCAGGTGCGTTCGAGTTTGCGTCGGGAACTCCCTGGACCTCGGACGGCCGTCACATCCTCTTCATCAGTGAAGACGGTGTCGCGTGGAAGATCTCCAGCGCGGGAGGAGAGCCGCAACGGCTGGTCGAGTTGCCTGGCTCTTACGATTTCAGACATTTCCGCTTGCACCCCGACGGTTCTCGTATCACCTACGACTCCGGTGAGTTGAAGGCCGAGATCTGGATGATCCAGAACATCCCGGGTGTGGACCAGACGAGCGGATCTCAGGAGGAGCACCGATGATCAAGTCACGCTGCAGCATCGTCATCGGCCGTTGGACCGGCGTGCTGCTGTGCTCTGCATTGGCTGCATGTGGTGACGTAGGCTCTTCGATCACCTCGTCGACCCCTACGGCCGCAAAGGTCAAGCCTCCGGCACCGCGTCCAAAGGAGGTGACCGTTTACCCAATGGCGATTACGCTCGAGGATGGGACGGGCGATGTGGTTCTCAGCGACGGGGCGGGGGCCTACGTGCACGGCGAGGGTGCCATTGTCCATTTGGCGGACTTGGAGCCCCAGCACGATCAAATGGCGGTCAAGAGTGGGCCGGGTTCCGACTCGCGTAACGGTCGGATCGCTCTGGCCGGGCTCGACGAGCTTTGCGGGAACTTTCAGCTGAGAGTGTACTCCACGAGCGAGTTCCTCGACCTGCCGGTGGGTAACTCGATGCTCGGCACTGGAACGGTGATGTGTCGTCTTCGGGGCGCCGGCAAGAAGGATGTATACCAGATCGAAATCGGCGAATGCATTGCGATCTACCGGATCGCACAAGATGCTTGGCGTGTGGTGTCCGAAGCAGGGTGCGTTGGTCGACTCGAACGGTTCAAGGAGACGATCGGATACTATGAAGTGCCGTTCGCCTTCGTGGGCGCTCTGAACTGAAGCTCACCGGCCAAACCGAGACTGTCATTGGCCAAGACTCGCCGAACGACTAAGCCCCACAGTACCTAACTTACTGTGGGGCTTCCACTTCCGATGCGCCTGGTGCGATTCGTTGCGTTCGCAGACGCGAGTGGCGGTGCGGGGGAATGGGGGCGTCAACGCGCGACCTCTGGCTCCGGAGGAAAACGGTGACGTCAGTGGGCGTGCACTGGCGTCAGGTTTTCGGGCGCGTTTCGGGTGTTTGGCGTCAATCGGCGTCCGTGAGTGTCCGTGGGCGTCGTTACAGTGTCTGTTACAATCGGACGAAGACGCGGCATCAAGAGGAGATCGATGCAGACGTAGTGCAGATCCTGCATGCGCGTGGCAAGGATGACGGACGGCCATTAATAACTACACCTACTACACAATCCCGACCGCATTTGCCGTGATGCGGGCTGCAGAGTATAGTGGGCCAGTAGCGGGAGGTGGTGCGCGCAATGGAGCGACGTGAGTTCCTCAGGCGAACCGGTCCGGCTGTGGCAGTGGCGGCCGCGACGGGCGCCACCGGGCTGCTGTTCCATAACCGGCAGACGGCGCGCCGTCGAACCGTCATCTCCAAGATCACCAGCTTCGAAATCCCCGTCGATCCGACGCTACCCGGGCTGTCACTGGCACGGAATCCCGATCCGGTGCGTGCGCTGAACACGGCGCTGGACGCCATCGGTGGGATCACCCGCTTCGTCCACGCCGGCGAGCGGGTGACACTCAAGCCGAACGTCGGATGGGATCGCACACCCGCACAGGGGGCGAACACGCATCCCGCTCTCGTCGCAGAAATGACGCGGCTGTGTCTCGATGCCGGCGCCATCGAAGTCACGGTGACCGACGTCAGCTGCAACGATCCCCGCCGCTCGTTTCTGCGATCCGGCGTCCGCGAAGCCGCCGAACGAGCCGGCGCCCGCGTCATTCTCCCGGTGGATTCGGATTACGTGGACGTGCGGCTCGGCGGCGCCCTGCTCACGACGTGGCCGGTGCTCAAGCACTTCGTCGAGACCGATCGCCTCATCAACATGCCGATCGTCAAGCAGCACTCGTTGTCCCGCTGCACCATCGCCATGAAGAACTTCTTCGGCATCCTCGGCGGTCGCCGAAACCAGCTGCATCAGGACATCGATCAGTCCATCGTCGACCTTGCCGCGTTCGTCCGACCCACACTCACGGTCGTGGACGCCACGCGCGTGCTCCTGCGAGGCGGCCCGCAGGGTGGATCGCTCGACGACGTGTCGATCGAAGATACGGTCATGTGCGCCACCGACCAGGTTGCTGCCGACGCCAGAGGAGCCGAGTTCCTCGGTCTCCAGGCACGCCAGGTCGGCCACATCGTGCTGGCGGACCGGTCGGGGTTGGGGACCATGCACTACCGAGCCGCCGGATACAGCGAGACTACCTGACCAGCGCCGCTGCCGCATGACCGTCACGACCGTCAGGAATCTGCGCCGCGTCTCACAGGTCGTCTTCTTCCTCATCTTCGTGTGGCTGGTGCTCAAGACCACGTTCGAGGTCGATTTCAGTCCGGCCGACGTGTCCGAAATCGCGTTGCCGTATCCCGTCTCCATCGCGCTGCAGTTCGATCCGCTCGCGGCGCTCATGACGCTGCTCGCCAGCGGCACCCTGTACAAAGGACTGCTGTGGTCGCTGGTCATCCTCATCCCGACGATCTTTCTGGGTCGGTTCTTCTGCGGCTGGATCTGTCCGCTCGGCAGTCTCAACCACTGGATGTCCGAGTTTCGGTCGGAGCGCAGCGCTCGTCGCGGCAAGAAGAAGATGGACACCAACCGTTACAGGCCGTACCAGCGGATCAAGTACTACGTGCTCTTCTTCTGCGCGGGTGCCGCCGTCATGGGGAGCCTGCAGGCAGGACTGCTCGACCCCCTGCCGTTGCTGGCACGATCGATCGGAACGGCGGTGTTGCCCGCGGTCCATGCGCTCTCGCTGTCGGCGGTGACGGCCGCGAACGATACGGGCATCGGCCCACTCGCCTGGGTGGCGGCTGCCTTCTACGACGTGCTCAACGCCACACTGCTGAGCTACCGCCCCGCGAACTTCCACGCGATCGTCGGCATCGCGATCGTCTTTGTGCTCATCCTGCTCCTCAACCGATTCATTACCCGCTTCTGGTGCCGAGCCCTCTGTCCGCTGGGAGCGTTGCTGGGTGTCTTCTCACGCTTTGCGATCTTCGGTCTGCAAAAGGACGAAGTGTGCTGCACCGAGTGCAATCGGTGTCTGCTCGCCTGCCAAGGAGCCGACAACCCCGACCTGGGTCGTCGGTGGCGGCAGTCGGAGTGTCACCTGTGCCTCAACTGTCAGGCGGCGTGCCCCGAAGGTTCAATTCGGTTCAGGTTCTTCCCGAGCCGCGAAGAAACGCAGACCAACCCGGCCGGGACGCCCAAGGTCGATGTGACACGACGCAAGGTGGTCGGCTCGCTGCTCGGTGGGGTGGCCGTGGTGCCGCTCTTTCGTGCGGGTGATGCCTTCGAGGCCAATCGATCGGCGTTCCTGATCCGGCCACCGGGTTCGATCCCGGAGGAGGACTTCCTCGGTCGCTGCATCCGCTGCGGGCAGTGCATGCGCGTGTGTCCGAACAATGCGCTGCACCCGACGCTGTTCGAGGGCGGGCTGGAAGGCCTGTGGACACCTATGCTGATCGCCAGGATCGGCTACTGCGAGCCCACGTGCACGCTGTGCGGCCAGGTGTGTCCGACCGGGGCGATCAGCGAGTTGACACTCACGCGGAAGGTGGGAGACGACGACACGCCTCCCAACCGGATCGCCACGGCGTTCGTCGATCGCAGTCGCTGCTTGCCGTGGGCGATGGCGATGCCGTGCATCGTCTGCGAAGAATGGTGCCCGACGTCGCCCAAAGCGATCTACCTCAAAGAGGAGATCGTCTTCGACCGCGAAGGCAATGAGGTGGAGGTTCAGCGACCGCACGTCGATCCGGCGCTGTGCACGGGCTGCGGCGCGTGTGAGTATGCGTGTCCCGTGCACGACCGCAAGGCCGTCTACATCACGTCGGTCGGCGAGTCCCGCTCGGAGACGAACCAGATCCTGCTCGAGCGAGATCGCGTGTAGGGTGACCGCGCTCGACGTCCGTTAGATGAGGGCGTCCTCCTCCCAGCCCAACCGCACCAGATCGATCCGGCTCATGTCGGCGTTGCCAAGATGGTGCTCGGTGTCCGCCAGGGCGATGTGGTGTGCCGTGGGACGCAGCGGGCGTTCGGCGCCGAACGCCCGCCGTCGCTGTTGTTGAATGATGCGAAGCCCGACGGCATCGGCGGCGACCGGATCCGTGCTCACGATCAGCCCACGATACGGCCAGACGTAGGCCGAATCGAAGTGATGCGGCCCGATGTTGTGGTACTGGGGCGTCAGCATTACCAGGATGTTCAGCCGGGTCTTCCCCTTCACGATGGGAAGCTGCCACAGCTTTGCTAGGTCGGCGCACGCATCGGCGTGATAGTCCGGCGGGTGATCATAGAACATGATGTAGTTCTTGATGAGACTCCCGACTCCGGACCAGGCATGGGTCCGCATGGGGCGCGAGTTGATCAGAGCCGTCGTTCGGCGAAAGATGCTCTGCCGCCGCACGTTTCGGTCCCCGATCCCGATCCGGTCGTCGCTCACGCCCGCTGCGTGCAGCCCCTGACGAATGGCGTCTACAACGTCCGATGGAGTGGGAAGGTAGCGCCACACGTTCGTCTTGATGCCAACGATGTCGTTGGGCTTGATAATCAGCTTCCAACACTCGGAGGGCGTCTCGAGGCCGAACAACGCCACCATCGCGTCGTTTACCATCCCGTGAACCAACTCGGCGTTGAGCCTACCACCCGACGTCACGACGTCTCGATGGCGGATCAGCACGACTCTGGACGTGGATTGCGTGGCACGAGCCTCACGGGCAACGGCAGGCAGTCCGACGGCACTCCCCACGGCGGCCACGCCAACACCTTTGATGAAGTCCCGCCGAGTCAGACCCTCTATGGTCTTGCCCATGGTCCGCTCCTTATGGTGCGAGCTGTGTGAGCCTGTCTGTCGTTGCTTTGCGCAGCGCATCGGCCGCCTCGCCGCTCACGGCATCCAATACCACTACGACGAAACGGTCGTGCTGGGTAGATGATGCGAACGTCCCGGCTTCGGTTTCCACGGGTTCCGCGTCGTCGCCCGCCAGCAAATACTGTTGTCGAAACGAGACGAGCGCTCGACTGGCGTCACCCTCGCTCGGGTAGGAGATGACGACCAGGTATGTGGAACCGGGGGCATAGCGCGCGAGCACCACATCGGTCTCGGGGCCCAAATTGAGCACGTTCTCGCGCGTCAAGTAGTAGTGGTAGTTCAGTGACTGGTGGAGGTGAAAGAACCGATCACTGAACGCGACGAGACCGTCCGAAGGCAGCAGGTGGACGATGGGAGGACGAGTCACCCCAGTTGGGAGGTTCTGTGAGATCGCCCGCGCGATTTCCTCCAACGCCGTTTCCGGGTCGGCAGAGCCCTGCTCCGCCGCGACGCACACATAGAAGCGATCCTGCCAGAAGCAGAACACTCGGCCCTTGCGCTCAAAGCCACCGCCGATACCGGCTTCCTCCTGCTCCCTCGCGTAGCTGAACACGCCGTAGGCATCCTCGGTGGTGCCCATGTCGAAGAGCTCGACGGTGATGTGGGGACTCCCGGAGCGGGCGTAGCGCGCCACCACGACGTCCCTGAAGGCGTACGATCGGTAGACCTCGCCGGCGCCGTCGATGTAGTCGAAGATCGTCTCGCGATCGTAGGTCTCCGAAGAGTTCTGTCGGATCCAGTCGCTGATTCGATCGGGAAGAAGCATGGCATTCGCTGCGCTATCCGCTTCCGAATCCCCACATCCTGACAGCGTGGCGCCAAGCAAGAGGCCCAACGCGCCCAGCGTCGCGACCGACGTGTTTGTGAAGAGGGAGCATCGCATGTAGGTCGGTTCAGGAAGCATGGCCATCGGCCGTTGAGGTTGTCGGCGAAGGTAGTGCTCGCGAGCGGAGCGGGTCAATCAGGTGGTGCTGACGGTGGTCACCACCAGACATCTGGACAATTCCGGTCCACATTCAGCATCTTGATCAAGTGGGAACCTTCGACGCCCGCCGCGCGGCGGGTCCCCAGGTCCAGCGGATGGGAGGGGTGTGATGACGAGGGACGCCGAGCCGAATCGCGACCACGGCAGCATCTCCCGCAGGAACTTCCTCAGTGCTGGAAGCGTAGCGCTGGCCGGTGGCGCCATGGTGGGAGCGGGAGCCACGCCCGCCGCGGGCAGTGTTACGCGTGGCATGTTCCCCAGGCCGCCCCGCGCCGGCGACCGCATCCAGCGCTACCGCACCCTCGGCCGGACCGGGTGGCAGGTCTCCGATCTCGCTGTGGGGACCAGCAGGCTCAGGGAATCGTCGATCGTCCGGTACGCGTTCGACAAGGGGATGAACTACATCGACACGGCGGAGGGGTACGGCAACGGCCGAACCGAAAGCATCATCGGCGAGGCCCTCCAGCAGATCGACCGGTCGAAGATGTTCGTCAATACGAAGCTCCGCGTGGGGTCAAGCGATACCGAGTCGACGATACTGAATCGGGCTCGCGCGAGTCTCGGGCGCCTGCGAACCGACTATCTGGACGCCTTCGGCATGCATCGTCCGCCGACCGTCGAGTCACTCAATCACGAGGGATTCCACGCCGCGGTGGCCCGGCTCAAGGCCGAGGGTCGGGTACGCTTCACGTGCCTGTCGAATCACGGCCCCCAGGGTCCCGAGGGGGACAGCATGGCCGACGTGCTGACCGCGGCGGCGGCCGATGGCCGGTTCGACGTCATGCTCCTGGTCTATAACTTCCTCAATCACGACGAAGCGGACCGAATTCTCGCGGCGTGCAAAGCCAACAGGGTGGGAACCACTGGCATGAAGACCGGCCCTGGCGTCCTCCGTGCCGATCCGGTCGATTCGGACAACCTCACGGAAGCGCAGGAGCAGTACGTCGAGCGCATGACGCGCCGAGGGTCGACTCGCGAGCAGGCAATCCAGCGGCTCCAGTCGATGGCGCGACGGCGGCAGGAGCTATACGATCGGACGCGCCCTTTCGTCGAGCGGTTCGGGATCCAGACCGAAGAGCAACTCCGGCTCGGCAGCGTCCACTGGGCGACCCAGAACCCCGACATGCACTCGGCGTGTGTGAGCATGCCCAATTTCGAGACGGTGGACAAGGTGGTCGCGCTCTCCGGTACCGAACTGACGCCGATTGAGGAGGACATGTTGGAAGCGTGCGCGTCGGCGCTGAGCGATCAATACTGCCGCCACGGATGCAACGCCTGTGTCGACAACTGCCCCGACAGCGTCCCGGTGAGCACCATCATGCGATACGCCTACTACTACGAAGGACAGGGACGCGAGAAAGATGCGATGGAGCGCTATGCGCATCTGGCCGGCGCGAATGGATCCGCGTGTGCTCACTGCTCGGCACCTTGCGCCGGCGCTTGCCCCTTCGGCGTTGACGTGCAACCTCAGATGCTGCAGGCGCACGCCCTGCTGACGCTGGCCTAGACGGTGGTCGAGGGTGAAGGGAATGAGGAGATCATGAGCACACCCCGATCGGCCGGCCCGAGGCTCGTCACTGTCGTTGCCTTCCTCACTGCCGTCACCGCGCTGCTAGCCTGCTCGGGCGAGCGGCCGGCGTTTCCGTCCGTGGAGGGCTGGACGCGGACTAGTGAGGTACGGGAGTACGCTGCGGACAACTTGTGGCAATACATCAACGGCGCGGCCGAACTCTTCGTCGAGTACGATGTGCAGACCTGCCAGACCGCGGACCTCACCTCGGAAGGCTTGGTGGTGACGGTCGATCTCTACGACATGGGCACACCGTTGAATGCGTTCGGTGTATTCAGCCGAGAACGTGCGGGAACGAGGGTAGCTCTACCGGGTGCGACCGAGGCAGCGATCTCCCCTCCGTACCTGGCGTTGCTGCTGAAGGGCAGCACGTACGTCAAAGTGAACGCGCTGGAGGGTGAGCTGACTGACGCCAGCGCACGTGCACTGCTCGGGGGAATCGCGCGGTCGCTGCCCGGAGCGCCGGCCTATCCTGCTGAGATCGATCTGCTGCCTGAGGACGGTAGGATCGCCGGTACCGAGGGATTCCAACGCGAAGGGTTCCTGGGTCTCTCAGAACTTCGTGACTGCCTGTTCGCCCAGTATGCCGACGAGGGGGGAGAGCCTTGGCAGGGATTCGCGGCCCTCCCGCCGGAGGGATCGTCAGTCGAGTCAGTCTGGAGAGCATTGGCAGACGAGTGGGAAGCTCTGGATCACGGAGAACAAACGGTGCTCTACTGGGAGATCCCGTACCAGGGACTGGTCGGGGTAGTGAGGGCCGGGGAGACGATGTTGGGAGTCTCCGGTGCCTCGGACCAAGCGGAGTTGCTAGAGCGGCTGGACGGGTTCGTGCGCTGAGCGTCGGAGCTCCTGACCACCAACGAGAAACCCCACAACCACTGAATAGCTGTGGGGTTTTCACTTACCATGCGCCTGCCGCGATTCGTTGCGTTAGCAGACCGCGGGGTGTGGTGGGGACGTAATGGGGAGGTCAACGCGGGACCTTTGGCTCCGGAGGCAAACCGCGGACGCTCATAGGCGATCATAGGCGTTCATTTGCGCCGTTTTCCTGCCCTTTGACGACCATGAGCGATCACTAGCGATCATAGATGTTGTGACAGTTTCTGTTACGGTCCAGGTGCAACGCCGCGGCAGCTTCAGGCGGGGGTTAGGCGGCTCCCCCTCCGGACGGCGAGGAGCCAGCTAGATCCGTCTGCTCCGGCCGTGCTATCTCTGCCAACTCGACTCCTGTACGGATCCGATCACCGAATGCGAGATACGCTGCCTCAAGTGCCACGGTGTTCACCGGTCGGCCGAGCCGCTGTTCGCTGACACAAGCGGCGACTATCATGTCCGGAGATACTTTCCGGAAGCGCATGGCCAAGAGCTGCGTGAAGCCGAGGCGAACGCCGCAGGTGCGAGCCCGAATCCAAGGCTTCATCATATCAAAGAGCAACCCGATTTGCCCGAGCTAACCTTCCGCTTGTCTCCGGCCGATGCGAAGTTAAGGGTAGCAGCCTGGGTGGTGGAATGGGCAGACGCAAGGGACTCAACACGCAAGCTCGGAAGCAGCACGGGAAGCTGGCCCATCATCAGCATGTCCAATATCGCTGGACCCGTTCACCAGATGCCGCCTACACGGTATGATGCGGTGCGAGACGGGGGATTCACGCGGCGCACTTGGCCGCAAATACGAAGAGCGGGCAACTCCAATGTCGATGTTGGTGGCTTGGTTCTGATGGGCTTGGTCTCGGGATGCCAGCAGAAACCTGCCACCGGCAGTCCTGCGGCACTATCCGAGATGGAGACGAGCGGTCAGTGGGCAGTAGAGGCGGATTACGTCGACGCGTGCAGCTGCAAACCCGCTTGTCCCTGCTTGTATGGTTCGCCACCCACCGAACACAACTGCCAGGGAGCGACCCTGGTTGACATCAAACAGGGGCATTTCGAGAACGTCACTCTGGATGGCGTGCGTGTCGTCGCCGTGTACAGCGGTGGTGAGTGGATCAAGTTCTATGTGGGCGACAATGCGAGCGCCGCCCAGACCGACGCGGTGGTGAAACTGCTACCGTCCTTCGAGGAGGTCTTTGCCATCAGCAATGTGATCGAGGTCAAGCGTGTACCTGTTTCACTGACACGGCAAGGTGACCGGGTTCGTTTCTCCGTGCCGAACACCACCGTTGACATCGAACTGATGCGGGGAGCTGGTGGCCTACCGATCAAGACTGAGGGGCTGCCACATTGGGACTCTGGAAAGGCGCCTCCTTACCTGGGGCATACCCAGTACCGGATGGTGGAGCTCAAGCATCAGGGTGGCGAGCAGCATTTCAGCTATTCGGGTACAAATGGCTACACCGCCCGTATCGACGATGCCGATCGAATGTGACATTTGATCCGTGCCTCGTGCTCTGCTTCGGTGCGGGTGCGCCGGATGAGCGGTGGGAAGTGTGGCGCTGCGTGACGTGTGGATTTGTGGCGGTGTTTGGATGCGCGGCAGCGTGTTAGGCACCACCAGACTCCGCCGAGTTCAGGCGTGGGCTGCGCGACGTGGGGCGAGGGGCGCTCGAGGGGCGTAGCATGAAGAACGCATATGACGAGAACCAGGCGCGGGAGCTCGTTCGGCGCTACTCCGACCTTCCGGAGGAGCTGGCCCTGCGCATCTTCACCTCGCGGCTGCTCGGAAGTGAGACGAGTCTGGTGCTGCACGGGGGCGGGAATACGTCGGTGAAGGTGCGGACGACGAACCTGCTAGGGGACGAGCAGGACGTTCTCTTCATCAAGGGGAGCGGAGCGGATCTCGCGACGATCGAGCCCGCGGACTTCGCGGGCCTCGACCTGGCCTATTTTCGGCGCTTCCGAGCCCTCGAGGCGCTCTCCGAAGAGGAGATGGAGATCCAGCTCGAGACCCACCGGCTTCGCACCGACTCGCCTTCGCCCTCGGTCGAGACGCTGCTCCACGCCTTCCTTCCGCACCGCTACGTCGACCACACGCACGCAGACGCCATCTTGATCCTGACCAACCAGGAGGATGCCGACGAGCTGCTCGAGGCGGCACTGGGTCCGAGGGTGGCCGTGCTGCCCTACGTCATGCCCGGCCTTCCGCTCGCTCGGCAGGTCATCGAGTGCTACGAGCAGGACCCCGAGCTCGAGGCCATCGTCAGCCGGAGCCACGGCATCTTCACCTTCGCGGAAGATGCCAGGACCTCCTACTCGCGCATGATCGAGTACGTGAGCCGCGCGGAATCGTTCATCGAGGAGCGGACACAGCGTGCGGTCTCGCCCGCTCGCTCCGAGCCAGTCGGGGCGACCGGGTCGGTCGGGTCGGTCGAATTCTCGAGCACGGCCGCGCGGTCGATCCAGGCGCTTCGCGGCGCCTGCGCCCATCGCGACCCGGAGGGGAGGCTGCACCGCTTCGTGGCCGAGCTCCGGACGACTCCCGACATCGTGGAGCTCTCCCGCTCCGGGCTGCTCGCCCGCGAGCTGTGCCGCTCGGGTGTCCTCACACCCGATCACGTCATATGGACGAAGAACCAGATGCTCTTCGTCGAGCGGGTTCCGGAGGCGGACGAGGACCTCGTGGAGTACGTCGGCGAGCTGATCACCGCCTACCGCGAGGACTACGACCGCTACTTCGACGAGCAGCGGAAGGCCAAGAGCGTCGATCGGCGTAAACTCGACCCCTTTCCGCGCGTGATTCTCGTGGCGGGGGTGGGGCTCGTAGCGCTCGGCGCGACACGCGCGGCGGCGCGGGTCGCCGCGGATATCGCCGTGCCGACGCTTCGCGCCAAGCGCCTCGCTCACGATCTTGGGAGCTACGTTCCAATCGACGACTCGCACATCTTTGATATGGAGTACTGGAGCCTCCAGCAGAAGAAGCTCGGCACGCAGGTGGCGCCTCCACTCACGGGACAAGTGGCCTTCGTGACTGGGGCGGGCGGCGCCATCGGCGTCGGCATCGCCGATCGTCTGCTCGCGGCGGGAGCTCTCGTCGCGATCTCGGACATCGATGAGGACCGCCTGCGCAGGGCCCATGAGCACCTCGCCGAGAGAAGTGAGGCGAGCCGCATCGAGAGCATCGTCTGCGACGTGACGAGCCCGGGCTCGGTCGAGAGGGCCTTCGAGGAGGTGAGCTGCCGGGCCGGCGGCATCGACATCGTGGTTCCGAACGCGGGCGTCGCCCACGTCGCGACGCTCGAGGCGCTCACGCCCGAGAAGTTCAGCCAGGTCGTCGGGGTGAACCTGATGGGGACCTTCAACACCATCAAAGCCGCGATTCCCATCCTGAGGCGCCAGGCGACGGGCGGGAACATCGTGCTGATCAGCAGCAAGAACGTCCCCGACCCGGGAGCCGCTTTCGGGGCGTACAGCGCCTCCAAGGCCGCCGCACACCAGATTTCGAAGATCGCCGCGCTCGAGCTCGCGGAGCTCGGCGTCCGGGTCAACATGGTGAATCCCGACGCCGTCTTCGGGGACGAAAATATCTCTTCCGGCCTGTGGGACCTGATCGGGCCGGACCGGATGAAATCGCGCGGACTCGATCCCGAAGGGCTCCGCGACTACTACCGCCAGAGGAACCTTCTCAAGGTCTCGGTTCAGGCGGAGCACGTGGGCAACGCCGTGGTCTTCTTCGCGAGCGAGCAGACTCCGACCACGGGGGCGAGCCTTCCCGTGGACGGGGGCGTACCCTCGGCGTTTCCGAGGTAGCGACGGGAGGGCGGCGGAGTCATGCGTCTGATTCACGCGGGGTTGGTCAGCAGCTCGGAAGACAAGGCCGATCGCTTTTTCGCCGGCGTGCTCGGCCTCGAGAAGACGCGGAGGAGCGCACTCTCGGCGGAGCTGGCGGATCGCCTTTTCGGCATCGACGCGGGCTGCAAGATCGTGTACTACGGATGCGGGGACCTTGAGCTCGAGGTCTTCCTGATCGATCAGACCGGTCCGCCCGAGATCGCCGGGAGCAGAATCAGCCATCTCTGCTTGGAGGTGGCGAGTCGGTCCGAGCTTCTCGCGAGGTGTGCGGCGGCGGGCGTCGCGATGCGCGACGCTCCGAAGGGCGACTCTCTCGTCGTCTTCATCGAGGATGAGGACGGCAATCTCTACGAGATCAAGGAAAGGAGAGCCTCGTGATGGCGGATCTCGATTCGGTCAAGCAGAGCAAGCAATTCCATGCCGACGTTCCCCAGAAGACCGAGGGCTTCTTTCTGAAGGGATCGAACGCGTACGACTGGGGCATGAAGAACCGGCTGGCGCGCATCTTCAATCCGGAGTCGGGAAACACCGTGATGCTGGCCTTCGACCACGGCTACTTCCAGGGGCCGACCACGGGGCTCGAACGCGTGGACCTGAGCATCAATCCCCTGATCCCGTATGCGGATACGCTGATGGTCACGCGCGGCATCCTCCGCAGCATCATTCCGCCCGCGACGGGCAAGGCGATCGTACTGCGGGCCTCGGGTGGCCCCAGCATCCTGAAGGAGCTCTCCAACGAGGAGATCGCGGTCGACATCGAGGACTCGATCCGCCTGAACGTCTGCGCCATGGCCGTGCAGGTCTTCATCGGCGGTGAGTACGAGAAGCAGTCGATCGTCAACATGACCCGGCTCGTCGACATGGGAAACCGCTACGGCATTCCAACGTTGGCGGTGACCGCGGTCGGCAAGGACATGGCCCGCGACGCCAAGTACTTCCGACTCGCAACCCGCATCTGCGCCGAGCTCGGCGCCCACTACCTCAAGACCTACTACATCGAGGAGGGCTTCGAGACCGTCACCTCCTGCTGCCCCGTGCCGATCGTGATCGCGGGCGGCAAGAAGATCCCCGAGCTCGACGCCCTGAAGATGGCCTACAACGCCATCCAGCAGGGCGCCAACGGGGTGGACATGGGCCGAAACATCTTCCAGTCCGAATCGCCGACGGCCATGATCCAGGCGGTTCGCGCCGTCGTTCACGAAAACGAGACGCCCGAGAGGGCCTTCGACCTCTACAACACGTTGAAGAGCCGATAGCCGGCAGACGACAGACGCCGAACCTACTAATCGGGCTCCTCGCTGTTCCCCTGGGTCGTTTCGGAAGTCGCGAATACGAGATGTCCGGCGGCGTCCTAGGCGCGGATTCGTTCCATCACGTCTGCCGCCCCGCGGCACTCACGCGCTGTGGGGTTTTGATTTGCCATGCGCCTCTCACGGACGCCGTCGCTCAACAGCCACTACTGCAGCCCGGCCAGCGCGTAAGGGTGACGGTACCAAGTCTCGATCTGGACAAGGATGGGGAGAGTTTCTCCCAACTGCGCGGAGACACGCTCGTGCTGAAATCGATGCGGTGCCCCGTCGCCGACGTTGAACGCCTCGACGAGATCATTAGTTGGATGGGCGCCGATTCCTCACCCAGCTGCTCGACGGCCTCGGCCCATAGCAGCTCGAGGTCCGGCTCCGCAACGAGTGTATGACCGTTGCGCGGGGCGTATCGGGCTAGCTGCGCGAGCACGCCCCGTAGCTCGCTGTAGCGTTGATTCCCGACGACACCAATTCTCATCGTGCGGAAGGAGTTACCTCGGCAACGAGAGCGTGTACACGGGTCACCAGCGCATCGGCGGACAGCCCCGCTTCGACTAGCTGATCCGTTCGCTTCGCATGTTCGAAGGTGCGATCGGGGGCACCCAGCGTCTCCACGCGCACCTCCGGCGCCATCGACTTGATCGTCGACGCCATGTACGCACCGAACCCGTTCACCCCCGTGCCGTCCTCGATCGTAAGCAGCAGACGGTGCTCCGAGACGAGCGAGTCCAGCATTCTTCGGTCGTACGGCTTCAAGAACCGGCAGTTCACCACCGCGACTTCGACGCCGTCTGCCGCCAGTCGCTCCGCCGCCTCAAGGGCCGGCTGACACATGACACCGACAGCGAGGATTGCCGCGTCCCGGCCGTCACGCAGTCGTTCCCACGATCCATACCGAACCGCCTCGACCTGCTCGACGGGAACCATCGACCCGGGAGCGGTATCGCGCGGATAGCGGATCGCAAACGGTCCGTCGTGCTGCAACGCGCACCGCAGCAGTCCCACCAACTCCGGCGCGTCGTTCGGCGCGGTCACAGTCATGTTCGGAACCGCCAGCATATAGGGGATATCGTACAGCCCCATGTGAGTCTGCCCGTCCGCTCCCACCATGCCCGCGCGATCCATGCAGAACGTCACCGGCAGTCCCTGGATCGCGATGTCGTGGATGATCATGTCGAAGGCGCGCTGGAGGAACGTCGAGTAGATCGCGACGACGGGACGCAGGCCCTGTGTCGCCAGCCCCGCGGCGAACGTCGTGGCGTGTCCTTCAGCAATCCCGACGTCGAAGAACCGATCGGGCCAGCGTTTCTGGAAGATGTCGGTGCCCGTTCCCGACGGCATGGCTGCCGTGATCACAACGAGCGCGGGGTTCTCTTCGCCGAGCTCGGCGATCGCGGTGCCGAACACCTTGGTCCACGTGGGCTGCGTGCTCTGCGAGGGACGGAGCACGCCCGTTTTCGGATCGTACGGATTGCGTGCGTGGAACTTCTCCGGATGCGGCTCCTTGAACGGGAAACCTTTGCCCTTCTCCGTCACGACGTGCACCACTCGTGGCCCGTCGAGCGTCTTCACCAAGTCGAACGTGCGAAGCATCGCGTCGATATTGTGGCCGTCGATGGGGCCGAAGTACCTGAAGCCCAGCTCCTCAAACAGCATGCCGGGAGACCACAAGTTCTTGACGCTCTCTTCCACGGTCTTGGCGAAGTCGACAATCCGGTTCCCGCCCACCAAGTGCGACGCCCGTTCGATCAGATTCTTGACATGCTCGCGCATCCGGTTCGTGAACGGACTCGCGATGACGGACCCGAGGTACTTGTTGATGGCTCCAACGTTGGGCGCGATCGACATCCCGTTGTCGTTCAAGACCATGATGATGTCGCGTCCTGAGTGACCAGCGTTGTTCATCGCCTCGTACGACAGCCCGCAGGTCATCGCCCCGTCGCCCACCACCGCCACCACGTGGAAGTCCTCGCCGAGGAGATCGCGGGCCGTTGCCATCCCGAAGGCCGCGGACATTGCGGTGCCCGCGTGCCCCGCACCGAACACGTCATGCTCGCTCTCGGTCCGGCGCAGAAAACCCGACAATCCATCCTTCTGACGCAGCGAGGGCAAACGTCCGTCGCGCCCGGTCAGCACCTTCCAGGGATACCCCTGGTGCCCAACGTCCCACACGATCTTGTCGACAGGAGATTCGAACGCGTGGGCAAGCGCCACCGTCAGCTCCACTACGCCCAGTCCGGCCCCAATGTGCCCTCCGGTCTGCGACACGACGTCGATCAGGCGCTGTCGTACCTCCTCGGCGAGAGCAGGTAACTGCTCCCGGTCGAGCGCATGAACTTCCGCTGGGGACTTAATGGATTCGAGCATAGACGGTTGTTGGTGTCCAGTTGTCCGTCATCAGTACACTCTTTCCGGAGTTCGGCTCACTTGGTGCAAGCCTTGGAGCCGAGCGACCGAAAACTGACAACTGATAGCTGATTACCTCCGTCTCTCCACAATGAACTTCGCCAATCCTTCCGGGACCCTGCAATCTAGCCCATGCTGCCGGAGGAGGGCCACGGCCCGGTCGATGTACTCGATCGCCGTGGCCTGAGCGCGATCGATGCCTAGCAGAGTCGCAAAAGTCGGCTCATGGTGAGCGGCGTCCTTCCCGGCTGTCTTGCCCAGCTCATTCGACGTGCCTATGCCTGTCCGCTTCAGTACTCTGCTGTGCAACGGTGTGCAGCAGTTGTAGCGGCATCTCCCGCTGTGATGCTTCCAGCTCTCCATTCTCAGAGTACTCCCAGAGACGAAGCTCTATCGACCGGTGGCGCTCGCATCGCGTGGTCTCGTCGAGCCGGGGATAACGTGCTGTGGGGTTTTCACTTGAAATGCGCCTGGCGCGATTCGTTGCGTTAGCGGTCGCGAGTGGTGGGGTCGGGTAATGGGGGCGTCCACGCGCGACCTTTGGCTCCGGAGGCTAAGAGTGGCGTCCATGCGCGTCAGTGGACGTCGTTACAATGTCCGTTACAATCCGTAGCCGTGCCTTTCGAGCCACCCAGCCGCTTGACTCATGATCCGGAAGGCCCGGGCGCCGTGTGGCGCCCAGGCCTCCGCAGCCTGCATCTCGATGACCGTACCGCCGGTGGCCGTTGCTGCTCCCCTGCGTTCGCTGTTAGGGCGCGGTGGTCACTTCACCCACAGGACGGCGCGGTCCACTCCCCCGAGAAAGCGGACGCCGACCACGTAGCCGACACTGTTGACCACCAAGGCAAGGCTCGGTCTGGTATCCA
>JBDHAB010000047.1:0-34872 GCA_039588295.1 Gemmatimonadota bacterium
GCCGACCGGGCCGCGGGGCGCACCGGACGCTCCGGTTCCGAGGAGCGCGTCAACCGCGACACCACCCTGGGGCCACGTGCCACCCGGCTCGAGGAGCACCACGCCCTCCGCCAGAGCGAGGGCGCGATTCGCTTCGCAGTCAGGCGAGCGCTCCTGGCCCGTCTCCGCCACGAAGACCGGCACGCCACCCGCCTGAAGTGCGCGGGCCACGACCCATCCGTCACCGCCGTTGTTCCCGTGGCCGGCCACGACGAGGACTCCGTTGCCGAGCGCCTGCGGGAATTCGCGTGCGAGCACGGTCGCCACGGCGCGGCCCGCGGCTTCCATGAGGACGCGGCTCGGGATGCCGTGCTCCAGACGGGCACGCTCGTCCCAATCGGCGGACTGCTGGGCGTTCAGAACCGGTATCGACATGGCGCTAAACAGTCAGCCCTCGTCTAACGGGCCCGCGGCGTCGCGACGGCGCTGGGGCGGTCGCGCTCGCGCACGGGAACCGATTTCGGCGGAGGGCTCGAGGCGGAAACGTGGATCCGTGGTACTACTTGAAGCTCTGTCCGATGGCGCGGCCGAACGAAATCTCTCCGTTGTCGATGCGGATATTGAACCCGCAATCCGGATTACTGCACGCCCACGCCTTGAACTGAATCGGTGCCCCGTCGCGTCCGTAATCCGACAACGGAATCAGCACCCCCTTCTCACACTTCAAACACGCAGGCCAGCGCATTTCCTCCATACGGCTCCTCCCTTCCCCAGCGTCTCGGCGCGATTAGCTCTGATCCGCGCGTCCCACACCGGCCCACGGGTACTCCCCCTCAAAGGCCTGCGCGAAATCAAACACCGACTCGAAGTCTTCCACGCGATCGTTCGGGTGACGGATGAGCAACCCGACCTCGATCAGCACGAAGACGATCCGACCCAGATCGCCGGTCGTCTCGATCCCCCAGTGCGAGAGCACGGTTCGCGCCGTCAGCCCGAACTGCTCAATGGCGAAGTCCCGGCACGCGTGTGCGAGTTCGTCCCCCCCGATGTGTCCGCGCACCTTGCGCTTGCGCTGGCTGTACTCAAGCGCAGCAAGCACAAAGAGATACGCGCGTTCGTGGTAACGACCGTCGCGCTCCCGAATGCGCGCGATTATCTCGTCGGCAAGCTGCAACTGATACATGGTACTAAGGTGAGCGACTGGCGGCTGGCGAGCAAGGGTCCAAAGGGTTAGCCCGCCGCGACCCGGGCGCCGTACAGCGGGAACGCCTGCGCCAGCTCGCGGACTTGGGCGCCCACCCGCCCGACGGTCGGATCATCGGGGGATCGGAGAACCTCGTCGATGAACCCGGCGATGCGACGCATCTCCGGCTCGGTCATCCCGCGCGTCGTCAGCGACGAGCTGCCCAACCGCATGCCACTCGTCACGAACGGCGACCGTGGGTCCCCCGGCACGGTATTCTTGTTCACATGCATGCCGGCCCGGCCCAGCGCCTCTTCGGCGTCTTTGCCCGTGTAGTCACGATCCCGGAGATCCACCAGCAAGAGATGCGTGTCGGTCCCACCCGACACGATCGCGTAGCCTCGTTCCAGGAGTGCCGTGCCCAGGGCGGTGGCGTTCTTGACGACTTGGCCGGCGTACGCCTTGAACGCAGGCGTCAGCGCCTCCGCGAACGCGACTGCCTTGGCGGCGATCACGTGCTCCAGCGGTCCCCCCTGGGTCCCGGGAAACACCTGCTTGTCCACGGGCTTCGCGAGCTCGGCACGGCACAGGATGAAGCCGCCGCGAGGACCGCGCAGCGTCTTGTGCGTGGTGCTGGTGACGATGTCCGCGTGCGGAACCGGCGACGGCACCACTCCGGCTGCCACGAGACCCGCGAAGTGCGCCATGTCCACCAAGAGCGTCGCCTCCACCTCCCGTGCGATGGCCGCGAACCCCGCGAAGTCGATGTTACGCGCGTAGGCACTGCCGCCTGCAATGATCAGCCTCGGACGCTCGGCCAACGCAATGTCACGTACCGTGTCGAGATCGATGAGACCCGTCTCCTCGTCGAGCCCGTACTGCACCGCCCGAAACAGCCGCCCGCTCGCATTCACCTTGGCGCCGTGTGTGAGGTGGCCGCCGTGCGGGAGCTTGAGTCCCATCAAGGTCTCGCCGGGCTCCAACACCGCGAGGTACGCCGCCATGTTGGCCTGCGCACCACTGTGGGGCTGCACGTTGGCGTGGTCCGCGCCGAACAACTGCTTCGCCCGGTCGATGGCCAGCTGCTCGATCTCGTCGACGACCTCGCAGCCACCGTAATACCGCCGCCGCGGATAGCCTTCGGCATACTTGTTGGTCAGCACCGAGCCCATGGCCTCGAGCACCGCGCGCGAGACGAAGTTCTCGCTGGCGATGAGCTCGAGACCGTTTTCCTGCCGCGCGATCTCTTGGTGGATCAGCTCGGAGATCGTGGGATCTGCGGACTCGAGTGAACGCATGCGATCGTTGAACTCGTCCATGCCACCCATATCGCGCTTCCTTACCTCTTTCCTTTGCCGGCCCGACCCTCGATCATCCGCTGCTCGGCCAACTTGTCTGCTGCCCGGTAGGTCGGAATCCCCTGATCACCGGCGAGCTGCAGAATCCGTAAGATCGTGTCGTAGATCTCGGATGCCTTCTGATGCGATCGTTCTAAGCTCCATCCCTCGATTTCGGCATTGACGTTGATCAATCCGCCGGCGTTGATCGCGTAGTCCGGCGCATAGATGATCCCCATGTCATGCAATTGATCTCCGTGCCGTTCTTTATCCAACTGGTTGTTCGCTGCTCCGGCGATGATCTGGACCTCGAGCAACGGTATCGTATCGTCGTTGATGACCGCACCCAGCGCACACGGCGCAAAGATGTCGGCCCGGGCCCCGTAGATGTCTTTCGGGGCAACCGCCACGGCATCGAACTCGTCGACCACCCGTTGGATCTTGGCGTTGTCGATGTCCGACACGACGAGCTTCGCACCCTCCTCATGCAGGTGCTTGCAGAGATAGTACCCCACGTGCCCACACCCCTGCACGGTCACGGTCTTGCCACTCAGGGAATCACTGCCGTAGGCCTGCTGCGCACACGCCTTCATCCCTCGATACACGCCGAGGGCGGTCACCGGTGAGGGGTCTCCCGAGCGGCCCGCCAGCCCAACGACGTGCTCGGTCTCTTCACGAATGTACTCCATGTCACCGGGGCTCGTTCCCACATCCTCCGCCGTGATGTAGCGGCCGCCGAGCGAGTCCACGTGTCGCCCGTGCGCCTGAAAGATCGGCTTACGATTCTTCGCCTTCGGGTCGTTGACGATCACGCTCTTGCCACCACCCAGGTTGAGACCGGCGACAGCCGCCTTGTAGGTCATGCCGCGTGACAGCCGCAAAACGTCAATGAGCGCCTCGAGGTCGTTCTCGTAGCGCCACATGCGCGTTCCACCGAGCGCGGGGCCGAGTGCGGTGTTGTGGATCGCAATGACGCCACTGTATCCGGCGTCGCCGTCATGCCACACACTCACTTGCTCGTGGTCGTGCTCCCCAATGAGCTCAAAGAGTCCGTCGTCCAAGGATTTCGTTATCTCCGCCCTACTTGGAGTAGAGCCCCCGTGCAATGACGATTCGCTGGATCTCACTTGTCCCTTCATAGATCTCCGTCACCTTTGCATCGCGAAACAGCCGTTCGACTGGGTAATCGCGCATATAGCCATAGCCACCGAAGATCTGCACGGCCTGATTCGCCACCCACATCGCCGTCTCGGAGGCGAAGAGCTTGGCCATACTTGCACGCTCCGTTACCGACTCACCGGCATCCGCCGCGCGCGCCGCCTCGAACACCAAGGCGCGCGCTGCCGTGATTCGGGTCAGCATATCCGCCAACTTGAACTGAATCGCCTGGAAGTCCTTTAGTGGTTGCTCAAACTGCTGCCGTTCCGCCGCATACCGAATCGAGTGTTCCAGGGCCGCCCGCGCAATCCCGATGGCTTGAGCGCCAACGCCCATGCGCCCGTTTTCGAGCGCGCGCAGCGCATACGATAACCCCTCTCCCTCCTTGCCAAGCAAGTGTTCGTCGCTCAGTCGCACGTCGCGCAGCATCACCGTCGTGGTGCGCGATGCTCTGAGACCCATCTTGTCCTCGGCCTTCCCCGGTTCCACACCCGGCGCGTCCGTGGGGACGAGAAAGGCGGAGATGCCTCGCCGGCCGCGTCGGGCGTCGGGCGTGTCGGTACGAAGCATCACGACCAACATATCGGCCGTGTCCCCGTTGGTGACCCAGGCCTTCTCACCCGTGAGGACCCACGCGTCACCGTCGTGCACGGCCTGCGCCCGAATGCTCGCGGCGTCCGACCCGGAATCCGCCTCCGACAGCGAGAACGCGGTCAGGACCTCCCCCCGTGCCATGGGCCGGAGCCACCGCTGCCGCTGCTCCTCACTGCCGTGCGACAAGAGCATCGTGACCGGAAGCGAGTTGTGCACCGACAAGGTGATCGAGATCGACGCATCGGCCACCGCGAGCTCTTCCAAGACCATCAAGTAGGTGAGCGTATCGAGCCCGAGCCCGTCGTACTCTTCGGGAACGCGCAGCCCGAAGAACCCCATCTCGCCTAGTTGCTTGACGGCTTCCACCGGGTAGCGCTGCTCGGCGTCCCACTCGGCCGCGTGCGGCGCGATCTCCTTGCGCGCCACTTCCCGAGCGAGCGCCACGATTTCACGGCGCTGTTCGTCGACTTCGATCAGCAACGGCTCAGCGATAGTCATAGAATCCTTGGCCGGTCTTCCGACCCAATCGTCCCGCCGCCACCATCTTTCGCAGGAGGGGACACGCCCGATACTTGGGGTCCCCCAGACCGTCGTAGAGTACCTCCAGAATCGACAGGCACACGTCGAGGCCGATGAGATCGGCCAGCGCAAGCGGCCCCATCGGGTGATTCATGCCCAGCTTCATCACGGTGTCCACCGCCTCGGGGGTCGCAACACCTTCCATCACGCAGAAGACCGCTTCATTGATCATGGGCAGGAGCACCCGGTTCGATACGAATCCGGGGTAATCGCTCACCTCTACCGGTGTCTTGTCGAGCGCCTGCGCCGTGTCCATGATCGTACGGGTCGTCTCGTCCGATGTGCCCAGGCCACGGATGATCTCGACCAGCTGCATGACCGGAACCGGATTCATGAAGTGCATCCCGATCACTTTGTCTGGCCGCTCCGTGCGCGCGGCGATCTCCGTAATCGAGATCGACGAGGTGTTCGAGGCCAGCAGCGTGCCCTCAGGGGTAAGTCGGTCCAGCTCCCCGAAGATCCCGAACTTCACTTCCGCCGCCTCGCTCGCGGCTTCGACCACCAACTCCGCGCTCGCTGCCGCATCCAGCACGGTTTCGGTCCTGATCCGCCCGAGCGCCGCGTCTCGGTCGCTCTCGGACAGGGACCCCTTCTTCACCTGCCGATCCATGTTCTTGCGAATGGTCGCCAGCGCCTTTTCGAGCTGCGCCTGGACCACGTCGATCACCACCACGTCCCACGCGTGTTGCGCAAACACGTGCGCGATCCCGTTCCCCATGGTGCCTGCACCAACTACCGCCACGTTCTTCATATTGGCTCTCCCTCCCCGGCCCGCGCTGCCCGTCGGCTGAGCCAGATCAGCGCCACCGCCATTGTGGCCGAGGCCGCGATCCCACCCTCAGGACCGAAGGCACCCCCGGTCACCCACGTCGTCCGCCCTGCAAAGAACTCGAGTACGGGTACGTCGAACGTCAGACCGCTCACCGGCGCATCGGCCCCCAAGGCCAGACCGCCATTCCAGCCGGCATGCACTCCCCAGGCCATTGGCAACCCGCCGCGCGTGAAGAACGCCGCACTGAGCACGAGCGACGCGATCCCAATGTTTGCCAGGCCCAGCGACGAGACCTCAGGGTTCGCCACGTGCGCGACCGCGAACACGACGGCGAACACCACACTCGCCCCTACCTTCCCCAACGGCTGCGCGAGCCGAGCCAGCGGCTACCCGCGGAACAGCAGCTCCTCGGCCAAAGCCGCGACCACCAGACCGAACCCCACCTGCAGCGCGACGGCAACATACGCCGACGCAGGTTCGGCCGTGATCGCGATGCGGGCACCGCCCACCGCCACCGTGATCGCGAGGGCACTCGCGGCCATCACGACCCCCACCGCCACACCGGCACCCAGTGCGGTCGGGTCGGCCGGCCCACCACGCCACCCCAGCTGCCTCCACGTCGACCAGCCCCGCAACACGAGGATCACAGACACCGCGAATCCGGCGACCACCACCGGAAGCGTACCCACCGCGAGCCCCAACGACCCCACCAACCACGCCTGCGGGACCAGTAAAGCAATCCCCAAGGCGACGACCACGACGGCGCCGTAGAAGGCAACCAGCGCCACCAGCGCCGCAAAAACAGCGCGCGCCCTCAAAGGAGCGCGCGCGTCGTCTTACCGAATCGCTGGATGATCGCGCCAGCGACCACCAGCTTCAAAAGATCCAACAGGAGAAACGGAGCCGACCCTAACGCCAGCGCGGTGGAAACATCGCCGCTGAGGATCGCCAGCTGCGCCACACCACCCAGGTGAACCACCGCCAACCCCGCCACCACACCGACGGCGACTCTGCTCCAGGACCGACCGTGCTCCGTGGCCACTCCCACCACGGCCGCGCCCAGCGGTAGTGCCAGAAGATATCCACCCGTCGGTCCAAAGAGTCGGGCGAATCCCGGCGCACCGATCGGGGCAAACACCGGAACGCCGGCCGCTCCAAACGCGAGGTAGACCGCCATGCTGGCCGCGCCCAGTCGCGGACCCAACAGGCCACCCACGACGAGCACCGCCGGCACCTGGAGCGTCACCGGCACCGGTGTACCCGGAAGCGGGATTGCCACTTGCGCACCGATCGCCACCAGAAAGGCGCCGGCCAGCACGGCCAGCGACCGCCGCACAACGGTCGTCGGCGTCATGCCCAATAATCGCGCGGTTTGCACTTGACTCATCAGTTTCGCTCCACACTGAGGGCCACGGCGTTCCCACCACCGAGACAGAGCGTCGCGAGGCCCGTGGTGGCACCCCGATCCTGCATGGCATAGAGCAGCGTCGTGAGAATGCGTGTGCCGCTCGCACCGATCGGATGCCCCAGCGCAACCGCGCCACCGTTGACATTCACACGATCCCACTCCCAGCCAAGCGCCCGGCCGTCGGCCAGCGCCTGCACCGCAAAAGCCTCGTTCGCCTCGATCAGATCGTAATCCCCGATCGTGGATTCGGTTCTCTCCATCAAGTTCCGCACCGCGTGAATCGGGGCAAAGAACAGTTCCTTCGGCGGCCCGCCACCCATCGCGTATCCGGTAACCCGGGCCAGCGGCTTGAGCCCGTGCGCGTCAGCGAACGCCTGTGACGTGACGACCACGGCACTTGCCCCGTCATTGAGCCCCGGCGCATTGCCGGCCGTAACTGTGCCCACCTTCTGGAATGCGGGCCGCAGCTTGGCCAGCGCCTCGAGCGACGTGTCCTTGCGTGGCCCCTCGTCGGCGGAAACGACGGTAACCGCTCCCTTGCGGCCCGGCACTTCGACCGGAACGATCTCCTGGTCGAACTTCCCGGTTTCCATCGCCGCCACGGCCTTCTGATGGCTCTCGAGCGCGTACTGATCTTGATCCTCGCGGGTCACGTTGGCCTTCTCGGCCGTGTGCTCCGCGTAGGCGCCCATCACGTTGTCACCGAAGGAGCACCACAATCCGTCGAACTGCACGCCGTCAATGAGCTGCTGATTGCCGTACTTCACCCCGCCCCGCATACCGAACACGTAGTGCGGCGCGTTCGACATCGACTCCATGCCACCGGCGACTAAGCACTGTGCGTCACCGGCCTTGATCGCCTGCGCGGCCAACATCACGGACTTGAGCCCCGAGCCGCAGACCTTGTTCACCGTCATCGCGGGCACCTCGTCGGGCACGCCGCCATGGATCGCGGCTTGGCGGGCGGGGGCCTGACCGGCACCACCCTGCACCACCATTCCCATGATGACTTCCTCCACGGCCTTCGACTCGATGCCGGCGCGCTGGACCGCTTCGCGGATGGCGATCGCCCCGAGCTTGGTGGCCGGCAGCGGACTCAGCCCTCCCAGAAACCTCCCGACGGGGGTCCTGGTAGCGCTGACGATGACAGGGGTTGTGTCCTTACGCACGGTTGGCCTCCTCCCCTCGTTCCCATCACTCCCGGATGATGGCTACGACCTGCAGCCTTAGCTGAACTTAACGGCGGGTTCAGGGGGTCTCAACTGCATGCGATTCACCCTTCCAACCCCAGAGATCTGGCCTCGATCAGCCGCTGCACCCGCTCGAGAAACTGGTCGATCGGCATCACTTCCTGTTTCTTTGTGGCACCCCGGGCCCGGACGGCGACCGTCCCCTGCTCGACCTCCCGCTTCCCCACCACCGCCAGCAACGGCACCTTCATGACCTCGCCGTCCCGAACTCGGTAGTTCAAGGTATCGTTGCGATCGTCGAGGTTCGCACGAATCCCGGCCGCCCGGAATCGATCCCGGAGCCCACGCGCGGCCTCCGCCTGCTCCTCGGTGATCGGCACGAACCGCACCTGTTCGGGCGACAGCCACAGGGGAAACGCCCCCGCGAAGTGCTCGATGAGACACCCCACGAATCGCTCGATCGTGCCGAAGATGGCGCGGTGGATCATGACGGGTTGGTGCGGCTTGTTGTCGGTCCCCGTGTACGCCAACCCGAATCGCTCCGGCATCTGGTAGTCGAGCTGAATCGTGGTGCCCTGCCACTCGCGACCGATGGCGTCGCGAAGCTTGATGTCGATCTTGGGACCGTAGAACGCCCCACCGCCCGCATCAATGCCATAGGTGAACTTGCGGCGCTCCAGCGCGCCCCGCAGGGCCGCCTCCGCAATGTCCCAGGCGGCATCGGCGCCGATCTTCTTCCGCGGCCTCGTCGCGAGGTCCATCCGATACTCGAAGCCGAAGGTCTTGTTCAACACGAGGTCCGTGAGATCCAACATGTCGAAGATCTCGTCCTCGATCTGGTCTTCTCGGCAAAACACGTGTGCGTCGTCCATCGTCAGCCCGCGCACGCGAAGCAGTCCGTGCAGCGCCCCGGAAAGCTCGTTGCGATACACGTTGGCGACTTCGGCGAGCCGCACCGGCAAATCTCGGTACGAGCGCTGTCGCGCAGCGTAGATCAACGTGTGCATCGGACAGTTCATCGGCTTGACACGATAGCGCACGTGCTCCGCCTCACCGATCGCGGGTGCCATAGGCGGAAACTGCTGCTCCTCGTACAGCGGCAGGTGGCCGGACCGCACAAAGAGATCTTCCCGCGTGATGTGCGGGGTGTACACAAACTCGTAGCGGCGCCGCAGCAGCTCGTCCTCGATGAACCGTCGCAGCTCGAACTGCACCGTTGCCCCACGCGGGTGCCACAGGATCATGCCGGGTCCGACATCATCCTGGATGCTGTAGAGATCGAGTTGCTTCGCGAGCACGCGGTGATCACGCCGCTCTGCCTCTTCCAGCCGATGCAGGTATTCCTCGAGGCCGTTCTTCTTGAACCACGCGGTTCCGTAAATCCGCTGCAGCATTTGGCGGGTCGAGTCGCCTCGCCAGTAGGCGCCCGCCGCGTGCAGCAGCTTGAAGTGTTTGAGGCGGCCGGTACTGGGAACGTGCGGCCCCCGACACAGATCGACGAAGGGTCCGTCGGTGTACACGGAGATCACCTCATCCTCCCCCAACTCCTCGAGCCGCTCGAGCTTGAGGGGGTCGTCGCGAAACCGCTGCCCGGCATCCGTGCGGTCGACCTCCTCGCGGACGAACGGGTAGTCGGCCTGGGTCACCTCCTGCATCCGGCGTTCGATGGTCTCCAGGTCCTCAGGCGTGAAGGGCCGCGGCACCTCGAAGTCGTAGTAAAACCCGTCTCGGATGGGCGGGCCAAAGCCGATGTTGGCCTCCGGGAACAGCTCGCGAACGGCCGTTGCCAGTACGTGGGCCGCAGAATGGCGCAGCACGTCCAGCGCCTCCGGGTCGTCCTCGGTGAGGATCTCCAGCGCGCTGTCCGCCGTCAGCGGACGGTCGAGGTCCCACACGGCCCCATCCACGCGGGCCGCAACCGCGGCACGCGCGAGCCGGGGCCCGATCGACTCCGCGATCGCTCGGGCGGGGGTCCCGACCGGCTCGGTACGGGTCGAGCCGTCCGGAAGCGTGAGGGTAATGGTATCAGCCATCAAAATCCGTGGTCGTCAATCACGAGGGTCCTCGCCTCAGCAGGTCAGTATACCGAACTGTTCCATTCAAACTTATAATTGTATGCAACACGGTCTTGCGGTGCTACGGGGAGGTAGTCTGATTCGCATCTGGAGAAGAGAAGAGAGCGATTGGCTCGGTGTCGCCGTCTCGACCGCCGTCGGGCTCGGCCTGGGTGTGCTGGCGGGCATGGCGGTCAACGAGTTGGTTGGGGGCCTGAATCCGGCTCGGCTCAAGCGCGTGGTGCATCGTGCGCGCCCGGGCAAGGAGGAGGAGCGGTCGCTCGACGCCGCGGCCCTGGAGCACGCCGTGCGCGGCGCGCTGTCCGAGCACCCGACCACGAGGAGCATGCGAATCGACGTGCGTGCCCTCGGTGACGGCATCGTCGAACTGACCGGGACGGCCGCGGACGCGGAGGGTCGCGGTCTGGCAGCCGCGGTCGCCCGTGGGGTTTCGGGAACCCACGTCATCGTGAACCGCCTCCTCGTCGAGGACAGCGACGGCGCCAACGATCGCCGCGCTTCCGCGACCCGGGACTGAGGCGCGCCCTCGCGCGGCGCACCCCTAGCTCTCCCGACCCCAATTCGGCATCCTTTCATCGACAATGCCTGAGACGCAACTCGCGACGACATACGACCCGTCGGTGATCGAGACGGCGGTGTATCGTCGGTGGAGCGAGACGGGCGGATTCGCGGCCGCCACCGACTCCGACCGCGACCCGTACGTCATCGTGATCCCGCCGCCGAACGTCACATCCGTGCTGCACATGGGGCACGGCCTGAACAACACGATTCAGGACGTGCTGATCCGGTTCGAGCGAATGCGCGGTCGAGAGGCGCTGTGGCTCCCGGGAACCGACCACGCGGGCATTGCGACACAGAACGTGGTCGAGCGCGCCATCGCCCAGGACGGCCTGCGTCGCCAAGACCTCGGGCGCGAGGCCTTCGTCGAACGGGTGTGGCAGCACGTCCGGCAGACGGGCGGCACGATTATCGATCAACTCAAGGCGATCGGCTGCTCCTGTGACTGGACGCGAACCCGCTTCACGCTGGACGAGGCGTATTCGGCGGCCGTGCGGCGCGTCTTCGTTCAGCTCTTTCGCGACGGGCTCTTGTATCGCGGCCATCGCGTCATCCATTGGTGCCCGCGCTGCCTGACATCGCTCTCGGACGAGGAGGCAGAGTTCCGGGACCGTGACGACTACCTCTACTACATCCGCTACCGGGTGGCCGACCGCGATGAGCCACGATGGGTCGTAGTGGCGACGACGCGTCCCGAGACGATGTTCGGCGACGTGTGTCTGGTTCATCACCCCGAAGACGAACGTTTTGCCGGACTCCGGGGCGCGACCGTCGAGATTCCGCTGTCCGGCGTCCGCATCCCCATTGACGTGAGCACCGCCGTCGAGCGCGACTTCGGAACTGGGATGCTCAAGGTGACCCCGGCGCACGACGCAAACGACTTCGACATCGCGGCGGCGCTGGGCGGCTACGAGGCGCCGGTCACCATGACCGCGGAAGGTCGGATGGCCGACGATCCCCGCGTCCCAGCCGAGTTGCGCGGCATGGATCGGGACGACACACGGCAACGCATTCTCGAGCTCCTGCGCGAGGAGGAACTCCTCGAGCGTGTCGAGCCCTACCAGCATGCGGTGCGTCACTGCTACCGGTGCCACACGATTGTCGAGCCGCGGCTCTCGGATCAGTGGTTTGTGCGGATGCGCCCGCTCGCGCAACCCGCGCTCGAGGCCTATCGCGCCGGTCGCCTGACGTTCGT
This sequence comes from Gemmatimonadota bacterium, assembly GCA_039588295.1. Lineage (GTDB taxonomy): Bacteria > Gemmatimonadota > Gemmatimonadetes > Gemmatimonadales > GWC2-71-9 > JAOTVV01. Next base: position 12,029 of record JBDHAB010000047.1, read on the forward strand.
GCCCGAACGCTGGGGCAAGGTGTACGAGACCTGGCTCATCGAGATCCGTGACTGGAACATCTCGCGGCAGCTCTGGTGGGGGCACCGCATCCCCGCGTGGTACTGCGAGGCGGATGGATGCGAGCACATTACGGTGGCCGAGGAGGCGCCGGAGCGTTGTGAGGCGTGCGGCGGCACGGTGCGGCAAGACGAGGACGTGCTCGACACCTGGTTCTCGTCCTGGCTGTGGCCCTTTGCGACCATGGGCTGGCCCGATAGCGCGCCCGATCTCACGCGGTTCTACCCCGGACACACCCTCGTCACGGCACCCGACATCATCTTTTTCTGGGTCGCCCGCATGGTGATGGCCGGCTACCACTTCATGGGCGAGCGGCCGTTCGAAACCGTGTACATGAACGGGGTCGTGCGCGACCCGCAGCACCGCGCGTTCTCGAAGTCTCTCGGCAACGGCATCGATCCCGTCGACGTCGTCGACCTATATGGCGCGGATGCACTCCGGTTCACGCTCGTCTCGGGCGCGGCGGCAGGGACCGACGTCATCATGGATCGCAACGACGTGGCAGCGACGTTCGCCGCGGGACGGAACTTCGCCAACAAACTGTGGAATGCGGGTCGCCTGATCCTGTCCACCGTCACCGAACCGCCGGCGGAAGTCGACCAGCTCGATCCCGCACAGTTCGAGTTGGCGGATCGGTGGATGCTCTCCCGCACCCAACGCGCGGTGGCCGAGACGACTGCAGCGTTGGAGCGGTTCCGGCTCAACGACGCCGCGAGCCTGTTGTATCACTTCCTCTGGGACGAGATCGCGGACTGGTACCTCGAGCAGGTCAAGCCCCGGCTCTACGGATCGACCTCCGGTGGCGACGTGGCGCGCGGGATCCTCGCCCACGTCTTCGAGACCGCGCTCCGGCTGTTGCACCCGGTCATGCCATTCATCACTGAGGAGCTGTGGAGCCACCTCCCCCGAGGGCAGGGGCAACTCCTGGCGAGCACGGCGTGGCCGCAGCCACGCCCGTCCTTCGTGGATGGGGATGCGGAGGAACAGTTTGCCCTCGTTCAGGCCTTGGCGGGCGCGGTGCGCGGCATCAGGGCCGAGTATCGAGTACCACCGTCCACGTCCCTGCGAGCGGTCGTGGCACCGGCGACGGCGGCCGGGCTCCAAGCCTTCAACGCGGAGCAACGCACGATCGAGCGTCTTGCCAAACTGACCCAGTTGGCGATCGATGACTCCACCGAGGGTGTCGGCGGACACGCCGTGCTTCCCGATGGTTCCGCGGTGTTCGTTCCGCTCGGCGATGCGATCGACGTGCAGCGCGAATGCGAGCGGCTCGGGGGCGAACTCGAACGCCTCGACGGACAGCTCGCGCGGGTCACGGCCAAGTTGGCCAACGAGCAGTTCGTGACGCGTGCCCCAGCCAACATCGTACAGCGCGAACGTGAGAAGGAGCGTTCATGGCGCGAGCAGTGCGAGACCCTTTCCGCCAAGCTGCGCGCCTTGGGCTGCTGACGGCGGCGGCCGGGTGCGCCGTCGTCGAGCAGCCCCCCGGTGGCCCGCCAGACTTCGACGCGCCCACCATCGTCAGTGTCACGCCCGACTCGGGCGCGATCGTCCCCGAGCTGGACAAGCCGCTCAGGATCCAATTCGACGAGGTGATCGCCGAGCAGGCCGGTGGTCGACTGGCGCAGCTCATTGAATTCTCACCGCGCGTCGAAGAGCTCGACGTCTCGTGGAAGCGCGACGCGCTCGAGGTTGAACCGAAGGGTGGGTGGACCGCCGGCGTCGTTTACCGCGTGGTGCTCCTGCCGGGGATCGCGGACCTGCGCGACAACCGCCTCACCGAAGGACGCACCGTGGTGTTCTCGACGGGAGGTCCCATCCCCGAAACGAGCCTCACCGGCACGGTCGTGGATTGGCAAGACGGTCGCATTGGCCGCAACGCGCTCGTCGAGGCGGTGCTGTTGCCAGACTCGCTCGTGTACCTGGCTCAGAGCGATTCCGTCGGCCGGTTCGACCTGACGTCCGTCCCTCGAGGGGAGTATTGGGTCACGGCGACCGTCGACGGCAACAATAACCGGCGACGTGAGCCGCGCGAGCCGTTCGATTCGGTGACCGTCGCCCTCGATTCCGCGGCGTCCCACGTGTTCTGGGCCTTCACCCGAGACACGCTGGGACCGCAGTTACGTCAGCTGACCCAGGCCGACAGCGTCACGATCCGACTGGAGTTCACGCAGCGGCTCGAGCCTGGCGACCCTGATGCCGCCGGGGTGAGCGTCTGGGTGCTCCCCGACACCGTCGCCGTGCCGGTCCGAGCGGTCATCACTCAGGCGGTGTTTGATACGCTTCGCGCAGCCCGCCAAGCCGCGGCGCCCGATACCAGCGGGGCTGAGACCCCTGACTCGGCGGTCGCGGCCGCGGTAGGTCGGGTTCCCACCGGTGTCGAGGCGCGCGCAGACTCCGCGGCCGCTCAGGAGACCTCGGCCGTCGCCGCGCTCCTCGCACAGCGCCCCACCCTCGCATCCGCGTGGTTTGTCGAGCTTGCCGCACCGATGACGCCCGGTCTGCGCTACCTCGTCGGCGCCCGAGCGCGTAACCTGTCCGGTGCGACCGCCGAATCTCGATCGGTGCTCGTCGTGCCGGCTGCTCGCGACTCCACATGAACGACCGCCGCCGCGCGTTGCCATCGGTGAGCGCCCTGCTCGAAGAGGTCCGGACTGCGGGGGTCGTGCCGGACGCGTCGCGCGCGGACCTCGTCGATGCCATTCGGGCCGCGGTGGCCGACGCGCGGCAACGGGGGGGCGAGCCTCCGGCAGAAGGATGGCTCGCGGCCGTCACCAGCCGCATCCAGCACGCCACCCGGCCCTCGTTGACACGGGTCATCAACGCGACCGGGGTCGTGCTCCATACCAATCTGGGACGGGCGCCGCTCGCCACGCGGGCGAGTGCGGCGGTGGCGAACGCACTCTCCTACAGCACGCTGGAGTTTCGCCTCGCCGAGGGAACTCGAGGATCCCGCCAGGATCACAGTCGTCGCCTGCTGCAGGACCTCACGGGTGCGGAGGCGGCGCTAGTGGTCAACAACGCGGCGTCCGCGCTACTCCTCGTGCTCAACGCCCTGGCCGAAGGTGGCGAGACGGTGGTCTCGCGTGGTGAGCTTGTCGAGATCGGGGGCGCGTTTCGGATCCCGGAGATCCTCACGAAGAGCGGCAGCGCTCTCATCGAGGTCGGCACCACCAACCGAACGCGGATCCGGGACTACGCGCTGGCCATCAGCCCGCGAACCCGACTGATCCTCAAAGTCCATCGGTCCAACTTTCAGCTCTCCGGCTTTGTCTCCGAGGCGGCGGTGGAGGAGCTGGTCGAACTCGGGCGCGAGCGTGCGATACCGGTTGTGCACGACGTGGGCAGCGGTCTGCTGCTCTCACTCGAGCACTACGGCCTTCGGGGGGAACCGTTGGTCCGTGACAGCGTCGCCGCGGGAGCCACCGTCGTGTTTTCGGGTGACAAGCTGTTGGGCGGACCGCAGGCGGGGATCGTGCTGGGACCGGAGTCCGTGCTGCAGCGGGTGACACCGAGCCCCCTCGCGCGCGCGTTACGTCCCGACAAGGTCACGCTCGCCGCCCTGGAGGCTACACTGGCCCTGTACCGTGACCCCGGACGGGCGCTCGCGGAAATCCCCACGCTCGCGATGCTCACGGCGCCGCCCGACGCGCTGAGGCGTCGTGCACGGCGACTGGCGCGCCGCATCCAAGGAGCCACGACCCAACACGGATCGTCCGCGGTGGGGGGCGGAGCCTTCGCGGAGTGCCCGCTCCCCACCACGCTGGTCGCGCTGGATGTCGGCGACTGCGATGGCTTCCTCGCGGTGCTCCGACGGCACGATCCACCCGTGATCGCGCGAACGGCCGAGGGACGCGTGCTGCTCGACGTCCGCACCATTCGAGACGACGAGTTCGGGCTGGTTGTGGACGCCGTACGAGCGGCCGGGTGGGACGGGACTTGACGCCCGTTGCTTCCACCCGTCCGGCACGCGTCGGTGGTATACTCCTGTCAATGGTCTCAGCGTGCCGAGTGGACGTGACCCTTCTGGAACGCCTCGTGGCACCTCTGTCGCCGTCGCACGAGCACCAGCGATGATGCGGGTTGGGGTCCTCGCCTCAGGAGGTGGCACCAATCTCCAGGCGTTGTTGGACACCTGTCGGGACCCTGCCCCCGCGCGCATCGCGCTCGTCATCAGCAACAACCCGAGGGCAAAGGCGCTGGAGCGCGCGCACCGCGCCGGAGTCGAGACCGCGGTGCTCAACGATCCGAGCGACGCGCGGGAGCTGGTGGAGCTCTTACGGTCCCACGAGACGGACCTGGTGGTTCTCGCCGGGTACCTGAAGCTCGTCCCCCCGGTGGTGGTGGAGGCGTATCGCGACCGGATGATCAATATTCATCCCGCGCTGCTGCCGTCGTTCGGCGGCAAGGGCATGTACGGCCGGCGCGTGCACGAGGCGGTGCTGGCCTCGGGCGCCACGATTTCCGGCGCAACCGTGCATCTTGTCACGGCGGAATACGATCGCGGGCCAATCGTGGCCCAGTGGCCGGTGCCGATCGCACCGGAAGACTCGCCGGAATCCCTGGCGACTCGTGTGCTCGAGGTGGAGCATCAGCTCCTCCCGGCCGTCGTGCTTGCGGCGGCACGGGCCGGCCACGTGGTCCGCCTCGTGCCCGGCGCGCACGGATTCGAGGCCGACGCGGACCCGGCACCCGTCGCGCCACAGCTCTCGTCAGCGTGAACCGCACCATGGATTGGTAACGGGAGGTAACAGAGGAAGAATGCCCAGGGCGCTCATCTCGGTGTCGGACAAGCGTGGCGTTGCGCAGTTTGCCAGGGGGTTGGCGGACCTCGGATGGGAGATCGTCTCGACCGGAGGTACCGCGCATGTCATCACGCAGGCCGGAATTCCCGTCACCTCGATCGAGGAGGTAACCGGCTTTCCGGAGATCATGGATGGGCGGGTGAAGACGCTGCACCCTGCCGTCCATTCGGCTCTGCTCGCTCGCCGCGATCAGGACGATCACATGCGCGAGCTCCGGTTACGCAACTTCACCCCCATCGATCTGGTGGCGGTCAACCTGTATCCGTTTCGCGAGACCATCGGCCGACCGAACGTCAAGTTCGACGACGCAATCGAGCAGATCGACATCGGTGGTCCCTCCATGCTCCGCTCGGCCGCCAAGAACCACATTGCGGTCGTTCCCGTCGTGGACCCGAACGACTATGAGAGCGTTCTGACCGCCCTCGCGGCCGGTGCCGTGCCAGCCAAGTTCCGGGCCGAGCTCGCAGCAAAGGTGTTCGCGCACACAGCCGCCTACGACGCCGCTATCGCCCAGTTCCTCGGGCGAGATGACGACACCCTCCCGGCGATGATGGGACTCGCACTGGAACGACTCCAAACGCTCCGCTACGGGGAGAACCCGTACCAGCGCGCCGCTCTCTACACGACCGGCGAGGGCCGCGGCTTCGACGAATTGGGCCAACTTCATGGCAAGGAGTTGTCGTTCAACAATCTCCTGGACGTCGAGGCCGCGACGGCCGCGGTCGTGCCCTGGCCGGACCGTCCGGTCTGCGCGGTCATCAAGCACACGACACCCTGCGGGATCGCCCTCGGCTCGAGCCCGGAGGAGGCGTACCGGCGCGCGCTCGCGACCGACCCCAAGTCGGCGTTCGGCTCGGTCGTAGCATTCAACACGGTCGTCGACGCCCCGACGGCAGAAGCGATGCACGACCTGTTTGTCGAGGTGGTTGTCGCACCGCGGTTCCACGACGGCGCACTCGACGTCTTCCGCAAGAAGAAGAACCTCCGGGTCGTGGAGCTTCCGCTCACCGACAGTCGGCCGGCCCTGGATTTCAAGCGCGTGCGCGGCGGGTTTCTCGTGCAGGACCGCTTCAAGGTCTTGTCAGACGAGGGAGAGTGGGCGGTGGCCTCGAGCCGAGGGCCCACGCAGACGGAATGGCGCGATCTCCGGTTCGCGTGGTCGGCCGTTGCGTCGGTCAAGTCGAATGCGATCCTTCTCGCCCGCGATGAGGCGGCAATCGGAATCGGCGCGGGGCAAATGAGCCGCGTCGACGCCACGTTCCTTGCCGCGCACAAGGCACGGGACGCCGGACATGAGACGACCGGCGCCGTGCTGGCGTCCGACGCGTTCTTCCCGTTCGCCGACGGCATCGAACAGGCCGCGGCCGCAGGCATCACCGCCGTCATCCAGCCCGGCGGATCGATCCGGGATGACGAGGTCACGGCGGCCGCCGACGCACACGACATCGCGATGGTGGTCACGGGAAAGCGCCAGTTCCGCCACTAGCGAGGTCCGCCACTGAACTGACCCGGGGACAGTCTTGGCCAGAGAAGGAGTACGGGTGACCGAATCGACCCACAGGGAACTCGCCGCGATGCCCCGACCGCCGTACGGGATGGCGGTGCTCGTCTTCTTCGCCGTGCTGGTGATCTACTTGTTGACCATCGCCCCGACGACCCAGTTCTGGGATACGTCGGAGTACATCGCGGCCGCGAAGGTCTTGGGAATCCCGCATCCACCGGGCAATCCCCTCTTCGTCCTGGTGGCGCACGTGTGGGGCTTGCTTCCGATCGTCGAACACTACGCCCTTCGCATCAACCTGTTTTCGGCCATCTCGAGCGCGTTGGCGTCCGGATTCCTGTTCCTCGTCGCCGAGCGCTTCCTGCGGGAACTCGTCCCGGAGCCGCGCTGGGCGCGAATCGGGGCGGCGGTCGGCGGCATCCTGGTGGGGGCGACCTCGTTCACGGTGTGGCATCAGTCGGTGGTGAACGAGAAGGTGTACACGCTGAGCCTACTCTCGATCGCGCTGGTCTTGTGGCTCGCGGTTCACTGGGGAGACGAGCCGGCCGGGCAGCGCCGCGATCACTGGCTGGTGCTCATTCTCTATCTCATCGCACTCAGCGCCACCAATCACCTCATGGCACTGCTCGCGATCCCCGCCGTGGTCGTGTACGTCGAAGCGGCGGAAGCGGAGAAGCGGTTCTGGTTCCAATTGTTCGTCGCCGGCACGCTGCTGGCGGCGGCCGGGGGAGCTGCGCTGCTCCTCTTCGAATGGATGGATGACCCGGGATCCTATTCCTACCTGTTTCTCGCCGTCGTGCTGCTCGGGGGAGCCGTGTGGTACGGCTTCACCTATCAGACCAGCACCGCGACCAGGATGTCGCTCGCGCTCGGTGTGGCTGGCTTGGTGATGGTGATAGCGGAACGAGCCTGGTCCGGTCAGACCGGGTGGCTCTACGGCGTCGCGATCGCGGCGGCCGCCGGATTCCTCACCCTGGCGTGGCGCGGCGGGCACCAACGCCTCGTGGCGGTCTCAATCGGTGTCGTCGCGGTCGGGGTCAGCGTATGGGTGGTCCTTCGGCTGCGCGCTCCCCTCTACCCACCGATCAACGAAGGTGAGCCCACGAATTGGGAAGCGTTGAAGGCCGTCCTCAACCGGGAGCAGTATCAAAAGGGCCCCCTGCTGCCGCGCCAGGCGGATCTCGCGTGGCAGTACGCCAACTACCTGCAGTACTTCACGTGGCAGTTCGGACGGGACCTGGAACCTGCGGTGCGCAACTTCTTGGCGCTCGTGTTCGGCGGCCTCGGACTCGTCGGGGCGGTACGACAGTGGCAGCGCGATCGTCGTGGGGCGGTCGCCATGACCGCACTCATGGTCACCGTCATCGTACTGCTCGTATTCTACCTGGACTTCAAGTACGGGTTCTCGATTCGACGCGGCGAGAACCTGCTCAGGGAAGTGCGTGAACGAGACTACTTCTTCATCGCCTCGTTCCAGCTGTGGGGAATCTGGGTGGCCCTGGGATTCGGCGCCCTCCTCGAGGGAGTCGGCGCGGCGTTCCGGGCTCGGTTCGACGATCACAGCCGGTGGCTGGTCGGGGCGCCGCTCCTGCTGCTGGCCCTCGTGCCGCTCTGGGGTAACAGCCGCTCCGCTTCGCGCGCCGGCGAGACGCTCCCCCGAGATTTCGCGTGGGACCTCCTGCAGTCGGTCGAGCCCTATGCGATTCTCGTGACTGCGGGGGACAACGATACGTTCCCGCTGTGGTACATGCAGGAGGTCGAGGGTATTCGCCGAGATGTCTTGCTGGCGAACACGTCGCTGATGAACACCGACTGGCATTCGCGGCAGCTCAAACGGCGGGAAGTCATGCCGTTCGACACCGCGAACGCCATTCCATTGTACCAAGGGAGATCCTGGACACCGCCCACCGGCTCGGCGGTGCGGTTCTCCTATGACGAGATCGATGCCCTCCCACCCGTCCAGGCCGTGCGTGAACGGAGTGTCTTTCGAGCCGGGACTCTGCGAGCCGTGCTCGAACCGCAAGTGCTGGAACGCGCCGACCTCATGACCCTGCACTTGATCCAGGAAAACATTGGGAAGCGGCCGATCTACTTCTCCCGCACCACCGGGGCGTACCCCGACGCCCTTGGCCTCACACCGTACCTCGTCGGGCACGGTCTGGCGCGCAAGCTTCTGACGGAGCCGGTTCAGCCGGACGACAGCATTGTTCCCNNTGTTCCCATCCGTTCGATCGGATTGGTGAATCTTCCCCGCACGGAAACGTTGATGTTCGAGGTCTACCATCCCGAGGCTGCTGCACGGGAGCGCCCGCAGGGCTGGGTCGATCCACCGTCGGAAGGAATTCTCTCGCTCTACGCGTTGCTCTACGCCAGCTACGCCCAGCATCTCGCATCGCAACCGCCCGACAGTACCGTCGACGCATCCGCAACCCGAACCCTGGAGCGGTTGCAGTACGCGTCGCAACTTGCGGAGCGAATGTTTCAGCAGACGAGCCTGTTCCGGCAGTAGCGCGGACGGGGTTGGGCTAGTACTCGATGCCCAACCCAAGCAGGAAGTTCCTGCCGGGCGCCGGCTCGAAGTATCGCCCCCCGCGGGCATTCACGACGGCCGACGCGGCATAACGCTCATCGAGGACGTTGAGCACGGCGAGGAAGGGCCGGAACCGGACGCGTCCGACATCGCCCACCCAGCCACCGCGCACATTCGACACGTGATAGCTCTGAACCTGCGCCGCGTTGGCGTCATCGACGTGGTACGCAGCCGTGTACGTATGCTCGACGAGACCCCACGCCCCGCGAGGCCGGACCCAGCCCACCGTCAGGTACGCCCGATGTCGCGGCACACCCGGCACGGCATTGCCGTCGAACACGGCGTCCTCGGTGCGGAACTCACGGAAACGATTCCGCGCGTACGTGTACGTTCCTCTTGCCGAGAGCCCCGATGGCAGGAGCACGTCCACGCCCAACTCGACACCGCGATGCCGTATCGAGCCCGCGTTGCGGAAGAACCGTCGCCCGGGTTCGCTCGGCACTTCAAACGGAATGAGCGCGTCGCGAACGTCACTGTGAAACACGACGGCCTCGTACCGGAGGACCGGCCGCAGCGACCCGCGCACGCCGACCTCGTAGTTCGTGGCGCGCTGTGGCTCAAGCCCGGGGTTGAGACCTCCGCCCCCTTCCAGACGATTCACGAGCTCGGTCGTGGTCGGCGTCTCGAACGCAGTGCTCACGCTCGCCCACGGTGCGAGTTGCTCCAGTAACCGAAACACCACGCCACCCGACACGCTCACGGCTCCCATCGAGGTCGCCCCCGATTGGTCTCCATCCTCGGGCAACCGATCGGCCACCTCGAAGCGCACCCGGTCGTATCGCACCCCACCCACGAGCGTCACGCTCGACGCTGGAGTGAGGAGGAGCTGCACGAACGGCCCCAGCTCCCGCACACGCTCGTCCTGGTCCAGCGTTCGTTGGCTCCCGTCCGTCGTGAAGTTTAGCCGGTCGTCGCGCTGCCACTGCGCGTCGAATCCCAGCGTCACCTCGGGTTGGAGCACTTGCAGTGGCAGCGGGAGCCTCAGGCTCGAGCGGGCGCCATAGCCCCACCGCCCGAGATCGATCGTGCCGAACGTCAGTGGGTTCTCGAGCGTTCGGCGCACTCCGAACACCGCCACGTCGAGCGAAGCCCCCCGGCCGAACCGGTGACGGAGCGACACCCCGCCCTGCGCTTGGGTGACGCGCTTTCGCGCATCGACGGCCAGGTTGCGAGCGGCCGCCTGGGAGGGCACTGAGTCCAACTCCTCCTGTGTCAGGGCGCCGGGGTTTTCGGCCAGCGGCATGTGGGCGAGGTGGGCGTGGAACGTGATCATGCCGCGATCCGTCAGCGGGTGCTGGATCCGAACGGACCCTCGACCCAGGTCCGCCTCACTGTGCTCGCGGAAGCCATCGGTGGCCGTCCACGACCCGGACACATGGATCGCACCAGCGCCGAGTGGCGCGCCGAGCCCAGCCAGTGCCTTGCGAAAGAGATCGGATCCGGTGGTCAGTTGGAATCGGACAGCCGGCCGTCGTGGACGCTCGACTCGGGAGCGCAGGTTGACCACTCCCCCTGCCGCATTCCCGTACAACGCCGACGAGGCGCCGCGCAGCACTTCGATGCGCTCGATGTCGCCCAGCTCGACGTTGGTGAGCTGGCCCTGGCCGTCCGGCAGCGTCTGCGGGATACCGTCCAGGAGGACCTTCACGCCACGCACGCCAAATGCCGATCGTGCGCCGAACCCACGGATGGCCAGGCGCTGATCCAGTGCGTAGTTGTAGCGGTTGGCGGCGAACACGCCGGGAACGCCCACGAGCAGCTCATCCAGTCCGTCCGCCGCGCGCCCGCGCAACATGGTCGCACCACTGAGGGCGGTGACGGCGTAGGGTACGACGCCGAGCGGCGCGTCCGCACGGGTCACGGTGACCATGACGGGGGCAAGGGTGACCCGGGGAAGTGAGTCGGCTCTCAGCGAATCCGGCTCCGGTTCCTGCGCCCACGCACTGGAGCTGATTCCGAGCAGCACCATGGCGTGGCACGTCACAGCCCTGGCACGCGCCAAAGGCGGTGGGCGAGCGGCCACGCGTTCAGTGACCGCCGGCTGTGCGGTGGCTTGCCAGGAACGAGCGGAAGCCGGCCAGGTCCGCGATCCGGACGGCGCGCGCGATAGCCGATTCGACACCGTGCGCTCCCGTGCCACCGACGATCAGCGTCACGTCGTTCGGCAGGCGTCCCCGCAGCGTCTCGAGCTGACCCGCAATGTCCGTCCCGTCCTCGGGATGCACGATGCTCAGCGCCACGGCTTGCGGAGCATGTCGCGCCGCGGCCTCGGCGATCGGCTCGGCCGGTAAATCGGCTCCCAGGTACACGACCCGCCAGCCTTCCGCGACCGCCATGGCGGCCGCCATCATCGCGCCGAACTCATGGCGCTCGCCGGACGGCGTGGCGACGAGCAGCGTGGGCGCGCCGGGCCGCGCGCGCCAGGAACCGATGATGGTCCCCAGCAGCTGGCGGGTCACGGCGGAAGCCGCATGCTCGTGGGCAATCCCCAGTGACCCGCTCTCCCAACCACGACCGATATACTCGAGCATCGGCCGGAGCACGTGCTGCAGGAAGTCGGGAGCGCCGAGGCTCGCGGCCGCCAGGGACAGTGTCGCATCGAGCGCCGAGACATCCAGTTGCTCCACGGCCTCGATCGACCGCTCGAGGTACCGTCCGGCCGTCGCGTCGTCACCCGCCGCCGCAGGAACACGTGGAACCGCCGCCTCCGCCAGTTCATCTTCGCGCACCATCGCTGCGAGGGCATCCGTGGGGAGACCGCTGATCCGCCCGATGCTCCGTCCCGCCGCAGTGGCCCGCCTGAGCAGCCGCAGCCGCTCGATATCGCTGTCCGAGTACAGGCGCCGGCTCCCCGCCGAGCGCCGTGGGTGGACGGCGCCGTAGCGTCGCTCCCAGGCCCGGAGGACATCCGCGGTCAGGCCGGTGCGCCGCACTACGACTTGGATCGGATGCCGCTTTTCGTCGGACACGGGCCACCTTCCTGTCTAGTCATTGTCGAATAATGGTTTGGCGCGAGGCGTCCACTTGTCAAGCCTACTCAACACCGGATGTCCACATTTGAAACTGGACAAAGGCTTGACAAGATCGCTTTTCCATCTATCTTACCTTGGACAACAATTAGACAGCAGTGGTGTTCAGTCGTCAGACAGTCAGAGGGACCAACAACCATTTGCAGAGAGGAATCTCATGAAAGCCGCCACACTCGTGCCCCTCGCAGCCCTGATCCTCGCCGCCGGCGTGGCCCAGCCTGCTTCAGCGCAGTACGCTGAAAAATCCCATTCCGAGCGTTCGAGCAAGAAGGACATCGTGGCCACGGCCGTCTCGGCTGGTTCGTTCAACACGCTCGTAACCGCCGTCAAGGCCGCCGGCCTGGTCGAGGTGCTGCAGGGCGAGGGTCCGTTCACCGTGTTTGCCCCGACGGATGAGGCATTTGCGAAGCTTCCCGAGGGCACGCTCGAGGCCCTGCTCGAAGACACGGAGAAGCTCACCGCGATCCTGATGTACCACGTCGTGCCCGGACGGGTGCTCGCGGCTGACGTCGTGAAACTCTCGTCCGCCCCGACGGTTCAGGGACAGAAGATCACGATCGACACGTCGCACGGCGTCATGGTGGACAATGCCAAAGTCGTGAAGACCGATGTCATGGCAAGCAACGGCGTGATTCACGTCATCGACACCGTGCTGATTCCGGGCGACAAGTAGCCAAGTCGCTAGCAGGTACCGGTTCCACGCCCCGGGGCTGTTCGCCCGGGGCGTTTTCATCTCACGGCGCCTGGGTGCGTCACGTCCGAGATCAGCACCGGCCCGCGCGGTGGTCTGCGGGGAGGCACACAAAGCCACCGGTGGCCCAATGACCGGCCAGATCGTTCTGCGCCGCCGCCTCAGCGGCGGCCAGGCGGGCTTCATACTTCGCGTTCGGGGGCACGACAAAGGTCACCGCCCATCCCTGCCGCACCATGGTCTCGTTGACGAGCGAGTCCTGCACCCACACGTACGCCAGGGTCCGATCGAATGCATCCCGGAGTTCGACGTCCCGTTCGAGCCGGACCGTCGTCCCCAACGCGATCCGTGCCAGGAGGGCGTCACGAGACTGGTCGCCAAACGGCACCTGGTCCATCTCGGGGGTGTCCATCCCGATGAGGCGAATGCGCCTGCCGCCGAGACACTGAATCGTGTCGCCGTCGAATGCCGCCTGCACGGTGCACAGCGAATCGAAGGCGAACGTGGGCGGGGGCGTGCCACCATCGCCGCGGCACGCGACCCCGGCAACCGCCACCACCCCCACGAGGCCTGCCACTCGTCCACCCGGCATTCGCACCTCCGGACACGTGTCACCCCGATACACAAGCAAGCCCTACGGCACCCTCGAATGGGGATGGTTTCCATCGTCCTTGACGAGTCGCCGCAGCGCGCCGTACGCTATGACACTAAGCCAGCGACGTCTGCCGGCAACCGGGTCAGGAAACCCGATGCCATCACTGCTCTATCGCATCTGCGAAGCGCTGCTGCCCGACTACGAGGTTGAGCGGGAACTGGCATCGGGTGGGATGGGAACGGTGTTCCTCGCACGCGACGTCACGCTGGACCGGCAGGTCGCCATCAAGATCGTGCGTCCCGAGCTAGCCACCGCGGACGCCACCGAGCGATTTCTCCGCGAGGCGCGGCTGCTCGCGAGCCTCGGCCATCCCAACATCGTGCCGATTCACCGGGCCGGAGAAGCCCGCGGGTTCACCTACTACGTGATGGACTTCGTGGAAGGGGAGACGCTTGCCGGCCGGCTGCGCGAGGGAACGATGTCGCCGATCGCGGTGGTCAAGCTCGGCCGCGACATGCTGGATGCGCTGGAGCAGGTGCACAAGCTCGGCATCGTGCATCGCGACATCAAGCCGGCCAACATTTTCCTGCTGGGCGGTCGCGCGCTCCTCGGGGATTTCGGTATCTCGACCAAGACGGAATCGAAGAGTGCGGTGGGGACCACCGAAGGGAAGATCACGGGAACTCCTGGATACATGCCGCCCGAGCAGGCGTTCGGATGGGAGGTGACCCCGCGCACCGATCTGTACGCGGTCGGCATGGTGCTCTACGAGGCCCTCACCGGGCGACGCTGGCAGAGCCTGATTCCCGAACAGCCCGCTGACTGGTCCGGCATCCCTGGCCCAATCGCTCGCGTGCTCCGGCGGGCCCTTTTCTGGGACTCCAACCAGCGCTGGGCCGACGCGGCGGCCTTCCGCCGCGCTCTCTGGAGGACGCGCACCAGAAAGTACCGGCAGCAGGCATTCTACCTGGCCATGGGCACTCTGGCGGCGGGGATTCTTGGGGCGCTCCTGCTTCCGAAGGCCGATGGCACGCTGGGGCCGCCAGCCGACCTGGCGATTCTCCCGTTCGACGTGGGACCGGGTGTCGACCCGTCGTGGAGTGAGGACATCCCGCAGTTAATCAATTCGAATCTCTCCACCGTGACCATCGTGCCTCTGAAAAGCTCCTTTGGGTGGCACGCTCCCGATGGCGACGATGGGAACGCTCCGTTTGAGGCGCTGCACACGCGCACGATTCTCGACGGAACGATCGAGCGGGACGGCGAGAACCTCGTTGTCTCGATGGAGCTGCGCCAACGTGGGGTCCGGCAGCCACTCGGGGCCCACCTCGCGACCCCGCTCGCTCAGATCTCGGACTACGCGTGTCGACTCAGCCACGAGGTCCTGCGCCTGGTTGCACCGGACAAGGTGCCCGACTTCTCCTGCAACCTCGCCCTTGAAGATGAGGCGATGCTGGCTTATCTGGCTGGCGAACGCGCGTTTCGCGAACAGGCATGGGGCACGGCGGCTAACGAGTTCAAGCGCGCGCTCGAGGTCGAGCCCGAGTTCACCCTCGCACAGTGGCGGCTCATCAGAACACTACGCTGGCTGCGCGAACCGGTCGACGTGGACCGGGAGCAGCTGTGGCATCAACGGCACCAGCTGTCCGAAATCAACATCCTGCTGCTCGACGCGTGGAGAACACCGTTCGGCCCCGGCCGTCTGGAGAAGTACGACTCCGCCGTCAACAAGCATCCCCGAGATCCTTATGCCTGGCTCGACTTCGGCAACGAGCTATTTCACCGCGGCGCGCTGCTCGAGATTCCGCTCGACAGCGCCCTCGCTGTCTACCGCGAGGCACTCCGCTGGGACTCGGCGTTCGGACCGGCCCTGCTGGAGCTGTTTTGGGGGGAAACGCGTCTCGGGAGACCGGACTCAGCGAGGGCGGCCCTGGACCGCCTCAAACACATTTCGCCGCCCGAGGCACTGGTGCCCACGTGGCTGCTCGAGTTCGTCTATGCTGAGCGTTTCGGGACGGCTGGGGAAAACACGCAGGAACTCATGGAGCAGCTTGGCGCCGAGCGTGGCTGGTCGGCCGATCTCGACACTCTGGTGTGGCAGAACCTGCGTTGGGGAACGTCGTTCGACATCCCGGCCACCCAGGTAGCCCTCGCGGAGGGTCTGCTCACGATTCCAGGCATCCCTCGCGACCAGCAGGTCAACGTGCGCGAGGCACGCGGCCTGGCGCTGGTGGCGCTTGGACGGTGGTCGGAGGCGCTCGCGGAATTCGACGCGGTGACGGAAGTCTCCAACTCCAACGAAGCGGCCCTACAGGCCGCCCAATGGAGAGTCGTTCCGCAGGCCCTCGGCATACCCGGCGTGGCTCCCAGGGAGATCGCTCGGGGCCGCTCTGAGCTCGAGCGGCTCGCGCAAGGCGGCGCCATGGCCGCCCGCGCTCGGTGGACGCTGGGCGTTGACGCCGCCTTCTCCGGGAACGCACCGGCGCTCGCCACTGCACGACGCCGCCTGCGGTTGCTGCCCGACACCAGCGCAACGCAGCTTGCCACCTCGTTATCCGCGCTGCAGCTCGGTGCCTCCGACGACGTGCGGTCTGCGCTTACCACGTCTGACTCGCTAACGCCGTTCATCGTCGCAAACCTGGTGACGGACCCGTTTCTTCGCAGCGTCCATTACCTCAAGCGCTACGAGTGGCGCACACAACTCGATGACCGTGACGCGGCACGGGAGCTTCAGTGGCACGAGGGTAGCGACATCCGCTCGTGGCCCAAAGGCTTTGCCCAGGCGGGAGAAATCGACTGGGCGTTGGGGACGCACGCACGCTTCCTCGTCGGAAAGGATGAGGTGACTCGAGGAGATCACACCGCTGGGTGCAGGACGCTCCGTCGCGTCCTCGAGCATTGGGCGCACGCCGATGCCGCGTTGGACTCGGTACGCCAGGAGGCTGACGAGATGGTACGGGAGCGGTGCCCCACGTGATCACCTGTCGGCTGCTCGGCCCCGTTCAAGTCACGGTCGACGGGCAGCCCGCGCAGCCGGAGCTCCTCTGGCGTAAGAACGTCGCCCTGCTGGTTTACCTCGCCCGTTCCCCGCGCCTGAGCCGCACGCGCGACCACCTGACGGGTCTTCTCTGGGGTGAGAAACCCGAGGTCGCCGCGCGACACTCACTGCGCGAGGCGGTGCGCGTGCTGCGGCGCTCGCTTGGTGAGGACATCATTCGGTCCGAGGGCGATCAGATCAGACTCACGCCCGACGGCCTCACCCTGGACACCAACGCCTTCGACGAGGCGGAACGCGCGGCGCAGTGGGAAGCTGCGGCCGGCCTGGTCGCGGGAGACTTCCTCGAAGGCTTCGGCGTACCCGACGCCTCCGCGTTCGAGGACTGGCTCACAGCGGAGCGGCACAACTGGCGCCGACGCGCCGCTCGAGCGCTCACCGAGTGGGCGAAGCAGAACCTGGCGGAGGGCCAAGCACAGCAGGCTTCGGACACGGCGCTCCGCGCCATCCAGCTCGAACCGGCATCTGAGGAAGCCGCGCGTACGGCGATGAAGGCGCTCGTCCTGGCCGGCGATCGCGCGGGGGCACTCACATGCTACGACGAACTCGTTTCGCGCCTCCGCGATGCGGGTGTGGAACTGGGCGCGGAGACCTCAGCGCTTGGGGAGCGAGTGCGTCGCGAGCGGAAGTGGCGCCTGTCCGACGAGGTGCCGCAGCAGGCCGACCGGGGTGCCGAGACTCGTCGCGCGCCACTCATCGGTCGGGAGGGGGAACTCGCTCAGGTGCTGGAGGCGGTCAAGTGCGCGGAGGCCGACCGGCGATCGGCCGTCTGCATGATCATAGCGGACTCGGGCTTGGGAAGATCACGGCTCCTCGAAGAGATCACCACCCGCGCGCGGCTCGACGGGATGCTGGTGGCAGCCGTCCGAGCGGTGGAAGCCGACGTGTCGGCGGCGTGGAGCGGCGTTCTCGGGTTGGCGCGAAGCGGGTTACTGGACGGTCGGGGGCTCGCGGCAGCCTCACCGGAGGCACTGGCTGCCCTGGCGGCCGAGCTTCCGGAGTGGGCTGACCGTTTCGGAGCGCCTAATCGACCGGCGCCATTGGGAGCGGCGTTCACGCAAGTGATCCGTGCACTCGGCGAGGAACAGCCGGTGCTGCTCGCGATCGATGATGCCCAGTGGCTGGACCGTGAATCACTGCTGGAACTCAGTGCCGTGCTGCGCGATCTCTCCATGCTCCCGGTCGTAGTGGCGGTCACATCGCGACGCGAGCCTTCGCGGGCGGAGGTGGACGAGCTGCGATCGCGCGTGGGGCGGGACCTGTCGGGTACGAGCATTCACCTGCAACCGCTCGACGACCATGCACTCCGGACGCTCGTGCAGTGGGCGGTCCCGAGCTTCGACGCTGCCGAAATAGACCGCCTGACACGCAGGGTAGCGGCGGACTCGGCGGGCTTACCGCTTCTCGCGGTCGAGCTGCTTCACGCGGTCGCGCTCGGCATGGACCTCGGCCGCATTGTCGGCGCGTGGCCGGAGCCGTACAAGACGCTGGATCAGACGCTTCCAACCGACCTCCCGGACGCGGTGATCGCGGCGGTCCGCGTTGGCTTTCGACGACTCTCCGACGACGCGCAGCAACTCCTCGCCGTTGCCTCGATCCTCGGTGAACGGGTGAGTCGCGAGCGACTGGAGCACTGCTCCGGCATTGGCGGTGAGACGCTCCTCGACGCACTGGACGAACTCGAATGGCAACGGTGGCTCGTGTGTGAGCCACGAGGCTATTCCTTCCTCGCTCGCGTCGTCCAGGAGGTCGTCGCCCGCGACATGCTGACCGAAGGGCAGCGGCAACGGATCCTCGAACGAGGAAGCACGTTCGGTCGTATGGTGCATCCTGCTTTCGTGCGCGGCACCACTCGCTCTCGCGGCGCAGCAGAGGACGGTTGCCGGCACCGTGACGGACTCGGTGACCAACACCCCGATCGAAGGGGTACGGGTCCTGCTGTTGCGCGTCGACGTGGTGCACGCGTCGACGGTGACCGACGTCGACGGACGGTTTGTTCTCAGACCTCGGTTGGGCGGCCGCTACAGCCTCTCCCTCACCCGACTCGACTATCGGGCGGTGTGGGTGAGCGAGGTCGACGTGTCCGACGAGCCGGTGACACTCGCGATCCGCATGCAGCCACAAGCGCTTGCTATCAATCCGATTGTCGTATCGGCGTCGCGCGCCGAACAAAAGGCGCTCGAGGCCCCGGCGTCCGTGACGGTGCTCGACCGGCGATCCGTCGAAGAGCGGCCGGCATTCACACCCATCGACCACCTCTACGCCGTCTCTGGCGTGCAGGTCGCCACCACCGGCCTCACCCAACACGAAGTCGTGGCTCGGGGGTTCAACAACGTGGCCTCGGGGGCGCTGCTCGTACTCACCGACAACCGGTACGTGCACGTTCCCTCGCTTCGCATCAACGTCTACAACTTCATCGCCCTCACGGACGACGACACCGAACGCATCGAGGTGGTGCGCGGCCCCGGCTCGGCACTGTACGGGCCCAACTCATCCAATGGCGTGCTGCACATCATCTCTCGGTCTCCGTTCAGCGATCCGGGCACCGCGGTGACCGTGAGCGGCGGGGAGCGCGGGGTGATGCACGCGCAGATGCGGCATGCCAGCGTGCTCGGCCGCCGCTTCGCGCTGAAAGTGTCGGCACAGTACCTGCGCGGCAGGGATTGGCCACACACCGATCCGGCAGAGGTTGCAGCACGGGACACGACCGTCGAGCGGGCGGGCGGAGAGTTGCGGCTGGATTGGCGGCCGAACGCGAACGCTACCGTCACGGCGTCGTTCGGGGTGAACCAGGCGTTCTCCAACGTCGATCTCACGCCGCTGGGAGCCGCCCAGGTCCAGGATTGGCGGTACACCTATGCGCAAACGCGGGTGCGGGTGGGCCGCTTTTTCGGCCAGGTGTTCTTCAACGCCAGCAACAGCGGCGATACGTATCTGCTGCGCACCGGCGAGGACGTGACCGACGAATCACAAATGCTGGTGGCCCAGGTCCAGCATGGGGCGCTCGTCGGGTCCAGGATCAACCTCACCTACGGCGTCGACTTGCAACGCACGATTCCACGCACCGAAGGCACGGTCACCGGCCGCAACGAGGACGAGGACACCATCAACGAAGCGGGCGCGTACGTGCAGGCCGAGGCGCAACTGACCCCGGCGGTGCGCCTCGTCGTGGCGGCCAGGGGCGATTATCACAATCGGATCGACAACCCGGTGCTATCACCGCGTGCGGCGCTGGTGGTTCGCCCAACCTCGGACCACAGCCTGCGGTTCACCTACAACCGGGCGTTCAGCACACCCACGACCAACAACCTGTTCCTGGACATCGTCGGGGGTACGATCGAGACGCCAATCCCCATTCCAGTGCGACTGGTGGGCGTGCCCAGCACCGGCTTCTCGTTCCGGCGCGACTGCGGTGGCGGCCTGTGTATGCGCTCACCGTACACCCCGTTCGCAGTGGGGGGGCCGGTCACCCCGTTGCCGCTGGATGCCACACTCCTCTGGCCGGTGATCGTCCAAGGGGCGCAGGCATTCGGCATCGATCTCTCGGCCGTGACGCCGCCGACCGCTACGGACGTCCCGACCGTGCTGAAGCAGCTCAACATCGGCACCGAGCAGTTTGAGCCCGCGTCCGATCCGCAGGACATTCCCGCGCTGAAGCCCACCATCGACAATGTCATCGAGTTCGGCTACCGCGGGGTGCTGGGGGAGCGCGTGACCATCGGTGTGGACGCGTATCGGGCGTGGAAGAGCGACTTCATGGGAGCGGAACGGGTCGAGACACCCAGTGTCTTTCTCGACGGTACATCCCTCGGACAATACCTTCAGCAGTTCATACCGGCCGATACGGCACAACTCCTGGCCCTGCTCGCGGACAGCTTCCCGCTTGCGACCGTCACCCCCGAGGAGGCGCGAGACCCGTTCGACGTGCTCGTGACCTATCGCAATTTCGGGAAGGTGAGTTTTTGGGGTGCGGACCTCGAGCTCGGTGCCGTGGTCACGCCGTGGCTGGCGCTGCGTGGGAACTACTCCTGGGTGAGCGAGAACCAGTTCGAGACGGTCAACACCGAAGGGGTGGCAGACACGCTCCCGCTCAACGGGCCGGCGAACCGAGCGGCTTTCGCCCTCCTCGTACGGGAGGACCGGCTTGGCCTCAACGCCGAAGTGCGCGGCCGCTGGGTCGACGCGTTTCCGGTCATCTCGGGCGTGTACGTGGGCACGGTGGATTCCTATACCGTGGTGGACGCAATGATGGGCTACCGCCTGCCGTTCGCGCCGATGGTCACCGTGACGGTAAGCGCGCTCAACGTGCTCGACCACGACCACATCGAGTTCGTTGGCGCCCCTGCAATCGGCCGTCTCCTCACCGCGAGGGTGCGGGCCGAGTTCTGAGGAGCAACACCGTCTCGCCCGCGGGCCTATGGCTTGTGCTCGGCGGCTACCCGCTGGACTTGGCTCTGATCTTTGCCCACGTATCCCGCAACGACACCGTACGATTGAAGACCAGGTGGTCGGCGGACGAGTCCAGGATGTCGCTGATGAAGTAACCCTGTCGCTCGAACTGGTAGCGTGTTCCGGGCGGCGCCTCACGTACGCTCGGCTCGATGCGGCAGTCACGCAGCGTGATGAGCGAGTCGGGATTCACGTAGTCGGTGAAGTCCCTGCCTCCCTCGACCTCTTCGGGATTGGCCCGGAGGAACAACCGATCGTACAGCCGCACCTCCGCCGCAAGGGAGTGCTCGGCTGACACCCAGTGGATCGTGCCCTTGACCTTGCGGCCGTCGGGTGTGTTACCACCCCGGGTCTCGGGATCGTACGTGCAGTGCACCTCCGTGACCTCACCGGTCGCCGGGTCCTTGACCACGTCGACACACGTCACGAGGTAGCCGTACCGCAACCGCACCTCCCTGCCGGGAGCCAAGCGGAAGAACTTCTTCGGCGGATCTTCCATGAAATCCTCGCGCTCGATGTAGAGCTCACGGGAGAACGGAAGCTTCCTGGAGCCTTCCTTCGGTACGTCGTGCGGGTAATACGGCGCGTCGAGCTCCTCGACCTGACGCACGGGGTAGTTGACGATCACCACCTTGAGCGGACGCAGCACGCACAACACCCGGGGTACTCGCTGGTTCAGGTCGTCGCGGATGCAGTACTCCAGCTTCTCGATGTCCACACGGCTGTCGGTCTTGGCGACACCCACGAGGTCACAGAAGTTGCGGATCGCCTCCGGGGTCACACCTCTGCGTCGGAGTCCGGCGATGGTTGGCATGCGCGGATCGTCCCAGCCGCCTACAAGGCCCCCGTCGATCAGCTGGATCAGCTTCCGCTTGCTCAAGACGGTGTAGTCGAGATTGAGCCGCGCGAACTCGGTCTGTTCGGTACGCGGCTTGGGAATCTCCACCGCGTCGAGCACCCACTCGTAGAGCTCGTTGTTGTCCTTGAACTCGAGCGAGCAGAGTGAGTGTGTGATATCTTCGATCGCGTCCGACAAGCAGTGCGTGAAGTCGTACAGCGGGTAGAGGCACCATGCGTCGCCCCGCCGGTAGTGGTCGGCGTGCCGGATCCGGTACAAGATCGGATCGCGCATCAGCATGTTGGGGTGCGCCATGTCGATCTTGGCGCGCAGCACATGTTCGCCGTCTTGGAATTCGCCGGCCTTCATGCGGCGGAGTAGATCCAGATTCTCGTCGATCGAGCGATTCCGGTGCGGGCTGTCGCGACCGGGCTCGGTCACGGTCCCGCGGTACTCGCGAATCTCGTCCTCCGAGTGGCTGTCGACGTAGGCGTTCCCTTTCTGCACGATGTGTTCGGCAAACTCGTACAGCCGCTCGAAGTAGTCTGACGCGAAGTACCGATGCTCGCCCCAGTCGAAGCCCAGCCACCGCACGTCTTCCTGGAAAGCTTCGACGTACTTCATGTCCTCCGTTTCCGGGTTGGTGTCGTCGAACCGGAGATGGCAGACGCCAGCATGTTCCTTGGCCAGGCCAAAACTCAGGCAACAGGCCTTGGCGTGGCCGATGTGCATGTACCCGTTGGGTTCGGGCGGGAACCGGGTTTCGACGCGGCCGCCGTACTTGCCGGACTCGAGGTCGCGGCGCACCATGGCGCGGATGAAATCCACGCCAGTGGGGCGGGTGGGTTCTCGGGTCGTGGGCGGGTTTCGCTCTGTCACCGTGTCCTCTCGCGCGGGTGGCTCACTGCTGTGCTCCGGTCATTCATCCGCCGCTGACCGGGCCATGCGGACACATAAGATAGTGCCTGTAACGCCTGGGCGATTGCAGCGACCCATGGAGGTTGGGCACCCGTCAGCGGTCTGTTAGCTTTTCATCCTGGGAGGGCTAGACCTAACTGGTAAGGCAGCGGTCTTGAAAACCGCCGGGAGCAATCCCTTCGGGGTTCGAATCCTCGTCGCTCCATCCCTATCTGATGCCTGTTTAGTCCCCGCGACCTGCGCGTCTAGCTCCAACAGAAACCGATGTGCCCAAAAATGTGCCCAAACACAAAACCCTCTCGACGGGAGAGGGCA
>JBDHAB010000048.1:0-20154 GCA_039588295.1 Gemmatimonadota bacterium
ATCCTCGAGAATACCGGCCTCGTGCGAGAGGTGCAGCAGATTGTCGTCCTCGCTGAAGGGTTTTTCCTTCGTCGCCGTGACGTCGATGCCGTGCCGCTCCGCGAACTCGAGCAGTTGGGTGCGGCCCTCAAACTCCTGGAGAAACTCTGGCATCTTCCATGGGGCCAGCACTCGGATCTCGGGGTTCAAGGCGTAGTAGGACAGCTCGAACCGGACCTGGTCGTTGCCCTTTCCCGTTGCGCCGTGCGCGACAAACGGCGCGTGTTCGCGGGCGGCAATCTGAATCTGCCGCTTGGCGATGAGCGGCCGAGCCAACCCCGTTCCGAGGAGATACCTGCCTTCGTAGAGCGCGTTGGCCTTGAACGCCTGAAAAATGAAGTCCGTCACGAACTCCTCCCGGAGATCCTCCACGCAGACCTTGGACGCGCCGGTCCGTAACGCTTTCTGCCTCGCGGCCTCCAGGTCGTCCCGTTGACCCACGTCCGCGACGTACGCGATCACGTCGTACCCTCGCAGGGACAGCCATTTGAGGATCACGGAAGTGTCCAGCCCGCCGCTGTACTGCCCTTGCCAGGCATTGGACAAGATTACATCCTAAACCGTCGACCGCACGTTACCCACTAGAGGTCGTTGGCATGTCGGCGACTTTCGTGGCCCCGCCACTGGACTGACGCCGCTGAATGACGTCCCGCTTCGGCGAGACCGGCTGGAACCGTTGCCGGGCACGCACCGACTCGACCGCTGGCAGGAAGTAGGAGATTCATCATGGCAATCATTACCATCACCAGGGGAGCCTACAGCGGCGTTGAGGCGCTGGCAAAGCTGATCAGCGAGGAGCTTGGCTATCGCCGGTTCACCCGAGAGGAGCTGTTGCGGGTCGCTGCCGAGACGTTCGGGACGTCCGAGAGCGAGCTGGAATCCGCCCTCGCGAACACGCCGGGGTTCCTCGAGGGCCGCGGCCTCAAGAAGCGGCACTTTATCTACTGCGCGCAGGCCACCATCGCCAAAGCCGTCCAAAGCGACAACGTCGTGTATCATGGCCAGGCTGGCCACGTGCTGCTCAAAGGGATTCCGCACCATCTGAGGGTCGGGGTCTTGGCGAACAGGGAGTACCGTATCGGGGCGACGATGAAGCGATGCGACCTCACCCGGGGAAAGGCGATACAGTACCTCAAGGAGCTGGATCAGAAGCAAAGCAATTGGATGAAATGGCTCCACGGCGTCGATATGAACGATCCTGCTTCCCAGGACCTCATGCTCAATCTGGAGAACTTGCCGGTCTCGAGCGCCGCGGCAACCATCGTGCAAATGGCCAAGCGGGATTTCGCCACGACTCCGGAGTCGCAGAAGATCGTGGACGATCTGGTTGTGGCAAGTGAGGTTCGGGCCAAGCTCGGGATGGATCCGGACATCTCGGACGATAGGATCCAGGTGGATGCCGACGATGGCGTTGTCACCATCACCGCCACCGTCCGCTACCTCGCGAATGCGGCCAAGGTGCGGGAGTTGGTGCAGGCGGTGCCGGGCGTGAAAGACATTCGGGGCAGGGGGGGAGCGCAGTTGTAGCGCCGCGCATACTCGCGGTCGCGTGAGATCGGGCGGCCGAGGCTCAGCCGCCCGATCCACATCGATTCAGGCCGCGCGCTGGACTAGTCCGAGCCCACCGGGGTCCGCTGCGCTTTGGCTAGCGCTCCCGATGCTGCATGCCTCCCCCATGCTCCTGGACCGCCTTCTTGATCGTCGCGAGCTGCTCTGGTGTGAGCAGAGCCATGGCCTCCAGCACGCTCTCCAGTTGGATCCACTGCATGTTCCCCATGGCGGTATGGTGTGCGGTGAAGAACGTGCGAACGGACTCGGGGTTGGGGTTCTCCGACATCAGCTCGTTGTGCAGGTTCTGCATCGCCGCTTGTGCGGGCTGATGCGCTTCGTCCACCGCCTGCTTCGTCGCCTCTTCGAGCGCGGTGAGCTGTGCAACCTGATCGTCTGTGAGCTCGAGCTCGTCGTGGTGCTCCAACAGCATACTCAGCTGGAAGGAGTGCATCCCCCCCATCCTGACACCCTGATCTTGGTGCTCCATCTGCCGAGCATGTTCCTGTTCCTGATGCTGGTGCGCCTGCGCTGCGAGCGAGCCGACGCTCGCTAGAGCTACAATGACGAAACAAGCGAGAATCTTCATGACCCTGCGTCCTTTCGAATGTGATGAGATCGAAGCGTCGCTCAGTTACCGCTGCTCGCTCACGAGCGATGCCAACCGTTCACGGATCTCCTGGACCTGCGGCTGGAGGTCCGCGTCCGCGTTCTGCCAGAGATTCACGAACCGGTTGTAGTACTCGATCGCCTGCTCGCGGTTCCCCGTCTCCTCGTACAGAGCTCCGAGACGCCGGAAGATCCACCACAACGTCAAGTTGTCCTGTCCGGAACGGAACAGGACCGGAGATGCGAGGTACCGTTCGTACACGGCGATCGCGGAATCGGCCATGCCTGCCGCGTCGTACGCGCGGCCGGTCTCGAACATCCCGCAGAGCACGCATTGTGGCACAAGCGCTGGGATGCTTCGATACTCCTCCACAGCGTCTGTGGGCCGCCCCTCGGCGAGCGCCAGCGAGCCCAGCGCATCGTGGACTCCAATCAGCTCTCCGGTACGTGCGCGGGTTTCTTGGCCGACCTCACTCTCGTACTGATCGAGCAACGCACGAGCCCGCTCCGGCCGTCCCGCCTCCGCGTAGAGGCTTGCCAGGCCGGGGTATTCGCGATCTGCCGGTTCGAGCCCGCGCCATGCGGCACTGCCGGTCAGCCGATCGAGCGCTCTCAGGGCTGAGTCGGCGTTCCCGTAGTACCTGAGGCTCAGCGCGGCACCGCCAATGGTCTCGAACACCGGCCGCGGCTGGTCGATGAACCGAAAGCCGTGCTGCTCCTGGAGGTCGTACAGCTCGAGAATGAGCTGCCATGCCTCGACGACCCGGCCTTGGACGGCGGCATAGGCGGCGAGCTCCGCGCCGGCCATCGCCTCGATGGCGGGGCTCCCACGCTGGGTGTCACGCAGCCCGCGCATGAGCGTTTCGGCCGCCTCGTAGTCGTACACCGCGCTCAGGAAGCCGGCGCGGTAGCGGGTCATTTGCGGCTGATCCGGATACTCGGACTGGAACCGCTCCAATACCGCTCGGGCGGAGTCCCTTTGGCCCAAGCCATACAGTGCCTCGATGGCATTGCCGAACGTGACTGAGGGTGCGCCACCCAAGGCGATGGACCGAAGATAGAGCTCGGCAGCCTCCTCCTTCCTGCCAAGCGCGCCGTAATTCACTGCCAAGTTGTTCAACGCAATCCGATCCGTCGGGTACTTCTCGAGCAGCGTCCGGTAGGCGTCGATCGACGCCTGGTTGTCGTCGGCCACGTACCGGTGGTAGGCCGCCTCGGCGAGGTACCGTTCGCGCTCCGTCAGGCGGTCGCGGAGCTCGAACGCCCGCGTGAACGCCTGCGAGGCGCGCTCCGGGTCGCGCTGCTGATTGGTGAGGATGATCCCGAGCTTGCGATACGCCATCGCAAATGCCGAGTCCGCGGCAATCGCTTCCTCCAGCAACGCGGTGGCGCGATCGAAGTCCGCCTGGTTGTTCGCCCGGTCGGCCTGCGCGTACTTCCGGAGCGCCTCCGTGGAGCTGGTCGTCACCTCCGCGAGCGGGGCGTCGGCGCGGATCGTGCGGAGCGACTCGCCGATCTTGGCCCGCAGGCTCGCCGACAGGTCATCGACTGCTTTGATGATGCCGCTCGGGTCGTTGGCCGACTCCCGACCGGCCCACAGTACCTCCCCGGTACCGGCCGCGGTGAGCCGGCTCGAAACCACGAACCCGTTTCCGACCGGCAGGATCTCGCCGGTCACGATGGCCTTGAGTCCCTCTCGCTCCGCCACCTCCGCCGCGAGGGTTGGCGTGAGGAGCTCGTCCGGGTCGCGTTCCATGCGAGCGAGCACCCGCCCGACCTGTGCGCGCTCGAGCACCGTGACTGAGCGGGACTGGGTGAGATCGATGCGGAACAGCTCGGTGACCGTCTCCCCGATCGTGGAATCGCCGGAGCGGTTCTCGAATTGTGCCAGCACGATTCGCTCGCGTTCCTCGAGCACGCCCGAGGCGACCAGCGTTCCGACGGGACCGATCCCCAAGGCACGCATGGCCATGTAGGCGGCCACCACCACGGTGAGGGCGCCCAACGCGATGCCACCGGCGGTCATCGCCCGCTTCCAGGTGAGCCACCGATGAATGCGCCCCAAGCCATCCGAGAAGGTGTCCGTTCCTGCCCGCGCCACCGCACGGCGCCGTTCCGCACGCCCGGTCAACAGTGCGAGCGGCAGCCCTGCCGCCAACGTGACGATGGTTGCGGGGACGACCCACTCGGGCAGTCCGAGCAGTACCATCGCGCTGTAGGCGACGAGCACGACCAACGCCGTTCCGATCCCGTACAAGCCCATGACACGAGCCGGATGACTGCGTCGCAATTGTGCCTCGAGGGTTCCGCCTGACACCCACATGTCGGCGGGTGTGACCGGACCGGTGGGGGTCGTGAGCGCATCCAGCTGGGTACGCAGTTCGGCCGCGCTTTGCCACCGGTCGGCCGGCCGCTTCTCCAGGCACCGCATTACCACGGTGGCGAGCGGTGGAGGAACCGCTTCCCGCAGTTCGGTCACTGGTCTCGCCGGTTCGGTCACGTGCTTTGCCAGCACGGTTTGCGGGCTACCGTCTTGGAACGGCGGACGCCCCGTGAGCATCTCGTACGCCATCGCTCCAACGGCATAGATGTCGGCGCGGTGGTCGATGTTGGGATCGCCGGACGCCTGCTCCGGCGACATGTACGCGGGTGTCCCGACCGCCATGCCGAAGCTCGTGATGCCCTTTCCGGCCGTTGCCTCCGTGACCGCCTTGGCCACGCCGAAATCGGTGACCAGCCCGTGGTCCTCGGACAGGAGCACGTTGTCCGGCTTGATATCTCGGTGCACGATCCCTTGCTTGTGCGCGAGGGCTAGCGCGTCGACCACCTCCCGCAGGAACCGCACCGCTTCATGGATTGGAAGCTCCCCTTCGCGGGTGAGCTTGTCCCGCAGCGACTCGCCGTCGATGTACGGCATGACATAGTAGAGGAACCCGTCGGCCTCACCGGAATCGTGCAGCGGTAGTATGTGCGGATGGGTGAGTTTGGCCGCGATGCGGATCTCGCGCAGGAACCGCTCGCTGCCCAACGACGCAGCCAAGTCGGGGCGCAACACCTTGATCGCCACCTTCCGGTCGTGCCGGAGGTCCTGCGCCAGATACACAGTGGCCATGCCGCCGCTCCCGATTTCACGCTCGAGCGTGTAGCGGTCGGCGAGGGCGGCCTTCAGGCGGTCGAAGGTGTCGGTCACGTCAGTCCAAAGTCGCAGTTGGTCGTCGAACAATACACGGGGGTCGAGACCAAAGCCACGGCCCCCGGGCGCGAGCCGAGGACACTACGCGAGGTCGGTGACGGGAGATTCACCGCCGAGCGGGCGGGGCCGTGTACGCTGCGGTCGCTGAGTCGCGAGCCGCAACCGCCGTGTGCGGGTCTCGCCAGGTCGCGGACCGGTGCGCATCTTCTCATCGGATCGAAGCCTCGAGGAACGCTCATGCTCCGTATCGCCCGCATTTTTTGCCTGCTCGTCATTGTGCTCGCGCATCTGCCTCACCTGCTCGCAGCGCAGGACTTCACGCTCGAACAGATACTCTCGGCACCGTTTCCATCGGGGCTCGTCGCCGCACCCACCGAAGATGCCGTCGCGTGGGTGCAGAGCGCCAACGGGGTTCGCAACATCTGGGTGGCGCGGTCGCCCGAGTACCAGGGCGTCCAGGTCACCGCCTATGCCGAAGATGATGGGCAGCAACTTACGAACCTCGAGTGGACGCACGGCGGTGATGCCCTCGTGTTCGTGCGCGGGGGCGCGCCAAACAGGCAGGGGGAGATTCCCAACCCTGCGACGGAGGCGCTTGGGGTGGAGCGGGCCATCTGGATCGTGCCGGTCGCTGGCGGCGACCCGCGACAGCTTGCAGAGGGAAGTGCACCGGCGGTCTCGCCCAGCGGACGGGTTGCCGCCTTCCTCAAAGGTGGGGCTATCTGGTCGGTCACCCTCGACGACTCGGCGACGGTCGAGGAGCTCGTCAGTCCGCGTGGCTCGCCCGGTTCGCTTCGGTGGTCACCCGACGGCTCGCGTCTGGCTTTCAGAAGTGCGCGAGGCGATCACGCGTTGATCGGGGTCTACGACCTCGGCGAGAGGACGCTGGAGTACCTCGACCCGTCAGTCGATCTCGATGGCAATCCGGTGTGGTCGCAGGACGGGCGCCGGGTCGCCTTTATCAGGATTCCGAACGACCGGCATGCCCTGCCGTTCGCACCGCGACGTGAGATGGAGCCGTGGTCGATTCGAGTTGTCGACGTGGCGACCGGCGCTGGCCGAGAGGTCTGGAGTGCAGCGCCCGGCCGCGGCAGCGCCTTCCGCGGCGTCGTCGCCGAAAACCAGCTTCTCTGGGCGGCGGGCGATCGGATCGTGCTCCCGTGGGAGCGCGACGGGTGGGTGCACCTCTACTCCCTGCCGATTGGCGGCGGTGAGCCAACGCTGCTGACCCCCGGGGCGTTTGAAGTGGAGTACGTTGCCCTCAGTGCCAGTGGGCGGGAGGTGATCTACTCGTCCAACCAGGGCGACATCGACCGCCGGCATCTGTGGCAGGTCCCCGTGGTTGGTGGGCGGCCGGTGGTGCTCACCCCCGGGGCGGGGATCGAGTGGGCGCCGACCGTCACCGAGAGCGGCACGGTGGCCTTTCTCGCCTCGGATGCGCGCACTCCTGCCCACGCGGAGATCTTGCTGCGGGACGGAAGGCGGCCGCTCGCTCCGGGGACGATGCCTCGCGATTTCCCCTCGCAGTACCTGGTCGAGCCCGAGCCCGTCGTATTCGCGGCGGCGGATGGCATGCCGATTCACGGGCAGCTCTTTCTCCCGCGAGACGCGACTCCCGACGATCCACGGCCCGGGGTGCTGTTCTTCCACGGTGGCTCCCGTCGCCAGATGCTCCTTGGCTTTCACTACATGGGCTACTACCACAACACGTATGCGCTCAACCAGTACTTGGCGAGCCTAGGCTACGTCGTGCTCTCGGTGAACTACCGCAGCGGGATCGGCTACGGACTCGACTTTCGGGAAGCGATCGACTACGGAGCCCGTGGGGCGAGCGAATACCGAGACGTTGTGGGTGCGGGGCTCTACCTTCAGAGCCGCGTCGACGTCGATCCCGAGCGAATTGGACTGTGGGGCGGTTCGTACGGCGGGTATCTCACGGCGTTGGGGCTGGCTCGAGCTTCCGACCTGTTCAAGGCTGGGGTGGATTTTCACGGCGTGCATGACTGGAACGTGGTGATCCGCAACTTCGTCCCGAGCTACGATCCGGCGGCGCGCGCCGAGGTAGCCCGACTCGCGTACGAGTCATCGCCCATGGCGTCGGTCGACCGATGGCGGTCCCCCGTGCTCGTGATCCATGCGGACGACGATCGCAACGTGCCGTTCAGCGAGACCGTGGACTTAGTGGCGGCGCTCCGTGCGCGCGGGGTCGAGGTTGAGCAGCTCGTGTTCCCGGATGACGTGCATGGATTCCTGCTGCACGCGAACTGGCTCGCGGCATACCGCGCGACGGTGGACTTCTTCGAGCGCCGACTCAAGGAGTGAACTAGCGATCCGGTTCAGCTCCGTTCGCCTTACGGACTCACGGGCACCAGCTCGAATGTGAACCCTTGCTGGGTCAGGATGACTTTGGTGACCCGGTCGCCGTCCATAATGAACTCGACGCTCGCTTCGATCGGGATCCCCGTGACGCGGAACGTGGTCGGCGTAACGCTCGCCAGTGCATAGGCGGGTTGTCCCGGCAGGACGCCCTGGAGCTTGCCGTCGAGGAGCTCGATGCTCAGGTCGATTGGCGGAGCGTCGGCTGTGTAGCGTCCGACGAACCGGCTCAACTCCTCCTCGCTCAGCTCCACGGCGTCGGTGGAGTCGGCCGTCTCGGGCTTCCGCTCGAAGGTGGTGAGATTCTCCACTCGGACCTCGTCCACCTCCCCATCGTGATCCAAGGAGAACGTGACCAGCGACTTGCCGAGCATCCGGTCCCGCCACGTGACGCGGAACGTCTCATAGTGCCAGTGACCCATGTCGCCGACGAACGCCGGCCCATAGTGCAGTGCCAGGGCTCCATCCTCGAGGACGACCTCGGCCTCACCGTAGAGGGAGTCGGGGTCGAGATACACGCCCGCGTAGTCCTCGAGCGGGTGCGAGGGGTTCGTTCCCATCACCCGCTTTTCCTCGGTCTTCTGTTCCTGCTCTTTCGCCTGATCGAGGAGCGGCTTCACCATCTCGTAGAGATCCGCACTCCAGTCCTTCTCGGGCGCCTCGAGATAGGCGTCGAAGATGCGGTACATGAGCGCGGTCGGCAGCATTGAACCGTTCATATTCGTGAGAATCACGAGTCCCAGCTTCTCGCTCGGCATCATGGCAACCAGTGCGCTCATCCCGTCGATGTTCCCTCCGTGCTGCACGACCTTCTCACCGCGGTGGTCCTGCATGAACCACCCGAGACCGTACGTGGTGAAGTTGGCTTCGGGAAAGAGCCGCTTCCATACGCCGCTCTGCGGGACGAGTGCGTGTGGCTTCTGCATCTCCTGGACGACCGCGGACGACAGGATGCGCTGCCCACCGTACTCGCCGTCGTTGAGATGGAGGCGCACCCATTGCGCCATGTCGACGACGTTGGAGTTGATGGAACCCGCGGGAGCGACGTTGTCGATATTGCGCCACGCCACGGTTCGGACGGTATCGTCGATCTCGGCATGCGGAGTCGCCACGTTCACCTGGTCGGCGAGCGCGCGCACCGTGGTGTTGCTCGCCACCATGCCCAACGGCTGAAAGATCCGTTTGGTGACGAAGTCGTCCCAGCTCTTGCCGGAGATGCGTGCCACGATTTCCCCGGCCGTCAGGAACATCAGATTCTGGTAGCCGAACTGCGACCGGAAACTCCAGCTGGGCTCCAGGAATCTGACTCGCCGGATGATCTCCTCTCGGGAGAGATTGGAGCCGTACCACAGCAGGTCTCCGCGGGACAGGCCACTCCGGTGGCTCAACAGGTCGCGGATGGTCATCTCCTTGGCTGCGTATGGGTCGTACATCTCAAACTCGGGAAGCCGGCTCACCACGGGGTCGTCCCAGGAGAGCTCCTTGCTGTCGACCAGAGCGCCGACCGCGGCCACCGTGAACGCCTTTGACGATGACCCGATCGCGAACAAGGTCCGTTCGCTCACGGACTCATTGGTACCGATCGTCCGGACACCGTAGCCCTTGGCGTACACAAGGGTGTCATTCCTCACGATGGAGACGGCAAGGCCTGGTACCTTCCAGGTCACCATCGCCTCGGTGACATACTGGTCAAAACCGCGGAACGGCGCCTGCGCGTCCACGGGGGACGCGAGGAGCGCGCTCGAGGTCACAAGTATCGAGAAGGCCGTGGTGACGTACCGCTGCATGGTGGGCACTCCAGAGAACGTGGTTGGGAGAAGGTGTTGTCCGATGTACCCCCCCGCAAGTGGCAGCTGCAACCCCCCTCGGCGGCGTTGCCGACGTTGTGCCGAGGATGCATTGTCACGACGCCACGCTACATTCCAAGGCGATCGACCAGTGGTTCTTGAGAGGGTTCACCTTTGTGCGCGAGAACGCGGCGTCACTCGGAGAACGGCCGACATGAAACGTTTGACTTCGGAACCGATGGGCACGCGTCCCTTCGTCTTTGTCGCATGCGTCGCCGCGATACTTACGGCACCGTCGGCCTTCGCGCAGACGCCGTGCTGTGAGTTGATCGGACGGCCGCAGGCCGAGCAGTACCACGTTACCGCGATCGCCGAGCGCCGCTTCACGCACGGCGAGCTGTGGGATGCGCTTGAACCCTATGTGACTGGTGCGGGTGTGCGAGTGGAGACCATCGGCTGGTCCGTGCAAGGTCGGGCGATCCGAGCCGTGAAGTTCGGCTCGGGCCCCACGCGCGTCCTGCTCTGGTCGCAAATGCATGGCGACGAGTCGACGGCAACGATGGCGCTGGCCGATGTCATTCGCTTCTTCGCAGAGGGGGGCGCGGATCCGCTCCGCGTACGCATTCGTGATCGCCTCACGGTCACGATGGTCCCGATGTTGAACCCGGACGGTGCCGAGCGTTTCCAGCGGCACAACGCCGTGGGGGTGGATGTGAACCGCGATGCCCGCCGGGTAGCCACGCCGGAGGCGCGGGCGCTCAAGGCGTTGCGCGACAGTCTGGAGCCGGACTTCGGGTTCAACCTGCACGACCAGGGCGCACGAAACGCAGCCGGTTCGGACGGTCGCCAGGTTGCCGTCGCGCTCCTGGCGCCGGCGGCGGACTCGTCACGTGCCTACGGTCCGGTGCGCGCCCGTGCGCGGCAGCTGGCGGCCCTGCTGGCGACCGCGTTGCAGGAGGTCATACCGCATCGGGTGGCCAAGTACGACGACGAGTTCAACCCCCGTGCGTTCGGAGATCTCATCCAGCAGTGGGGCACCAGCACCGTCCTCATTGAGAGCGGGGCGCTCCCGGAGGATCCGGAAAAACAGGGACTCCGCCGTCTCAATGTCGCCCTGCTCTTGACCGCCTTCGAGGCGATCGCCACCGAGCGGTACCGGGATGCCGATTCCGCCGCCTATGAGGACCTGCCGTCCAATCACCGGATCGCCAGCGACGTCCTCCTGCGGGGTGGCTGGGTCGTGTTACCGGAGGGTGCTGCGCTGCGTCTGGATGTCGCCCTGGTATTCGAGGACCCGGTCGCCCGTCGACGACTGCTCATCGATGAGGTCGGGGATCTCGACGACGCGCAGGCTATTGACACGGTCGATGTGAGCGGGCTCTATCTCCACCTCGCCAGCCCTTCTACGCTCGATCACCGCGATTGGTGGCTCATTCGTGGCGAGCCGGTGGGGATCGTGGTGCGACGAGGGAGCGAAGAGGAGTCCGAGGTCGTGCGGCGGGTACCGGAGTGAGAACCCCGGCCCCACGACCGCCCCAGCTGTGCTGATACCCCGAGCGCCGTCCTCCGCGACCTCGCTACATCGGCTGTTCGTCGGCGGTGGGTCCGTACATCGCGGGGACCGGCGTGCCCAGGAGCCGGAGGTACACGGAAAGCTGGCCCCGGTGGTGGATCACGTGGTTCATCACCATCGAGCGCAGCACGGCCACCTTGGGCATCGTGAACACGGTTTCGCCGCCAGCCAAGAGCGACCAGTCGCGCATCCAATCGGCGTCAGAGGTCTTGGTGATCGCCTCGTGCGCCTCGGCGACGTGCTTGTCGAGAGTGGCGAGGAGCTCGGTGTTGGTGCCGCAGACCGTGGGTTGGAACGGTGGGCCGTCTTTCGGGGCGATGTCCAGCTCGTCCTGCATGCAGGTCATCACGGTCCATTGCGGCATCTCGGCCAGGTGTGAGGCGAGGCGGCCGAGGGTCATGGATTTCTCGTGCGGCTGCCAGTCGTGTTTCGCTTCCGGCACGCGCTCCAGCATCCGGCGCGTGCTGGCCATCTCTTGGTCGAACTCGGGGAGCAAGGACTCGGTGATGGTCATGGTCGGTCTCCGTAATCTGATCATGCAACACTAGCAGGGTGGGGCGCCCAGGGGGAAGCGTCCACCGCCCTTGTGTCTCGCGCAATGGCGCTGCGCCTGTCATCTTGTTCGTATGCGCGACCGCCTCGAGCGATACAACCTGAGGGCCTCCGACTCGACTCGCCACGTCCACATGAACAGCCGCGAACGCGTTCGTATCGCTATGGCATTGAATGAACCGGACCGCGTGCCGGTGTTCTGCCAGCTCGCCCTCGGCCACTACTTCCTGAACGCCACCGCTTCTCCGGTCGATATCTGGTACCGGTCCGAGGCGTTCGCTGACGCGTTAGTCGAGCTGCAACAGCGGTACTGCTTCGACGGCATCCTGGTCAATCTGCCGGGTCGGGATCCGGAGTTCGAGCGACACGTCGACCGTGTCGAAGAGGGTGCGCGCGAAACCACGGTCCGATGGAAGAACGGCTGCTTCACGCGAGTGCCGCGCGACGACAACCCGCATTACCTGCAGCCCGACGGCACGCAGTTCCATCCTGCTTTCGGGGATGTGGAGCCCGAGAAGCTCTGGTACGTGGAGCCCTGGGACCTTACCGGGATTACCTACCCCTCGACGTGGGATTTCGAGGATGAGCCCCGGTCCGTCGACGACTTCTTCCCCCCGCACCACTTCGATACCATCGCCGCGGTCCGGGAGAAGACGGGAGGGGAGATCTCGGTACACTCGGAGATCTTCAGCCCGCTCTCCCAGGTCCTCGAGCTGCTGGGGTACGAGCAGGCGCTGGTCGCGCTCGTGGAAGATGCGCCCAAGGTTCATGCGTGTTTGGAGCGTCTCACCGACGGAGCGATCGACCTCGCGAGCCGCCAAGCGGCGGCGGGGGCCGACGCGGTGCTCATCTCCTCGGCGTTCGCGGGTGGTGGATTCATCTCGCCCGCGCATTACCGGGAGTTCGTGCTACCCTACGAGCGCCGTGTGATCGCGGAGGTCCGCGCCCGGCATCCCCAGGTCACGATGTACACGCACACCTGCGGGGCCATCGGCGATCGACTCGATCTGATGCTCGAGACCGGAACGCAAGGGATCGATACGCTCGATCCGCCGCCACTTGGCACGGTCGAACTCGAGGACGCCGTGGCCGTGCTCGAGGGCAAAGCGTTCATCAAGGGGAACATCGATCCCGTGAACACACTCCTGCACGGTGATGAAGCGAAGGTTCGGGAGGCCGTGCTGCACCGGTTGCGCGTTGCCAAGCCGGGTGGCGGCTTCATCCTGAGCTCGGCGTGCTCGGTGGCTCCAGCGGCCAAACCGGAGGTACTGGAGTTGATGACCGAGATCGCGATGGAGTACGGCGTGTACGGCACCACATAGCGAGCCGACGGAGTCCTACCGTACCATCTGCTCCCACCCGATGCGCCGGATGAGCAGGACGACGCCTACGGCGCAGAGCGCGGCTCCAGCCAGTGCCAGCATCCCTCGCAGGTACGCTCCAAAGAGCATCAGGCCGATGGCGGGGAGGGTGCAGTAGACGATCCCCGCCGCAAGCACGGCCGCCAGGAGTGACAGTCCAAGGTGGCGGTCCGGTTGGGTTTCCGGCACTGACGCCGCGATGGGTCTCCAGCCCGGCCCCCCGGGGCGCACCTTCCGGTAGAAGCTCCTGAGCGTCTCCTCACGTTCGGGTCGGGTGAGGTAGGTCGCCACCAGCCACGCTGCGATCGTGAACGCGGCCACTACGGCGAGCCGATACTCGTTGGCCTCGACGAAACGACTTACGACGAGGAACCCGGCCAGCGACGCCACCATCGCCACGATCTCGGACCAGGCGTTGATGCGCCACCAGAACCATCGCAACATGAATACCGCGCCGGTTCCGGCACCGAGGGCGGCCAAGAACTTCCATGCTTCGTCCACCGAGGTGCCGCGCATCAGCCAGGCCGCAACACTCCCCACGGCCAACACCAGAATCGACGCCGCTCGCGAGACCCGCGTGAGGTGTTTGTCGCTGGCGTCGGGCCGCACGAAGCGCTTGTAGAAGTCGCTCACCAGGTAGGACGCGCCCCAGTTCATCTGCGTGGAGATGGTGGACATGAACGCCGCAAAGAACGCGACCAGCATGAGGCCGCGGAGGCCGGCGGGTGCCAAGTCGCGGATGACGCTCGGGAACCCGACGCCCGGGTCGTCCATGGTGCGAAGGTCCGGGTACATAGCGAGTGCGGCAAACGCCACGAGCAGCCACGGCCAAGGTCGGACGCAGTAGTGCGCGATCTGGAACCACAGCGTCGCCAGCACCGAGTGTCGCTCGTCCTTGGCGGACGCCATCCGCTGGACCACATACCCCCCGCCTCCTGGCTCCGCTCCCGGATACCACGAGGCCCACCATTGGACGAACAGCATGACGAAGAAGATCCCCAGCGGCATCCACGGATCGGTTGCGGTGAAATTTGGCAAGTAGCGGAAGGCGTCTTCGCCCTGCGGAAAGGCGGTCACCACCTCGGCTCGCATCGCTTCCATTCCGCCCAGGTGATTCACCGCGATCGCCGCGAGCGCGATCGAGCCCGCCATTGCCAAGATGAACTGGACGAAGTCGGTTACCGCAACACCCCAGAGTCCGGCCAGCGTCGCATAGATCCCGACCACGCCGAGCAAGACCACGATGAGAATCCACTCACTGCCGCCTGCCCCTGCCTCTTGCCCGGCGAAGACCGTCTGCTGCAGGACGGTGACCATTGCGCCCGTGACCCACCCGATGATGATCGCGTTTACCAGGAGCGCGATGTAGATGGCGCGAAAGCCGCGGAGGAACGCCGCTGCCTTCCCGCCGTAACGGAGCTCGACGAGTTCGACATCCGTCATCACCTCCGCGCGGCGCCACAGCCTGGCGTAGACGAATACCGTGATCATTCCGCCCAACGCGAACGCCCACCAGAACCAGTTGCCCGCAAGTCCATGACGCGCGACCAGCCCCGTGACGGCAAGCGGTGTGTCGGCGGCGAACGTCGTGGCCACCATGGACGTCCCCGCGATCCACCACGGGAGTGAGCGTCCCGAAAGGAAGTATTCGGTGAGGTTTTTGCCTGCGCGCTTGCGGAAACCCAAGCCAATCGCGAACGCGAGGGCCAAGTACGCGACGATGACGAGCCAGTCGAGACCGGTGAGTTCCACGATTCGATTCGCGCTTTCTCGAAGTTGGTGACGTGTGGTGGACGTAGACCAGATGGTCCGAGAGCGACGGGGGCCCGCTACATCCTACTGACGCAACCCGTCCACCATTTCCCGCAACGCCCGGATATGCTGCGGTGTCGTTCCGCAGCATCCTCCGATGACCGACACACCGATCGCGAGGAGGGCCCGGGCTTGATCGGCCATGAATTCGGGTGTCTCGTCGTACACCGTCTTGCCCCCCTTGCTTCGTGGGAGCCCCGCGTTGGGCTGAATACAGAGCGGGAGCTGGCTGTGACGGCGAAACTCTTCGGCGATCTCGACCATGTGCTCGCTGCCGTTGCCGCAGTTCGAGCCGACGGCGTCCGCACCGACCTCCTCGAGTCCCATTGCCGCTGCTTCCACACTGACTCCCATGATCGTGTAGAATCCCCGCGGTGTCGGGTCGAACGTCATCGTGGCCACGACCGGTGTCTCCACGGAGACGTCCTTGGCCGCCAGCACCGCGAGTCTTGCCTCCTCGAGATCGGTCATGGTCTCCACGAACACACAATCCACGTCCGCGGCAACGAGACACTCCATCTGGTGCCGGTAGCTGGCATACAGCTCGTCGAGTCCAGTTTCGCCGTAGGGCTTGAGGAGCGCGCCACTGGGACCACAGGACCCGACAACATACGCGCGACCCGCAACCACGCCGCGAGCGGCGAGCACGGCCTCGCGGTTGAGCGCTTCCGCTTCGGCAGCCAAGCCGGAAAGCGCGAGCTTCAGCGGAGACGCGCCGAACGTGTTGGTCTCGATGATCTCGGCCCCGGCGTCGAGATAGAGCTGAGCGATCTCCTCGAGCACCTCGGGACGTGACAGCGTGACCGATTCCGGAGGCTCACCCGGTTTGAGTCCCCGCTCGAACAGCATCGTTCCCATGGCGCCGTCGGCGACGATGGGATCGCCGGATACCAGCCGCTCGGCAAACGGTCTCACCTCAACGTGGCGCCGCGAGTTGCTTGACCACGACAACTGCGTTTGCCGCGTCGAACCCATAGGCATCCGCGCCGATCTCCTTGGCGAACTCTTCGGTGACGGGCGCTCCGCCGACGATGGTCCGGATCTGCCCGTCGAGGTTCTCCCGCCGCACCAGCTCGCAGACCTCACTCATCGCCGGCATCGTCGTCGTGAGCAGCGCGGACATGCCGATGACGGAAGCGCCCTCCTCTTTGGCTGACTGCACCATCTTGTCCGGGTGCACGTCGTGTCCTAGATCGACGACATCGAACCCAGCGCCCTTGAGCATGATGCCGACCAGGTTCTTGCCGATATCGTGCAGATCGCCGCGTACCGATCCGATCACCACCTTGCCGAGAGAGGGAATGCCCTCCGAAATGAGCAGCGGCCGGAGCTCGTCCATGCCGGCGTACATTGCCTTGGCCGCCATGAGCACGTCGGGAAGGAAGATTTCGTGCACGCGAAACCGCTCACCCACGACATCCATCCCGGCGATCAGCCCGTCATCCAGGATCGACTTGGGAGAGACCTCCTGCTGAATCACCTGCCGCGTGAGCTCTCCGACCCGTGCGTGGTCTCCACGGATGACGGCGTTCGCAATCTCAGCTAGCAACTTCACATCGATTCTCCCGCGCGGGTCAAGGGACCGTCACCGGATAAACAACTGGCGGATTCGCTCGCGGCAGCTCCTGGTCTCACACCGGCTACAGAACTCGTAGGTCGGCGGAAACCGGTGAATCTCTCTCGGACCGGCAATCATCACGCCCGAAACCGATTTGAGAGGTTGCATGAGGCAGCTATCGGTCAGCGTTACCCCGATCTGCTCCGGCTCGAGATACTGGAACAACCGTCGTTGGCCCGTGACGTGCCACCCACAGTACCCGGGACTGTATCGCAGCGCCGCCCCATCGGGCGTGTCCCACCCACGCTCCGTGAGGAGATCTTCGTACCGACGCTCGGCCAGATCAGCCGTACCGTCCGCGGCTGCCGACGCCATCGCATCCAACATCGACGCCAGCGCAAAGTCGTTCAGGTTAAAGCCTCTGGCGATCGCTTGACTCGTTTGCTCGCCGAGCGTGACGACAAAGAGCGCCAATCGGTCTGCCCGTGGAAAGATGTCACCGACAGGCGCATTCGGCTCGTTCCGACCCTCGCCGCGATAGACGTCCCCGAACTCGGACCTGGGAATGTCCACGATCACGCCAGCCGGCGCGACGGTTTCCGCGAAAATCGCCGCCGCCGCGGCATAGAGGTCCTCGATGCGGTCCTGAATCTCCGCCCCCGGTGGGATGCCCAGGTTCTCGAACACGTGGGCGCGGTCGGGCGCGACCTCCTCTGGTACGAAGGTCAGGATCACGCGCGCATGCTCCGGTAGGGGAGCGCGTCCATGCCGTAGCGCTTCGCTTCCGAGGCCATGCGGCGCGTCAGCTCCGTCTTGACGTCGTCGGACAAGGACGACGGAGTGTACTGTGTGAGGAGCCTCTCCACTTCGTTGTGCGCCCGCTGCCCGAGCGTGCGGCCTCCTTCGTCCTGCCAGCGTGACCGGTTCGCACGATCGATCGTCACTCCTGGAAAGCGAAGCTCGTCCCGCAGATACTTCCGCGTGTGATCGGAGATCAGGAGATGCTGTTCTTGCAGCAGCTCCTCGAAGCGCGGGATGGCCGGGAAGTCTTCGCGTGGCTCGACACCGGCGACGAGCCGGAGGGCCATCCCGCAGATCTCGTTGTCCAAGACCAGCTTCTCGAGACTCTGACAGCTCTCGAAGTCGAGCATGCCCGGACCGGAGATGCTGTTGATGCCAGCCAGCGCGGCGAGCGTCGCGCCCATGGACGTTTCGAGGCCAGCCTGCGCGTCGAGCAACTTGGCGTCACTCAATGCCATGTACGCCTGCGTCGGCATTCCCAGATGCTTGCCGATCTCGCTGTAGGCACATTCCACCATCATGGTTTCCACCGCGCCCATCGGCGTGGTTTCGTAGCGAATGTCGAACACGGCGGGTGAGCCACCGTAGAGAGCCGGCGTCCCGGGACTGGTGAGCTGGCTGATGACGATGCCGCTCAACGTCTCGGCCGTGTGCTGCACCAGCGTCCCGACGATGGTGACCGGAGCCACGAACCCCGTGAGCGGCATCGAGACGTACTCCACGGGAATCGCGTGTTCCGCGCAGTCGATCAGATTCTGCGAGGTGACGTCACTCCATTTCAGCGGGGCGGTGGGGCAGCAGGAGAAGATCGTGAGTGGCTTTGCCTTCAGTTCTTCCACCGATCCCCGAAC
This sequence comes from Gemmatimonadota bacterium, assembly GCA_039588295.1. Lineage (GTDB taxonomy): Bacteria > Gemmatimonadota > Gemmatimonadetes > Gemmatimonadales > GWC2-71-9 > JAOTVV01. The sequence continues at coordinate 18,061 of JBDHAB010000048.1, forward strand.
CGCCAGTTGGAGATCCCGCATGACGGCAAACGCGTCGGCGGTGAACGCGCCCGTCACGACCGGCTTCTCGCACAGCATCAGGCTCAAGTACAGCCGGTAGCTGTCCGAGACGTTCTGGTGGACGTCACTGGGCACGAGTGCCGTGCTCTGGAACGCGAGGTGGTCGAGCTGCGCGATGACTTTGGCATACCTGACGTAGTCGTCGGTCGTCGGGGGACGCTCAACTTGCGTGTCGTGGTCGAGTACGTTGATTGCGGCGGACCCTGGCGTGAAGTGGATGTTGGGATCGGACAGGTCGCCGGCGCCGTCGCCGAGCGCGTCGTACAGTTGAAATCCGGGCGGCACGGTGCGCAGTGCCTGGTCGATGATGTCGTCGGTAAGGAATACCCGGTGCGAGTCGGCTCGTACCTCTGCACCGTGATCCGCGAGCAGCGAGACAACCGCGGGATTGTTGATCTCCACGCCTAGCGAGCGCAGCAGCGACCGTGCTTCCCCGATGATTTGCTCCACGAGCTGATCGCCCAGGAACCGGACACCGGGTCTCATTGCATCGTGCCCACGTGATTCGGCACCGGCACCCCTCCTTCGCCTTCACGACCCGTAGATGACTCGCGAATTGTACCGTCGAGGGTTCGGCCACTCAAGCAAGCGTGTGTCACGCTCAGCCCCTCACCCTGTCCTCCTGGCGGCGGCGCTGGGGGCTGATCAGACCGGTGGTCCCGCGGCCCGCCACCAATGGTACGAAATGTATCGGTCCGACTCGTCTTGATACGCCGCTGCGTTTTGTGACGCCGGACACAATGCCGTAACCCATTCACAGTTAGATAGTTGGCCCTCCGGTTCCATGGGTGCCAGGTGGCATCGTTCGTGCGACCAGTGCCTCGCGTGTGCAAGACGTTTCCGGCGTGCAGGACGTCTAGCCAAGTGATGGGAAGGACGATAGAGACATGACCATTTCACTCGTGCGAGGTAACCGATGAGACGCATGACCAGCTTTACCCTGGTGGCCGCGCTGGCGGCCCTTGCCGCCTGCAGTGACGGGGGGCCGGGATCCACCGTTGCGATCCGGTTCGCCACGGCTCCGACCGGAGCCGCTCCGGCCCCGTTCGCCACCCCCGGCGCCGACATGTCGGCTGCCGCGGCGCAGGACATCGCTCTTGAAGGATCCAACGGCCGTCTCACGATCACCGACATCCGGGTGATCGTCGAGGAACTCGAGCTGGAGCCGGTCGAGACCGGTGACTGCGACGACGACGTGGTGGAAGTGGAATGCCCCGACTTCGAGCAGCGATGGTTCTTCGTACAGGTGCCGGTGGATGGCACCGATCTGCAAGTGGCCGTCACGCAGGCCGACGGCAGGTTCGACGAGGTCGAGTTCGAGGTGGGTGATGCGGAAGTCGACGACGACGACGCCGATGACCTGCTGGACGCCCAGCTGATCGAGGACCTGTTCAACAACGACATCCTGCCGGAATTCCCCAACTGGCCGGAGAAGGCCAGCATGGTCATTGTCGGGACATTCGAGCCGAAGAACCCGGACGGCTCCTTCGGCGCGGCGCAGTCCTTTGAGACGTATTTCGAGGCAGAGATCGAGGTCGAGTTCGACCTGATTCCGCCGTTCGACACGGCGACCGATACCGACATCACGATCGTACTTCATCCGGACATGTGGTTCGGTCTGCCGGACGGGACGGTCATGGACCTTGCCGCGTTGCAAGGACAGCTGCTCGAGTTCGAGCTCGAGTTCGAGGACGGACTGGAGATAGAGATCGACGACTGACGCAGCTCGGAGCGAATATGGTATCCCGGGTGCTCTCCACTGGAGAGCACCCGGTTCTTCAGAGGAGGTGACTCATCATGCAGCGTTTTCGCATAGCAACCATCGTCGGGAGTGCCGTGGCGCTTTTCGGGGCGTGCGGTGAGTCCACGGGCCCGGCCGTCAACCGCAACGACCCTGGGACAGGGACGAACACCCTCAGTGTCATCGCCGACATCGATGGCCAAGACATCCCCGGCGGCCTCGCGACCGACATGGACGTGCAGCTCCGCGATGCGCAGGGCGCTCCGGTGTCCGGAGCGACGGTGACGATCCAG
>JBDHAB010000049.1:0-19680 GCA_039588295.1 Gemmatimonadota bacterium
ACGTGGCTGCGTCAGCGCGTGACGCCCGCGAACGCCTGAATCATCGCCGTGGAATCACCGACACTCCTCGCAGACACCGTGAAACACCTTGGCGCCGCCCACGCGGTGTGCCAGGCCGAGGCCATGCTGCGGCCGCGATCCGGAGAACCTGGTGCCACATTCCTGGCAGAAGGTCGGGACGGCTCCTGCGGCGATGAGCCGCTCAGACGTATCGGACATTCGGTGACCCGAATTTTGGCTGTGTCTATGCATGGGAGCAAGGATAATCGACTAAAGGCCCGAACGGCACTGGCAGCCGATAACGAACCGGTAACCCAGGTGACGTCACATCTTCGAGACGAGGCGGAACTGTGCCTCCGCTTGCGGGCCCCCCGCCCGGTTAGCTTTACAGGAGTCTCGAAGGGAGCAGGCCCTTGCACCGATCGACGTACCCCGCGGTGGCTGCCGTCTTGAGCCTCGGTGCTCACGCGGTCTCCGCCCAGGCACCCGCCGTCTATCACGTGTCCGTGACCGGCCCCATCTCACTTGCATTCTCGACCTTGCCTCGCCGGGAGGTCGCTTCGACATGGCACAGCTGATTGTGAGTGAGATCGCGGCGACGGACATTCCGGTATACGCGCTTGTGAGCCAACACGCGTGGGGTGCGGCGGCCTTAGTCTCGTTGGGCGCGGACTCGATCTTTATGGCGCCGGAAACGTCGCTCGGAGCGAGTCCGGATGCCGAATCGGAGTCCCGGCGGATCAGTCCGGCAGCCCGAGACGTGATGCAGCACGAGTTTGGGACGCTCACGACGCTTCGCGGCCTCGACTCCCGGATCGGGGAGGCCATGGTCAACCGCGACATCGCGATCCCGGATCTCGTTCGGGCGGGCGCGCTCCTCACGTTGACTGTGGCTTCCGCCGTGCGAGTGGGAGTGGCCGCCGCCGGCGTCGACGACCTGAATGGACTCCTCCGCCACGCCGGTATCGAGGGGGCGGAGGTCGTGACGGTCGGCGCGGCCTGGACCGGAACCACCGTGCGCACGACCAACTACCACACGCGAGATCTCAGGATCTACCTCGTCCGTGGCCAAAGTCGGTTTCGTTTGGGAACGGTGACGAGCATGGGCTCCGCCGAATTCGACGTTCCCGAACCGATGCTGCCGACGGGAGCCACCATCAGAGTACAGGCGGAGGTGATCGGTTCCTCCGAACGGATTTCGACCGAAGAGATTCGTGTGGAGCCCGGGCTGCTCATCGAGTGGGTCCTCGAGACCACGCTCATACAATCGAGTTACTTCGTGACTGTGCGGTAGGCCGGAGGGCGCCCCAGCCGAGGGAGCCGTGGAGAGGGATTGTCGCTATCGCCGTCTCGTCGTGATGATCACCACCCCGTTCGCTCCCTTGGAACCATACATCGCCGACGCGGCGGCCCCCTTCAAGATCTCGATACGCTCGATGTCGTTGGGATTCAAATCGGAGATGCGGCCCGATAGGGACTCCTGCCCCCCCGTGACGGTGGCTACACCGCTGGCGATGGAGGCGTTGCTCACAATGACGCCATCCACGACGTAGAGCGGGGAAGTCGCTCCCAACAGCGTGGTCACCCCCCGGAGCGTTAGCTGCAAGTCGGCACCAGGCACACCTGAGTTGTACTGAATGTCCGCTCCGGCAACCTTGCCCTGCAGTGCCTGTTTGATGCTCGCAGCCGGAACCTGGTCGATGTCGCGGGCGCGCACAGTCGTGGTTGAGGTCGCGCGATTGGTGCGGTCGGCGGGGTTTTCGCTGACGACGACCCCCTCCACCTCGACAATGTCGGGAATGAGACTGACGAAAACCGTTTCTTGCGACGCCGAAACCGTGACCGTCTGGCGTCGGTACCCCCGACTCTGGATGATCAGGGTCACGTCTCGCAGCGGCACGTGGAGTACGAACACCCCGTCGGGTCGCAGGTGATCTCGTATGGCCGCGCCTTTGATGGACACCGAGCCCACCGCAACAGGTCTTCTGGTGCGCGCATCGATCACCCGCCCACTCACCGTTCGCGTCTGAGCCTCCGCGGCGGAGACCGCGACTCCCAACATCCCAACCGTGACCAACATGTTCCAGCCACGCATGAGTCTACCCTCACCTAGAGACCGCGCGTCCGGCCTGTGCCGATTGTGCTTGGCGTTGTTCCTTCCATCAACTTACCGCGAAATTCCCGGAAGACCCAAATAAGAGACCCCCCCGCAGCGCCTGAGCACTGCGGGGGAGGTCGAGGGTTAACGGTCGGTCACCTGTCCATCCGGTGCCGCAGTGGAGTTAGCATCCCTGGCTCGGCGGAGGCACCCTCGCGTCACACTCCCCCACGGGGAACGGGAACAGCGCAGGCAATTGCAGTCCGGCAACCTGATCGTCCGCCGCCAAGTCAGCGAGCCGGCCGTACCGGCGCATGTCGATCCACCGGTGGCCACCCTCGAACAGGAGTGAATAGCGGCGCTCGTACAACAGGGCGTCGACCTGCTCCGTGGGGGTCATGGCGGCCAGGTCGATCGGCGCGAGTCCAGCCGCCGAGCGAATCAGGTTGAGGTCGGCGTTGGCCGCCGTCAAGTTTGCGGCGCCCCCGATTCCGATGTTCGCTTCGGCCCGCAGTATGATCAACTCCTCGTTGCGAATGATCGGGACCGCTGCATCCGCACTGTTATACAGGTTGAACGCCAGGTCCGACGAGAGCCCCAACGTCGCCTGGTCGGTCGCGGTAGGAACGCTGACCAGCTTATCCACGAAACGCTGATCCGGTGTCACGCCATCGGTCTGTACCTGGGCAGCGGTGCGGATAGCCACATTCGCCAGGATGATCAGGCCCGAGGGATCGAAGATCGAGTTCACGGCATCGCCCGATCCGGTCCCATAGCTGTAGTAGACACCCAGCGAGAACGGGGCGGCATCATCCAGAAACGAATCCCCCAGACTCGTCAGAGCCGTCGCGAAGTTCCCCTGGTAGACATCCACCCGGGCCCGGAGGGCGCGATTGAACTGGCGGAACGTGGCTGGGGTGTCGAACCCGGTAAACCCGCTCGGGAACGACAGGTCGCTCGCGAAACTGGCGCCAGCATTGCCCAGATCCGCGTCCGCTGCGTCGAGCAGGGATTCGATGGTCGAGTACACTGTCGCCTTGTCGACAATGGGTTCCGGCTCGCCCGTGGGATCCTCCGCCACGGTTACCACCGCGCCATTGTCATCGTGCGTGAGGATGACCTGCAACAGGAACAGCGCTTGGAAGGTCTTGGCGATACCCCGAACGCCGTTCTTCTCCGCATCGGGCATGGTTTCCAGCGCGTCCAGGGCGTTCAGCACGATGTCGGCCTCGCGGAACCCTCGATACGGAGTCACCCAGAAATTACCTCCGAATGCGCCGTTGCCGCCGTCCAGGGGGTCGCGCAGGAGCTCGGTGATGAAACGGGGATCCGCCGCGTCGAAGTTGAAGGACTCGCGTCCGATGATGCCCAAGTTGGAGACCCAACCCGCGCGGGCCGCGATCCCGGTGCGCGCGCGGACGAACAGCCCTTGCGCGGCCGTCACCACGGCCACGCGGCTCGCATCGGCCCCGGTCAGCTCGTCGATGCTGGGATTGTTGAAGTCCGGTACCGTCAGATCCTTGCAGCCGCTGACGGCCAGCATCCCCAAAAGCAGGGGCAGTGCTCGATATGCTTTCATGGTTCGATTCCTCTCTCGTGTCACCACGGGTCAGAAGCCCAGGTCGATGGAGAACCAGAAGCTCCGACTCGGTGGGAACGGAGCCACATCGATGTTTCGGCCGACTGCCTGGTTACCGAAGTTGCTGACCTCGGGATCCATTCCCCGGTAGCCGCTGAACGTGAACAGGTTGCGCCCGCTCAGGCTCAGGCGTGCGGTTCGGATTGCACCCCAGATGCCGGACACCAGCTGCTGTGGCAGCTGCCAGGCGATGGTCGCCTCGCGCACTTTGAAGAACGACGCGTCCTGGATGTAGAGACTCGTGCCGACGGCGCTGCTACCGAAGTTGGCAATGCGGAACGAGCCACCGTCGTCTGCTTCAAAGTCCTCGCTATTCGCACCGGCGTCGTACAGCAGCTCGGTGAGGTTCACCACGTCACCACCCTTTTGCCAATCCGCGTGGACGAACAACGAGAAAGACCCCACCGCGACATCGTTGGTGATTCCCATCCGGAAGTCCGGATTCGCATCGCCGAGCTGGCCGACTGGACCACCGTTCCCGGTATTGCCAACGAGCTGGGTGACGGACTTGCCTTCCTCGATCCGGAAGGTTCCCAACCCTGTACCGAACCCGGCGTTGCCCGGGACGAAGGCGGGCACGTCGAGCTGGGTGACCTTGCTGCGCGACAAGGCGAAGGTCGTTCGCAACAGCCAGCTGATGTTGCTGGCCTGGATCGGCACGATCCCCAGGGCCGCCTCCACGCCGCGCACCCGCAGCTTGCCACCGTTGAAGATTTGCAGGGCGAAGCCAGACGACGGGGCGAGTTGACGGGTGAGGAGCAAGTCGCTGACGCTCTTCTGGTAGCCGGTGAACTCCACGGTGGCCCGGCCGTTCAGCAGCGTCGCGTCCACCCCCCCTTCGATCTCCCTCTGGCGCTCGGGCCTCAGGTCGGGGTCTCCCACGTTCCCCTGGACCAGGAGGCCGGGGATGCCTTCGACGTTGGCCGTGGCCGTCAGCGGGGTGAACTTCTGGCCGAACAGCGGCTCGTTGCCAACCTCACCGTACGCAGCTCGGAGCTTGATCTCGTCGAGGAACCCCCCGCCCCCGGGGAAGCGAAACGAGACGGCCGCCTTGGGATACCAGAAGAGCTTGTCGTCCTCGCTGTTACGGCTCGTCTGATCGCCGCGAATACCGGCAGTGAGGAGCAGCCGCTCGTTCAGGGTCAGCACCTCCTCCTGAAAATAGAACCCGAAGTCCTCGGAGCGCCTCCGAACCTCGTTGAGCGTGGGTTTGATACCGGCCGCGATACTCTCCTGGCCGGCGACCTGGCCCTGATTCTGGATGCTGGCGCTCGAAAGGTCCCGGGTCGCATAGGTCACGCCCGCCGACGATGTAAAGCTCGTCCCTCCGCCCGCCGGGATGTAGGTGTGAATCACGCTCGTGTTCAGGTTGAGGAATTCGTTGTCACTGTTGGTGACGAGGGACGTGCCGGGAAAGCCGTCGTCGTCCTCAAATTGCAGGTCCGGCGGGAAGAACAGATCGTTCTTCTGCTCGAAGAAGTCGACGCCGCCCTGGGCCAACAACCGTAGGCTGTGGTTGCCGGTCTGAATCGCGTCGAATTCCAGGCGCAACGATCCGATGAACCGCCACACGTCCTCGTCGTTCTTCATCTGCGCAATCGTTGCCAGCGGGTTGCTGCGCTCGAACGGGTTGTCCGGGAACGTGCCGTCGGGGCGCTGGCGCAGGTCGACGATGTTCGGCGTGAACGCGAGGACCATGTATGGGCTTACGCCCGCGTTGTCGTTGTTGGTCAGTCCCCGCTGCGCCAAGGTGTGCAGGGCGTTGGTGCTGATGTTGGCCCGAAACCGGTCGGAGAACTGCTGATCGACGTTCACCCGGATCGACTGTTTCTGGAACCCGGTGTTCTGCATGATCCCTTCGTCGTTCTTCCACAAGGCCGACGCGAAGTAGGTCGTGTTTTCGCTACCCCCGCTGGCGCTGAGCTGTGTCTCGTACGAGAGGGCGTTACGGCCGGCGAGCGCTTGTTCGTGATCGAACGTCTGGCCGGGCGTAAAGCCCACGGCAGCCGCGGTCCCCGCTCCGCCCCACGCGTCCACCTCGGCGGCGTCCTCAAAGGTGCGGAACCCCAGCTTCTCGGACAGGTCAAAGAATCCGAACCGCTGGGTCACGTTCACCCGAGGCCGTCCCTCTCGGCCGCGCTTGGTCTGGATGATGACCACCCCGTTGGGCGCCTTGGACCCGTAAATCGCGGACGCCGACGCGCCCTTCAGGATCTCGATGCTTTCGATGTCGTTGGGGTTGAGGTCCACCACCCGGTTGACCGGCCCGTCCTGGGTGGACGCATTCGAGCCTGCTGAAGCCCGCGTCACGGCATTCGTGTTGGACGAAACGGCTTCGTTGCTGATAATGACCCCGTCGACGACGTAGAGCGGCGAGTTCGCCCCGCTGATCGTGGACACGCCGCGAAGCTGGACTTGGGCACCGCCGCCGGGCGCACCGGAGTTCGTATACACGTCGGCTCCGGCCACCTTCCCCTGCAGCGCGTGCTCAATGCTCTGGGCGGCCACCTGCGCAACTTCCTCGCCGCTGAGTGTGGCCACCGCGTTCGCGAGGTTTCGCCGTGAGATCTCGGTCGCTCGTCCGGTCACCACGACCTCGTCGAGCTTGAAGACGTCCGCTTCCAAGCTGACGTTCAGGGTGCTCACGCCCCCCGAAAGCGTCGCAACGGCCCGCTTGTAGCCGATATGCCGGAACAACAGCCGGACCTCGCCGACCGGGACGCCAATGTTGAATGAACCATCGGCGCGCGTCCGGGCCGAGATCGTCGTCCCCGCCACCGAAACCCCGACGCCCTCGAGCGGCGCGTCGGTCACGGCATCGGTGACCTGGCCGGTCACCACGCGCGTCTGCGCGTGGGCCGAACCTGCCCAGAGGCCAAACAGCAAACCCACGAGTACGACACATCTGGATCGCATGACCCATCAACCTCCTGTGGAAGGTGTCGGATGTTGCCCGCGTATCTGCCGCGCCGGGGACCGGTTTGCGGGAGGTGCACCGGTGCGATATGCGATGAGGAAGCTGGCATATTGGTGCCGGTTTCCCGAATTGGCAAGAGCGGCGTTGACTGGAATCGCGTCAAGAGCTTGTGGAGAAAGGTGTTACGTGTGGGCTTGGATGAGAGCGCTTCGTGCTGGGTTGCGCAGCAGTGTGTGAAGTGGGTTTGAGACGTGCGCCACCGCGGTGGTTAGGTCCTCATCTTCGCCGTCTCAAGGCCACCACAGCGAGGAATGGAAGCCGCGGGAGCGCCCGCAGGTGACGGGTGATGGTCGAATGTGAGGGAGACATGGCACCTCCAGTGGATGACCCCGCAACTCGCGGCGGCAGTGCCCGGCCTCGTCGTCGGGCGGTGCTCTTCATTACAAGGGCACTACGGCCTTCGAAACAGCTGGAGGAATCGGCTTGGGCGGTCGTTCCACCGGTCCAGCTGGCGGACGAACTCGAAGCCCGCAGCGGTCAGCTGCTCGATCACCAACTCCGGCGCGATGTTGTGGGAGCGCTCCTCGGAGTCGTCGATGATCACGAGGAGCCCGCCGGGCTTCAGCGCCGCGAACATGGTGGCGTTCATCGGCTCCTTGTGCCGGAACTCGTGGTACGTGTACCGGACCAGCATCCGATCGCAGCATTCGGGCGGCAGCTTCGCGGCGGTCTCACTCCCGAGGACCAGTGCGACGTTGTCAACCTCGAACTCGTCGGCGGTCTGACGAATCTGCTCCAGCAGACGCTCCCCGATCTCGTTCGCGAACACTCGGCCGTTCGATCCGACGTGCCGCGCCATCCCCGCCGCCCACCATCCGGTGCCCGCCCCGATGTCGGCGGCCGTCATGCCGGGCTGGAGGTCCATCACGTCGATCAACCGCGTCATCCAAGGCCACGGATCCTCCCGCAACGCCTCGGGAAGCTTGAGGTACGGGAGTACGTCCACATCATGTTCAATCGAGTCCAGCGTGATGGTCTGCTTGGCGCCGGGGAAGCTCGTGTAGGTCCACTCGACCCGCGCCGGGCGCAACACGCCCCCGAAATCGCGGTAGTCGTGTTGGGCTTCCCGCATGGTCCCGCCTCGCGCGCCGGTCAGGTGACTGCCGTCGGGCATCACGGCGCCCCAGTCGGACGGCGTCTCCCACCCCGCCATGAGGCCGGTCTCGACATCGAAGTACTCGATGCGCTCGCGAGCCACCCACGCACGCATCAGCGTGCCGGACCCGGTCGCGCCGGCGGACTTCGTCATCAGTTCGAGCTTGTAGCACGGCCGGCCCTCGAACTCGACGACCCCGAGATTCTTCATTGACTCGAACTCCTCGGTGGCATGGAGCTCGGGGGCGTAGGCCGACACCAGAGCGGTCTCGCTGAGCCGGGCGCCCATCATCACATGGGGGCCCCGGTCGGTCTCGTAGGCGACCCACCCGACCTCACCGTCGAATCCGAACTCGCGGCGGAGCTCCCCGCTTTCCCACCTGACACTGGTGAAACTGCGGTTCGGCGCCGCGGCGTAGATCGTCCAGTGCGTGGTCGCCCAGGGGCCGGCGAACGTGAGCTTCGCGACGCGCGAGGTGTGAGCGAGAATCGCGTCCCGCCCGCCGATCGCCTCCACGAACCGATCGATGACGGCCTGGGCCGACGGCAGCTGCTGCTGGGCAGCCTCGGTAGCCGGAACCTGGCTCTGGAGGCTCGCGGCCGTGAGCAGACCGATGCCGACGCTCAGCAGGAGCCGACCGATGGCCGGCGCAGCCGCTGTTCGGACAGGGCGGACAGAAGCGTTGGCTGTTTTCGTCATAGGAACCTCCTCTGTCTGTGTTCCACTCCACAGCTACTTCGGCCGCGGCACGAAGTTCTCGAGCACCCACATGTCCTCGGTCGCAGCGATCTCGTACACCTCGCGCTGATACCTACCGGTGATGGCAACCTGACGGCCGCTGGGATGCATGCTCATGCTGGATACGGCGAACCCGACCAAGGGCAACCCGACGGTCTGTGCTTCTCCTCCCTCCGGAGGGACGCGCCACAGCGCCGTCGTCGCCCCGCCCTCGGCAACCGTGGTGATCGTGTAGAGGACGAACCGAGAATCCGACGTCCATACCACAGTGGGCCTGGACGAGTAGGACAGGCTGTCCCGGCCTTGGACAGAGAGTCGGGCCAGTTCGCGCGGTTCACCACCGCTGATCGGGACGACTCTCAACGCCCACTGCCCTCGTTCCTCCCACCATGACGGCACGTCCGACCAGAGAAACGCCAACCACTGATCATCGGGTGAGACGGCCAATCGCGAGAGATGCGCGGGTGCCGGCACACGGCACAGCTCGTGGTCCACGTTGGCCTGGAGATCGCGCACGACCAACCGTTGAGAGTCATCGCTGTCATCCGACACCACGAACACCACTCGCCCATCGTGCAGCCAGGCCGGCCAGCTCACACCAGGCTCTTGCACCACGGGCACGGCCCGACCGGTCTGCGCATCGATCCGATAAAAGCCCCACTGATCCTTGTGATCGCGGGCCTGGGCCAGCAGCCAACGGCCGTCCGGCGACCAGCGCAGCGCGAACCGCTGATTCCTCCTGAGCATCAGGGGCAGTCGATGCTCCTCGCCACTGTCCACAGCGCGGATCCCAAGCGTGGAGGTAAACGGGTAGGAGTGCCATGCGTACGCCAAGTAACGTCCGTCCGGTGACCAGTCTACCGCCCCGCCAATGCTGCCTGTCGTCAATTGCGGAGTCTGAAGCTCACCCGTTGTCGGGTCGAAGTCTGCGAGGTAGAGCCCACCACTCCGCTGGTCCGTTCGTGGGCCGCAGCAGTAGTAATAGGAATCGTCCCGGTCGAACCCCAATCCGCGCGTCACCCGGAGCTCCGGCGTCACCAACGTGGGTGCTTTGGCTGCCACCCCATCGGCCACTTCCACCAACCAGGCGCGTCGACCGGACCCGGGCTCCATGCCCCGGTCGCTGTCGAACAAGAGCCGCGTGCCGTCGGGCGTCCAGTCCAGGACGCGATCCATCGCCGGACCTTCCACGACGGTGATCTCTTTCCTTTCAGCGACAACGAGCAAGAAGATGTCCCGGCGTGGCGAGTCATCCTCCCGCAAAGCGTCATAGGCGATGTAGCGCCCGTCGGGCGAGAAGCGCATTTCCATTGGAGAGCGCCCATCGAGCGCCTTCAGCTCGGTGAGCGAGCCATCAGAGGCCGAGATGAGCGCGGCCGATCCAGCGACGCTCGCCAGGATGTGGGTTCCATCTGGGGACCAGTCGTGGGGCTCAACCCAACGGCGATAGATGGTACGGACTCCAGAGCCATCCGCATTGACCACACGCAGCTCGCTCGATCCGTCCGCGTTGCGCCACACATAGGCAACTCGCTTCCCGTCCGGCGCAAACCTCGGCGCATACGGGTACTCCTGCTCCGACTCCGGGGTCACGATGTAGCGGTCTTCCCCGGAGCGGAGATCTTTGATACCGAGCTGACCGCTCTGCCAGTTCGTGAACGCGTAGTAATGCCCATCACGCGAGACCGAACCAGTGAGGTCTCGAAGACCAGCGACCCTGCGATGCTGCGGACCGTGCTGCGGAGGCTCCTGCGATCGTGCCGAAGGAACCGTCGCAAGAGCGAATAGCGCGGTTGCGAGGAGGCGTGGATGACGTTGCGGCATCAAACCCCCGTCCTGCTACGGCCGCAGGTGCTCCTGGAAGTAGCGCCCGATAGCATCCCACACGTACCGTATGGTTGCCGGCCTCATGTACATCCCATGCACCTCATCGGGGAACAGGAGCAGGTCAAACGGCTTGCCGGCCTGAATGAAGGTGTCGAGGACCTTCATGAATCTGGAGAAATAGACCCTTTCGTCCCTCGTGGGCTTGATGAGGAGCAGTTTGCCGCTGAGGCTGTCGGCCCATCGAGCCAGTGACATCATCTCATATGCCTCTGGATTGTCCGCCGGCAGCCCTACCACCGACTCCACGTTTCGCTGAAGACTGTAGGGATCGATTGGTGCACCGACGGCCACGCCTACGTGATAGACCTTCGGCTCGAGCAACATGGCCATCACGGCTGTGGAGCCAGCGAGGCCGAAGTTCCCCACGCGACCCAAGTCCATGTACGGCCGTTCTGCAGCGAGTTGCTGTAGCATCGCTACGTGGTCCGGAAACGGGTATTGTGACGCGTAGCAGTCCCCCAGGCAGAACAACTCGCCGTTGCGACACTCGGTCAGGAACGTGCGCCGAAACGCTTCTCCACGTCCGCTGGTACCACGGGCATCCACCATGACGGTGACAAATCCGAGTTGGGCCAGCCCACGGGCCCACCATCCGATGAAGGCGGGAGTGTAGGTCCACGACACTACCTCATAGCGGTAGGTGACGTCGATCACGGGGTACCGTATGCCCGGGTCGAAGTCGTGGGGCTTGAACAGGACGCCGTGCAGGTCGGTTACTCCGTCTGCTGCCTTGACTGTAAACGCCTCCGCCTCGGTCCACTTCAGCTGTTTCTCGAGCGCATCGACGTTTGCTCGGGAAAGCGTTCGCACCAAGGAACCGTCTGCCCTCCGTAGCTCGACTACCGGCGGCGCGGTGACGGTCGAGTAGGTATCGAGGAAGAACTCCTTAGATGGCGAGAACCGGATCATCTGACGAGGATCCCTCCAGAGCAGGTTGTAGTCGTGATTGCCCTGTGCCTCGGTCAGACGCTCCAGACCATGACCGTCGAGATGGACGCGGTACAAGTGCCGGTCGTATGGCCGTTCCGGGAAGCCGCGGGCCGTGAAGTAGACCCAACCGGTCTCCTCGTCCACGGTGACCAGCCGGTTCACCTCGAAGGCCGCGTGTGTGAGTTGCCGAACGAGGTTGCCATCCCAATCGTAGTAGGCCAGGTGAATCCAGTTGTCTGCTTCCCCGGTGAACACGAAGCCATCCGCGAGCGCTGCGAAGTTGCCCGCCGAACCGAACCAGTCTTGAGACCTGCAGTGATTCGTCTCGGACTGCTCGGTGACGAGCGTGCGGCTCGACCCGCTACTTGGGTTCACGGCTACGAGGCCGGATGTGTTTGCGAGGCGGTTCTCACTCCAGAGGAGCAGCTCCGACCCGTCGGGACGCCAACCGACGAGGCCAAGTAGCCCGTCCCAATCCTCGTCCAGCGTGACTCGCACGACCTCTCGTGAGCGCACGTCTATGATGAATGGCTCATACCGCGGGATCGCTCCGCCCGACCTCGGGGACGGTACCCATTCCACCTCAGGGGTCGGCGTAAGCCACGTGACCAGCGGTTCCTTTGGGATGCCGCGAATATCGTTCTTGCCAACGGCGAGCCTGGAGCCGTCGGGCGACCACTGAGCATCCTCCAGGCTCCACGTGCGATCCTCGATTCCATCCGCGGTCAGGCGGATTTCCTGGCCGTCGGCACTGGAGCGCAGCCACACGTCGTGATCCTTGATCGTCGCGACCCAGCGGCCGTCCGGTGAGAGAAGTTCGCCCCGTCGTGGAGCCCAACGCTTTGGCACCTCCGTCGAATCCGGCCGGACCTCCTCGATCCCGTAGGTCCTCAATTGAAGGACGAATTCTCTGTCTTCTACAGCGGACTGCACAGCGGTCTCGTCTTCCGTGAACGCGAAGTCGCGGAACGGTATTCCCTGGTGTGGTGGCTCGTGGCCCAGCAGTAGTGCGAGTGCGGCCCGCAGGCGCAGGACGTCAAACAACTCCCTCTGCGTGTCCGCGTTCGGGTCAACCACGTAGATGATCGTGGATTCCGGAGTACCCGCGACATACCAGAAGCTGCTTCCATCGGCCATCCAATGGGGTTCGATCATCCCACCCCTGATGAACCTCCCCACGAATTGCTGGCCAGCCGGAAACCGGAGGTCAGTCGGCCCGAAGTACCGAGCGTAGAGGGCCCATCGCTCGGGATCGTCGGCGGTCTGCGCGTCTGCGGCTGTCACGAACACGCTCGATGCGGCGGCAAGCAAGAGGAACAGCTTGTGAATGCGCATGGCTTCACACCCCATCTTCGAAACGAGTGTCCCTCCGTGCCGTTCGGTCTCTCATCATGCCCTCGCCCTGCTACGGCCTCAAATGCTCCCGCAAGTACCGTCGAATGGCATCTCGGGCATACTCGCCCCGGGGGCCGGGTGCTCGGAGGATCTGGTGATCGTGATTGGGCAACACCAGCAGGTCAAAAGGTTTTCCGGCCTGGATGAGGGCGTCGACCAGCTTCATGGTCTCGGAGATGGGCGCGTTCACATCAGCGGTACCGTGGACCAGTAGGAGCTTCCCGATCAGGTGCTCGGCGAGCCGCGCGTTCGAGGCGAACGCATAGCCCTCTTGGTTTGTCTCCGGTAAACCCATGTACTGTTCCATGACCGTGGCCTTGCCGTACAGGTCCGCTGCTGGGCACACCGCGACACCTACGTGATAGACCTCCGGGGCCGTGAGCAAAGCCCGTGTTGCGAAGTATCCGCCGAACGACTGACCGATGATGCCCACACGCTTCAAGTCCATGTAGGGACGATCTGCGCCCAGCTGCCCGAGGGCCGCGACGTGGTCCGGGATCTCATAGCGCCCAACCTTACCATAGGTCACATCCTGAAATGCCTTGCTGCGCTCGGGGGTACCACGTGCGTCCACTACGAAGACGATGAAGCCCAACTGTGCCCAGGCCGGTGGCAAGGGACTTTGATAGAACGCGTGGGACACGTTGTTCCCAAAGGGACCACCATAGACGTACTCGAGCACCGGGTACCGCTCGGTCGGATCGAAGTCGTGGGGCTTGTACAGCACCCCGTAGAGATCGGTCTCCCCGTCGGCGGCCTTGACCACGAAGGCCTCGGGCGGCTTCCAGTCCAGTGCGTCTTCGAGAGCGCTGATGTCGGCTCGTGCCAGCGGCCGGACCAGCGTGCCGTCAGAACGCCTGAGTTCTGTGACCGGCGGACCGGCCACGCTGGAGTAGGTGTCTACAAAGAATTTGTTGGAGGGCGAGAACTGAACGGGCCAGTGGCGCCCGGTTGGCTCACTGATCACGGCCCAGCCTTCACCGTCCAGGTTTACCCGGCAGAGAGGCGCGTCGTACGGTTGCTCTCCCGCAAAGCAGAAAAAGTACAGCCACCCTGTCGACTCATCGACGGTGACCATGCCGCCCGCAACGAAGGGCCCCGTTGTGAGCTGGCGGACCAGCGTGCCGTCGGTGTGATAGAGGTAGTGGTGCTGCCAACCATCCCGCTCGGACGACCAGATGAAATGCCTCCCGTCTTCGAGCAGGACGAACGGCGGAGACCCGAGCCAGAGGGGGCCGCCAACAAAGGTCTCTGCCGTCTCGGTCAGAATGACACGCGTGTCGCCGGTCTCAGCGTTTGCAGCAAGGAGGTCGAGGTGTTTGTACTCGCGATCAACCCGTGCGATGAAGACCTCCGACGCGTCGTGCTGCCAGCCCAACACGGCCAAGTAATGATCCTCGGTGGCACGCAGACCGACGCCGATCAGACGCCTGGAGGGAACGTCGAGGATCGAGAGCTGCTCGCGGGGGAGCGTCCCTCCGGTCTCGACGTTGTGGACGCTCTGCACCCACTCGATTTCCGCGGCGGGCTGCAGCCAATCGACGATCGGGATCTTGCGTACCCCGCGGAAGTCGCCCCGGCGAACCAGCAATTTACGACTGTCGGGTGACCACCAGACCCATGCCAGCTCTCGCTCGAAGGCGCGGTTGATGCCGCCGTACCCCCAGAAATGCTCTCCCGTGCCATCGCGCGTTATCTGCTCCAAGCCGCCGTCGGATGTGCTGCGGAGCCAGAGGTTGTAATCCGTCAGGTGGGCGAGCCACTGCCCGTCCGGTGAGGGGACCTCTTTGACGTCCGGTCTCCCGTGGGTGCCTTGCAGCAGCACTTGGGGGATGGGCAGCGTCTTGACCTCACCGGCCGAGGCGGGAGCCTCGGTGAGGGCGTACGTGTCCAGCCGCAGAATGAACTCCCGCCTCGCGAGTCTGAACCGGACTGCCGTCTCACTCTCGTCGGTGAAAGCAAATGTTGGGAACGGCACGCCCGTGCCGCGCGGCTTGCGGCCCAGTGGCACCCTGAGCGCGCTGCGGAGCCGCTCCACGTCGAACAGCTCCGTCTTCGTGTTGGCGACGGGATCCACCCTGTAGATGACGGTGCTGTCGGGGGTGCCGTGCGCGTACCAGAAGCTGTTGCCGTCAGTCAGCCAGTGAGGCTCGACCGAGCCACCCTCGACGTAGGACGTGTAGCGCAGGTAGCGGCGGTACATCTCGTCGCGCACAGACTCCGTCGTGTCTTGCGCGCGGACCGGCAGCATGGACAGCGTGAGCGCGACGAGTGGTAGCAACAGGATGCGACGGATCATCGAACCACCCCGCGTCTAGTTCCGATTCGGTTTCAGCTCCTCCGGGTCAAACACCCATCCACCCTTGATCACGCGCCAGATGGCCTTCGAATTCTCGATATCCTCGAGTGGGTTCGCATCGAGCAAGACGATGTCGGCGAGTTTGCCGACCTCCATCGCACCCAGGTCGTCTCCGGCGCCGACGGCTTCCGCCGCCTCCTGCGTAGCGATGCGGAGTACTTCGAGCGGTGGGATACCCGCGTCGACGAACGAGCGCAGCTCCCGATGGAGCGAGGCACCGGGTACCGGTCCATACGGAGCGTCGGTGCCTGCATAGAGGCGGACACCGCGGTGGTATGCGGCACCGATCATCGAGAGCTCGCTGGATCGCTGTTCGCGCCAGAGTTCCGCGTCGACTTGGTCAAAATGGCGTTGCTGATGCTCGAGCAACCCTTCTATGGCAAAGGCCTGAAGCTTTGGGTTCGCGATGCGTTCCGGTTCGATTAGCGCCACATCGGCAAGACTGAGCGTCAGCGTGGGACTCCAGGCAGTTCCGGCAGCCGCGAGCAGCTGGAGCACGTCGTCGTAGTACGAATCGAAGTGTTCCACAAACCGCGATCCCAGCGTCACGCTTCGCAGCAGCCAGTCATGCGCGTTCCCGTGTTCCATGACCGGCAACCCGACGCGCCGCGCTTCGTCGGCGAGCGCACGGTGGAGCGACCACGAGAGACACGGGTGGGTCTTGATGAAATGGACACCGCGCTTGCTCCAATGCCGCACATAGGTGCGGACGTCCGACTCGTCGGAAAGCACGAAGCTCGCAGCCGGCGGCACCGTCTCCCAGGGGAGTGGGCCAAGTTGCCCGCAGAACACGTTCCCCGAGAAGAAATACCGCGGCACGGGGTCGCTGGTGCTCTCGCTTCGATCCACCAAGGTCGTAGAAAAGGCAAGGCCATTTTCTGCCTCCCGGACGGACGTCACACCGTAGGCGAGCCATGCCTCCTGGAAGTCTGAACGCGACCACGCGCCAGCAGTCGCGTGAACATGCATGTCAAAGAGACCCGGTATGGCAAAGCGTCCACCGCCATCCAGAATGACCACGTCGGTTGGCAGTTCGTGCTCGCGCTCGGTGCCGATCCAGCGGATGCGTCCTCCCTCCACAAGCAGTGACGTCTCGGTTCCAAATCCGCCCGCCGCGAAATCGAGCACGCGTACGTCCCGAATCAGAATGGATGGGGGAGAGGGAGAGCGCAGACTGAGACCAATTGGAATCTCCACTCGCTCGCCTCCCGAAATCGTCTGCCGCCATACTCTGTCCCCCGACGCATAGAGAAGCGCGGTGCCGTCCGGCGTAAAGCCGAAATTGTCGCCGCCTACATCGCTCGCTCGGCGGATCCGTTCGTCGCCGGGCCCCGCTTCGCCATCCACTCGCGCGAGCCAAATCTCCATGTTGCGGCGGAAGGCCACCCACTGCCCGTCCGGTGACAACAGTGGATCATGGAGGTGCCGCTCCAACGCGATGAATTCCTGTGGTTTGGTCTCACCGTCGAGGTCCAGGCGGTACAGCGACCTCGTCGCGCCTGGTTGCGCAGAGTAGTACAGCCATGCCCCGTCCGCCGAGAACTGCGGACGTGACGGCCAACCCGCCCCTGGGACGGCGAAC
The DNA here is from genome assembly GCA_039588295.1 of Gemmatimonadota bacterium. Classification (GTDB taxonomy): domain Bacteria; phylum Gemmatimonadota; class Gemmatimonadetes; order Gemmatimonadales; family GWC2-71-9; genus JAOTVV01. The sequence goes on from JBDHAB010000049.1 coordinate 16,702, forward strand.
CGCTCCGTGGTGCCCTCGGCGACATTTGCGACGATCAACCGAAGGCCGGATGCCGAAGGCTCAGCGCCCACAAACACGACACGTCGCCCGTCGCGGCTCCAGGCAGGGTCCCAATACAGCAGACCCGTCGCCAGTGTCTGGATTTCTTGAGACTCGAGGTCAAGGACTCGCGCGTGCTGTTCCCACGCGCCGCTCGAAATGAAGACCAGATGCTGCCCGTTGGGTGACAAAGCCGGCTGGCGTTCGTATCCGTGACCGTCGACCAGCCGCTGCGCGGGTCCTCCGGAGGTCGGCTGCTGCCAGAGGTGATCGGCGGCACCGAAGACCAGGGTTCCGCCGTCCGGTGAAAGCGTGGGACTCATGATCCCGCGTGGAGTCAGGAACTCGCCGGGCGCGGGAAACGCGACCGTACGGGGAGCGGTCGGCTCTCGCACCTCGATCGTTACATTCGCGCGAAAGGGGATCGGTTCACGGGCACCATCACGCACCACGTACTTCCAGAGCCGTCCAGCTTCCCCGAGGTACGCGGCGTCACCAGTGGGGGTGATCGCGAAGCTGGGAGTTACCTGCCACTGGCACGGGGGCATTGTGAGTGTGGCGATGCGCCGCTCCTCATTGCCCTCAAACTCGCGGAACTGGAGGAGGTCGGACGCCAAGACCCCATTGGCGTCTCTCGGGTTGCCGCGGCCATAGAATTCGGTTCCCGCAGCGTTCACCAGCACTCGCCCCATTGCTCCGCTGATGGTAGTGAGCGTCTCGACCGAGTCCCGTGTCATAGAGACGTCGATGCGGGTCGAAGGCCGGAGGGTGAACTGGACGACCGACCATGCGAGCCGGCCATCCGGCAAGTAGAAGACCGAGCTGATCAGGTTGTCACCACCCACGACATACTGCGGTTCGCTTCCATCCATGGCGACGCGGGCAACGCCCGCCCGCCCGGTCGGGCAGTGGTACGAACGGGTGCGCAAACGCAGATACGCGATCGCGGTGCCATCGGGTGACCAAGCGGGTCGCCCAGCCAAGCTGTCGTGCGTTACTTGACTGATTTCCCCGTCGGCCAAGTTGAGCACGTAGATGTTTCCGTCGCTCCCGTCGCGATTTGAGCCGAATGCCACTCTTGTTCCGTCAGGAGAAATCGCCGGGTCCATGTCGTGATACGGGCCAAACGTGAGTTGCTCGGCCGTGCCGCCCTCAACAGGTAGACGATACAGGTGGCCGAGCAGGGTGAAGATCAGCCACTGACCGTCGGGCGAGATGGCCACATCCGGGGCAGTGACTTCGGTGGTCTCGAATTCGATCGTGCGCCAGCCAGTTTCGGCGTCGGGTGCCTCTTGAGCGGAGAGAGGTGCGGCGGATAAGCCGAGACTCACGAGCGCCAGCAGCGCGAAGCGATGCGACATGACACGACCCCCGGCTGTGCGACTGAGCCAATGTGTGGGAGCTACCTGTCAGCAGTCTCTCGGCCCTCGTCGTCGGGCGGGCGTCGTACTGCGGCGTCTGTCTGGCGGCGGGGGCGGGGAGGCCACCGACGGGAAGATTCGTCCTGCCAATGTGTCGCGCGAGCGTGAGCGTGCAAGCTTCTAATGCGAGTGTCGCGCTTCAGATTCGGTGTGTTCACGCGATGTATTAGAGGAAGTCTTGATCCGTCAGCCGTCAGCTGACAGCCGCGGTTCAGCGGAGCCCTAGTACCCCACCAGCCTCGGCAGGGCCTCGGTGAGCCACGGCAGGTAGATGACCAAGAAGAGCACGAGGACCATTATGGCGTAGAATGGCAAGAGCGCCTTGGTGGTTCGCGCCACGGTCGTTCTGCCGATCCCGCACCCTACGAACAGGATCGACCCCACAGGCGGTGTGCACAGCCCAATGCACAGGTTGAGTACCATCATGATGCCAAAGTGAAGCGGCGAGATTCCCAGCTGGTGGGCCACTGGGAGGAAGATCGGCGTGAAGATCAGCACCGCCGGTGTGATGTCCATGAAGGTGCCCGCGGCAAGTAGCAGCACGTTGATGAACAGCAGAATCAGCACCCTGCTCTCAGTGAGCGAGAGCAAGAATGCCGCGAGATCCTGCGGCACGTTCTCATAGCTGAGGATCCACGACAGGGCGGTCGAGGTCGCGATGAGGAACATCACGATCGCCGTCGTCTCGGCGGACTTGAGAAGGATCTCCGGCAGATCGCGCACGCGCACCTCACGGTAGACCGGCACGGCGAGGATCAACGAGTACACCACAGCGACGGCACTTGCCTCCGTGGCGGTGAAGATCCCCGCCACGATCCCCCCCATCACGATCACGATGAGAAGCAGACTCGGGATCGCGCGGAAGAAGGCACGGACACCCTCGGAGAGATTGGGACGACCAGCCACCGGGTACGTGCGGCGAACGGCGATCAGCCCGCCCACCAACATGAGCGCGAGACCCAGCAGGATGCCCGGCACGTATCCGGCGACGAACAGCGCCGCAATTGAGACACCGCCGCTTGCCAGGGAGTACACGATCAGGACATTGCTCGGTGGGATGATGAGACCCGTGGCAGACCCTGTCATGGTGACCGCAACGCTGTACTCCCGCTCGTAGCCCTCTTCCTCCATCGAGGGAATCATGAAACCGCCGACGGCCGACGTCGCCGCCACCGCTGACCCCGAGATGGTACCGAAGAACATGCTGGCCAGCACGTTCACATAAGCCAACCCTCCGGCAAAGCCGCCGACCAGCACCTTCGCGAAATCGATGAGCCGCTGCGCCATCCCGCCGTCGGAGATGAGTCGGCCCGACAGGATGAAGAACGGGATCGCCAGGAGGGCAAAGCTGTCAATGCCCGTCGCCATCCTGAGCGCCGCCGTCGTCACGGCCGGTCCCAGCGGGATGGTCACGAGCATCGTGACCATCGTGGCCATGCCGATACTCACGGCAATGGGCACGCCGAGCGCCAAGCAGGCGAGGAACGTCACGATGAGCAGGGCGACCACACTGTCCATC
>JBDHAB010000050.1:0-22936 GCA_039588295.1 Gemmatimonadota bacterium
CTCGCTGGTCGGCCTTTTTCGGCTCGAGGCAGGGGCCAACACGTTCGGCTCGGCCGCGGACAACGACTTCGTCTTTCCGGAGAAGGCGCCGGCGCAGGCCGGCGTGCTGCGCCTGGACGGCGAAGTCGTCACCGTCGAGCCGGCCGGCGGCGCCGGCATCACAGTGGGCGGCAAGCCGATCGGCCGGATGGCGCTCGCGAGCGACACCACCGGCGCCCCCACGGTGCTCGAAATGGGCTCGCTACGCCTCTACGTCATCGCCCGCCCCAGCGGCCTCTTCGTGCGCCTCAAGGACCGCGAGGCGCCGTTGATCGCGAGTTTCGATGGCATCGAACGGTACCCCGTGCGCGAGAAGTACCGCGTGGTCGCGCGCTTCGAGCCCTACGAACCGCCCAAGATGCTCACCATTCCCAACATCATGGGCTACGAGTCCATCGAGGCGTGTCCGGGCGCGCTCGTCTTCACGCTGGACGGGCAGACGTACCGCCTCGAGCCCACGGTGTCCGGCGACGAATTCTTCGTCGTTTTCGGCGACGAGACGAGCGGCATGGAGACCTACGGCGGCGGCCGCTACATCTACACCGCCATGCCCGACGGCGAGAGCCGCGTGATCCTCGACTTCAACCGGGCCTACAATCCGCCCTGCATATTCACCCATTTCGCCACCTGTGCGCTGCCGCACGCGGACAACATCCTCCCGATTCGCATCGAGGCGGGCGAGAAGGTCTGGGGAGAGGCGTCCCACTAGGGCGCTCCGCGCCTGTTTGGGCTGCAGAGACAGATTCGCCCGGCTCGGGTCGTACAACCACGGGCCGGGCGTCTCTGCATAACCCCTTGCGCCCCCGATTGTACCATGGCAGTTCGTGGCGTCAAGACGCCATTTTCGAGACCGGCCCCGCCGCGGGCCGCTGGCGGGCGGACTCGAGGCGGGCCGGCGAAGTGCGGCGTTGCCTTTCGGAGCCGCTCCCCTATAATGGGGGGCCTGGACCGGGAGGGTCGGCTTTCAAACGTCTGCCTTGGAACCATCCGCTGGTGCGCGTCGGCGTGCTGCTGGGGTTGCTCTACGTCTTCTTCCTCAGCATTTCGCTCATGGGTGCGTCGTTCAAGTTCTTCGGCAAGGACTTCGCCGCGCAGCTCATCGAGACGACTTCCAGCCCCTTCGTCGGGCTGTTCATCGGCATTTTCGCCACCAGCCTGGTGCAGAGCTCCTCGACGACGACGTCCATGACGGTGGGGCTGGTGGCGGGGGGGGTGCTCGACGTAACGCACGCGGTGCCGATCGTGCTCGGGGCAAACATCGGCACCAGCGTCACCAACACCCTGGTGTCCGTGGGTCACATCTCGCGGCCGGAGGAGTTCCGGCGCGCCTTCGCCGCGGCTACTGTGCACGACTTTTTCAACCTGATCTCCGTCCTCATTCTGTTCCCGTTGCAGCTGTGGACCAATTTCCTGGGGCGGGCATCGACGGCCATGGCGGAACGCTTTGCCAATATCGGAGGATTGGCGCTGCTCGATCCGGTGAAGACCGTCACCAAACCGGCGGTGGCGTGGGTTACGGAGGTCAGCGGTCAGTCGGGCGTGATCATGCTGCTCGTGTCGGTCGTGCTCCTCTTCATTGCGCTTCGCTACCTGGTGGTAACACTGCGGGCACTGGTGATCGGCCGCGTCGAGTCGTTCTTCAGCGAGACGCTGTTCCGCAGCGCCTGGAGCGCCCTGGCCCTGGGGCTGGTGCTCACCATCATGGTCCAGAGCAGCTCGATCACGACGTCGCTGGCCGTGCCCCTGGCGGGCGCCGGCATCCTGACGCTCGAGCAGATCTTCCCCATGACCATGGGCGCCAACGTGGGCACGACGGTCACGGCCATCCTGGCCTCGCTGGTGACGGGCAGCGTGGCGGCGGTATCGGTGGCGTTTGCGCACCTCCTCTTCAATATGTGCGGCATCATCATCATCTGGCCGGTGCGGCGCCTGCCGCTGATGCTGGCGCGGTTAGTTGCCACGCTGGCGCTCCGGCGCAAGGTGGTGCCGCTGGTGTATATTCTCGTCGTGTTCTACATGATTCCCCTCCTACTCATCACGTTGATGGGGTGATCGGCCATGTTCAATTTCAGAGAACTGATAGAGCTGTGGCGGAGTGACAACCTGCTCACGCAGGCGCTCAACGACTCGTACGCGATGTTGGACACCACGCGCGACATGTTCCGCGCGTCCGTGCGCTCGCTGCGCTCTAGCGACAACGGCGAAATGGGTGTCGACGTCTACAAGATGGATCAGCAGGTAAACCAGTACGAGCGGGAAGTTCGTCGCAAGGTGCTCAAGCACCTCGCCATCACCGGCGGCCTCAACATCATCCCGGGGCTGATCCTCACCAGCATCGTGATCGACGTGGAGCGCATCGGCGACTACACCAAGAACATCAAGGATCTCGCCGTCGTGCACCCCAAGAAGCTCATGTGCGGGAAGCACGAGGCTGACATCGCGCGCATCGAGCCGGCGGTGAGCGCACTATTCGACGAAATCATCCCCGCCGTCAAGACCACCGACAAAGAGAGCGCGCGCAAGACCGTCGAGGAAAACTGGTGGATCGTGAAGACGTGCGACGAGATCCTCAACAGCCTCATCAGCGACGAAAACTCAGGAATGAGCTCGAGCGACGCGGTGGCCACCGGTCTCTACGCGCGCTACCTCAAGCGCGTAGCCGCCCACCTGATGAACATCGCTACCAGTGTCGTCAACCCCTTCGAGGGCATCGGCTTCCACCGCGACGCGTGACGCCCTTGACATCGAACGGGCGGATGGGTCGCAGCCAACGCCGCCCTCATCGATCCGGAAACCTCCTGCGTATCTCGGCTGGCACCGGGCCGTGGGCCTCCCAGTTCTTGAACCCGAGACGGTCATTGACGTCGAGCCACGACGGCTGCTGGTGCCCGCGAAGGTAATCCAGGTCGAGAATCGGCATGGGTAGCTCGATCTCGCGCAGGTCGTCCACGTTGATGTCGGGCAGCACGGGCAATCGCAGTCGCAACCCCGGAATGTAGAGGCGTAACCCGACGAGTGGCGTGGACGGAAGATCCAGGGCAAGCTCGGGCGCCGGCGTCGCTGACGAAGCGGCCACTGCGTAGCGCATCCCCGCCGAACGCGCCACTCGCCAGGTGTCGGGCGGCGACACCCAAAACATATAGGCGGTGGGCTGATGCGTCCCCCATTTGCGCAGCCAGGCGCCCTCGATGTCGTGCACGAGGAACCACTCGAACGGCGCGGGCGGCCCGTCGGATCGCGTGTACTCGACCTTGAAGGTGTGGTGAGGTGCGATGAGAATCTCAACTTCGTCATCCGATCCGGTCGGAAAGTTCACGCGGAGCACGCGGCGCTTTTGCCCACTGATTTTGACGTCCCTCACGCACCACCGCAGCTGCTTGCCGCCGTGACCGGCGACGCCTTTGAGCTTTTCATCCACGCGGTAGCGCATGCACACGCGGCCCATGCCGAGACGTACGCGCTCGAGGCGCGCCCCGATGAAGAGATTCACATCGGAGTAGCGCAGGTAGAGATCGTGCAGCGTGGCCCCGTCCGCTTCGTACACGCGATAGGGGTCGCAGGCGAGTCGGACGAGGTCGCGGTAGGCATTGATCGTGCTGATCCGCGCCAACAGATGCGCTGTCTCGAGTGCCTTCTCCTCCTCCGGCGGCCCGTAGCAACCGGCCCGCAGGAGAGAATCGATCCGTGCAAACTGCCTGGCGTTGAACGACGTATGCCTGCGCGCCATCGAATGGAGCGACGCCGCGGAGAGTGGTATCACCGACACTTTCAGATCCGGCGCGCAAAGCGGACAACGGTCGGAAGTGGCGGCTGCCTGCAATCTCGACTCGTAACCGGTCACCGCGATCGCCGTCGAGGCAATCACGAGCAACGTGGCGCTTCGTCGCAGCACCTGCCCGCCCCGCGTTCTCTCGCGAACCTTCGCGGCCGGCATATGGTTTGATCGAATCCTTTTCATGACAATCTCCCTTGGCTCGCCCCGACTTCACAGGGCGATGATTCCTGCTCCCAGCGACGCGTAAATGATTGAGCCTGGCAACGCACCGATGACGATGCTCAAAATGTGAACGGGTAGCGGTACACGGTGTGATCCGGCGATGAGATTCGCCAGATTGCACCCCACGCAGGGAACGACTCGCATGACGATCAGCGAACGCAGATCGGCGCGGGCGAAGCGCCGCGCCCAGGGCGGCAGGCCCTGCATCCGCTCGCGGATCTGGAAATCGTGTTGGCCACGACGCCACACGTAGTAGAGAGCGACGCCCCCGAGCACGGCGCCAGACAGATTGAGAAATACGGCCAGTAACAGGGGGAACAACATGCCATTTAGAATGGGAATCACGCTCGAGCCCATGGGGGTCATCGCCATGCTCCCCTGCACCAGTACGACGACAAACGGCGCCACGATCCCCCAGGCACGGATGGTGCTTCCGGGGTCGGCCTGCGAGCCGAGCCACACTTTGCTCGCAACACTCATTGTCACAAGCGTTGCCAGTTGCCAGAAGAATGGCGCGCGGATGACGGGCATGACGACCTGCCGCACGGTATGTCTTTGCCGGTAGTTTTGAAGCGCGTCCATTGCTGTACCTCCCGCCAGGCTCCGTGGCGAGCCTCGATCTACCCCGCGGCGACCGCAAGGGTCCGGTTAGCGGCCAGCTCCTCGCGATGCCGGCGGAGAAAGTAATCGATCGTTTCGACACGAATCTTGATCGATCCGGACGATTTGTTTTCGTCGAGATCCTTGAAGCTGAAGTACGGCGTTCCGGAGCTCTCCACAATGGCCTCGACGGCCGAGTAGATCGGCGCGTCGTGCCCACATCGAAAGCTCGAGACCTCGAGCGCAATCAGGTTGGGATGTCGGGCCGCAAACTTCGCCGCCCACAGCTTCTGATTCGATACGGAATTGAAAGTGTTCTTCCACACGTCCGAAATATCGAGCGGATGAGCAATGACCCCTGCCTTCACCTCTTCCCCGAACAAGCGGCTCATCGTGTCGCCGTCGATCGGCAGGCTGTCGGACGTAAAGATGGGATAGCCCCGCTTCTGAAGCTCGCGAAGGATGTCGTGGTTGATGCCGGGGTCGCTGTGATAGGGCCTACCGAGGAGTACGATACCCACCTGGTTTTCCATTTCCAGGCGCCGAAGGACCACGCCCGCTCTCTGTCGCATGTTTTCCTTGTACCGGGCGAGAGCCGCGTAGCCGGCCCCAACCGCGCGGGCGTTTTCCTTTCTCGATAGCCCGAGAAGCCCCGCGAGCTGGTCGTACATCTGCCGCTCGATGCCCTTCTCCGCAAACGTGTCGCCGTCCCGACTGAATGCCGCTCGCACCGCCGTCGCACTCGCCGTGATGGTGGGACATACCCGGCACGCCCGGGTGTTAACGAGATCCGTGGGAAGGTCGTCGAGCATGGGGAAAATGATTGCGTCGAGCGGCTGCTTCCTGTGCTTCTCGAAAATCAAGTTGTGCACGTGGGCGATGCCGAGTTTGCTCGGGAAGCACGGGTCGATCGACGCTCGCGTGCTGCCCTCGCGGTAGAGCTTTGCGGTGGTGTTATCGGAGAAGACGATGTTCTTGTGGGCCACACCGAGACTCTCGAAGTATGCGGTCAGGAGAGGCGCCGCCGCGTAAACGTTCAGTACGCGCGGAATCCCGATGCGGAGAGTTTCGCGCTTCCGCCTGGTCCGCGTGCGCTCCCGAGCCCCACGCGTGAGGGCGATTCGCGGCACTCGCTCGGAGACGATCTCCGGCTCGAAGCTCTTGAATGCCTCTTTGGCCGCAATAGCGGGGAAGTTGTCCGTGCGACGCAGGACGTCGTTCAGCTGGTCCGCAATCGCGCGAACCTGTTTGGGATCCTCGGCCGCCCCTTTCTCGCAGGCGTTACCCGTGATCAGCCGCCGCGCTCCGTCCTGCGCCGACTCGGTCTCCATGTCGATGAATGTGCGCTGGCAGTGATTGTTACAGAAGGGACAGATCGTCTGCTCGCTCGTCGTTGCCGCGTAGGTCATCCGCTCGACCACGTCGAAGCCGATGAAGCTGGTCTTTCGGCCCTGCTCCCACAGCCGGATCGACTCCATCGCCGCGCCAATCGCGCCGCTCTCGCCGCAGTGCTCGTGGACGACGATGTTGGGCTCCTGTCCCGCGCTTCGTTTCTTCGATCGAATGAAATCGACCTGCGCCTTGACGGCGGCGAGATTCCGCTGGGTGCCTCCCTGAAGAACGAACGTCCGGCCGAGGTGGGAGAAATTCGCGATTTGCGCGACGTAGAGCCAGATGTTCTTGGGGAGGATCGCCGCCAGACCCGCCATGATCTCGGCGGGCTTCCATCCCTGTCGCTGAAAGTTCACGATGTCGGACTGCAGGAACACGGCACACCCATAGCTGAACTCGGGCATCTTCTCGGCGCCGAACGCGACCTCGGCGTATTGCTCCACGGGCACCCCGAAGTCCTTGGCGACGTTCTGCAGGAAATATCCGTTTCCGGCTGAGCACTGCGTGTTGAGCTTGAAATCTTTCACTTTCCCGTTCTGCAGGATCATGATCTTGATGTCCTGCCCCCCGACGTCGCAAATGACATCGACGTCGCGATAGAGGTGCATTGCCGAGGCCGCGTGAGCCACGGTCTCTACGATAGCCACGTCTGCGCAGAGAATGTCCTTGAGCGCATCCTTCGCGTACCCCGTCACGCCCACACCGCGCACAACGAGATGCGCGCCGGTGGACTCGACGGGCGCTCGCAGCCGCTCGAATATCCGCTTCGTGTCGTCGATTGGATTTCCACTGCAAAGCTCGTAGGCCTTTGCCAGCACCTCCCTGCGCGGATTGAGAAGCACCGCTTTCGTGGAGGTGGAACCGCCGTCGAGCCCGACGAAAACCTCGACCCGCTCGCCCTGCTTGAAGGCGCGGGGAACGAACGGTTTCTTGCGGTAGGTCTCTTTGAATGCCTCCAGCTCCTCGGCCGACCGTACGAGACCTTGCGCGAGCGCGCGGCTGGTCTGGGCCTTTCGTCCCGCCAGAAAGCGCTCGAGCTTCTTCCAACCCGTGTACGGTCGCGCGACGTCGTCCGCCCCGTCGTCGGCCTCGATCGCCCCCAGGGCGGCGAAGTACTGCGCCTTGTCGGGCACGCTGATGAGCGACCTGGGATCGACCCCCTCGGGCAGCGGGTATCCCCTTTCTTCCCACGTCCGGGGAATGTTGGCCCGCCAAGCCTCCTGCATTCCGCGGATGTAGGTGTTGGGCCCGCCGAGGAGAAGAACGTGCGGGCGAAGCGTGTGGCCCCTCGTGAGCACGGAGAGGTTCTGTCCCACGATGGCCTGGAACAGACTCGCCATGAGCTGGTCGTTGGGAATTCCCTGCACCTTGAGGCTGTTGACGTCGGTCTCGGCAAACACACCGCACTTCCCGGCAACGTGGTGCAGCTTGAGACCGTCGTAGCCCTGCTTGGAGAGCTCTTCGGGCCGGATGCCGAGTTTCGCGCTGATCTTGTCGAGCACGGCGCCCGTCCCTCCCGCGCACTTGTCATTCATGCTGGGGATCTTTTTCTTGCATCCGCTCTTGGGATCGTCCTTGAAGATGATGATTTTTGCGTCCTGGCCACCGAGCTCGACGACGGAACCCACTTCCGGATAGCGATTCTCGACGGCCACCGAGACGGCGTTCACCTCCTGGACAAACCTGGCGCCAACCAGGCCTTCCAGCGCGCGCGCGCCGCTCCCGGTGGCCGCGACCGTGATCTGCTCGTCGGCGACGTCGGGAAAGTCGTCCTCGATTCGCTTGAGGAACTCGAGAACCTTTTCCAGCTGCCGCGTCTCGTGACGCTGGCAGTCCTGCCAGAGGAGTTTTCCCGATGCGGCGTCGGTGACGACCGCCTTTACCGTGGTGGATCCAACGTCCAGTCCCAGTTTCAGAGTGATCTCATTCATGGTCAGCACACCTCTGCAGAATTGCCCATGGGGCGCGCGCGCCTTCCGCGTGCGCGCTCCCTGAGTCGCTCTTCATCAACTGCGACACGTGCAGCGCAAGGAGCGCCGCCCGGCCGACGATTCCGTTTTGTCTCGGCACGCGATACATGGGGCGCTTGAGCTCGGGATGGGCGTCGACGTACGCGCGCACCTTCTGCATGCTCAGCCCCACTTCGGTCAGGGTGGATTCGAGCTCTTTCCTGGCCTTCGCCCGTGCATTAGCCAGCGCCATCTGCACCCGGCTGTAGGCGAGGATCTCGCTGTCGCCGGATGTTTCGATGGGCAGGTAGATGAGGTCGTTATAGTCTTCGAGGACGGCCGCCTGCGCGCCGTCCGATTGCGTGCTGGGCATGCATCCGAACGGCTTTAAACTCAGCACCATGTGGCAGAGGTTATGGGTCTGGTAGTAGATGTTCTCCCCGACCTCGAGATGCCCCTCTCCCGACGCGCAGCGCCACTCGTAGTACGGGGCCGCGAGCTGCTGGAATTTGCGCTGATCGACGATCTTGTGGAGCGTCCCGTTGAGCGCGTCGATCAACCGGTCGTTCTCGCGTCTGTAGAGCTTCTCTGCCAGGGTGAGCAGGCCCAGCTTTCGGACATACCCGATGCGCTGCGAGAGCAGCCTTTTCGGCCGCCGGATGGAGACGGCCTTCCCGTTCGCGTCTATTCCCTTCTTCGCCCTGGCCATCTGCTTGGCCATGTGAAAGATGTACATGAGCCGCGTGCCGATCATCCGGTCGACGTAGGCTTCCGCCCGCTCGTCCTCCAGAAACCTCACCATGCGGAAGTTGCCGTCGCCATCCGTAGTCTGCGCCCAGAACTCGCCGATCACCCTCACGATGGGACGCACCCGCAGGTGGTCGATCTCGATCGCATCGAACTCGGCGCGCGCGCGTGTCATCGCATCCACGAGATCTCTGTTGAACAGCTGCCGGAAGACTTTGGCGACATAGACGAACGGGGCACCGAACCCGATCGCGGAGAACACCGTCCTCCACAACCCCGGCGGCGAATACGGCGTGCGCTTCTCCAGGAGATCGGCCACCATCTCCATCACGCGTTCGAGCACCTCGTCGGTCTTTCCCGGCTCAACTTCGTAGGGCCTGATCTGGCAGGCGAGCTGGTTGAGGATGTCTCCCAGGTTGAGGGCGTTGGCCAGCGCGAGAAAAAAGTCGAAGTTCATTTCCAGGCCCGCGCCGTCCTCGGCCTGGTCGGGCGCGCGGTCGATGCCGAACGTGAGGATGCGGAAGCCCACGAAGCCGGCGTTGCGCAGAGCCAACTGGTACTCTTCCTCGTACATGCCGAAGCGGCACGTCCCGCAGCTGCCGGCCGTCAGAAAGACGTATCGATCGGCGATCTCCTGCCGGCTCAGGCCGTTCGCTTCGAGCGACTGCAGGTGCTTGACGAGATTGCCGACCGTGAAGTAGGCCGGGTTGCAGTAAGCGTTATTCTGGAACTCCTTCCCCGTCTGGTAGGCGCTAAGATCCGGCGTCGGCAGGGCCTCGCACGAGTAACCGAGGCTGCGCATGGCCGCTTCGGCGAGTCTTTCATGTATAGAAGAGAGACCGCCGATTAGTATGGTGGTCTTCTCTCGCTCCCTGCGAATGAAGGGGCGCGTGAGCGGACGGTGGTAGTGCCTTCGCCCTTCGGTCTCCCCCGAAGAATCCTTCTGTAGACACTGCTGTGATGGAACGTACACAGGTTCATCGTCCTGGGCGCAAACGTTCGCGCTTCTTCCTTGTGCGCTAAACTGTTTGACGACTCTCATTTCTCGGCTCCTACGAAAGAATGGTTGCAACGCCGGTGATATTGCTGAAGTAGACTACTGCAACCACCGCGCCACGCGCAATTCACGCGTGACCCGGTCGTGTCTGTGAGCCCACGCGGCACGGGCGTGGAGACGGCCGTCATTGATCCGAACACGACTAAGAAGATGGTGACCTCGGCGATGTCCGCGGGTGCGTCAGGCGTTCACAATCGTTCACAGCGGAGTGTTCTGTTGTGTACATCCAACGGCGGGAAGTAGCGGTGTCCGCAGCGGGACTCAGAGCCCGATGTGCGCTCAAGACAACGAGATAGACGGGCACGCGCCGGCAGTTACGGGCCGGGTACAGTCCATGCTCTTGATGGATGAATGGGGACGCAGAACAACTCACCCTTACTCCATAAGGAGAGCCCAAGATGCTGAACCATCATTCATTGATTAGTGGTCTCGCCGTCGTTGTCGTGATCGCAACGCTGGCTGGATGCTCCGATAGGTCCGCGTCGCCGCTGGAACCGACGTGGGATTTCCAGATCTTTCCAAGCCGCGGCGTTGCCATCGACCCGCCCACTGGTGTCGTCGATGTAACAGCCGGTGAAGAAACGTTGTCCCTGTTTCCATATACGGGGAACGACTTCAGCGGCAACCCCGTCGACCCTATTAACATTGTGTTTGTCGGGAATGTGGATGCGACCACGATCCGCAACGCACTGATGGCGCTCGATGGCGACCGGACCGGCGCCGGCTTTCCACCGGTCGCACCGTTCAACGGCACCTGGAGCGACGCGCTCGGCGGTGTTCAGACCACGTATGCCGATGGTGCCGGCTGGGTTGGCAGCGTCGTGCAGCTGAACCTCGGGGGGTATGGCCCCGTACGCGTTCACCTGCGGCTGTTCGAGACCCGTCAGCCCTACGACGACGGCGGTAAGTGGACGCTCGGCGGCGCCCACTTCGAAGTGCTTATCCCGGGGACGACGGATCATCAGGTACTCGGCTGGGAACTGGCCGAGCTGATCGTCGTCTCGGATCTCGTGCGCAGCGGGCTCGTGGTCGCCACGTCGTCCAGCGGCGTCATCAACGCGGCGCCGAGTTTCCGGACCATTCCCGCCATGATTTACAATGGCATTCCCGATGAGCTCAAGCTACTGGCTGGTCTGCCGGTTGGACCCTCCACCACCGATGTGCCGATTCCATCTGACGGAGAGGCGACGGTGCTGCAAATCGAGGGTGAGGTTTCGAGCATTGCCGACAGCCGCGAGGCGTCGTTCACGCTGCAGTTCAGCCAGATCATCCCCAAGCCGTTCTGCAGCGACAGTCCCTTCGACTATCTGCTCGTGGAGGGGCCAGTGTCGCTGCGTAAGGTCGTTCGCATCTCGGCGCAAGGATCATACGCCTACGACGCGGCAATTCGGGGGCAGTTGACAGCGACACCGGTCGACGTCACGCAGAATCCACCGGTTCCGGCGGGCGAGCCCTTCAAAGTAACCGCGAGCGACGTTCAGCACGGATTCATTTCTGCCAGCGACGCTCGCGTGTCAATGCAGGGGAAACGCATCATTATCGGCAACGGCGCCGAAAAGCAGTTCACCCGGCTCGAAGTTCACGAGCGCGGCACGAATGATTTCCGCGTCGACGTCAAGTGCCTCCAAGATTAATGCGCTCGGGCACCGGAGCAGCAACGGACGCTCGCTCCGGTGCCCGAAGTTCTTGAAGAGAGGGAAGAACGATGAAAGCGCGACACGACAATTGGTCTCTCCTGGCAGCCGTCGCAATCGTTGCACCAATGGCTGTCGGCGTTCCGGACAGTGACAGCACGTACAGCACGACGGTTACCCTGGGCGGCGGCATGGGAAGGCATGGAACGGGCCTCGACGTCTATCTGGGCACGATGTCGGGATCGGGGTACGAGTGCGATGGCACGTACGTACCAGGTCACGAAGTGCGTGGTCCCCTCGATCTGGAAGAAACATTCACGGACATTGGGGGCGGTATCGATCATCGAGTCGGGAACTCCAGAGTGCACCTCGGCGTTCGGGGTGGGTACGTCTGGGAGGAAGCAACCCTCGTGGGCAGCGCGCCGATCAACCCGTTTACGAACGAACCCGTGGACCTCTCGGAAGCGATGGGCTCCTATGCGAAAACAGCGTACTGGTACGTCAATCCCTACCTGGCGATCGAGGCGAGCAATGTCGGCATAGGTTTTGGCGTTGTTCGCTCGCAGATTCCGCTTCGAACGGACAAAGAGCAGAGAATACCCGAGGACCTCGGAAAGGGCGCGGGCACCCAGCCTTCGTTTCACCTCCGCCTGGGACCGCGCGACCTTCTGTACGTTTCGTACAGCCTCTGGGAGGGAATCCCCATCTACTCGGGTGGCGGCATGCACAACGCCGGTGTCGGCTTTCAACCGGGTCGCCAGCTCGACGTGTGGGCCGGCTACGCCTTCGGGGGCCCGTATCAGACCGACGGGGTGTATCTGCGCACAACAGTGGGAGCCGCTTCACCGGTGGCCTTGAACCTATCCCTCCGCGTGCCAGCCACGTACCAAACCGCTGACGGAATCGGATGGATCAACGAGGTCGGCGGAAGTGTGGGGGTGCAGTTTCGCAGATGAATCCGGAGCGTGTAATCACCACAGTATTGCCACCAACCCCCGCGGGGACTAGGATGGGTTCACCGCCATGGCGTCATGCTCTGCACCGTGATTCCCGTCACGCTCGAGAGTTCTGACAAGGAGAGAGAGCCATGAATCTCTGGTGTTTGATTCTGATCGCGAGTCTTGCCGCGGAGCCGCCGCCAGCGCCGGGATCCATTCACGGCGTCGTGCGCGCCGCAGAGACGGGTGAGCCGCTTTTCCTCGCCCAGGCTCAACTGGTAGCGGCACCGCCGCGCGATTACCAGTGGAGCGGTGCCACCGGACGGACGGGCGAGTTTCGCGCAGACGGCCTCGCGCCAGGCGCCTACCGGCTGACCGTCACGTACGCGGGACGCGCGCCCTGGACGTGGGAGCTTCTCGTCGAAAGCGGTTCTGTAACAGAGGTCGAAGTCGACCTCCTGTTCAGGCTCTACGAGGTGGGCACAATCGTGACCACCGGTTCCCGGCGCGAAGAGAAGGTGCTGGAAGTTCCCGCGCGCGTACAGGTGATCACGGGAGATGAAACGCGATCGAGAACGGTGCTCACACCACTCGATCACATGCAGGGCAAGCCTGCTTTGGATGTCGCGCGAACGGGGTTGAACCAGGGCACCGTTGTTATTCGCGGTTTCAACAATATCTTTTCGGGGGCCACGCTGACGCTGGTCGATCATCGCATCAGCCGCCTGCCCTCGCTCCGCTATAACGCGTTCAATCTCATTCCCACTTCGTACGACGATATCAAGCAGGTCGAGGTGGTGTCCGGTCCCGGTTCGGCGCTCTACGGCCCCAACAGCGCCAACGGCGTTCTTCATATACAGACCCTGTCGGCGTTCGACTCCGCGGGTACGAGCGCGACCGTGGCGGGCGGGAATCGCGGCGTGGGGATGGTCTCCGGGAGACACGCTCGGCTTTGGGGCGATCGGGTCGGCTTCAAGGTGACGGCACAATATCACCAGGGTGAAGACTTCCCGTTCGACGATCCGGCCGAGCAGTTCCCGCGGGAATACACGAACAAGCGGCTTGCCGTTGAGGGCCGCGTGGATGTCCGCTCCGACGCCGGCGCCCTTTTCGCCTTCAGCGGCGGATGGAACCAGCTCGATGCGGTGGAACTCACACCGCTGGGCGCCTCGCAGGCCTCGGAGCTGAGCTACGGTTATGGTCAGGCACGGATGACGTGGGGAGATTGGTTTGCGCAGACCTACGTCACGACCAACGACGCCGGAGATTCGTTCAACCTGCGCACCGGCGACGACTTCGTCGACACGTCCAAGCTCATCGTCGGTGAAGTGCAACGTCGCTGGGGGCCGCACGACCGGCTGGCTCTCATCACCGGTGTCGACATGCTGTTGACGCGGCCGCAGACGGGCGGAACCATCAATGGCCGCAACGAAGACATCGACAACATCGACGAGCTGGGGGGATACGTCCACGCGGAGACCGAACTGTCCCGGAGATGGACGCTCGTGGCGGCAGTGAGACTCGACGGACACAGCGAGCTCGAGGACCCGGTGGTCTCGCCGAGGGCCGCGGTCTTGTACGAGCCCGCACTCGGTCAACGAATTCGCGCTACCTATAACCGGGCGTTTTCGACGCCCACGTCCACCAACCTGTTTCTCGACCTGATGGCCGGGCAGGACATTTTCGCGGGCGCAGGGCTGAACGGCTTCGACTTGTGGGCCAAGGGCGTGCCCGAGTCGGGCTTCCGGTTCCAGCGCGACGCGATGGGTGGGGTCGACGGCCTTTACATGCAGGTGCCGGAGACGATGGGCGGAACCCCCGACCACATTCCGGCGGACGCCACGCTCATGTGGCCGTTCATCCAGCAGATTATCGGACCGATTCCCGCGCCCACGCCGGCCGAGGTCTCAACCGTGCTTGCCACGGCCGACCCGAACACGGGTAGCTTCGTTTCCACAGCGCCCGAAGAAGTGCGCGACATCGACCGACTCCAGCCCACCATTACCAATACCTTCGAGGTGGGTTACACCGCGCTGTTCGGCGAACGTTTCTTGCTGTCGGCCGACGTCTACCACAGCCGCATCGAGAATTTCGTGGGGCCGCTGAGAATCGAAACCCCCAACGTATTTCTCGAGCAGTCCACCCTGCGCAACTATCTCGTCACCTACATGTCACCCGCGCAGGCCGACGCGGTCGCAGCCCAGCTCGCCGGCATTCCCTTGGGCACGGTAACACCGGACGGCACACTCGACCCCGCCGACCTCATGCTCACGTATCGCAACTTCGGGATGGTGGACCTCACGGGTTTCGACATCGGCACACGGTTCCGCCTGCATCCCAGCTGGACGCTCGCGCTCAATTACTCCTACGTAAGCGACAACTTCCTCGAGAATGTCGAGGGCGGAATCGACGTCGCGCTCAATGCCCCACAGCACAAAGCGGGCGCCGGCATCGAGTACCGGCTTCCCCGCCATCGCTTGGGGGCCGGCGTCCGGGCTCGCTACGTGGACGGCTTCCCCGTGCAATCCGGCGTATATTCGGGTTACGTCGACGCCTACACGCTCGCCGACGTCACGGCGACGTACGAGGTGCTGCCGAAGACGCACCTCGGATTGACGGTGCAGAACGCGTTCGATCACAGGCACCAGGAGTTCGTCGGCGCGCCGTTGATCGGCCGCACCGCGCTGCTGCGACTGACGAGGGCGTTCTAGCGGGTGCCGGGCCGCACTCGAAGCTGCGGCGGATTCTACCGCGGTCGGTTGCGGCGGTCGGTCCCTCACACCTCGATATTGAGGTCTTTCATGAGGCGATTCAGGTAGCTTCTTTGAATCCCCAGCAGTTCTGAGGCGCGTGTCTGGTTGCCATCGCTCGACCGAAGGGCCCGGCGCACGATCTGCCGCTTGGCCTCCACCAGCGCTTCCTTGTACCCGAGCGATCCGATATCGGCACGCCCCGCCGAGGGTCCATCGAGCACCTCGGGGGGGAGCATCATGGGCATCAACGTTGAATCGCGACACATCACCGCCATGCGTTCGACGGCGTTGCGCAGCTGGCGAACGTTTCCCGGCCACGGATAACGCTTCATGATCTCCAGAGTTTTGGGGGCGAAGGAGAGCGCTTCGCGTTTGAATTCGGCTACGAACCGCTCCAGAAACGCCTGCGCCAGAACCTCGATGTCCTCGACGCGCTCGCGCAGCGGCGGAACGCGCAGGATGATCACGTTGAGACGGAAGTAGAGGTCGTCCCGGAACCGTCCCGACGCGATCTCCTCTTCGAGGTTGCGATTTGTGGCAGCAATGAGCCGGCAGTCGACGGTAACCGTTTGATCCCCGCCCACTCTCTCGAACTGGCCCGATTCCAAAAAGTGCAACAGCTTCGCCTGGAGCGTCGGGGAGATATCTCCAATCTCGTCGAGGAACGCCGTCCCACCAGCCGCCGACTCGAGGCGCCCGGACTTGCTCTTCACCGCGCCCGTGAAGGCTCCGCGCTCGTGTCCGAAGAGCGTCGACTCGATGAGCTCATCCGAGATCGCCACGCAGTTGACGTACACGAACGGGCCGCCTCCCCGCGGGCTCTTGCTGTGGATGTGCTCGGCGATCACCTGCTTGCCGCTTCCGCTCTCACCGGTGAGCAGCACAGTGCTGTCGAACGCCGCCGCCCGCTCGGCCTCTTCGTAGAGCTGCCGCATGACGGCCGACGGGCCCATGACCGGCGAGGGGGTGCTTTCCCGCAGCGCCTTGTTCACGCGCTTGAGCTGCCGGCCTTCGAGCGATCGCTCCACGACTTTCTTTAGCAGGCTCATATCCGCCGGCTTGGTGAGATAATCGGTGGCCCCGCGCCGCAGTCCGTCGACGGCGCTCTCCACAGAGCCGTGGGCCGTCAGCACCACGATGTCGGCGTCGCACTCGTTGGCCACGAGGCGATCGAGCACGTCGAGCCCGGACATGTCGGGCATATTGAGGTCGAGCAGGATCAGATCGAACCGTTTGGCGGCAGCAACTTCGAGCGCTTCTGTGCCGTTCTCGGCAACGTCGACGTCGTGCCCCCAGAAGCGGAAGCGATCGCCGAGAACGCGTCGCAGAGCCTCTTCGTCGTCGACGATGAGCACGGATGCCTTCATTCAGATACCTCCTCGGTGACCGGCCAGCGCAGCAGTCGACACGTGAAAAGCGCACCGCCATCGGGGTGATTGGTGGCTTCGACGCTTCCCCCCATCTGTTCGACATGAGTCCTGACGATATGAAGCCCTAGTCCGAAACCCCGCCCCGACGAGTAGGGGCTGCGCTCCCCCCGGCTGTGCGGATCGAAGATTGTGTCGAGAATCGTCTCATCGATACCCGGGCCGTGATCGCGCACCTCGACCGCGACCTTCCTGGCGCCGTCGCCGCGAATCTCGACTTCGACCGCCGACCGCGGCGGCGAGTACCGTACGGCATTGTCGAGTATGTTAATGACGACCTCCCGAAGGGCGGCCGTGTGCCCGGCCACGACGAACCGCTCCGAGCCCGGACGCAGCTCGAGCGAAACCTCCTCGCGCTCGGCGATGGGCCACACCGCGGATATCGCATTTTCCGCTATTTCCACGATGTTGACACGCTCGCGATCGAGCTCGATCCGACCCTGATCGATACGCGAGGCGGCGAGCAGGTTGGCCACGAGTTGTGAGAGTTGGTCACCCGAGGTCCGAATCGACTCGACGTAACGCAACTGCTCTTCGTTCAGCTTCCCTACGACGCCGTCCATGAGATTTTGCGACGACCAGGAAATCGATGAGAGCGGCGTGCGGAGGTCGTGCGACACCCGGGACAGGAACTCGGTCTTGGCCTGGTTGATTTCGTCGAGTCGCTCGCGCTCCACCGATTCCGCTGCAACCGTCTGAACGAGCTCGATGCGAGCCAGCACGCCGCTGGTCATCCCACAGCAGTCGTCGAGAAATGTGAGATCGGGTTCAATGTAACGTCGTTCCGTTCTGCGGCGGCCGAGCATGATGAGCCCCATGAGCTTATCCTCGTCGCGAATGGGAGCAACGAGCACGAAACCGCTGTCGAGGAGTCTGCTCGGATAGTTTCCCGTCTCGCGCTCGGGCACGGTCGTGCTCTCCGACGCGGCGAATGTCTCGGCGCATTCGTCTCCCCGCTCCTCGCAGAAGCGAAACGCGTCGACGGCCACGTCCCGAGGAAGATCGCCGGCCACGTGATATGCTCTCCCCGCGCGCACGATCACCGCGAGCGTGGCCGGGTGCAGAACATGACCGATCCGCCGGGCCAGCACTTCGACGAGCTCTTCCTGGCCGGCGACATTATTGAGGGCTCCCCGAATATCGCGGCCGGCGCGGTCGTAGTCGTAGGCGAGCTTGAAGAAGGCGCGGTCGACGCGGGATCCCATCCAGCGACGTAACGGGCCGAACGCGAGCCCCGCGGCCAGCCCCGCCATCAGCAGCACGATTCCCGCTCTGCCCGAGACCCGGGTTTCGATGTATCCGCCGAGGGCCTGGAACATCACGAGGTAGACGACGAGCCCCGTGACGGCAATAACCGTGTACATGAGGCCGCGTCGCAGGATGATGTCGATATCGAGGAAGCGGTGGCGGACAACCAGCACGACGAACGCCGTTGGAATGGCCATCTCGAATATCCGATCGAAGTGGCTGGGGGTGGGTATCGCCATCCCGAAAACCCCGGGGAGCGTGCGCAGAAACACGTAGGGGCCTGCTCCCACCGTGAACCCCCACAGCAGCCAGTAGATCTGCCTCTTCCTCCAGATGACGTCTGTGCGCACGCCGCGCAGAAACAGTATGGCGAAGCCCGCCACAGTCTCGGCCACCAGCAGTACGTCGGCGATTGTCTGTGGCGCGTCGAGCAGCGATCCCCTCCCGGGCCCCGGATCGAGGAAGTAGAGCTGAAACACGGCGATTTGCCACGCCACGATGCCGACGGTGACGACGGATAGCACCGGTATCAGCCATCGCATCTTCTCGATGATCACGCTGCGATCCGGAAACGTGAGGGTCAGGTGCAGGAACACCACCGGCAGCACGGCCAGGCTTGTGAGCTGCAGGTAGCCCATCGCGTACGACAGCCAGGTGCGGTCGCCAGGGAAATAGATGCCTCCAATCATCACCGACAGGCCGTACAGAAATGTAATCCGGAAAAAACTTCGCGCGCCGGGCCTCTCGAGTCGGGGCGCAAAGATGAACGTCGCGACCGACCAGAAGAACAGGCCGCTGATGCCGATGACGATCATGTAGGCGATGTCTCGTCTACGAACGACGCGCGGGTGATAAACCGTCCCCTCGGCGTCGACGATCGTGAGCGCCTCGCCGGGCGAGGCCCCCTCGGCCACGAAGCGCAGGCGATCGGGACTTTCCACAACCACTTCGCCCACCTGCGCCGGGTAGCTCAGCGATTCGCGGGGAAAGTCCGCCGGGAGGGCGGACACCCTGGACTGGAGGGTAAAGGCGAGGGCGTAGATCCCAAGCGTCACAGCGGAGAGCAGCAGAGACTGGACCAGTTGCGATCTCGGGAACATGCTTGAACCTCTGAACCGGCGTGTCGGAGATTCTCCCCCTGTGGTCAATCGCAGGTGCAGATGCGGCGGCGGATCTCTCGGTCGGTTTGACAGTATCGCGTTCGCGCAAACCTCAAAGTGAGGCCACAGCCACGCTTTAGCGAGTGTATCACAGGTGGATCATAGCGCCGCCTCGGCTCGCCGGGGCCGCAGTCGGGTAATCATTGGGGTAACGTATTTGACGAAACCAGCTTAGCGGTTAGGCGCTGCGAGAACCTCGGATCCCATGATGGAATCCGCCCGCGGACGTCGGCCTGGGGAGTGGTCGGGGGAACCCTCGCGCTCACAGCCTACTTGTTGGGCTGTGGCGTTACGCGAAGGTACGGGCGTACGACCTTGTATCCCTTCGGAAACTTGGCCTTCAGCTCCTCCGGATCCTGGATCGCCGGCGCGATCACGACATCATCGCCATCCTTCCAGTTCACCGGGGTAGCCACGCCGTAGTTGGCCGTGAGCTGAAGCGAGTCGATCACCCGCAGGATCTCACTGAAGTTCCGACCGGTGGATGCGGGATAGGTGATCGTGAGTTTGATCTTCTTGTCCGGGCCGATGACGAAAACCGAGCGCACGGTCATAGTGTCATCCGCCTGGGGGTGGATCATGTCGTAGAGCTTCGACACTTTCTGGTCGTGATCGGCGATCACGGGGAAATTCACGGTCGTGTTCTGCGTTTCATTGATGTCCTTGATCCAACCCTCATGGGAATCCGTCGGGTCTACGGAAAGTCCGAGGACCTTCACGTTCCGCTTGGCGAACTCCCTCTTCAGCTTCGCGACCTCGCCAAGCTCGGTGGTGCAGACCGGCGTGAAGTCCTTGGGATGGGAAAAAAGAACTCCCCAGGAATCGCCCAGGTACTTGTAGAGGTTGATCGTGCCGTCGCTCGACTCCTGCGTGAAATCAGGGGCGGTGTCGCCTAGTCTCAGTGCCATTTTCTAACCTCGCTTGGTGATTCGAGACCAAAAGGATGACCGGCAACAGGTGCGCGGCCGGGCACGAACAAGTAGATAGTATATGGAGTGGTTTTACAAGTCGAAAGCTGGACTATCGTGGCCCACGACAAAGTGACTGTTTTCACAATCTCTTTGCCACCGCGCCGGAGTCTGCTAGAGGGCGCGCCAACCGGTATGAGCGGAAGTGGCGGCTCCACTCGCCTGCTGTCCGCCAAGCCAAGCAGGCGACATTATTCGACTTTCTCTGCGGGGATCTCGATGCCATCGATCTCGAGGTTTACGTGCGTCACCTTGCCGGCGCTGCTCTTGACGAATAGGAATCTGTAGTTCTCTTCCGCCAGAAAGAAACGGGTTTCGGTCTCGGCCAGTAGAGGCGTCCACTGAACTTTGTCGTCGCTTATCAGCAGCTGCCCTTCCTTGAGTTTGACGATCAAGGTCTTGCCAAGAGTTGTCATTTCGTAAGTGCCGGTGTACGTCTCGAGAACAGCGGGGTCGACGTCGATTGCTACCGGCTCCGGAGGAGATTCTCTGTTCGCGTTGGGATCGTAGTGAGGATACCCGAGCCAGTCGAACGGGGAGTAGGTGTCGCCGATCGTGGCCTCTGCCAGCTCCCTGGCCACGCTCTCGAAATTGTCGCTGTTGCTCAAGAAGACTACGCCTGTACCGGCGTCAGCGAATGTAACGGTGTAGTTCTGCCAGCCAAAATCGTGACCGGTGTGAAAGAAGGCCCGTCCGTGTTTGGTGTCGAACCGCCCCCATCCCAAGCCCCACGCCAGGCGGATCGATCCGTATTCGTCGGTATTCTGCCACGCGCCCGGGCCGAACATGTTCCTGTAGCCGATACTGACCTGCGAGTCTAGCATCTCAGCCATGGTCGCTTTGCGTTTGCCCTCGGCGTTGATTATCGCGACCAGAAGCTTGGCGTAGTCACCGGCGGTGGTGAACATCGACCCGGCCGCGTCTGCCTCGTTTTTCTCGTCGAGCCGCTTTGGCCTCCGGTATTGATCGTGCGGGGCCGCTGCGTTTTCTTGCCATGTCTCCTGCCACACATAACTCGTCCGCGTCATACCCAACGGATCAAATACCTTCTCGCGGGCCAGCTCTTCCAATCCTCTCCCGGTCACCTCCTCCACAACCATCTGCAACAAAGCGACTCCCTCACCCGAGTAGCTATGCCGCTCACCGGGATCGAACAGAAACTGCAACCGGTTGTCCTCCGTCAAGAACCTCCAGTTGGGAAACCCGGTGGAGTGACTCAGGCACATCCTGGCCGTGATCTTCTTGTAGCGAACGTCGCCCTCGAGGTCGGAGTACTTCTGGTAGTCGGGTAGCGACTGGCTGAGGTATTTGTGCAGGGGCCTGTCCAGGTCGAGAGCGCCATCTTCCACCAGGAGCATCACCAGGTAAGCAAACACGGTCTTGCTGAACGACGCCGCAGCGAACACGGTTTCTTCGTCGTTGGGTTCGCCGCTCTCGCTGCTCTTAACACCAAATGTCTTGCCGTAGACGACTTTCGAACCGTTGATAATGACGCACGATAGACCCGGAACGCCGGCTTTCTCCATAATCTCGACTACGACCGCTTCCATCGCCGGAATCGAGATCGACTTCCCGTCGAGTGATTTCAACTCGCCTGACTGACCGGAGTCGCCAATCGACCCGCTCACAAGAAACAAAACGATCAAGAATCCCAGCTTGGATATCATCGAAACGACTCCTAAGAACTAGTCCCCTGGACTATTGTGCCTACTGCACTCAGCCCCTGAAAAGAATTGGCTCCCCAGAGTGGAGGGGCCCGCGCCTCACTCCAACGCGTACGCGAACCGACCACTCGTCACATAAACAGATGCCCCGTGAGGGGTCGGCGTCCTGACCGCCGCCTCTGTCCCGAACCGCCACAGCTCGGTCCCTGTCGCGAGATCGTGGGTGTACAGGTGGTGGTCGCCACTTCCGATGTACACCACGTCGCCCGCGATCGCGGGCTTGGAGTAGACCTCGCCGGACCTCTTGACGCCCCAGAGCGGGCGCCCGGTCCTCGCATCGAGGGCGTAGACGTGGCTATCCACGGTCGTGAACACCACGACGTCGTCTTTAACCGCTGGCGCCCGGCTCAGGATGCCATCCGCGTCGAACGTCCACTTCACCTTCCCCGTCTCGATGTCAATCGCGCTGAGCGTGCTGTCGAACCTGACGAAGTAGGCTACGCCGTCCGCGATCGACGGTGCCGTGAACCACTTGGTCTTCTGATTGACCTCGTGGGTCCACAGCTTCTTGTTCGTCTTAGCGACCATGGCGTGGAGGTTGCCACCCCAGTCCGGGTAATAGATGACACCGCCGTGAATCGAAGGGGTGCAGCACAGGTCATACTGCTCCTCGAGGCGCGCAATCTGTTTGCCGTCGGCGATGTCGATGAGGTACATATAACGGTCGTGACTGCACGCGTAAGCCACGCCTTCGTGGATGGCCGGTGGAGCGCATATGCCGCCACTCGTTTCGACGCTCCACCTCTGCTGGCCGGTGTCGATGTCGATAGCGTACACGCGGCCGTTGCTGCAGCCGAGGTAGGCTGTGTTGTCGAGTACGGCGGGGGCGTTGTACAGCTTCTTGCCCTCGCTGAATCTCCATCGCTCTTCACCCGTGTCGACTTCGACTGCGTAGAGATGCCCCTCGGAGCAACCGAAGAACGCAACGCCGTTACTGATGACCATCGTGCCGGAGGCCTCGCCGACGGTCTCGAACTTCCACCGAACGCCCTTCAACGCCTTGACGGGGATCGCGTCATAGACGCCGGTGTGTTCCTGATTGGCGCCGACGGTGACTACAGCGGAATGCTCGCCGCCGAACGACGGGTGAGCGCAGAGCAGAAAGGTCCCAACCGCCGTGAACAGAATCAATGATGTGCGCATCTGGGCTGACGCCCGCGACACCTGCCGCTTTATCAATGCCATGGTGCTGTCGCGGGCTGGGGTCCGCTTCACTGAGCTGTCAAGCATGCGACTTCGGCCTTGGGCTGAACCCCGGAAGAAACATCGGGGTCTGCCTTCGATATTCGATGTACTCATCTCC
>JBDHAB010000051.1:0-17080 GCA_039588295.1 Gemmatimonadota bacterium
GTGCCGAGCCCGTCTGCCCCTCACTCGTTGCCGTGACCGTGGCCGTCCCGGCCCCCTGCGCCGTCACCAGCCCGGACCCGTTCACCGTGGCCACACCACCATTACTGGTCGACCACGTCACCACCCGCCCACTCAACGCGTTGCCGGCCGCATCCCGCGGCGTCGCCGTCAACTGTTGGCCTGCCCCCACTACCAACGCCACCGTCGCCGGCGTCACGTCCACACTCGCCACCGAGACCTGGGTGGGAGTCACTGTGACCGTCGACGTCCCACTTTCGCCTTCGGACGCCGCCGTGATCGTAACGGATCCCTCGGCCGCGCCCGAGACCAGCCCGGTCCCGTTGACTGACGCCACACTGGGGGCAGAGCTCGACCATTCCACGGTCCGCCCGGTCAGCTCGTTACCGGACGAGTCCCTCATCGTGGCGGTCAGTCGCACGGTGCTACCGACATCGATCCCCGCACTGCCCGGCACGATCTCGACGGATGCGACTGGCGCTTCCGTCACCGTCACCGTCGTACTGTCACTCAACGAGTCCGCGGTCGCCTTGACTTTGTGACGCCCGGAACGACGGGGTTTGTATAGCCCATGCCCCTTGCCCTTCCCCCTCACCTCCCCACCCTCGGCGCTCCAGACGGCCTCGACCAAGGTCGTGTCACCTTGGGCGGTAAGCCCAACCACGTAGAAGTCAATGGAGTCACCCATCTGAACGGTGGGATCCTGGGGCCACAGACGCAGCTGCACGATATCACTGTTGTCCGGGGGATTCGTCAGACTACTGTCGTCCGCGCATCCCAGGACGCCAAGCAGCACCGCCACCACCGGTAGGCTGCGATACCAGGTGCCCCAGGTGTGGGCACGTCGGATTGTCGCAGGAGTATCGTGCTGTCGTGAGGTCTCACCGCCCGCGGCTCGCACGCTTCGGGCCGTGCCGCTGCAGTGGTTGAGGGCCAACCGCTTGGAGAGTTTGTGCTTGTAGGACATGGAACCTCCACGGAAGCGCCGGACCACCGGCGAATTGCATTTCGCTGGCGGCCCGGCGAGCGTGGCAGGTCCCTCCCTGCAGTAGCCCCGTGGCTCTGCGTCACCGCCTTTCGGCGGCTTTGCTCTGAGCAGCGCCCGACCCGGATAGCCGGATCGGAGTCATGTTCCCTTGCGAGCGCGGTCCTGATTGCTGGTGTGCAGGATCACCGCCCGTTGTCGTGACTGTACGCCGCGGGACTACCCCCCGCAGTGCCGTTTGTCACAATGACCACGCGCGGTGACTACTCCGCGTTCGAAGTCGTTACATCGGCTTCAGATGCGAGAGGAGAGCCAGCTCATGAGTCACTCTCGCCGAGTGCATTACCGCTCGATACACCTCCCGATTGGACGCAAAGCTTGGTGACGCAGGTTACATCGGTGCCGCCTCAACGACAACCGTGACATTCAACGTACCCGGCTCGCTGGCCACTCACAAAGGGTGGCAGGTATCGGCCTGCGGTATCCCCGTGGCTCTCCACGTCACCGCAAACCTCGCTCGCGACACTCATGGCAAGTAGCTCATGTAGAACGAATCAACGTACATGTAGCAGGTCCGGTCGAGGCCCGTACCCGCGCCCGTCCCACCATACACCCATGACCAGGCGAACGTGTCCATTCCCGTTACGCCGGGATCGACGGCGTCCACTTCGAGCGTGCCGTCGATCCACAGCTGCAATCGCCCAGTCGAGAAGTTCACAAGAGCCTCAAGATGATACCAAACACCGCCGTTGATGATCTGGCCCGCCGATGCGTTATATGCGTCGGTCGGTTGTGTGTAGAACCCAATTTGATACGGTGGAAACGAGCTGAGGGCATCACCGCTCCCAAACCGAGTGGAGATGATGGTCGTTCCAACAGGATTGTTGAACAGATTGAGGTGCTTGAGCTCGTTATCGCCCGTCACGTTCCGGAAATTCGCAGAGTACTTGAAATAGTAGGACAGATACACTGCCTCCGCAGAGCCAGGTGGCACGAGCTTGTTCGAGGACAACAGCTGATCCACCGACGATCCCATAAGGGGCGGGTCGATATTGGAAGGGTTGAACTCCGTCCGACCAACCGTCGAAGGATTGATGGGTGCGGTGGCATCCGCAACCGTGGTGCCCCACGTCATGCCGGCGCTTGCGTCCCACCCTATCTCGCTGAACGGCTGCGCGTCCGTCTCGGGCAACGTCTCGACGAAACTGCCGAAGTCCATGACATACGGCGACGCACCCAGTGGGACGGCCCCAGCGGGCTCGTTGGGATTCTGCACTTGCGGCGGCGTCACCGTCACGCTCGCCGAGCCACTCTGCCCCTCGCTCGTCGCCGTGATCGTCGCCGTCCCAAGGGCCAGGCCGCCAACCAGTCCAGTCGCATCCACAGGCGCCACGTCGGTGTCGGAACTCGACCAACTCACAGCGCGCCCAGTCAGTATGTTCCCCGCCGCATCTTTCAGCGTCGCGGTCAACTGCACCGCGCGACCCACCGACACCGACGCCGGGTTCGGCGTTACCTCCACCGTGGCCACTGGCTCCTGCGTCAGGGTCACCGCCACGTCCGACGTCCCACTCTGACCCTCACTCGTTGCCGTGATCGTCGCCGCGCCAACCGCCACACCGGTGACCAGGCCATCGTCATCAACCGTCGCCACGTCGGTATTGGAGCTCGACCACTCCACCGTCCTGTCGGTCAACGGGATACCATTCGCGTCTCTCGTGACAGCAGTGAGCTGTACGGTACCGCCCACGGTCACCGTAGCCGGCGCCGGCGTCACTTCAACGGACGTCACCGGATGCGTATCGGTGACGTCGCCGCAGGCGAGCATCGCCAGGAATCCCAGAACGAGGGTTGCGTCCGAGGCCCAAAATGCTTGGTGTCGTACACGCATAGACCCAACCTTGTGAAGTCTACCGTCAGTTACTGCTGCACACCGCAACCCACCACCCCAACGTTAAGAAATTGCCCCACCTACCCCGATTGTCAATTCGCGTGCCAGCCCGTAATCATCTGCCGCCGCCTGCAACGAACAGGGCGTTGGCCCGTTTCTTGTTGCAGGATTATTAGATTGCACCGGCAGCCCTACTCGTGCTAACCCGAGCCGCCTACACGACCGCACGTCTGTTCCGTCTCCCTGCACTGCTCCGTCGGGTTGCCCGGGGAGCCGTCGTGTTGTGTTACCACAACATCGTCCCCGATGAATCCGTTCCCGCTTTCTCACCCGGATCGACAGTCAGCTGGGATCCGGCAATCCACATGAGTCTGGCGCAGTTCGAACGCCAGCTTGGCTGGCTGCGGAAGACCTTCGATCTCGTGAGCCTCGAGGAGTTGATCACCCGCCTCCGTGCCGGCCGCTCAGTCCGACGCCTCGCGTGCCTAACCTTCGACGACGGGTACGTGGGGTTCTTCCGCTGGGCTCTCCCCGTGCTCCGATCGCTGCGGGCCCCAGCTACGGTCTTCCTGGTGGCCGAGGCCCACGAAACACGAGAACCTTTTTGGTGGGACCATCCCGACATCGTGCGACGCGCGACGCCCGAGCGACGCGATCACTGGCTGACGGACGGGCAAGGAGACCCAGACGTGATCTTCGCGATGGAGGAGGTAGCGGCGGTCCCCGCCGAGTTGCCCGAGGATCTTCTCCCGGCTTCGCTGGACATGATTCGCCGCCACCTCGGCCCTGACTTGACCGTCGGGGCGCATACCTGCCGCCACCGCTGCCTGACGACGCTGTCAGATTCCGAGCTGCACTCGGAACTGCAACGCGGCGCTACTCAACTGGCGCATCGCCTCGGCAGTCGACCACGGTATCTCGCGTACCCGTACGGTGTCTGGGATTCGCGGGTCCGCGATGCCGCACGCGACGCAGCGTACGAGGCCGGCCTGACTCTGGACGCTGGTCACGTGTCCCAGCGCAGGTCGGACTTCTGGGCATTACCGCGCGTGAACATTCCGGGGGGAATACCAGATGCAGCATTCGAAGGGTGGGTCTCCGGACTCCTCCCGCCACGCCGCTAGCTCACAGTCGTGCAGCCTACACTCCCGCCAGGGGCAACGGTAGCCCACCTCATCGAGACCGACGGGCCGGGGGGAGCCGAGCGCGTGGTCGCGTACCTTGTCTCGCGGCTTGCGGAGCGAGGGTTCCACAACGTCGCGTTATTGCCAGCCAAGGGCGAAGGTTGGCTGGCGGGGCAACTTCCAAAGGAGCGCGTCGACGTCGTCCCGATCCCGCTGCTGGGCGTGCCGATCCGTCGATCCCTTGCAACTGTCACCGATGCAATCCGGAAGTGCCGGCCTGCCGTCGTCCACAGCCATGAATTCACCATGTCCGTGCTCGGAGCGGCCGCGTGCTGGCGTCTCAATGTACCTCACATCTTCACGATGCACGGCGGCCGGTATTATGCCTCCCGTGTTCACAGGCGAGTCGCAACCGGACTCGCAGCGCGCGCGGCCAGCCAAGTCGTAGCGGTTTCGCACGCGCTGGCGGGACACTTGACGGCTGACCTATGGCTTACCCGCTCAGCGGTTCGCATCATCCCTAACGGCATCCCGCCCATTCCCAATGTTGTGCCTACACTCCGATCCGAACTAGGCCTGCCGCGGACGGCGAGGCTCGTCGTCACAGTCGGCAACCTCTACCCGGTGAAGGGCCATGTTCACCTGCTCCGCGCCCTCGCGACTCTCACGGACGCCGCCCTCCGGGATGTTCATGTCGTAATCGCTGGCCGTGGGGCTGAGGAACAATCGCTCCGCGACCTTGCTCACATGCTCGGGATCGGAGATCGGCTTCATCTGCTAGGGCTACGAAAGGACATACCGAACATCCTGCGTTCGGCGGATGTCTTCGTGCTTCCGTCGCTCTCGGAGGCGCTTCCGCTTGCCCTGCTCGAAGCCATGCGCGCGGGGCGCCCGATCGTGGCAAGTTCTGTCGGTGAAATCCCGCGCGTGCTAGAGGGCGGCCGGGCCGGTCTCTTGGTGCCGCCTGGGGACCACGAGCCCCTCGCTCAAGCGCTGGCGCAGCTACTCACTGACCCAGGTGGGGCAGCAGCACTCGCTGCGCGCGCCAGCATCGTGGCCCAGGAGCAATATGACCTCGAAGGGATGCTGGATCGCTACATCGAGCTGTACGCCGCGGCATTGGGCGACGCTCGTACACCCCCACGCCTACCTCCGTTGTGACGAGCGCTCAAGCGCTGAGTGCCATTTCCGGTTAGAACGAGGATGCCCACCGCCAACGCCGCGAGGAAGTAGACCGGATCCAGGTAGGCGAAGGAGACGAACGATCCCGAGACGGCGAACCCAAACGCCGCAAGTGGCACGTACCGCGCAGCGTGGTAGACCACGCGCTCGTCAAAACTGCCCCGTGACCAGAGACGCGACAGCCGCCGCCCGCGCCGGCCGATGGACCAAATCACTCCGACTACCAGCGTACTCCAGAGCGCCAGACCGACCACGCCCATCTCAACGCCTGCCTGCAAAAACGAATTGTGGGGCGAGGTCCAGGCTACCCCGGCGTCACCCGGCCGCCACTCCCGGGCGATGCTCGACATCGTTCCTTCAACCCTCCCGAAGTTGCTGGCACCGACGCCGAATATCGGATACGAAGCCATGTATCCGAGCCCCCGCTCAAACACCGCCTTTCGGCCATACTCGGAAGTCCAGTTGTAGTCCGTCTGGGGCGAGAGTATCGATTGCATCTGCTTCCAATACCCCTGCGGACTCGCC
Source organism: Gemmatimonadota bacterium (assembly GCA_039588295.1). Taxonomy (GTDB): domain Bacteria; phylum Gemmatimonadota; class Gemmatimonadetes; order Gemmatimonadales; family GWC2-71-9; genus JAOTVV01. Next base: position 5,726 of record JBDHAB010000051.1, read on the forward strand.
AGACCCAGCATCACTGCAGTCACAGCGATGAATCCCATCCGCTTCGCGAGCGGCACCGAATCCACGAGGACGACGATCGCCAGACCAAGGGCAACGAGTCCGACAAAAGCTCCTCGCGAGCCCGTTTTTGCCAGCGTCATGCCAATCCCAAGAATGATGGCGAGGCTCACGATCTTTCCCAGGGCGCGGGACATCTGAAACGTGTAAAGGGCAAGTGCCAGTCCTATGAGCAGAACGACCCCGATATCATTCGCGTCGTAGGTGGTATTGAATCCACCCAGGCGCTGAAAGGTACTGTCCCAGGCCGTCTCGAATTGGCCAGTTAGCAGGGTGTCTCCGACCAGTATTCCCACCGCGATGACATACGCCCAGATGTACATGTGGACATCATGGCTGGACCGAATCGTGGCCATGATGAGAAAGGCGACGAGGAGCACCTTGCTATACTCTTGCAGAATGAACAAGCCGGTACTGCCGAGAGATACTCCGAACACAGCCGAAAGACACGCGGCCACTCCAAGGGCCATGACGAGGCGTGCAGGCCAGGTCTGGACCCACGGAAGTCGACTGAGAAGGCGCGGATTCACGAGCGCATAAGCAAGGGAGGCACCCGAAAGCAAGAGCAGGGGCCGAAGTGGGATCAGAAACGGAAACTTGCCGTTGATCCGGCTGATCGTCATCACGACCAGGAGGAACAAGGACCACCGCAGCGGGTCAGCGGGTAGGAATCCTCGAGTGCCCGCGGGTGCGCCGGCGGGGGCACGCCGGATGCCGGGATCCTCAGCTCCCACGATCGGTGCGGCCCCGGCCACGCGGCTCATGACCCGCGGCCCTGGGCGGGCCCTCATGTCTGCCTGCCCGTCGCGTGGATCCATTCTACGAGTCGCCGTGCATCCATTTCGGCAACCATCTTGTGCGTAGGCATCGTGAAGAGTGTCTGAGCGAGCTCGCAGGCACCAGGGAAGCCGTCCCCGAGGTTGCGACAGTGCGGTCGCATTTGTGGGAGATCACTTAGCGCCAGCGGATATGCCCTCGCGATCCCTAGTCTCACCGCACCCGAGCCTTGTGCTGCCAGCGAGGTTCTCCGAGAGCATCGGAACGGGAGCCGCAGAAATGAGGGCGACGCCTGACCCGGCACCCCTATCGGCTGCAGGTCTGACGCTTCGTTCAAGTGGCTGACAAGTGTCTGCGCCGTGGAACGTCGCCACTCCGTCTCCTCCTCGTTCAGCGACATGGTCACGGCGAGAATACGCGGCACGAAAGAAGATGCCCGCGCCGGCGGGTTCGGTGCTCTGAAGACTGTCTCGCCCAAGTGCAGGAATGGCATACTATACGGTAGCCAATACAGCCGCGGACGGCCAAGGAGCCACTGGGCACACAACGCCGCGAGGTCCGCCCACTGTGAGACACCAGAGCGCCGCGGCAGGGATTCCCACCCAACGGGTCTCGCAGGACTGCGTTGCAGCAGTGCCCCGCCCCGCCCTGCCGTCACCCCTTTTCCTCGGCCAAAGCTCAAGACCGTTACGTCGCCGAGGCTTCCCGCCGGCTCACCTGACCAGGAGGCACCGATCGCCTGGGCCGCATCCTCGATGACGGTCACGTCAGCTGGATCCACGAGCTCACGCACCGAGGCAACATCCACCGGATAGCCGAACAGGTGGACCAGAACGACGGCCTGGGGACGCCGGCGCAGGGTCGCCCTGAGCGAGCCTTCATCAGGAGCGAGCGTCGACGGATCGAGGTCGTAGAGCACCACATCTACACCAGCTCCGAGGGCCGCAGTAGCAAGATCGTAGCACGTGTAGGCGGGCATCGCGACCAAAGGCCGTGTTCCTTTGACCTGAGCCTTCACTGCGGACAGGGCCAAGGTCAGTGCGGACGTTCCGGAATCGGTAAGCACCGCAGTGTGGCAGCTGAAACGCCGCTTGATCTCATCCGCACCGACCTCCGCAGTCGCTCGATCGTGTTGCGCACCCGCCTCAAACGCTGCCCTTATGGCCCGCCACGTAATGGGAGAGTAGGCCGGTAGTTGCTGTCTCAAGACCAGGATGAGGCTCCACGTGTGCGAAGTTGGAACGCGAGACCGGCTCCGTCCCCACAGCGTCGCGTCACGGACCAATAGTGGGTCTATGGCTCTGCCCTCTCTGGGACAGTGCTGTGGGTGGTATCGGGCACCAGCCGAACGAATTGCCCCGCCACAAAACGTGCGAATCGATCAGCACCTGCGGCGTTGAAGTGCACGGCATCTCCCTCCGCATACAGCTCGGGCCCTACGATCGAGGACGCGGCGCCGTCTATGAGCGGAATCGCGTGCCTCTGAGCAACCGCTCGAATCCGCGCGTTGAAACGGCGGTACCCCTCCAGGGCCACGGACGGTGGCACGCCCGGCATAGTGTTCGCCCAACTCCGGGTTGCCAACTCCGATCGAGGAACGCTGTCGCCACTCGAGACATGCGTAACGGTCATCAGTACGACCAGAATCCCCCGGGCGCGCGCCACCGCTACAAAGCTCTCCAGGTCCCGCTCAAAGCGCGCGCCACCTTTGTTCAGCACGTCGTCCCAATCCGGAGCCGGACCACTGGCTTCTCGCTCCCGCCGTCCCCTGAACCGCAGAGCTTTTATCCGGCCAGCGACCTTCGCGTACAACAGCGAGTGCTCTTCGAGCCAGGCCCTCCACGGGGTAACAGTCCCCCATTGGTCCGGCCGGTGCCTATCTCGGGACACATCGGCGGATGATCGGGCGAAAGCACTGAACAGGTCGTTGTGTGCTTGATAGAGCAGTATGGCATCGGGTTGGAAATCGGCGAGGTCCGTTTCGAGGCGGATCAAGTTGTCCACCACGTCGTAACCCGAGACTCCAGCGTTCAGCACACTACCCGAGAACCCCGCCTCTTCTTTCCGCAGCCAGGCCTCGAGACGGGCTGGCCACGTCTCCAGGTCGGGAGAGACCGCGGTGTCGAACGTGGTGGAGCCACCAAGAACGAGAATGATCGGTCGCCCTCCGGCACGCCGTTGGCCGTCATCCGTCCATCGGAAGCCGGCGGTGTCCGTTCGAAACCACCCAAAGTACGAAAAGTCCCGGACGAGCGCGTGGCCCAATCGAGCGTGGCGATAGTACAGGGTGGGCATGATGCCAGGTACCGTGCTCCGGTTGCGCTCCCGGTACCGCACAACGGCCTCTCCGAGCACACAGGAAAGCACCAGCGAAAGACCAAGCACGCCGACGAACGCACCCGTGCGCCGTTTCATTCACCCCCCTTGAGTGGTGGATCTCCGTGGCCTTGCGGCAGAATGAACCCGCCTCGCCGCCTTTCACGGCTGCTTCGCCCTTGGGTCTGGTTTCCGGTACCAGCCCACTCAGGCACCGTCGGACCGGCCGCCCGACCGCAGTCACTTCCCAGGCGGTCACCGGGCTGCGCGGCTCGTGCTCCAGTTCCCGGCACCATCCGACGGCTCAGCATATTCGTGGAGTCAATCGTCACGACCGGTGACGTACGGCAACGCGTGAGACCCCCACCCGGTCGAGTAGTCCGCGATTGGCCACGGCGACCACTCGGCACCGGAATCCGGGCCCGACGCTTCCAACAGCCATCAGGCTCCGTCTAGCCCTCAGAAGATCGTATAGATGAACGGCGCCAGCGCCGACCCCTGCGCGAAGACAAGCAGCGCCCCGACCATCACCATCACCACAACGATCGGCAGCAACCACCATTTCTTCCTGACCTTCATGAACTGCCAAAACTCACTGACCAAGCTCGCCATAGGGCTCCCCGTTTAGAACTGGTTCGTCAGGCTGCCGCGGCGAGACTCGGCATGCGGCGCCCAGTAGCTATCGCCCCTCGGGTGGTGCCTGATGGGATTTCGTCCCACGGCCCGCATCAGGAGGCCGATAGGCATGATGACGATGAAGTAGACGATGCTGAGAAAGATCGGCGTGGTCACCTTCGAAATCGCGTGGGCCAGCCCCATCCACCCGCGGTAGACCGGCCCCAAGCGACCCGGTACGACGAGCCCCCCAATCCACAGCCCACCACCAATCACCGCCAGCACGCGGGCGACGGTGATGTGATCCCGCCACCACGTGAGGGCCGTAAGCGCCAGAAAGGCCGTTCCTACCGTAAGCGCGAACTTCCTGCCTTCGGCAGGCGTCAATCGAGTTGGAATTCGCTGCGCCAATCTCCCGTCTCCTTCCATTCCGGCTGCTTGGCTTTGTCTACCAGGAACGGTCCCAACACCAGAAAGTCGATGTGGGTCCGCATGAAGCAACGATAGGCGTCTTCCGGCGAGCACACGATGGGCTCGCCGCGCACGTTGAACGAGGTATTGACCACGACACTGCACCCCGTAAGGCGCTCGAACTCGCTGATGAGATCGTAGTAGTCCGGGTTGGTGTCGTGCGACACCGTCTGGACCCGCGCCGAATAGTCCACGTGCGTGATCGCCGGTATGTCCGACTTCGGGACATTGAGCAGGTCTATCCCCCAGAGCTGCTCCTGCTGCTCCGTAAGGGCGATCCGCCGCTGCTGGTGCACGGGTGCGACCAGGAGCATGTACGGCGAGTCACAGTCCATCTCGAAGTAGTCGCTCACGCGCTCGCGCAGCACGCTCGGCGCGAACGGGCGAAAGCCCTCACGGAATTTGATCTTGAGGTTCATCTGGGCCTGCATACGCGGGCTGCGGGGATCGCCAAGAATGCTCCTGTTTCCGAGGGCTCGCGGGCCGAATTCCATCCGACCGTTGAACCACCCAACGATTCTCTCGTCTGCGAGGATTCCGGCCACGCGCTGCAACAACTCGTCCCGGCCCAGGCGTTCGTAGACCGTTCCCTGGGCCTTCAGGTAGGACTCGATCTCGGCGTCCGTGAACTCGGGGCCGAGATAGGAACCGCGCATCTGGTCGCATCCGTTCGGGGCACGCGGCTGTTGGCAGTGGCGGTGCCAGATCAGCTGCGCTACACCCAGCGCCCCACCGGCGTCACCTGCAGCCGGCTGGATCCAGATCTCCTCAAACGGTCCCTCCCGCAGGATCCGCCCGTTGCCGACGCAGTTCAGGGCGACTCCGCCCGCCAGACAGAGCCTGTCGAGCCCGGTCTCGCGATGCGCCGTCCGGACCATGCGGAGCATGATCTCTTCGCACACCTCCTGCACGGAGCGCGCGAGGTCCATCTCGCGCTGGGTCAGCTTGGTCTCCGGCTCACGCGGCGGCCCGTCGAATAGGTCGTCGAAGGCCCCGTTTGTCATGGTGAGACCGGTCAGGTAGTTGAAGTAATCCTGGTTGACGCGGAACGAGCCGTCTTCACGCAGATCGATCAAGTGCTCGTAAATGCGGTCCACGTACTTGGGACGCCCGTACGGGGCGAGTCCCATGACCTTGTACTCACCCGAGTTCACCTTGAAACCGGTGAAGTAGGTAAACGCCGAGTACAGCAGCCCCAGCGAATCCGGCCACTGCAACTCCCGCAGGATCTCGATGTCGTTGTTACGCCCCACTCCGATCGTCGCCGTGGCCCACTCACCCACCCCGTCCATCGTCACAATCACTGCCTCTTGGAACGGCGAGGGAAGGAAAGCGCTGGCGGCGTGGGACGCGTGATGCTCCGCATAGAGCAGCTCCCCCTCGTAACCGCCCAGCGACCTGCGTAGCTCTCGGTCGAGGAACAGCTTCTCCTTCATCCACACTGGCCCGGCCTTCAGAAACTGGGAGAAGCCCCGGGGGGTGACGCCAAGATAGGACTCGAGGATGCGCTCGAACTTGAGGAGCGGCTTGTCATAGAACCCGACGTAGTCGAGATCACCGACCCCAATACCCCCGGCACGAAGGCAGTAGTCCACCGCGTGCTGGGGAAATGAGGAGTCACCCTTCTTTCGCGTGAAGCGCTCTTCCTGTGCCGCCGCGACGATCTCACCGTCGCGCAGCAGGCAGGCAGCGCTGTCGTGGTAAAACGCGGAAATACCGAGAATCAACCGATGCGTCATAGCCCCCAGCCAGAAGCAAAACGTACGCCTCGTGAGCCCTTCGGCCTAACCCGTTGCAAACAGTAGCCCTACCAGTCGCCAGCCTAGTCTCAGCCTGTTTCTGCCCGACCTTGTGTTGCATGCTGGCCACAGGTCACGTTGCTCATGCGATCTCTCACTCTGCCGTCATCCAGCCCTCGGGTCAACTTCGCCCTGGGGGCGGCCCTAGCACGGCCCGCCTTCGCCTGCGGCACCGCAGGCCCCATGCCACATGGGCACGGCTCGACCGGGGAGCCCCTTGTCCCAACGGCGAAGCGCCCCACTGGCGCTGAGGCCTCACCGCCTGGGATGAGGTTGGGGCACACATTCTGCGAGTGCGCGCCACATACCGGCCGTTCATTACCCGCCCTCACGCAGGCAGGCACGCTCGTGGAAATCGCATCCAGGGTGAAGCGCCTTCTCCTCAGAACTGCACTGTACGCGGGCATCACCGCAGCCACCCTCGGGCTCGTGGACCTCGTCTGCATGCTGTTCGGTTTCTTCCCTCCCATCCATGACTACGGGGATCCCGACGTGGGCTGGGTTGGCTTCTCCCCGACCGGTGAGATGCATACGGACTGGTGTGTTCAGTACGCGACAGGAGACACAATTTCGTTCATCCGCAACGAGGACGGGATTCGCACCCACGTCGGCGTCGATGCGCTGCTGACCGACCAACAAGCCCTCAAGATCGCAGTGACGGGCGATTCCCAAACAGAGCTTTGCGCACCGAACGCAGAGACACATGCTGGATTCCTCGAGAGCTCACTGAACGCGAATGGCACCAGGACAGTGGTCCTGCCGTACGGCGCTGGACGATACTCCCCGTTGCAGGACTATCTGGTGTTCAAGGCCAGGCTCAAGAAGTTCGAGCCCGACGCGTTGGTATTGAATCTCTATACGGGCAACGACTTCTATGACCTGCTGCGCGTCGACGACCGCCCGTACTTCGACGCTTCAGACGCCGGGTACCAAATCGCCGAGCCCACCTGGTACCTGTACGACGATCCCCGCATCGTCCGGCGGAGCCGCGTTCTCTTCGCACTGCGATCACTCGCGAAGCAGACGGGGGTACGCGGGCTCTACCTCCGGCTCCGGGTCCTGCACAGATCCGCCACTGAGCAGGGGGCCGGACTTCGGTCCGTGGTCGCCTACATGAACGATCTGCGGAAGTCGGTCGAGCCCACCGTAGGCTACCCTGAGGCGTTTTCCGCCCAAGTGCTAAACCAGCAGCTCTTCTTCCACCACTTCCCCGCGGCGCGAGAGGAAAGCTTCCGGCGGGTGGTGGCATTACTTGAGCTCGTTCGCGCGGAGAATCCCGGCATGCTGCTCGTCATGAGCCTGATTCCCTCGTATCAACTAGCCCAACAACGCCCGGTCGACGACGCATTGCATCGGGTGCTCGAGCGGCTGCCCATCACTTACGAAGGTGGGGTGCGAGAGGAGCAGGAGCTGTACGACGCGGTACGGTACCTCGCAGAAGAACACGGATGGCTGGTCGTCGACAACCTGCGCGGGTTGCGGGAGTACGACGGGTCGGATCGGCTGTACAACGACTTCGACTACCACCTTCTGCCCGTGGCCAGCGAAATCATCGGACGGCAGCAAGCCGCAGTAATCCTTCAGGCGCCGAGGCACCCCGAATGACCGCGGCGCCCGCGTCGCTCCGCTCCAGCCGTGTTCCCAACTCCGCAGCCACTCGGTATCAGGCAATTCGGGTCACGCTACGAGGGGCGAACCGTGGGCCAGTTACTAAGCGCTCTTGACGATCTCATTTCGAGGGGCCTCAACACGTCACCTACCGACCGGCCGTTGCGTTGTTGCATGGTTGCAACAGCATAGGATTGAGAGGATGGGGCCGGTGGCTGGCACCGGTTGTGCTGACGGCATTCCATTGATGCCCTTACCTCGTGCGGAGGGGCCTTAACCGGCATGAGTTCACCCGCAAACGTCCGATCGCCGTCCCGCGTGACCATCCGGGAGCGCCCCGATCCGTGGTGCAGCCAGTTTGAGGCTGAGCTCGATGCGGCGGGCATTCCCGTCGCCCTGCCTCATCGAGGCTCCTGGGCGTCGGCCCTCGGCCGCGGTCAAAAGCTCTTTGTTGGCGTCGCGGAGGACGCCGGGTGGCCGCGCTACGGATGTGGAGTGGACCTCGTTCCCCTTCGCAGCCTGCCCGGACACACGGTCTACCGGATCGAGCGGTTCGGGAACAGCCCAGACAGCGCTGCTTGCGATGCAGCGCTTCGAGCGGTGACGGAGTACGCCCGCACGCATCCTCACGTGCTGCGCATCGAACTCGAGACCTTCGCGAGCGAGCCGGCAGTGCTAGAGCGCCTCGAACAAGCGGCCCGTGCCGCGGGGTTCACACCGTGCCTGCCCCCCCGACGCTACACCCACACCTTGCGGCTCGACCTGCACCGTAGCCGCGACGAAATCTTCAAGGCCCTGGGCCGGACCGCGCGCCGCAATCTCCGCTCAGCAACGAAGGCCGGGGCCCAAGTCCACAAGATCAATGATCCGGCACTGGCGCCAGCGCTCGCTGCGCTCGAGCGGAAGGCGTTCGCCCGAACCGGTGGCCACGCGCACCCCACCAACTGGCCGGACCTCATGCAGTTTTGCCGCGATCATCCCCACCTGGCTCGGATCGTCGGGCTCTTCACGAGCGACGGCTGTTCTTCAGCGGACCTCCTTGGTTTCGCGGTTGCGCGCGCGCACGGCGACCATGTGGAGTACGCAAGCGCCGGTACCGTACGCCGGCCGGGTCTGAACATCCCGATGGGTTACCCCCTTCTCTGGCATCTCATCGAATGGGCGAACGAGCTTGGCGTGGCATGGTTCGACTTCGGCGGCATCACTGGCGGCACGACCCGCGACGGCAAGGACGCGTTGGGAGGCATCTCGGACTTCAAGCGCTACTTCGGGGGAAGCGAGATCGAAGTGGGCGGCGAATGGGTGCTCCACGTGCGCCCGGTGCGCTCCAGAGTCGCCAACACGGTCGCGCGCGTCGCTCAGGTCTTCCGCACCTAGGAAGCCGCCCCAGCCCAAAGCACAGCATGAAAACAGGCCCGGCAGGGTTGCCGGGCCTGTTGAGTCACATCACAGGCGCAAGCCGACGAAGTCTAGGCGTCGATCCCCTTCTTCCGCCGACGCCGCAGCAGCCCCACACCACCCATGCTGGCTAGCCCGCTGCCTAGGAGCGCGATGGTGAATGGCTCTGGAACGGCGGTGCACGGCCCGTAGTCGCCGTAGCCACCGGTGTCGCACTTCAGAGACTCTTCGTAATCGGGGCCGACCTGCTGCGAGTGCCAGCGAAGCTCGAAGTCCTCCGCCGACATCGTGCTCCGGTCCCAGCCACTGAGCTGGAACTTGAACTCGACGTACGGCGTACCGGGGAACGAATTGCAGGTGAGCCACTTAGTTCCGCCCGGCAACTGCGTGCACCCGTTGATGCCGTCGTTGCCGCTAGTCCCAGTGCTCAGCTGCAGGTTTACACTGCCCAGGGTCTTGATGTCGTCCGCGGGGTCAGACCAGGACCCAGTGATGTCGGCGTCGGTAACGCCGTCCACATACGTGGCCGACCGATAGGCGCCTGTTCCGCTCCAAGCACCCGTGTGGTAGAGGCCGATCGAGGTGATCGTGTGCGTACTTCCGTAGGTCCCTTCGAGGTTCCACACCTGCATCGTCAAATTGCCCGTGGCGGAGACATTGATCCGAACACTCGCGCAGACCACGAACGCATCATTGATACAGTAGTTGTCCCAGGCAAAACCGTCCGCTTGTGCGGGCGCGGACCATACCAAGAGAAGGCCTGTGAGACCGAACGCCAGTCGCTTCCGCATCGTTTTCACCCCGGAGACAGAGTCGAGAGTCGGAGTTGGAATTCGCCGTACTGTCGCATTCCGCAGGAGCCGTGCCAGCAAACTCGTTCCCGAACTAGACCCTAAGCCATTGCAGGACAATGTGTTGCAGAATCCTGGGGCGGACGTCGCCGGTCCGAAGACGTGTCGCGACGGCCACAACCCGGTCCCTGCGCCACAGCCCCCCGCCACACCACCACCTCTTGGGCCAGCCTCTGTCACCGACCAGCGCGGCGAACATGCCGTAGCGCCAGCCACCCCGCCACGACATACGATCCCGGGAAAGCCAGCGCTAGGACGGTCGTCTTGACGATCGCCTTCTTGATACCGAGTTGAGGGACGCCCTCCACCGCACCCAACGCCATGGGCACGGTGGTCAGGAATACTGCGAAACCCACGTACAACAGGAGCGCGAACCCGAGGAGACCGACGGCGAGGACCACGATCTGCCACCGCATGCCACGCGCGACTGCCGAGGCGATGAGCGCAAGCAGCCCCATCGTGGGCAGGGGGAGGCCGGAATACGAGGCGGTGACGGTGCCAAACTCCCACTCCGGGCTCCCCCAATTCATGGGATACCAGGCCAGCGCGAAGTCCGCGAGTCCGACCACGGCTAGCACGAGGCCGAACCATCCGATCCAGCGCCAAGCCGTACCGATGTCCGGCGCAAGCACTCGGTCCCGTTTCTTAGCACCCTCTTGCACGAGCACCTGGCGCTCAGGCATACGCTCGACCTCCATTGCCGGCCAATCGTGGGCTGGCCGCGCAGCTAATTGTAGATCTCACAGCTGTCGATCTTCACCACTACCGCTTCACCACATCGGCATTGCCTCGGGGCTTCAGCTGCCACGATCCCCCCGCCGGCACCAGGACCCCCGTGGCGTCGATTGCCACTCCCGGATCCAACCCTGTGAGGTCGAACACAATGTCAGTGTCCAGCAGGATCTCGAGCACGCCCACCGTGAGGACGAACCCCACCGAGTTCGTGGCGGTATCCGCGATCGTGACGTTCCGCACCTCGGCAAGACCCGCGTCGAGGCGTCCCCCATCGGCGGAGGCCGCAACTCCCGTGGTCACCACTTCTGCGGGGGGGATCAACCGGTTGATGTCGAGCACGATGACGGAGACGTCGTCCAAGACGGGTTGGCCCTCGCGGCTCGCCGGTGTTCCCAGGAGCCGCACGCTGTCGCCCGCGAGAACCGTGCCTCTGCGGACCCGAGTGGCGCGTATCGCAGCTCCAGTGTCGGCCACGTGGAGCGTCGTATCCCCAAACACGCCCAGGCTCGCGATCACGATCCCGTCGACGAACAGCTTGCCTCCCCCAGTAGCCGCGCGCGCCTCAATCACCGAGACCTTCGGAAAGCTGACGGCCACCGTAACCACGACGGTCTCATCAGGCCGCAGGGTCACTTCGGAGGTGTCGATGCGCACGACGTCCACCGAATCCCCCACCGTTCCGGGGGCCACCACGAGCTCGTACCGACCGACGGGAACAGAGGACATCG
>JBDHAB010000052.1:0-17453 GCA_039588295.1 Gemmatimonadota bacterium
GCGAGCTCATCCTGCCAGAACCGGCGATGCTGCAACCCGTCGTGCGGGATGCGAAGATCGGGATCGTCCACGACCCGATCGCCAAACCGCACGATGTCCAGATCGAGTGTGCGCGATCCCCAGCGCTCGGTCCGAACGCGGCCCGCGCGTCGCTCGATCTCCTGACAGCGGCCCAGCAATTGCCGCGGTGTCAGGTGGGTGTGCAGCAGCACCATCTGGTTGAGGTAACGCGGCTGCCCTCGTGGGCCAATCGGCACGGTCTCCTTCACCTGGCTTTCGGCGACGAGCACCGTGGTTGGGAGAGACGCCAACTCGTCACGCCCGAACGCGAGGTATCGCGCCCGATCGCCCAGATTGGATCCCAGGGCGACAAAGACCGACTCAGGCGCCGTCACGCTCTCGCTCGAGCACCACCTCGACGTATTCCACCGGTCCCTCGATCGGTGCGTGCGGCTTCCGGGCGGCGACGCGGACCTTCTCCACGGCCGGCAGTTCGAGCGCGCGATCCGCGATCTTCTCGCACAGCGCCTCGAGGAGGCGGTGATGGCTGCGTCCAACCGTGTCGGCCACGAGCGTGTAGAGATCCCGGTAGTCCAACAGGTGGCTCGGTGAGTCGGTCTCTCCGACGTTCCGCAGCGACAGCCAGGCCGTGAGGTCGAGCTCGAGCGGCTGCGGCACGAGGCCTTCGTGCGGCAGGAGGCCGACACAGGTATGAAACCGCATGCCCTTGAGGGAGATACTGTCGTTGATGGTCACGGAGAAATGATACTGCTGGACGGCGTGGGGTCCAAGCGCCGCAGCACGACGGCCCACTTATACGAAGTAATCCGAGGGCTTGATGCCGTAACGGTCGGGGTCCGCCACCTTGATGATGGAGCGTTTGAAATTCCCGTCGGGCGTCGTCTCCGTGAGGTCGGCCAGGAACCCGGTCTCCAGGTTCGACCCGTCACCGGTCATGATGATGCGTACCACCGGGCGGTGGAGTTGGGTCGCGTCGGAGTTGGCCGCGTGGACGACGCCGATCTCGTAGCTATCGAGAATCACGCACGTCCCGACCGGATACACGCCCGTCAAATTGATGAACGCCTTGACCAGGACGGGGTCCTGGCCCCGCCGCGGGTTGTCCCACATCTCCTTCAACACGTCGGCCGGCTGCAGCGGAACCGTTTGGTACGCTCGCCGGCTCGTGGCGGCGTCAAACGCATCCGCCACGGCGATGATCTTCGAGAACACGGACAACTGCCGCTCGCGGATCGACCGAGGATACCCGGTGAGATCGATCTTCATGTGATGCTCGTACGCGGTGATCATCGAGCGGTAGGGGATTTCGCCATAGCCCCGGAGCCCGAACAGCGTGAGGACGCCGAGCCACGGGTGCGCCTGCATGATGCGCCACTCATCATCATCGAGCGGACCGGTCTTGTTCAGGATCTCCAGTGGAACGCGGCTCTTCCCGACATCGTGGAACAGGGCCGCCAACCCGAGGTCGTACAGTTGGAGCTTGGTGAGACCGAGGCGCTTGCCAATTGACACCGAGAAAATCGTCACGTTCACAGAGTGCACAAACGTGTACTCGTCGTAGTCTCGAATCGTGGTCAGCCCCATGACCGAGACCTCGTTCTTCAACACCTGATCCACAATTCCCTGCACCGCCCGCTTGACCTTCTTGACGCTGGCGCTGCGTCCCATGCGTACACTGTTCACCACTTCTTTCGTCACGGCGACCGTGCGCTCGTACGTCCGTTTCGCTGCCTCCTTGGCCTTCTCCTCGTCTTCCAACTCCTCATCCTGCTCGACCGGCGGATCCACACCGATGGATTCGACTCCACCCTGCACCAATCGCTGCTGCAGCTCGGCCAGCTTGTTGGGGGAAGCATCCCTGGCGGCAAACGTGAGCAGTAGCGAGATGAACACCTGCCACTCGCGACGATCGACCGCAGGATCCACGCGGAAGATGCCGATCCCAGACTGGCGGAGGGTGGTAAGGACGTGGCTGAAGGACGCGAAGTTATCGAGATCGAGACGCAAGCGGGTCTGGTTGACGAAGATGAACTCGCCGGCCACCCGCACCTCGAGCTCGTCCTCGACTCCCAGGAGCCGCTGGGCCGAAGTCGTGATCTCGTCGAGCGACCGCTGCGCCTGATCGTTCTCGATGGGGTACAGCTTGAGACTGCGAAGTGCGGCGTAGAAGTGCACCAGGAAGTCGCGTCCGGCCTGCCGCAGCATGCGCTCCGTGCTCTGGAGCGTATCAACGACTGACGGTCGTCGGTCGGCCGAGGACCCCGAGTGCCCCGTCATCGCGAAGCGGATTGCTCCATCGCCCGGTTCACTGCATTGCGCACAACCGGGTCCTTGTCGTTCAAGGCCCGCTCGAGCACCTTGCGCGCTTCCGGCGTACGCACCTTGCCAAGGGCCATCGCCGCACACGCGCGGATCTGCGGCTCCTCCTTGCGGCGGAACAGGCCTCTCGGTAGGAGCATCGGGACCAGGATCGAGAGCGCATCGTCCCCGGCGAGCATGCCAAACGTCTCGAAGAAGGCGGTCTGCTCCGTGAGATCGGCCGTGCGGATGCGTCGTCCCGTCACGACGCCGCGAACCGCGCCCAGCGCTTTCCGGTATCCCTGGTTACCGACCACTCGCACGGCGCCGATCCGCACGTCGCGGTCCCGGTCGTCGATCACCTTCTCCAGCTGTTGCAGCGCTCCAGGGGTGCCGATGCCCGCGAGTGCCTCCACAGCTGCACGGCGCGACTCCTTTCCACCCCGCTCGAATACCCCTCCGAGTGCCGACGCCAGCGGCGGCAGTTTGAGTTGCGTCGCCAGCCGCACGGTCTCGACCAGCACCTCTTCCTCTTTCGACGCGAGGGCTTTGATCAGTTGGTCGGGGTTCGCCTGCCCGAGCCGTCGTGCTGCCGCGTGGAGCAGCGAGCGCACCCGCTCGTTCGTGAGCCTGGGCAGCCAGCCCAGAATGCTCTCGAGCGCTTCGGGGCGCAGCTCGCGGAACAGCTCCCCAAGCTCGTCCTCCGACGGATGCACGGTGGCCTCGTCGAGCGATTGGAGCAGCTGTCCCAACGGTTCGGGCTCCGACAGCTTTGCGGGGAGTTCGGTCAGCATCTGCCGATGCTCCGGCAGCAGCTCGCGCGCCCGCTCCAGTATGACGCGAACCTCCTTGAGGATGTACGCGACCGCGGGAAAATCGCCGACCGCCAGCAGGTATGGGATAAAGTGGTCGACAATCGAGATCAACTCCGCCCGAACCGTGCCGTACGTCTGAAGCTCCAAGAGGTCGAACAGCATGGACAGAACGTTGCCGCGCAGATCTTGCCCGTACTCGCGCCCGATCTCGCTCTTGAGGTAGTCGATCTCCTTTTCGTCCAGGAAGTAGAGCGTCGAGTCGAAGTCATCGATGCTGATGACTTGCTGTGTCGCGGTCTCCTCCCGGACGTCCTCGACGACCGCGCGACGCACCGCCTCGGGTGGCTGCGGCTCCTCCTTGGACGGCTTGAGCTGCTGGATATCCTCCTGTCCGAGTTCGACATGCTCGTATCGGATCGATTGGAAATCCTGGTCCCACAGCAGCGTCAGCAGGTCATCCGCTGCCTCCGGATCGAGCGTGCGGGCCTGCTGCAGGACCTGGAGCAGCCGGACCACCTCATCATCCTCGGCGCCTTTGAGGAGGGTGACGGACCGCACGCCGTCTTTGAACAGAACCCACGCCACGCTCTCGGACTTGGTGGGCTGGGCGAGGACCACCGCCTCGCCCCACACGAGGTCCGTCTCAGACACCTGCAGGTCGAGTTCGTCACCATACTCCCACACCGGCTCGAAGGCGGCCTTGATGTTCTCGACTGCACGTTGATACACGGGGTTGTTAGGGAGGTACAACTGGAGTGCGCGCATTCCCTTGACCAGCACCTGCATGAGATGCTGGACCTCTTCCACGCCCTCGGTCTGGCTTTCGGTCGTTGAGGTCGTCACTTCACCGTCCTGACCAGCAGCCGGGTAGCCGCGCCACGGCGATGCCGGTGGCTCTCCAGTTCGCGCTCGTGAGATAGTGAGGGCCGCCGTCCAACGCAAGTGGGCAACGTCATGTCGGGAGCCAAAATACCGTGCCCGGCGTGCCTCTCCAAGCGCCGCAGATCACAAGTGGTGGGACACCAGGACACCGAAGCTGCGCCGTCCATCCGCACGCATTTGCGTTTCGGGGTGTATTCGGGTATATTCTTTTCGGCATTTGTTCGGTCACAGGAGCCACTCCATGCCGCTCACCCGACGACAGAAGCAGATTCTCGATTACCTCCAGGAATACATCGGGCAGAACGGATACGCGCCGTCCTTCGAGGAGATCGCCGAGCGGTTTGCGTTCCGGTCTCTGGCCACCGTCCATGAGCACCTCACCAACCTCGAGCGAAAGGGATACATCCACCGGGCGCACAACGAGAGCCGTTCGATCGAGGTCATTCCCGTGGCCGGCCATACCGGAGCGGTCGAGCTTCCCCTGCTGGGGCAGGTGGCGGCAGGCGAGCCGATCGAGGCGGTGGTAGACCAGGAGACCCTCGCCGTCCCGTCCGACTTGATACCGCGTCGGGGATCCTGCTATGCGCTACGGGTGCGAGGCGACTCCATGATCGACGAACATATCGAGAGCGGGGACTTCGTCGTTGTGCATGGTCGCGACATGGCCGACAACGGCGAGATGGTGGTCGCGCTCGTCGACGGCACTTCGGCCACCGTGAAGCGTCTGTATCGGGAACCGGGAGGGTGGATTCGGCTACAGCCGGCCAACGAGGAGCTTCGGCCCATTCGAGTGCACGAGGACAACGTCCTCATTCAAGGAGTCGTCGTCGGCGTTATCCGCAAGTACTGAGCGGGGCTCGCCCCAACGGCGTCGCCGCACGTCTTCTGGACAGCCGATCCCAACTCGCAAGTCATTGTCTTGCTTGCCGCTAGACGCGTGAGCGTCTATCTTAGCCGCCCATGCCGGGGGTCCCGTACTACGCCGTCCTCCACTATCTCGGCCACGGCTTCGCCGGGTGGCAGCGCCAACCTTCACAGCGCACGGTTCAAGGTGAACTCGAGTCCGCGCTCCGGCGGCTCGCCGGGCAGCACATTGTGACCCACGCCGCCGGTCGCACGGACACCGGCGTCCATGCGCTCGGCCAGGTTGTGAGTTTCCGGGTCCCCAAGCGATGGGAGGCACGGGCGTTGTTGCGCGCGCTGCGGGGTGTGCTGCCAGACGATGTCTGGGCGGCGCGCGTGGGACAAGCGCCGGAGGGGTTTCACGCGCGACGCGACGCGACCTCGCGACGCTATCGATACGTCGTGGGGTGCGATCCCTCGGCCTTTTCTCCGTTCCGCCGGCCGTTCGAGTGGGCGTTGGGTGTTCCGCTCGATTCGGACCTGCTGGACGCGAGCGCCGCGCTCTTCGCGGGAGAACACGACTTTCGGTCGCTGTCGACCGCCGGGCAGCCGAAGCCGCACTACCGCTGCCGCGTCGTCGTCTCCGAGTGGCAGGCGCGCCCACACCAGGAAGGCTTTATCTTTACGGTCGAAGCCGATCGGTTCCTGCATCGCATGGTGCGGTTCCTCGTCGGTATCATGGTGGATGTGGCCCGGCATCGACGAACGCTCGGCGAAGTCGAGCGCATCCTTGGGAGCAGCTCGAACCACGAGGCGAGCCCGCCGGCACCACCGCACGGTCTCTATTTCATAGGCGCGCGTTACCCCCAACTCGACGAAGGACACGACCGATGAAGTTTTTCCTCGACACGGCAGACCTCGGCGACATCAGGTGGGCGTCCCAGGCTGGACTGATTGACGGTGTCACCACGAATCCGACCCTCATGGCGCGCCATGCCGGAGACGTGGATCCCCAGGACGTTTTGAAAGAGATCTGCTCGCTGGTCGACGGACCCGTCAGCGCTGAAGTTGTGGCCGTCGACTCGGCCGGGATGTACCACGAGGGGCGCGAGCTGGCCAGGCTCGCCGACAACATCGTGGTCAAGATCCCGATGATCGAAGACGGCCTTGTCGCGGTCCGGCGGCTCACGACGGACGGCATCAAAGTCAACGTGACGCTGACGTTCAGCTCGGTGCAGTGTCTCGTGGCTGCCAAAGCCGGCGCGACCTACGTCTCACCGTTTCTCGGCCGGCTGGACGACATCGGGCACGATGCCATGGAGATCGTGCGGGAGACACGCGTGATCTTCGACAACTACCAAATCGAGACAGAAATTCTCGCGGCGTCGATCCGGCATCCGCGGCACGTCGCCGACGCCGCGCTCGTGGGCGCCGACGTGGCCACCATGCCAACCGACGTGCTGAAGAAGCTCCTGCTCCACCCGCTGACCGATCGCGGGCTCGACCAGTTCCTCAACGACTGGAGCAAACTGGTCGCGCGCTCTAAGGTCAACGCGTGAGACTGGCGGCCGCGCTCTTCGGTTTCGCCCTCCTCGCCTGCGGCGAGCAGGCGCCGGCGGCGCTCCCGGCGGCACAGTATGTCGATACCTCGGTGGGCATGGTCCCCGCCCCACTTCCGCTGACGCAGAACCCCGAACAGCGGGCCCAGCTGACCGACAGTATCACGGTATCACGCCAATCGGCCATTGCCGTGGCGGCGGCCCGCATCGCCCCGTCCGTCGTGAGTGTCAACGTCACACGGCGGGCGCGTCAGCGGCCGCGCAGCGCATGGGATTGGTTCTGGGCACCTCGTGGGTTCGAGCGTGAGGTGCAGGGCCTCGGCTCGGGGTTCGTCGTTTCACCCAACGGGGTGATCGTGACAAATCAACACGTCACCGAAGGCGCCACCGAAATCGTGGTCACCATGCGCGACGGCACCGATTATGAGGCGACGCTGCTCGGAGAGGACCCCTTCACCGACATCGCTGTCTTGAAGATCGATGCCGGCCAACTCCCCGCCGTGCGGATTGGCCGCAGTACCGACCTGATGATCGGGGAGTGGGTCGTCGCGATCGGGAATCCCTACGGCTACTTACTGGGTAATACGGAGCCGTCCGTGACGGCCGGCGTGGTCAGTGCCGTGGGCAGAAATATCATCCCGTCCGGTAACGACGAAACCGTCTACCTCGGAATGATCCAGACGGACGCCGCGATCAACCAGGGCAACAGCGGCGGCCCACTGGCCAACGCCCTGGGCGAAGTCATCGGCGTCAACAGCTCCATCTTCTCGGAGAGCGGCGGCTCACTTGGGATCGGTTTCGCCATTCCGATCGAGCGCGCGTTGCGGGTTGCCGCCGAGCTCGAGCGGCATGGTCGCGTGCGACGATCGTGGGTCGGGCTGAGCGTGGTCGGGCCCGATCGGATGCGTGACTGGAAACGTGTCGGTGGCCTGGCCGTCTCTGAGGTCGCCGAAGACGGGGCGGCGGCCAACGCGGGCATCCGGACCGGTGACGTGTTGGTCAGTGCGGCGGGGCGCCCGCTCCGGACGTACCTGGATTGGGAGGCGGTGAAGCTGGATGTGGCACCCGATGAGGCGCTGGACCTGGTCGTGCAGCGAGGCGAGAGCGAGCGGCGGGTGCGGGTGATCGTCGGAGACCTGCCAACCACCCGCGCCGAGCGCGTGGCGGCGCTGGGCGGCATGGAGCTGATCACGATCACGCCGGCGATCCGGCAGGAACGCCGCATCCGCAGTGAGACCGGCGCCCTGATTTATCACTTGCTTGAGGAAACCCAACGCAACACGGGGCTGCGGGAAGGTGACGTCATCATTCAGATCAACCGCACCCGTATCACGCGGGCGCAGGATGTGCAGGAGGCGTTCCGCGAGGCCGCCGGTCACGGCGTGGTTAGCGTCTATGTGGAGCGCGGCGGCGGACGCGGGTGGATGGAGTTCTACATTCGATGAGCGACACCGCGCGTTACGAGTCGCCGCTCAGCTCCCGCTACGCGTCCCCTCCGATGCAGCGGCTCTGGAGCGCGGCACACCGGGCCCAGGTTTGGCGCCGCTTGTGGCTCGCGCTCGCGGAGGCCGAGCGGGACGGTGGTGTCGCCATACCCGACCAGGCCGTCGCGCAGATGCGGGCCCACCTCGACGACGCTGACCTGCAACAGATTCGGCAATACGAGCGCCGATTCCGACACGACGTGATGGCGCACATCCATCATTTCGGGGATCAGGCGCCCGCTGCCCGCCCCTACCTGCACCTCGGCGCGACCAGCGCGTACGTCAGCGATAATGCCGACTTGATCGTGATCCGTGAGGCGCTGCGGCTGCTTCTCGGTCGTCTCATCGCCGTGATCCGGGCGCTCGCCAGCTTCGCCGACCGGTACCGGACACTCCCGACAGTAGCGTACACGCACTTCCAACCGGCACAACTCACGACGGTCGGCAAGCGCGGTGCGGTGTGGCTGCAAGACTTCCAGCTCGATGCGGAGGGACTCGACGCGTTGATCACTCGCTTGCCGTTCCGGGGCTGCAAGGGCACGACGGGCACCCAGGCCAGCTACCTCGAGCTATTCGGCGGCGACCACGACCGGGTGCGGGAACTGGACCGCCGGGTGGCGGCGGCCTTCGACTTCCACTGGACGATCCCCCTGACGGGTCAGACGTACCCGCGAAAGATCGACGCCTGGGTCCTCGATGCACTGGGTGGTATCGCTCAGTCCGCGGCCAAGTTCGCCACCGACGTACGCTTGCTCCAACACGAGGGCGAGGTGCTCGAGCCGACCGAAGGTGAGCAAATCGGGTCGAGCGCGATGCCATACAAACGCAACCCCATGCGCTGCGAGCGCATTACGTCCCTGGCACGGTACGTTGCGTCGCAGCAGTCGAACGCACACCAGACCGCGGCAACACAGTGGCTCGAGCGTACGCTCGACGACAGTGCCGTCCGGCGGCTCGCGATTCCTGAAGGATTCCTGGCAGCCGATGCGGTGCTGGTGCTGTGCACCAACGTGACTGCGGGCCTGGACGTACACAAGCCGACGGTGCGACGACACGTCGCCGCCGTGATGCCCTACATGGCGACCGAACGCTGGCTCATGCATGCGGTGCAAGCGGGAGGGGACCGCCAATCCCTCCACGAGATCATTCGTAAACACAGCCGCGCCGTGCATGAAGACGAGGCACAGGGCGCAGCCAACGATCTCCTCGAGCGACTGGCGGCCGACCCGGCGTTTCACATGGTCGATGGCGACGCGCTTCGTGCGGAGTTGGATCCGAAGCGATATGTGGGCCGGGCCGCCGAACAGGTCACCGAGTTCCTGGACGGCCCCGTGGCATCACTGCTGGAGTCACTGGCGCGTTACGAGATCCGTGACGACGCGAACGTGTCCGTATGACGTCCCGAACCCTCACCCAGAGCTTGTTGCCCCTCCAGTTGCTGCGCCGCGGCAAGGTGCGAGAGGTCTACGAGGTGGACGAAGACACGTTGCTGCTCGTGGCGAGCGATCGCATCAGTGCGTTCGATGTGGTCATGGGCGAGGCGATCCCCAACAAGGGAGCGGTGCTCACGCAGATGAGTGCCTACTGGTTCCGTCAGCTGCGCGACGTGACGGCCAGTCATTTTCTCACGGCCGACGCTGGCGAGATCGTCCGCCGGGTTCCGGTGCTCGACACGCGCCGAGACGTACTGCGCGGGCGGGCGATGCTCGCGAGACGGACCACACCCGTTCCGTTCGAATGCGTCGTTCGCGGCTATCTTGCCGGGTCTGCCTGGAAGGAATACCGTGCGCACGGCACCTTGGCGGGCGAGACGCTGCCGGCGGGACTCGCGGAGAGCGAGCGGTTGGACCCGCCGATCTTCTCGCCGGCCACCAAGGCACACACCGGTCACGACGAGAACGTCACCTTCGCCCATGTCTGCGAGTCGCTCGGGACCGAGCTCGCGCAACGACTCCGACGGATCAGTCTCGCGATCTACCGGTCGGCGGCAGCCGAGACCCTGATGCGAGGAATCATCATCGCCGACACGAAGTTCGAATTCGGCCACGCGCGCACGGGCGAGTTGCTGCTGATCGATGAGGTTCTCACCCCCGATTCGTCGAGGTTCTGGCTTGCCGATCGGTACGAGCCGGGCCGGGGGCAGCCCAGTTTCGACAAACAGCCGCTGCGCGACTATCTGGACGGCTTGCGAAGCGATGGATCCTGGAACGGCGACGCGCCGCCACCGCGCCTGTCTCCCGAGATCGTCGAGGCAACGAGCGCGCGTTACCTGGACGCTTACCATCGCGTGACGGGCGAGCCGCTCAAGGCGTGAGGCTTGCGCGCGAGGGCGTCCCGTTTGTCGTCGGCGCCACGGTACTGGGGGCGGGGCTTCTCACCGCTGGCGCCATCTTCGGCGGGTGGTGGTGGCTCGGCGCCGTGTTGTCGCTGCCCATCGCGCTGTGGGTCCCATGGTTCTTTCGCGATCCGGTGCGGCGGGGCCCGCGCGGGAGTCGCCTTGTGCTTGCACCGGCTGACGGTCGCGTCGTGAGCGTCACCTCGGTCGAGGAGCCGGACTTCGTGATCGGGACGGCTACGCGCGTCTCGGTCTTCATGAACGTGCTCAACGTGCATGTGAACCGATACCCAGCTTCGGGACTGGTTGCCTATCGCGAATACCGGCCTGGGGCGTTCCTCAACGCCACGCGAGACAAAGCCAGCGAGAAGAACGAGCGGATGTCATTGGGAATCCGGACAGACCAGGGACCCGTCCTCGTGCGCCAGATCGCCGGACTCATCGCGCGCCGCATCGTGACGGACGCCCAGGTGGGCGACCGGGCGCTCCAGGGCGAGCGGCTTGGCATGATTCGCTTCGGATCGCGCGTCGACACGTTTCTCCCGCTAGGCGCACGAATCGCCGTCTCGGTCGGAGCGCAGACGCGCGCCGGCGTGACTACCATTGCGGAATGGCCCACATGACGCGCGGCCCGAGGAAACCCCGCCGGATGCGACGTGCGGTGGTTGTCGTGCCCAGCATCTTTACGCTGACGAATCTGTTCTTTGGCGTGTGGTCCATCGTGCTCGCCGCCCAGGGTTCGTATTACCTCGCGAGCTGGTGGATCGTTATCGCGGGCGTGCTCGACGTGATCGACGGTCTGTCGGCCCGGGTGAGCAAGACGGGAACGCGGTTTGGGGCGGAGCTCGATTCGCTCGTGGACCTCGTGAGTTTCGGCGTTGCGCCGGCCATGCTGCTGTACTTCATCCACTTCTCCACGCAGGGGGGGTTCGCGTGGGTATTTCTGTACGGCTTCGTGGTGTGCGCTGCACTGCGCCTTGCACGATACAACGTGCAGGGTACGGAACTCCCCAAGACGCGCTTCAACGGCCTTCCCTCCCCCGCGGCGGGGATGACCCTGGCGACCTATTTCCCGTTCACGCAGACACCGTTCTACGAAGTCCAGCTGGCAGGTCTCCCGTGGAACTCCATCCTCATCTTTCTTGTCATCGCGTTGAGCATGGCGATGGTGAGTAACCTGCAATACGCCCGGCTACCGCGGATTGGAGTGAAGACCGTTCGCGGTGTGCTTGGCCTTGCCGTGCACCTCACGATCATCGCCTTTGCGATCTGGGAACGCGAGATCTTCTTTTTCCCGCTCGGCATCGCCTATCTCTCCTATGGCATGGCGCGGGCGGTGGTCATCGGGATCCTAGAGCGAGGCGACGATTCCGGCGGCCCGGGGTCA
Organism: Gemmatimonadota bacterium; assembly: GCA_039588295.1. Classification (GTDB taxonomy): domain Bacteria; phylum Gemmatimonadota; class Gemmatimonadetes; order Gemmatimonadales; family GWC2-71-9; genus JAOTVV01. Next base: position 11,625 of record JBDHAB010000052.1, read on the forward strand.
CGAATTGCCCACATCCCATTCGTGATGCGGGGCTCGGAGGGCCGGAAAGCAAAACGGCGGGAGCCACCGGCTCGGGAGTTGTAGGGGCGCCAGCCGGCTGGTATCCAGGCCGAACGGTGCGCTGGCGCACATCGCTAGGTCGAGCCGACATGAAATTGCTATCTTTGGATTGAAGGTACTGAGACAACCGAGGTCTTCGAGGAGGAAGCTCATGAGATGGCCGAGGCTGACAATCGCGGCCGCGCTGAGCGCGGCACTCATCGGGTGTGGGAGTGACGAGCAGCCTGAGCAGACGGCGGCGCTCGAGCCCGCGGCGCCAGGCACTCCCGCGGAAACACCCCCGGCGGCGCCTACCCCCGAGATCTCGGAGCCTGCTCCGGCGCGAGCCGCCCCAGCGACCGCGATGCAGCAACCTGCGGCACGGGCTCCGGTGGTCGACGAACCATGGACGCCAACCGCCACCGGCACGGTGGATCCGGGCATGACCCGAAGCGACGTCGTGGGCACGTGGGGTGACCCCGTGGCCGAGCGGGTGACCGGAACCCGAGGGTACCTCTACTATCGGAACGGGTGCGAAGCGAGCTGCGGAACGTTCGACGTGGTGTTCCTCGAGAGTGACCAAGTCGTGGACGCCATCGTTCGTGGTCGTGGGCACACCTATTCCGGCGTTTCGTCGTCGCCGCCGAATCGGGAGGCCAGACCCACGCTTCCCGGGACGGAGATGGGCGCGACAGGAGCCTAGGGTATGCCTGACAAGCCGAGCCGCAACGAGGACGAGTACTTCGCCAAACAGTCCGCCGAGCTCATCAAGGCACAGCGGGCCGCCGCGGAGCGGGCCGCCGACGATGCCTCACGCAAGAGCCACATCATGAAGTGTCCCAAGTGTGGTGCCGACTTGGTGACGGAGGACTACCACGGTATTCAGGTGGACCGCTGTTCAGAATGCCACGGGATGTGGCTCGATGCGGGCGAGGCCGAGGACTTGTTGCGACGCGAGGACGCCGGGATCATCAAGATTTTCCAGTCGATCATGAAGGGGGTCGGTTCAGGCTGACGGCGGGCCGTCCCGTCGAGCAGTGGAGCCACGCCCGGACGGCCGATCGTCGGATTGGCCGTGCGGGTTTCCTCCCGGAGCGAGCAGATGTGCGGAATCTTCGGGGTCTCAGGACTCGATAACGCGGCCGAACTCACGTACCTCGGGTTGTACGCGCTGCAGCACCGGGGTCAGGAGTCGGCCGGGATCGTCACGATTGGGGACGATGGCGCGTGCGTCCACCGCGACATGGGGTTGGTGCCGGACATCTTCCCGATCAAGACCCTGAGACAGCTGCCGGGATCGGTCGCCATTGGGCACACTCGGTATTCCACCACCGGAAGCTCGGTAGCGAGCAACGCGCAGCCGGTGATGGTGAACTACCATGGTGGACCGCTCGCGCTCGCTCATAACGGGAACCTCACCAACGCGCAGGAACTCCGCGACGACCTGGTGTCCCAGGGTTCAATCTTTCAGACCTCCTCGGATTCCGAAGCACTGATCCACCTCATCGCGCGATCCGACGCTCGTCGGCCGGAGGACCAGATCCTCGATGCGCTGGACCGAGCGGAAGGCGCGTACACACTGCTCCTCGCCATCGGCACGGCGCTGTACGCGATTGTCGACCCCCGCGGATTCCGCCCCCTCGTGCTCGGAACCCTCCGGGACGGGTGGATCCTGGCCTCGGAGACGTGCGCGCTGGACATCGTCGGTGCTCAGCCCGTGCGTGAGATCGAACCGGGTGAGTGGATCAGGATCGAAGACGGCACGCTCACGGACCTTCCCCGGCTGGACCCAAAGCCACATCGGCGATGTGTGTTCGAGTTGATCTACTTTTCGCGGCCGGACAGCGTCGTGTTCGGACGATCGGTCGATCGCGTGCGTCGGGAGTTGGGACGCCAGCTCGCGCGCGAGCACCCCTCACCGGGCGCCGACTGTGTGTTCTCGGTGCCGGACTCGTCGAATGCCATGGCGTTGGGGTACGCGGAGGAGAGCGGCCTCAAGCTCGAGCACGGCCTGATCCGCAACCACTACGTGGGTCGCACGTTCATCAGTCCCGAGCAGGCCAGCCGCATGACCAAGGTACGAATCAAGTTCAACCCCGTTCGCGAGGTCATCGAGGGCAAGGAGGTCGTGGTGGTCGATGACTCCCTCGTTCGTGGGACCACGTCCACATTGCTCATGCAGATGATCCGTCAGGCCGGTGCTCGCGCGGTTCACCTGCGCCTCGCCTCCCCACCCATCACAGGTCCATGTCTCTATGGCATTGACACTCCGAACCGCGCGGAGCTCATCGCGGCCAATGAAACGGTCGAAGGGATTCGCCGGCACGTCGGCGTGGACACGTTGGCGTACCTCTCGCTCGATGGAACCCTGAAGGCCGCCGGGGGCGATCCCGAGACCTTCTGCCACGCGTGCTTCTCGGGTCAGTACCCGACCGGCCGACCGACGGCCTCCGGATCCCGGCGGGAATCGGCGGCGGATTCCACAGTCAGTGCCCTGATCGAATGAGCGAGGCCCACTGCTCCGAGCCGCTACCGCCTGACACCTCCTGCCGGCACCCTCGGTCCCCACGGCAGCAACCGCACCGCTAGATGGCACCGCACGTGCACCAGAACTTCATGCTAGATTCACGCCGGAACCCCAGATTCACTCGCTGAACCACACGATCAGGGAAGACACGATGCCGCACGTCTATCTGTTCGGCGGGGGCACCGCCGAGGGTCACGCCGGGATGTCCGATGTCCTCGGCGGCAAGGGCGCCAACCTCGCCGAGATGACCAACCTGGGCATTCCGGTTCCCCCGGGGTTCACTATCTCCGCCACGCTCTGCACCACATACATCCAGGACGGACGCCTACCCGAGTCCCTCGACGGTGAGGTGACCGCCGCGATCGCCAAGCTCGAGGATCTGACGGGACGGACGTTCGCCGGATTGGAGCGACCGCTCCTCCTGTCCGTACGTTCGGGCGCCAAGATCTCGATGCCGGGCATGATGGATACGGTGCTCAACCTGGGTCTCAATGACCAGACGGCTGAGGCCCTCGCAACCGAGACAGGCAACCGCCGGTTCGTGTTCGACTCGTACCGCCGATTCGTGCAGATGTACGGCAACGTGGTCTACAACATCAAGGGTTCGCCCGAGACCGGTGATCCGTTCGAGCACGCCCTGGAGAGGATGAAGGAAGAGCGTGGCGTGGTGCGCGACATCGATCTTGCGCCCGATGACCTACTCACGCTCGTCGCCACGTTCAAATCGATCGTGGAAGAGGAGATCGCCAAGCCCTTCCCCGAGGATCCGTGGGCACAACTCTGGGGCTCTATCGAGGCCGTGTACGGCAGCTGGAACGCTCGTCGCGCAGTCGACTACCGCCGTGTCCACCACATCCCAGGCGACATGGGCACTGCGGTCAACGTGATGGTCATGGTGTTCGGTAACGTCGGTGAGGACTCGGGAACGGGCGTCGCGTTTACGCGCAATCCGTCCACCGGCGAGCGAGACATCTTCGGGGAGTTCCTCACGAATGCCCAGGGTGAAGACGTCGTCGCGGGCATACGCAATCCGGAGCCAATCGTGAAGATGCATGCATGGGCCCCGGAGATCTACCGAGAGTTCGAGCAGCACTGCCAGACGCTCGAGCAGCACTACGCGGATATGCAGGACGTCGAGTTCACCGTCGAGCACGGCAAGCTCTACATGCTGCAGACTCGGAGGGGGAAGTGTACTGCCGCGGCTGCGGTCCGGATGGCCGTGGAAATGGTGGATGAGGGCTTGATCGACCCGAAAACGGCAGTCCAGCGCGTCGAGCCAGACCAGCTGAACCATCTGCTTCACCCCACCCTCGACCCCGATGCGGACCTCAAGATCCTGGCGACCGGACTCCCGGCCTCACCCGGTGCGGCCGTGGGCAAGGCGGTGTTCGACGCCGATCGTGCGGCGGAACTCGGAGAGTCCGGAGAGCCGGTGATCCTGGTTCGCAAGGAAACGAGCCCGGATGACTTCCACGGGATGGCCGTCGCTCGGGGCATCCTGACCTCCCGAGGCGGTATGACCAGCCACGCAGCCGTGGTGGCTCGCGGCATGGGCAAGTCCTGTGTGGCCGGCGCCAAGGGCCTGACCGTCAACGAGGCCGAGCGGCGGTTCACAGCCGAGGGCATCACGGTGAAGGAAGGCGAGTGGATCACACTCGACGGCTCGAACGGTCGCGTCATCCTCGGCGAGACCAAACTCGTCCAACCAGAGCTGGGTGAGGACTTTCTGCGGCTCATGGCATGGGCTGACGAGTTCCGACGGCTCCGGGTCCGGACCAACGCCGACACACCGCGGGACTCGGCACGGGCGCGTGAGTTTGGGGCTGAGGGAATCGGGCTCTGCCGCACGGAGCATATGTTCTTCGAGGGCGAGCGCATCAACAGCATGCGCGAGATGATCATTGCCAAAACGGAGAAGGATCGGCGCCGGGCACTGGCCAAACTGCTGCCGATGCAGCGCGAGGATTTCATTGGGATCTTCCGTGCGATGGATGGTTATCCTGTAACGATCCGGACCCTCGACCCGCCGCTTCATGAGTTCTTACCCCACGAGGCAGACGAGATCAAGCAGGTTGCCACGGCCATGGGTGTGGACCCATCAGACATGCGCCGAACCATTGAGAGCCTGGCGGAAGCCAATCCCATGCTCGGGCATCGCGGTTGCCGCCTGGGCATGGCCTATCCGGAGATCACGGAAATGCAGGCCCAGGCAATCTTCGAGGCTGCATGTACGGTTGCGGCTGAAGGTATCGAGGTCTATCCGGAGGTCATGATTCCACTAGTCGGGCACCGGGAAGAGCTGCGGCGCCAAGCCGATATCGTCCGCGAGGTCGCGGAGCGCGTGTTCGTCGAGCAGGGGCGACGGGTCGACTACCTGGTTGGTACCATGATCGAGATCCCGCGAGCATGTGTGACGGCTGACGAGATCGCCGAGGTCGCGGAGTTTTTCTCCTTCGGTACGAATGACCTCACCCAGACGACGCTGGGCATCTCCCGGGACGACGCAGGCCGATTTCTCACCATGTACCAGGAAACCGGGGTGCTCTCAGATGACCCCTTCCAGACCATGGACCAGACAGGAGTGGGAGAACTTGTGAAGATGGCCGTGAAGAAGGGGCGCGCCACCAAGCCAAGCCTGAAGATCGGGATCTGCGGCGAGCACGGTGGGGACCCGCGCTCGGTGGCCTTCTGTCATCGCGAAGGCCTCAACTATGTCTCGTGCTCCCCGTTCAGGGTACCGATCGCCCGCTTGGCGGCTGCCCAGGCCGCGCTGGCCAGCATGTAACGCGGGCGCGATTGCTTGGCACCCGGAGTCCATTCACGCCACTTTGGCCTGGAGGACACCTGTCGCCAGCCTAACCACACTGCCCACGTTACGCCTTCCACATCTCATGTGCAACATCATATCAACTTGCTAAGTTATTTAGTAATCAATTAGTTAAGACGTCTGAACTTCACTGAAATTGAGTGTTGAGCGGACACAGCACCTGCTTTTCCACACGCCCACGTTTCCACATTGCGGGCGGCACAGTCGACTCAGCGTCACCTGCAAGAATGGCTCGTCGGTCCCGAAGACCGGCGAGCCACTTCTTGCTTCATGGAGGCGCGGGGAATCGAACCCCGGTCCGAGCCTCGATCCGAAACCAAGTCTACGTGCGTAGGCCGCGATTGTGGTCTCCACGGATCGGTTCGCGACCGACCGTTCCGCGAACAAGCTCCCGCTGAAGTCTTACACCACGCGTGAGAGCGGCACGCGGTGCCAG
>JBDHAB010000053.1:0-17671 GCA_039588295.1 Gemmatimonadota bacterium
TGGACGGTGCTCGACAGGCTGTGCCGAGTCACGATCTCACGTTTCTACCGGGACAAGGAGGTCTTCCGGTTCCTCGGCGGCGAAGTCCTACCCGAGCTGGCACGACAGGCACTGGCGCGGCGCGACCGCACGCTGAGGCTCTGGAGCGCGGGGTGCGGCTCGGGCGAGGAGCCGTACACACTGGTGCTCCTCTGGAAGTTCGAACTCCAGTCCCGCTTTCCTGACCTCGACCTCCACATCCTGGCCACCGACTCCGATCCGACCTTGATCCGCCGAGCGGAGGAGGCGCTGCACTCAGCGAGCAGTCTGAAGAACTTGCCTCCGGAGTGGAGAGAGGCTGCGTTCGTGGAAGTCGCCGGGGGTTACGTCCTGCGACCGGAGTTCAGAACCTCAGTGGACCTCCACTGCCAGGATCTCCGCAAGACAGTTGCGGCGGGTCCGTTCGACCTTGTGCTCTGTCGCAATCTGGCGTTCACGTACTGGGACCTTGGGCTGCAGACCCACGTGGCCCGGAGGATTCGCGACGTGCTGACTCCAGGAGGTGCTCTGGCAGTCGGTGCGCACGAGGCGCTGCCGGCAAGCGTGGACAGGGTAGTTCCGTGGGAGCAGGGACACGGGATATACCGCCGGCCTGCTCACCCGCCCGCGTAGTCCGTGCGCGCGCTAGGCTGCGGTTCTTGTTTGGTGAGAAACAGTATGCGAGTTGTCGGAATGGGCGCGTGTGGCGCTGCCCGACGTGTGGGTTCGTGGCGTGTTCAGGTGATTGGGGGGGAGGGGGTACCCCGCCCCGGTCGGGAGCGCTTGGGTTTTCGCTAGCCTACGCGGCCAATAGGTACCATCCCACAGAGCGCGACCCGATTCTATGCAACGGAAAGCTTCGAACGCCGCGTGACTAGGTCGTACCGCAGGCCAAGAACCTTGCCGATCGCCGTCGCGATTCGCAGGTTGGGATACCACGTGGCCATCGACTTGAACGCCGAGGGTGTTGGCGAGCTTCCAGTGGCGATGGAGTCACTAGCGAAAGTGTTCCATGCCAGCAACCCGCATCGGTGAAACTAATGAAACTGATCTTCGAACAAATCCGAACCGGCGGTGACAGGAATCTCGCGTACCTTATCGGCGACCGAGAGGCCGAAGTCGCTGCGCTGGTAGATCCTTCCTACGATCCAAAAGCGGTGGTCCGTCGAGCAGAGGCGCAAGGCCTGCGTACCGAGTACATCATCAATACCCACGGCCATGCCGATCACACGAACGGCAACTCGAAGGCCAAGAAGCTCACCGGGGCCCGGATCGTCGCCTATCAGGGCTCAATCGTGCAACCCGACGTGCCGGCTCATGACGGCCAGGTTCTGGATCTCGGTTCCCTATCCCTCGAACTGATCCACGTCCCGGGTCACTCCGACGATCATGTCGTTGTCTACTTGGAGCAACAGCAGATCGCCATCACCGGCGATCATCTGTTCGTTGGGAAAGTCGGTGGCACGGCCACGGAGCGAGCGGCGCGGGATGAGTACGACAGTCTACAGAAGATCCTCGACAGATTCTCCAACAACGTGACCGTATGGCCGGGGCATGATTACGGGTGCAGACCTTCGTCCACCGTGGCGCTTGAGAAGGCAACGAATCCCTTTCTCCTCAGGATGAGCAGCATCGATGCCTTCCTGACGCTCAAGCGCGAGTGGGCGGCCTTCAAGGCGGAGAACGGATTGAGGTAGAAAAGGCCTCTCACCGCAGCCCAACCGAAAGCCCCGAACGCCGCGTGACGCTCGGGGCTGACGCTGGTCACAAGAAGCCCAGCCGTCAGGGGGTGCCGTGCACCTCTTGCACAAGGCCGCTGGATCCATCACCTCGTCGTGGTGTGCGCAGAAATCGCCCTAGCCTGAAGCTAGTGCGTGGCAAACAGATAGCTCTTCGGCGCGGACGAAAGAGATGGATCGCCGGCAGAGTCTGGGGACAGCGTGCCCGGTGCGCAAGCCTACCAGAAGTCCACATCAGGGAATTCGCACTGCCTGTGTGGAGTAGGCCGGCTGTCGCGTGCCGCGTCTCCATAGCACCATCCCATAACGGTCCCAGTGCACGCCGCGAGCGCGAACTCCTCGAGGAGTACCGGCAAGAGCGCGGAGGCCTGCCGCGGTGCAACGAGGTCATGCCGTAGGCTCCAGCCACCGCAAATGTCCCAATTCGGGCACCTGCTGCCTCAAGAGCGGCCTAGGCGCTAGGCCGGCGCGCCTCGATGTTACAGAGCCACCTTGCGCGAGGCGAGCCGTTGCCCATCCGAGATTCGTATCGCTGGTTTGAGGAACACAACCTGAGATGGATCCCCGACCTGCTGGGGGTCTATCAGCTCGAAACGGCCCTCGACGTGCTCTATATCGGCACGGCGGACGATATGACGCTTCGGGACGCGCTCCGGCGGCAGTACGAGCACAGGAATGGGGTGTGCGCGCGTCAGGCGAACTGGTTTCGGTACGAGGTCACGGCGGATCCGGCTGGCCGTGTGCGAGCGCTCCTGGAGGAATACCGCGAGGCACACGGCCACGTGCCCCGATGCAACGCGCTCGAGGGATAGCCTCGGCATCACAGGCACCGGACACGGCCCGGCAGAGGCACCTAGGGCCCGTACTGCCCGCGCGCCGGCCGGAAACCCCAGGAGCCGGCCTCTCTGATCCATTCGCATTCGAAGTCGCCGTCCGGCGTCACTCGGAGACGCTCCAGGCCATCATTTGGAGCTTCGTCCGCGACAACGACGAGGCAGAGGAGCTGCTCCAGGAGACGTGGGCGCGGGTCTACCTGCGTCGTGCTCAGTATGCCGGTCAGGGTTCACTGTCTCAGTGGATCCGGGCGATCTGCTGCAACATCTGCCTCTCGCATGTGCGACGCCGCAGCACTCTGCGGTCGAAGCTGGCATTGATTGATGGCTCACACCTGGTGTCGGACCCACCACGAGCGCCAGATGAGCACGCGGAGGTTCAAGCGCAGCTTACCCGGGTGTGCGCTGCCCTAGCCGAACTGCCCGAAGGGCAACGGCGCACCGTTGAGCTGCGGATCATTCAGGATCGCAGTGTCCGGGAGGCCGCTACCGCACTGGGGTGCCCCCACCACTGGCTAGGGCCCGCCAGGAGTTGATGGCGTCGTCGGACAGCCAGACGGTGAGGTCGCCTCGGCTGCGTAGGCCCGCCTCGTACTCAGGCCAATTGCAAATCCGGTATGGAGATTTCGCGTACCTGTGTTGGCTCCGTTTCGGATACGTCATCGGTGGCGACTCCGGATCGGGGCGTCACCACCATGATGCGCCGAAACCCGCAGCCATGCACCAACGCCCCGCTCAGCCAGAACGAAGGGGCTCGGACATCCCAACAAAGCGTTTGTGACTTTGTTGATAGTGCGGCCCCACCGTCGCGCATCCCTCACGGGAGGCCGCGATGGACCGCATGTGCCCTTTCTGTGGCGACGTGATGACGTGTTGGGCGCAGGGCCGCTATGCGCTACAACTCTGTTTCGGTGCGGGTGCGCCGGATGAAGGGTGGGGAGTGTGGCGCTGCGAGACGTGTCGGTTTGTGGCGGTGTCTAGGCCGTAGGCGAACCGCCGAAGCAGGGCTTCGGCCCGCGAATACCTGACGACCGTTTCGTGTACGCCTGCACCGGAGACTAACATCCTCTGCAATGCTCGCGACCGGCGGTTGCGTTCTGCTCAGTTTTGGCTGATTCCACCTAACGCCTCGACGTACCGCATCAGCGCCATGTGCGCTTCGACGTAGCGCGTCACCACACACACCAGTCTGACCGTCCCATTGAATCCCGCGTCCTAACTGTGCACCGTTAGGTATCAGTCGGAGCGGTCTCATGGAAAGAGAGCACCGAGGCGAGCTGGAAGCTCTGCAGGAGCATCTTTACAGCCTTGTGGACGATGACCCGATCGAGGCCATTGCGCAGGCTTCTGACCTCGTCCCTGGCGACTCAGTAGAGGCAGATCAGCTATCGGCTCTGCAGGCGTCCATCTATGTCGATGCCGGTGCGGACACGAAGAACGTCGACGTCATTGCTCGTGGAGTACACATCTTTCGCCATCTCGTGGCGAACCTGCCTGACCGTCTCGATCTCCGGTACAATCTGGCGAACGGCCTGTCAGCAGTGGCACAGCAGCACCGCCGAAAAGGACCCCAGTGGTACCTTGAGACTGCGTTTGACCGGTGGGAGGCCCGTGCCCTCTACAGGGCCGTCGCGGAGGAGTCGACGGACGAGCCGCTCTGCTCTCGGGCCTGGGCAAACCTCGGTAACTTGCTGCAGCAGTCTTTCCGGTGGATTGAAGCGTACGAGGCTTACCTTCGCTCAATCCATGCGAATCTCAATAATGCGATAGCATTGTCCGGTGCGGCAAAGGTGTTGCGTACGTGTGCCGACTGGCGAATTGGACCTACACGTCAACTAAGGGAGCTGGCAGAGTCGTACCTAGCACGCGCCGGTACAGCACTGCGCTGAGGAGAGTCAGGCCTGAGACGGGCTGAAAGGGCCGTTGAGGAGATGGGTGGCGACTACACTGTTGCAGCCAGAGCACCCGAGTTCCGTCATGGCGACCCGTACGTCCAGTGGGTGGCGGACAACCATCTCGCACTTGCTCCGACGCTTGAAGGCCACCCGCCTGACGTGAAGCGCTGGGACACGCTAACGATTGCGTCGATCACAGAGGACATCGCCACACCCCACGGAGTACCTCCGATTTTCGCGATGTTCAACGTTCTCAAGGCCGACTATTTGGTGGCACGCTGGCTGGCGTACCTCGCAGAGAGCGATAAGCTCGTGGATAGCGGCTTCTACTCTGATACCTTGGACTACGCAAACTACGGAACGCATCAGAGTCTCCTGACGCTTGCACAGCGTTCCGCAGTAGACATACTGGACCGGCTAGCCGTCGCGGTCAGCGAGTACCTCGAACTTCCAGGTTCGGCACGTGACATTTACTTCCGTAGCCGATGGCATGTGATGGAAGGCCGTCAACTGAAGAAGCCCCTTCAGTGGCAACCTGAAGTGGCAAGCGAAACCGCGTTGGGGAACTTTTCTGTAATTGCCTTGGCTGAGGTAGCCGAAGACGTGGCCGCCGGTGGCTCGTTGGAAGAGCAACAATTGACTAGGCACGCAACCACGCATCGCTTTGTGATTCTTCACGACATGATGGTTGGTGGGCGAGAAAGTCCGTACATGGAGCGATGGCAACAGGATGCGTTTGGAGCACTGACACTGGACGTACTGCAACACGTTCGTGCGGCCATCATGTACTTATTGCAACTCATCACATGGCACGAACACCATAAGCACAGTTCCGGCACGGTGGTCTTGCCGCTGGACGTTCTGCCCGATGATACGTAGGCCTACCGCGATTCCTGTGTCGGGAGTCACAACAGTCACGCCATGAGACTTGGAGCCGGTGAATACGTGTGGCGTGGCAAGGACGACACTCCGAGTCGTGTCGGTCGAGGAGCATGTTTGGCGGCACGGAGCCTGGCCAAGGTCTCTGGTTTTCTTTCACTCTCGGGCTGACAAACTCGGTTGCCGCGTTCACGATACCCAATCCCACCGCGATCGCCTCAGAGGAACTTCCGTTGATGCAGTTCCAGGCAGACGTAAGTTCGTCATAGAATCTCGGGCCAGCCTTACTGTGCGCGGTCATGCAGGCCTTGGCCTCAAGCGCCGCATCTACGCGAACGTCGCGATTGAGGCGGCGCTGACGATCCGCATGGTCTTTCACCTTCCGCTCCGACAGACCGAAGGCTTCTTGCGATCGTTGGCAGACATGCTTGAGGTGGAGCTCCCCAACTCACAACACCGGGGTTCACAAAAGCAGAAGCCCCACAACGAAATCCGTTGCAGGGCTTGCAGTTACTGAGTCGGGACGGTGGGATTTGAACCCACGACCCCCTGATGCGACGCCGGAGCGATGCGACGGCTCGCACGAGTGCGAGCGTCGATGTACGGGAATCGGCGCTTCCGCTCAACCCCATACCAGACAGGAACCAGATCGGCTACGACAACAAGTAGCATTTACGCGGTGTTTCGGGTGTCCTCTGTCATATGTCAGGTGGGGTGATACCACAGGTCGCACGTTACCCCACCGCGGTCCTACTCGAGTGCTGCGAGTCCGTCGACACCAGTGCGAATCTTCGTGACGTTATACACAGGATGAATCGATACGATTCCGTCGCCGCGGTTCCCGGTACGGGCGGCCCGCACAAACAGCTCACTGAACATCTCGCATCGCTCACCGCTGCAGATGAACTGCACCATGGCCTTGTCGACGTATGCGGATCCCTCCTCAAATCCGTACTTGGGAGACTTGGGATCCACACCGGCGCCAATCGCATGAACACGCGTTACCGTTAGCCGTGGACATCCCGAGTCCTTCACCATTCGCACGACGCGATCCAACATCTCAATGCGCACAATCGCGCGGATCTCAACCATACCATTCATTCTTTACCTCCCAAGCCAGCCTGCGTCGGGACCATCACTGTCAACCATGTTCTTCGCAAGGGCCGGTCCAACAGTCGGACTGTGAGAATCCGTCGCCGTCGCGCTGGTTCGGTCCAAATTCCCCGTTTCAGTCCGGGCACACGACTGCGTGAAACACCCCACTTCCCGCGGCAAATCGCACATCGTCCACTCCCGGTCCGATGGCGTCTCGGAGACGTAGCGTTGATCGGAAGCACGGAACACGTACCCGAGTACCGTATTCAGTTGGGCACGACAGCTGCGAACAGAGGATCGGCGAGACCACCTTAGGACAAGCAGAGCGATCAGTTCGTTTCTGAACTTGAAAGACAACGCGAGGAGGCAACAATGTCTTTGAAGGATCCGGTGTGTGGGAAGAGGATCAACCGTAGCAGTTGGCGATCTTGAGATCTCGGGGCGTAGTTGGTTCACGGCGTGCTGGCACACACATGTACTACCGTATCACCGAGCCGAAGGTCTCGGCGGTTCTGAGCTGCATTCGATGCGGCGAACAGACGGTCGATTCCCCACGGAGACTCTGGGATCGTGGCGCCAGTGGCCCGAATCCGGACAGCGTCTGAAGGGCACCCTGCCGCGCAGCGGGCTGTACTGAGTGATCTGGCGCAATTGCCCTGGTCAAATGAAGCACGTGCGAGATGGTTCGTCACATTGCTGACTTCGCCAAACGTAAACCTCACCTGCGCTTAGCATGGCTCCGAGCATGGTGCGGCCCTTGCTCTCTCTTGCCATCGAGGTGCAGGGAGGAGGCTCTGACGGTCGCCTCCACCAGCTTCACGAACAGAGCCACTGAAGAGGTACGTGAGAAGGAGGTAGGATCATGCGAGTCACCGATCGCGTCTGCGGCATGGAGTTCAAGCCCGAAGAGGCAGCCGCCACGGCGGAATATGGGGGAAGGACGTACTACTTCTGCACCGAGGCATGCAAGAAGCAATTCGATGCCGATCCGGAGCGCTACGCCTACACGGCAGACGAGGCATGATGCCGGAAGGGGTACCCGGGACCGTTCCTCGCACAACGGTCTCGACGGTGTGTCCTGTCAGCGGGATCGACACGGGCATCGAGCGACAGCTAGACCCTGAGCTGGGTGTGGTCTCACTGGATGAGCTCGAGACGCTCGTCCGCAACGAGTGGCGGAGACGGCTCGGATCGTCATCATACCGCCGGAAACACTCACGCTGCCTCGTTCGAGCTCTGATAGTGTCCGCTCTCGGTCCCGACAGTCCCGTGCGGAGCGCAGTGGCTACCCAGTTGGTGTTGTGGGAACTGACGAGTCTCGGCACATGTGGTCTAGGGCGCGATGCTATCAAGCACGAGTTCCAGGCGCTAGTTCACGCCGTTCGACATGCCCTGTCGAACGTCGGTCTCGGACCTGGTCCGAGCCGCGAAATGGCTGACCAGATTGTGCAAATGCTGGGTGACACGGTCGGGTGGCTGGCGGTTGAGTCGGCAGACGGCGAAGCACCGTGCGGGTGTTCTCCCCAAGAGCCGCGATCAAGTCGGCTTGGCAAACGGGTCGTTGAACTCGCAGGGGCGCATTGCGCTGGTGCTGCTCCTAGCGGCCGTTTACGCCGTCTGCTATTCGGCGATCAAGGTTGGACTCGAGTTTGCACCACCGCTGCGCTTTGGAGGCATGCGGGCTGCGGCAGGAGGGGCTGCTCTCCTGGTGCTGTTGTCAATCCTGCGGCTGCCCTTGTTGCCCCCGCGGCGGTTCGTGCCGGGGACCCTGATTCTCGCGCTGGCAAGTACCCTTCTTGGGTACGGCGGCATGTTCCTCAGTCCCGGGCGCACTGGCGCCGGCATTGCGTCCGTGCTCGGCAACAGCGGTCCTCTCATCGTTGTCGCTCTCGCCGCAGCGTTCTTGGGAGAGCGGGTCACTCGCGGCAAGGTTGCCGCGATGAGTCTAGGATTCGTCGGTGTGAGTCTCATAGCTTTTCCGGCGATCACCGATCCAACCCCATCCGGAGCCTGGGCCGCACTCTTACCCCTGAGTGCTGCGGTCGGATTCGCTGCGGGCACCGTGATTCTCAAGCGCATGAATGCGGGCGATGCATTCTTGAGTATCGCCGCATGGCAACTGCTCGTCGGCGGTGCATCGCTCCTATTCCTTGCGGCCCGGATGGAAGGCGGCGCTGCTATCGCCTGGAGCATTCCCTTCCTACTGCTACTGCTCTTCTTATCGCTGCTCGGGACCGCATTCGCGACCGCTCTCTGGTATTGGCTGATTCAGCGGGACGACGTGGGGCGCTTGAGCCTTTTGTTGCTCCTCGTGCCAGTGCTTGGACTTGGCCTGGCTGTCATCCTTTTTCGCGAACGCATCGGCATACGTGAAGCGGTTGGCGTTCTTGTGACGGTCGCAGGACTCGCTGTTCTTGCCCGAGAATCCCGTGCGAAGGTCGTACTCCTCCACGGGAGAAGCATGCGAGGCCGCAGCTTCCGGACACCTGAGAAGGGCTGAGGTGCCTCAGTCTACCTTCACACATGCTGGGCTAATTGCGGACCAGTACTCGGCATCGGTGACTCCCCTGGCCGCATTTGAATCTCGGCGAGAGCCCGAAGGATCCTTCTTGGCCGCTCCTTGCTGAGGCAGGTTCGACGCGGGCGACGCGGCACTGAGGCCAGCGCATCATAGGTCGCGGCTCACCGAGATCCGACCCTCGAGGACGTGAACGCCATAACGATCCAGCGGCCGAGGGGGAGGCCCTCCAACATTGACGCCGTTGAGGTCGAAGTGGCCGTTGTGACAGGCGCACCAGATGTGACGAAGGTCAGACCGATACTGCACAGTGCAGCCGAGGTGGGTGCAGACCGCGGAGAATGCGCGCAGCTCGCCGTCCGGCATGCGCACCAGAATGCCCGGTTGGGACCCAAACTTGAAAATGGTTCCCGTATTTGAGGCCACGTCCTCCGCGGCCAGGGATAGTGCGACGGACGCCTTGGCCGACTCCCTTGTCGCTGGTGGAATGAGGAACTGGACAACCGGGTACAACGCCGACAGCACTATCCCGCCGATGCCGGTGCCGATCAGTCGATCGATGAATGACCGCCGCGAGCCCGGCCGCAACTGCGCAGCTTGCACATCGCGTGACCGCTCAGCCTCTCTCGCGGACTCACTCTGTTTCCTCACAGAGCACCTCGCCCCTGGGTGGTACCGTCAAGCCACCCAATCACGCGAGTGCATGGAGTAGACCTCGTGTAGCACATACCTAAGCGACTGCAGTACGGCCACCTGGCGGGTTGTCCCGCCGGAAGCCGTCGTGAGAAACGGGTGATATCGTCAGGCGAGTGGGTGAGATCGCGCGGTGGCCCGCAGCACCCAAGATCCGAGATGTGACAGCACTCGCGGGACCATTGGCCAACCCCTCGGGGGAAACTGCCGCGCAGCACGACTTTAGGTGCCCGAGGTGTCATCGCTCTGGCATACCGCACGCTCGGTATGGAGGTTGCGACACACAAGAGGCAACCGGAAGGGATGGGAACCTCTGTCAAACAGGGCACAGTGGATTGCGGTGAGTATTGTTGCCGGTGTCCTCGCAGCACTCGTCGGCGCCGGTGTAGCGCTGACGTCCGACGTGAGTCCGGCCAACCCAGGCGCGAAGGCACCTGGCTTCATGGCAGTGCGCGTGACGACCGGAGACACGGTCTCGCTGTCCGACTATGCCGGCACGGTGATCCTGTTGAACGTCTGGGCGACCTGGTGCCTTCCCTGCGAGAAGGAAATGCCGTCGATGCAGCGATTGCACGAGACACTGGGCTCAAGCGGGCTCAAGGTCGTCGCGGTGAGTATTGACGAGAGCACGTCGGAGCACGTACGCGACTGGGCACGCGAGCGAAATCTCACCTTTGAGATCTTGCATGACCGTCGGGGAACGATCCAGCGCACCTATCAGACCACCGGTGTGCCGGAGAGCTTCATCATCGATCGGCACGGCACGATCGTGAAGCGTGTGATCGGCGCCTACGAATGGGACCAACCAGCGGTGA
Organism: Gemmatimonadota bacterium; assembly: GCA_039588295.1. Classification (GTDB taxonomy): domain Bacteria; phylum Gemmatimonadota; class Gemmatimonadetes; order Gemmatimonadales; family GWC2-71-9; genus JAOTVV01. The sequence continues at coordinate 10,486 of JBDHAB010000053.1, forward strand.
TCTCCACGTTCCGACGCCTGCTCAGTCTAGACGTGGAGACGCAGTCTTAGCCGGAGCGCGTGCGGAATATCACTTGGGCTTCTCAACCAGGCTGTACTTCTCCAGCCGGTACCGCAGCGTGTCTCGACTCAGCCCTAGGAGCTCCGCCGCGCGCGTCTTGTTGCCCCGCGCCTGCTCCAACGCTTGGGTAAGCAGGTCCTTTTCCAGCTGTTCGAGATTCACGCCACCCGCAGGCAGCCGATATCCGGGAACCAGATCTGCCGCTCGCATCCCCAAGCGCAGTTCATCCGGAAGGTGTTCCGGCAAGATCTCGACGCTTTCTTCCAGGATCACTGCTCGCTCGATGACGTTTCGCACCTCGCGTACGTTCCCGGGCCACGCGTACCGCTCCAGCATACGAATGGCGTCCTTGGAAAGAACGCGACCTGCGCGTCTCATGGCCGTGGTCAACTGGTCGAGAAAGTGCTTCGCCAAGGGTTCTACGTCCTCCGGACGTTCCCGGAGCGGCGGGATCAGGATGGGGAACACATTCAATCGATAGAAGAGATCACGCCGAAAGGAGCCGTCACCGAGTCCAGCTTCGAGATCGCGATTGGTGGACGCTATGATACGGACGTCCACACTTATATCTCGGACACCTCCCACCCGCTTGAAAGTCCTGGTCTCGAGGAACCGCAGCAGTTTGGCCTGCGCACCGCCGGGCAGGTCGCCGATCTCGTCCAGCAGCACCGTTCCGCGGTCCGCCAGCTCCATCAGGCCCTGCTTGCGCTCCCGCGCATCCGTGAAGGCGCCTTTCTCATGTCCGAACAATTCGGACTCCAGCAGCGTTTCGGGCAATGCGGTGCAATTGATCTCCAGGAATGGAGATTCAGACCGGGCACTCTGCGCGTGGATCGCTTGTGCCACGACCTCCTTGCCCGTGCCGCTTTCCCCACGCAGGAGTACCGTCGTGCCCTCACTCGCCGCGACCTTGCCGACCAGCCTGACCACCTGCTGCATCGCCTCGGACCGTCCCACGATCTGCACTCCGGCAAACTGCCATCCGGCCTGTCGCCGTAATGCTGTCACGGTCCGCTTCAGCGCGCGCGTCTCCAGTCCTTTCTCCAGTGTGATCAACACGTCCTCGAGCTTGGGGGGCTTCTCGAGGAAGTGATATGCGCCAAGCTTCACCGCCTCCACGGCCGTATTGATGTCGCCATGCGCGGTGAGCATCATCGCCACCAGTTGCTCGTCCACATCCAAGAACTCTCGGAGCAGATCCATCCCGCTGCCGTCAGGGAGCTTGAGATCGAGCAACACCGCTTCCGGGGAAGAAATCTGATACGCCTCACGCGCGGACTGTGCGGTGTCTGCGAGAATCACGTTGTACCCGGCATCCCCAAGGTGTGCGTCCAGCCACACCCGGATGAGCTTCTCATCGTCAACAACGAGTATTGTGCGACTCACGGCGTTCCGTCTTCCTTTCTCACGAGCGGGAGCGCCACGACGAACGTCGCACCGCCCCCGGGGGAGTCTTCGACCCACATCCTGCCGCCGTGCCGTGCGACGATCTGGCGGGAGATCGGCAATCCCAGGCCTGTGCCCTGGTGTTTAGTGGTAAAGAAGGGTCGGAAGATCTCCCTCTTGATCTCTTCAGGCACCCCAGGCCCACCGTCTCGCACCACGATCCTGAGCTCGGGCGGTTGCGGCTCGAGCACAACGGTGAGCTTGCCACCCTCACCCATGGCATCGATCCCATTGAGCATGAGATTCACCAGCACCTGGACCGTCAACTCGGGGTCGGCCCGAACGGCAACTGTGACCTCTGCGGGCTTCACGAGAACCTCGACACCCGCAGCCTTGGCGTGTGGCTCGACGACGCGTGCTGCGCGCTCCACTACGTTGTTCGGATCCACCACGACGTCCCGAAGCTGCGGCGGACGAGCATAGCGAAGCAGCTGCGACGTCGTCCCTTCGATCCGACGGAGTTGCTGCTGTGCCTCTTCGAGGAGCCCTCGTGCGGCATCCTCGACGGGCAGCCCCTTCAAAGCCAACTCGACAGCCCCAAGCACCCCGGTCAACGGGTTGCGGATCTCGTGCGCGATCCCGCTGGCCATCTCGCCCACGGTCGCGAGTTGCTGGGCTCGCTCCATATCCTGCTCGTGCAAGCGAGTTATCTCAGCCCGTGACTGCTGCAGATCCGTTGCCATCTGATCAAACGCGTCCACCAGGAGCCGCACTTCGGCAGCACCGGATGCCTGCAAGGGACGGAAGGGCTCCCCGTGTCCAAAGTCGCGCGCAACCCCGGCCAGTTCGCGCAGAGGAGTACTGATCGATTTGGTGGCAAAAACAGCAGTCGCGAAGATCAGAACCACCAGCACGGAGGCCGCGAGCAGCGCGGCGTTTCGGAGGCCGGCGAGTGGCGCAAGCGCGGTGCGAATGGGCAGCGCCGCGGCAAACGTCCAGTCCGTCTCAGCAACGGAGGTCGAGACGATCACCGACCTGACTCCGGACACGAGAGCCCGCATCGTCGTTGCCACGTCCGGCGCCGAGCAACACACCGCCGCGGCGATGTCAGGCTCTGCATGCTCGTGAGAGACGAGGATCGCGCGCCCCGACACGTCGAATACAGCCGTCTCCACATTCCCCATCAGGTGTTCCGGCATGGAGAACAGGCGCAAAAACTCTTCGGACCGGACGTGCCCCTCGAGCCAGACCGTCTGAGTCCCCTCCACCGGGACGGCTAACAGGTACGCGACTGGTCGGTCATTGTCCCAATGCAGGGCCACCTGTTCCTCGGTCCATACCGCAGCTGGGGCGCGTTCCGGCCAATCCGGCGCCGTGTTCCGGAGCGCAACGCTCGTGAGCACCCGCCCGTCGGCCTGCACCACCCGCAGTCCGTCAAACACACCGTCTTCCGGAAGGCTCTGTGCCAGGTACGACGCAAGCGCATCGGACGACATGGCAGTCGCTACTTCAGCCCCTGGCAGCCTGCCGGTAATGGTGCGCAAGATCAATCGCTCTCGCGTCAACTCCGTTGCCAGGTGTACAGCCTGTTGCCGCCCCAGCTCCCGGAGCGCCGCCTCCGCCTGTCCGAGGATGACAGCCCGACTCACCATGTAGCCAACCACGCTGGTCGCCGCCACCGGGATCGCGCCAAACGCAAGCAGCAGGACGAGCAATTGCGTGCCGAGCGGTACGCCGGTCGGGAACCGTTTCATCGGCAGCACGGTGAGTCTGATTCGGGGCTTCTCCCCCAACGCCCGCGGGATATCGCGACCGTGGTCAGGATTAACCCCGTTGGCAGATGCGACGTATCTGCCTGTAAATCAAGCATATCGAGTTCGCGGCCTCGTGGGTTCGAAGTTGCCTCATTGCTACTCGAGAGTGCAAGCCCCGAACCGCAGCACCCCTGCGAGTTCGGACGACTCGGCAACCGCAATCGAGGCACACTGCCTCGAAGCAACTCCAAGAGGTGACACATGAGAACCAGAATCGCGAACCGGTGGGTCCGTCGGGCCACCGCCGTCTTGGCCATAACGTTGATGCCAGCGGCCGTGGACGCGCAGACCGAGGGCGCAGAGCACACTCATCCGAACCCTGAGACCACGACCTCACCTTGCCCCATGCACAGCATGATGGGTTCGGGAATGATGTCCGGAGGCATGGGTGGAACAATGATGAGGCAGGACGGCATGTCCGGCATGAACATGATGATGGGCATGCATTCGGGGAAGGTGGCGATGCAAGCAATGCGGTATCAGCCACACCACATCCTCTCGCAGGCCGAGAACCTCGGGCTTACGGCAGACCAGGTGGCGCAGATCAAATCGCTGACGAACCCGAGGCTGATGCACAACCAAGACGTCGGCGCCACCCAGGCAGAACTCGAGCGCGCGTTCGAGTCCGAGCCCGACACTGCAGCGGTGAGATCAGCTGCCAAGATGCTCTCAAACCAGATGGCAACGATGCATGTGGAGATGTTAGTCACCGGAGCCGCCGTGCGCGGGATCCTCACTGCCGACCAGCGTGACACGGTCGACTCCATGCGGGGCGGGATGATGTCGTCGAAGTGCCAGGGAATGAAGATGAAGTCGACGGGCACTGGCACGGCCGACCATCAGCAGCATCATCCCGGTCGCGAGCCTGAATCGCTGCGCTGACACAGCCGTCTCCGAGAACGCGTGTAGCCGGCGCCCGGTCGGGGCCCGTTGCGTCCGCACGGTGGGGAGACAAGGTGACCACTGTGCGGGCGCAACACTCGTGTATCACCGGTTGTTCGCTCGCCCCGATCTCACTGGGGCATTTGCCGTTCAGGCTGTGTGACCTGCCGCAGTACAGGGTCCCGCCAATGCGAAGCACATCTCCCTAGGACGTTGTCTTCCAAGAGCATACGTTAGGTGTTCGGGCACGGCCCGCTTTCTGCGCTTGTGGAAATCCGTAGTCGCACACGTTCGGGCAGGATGCCCGGGAGATGTGTGCCGTCGTCGCAGCCCAAGTCGACGCACCGAAGTGACGGGTTGCTTTCCCTTGGCGACGGAGCGCATCGTTGGCCGGGCTCCTGCCCGAACAGCAAGCGGGATTATGCGATCCACAGCTGGAAAACCGACAAAGGTGTTCGTCGATGACTCGAGTGAGGGATCGAAGAAGCGGACCGCGCGGGTCCGCCGAACGGCGAGGAGCAAACGGATGAATCTGCGGACAAAGCGAACCATCGTACTGATCGGGATCGCGATCATACCGGCAACAGCCCCAGCCCAGGTGCCCGACTCCGACACACTGACGGTCTCGGAGGCGGTCGAGCTGGCTCGGTCTGCGAACCCCAGGCTGCTCGGGGCCCGCCTCCGCGCCGACGCTTCCGCGGAGCGTGTGCCCCAGGCCGGAGCATGGCAGGACCCGATGTTGTCGTTTGGCCTCATGAATCGGCCGGTGGATGGATTCGGTACCGACCAGCCGATGACGATGAACTCGGTCCAGTTGACGCAGCGGTTCCCATGGCCGGGCAAGCTTGGCTTCGCGAAACAGCGAGCCGAGCGTCTCGCCTCCGCAGATGTGTTGGACGCGGATGAGCTGGAGCGGCAACTCATCGCGCGTGTCAAGTCGGTCTACTACCAACTTGCCTACATGGACCGCTCACTCGACATCATGCGCGAGACGCGGGATCTGCTCCGGAGTTTCCTGGAAGTGTCGTCCACGCTGTATTCCGTCGGCACGGGTCTCCAACAGGATGTGCTTCAGGCCCAAGTGTCCGTGGCACAAATGACCGAAGACATTACGGTCATGGTGCAGGACCGAGTGGCGATGGCCGCACGGCTCAATGCGCTGTTGGGACGGGACGCCACGGTCCTGGTGCCCAGTCTGGACCTACCACTGCCGACCGGGACCCTCCCGCCGGTGGATTCGCTCATCGATCTGGCTGCGGTACTTCGACCAGCCCTCGCCGCCGCACGCGAACGCGTCCTGGCAGCCGAGGCCGGTTATCGGGCAGCCCGGCGACAACTCTACCCGGACATCACGATCACGCTGGGCTATGGCCAGCGTCCAGAGTTCGTCGACTTCACAACAGTGATGGTTGGAATCAGCATCCCACTTTTCGCCGGCTCCCGACAACTTCCGTTGCGTCGAGAGATGGAAGCAATGCAATCCATGGAGCAGGCCAAAGAGCAGGATCTGTATAACGAGACATTTGCCCAGTTGACCGAGTTGCGGGCGCAGGCGGAGCGTGCGCAGAACCTGTCGGACCTGTACGCCAATGCCGTGCTCCCGCAAGCGCGTGCAGCGGTGGAATCCGCACTCTCAGCATACCGCGTGGGACGAGTCGACTATACCACACTCGTCGCCAACGAAATGACCGTAAACCGATATGAGATCGAGTCGGTACGGCTCGCTGCCGATTACCAACGGGCGCTGGCCCAGTTGGAGGCGCTGGTGGGTACCGACCTCGGAGGTGGCCGATGAAACGGCTTCGATTATTGCTCGTCACGGCGGTAGTACTGCTGCTCGCAGCCTGCGGGGCGGACGAAGCAGATGAGTCCCCCATGATCGGCATGACCGCTGAGGAGCATGCCCGGATGCAGGCAGGCGGAACCCAGGGCGAGATGGACAGTACAGGCGCCGCTGTACGGCAGCCTGTGCATCTCTCCACTGGACAAGGGCGTGCGTTGGGCATCAGGTACACGACCGTGCAGCGAGAGACACTTACCCGGACCATCCGAACCGTCGGTCGCATCGAGCCGGCCGAGCCACGTATTGCCGATATCACTCCAAAGATCGGCGGCTTCGTCGAAGAACTGTATGTCGACTACACGGGTGAGTCTGTGCGGCGCGGTCAGCCGCTTCTGACCCTCTACAGCCCGTTGCTGGTGGCGGCCTGGATTCGAGCTCGGGTGAGGCCTGGCGCAACGCCCAGGCGATGCTCGCGGCGGCGCGGCGCCGGCTCGAGTACTGGGACATCACGGCCGAGCAGATCCAACAGATCGAGCAGACCGGTGAGGTGACGAAGACCCTCACACTCGTGGCACCGTTCACTGGCATCGTGCTGGAGAAGCACGTGGTGGAGGGGCAGCGGGTCATGGAAGGTATGCAGCTCTACCGACTGGCCGACCTGAGGGAGGTCTGGGTGGAGGGAGACGTGTTCGAGAAGGACCTGCAGTTCATTCAGGAAGGCGCTCAGGCCCACATCGAGGTGGAGGCTTACCCTGGCGAACACATCATGGGTCGCGTGAGCTTCGTCTATCCCACCGTCGATCCGCGGAGTCGTACCAACCGGATGCGCGTGACCGTACGCAACGCCGACATGCGGCTCAAGCCAGGCATGTTCTCCACGATCTACTTCGACGCACAAGTCAGCGAAGATGCGTTGGTGATTCCTATGGAGGCAGTTGTAGCGACGGGCGAGCGCAACCTGGTATTCGTGCAGGACGCCGATGGCATGCTCAACCCGCGCGAGGTCGTGCTTGGCGCGCGGGCGGGCGACAGGGTGGAGGTCCTTCAGGGTCTGGACGACAGCGACGTCATTGTGGCTTCAGGCAACTTCCTGGTAGACGCCGAGTCGCGGCTTGCGAGCACCGGCGGTGCGATGCCGGGGATGCAACACGGTGCCCCCGGAACAGAAACTGAGCCCGACACTTCCCGTTCGGAGCACCAGCATGATTAGCGCCGTCATCGCGTGGTCGCTTCGTAACCGGTTCCTCGTACTGCTGGCCAC
>JBDHAB010000054.1:0-23139 GCA_039588295.1 Gemmatimonadota bacterium
CAACCTATGGGCCCGACGGGGAGGTCGTCAAACAGCAACGCGTGCCCAATAGCCCGCTCCTGCTGCACCGCTACTTCGCGCAGTTTGCGGGCCCGCACCGCGCCGTGGTCGAATTGTGACTGGCCGGGATTCGGGGTGAATACCGCGCCGTCGCGCGGCAATGCCGACAACTCCTTCTCTATTTCCCGCGGCACGCGGCCGCGACCCCTATCTTGAGTGTAGCAAAGATGACTGCCTCCTGGGGGAATGCGACTCGCATCGCAGGGACTCTCGTCCTTGGTGCCGCGCTCGTCACTGCTGCCTGTGACAGCGGTCCGGCGTCTCCGGATGAACTGGGAGATGCACTCATCACGGTTCTCTACACCAACGACGAGCACGGGTGGATCGCCGAGAGTGCTGAGGCGGAGGGTGCAGCCAAGCTCATGGGATTGTGGAGGGGCGTTGAAGGCTATGACGCCGCCGACGGGTTCCTCGTGCTGAGCGGCGGTGACAACTGGACCGGTCCGGCCATCTCGACGTGGTTCGAAGGTGCTTCTACGGTCGAGGTCATGAATGCCATGGGCTACAACGCCGCGGCCATCGGCAACCACGAGTTCGACTTCACCGTAAATGGACTTCGGGATCGCATCGCGGAGGCCCAGTTCCCCTACCTCTCTGCCAACATTCGGCTTGCCGGAAGCGGAGACATTCCTGACTTCACCACGCCTTACGTGATCCGCGAGGTCTCGGGTGTCCATGTGGGGTTGGTGGGATTGACCACTCTATCCACTCCCTACTCGACCTTCCCAACGCATGTGGCGGACTACGACTTCATCCCGTACGCGGAAGCACTCGAGGAGTGGGTGCCGCAGATATGGGACGCTGGGGCGGAAATCGTTCTCGTGATTGGGCACATCTGCCATGGAGAGATGAGCGCGCTGGTTCCAGTCGCGCATCAGCTTGGGATCAGCATGATCGGCGGTGGGCACTGTAATCAGCTGGTGGCAGAGACCAGCCAGGACGTGGCCCTGATCCAGGCCGGGTGGCAGATGGGGCACTACGCGAAGCTGGAGATCGAATTCGATCTCGATGAGGGAACTGTGCGCGACCTGACCCCTTCCCTTGCGGTCAACACTGGTGGGACTGCCGATCCTGTGGTCGCCGCCATTGTACAAGGATGGGAAGAGGCCGCGGCTGTTGAGTTGTCAGTCATCATTGGATACGTACAGCAGACCACCGGCCGCACGTCTGCGACTATGCAGAACCTGGTCACCGATTCCTGGCTGTTCGTCTACCCCACCGCGGATATCGCGATGACCAACGCCGGAGGAATCCGCCAGTCGATCCCCTCGGGTGACATCACCCGCGGCACGATCGTCAGCGTGCTGCCGTTTCAGAACAACCTGGTAGAACTCGAGTTGACCGGCAGCGAGGTTATCGCATGTCTGGACGGAAACCTAATCGTCGGTGGTATGACCGCGATTGGGGGACACTTCCACTCAGACGGAACCCCGCTGAAGGCGGACAGCGTCTACAGCGTGCTCACCACGGACTACCTGTACGCACGGGATGACCACTGTTTCCTCGGTTTCGACAATAGCCCATACCAAACCGGGATGAACTACCGCCAGCCTACGATGGACTACATCGAGTCGCTGGCAACGGGACCCGACCAGCCCCTGGACAACCATCTCGACCACACGCCTCGCCGGTAAGGTCCTTCGCGACAAGGGTTGCTCGGCGGAAATGACCTCGGTAGGGTGAGGGCGTTGCCGGTTGCGTCGCTAGCGCCCTGCGACTCACGCCCGCTGGATCTCGACCGGCGGTTCGCCGTCTTACAACGACCAGCGCCGCCGCCGTTGCTTGCACGTAACGAGCTTCCCTTCGGTGTTCCTCTTCGGATCCACTGGTCCGCTCCTCGGCCAGGGACGACGAGCGATCTCAGAACAGGGGACACCGGATACCCCTGGCCGCGTGTTCCGGATACTCCGGTCGAAGGCGCCACCTAACGGGGCGCTGGGTGCCTTCTTGGGTGTCTGCCGCCGTCTCCCAGTGGATTAGCGCGATCGGTTCACCAAGTCGATCGTGACCTGTCGGCCGTCCACGGTGAGCGTGCCTGAGCTCTCGGATCGTACCTCAAGACCGTCACCGGAGGCTGCCACACGCTCGAAGTCATAGGTCCCATCGCTGATGGGAGCCATCGCTCCACCGTCCAGCGCAATCGCGGGCGGATCTGGGGAGAAGAAGACCACGCTCTTCGTCCGGATGTCCCAGTCGGTCACGTCGAGGAGCGCAGCGTCTTGGACCTGAAGGAAGAAGCCATCACTGGGAAGCCGCAAGGTGTAGGTGACGTAGTGGCGTGAGAAGACGTGCGTTCCGTCACCGACCACCCACCGCCGGCTGCGTGATGACCGGCTCCGACTCACGCCGTTGGAGGAGACACGCACCTCGATCCGGTATCCCGGCGTTGCCTCGAACTCCTCGAGCGCGGCTTCGTAGGACGCAAGGTACTGCTCCACCTCACGCCGCGTGGCTTCCGCGATGGCTTCAAAGCCGTAGCGCCGCTTGGCCCAGGCGAGTTGCTCACTCATGGATACAGGCCGGACCTCGAACTGTTCGTCCAGGAGACCGACGAAGCTGAAGTCCTCCCCGTCTTCAGCAGCCCGCCGTTTCCAATCCACGCCGAGGTAGTCGAGGAGGATCCCCATCGTGCTACCTACGGGGTAGATACGATGACGGGCCACCGTCTCTGGAGAGAGCGTCTGTCCCTGCAGCCGCCCTTCGAAGTCACGGAGCAGATACTCCTCCATCGTCGTCCCCCCGAGCTCTTCACATGTCTGGGCAAACGCCGCAGAGGCAGTTCCGCCATGGCAATGTTGCCGCAGCAGCTCGACCCCCTTTGCCTCCACGTATTTCGCGGTTCCCTCCACCAACTCCTTGTGCAACTCGTACTCCCGCTGCCTGCACGCGATCGTCAGCACCGACCGCCTGGAGGGCATCCATCAGCAACCGCATTTCCAGAACTGCCAGCGCGGTGTTGTCGATGTCCAGTACCGGATACCGCTCCTCCGAGCGGGAGTCGGTCAGCGTGAATGATTCCCGTTGGTGCTGGTGGAACGCCTCGTGCACGACAAAGGTGAAGTAGTACAAGTTCGGGTTGGGGAAATCCCGTGGGATCTCCCTCCACGTGGGAAGCGCCACAGTGCGTACGCCATCCAGTTCGAAGTCGAACTCAAGTTGCCCGACGAGGTCGTCGTACCGACCCTCATGGTACAGTGCATTCATTCCCAGCTCCGGCCAACCGGGTGGGCACGCCGTGAACCCTTCCGGAGTGTGAGGAGCGTTCACCAAGAGTGCCCATGTTTCCGGCACGTAGATCAGAAAGGGGCTCGTGGCCAGATCATACTCGGTCCAGATCGCGTCCTCTGTTTCCTTGAAGAGCTCAACAACCGCCACCGCCGTTCTGAGCGCCACGGACTCCGACGAGATCGGAGCGGGCGCGCCCGGTTTCTGAGCCTGTTGTGCAGTGGGTGTGATCGCCAGGAGTGCCGTGCCAAAGCACAGGGAAAACCGAGTCCGACGCACCATCTCGCACCTCCTGTATGTGCACCTGGCGCGGTGACCCCAGCCGAGTCGTGAGGGTGCATCTATCGGCGGGGCCATCCGCCGCAACTCACTGAGTCGATGCACGGCAGTCGGTTTCCGTCGCGCGACTCTCAGGTCCTACCAGCAGCCCCGATGCGGCTTCCTTGCGAAGTCTCTTGCGTACATTCTCGGACGGGAAACTTCAAATGAACACGGATTATGTCAGTTGAAGATTGCCTTGGAGATCGGGAGCCAGTCGCACCCGTCGGTCGAAACCGTTATCAGCTTGAGGCCGTAGACCCAGGCATTGCGGCGGCGTTGGGTACGCACGGGTTGAGGAGCCGCCAACTGGTGGTTGGCTTGGAGCTCACGCGATATTGTGATAGATGGCACGACGGGGACTGCACTCCTTGCGTGCCGCCGACACTGTGCCCGTCTGGCTAGCACTCGTCCTGATTGGCGTGGCAGCGGTACTTGTCCGAGAAGTGGTCGTTGCCGTGAGGCCACTACGCCCGACACTTGACCTGGGAAACCGGGAAGCGCACGTGCTGCGCCGCGTGCGGCGCCTTCGCCTCCTGGCGGGACTGGCAGTGGTCGTTGCGTGGGCTCAGCGTGAGGCCTACGAAGCCGGGTCGCCGAACTGGCTCGCCGACGCCGTGAGCTTCTTCTTCCTCTCGCTAGCGGTCGTTCTCATACTGGCTTCGTGGCGCCTCGCCCGGGGTCAGATGCTATGACTGAAACCCGACATGCGATATCTCACATGAGGGCTGGCGAAATCGTGCGTGCCGCTTCATAGTGCCATGTTCAGTCCCGCAGCAGGGGTGGCCGGATGCAGAAGGCGAAGCTGCAGGTGCGTGAGTTCGAGGCGCACGGTGAGCGATGGGAGGCTATCAGGCACCCGAGCCGGAAGAGTCAGCCTTCTCTCGGCCATGCGGCGCGCGTCGCGATCACGATGTCGGTCTTGGGGATGGGGTCTGGGTTCCTAGTCGAGCGTAGCGCGCAGCTCTTTGAGCAGTACATCCACCAGCTGCACACGGGTCGTGGTCGGATAGACCAGCCGCATCAGGAGTAAGAGGGCCCCAATAAACACCCAAGCCCAGAGCGTCACTCGGGGTTCGGAGCGTTGTTTCTGGGCGCAAGCGGGGTGCGTTTTGGGGTCCGTTTCTCACGGCAGAGTACGACATCCATGTCGTCAGAGTACGGCACCGACGCCCGACTTCCCTCGAAAGACCGACATCATGTCTTGGTTCCTATGTTCTGAAGCCCCAATGGGCATCAGGGGGTCGTGGGCCGGTGCCCCGCTCGCAGCCCGGTGACCCTCTCGGCAAGTAGATCGAAGTGCTGATCGACCCTGAACTCTACCACCTCGGCTCGGTGCCTCACTTGACCTAGGTGCGCGTAAATCCGCTGTACCATATCCGTGCTTGAGTGCCCAAGCTCTCGGGACACGGTGTATGCCGAGATCGGTTGACCTCGATCGAGCGTCTGCAGTCGTGCGGCACAGTAGGTATTGCGGAACATCTGTGCACGGATGTCGCCCGCTGCGAATCCCACGCGGACGGCCACCTCGTCCAGCACTTTGTCAATGCTCCACACCATCTGCTCGCGGCCTTTGACGTAGGCGGGGAAGAGCAGGCGGCCTGGCGGTGACGCGGCGACGTACCTGCCGAGGATCTCACCAAGCTGGGGCCAGAGAGGAACCACCCTGCCGGATCGCTCTGTCTTCAGTCGGCGCCAGTCGTTGGATCTGAAGCTGACCGTCTTTCGGTCGAACGAGACATCGTCTGTTTCGAGTCCCAGTACTTCAGACTTCCGTCCCCCGGTCAACAGGAAGGACGCCGTGAGTGGGTAGATGAACGGAAGGGCGAGGTCGGGTCGTGAAGAACGATGGGTTCGGGCAGCTTCAAGTATCAACGCTGCATCATGCACCTCGAACCACCTCGCCTCCTGCGCTCGACCTCGAGGCTTCGTCTTCAGGGCACCCACCGGATTGTATCCCGGAGGGACTGCTTCCTCCTCCTGGGCCGTTCGGAACAGATTGCTGAGAGCGTTGAGATAGTGCCGAAGGGTACCGCTCGACACCGGCCGGTTACCTTGTCCTTTCTTGGTCTCGCGGAGCCACACGAGCCACTTCTTCACGTCCGAGGGTCGGATCGACGAGAGTTCGCGATCGGCTCCAAAGAAGTCGACGGCGTCTCGCAGTCGGCGCTCCGTCACTCCCAGCCACTGGTCGGTGACGTCCTCGTTCTTGGCCTTGTCGATCAGGTGCTCGCTCGCGAACTCGGCAAGGGTAACGGTGCGCCTGAGGCCGACGAGGCTGCGGTGGCTTCGCAGGCGTTGGAACTCCTCGAGGTGGGTGGCGACGACACGCCGCGCCACGTCCCAATCCGTCGTGGCCTGCCGTTGGCCATCGGGTACGAGAGGGATCTGTGCACCACCGACGTCGGCGAAATCACGGAAGTCACCCCAGAGGCGACGACCCCTCGTGTAGATGCGGGTCTTGCGTGGTCGAGACGTGGCCGAAAAACCCCGAATAAAGGCGATTGTAACGAATATTTGTTACAATTTAAGGTACAATCGGGGTTTATTCGGGTCAAGAAGGCCAAAGAAAAAGCCCCTAAACCGCTGTGATTTAGAGGCTTATCGAAATGCGCCTGGCGCGATTCGAACGCGCGACCTTTGGCTCCGGAGGCCAACGCTCTATCCAACTGAGCTACAGGCGCTCGGGGGACAACCCCTACCGATGCTGAGCGAAGCGGCGCGGCTACACCGCCACGTATTCTCGAACATCCACCGCGAGACCCCGGTGGACTGCCTCCTCCGCGATTCCCATGAGCCGCTCCGACACGGTGTCCGAAAGATATTCCTCCCCGCAGTTCGGACAGATGAGTGCGGGGACGCCTTTCAGCACCACCGTCGAGCCTTCTCGCTCGAGGGTCACCGTGGTCGTCCCCGGACGTGTGTCGGCCAGCCCACAGATGGCACACTTCATCGCCTACGTCTCCTGAAACCAGGTTCCCACCGTGCCGGGTCGGGCTCGTACGCAGTGACCACAACCGTCAGGGAGCTGTTGGGATCCTCGGCTGCCAACACATGGATGGGTCGATCCCCACACCACCCGAGCACCAGTCGGCTCGGGTACGGACGGTCATGTGTATACTCGCGAATCGTATGGCCGGTTGCCAGTACCCCTCGAACGTCGTCGACGGTGATTTCGCGTTCGAACATCCGGCGCAGCGCGTGAACCCGGAATCGTAGCACCTGCTACGATGGACGCTGTGGCACCGAGAGCGCGCAGCGTCTTCACGCGGATCCGTACCGGTTCTTGGCGAGACGTGGCCAACGCGCTATCCAACTGAGCTACAGGCGCGGGGGCGGAGGGTGGTAGGGGTTAGGTGGTAGGTAACAGGGTGGGGAAAACACACGCTCCCCACACCTATCACCCATCACCTGTCACCTATCACCTGCACCAGTCGGGGCGACTGGATTTGAACCAGCGACCTCCTGCTCCCGAAGCAGGCGCGCTACCGAGCTGCGCTACGCCCCGTGTGCAAGAAAGTGTGCAATTAACGCCTTTCGCATCGCACTACCCCTTGCTTTCCCGAAGCAGCCCGCCACTCAGGACGACTTCCAACATAGTTCCCTGATCAGCCTGCTGGTAGCATCGCTTAAGGCTGTCCGTTTCCCTCCAACCACCAGCCGCCGCTACGTCGACGTCGGGCAGATGTTTTCGCTCAGTCGCCCATTTCCGTCTGTACGCGTGCCACAACGAGCCTTCCTGCTTTGGCACCCCGGCAAGCGTCTCGGCCTTCAGAAGCCAGTCTGACGCCAGCTCATACCGGATCGGTTGGTTTGGATGGGCTGGCGAGGGAAACAGGTACGCTCCCCCGATGCCAGGGCGCTCAGCCAGAACGCGGTCAATGGCTGCCCGCCCAGCCGGAGAGATCGGAACGAGGGTCTCTCTGCCAGTCTTGTCGGTATCTGCGGGCCAGCAGATCGCACCATACTGGGCCTGATCGAGACGGAGATCTTGGTAGCGCAGCGAGCAGACCGCTGTAATCCGCCGACCAGTTCCATTGACGATGTCGAGTATCTCGCTCAGATACGACCTGACCGTACGCCGCTTGCCGTCCCAGCGACGCTCCATTGGGATCAGTCCAGAGACCGCACGCACTGCCTCGTAGCGCTCCTGGGTGGCGAAGGGGCGTCGCGGATTCTTCTCTGAGGGGGCGTCAAAGCCTCGGACAGGGTTCTCCCGAAGCAGATACCGGCCCTCCCGATCCCGCCATTTGGCACCCCAGTTCAGTACCCACCGGAGCCATTCACAGTCGCGCTCGACTGTCCGTGCTCGGATGGGTCGCCGCTTTTCCAAGGGTACGGGTTCGCCATGGGCGTCGATGGCACCCGAGCGGCGGGCCTCAATGAATCCTTCCCACTCGCCGAGCGTGATTCGATGCGGGTCCTTCCGCGCCCCTAGCTGGCGCGTCCACATCTCAACCCGGCGCGCATCCTCAATCTGTTCGCCCCTACTCTTTCGTGGCGTGCGGTGCGTCTGATAGAGAGCTAAGAGACGTGCCAAGGCTGTCTTCCCCGTTGCAATCTCCGCCTGGCCCTCTCGCAGCTTCGCCGCCTGATCCAATGCGTACGATGTGGCTCGCTCTCGGTCGCGGTGCCCCAGCGACACACGTCGATACCCGCCTCGCCCGTTCCGCAGTGTTCGATCGAAGGCACGCGCGTATAGTGGTCCACCAGGCTCTCGCTCGTACACCGTGACCGTTGAACCGCGACTCCCGGCGCTGAAGCTCCACGTCTTCGCTCTGCGCCTCCTTTGTCTAGCCATCTTGCCCCTCCTCTTTGGAGATGATGTCGTCGAGGGCGTCGGCAGCTTTCTCTAAGGCTCTCGCTCTACGCCGCAAGAACCGCGACAGACGACGGGCGGCGTCGAGCGTTACGTCGCGCGTCCCGTCCCGATAGCTGTGCAGCGTGCGATACGCCTTCCCCATTCCGGCTGCTACGTCCCTCGGCATCGCGATCGCGACCTTCAAGGCCGCCAGGAACCTCCTTTCGAGTGTCCTGGACATGTGCATAATATCTGCACTGCCTCCTCTCAGCGCAAGGGTGCTAGTGGCGATGGGCTAGGATCATCCCTGCGAGGTCGGGATCGTCGTCGCCGTGTGCTGTGCGGCGTGCCTTGCGTGGCAGATCGCCACGTCGCACGCGAGGCTTGTGCTTCTCGCCCACGTTCTCCAACTCGTCACGCGCTACCATCTTCTGTAGCGCGGAATAGCTATAGCCAGATTCCTCGGCAGCCTGCTCCAGCGTGAGCGCTTCGAGATCACTCTCCCGCAGCGCCCCCTCCAACTCCTCTGCGCACTGCTCCAGCACGCACGCCTGCGCCTCCGCACCTCGACGGCGAAGCATCTGCGCTTCTTCGCGCCAGTGGGTAGTGAGGAGTGCGAGCGGGTCAGGCATCGGACGCCTCAGTGATGAAAGGCCCATCCCACCACTCGGCTCTTCGCTCCTCAACTTCATCGACCGTCATGAGCGCGATCTCATGCTCGCCGCGACATGCACCGCCACAGCCGCTCCGATCTAGCCTGTCTTTCTCGGCTTCAGCATCTGAGCGATCGTACCAGAGGGTGATCTGGAGGGCTCGACAGGAAGCGACCAGGGCCCAGTACTGCGTGAGGTCTTTCCCGAGCGGTGGCGGCTTTGGATAGTCCCGCTTCCTGTCCCAGAGAACGCCCAGGCCGTCGTCTCGACTGACAGCATGGATGCTCCGATGCACGAAGTAGCACGCCTCTTTGACGCCGGTGGCCCGCACGACCCAGCGAAAGGGTGGCCGAAACAGGTCGCGGTACAGGTCGCATCGCACGCACCCCGGAACGCTCGGCTTGCCTCGGTGCTGCCAATGAGTGCGAGGCTCGCCATTCCACCCCTCGTAGAGCACATACTTCCTAGGTGGCTTGTGTGTCTTCCGCTTGGCCCCCTCGACCCAACTCCGGCGAGACCTGTGGCGGGAACGTGCACCGGAATGCGATCGGGAGGTCATGGGGAGTCCTCCTTGGTATTGGTTTGACCGTGTTGTCCGGCCTGGACAGCCCCTAGGGCGGCGGGTGACGGAGGTGACGCAGGTGACGGTGGTCTGGCTACTTTCTTCCTTACCCTCTTCTTTCTTTCTTTCTTTTTGTTCACAACAGAGAAGTTGCCGCCTCCATCGTCACCATCGTCACCGTCGTCACCATCTGTTTCGGATTCGGCTGGAATCTCTGCGTCACCCACGTCACCACTGAGCCGTATCATCCGCTTCCCGCCGTGAGTGCGACGGCGCGTCACGACGACGCCAACGTCCCGCAGCACCGGCTCTAGTTCCTTAAGCTGGTTGCTCACGGTTCGCTCGTCCTGCGGCGGTGGACCGCCGGGAGCCATCGACGCAAGCTTGACCGCCAGCGCTTTTGCTGTGCCCTCCCAGCCCTTTGCTGCCAGTTTCCGAATCGGCTGCGCGAGGGAAGACTCAGCGAGCGCCAGTTCGACCTTCTCTGCCTCATGGTCTCGATACGCGGTCAGAAACGTCCCGGACTGCCATCCTAACGCCCCTTCACACGCTGTGACCCAACGGGCGAAGTCAGCCATGCGGGGCATCTCCTTCAAATGGGTTCGGCCGAAGTGCCGCAACCCATGGCTGACGGCGTCCAAGAGCGCGCCCAGGATTCGCGGTTGAGCGCGGTCGAACTCACGCCAAAAGGTCTGCTCATCCCGGCGAGCCTTCGGTCCGATGGACGGGACGGTGAGGATGACCGCGCGACTCAGGAGGTCCGGCCTCGTGATGATAGAGCCGATGCTGTTAATCACTACGGGCCGCATCACGGAGATGCATGCCTCTTTGCGGTCGGTGTACAGTTGACGTGCTGCGAAACCCGCACCGGTGGCCAAACGGCAGAGCGCATCTGATAGCCATGGCGGCACGGTCGAGAGGTTGTCGAAGGCCAGGACCCAGTTGTTGAAGGCGGAGACCATCAAGTCCTGTTCACTCTTGGGTGGGGCACGATCTGCTGGCTCCGCCGGATCTATCATCCTGCGAAGGACACGGATAAGGGTGCTCTTACCCGATCCGTATTCACCGCAAATGAACGGAATCGGGTAGGGTCCCGACGGGCGCATCGCAGCGAGGAGACAGGCGATGAAAAGGTGCCAGTCGCGATCGTTGCGCAGGTTCAGAAACGGGCGAAGTCTATCGATGGAACCGCCGCGAACCGGGGCGGGAAGCGGGCGCATGCCGGGCGTCCGAACGAACCGCACTGGTGGGTTCCTGACGATACGCCATCCCTCCGTGTCGATTCGCACGGCGGTCCAATCCTCGTTCGCGAGGTCGAGGTAGATTCGCCCTTGGTCCCACGCGCAGCGTACGTGCACCTCTCGCGTCCGTCCTCCAAACCGGGCCAGTCCATCCAGCGTCGAGATGGCGCTGCTCACGGCCTGGGTGTAGGGGACCTTCTGTTCCACGGTGTAGAAGACTTGCTCGACCCACCGTGCGAACTCGGGAGACCGTATCGCCCACGTTTCTCGGTGACCCTCGTGACGGATCGTCGCGTACGCTTCCTGACCGGGGGTATGGAACAGGTTCGCACGTGCCCGCGAGTATTTCACCAGCCGATCGGCGATGGGTGTTTTTCCCCCGCCTGCTTTTGATTCTGCCTCCCGTGGAGAAGACTCAGTTTTGGCGCTCTTCGCCATCGGACGATCCGTCGGTGAGATCCAGAATCCGAGTGATCGCAGAATCGCCCTCCAAGCGCCGTGCAAGCGCTTTGGCCACAGCGCGGATAAGCTCTCGGTCCTCCGTGGCGAAGATGGGAGTGGCGTCCTTGGGACTAGGGCCTTCTAGGACAGCGAGGTAGAGTCGCATGTCGGTGCTCCGGTAGAGGGTTTCCGGGCCTCGGCAATCGGGGCCTCTACCCTCTACCGGAGTTGACCGGCCAGAACCTTACAGTCGCCCCTCGGCTCGCAGTCGCGCGCGCAGACGGGATAGCTGGGTATCGACTGCGCCGACCTGGACACCTAGCTCGTCGGCTGCCAGGCGCTTGGCGTCGGGGAGGTCCAGCCCCCTCTCCAAGACCTTGCCTAACACTTCGAGAATCCGCCGCTGGTTCGACGTCGCTAGACCATAGACTTCCCGTAGCTGCTGCCTGTGCTCCTGAGCGGCTTCGAGGGCGTCGAGCGGGCCTGGGGACTTGTCTTCCAACTCTAACTCGGTAATGGCGCGAGCACCGCTCTTCGCGTAGGGTAGGCCATCTGCCACCCACTCTTCTGCGTGGTGGATCGCTCGGCGCCGCAGCCAATGCAGGCGGTGCTCAGCGCGCAAGTCAGCGGGCCGTGTGGGGCCGAGAAACACCTGCAAGACGGCGTTCTCTGCCTCTCTCCACCACGAGTTGTAGCCCATGAGCGCAGCCTGAACTGCGGACTTGGGACGGTTCCGCCTCCATGAGGGTCCCTCGCCAGCGAGCCCAGCGTTTGAGTCTTCCTCGACTCCGTCCTTCACCAAGACAAGTGTCCCGTCCGATTCTACGACTGTGGCGCGTGCTTTACCGAGTTGGATCTTCTGCACCTTAAGAAACCTTGTGAGGCCCATGTAGACGCCATAGCGACACGCTTCCTTCTTCACGACTGCGGTGGACTTCTGGTCGAGTTCGGCTCGTTGCTTCAAAGCCACTCGGATGTCACCTCTCGGTTTCCACCGGTACGCGACGTACTGTGCCAACCGATCGAGCACGGTATCCCACTGTCGTCCTTCGGGGTAGCGCCGGAGCCGTTCAAGGTCGCTCAGGGCGTTCGTCGTTCTATCACGTTCCGTGGGCGGGAGCCCGTCCAAGTACGTTCGGTCTTGTATCCCTGCCAAGATCCATGCGGCAAGCCAGCGATCGAATTCAAACGACTTGTCCAGTGCAATCATCTCGCGTATCGTGTTTGCGTGCATATGCACACCTCCACGGCCGCCCCGGCTGAATCACCGTCATGTGAAAGCTGGGGTGGCCGTTCTATTAAGGGCTTTGATCCGTTCGATCCCCTGCCCGGTCTCTTCCAGGGACGCCCTGTGCGACGGCGTTGAGAGCATCCCGCGCAAACTCTGCCAGGGGCTGACGCGATGCAGCGGCTGCTGCGACGAACACATCCCACTCATGTGGGCGGAAGCGGACAGTCAGCCGCTTCATCCGCTTCAAGGCATTGGTCATCATGGTCCCAGTCTCCTTACTGTAGGAAAAAAGAGGAACCCAGCACAGACACTCCTCGTCCGAGAAGAATGTTCCGTACTGAGTTCCAGAGTTCCAGGGTTCCAAGCAGCAGCGCGTCCAAAGTGCGAGCGCTCCCACGATGTGAAATTTATGAGCCTCTATACCGCCGGTCAACGGCCGCCAGCAAGGGTCTCACCAGTTGCATATGCCTTGGCCTTACGCATCCGCTGACGGTGCTGCGTAAGTGACGAGAGAACCGTCACACACGCCGCTTTGCCGGTGAGGGGTGGAGCAAACACGGGGGGCCCGGACCTGTATGCCGCGTTCGCCGGTCTTATGGGGGGAACAGCGCCTCAAGAGGGGGGTTTCCCAGGAGGACCTGACACACACACCCGTACGCACGTACACACACGTGCACACGCACGTACGCACTCCTACAGGCAGTACTACGGCAGTGCAACACGTACCCATACACACGGTCTGATCTCCCACACAGGGCCGTGTGTACCTCAGTGGGACTTCTGAGGTCCATAGACGAGGTGGGAGAGCCCCGGCACAACCTGACAGACGGTGTCCCTAGTGCGGAGCAGGGGTGATGAGACTCGCAGAGGGGTGCTGAGGTGGCGTCAGACCCGCTCGCTCCGCTCGCGGGCCTCCCCCCGCCATACCCTACCCCTCCTCTGACTAGTCCTACCCTTGGACCTCACCGATCTCGTACACTGTGCGCACGCTGACCGTAGCTGGCAAGCTCGATAACGGCGGCGTAGGATTACGGTATGCTGCCAACCGGGCGGCGAGACCCAGAAAGGGATCGCAGCAGACTACTAGTTAGACGCACCAGCTTCGCATCGCTGAAGAACTGATCAAGGAGCACGAGGATGCCATCCGAGCCGCGTGGCGCAAGCACTTCCCCCGTTGAGGTCGGGAGCGTCACGAAGACGGGCTTCTGGCTCTTGATCGACGATCGAGAGTTGTACGTGCCATTTGATTGGTTCCCGTGGTTTCGGAACGTCACGATCGACGCGCTAACCACGATCGAGCGTCCAAGTTCCAACCACTTGTATTGGCCGGAACTGGATGTGGACGTGGCCGTCGCGTTCATCGAATACCCGACCGTGAACGACCGCGAAATGCCGTTTAGCAAGGCCGCTCATCGGGTGCTAGCGCTGGCTGGCGACGAAGCGCAGCGTCTCTGTCACCCATACGTCGGCACTGAGCACCTGGTCCTTGCGTTGACTCGCCAGACGCAAGGCACTTTGGGGACCGCGCTCCGCACACTCGGCGTCGATGGGGAGCGCGTACGAGCCACGATCGAAACGACCGTGAATCATGGCACCGCCGCCACCACACATGGTCGACGGCTTTCATACACATCGACGACGAAGAGGGCCCTCGTGTTGGCCAAGGACAGCGCACAGGCCCTCGGCGAGCGTGAAATCAGTGCCGAGCACCTACTCGTTGGCGTGCTGGAAGCGAAAGGTATGGGTGGTGCGATCCTCCTGCATCACGGACTCTCGGAGGCCGCGGCCCTCGACGAGATCAAGCGGATCAAGGGCGGCGAAGACACGCCCGCGATCTCAGATGGGTAATAGGTAGGCGCACCGAGTGAGGACCACTACGAACGCCGTCCAACAAGCGCATGGACCAGCCGAGCGCGGACGTTCTGAGGGAACTGGGTTGACGATGCGCCTGGCTTTGACACGAGTACGTTCACTGATGCACGTGGCTGCCGAGCGAGGCGCTCGCCGGTCATGCGCTGCCCGTTGGGCCGCGGTGACCAACCCCGTCCGACCCTCAATGCGTTCACTGGTTCGTCTACCACTGACGGTCTTGGCCCTCATCACTTGCAGCGGTAAGGAGGAATGGCCCCCTCCCCACTTCCTCTACAAGTTCGACGACAATGCCCTGGGCTGGGTTGCTGCGACGGAGCGCCTCTTTGTCTACCGAGATGCTCATTGGCAGGATGGCGACGTTCTGATCGGCGATTGTGACAGCACAGGGCTCGTTGAAGTGCGGCCAGGGGTGCCGGCGACACCCCTTCTGATTGGCGGGATCGCATGCGACCGGGAGACATTTGGCGCCGCAGTCTGGCATCCTAACGGTGAACGCTTTCTGTATGCTGGTAACAGGCCGGTGAGCACGTCATGGACTTTTGAGTTCCAGGCAATTCGGCTGTACGAGGTCCGTGCGGAGCGATCCGTTCGCCTCACGAACCAGAGCTTCCGAGAGGCCCGCTGTCCTGCATGGACACCAGACGGACATCATATAATGGCGGCCGGGACGACCCAATCCTTGGGGGGAGCCGACACCCTACGGTTCTTCCTCATTGACCCTCACGACGTGACCCTTCGCCCCACGGGCGTTCTGTTGCCGGATAGTATGGAGTGCCCCTCCTGGTCGCCCACTGGCGATCGATTCGTCGGCGCCGTCGCCGGAAGCGTGGTCATCAACGGTGATGTCGTCGTGGTGGATACCCTCACCAAGGCATGGCACTCCGTTGCGGCAGGCTACACCCCAGCGTGGAGCCCAACTGGTGAGTGGATCGCGTACGTCACCCGGGTCGAGTCGGGGGACACACTGGAAGCAGAGATACGCCTCGTTCACCCCGACGGCACCGACGACCACCCGCTGTACCGCAGCGACCAACCCGATGTGTATGAACTTCTAGGGGGCTTCGTCAGGGTGGGTATACCCTCATGGCCACTCGCGTGGTCCTATGATGGTCGTTCTGTAGCCTTCTCACGACACTCTCGGGAGGGAACGGAGGTTTGGATGGTTTCCACCGACCGCGGAGTCGCGAGACGCCTCACGGGTCGCTCGCCGACTTCGCAGTAGTCTGCGACTCCGACACGGCATGGGAACGGTCGCTGTCTAACACGCGCATGGGCCTTCCATGAGAAGGAACATGAGTCAAGGCCAAATCCGCCTGCGCGAACCGCTGCTCGACCTTGGCGTCGAACCGCTGGAAGTTCAGCCTGTTGAGCTCGCGGAGATCCGCCCGATAGGTCGAGCCCGCTAAACACCCTCTGCAAGAAACAGATTGCGTGGCAAGGCTGCCCGATCTGATAGCGTGTTTTGCAGAGACTTCGCCTTCCAGAGCGCGTGAGTGCACCTCATGAATCCGATCACCCCTTGCCGCCGGTAGATGTTCGCGAGCAGATACCACCCACAATTGTGTCGTGGGACGAGTCGTACTGCTTCCTTCGCCAACGCGGTTGCATCCTCAAGGTCGCCCCGCTTCACTCGGACAACGGCAAGCTCGAGCAGGAGAAGGTACCGGTAGCCGATCCCCGTATCATCGAGGCCGAGCCCTTGTCGCAACTGTCGTTCGGCATCTTCGGTCCGACCAAGTGAGGAGAGCGCATACCCGTATACGTAGCGCACAGTGGCGTCATGATCGGGAGTGCGCTGGTGCACATTGGTCGCGAAGGGAGGCACCCGGTCTCGATAGTCCGGTGGTGTCAGGCCCAGGTAGCACCTGCCCCCCGCCTCCCACATGCAGTCGAAGCTGTCGAAGTCCACTTTCCAACATGGGCCGAACGTTGGATCGTGCAGATACAAGGAGCTAGTCCGCTCGTCGTAGCCCACAACGACTCGGGCGCAATACCAGAAGTCCTCGCCAATCTTTCCATGGTCATCCAGCCGTGCGTTGGCCAGTCCCGGCGAGTCAAGCGGAACAAACACGCCGTCCAAGTTGCCAGAGGTGACCTGATACTGCTCGGGCACCTCTGTGATGCCAAGCTCGTAAGGAATCGAGTTCGTAGGATGGGCGAACGGCGTCAGAGCCGTGGGTCCGACCACGACGGGGATCCCGTCTGCGAGCATCGCTTTGAGATCATCAATGCTTCCATGTTCTCTCATTTCCGTGGCCCAATCACGCAACGCGTCGTTCTCGTCACCAAGCCGCTGTTGAAGTACGCCCTCCGGGTCCATACCCCAGTAGGCCAAGACCATGCCCAGAGAAGCGGGCTGAGACGGATTGATCTCCAATCCCACCCGGTTGATTTCCTCCCAACCGATGAATGGCACATCCAGGATCACCTTGGGATCGAAACGCGACGTCATCGTTCAGATCGGCGGCCGGGCAATGACGCGGTCCAGGCGATCACCTGCTCAGTGACTTCTTTCCCGAGAGCCCAGACTTGCGCTGCCCACTCGGCATCCGCCGGATGGAAAGTCTGAAGCAAGCTCGTCTTGATCTCGCCCGCCATCGGGTGATCCGGCCCCCCATGATGGTACAGCCAGTTGTCAGCACGGAGCGCCTTGAAGACATCCATCGGCGGCAATGTGCCGAACTCGAGACTCACAGCAGTCACGTCCCCATCAGGCAACATGTTGGTGAATGCCAATTTCAGAGACGCATCGAGGTGAGCGGATACGGAGGCACCCTTCCCAGAGCCGATTTGCCTCGGATCAGGCCCCATGTGTCTCAGTTAAGCCGAGAAGTGCGGTGTGCGCACGCCGAGTCGCGCTCTGTCAGACGATCAGCGAGCGACCGCAGCGCAGTCACGGATTCTTCGCGATCCTCGTAGCGCTTCATCAGCGCATCGATACGGTTGTGGACCACGCAGTGGATGTCGGTGCGCGGCGTCAGGCCCCTTGCTGTCTCGAGGTGTTCTAGGGCGGTATCCCAATCTCCATCCGCGGCTTCGGTGATCGATAGGGAGTAGTGCATCGCTGCGAGCTTCTCGTCGACCGAAACGACCTTCACCACAGCCCACGCATCCTCATTCACCGCCTCATCGACCGGCATGTAGTCATATACCCATTCGTTCCACATGAAGTCGGCATCCTCGAGACGAGTACCGACTGCCAGACGCTGTGCCTCGCCACCCCATCTGCGCGCGGCATCGAGGTCGCCGCTCAGTCGAGTGGCTTCCACGAGATTGAGCAGCGTGCCGAGGCTCACCTCCGATTCGATGGCGCGCTCAAGGTAGGTCCGCGCGGTATCCACCTCACCGATGAGCAGGTGGAAGTAGCCTACGTTGTTCAAAGCGTTCTTCTGCAGCGGGTTCACGGCCAGCGCGAGGCGCGAGAACTCTATTGCTCGAGGATAATCGCCACTAGCGGCAAAGCCACGTCCCACTCCGATGTATGCCGCGGATACTGCGCTCGTGATCCAGTCCATGTCGTCGGATTCGATTTGTCGCACGAGATCCTGGACATACCCGAGCAATCCCACATAGCCTAACAGTGCATCCGTGTCCAGAGTCAGCCAATCGTCATCTCCCAAACTGGCTGCCGGGATCAAGGCACCGAACAGAACTGCGAGCTTCAACGAGCTGCGCTGACGGACAGCGCTCCGATCTGCTTCCGGAACCGGCGGCCCGGCCAGGTCACGCGGATCCAGGGTCTCGAAGCGGGCGAGCAGATCGTTGGGATCGGGTGACATCGCCGAGTCCGCTAGCAGCAGATGCGAGCCCTGAAACGAGAAGGTCCCCGGACCGACCAACTCACCTCCAGCGGAGACAGACACTGCGAAAGGTCGATCGAGTCGACTCGTGAGTACCGCCGCCCGCCATACCGCGACGGCGGTGTCGGCGGCGCTCACCGGCGCGGCGTCACCGGCCAGGTCACGCCATCCGCTCACCGATTCCAGCATTGCCCACGGATCACCGAGTCCGTGCCGCTCGACGAGGAGATCGCGATACCACTGCAGGGCCAGCATGCTGCGATTCACGACCACCACGTCTTGACGGAGATTCTCGACCTCCTGCAAGGAGAGCAAGGGGAATGTGTCCATGTCACCCGAGGTCACCAAGATCGCGTCAGGCGGTGCGGTCTCCAGTAGCCAGCGCCCGACGGCGAGCGTCGCGGGCGTCAAGAAACCCGTCTGCATCAGCTTCCGGAGCGCTTCACGCTCCACGTCTCTCTCCCCGCGCTCCGCGGCCGCGAACACCAGGTCGAGCCAACCGTTCCCGTCGTCCGGATCACACTCGACAGCCTGCCGGAGATACTGCCACGCAGTATCGGCGTCGGCATCGGGCCACGCGGATCTACGAGGGGTGTACGCCGTTCCCAAGACGCCAAGCGCGTGGCTGCTGCAGTCATCTCGTGCAAGGGCGAGTCTGGCACCCGTGATAGCGCCTGCTGTGTCCTCCGACCGGAGCAGGACCTCGGCAATCCACGCAATCGGGTCAGCATCGCTCGTATCTCTCGCGGCGGCATCCACGAACAGTGGGAGAGACGCCGCTACCTCACCGCGGTTGTAGAGGCTGCGCGCCGAGTCAAAGGAACTGGTGGTTGCGGCATCAGGCTCGAGACCGGATCGCACCAACGTGGGTAGCGCGGTCACCAGACCGCGAGTTCGCACGACCGCGTAGGCGGAGTCGATGCGTGCACCCGAGTTGATCAGGACGCGGCCGACCTCGTCATGCCCGCCAAGGGCCGCCCACACCAGAGGCGGCGTGCCTGTCCGATCGGTTGCGTTGACTCGCGCACCACTGTACAGGAGCAGACGAACCACCGGCACATGTCCGCGCTCCGCAGCGAGCATCAGAGGCGTGCGTCCCAGAGCATCGCGCTGGTCCACCTCGGCGCCTTCCTGAATGAAGCGCGAGACGGCATCCAGGTCTCCATCGGCGGCGGCGCCCAGTAGGGCCGCATCCCGACCCAGGTCGAGCGCTAGCTCGCCATACTCGAACTCGTATTCATGCCGCCGAATCCCTCGCGTGCTTGCCGTCTCACCCGCACTGTCTCGGAGCGTGGCCGAGAACTCCTCTTTGACCACTAGGCGGTGTGGGATCAATGTCTTCGGCTCGGTGACGAGATTGATTTCGGACATCATGTCCAGACTCTCCGTCACTGGGACACTGGAGTCTCCTTGGTAGAGCATCTCGGTGAAGAGACGCGTCAGTAAGGCCCGCAGAGCGGCAGGATCGGGTCGCCCGTGCAGTGTAAGGCGAACGCAGGCGGAATCGGCGCGACCAGGCCCGCACTGCACGCGGGCCTCGGCCAAGTGTGTGTACCGGTGTGATATCAGCCTGTCAGGGAGGAACGGGGATTGCTGATCGCCCTCGCTGTGGTACGGTACGCCCACCTCCAACTCGACATCGGCCCACAACTCCACCAGCGGGCTCCAGAAAGAGGCGATCCTGTTGAACAGAAAATCGTCGGTCAGCGCCTGTTCCATGACGCTGCGAAAGCCGGGAGCCTCAGCGCCTATCGAGTCGATGAGCGGAGCAAGAGCCGCACGGACTTTTGAGATATAGTCAGCGGCATCTTCGAGATCCAGCAACGCGCCGGCGCCGTCCACGATGTAGTCGGGTTTCAAAACTCTGACCAGCGTATTGAACAGGTTCACCCATGACCGGGATCCCCCCGATACCTTGGGACCCTCGAAATCGGTGAACCGTATCAAGCGCCCGAGCTCGTGGTCTTCCACGACCAGTCCGTATCCGATCGTCGTAGTCGAACTGTCGACCGCCCCCCCCTCCTCCAGTACCTGCAGAAACCGCTCGTTGACGCGCACCGCCAGACCAACGGGCCATCCGAAGTTCAGGTGGAAGCTTGAGACACGGCTCAGGCTGTCGGCCACCGGGAAGCCGGATTGCACTTCGATGAACACGTGTTGAGCACGGTCCTCGGATACCGCCCGCATCCATCCAACCAGAGCGCCAACGCTGTCCGGCGGCTCGATGCCCCTGCGCCCCGTCCGTTCCCTCACCGCGCGAAGGGTTCTGCCTTGCTGAGTGTACTGTGCGCGGTAGGTGCCGAACGTTCCACCAACCTCTACACTCGGCGGCAGCTCGGCTTGCCAACCCGGTGGCAGTTCGACCACGAATTCGGTCCGATGTGTGGAGGGACCGTTGAACTCATCGATCGCAATGGGAAACCGGCGCAGCGAGTCCCCCTCCAACTCCGCCGCCCACGCCTCCATCGAGTAGTCGGGCAACGGCAACGGCACCACCAGCTTGTTGCCGGAACGCGCGGCTGCATCCGGTACCTTGAACCACACGAGAGCTGCCGGGAATACCGACAAGTCGAAGGCGTCGCCAATTTGAGCACTGTCGACCTGAGCGCGTTCGAAATAACTCCGCGCGATCTCTTCACCGGCGGCAACGATTTCCTCGTCATCCGCCAGATCGACGTCCGCGAGCAATTCCCGCAGGTCACCTGCTTCAATGCCGCTCGCAACGAGCGAGATGCCGCCGTCAAACGATCCATCGTCGAGCAACTTGCCTCCGATAGACACCTTGAGCAGGCTCGTGCCGGGATCCTCCAGTGGCAGTACCACCAGCTCGCCAGTGCCGTCGGCTCGGATCAGCAATCCGGCACTGCCCTGGAGTCCGTAGGGCAACTCCCCGAACGGCATCAGACTGGAGGTCAGATCCGTGAACTTGCGCCCACGCGGTGTCTCCACTGCCGCGATCATGTGGTCGAACGCGGAAACCATCGGACGCAGCGAATCGACTCCACCGGTTGCCTCCACCAGAACGGGATAGGCAGCGTAGCCAAGAGCACGGAGAGCCGCGACGAAGAACGTTGTCTTGTCTTTGCAGTCGCCGAATCTCGACTCGAACACCTCGTCTGGATTGCGCGGTTGATATCCGCCGTCGCCCAATGCGAGAGACACGTAGCGGAAGGCTTGCGCAACCCAGCGATGGACGGTGAGAATCGAATCGTTCGCGGTTCTGGCTTCCGAGAGCTGCGACGACATCTCGCTCCGAATGTCGTCGGTCAGCCCGTAACGATCGTGCGACAACTCATGGTACCACGCGGCGATGCTGTCCCATGTCAGCCCGCTCGATACGGTGATGCTCTCGATGACTTCGTTCGGCGAGCCGGCAAGTGGCTCCCACTCGATCGCGGGTATCGAGTCCCCTTCCCAGACCAGCACACGTCGACCTTCACATGTGTACTCGTTGAACTTGGAATCGATGTTGCGCTCGACGATGCGCGGCTCGACAGACTCGGGCAGGTCCAGGACGAAGCGCGATCGCTGTACGTCGATCATCTGGTTCATGAGCCAGGAGAAACTGAAGTCCGACGGGTAGGCTGGATCGAAAACGTCGTACGTGTGGCTGACATCGACGATCACGCCGGGAGCCATGCCCTCCGCTGTAAACCGTCGGATGCGCTGGTCCGTGTAGACCGGTGCGTCAAACGACACCTCGGGTGCTGACTCCTGCACGTGTGCTGGCCCGTCACTGAGCAGCTCGCCATCCGGAGAGTAGACTCGCAACCAGTTCAGCGCGAGTTCGCCACGCTCGGGGTTGTACACGTACGCGAACTCGCCCCACCGCTCGACGCCCTCCTGCGTCAGTATCTGTGCCACCTGGCGATAAGTCGATAGTCGCCTGCCACCCGCGTCGAGCTGCACCACCCCTTCGTCGAACAAGAGGACGACGTCCGATCCGGGGTGTTCTTCGGGCGAGACCGCGAGTGCGTAGAGCGCGGCATCATCGATCGAAGGAGCACATGCAGGCGCGATCTCCCGAGACTGGGCCGACGCCAGACATGGGACGGCGACCGACGCCACGATCAGGGAGGCGTAGCGTGTGCCGGCGTTCACGTTGCTTCCCAGGATGGCCAGGGAAGAGCCGGTTCGCGCCGGTCCAGTCGCTCGCGCCAGCGTGTCATCCACGCCCTTCGATACTGATACTCAAAACTGATAGAGGTGTCCTCTGTTTGGCGTAAGCCCAATGTCGTAAGCTGTTGCTCTGAGTGCAACTCTGGAATCGAAAATGACGACGAAGACTGATGCTCTGACCGCCCGCGAACCCGTCGCCGTCCGGCTCCCGCAGCGGGTGCGGACGGCCGGGGTACATCGCCCCCGAGCAGGTGGCCGGTGACCAGCCGATCGACGGCCGCACCGACATCTACTCCCTCGGCTGTGTCATGTATTGGCTGCTCACCGGACACATGGTGTTTGAAGGATCGAGCGCCATGCGTACCATGTTGATGCACCTGAACGAGAAGCCGGTGCCGCCGTCGCAACGGACAGCGATGGAGACACCGGCCGGGCTAGAGCAGATCATCATGCAGTGCTTGGAGAAGGACCCCGAAGAACAGTGCCGGAGAGTTCTGGACATCTTCAGGCCACCGGCTGATTCAGTTCGACCCGAAATCTCGGAAGGTCGTACGCTCCCTGCCGAGAGTCGGCGAGGCGTTTCTGGCGTTTCTGGTAATCGCATTCGCACCAGATGATCGGTTGATCGGATGGTCGAACGGGAACGGTTATCTGTACGAAATCACCCTGATGGGTGATTCTTACACAGAAACGCAACTTGTATTCGTTGGACTGAATGCTGGTGGTTTGACTGGACTGGCCTTTGCGCCGGATGGGACCCTTTGGGGCACTGACAATCGCAACAAGCGGTTACTGACCATCGACGTCGATACGGGT
>JBDHAB010000055.1:0-16414 GCA_039588295.1 Gemmatimonadota bacterium
CGGATATCGGCGCCTGGGGTGACGAAGCGACCAACGCGGGATGCGCTTCGGGCAGCGCCGCCGCAGCATAGAACCCGGGATACGAGATCCCCCACATGCCCACCTTGCCGTTATTCCGCTCCACGTTGGCGAGCAGCCATTCGATCGTGTCGTAGGTGTCCGAGCTCTCGTCGATCTCGCTATCACCCGGGACGTGCGGCCGCATGTTGTCGTACAGCCCGTCGGACATGTAGCGTCCCCGAACGTCCTGGCAGACGAAGATGTACCCCTCGTCCACGAGGTAGAGCGAAGGGACGATTTGCCCCGGGTAGCGCCCCTCGCCATAGGGACCACAGCTGTACGGCGTGCGATTCAGCAAGAACGGGTACTCGGCGGTCGTGTCAGTGGGTGCGTACACGGTGGTATGGAGCTCTACCCCGTCCCGCATCGCAATCCGGTATTCGTGCTTGGTGTAGCGTTCCCGGATGTTGATTGGGCCGGGTCGGTCCTGTGCGCCGACATCACACGCGAGGAGCGGTGTGAGCAGGACCACCGCCATGAGTCCGGTTGTCAGCCACCTGGCACGTGCATGCGTCATCGGATTCTCTTTCGGTTGAGCCGTCGAGCGAGGGGTGGACACTCGGCCCTGAGCCCGTACTGGCCCCGGGCGCCGCTGGCCGATAGGTGCCGCCGCCGGTCATTCACGTGACGTGGAGTCGGGATCGGTTGGTTGTCGGGGAGCCTGGGACGTCGTAAGTCGAGGTCTCTCGTCCGGACGGTACTCGGAAACGGCTGATCCGGGAAGACGGGGTGGAAGGGCGGGTGACCGCAAAGAGGATTCGCAGTCCCCGACCGCTTCGTTCCCGTTTTGGCACATCTGGCCGGTCCTGAGTACCGAATCGGCGTGAGAAACGGGCCAAGCCTGGCCAGCCTCTACGAGGTCGAACGCCGTAACCTCCAGTAATCAAATAGCTTACACTGTTCGCCCGACCTGGCATGTCCGTTGCCTATGGTAAGCGCGAAGGATTCGCGTTCCGTCCAGAGTGTGGAGGGTGCTGCCCTGCGGGGTGGCAACGGCGTTCTGATCGTTTTGTCCCAACCAGAGGAGTAGAACGGATGTCTAAGGCTCATCGTAACCTGATCGGCGCTGTGCTTGGCGTGGTGGCCGTCACCGCGTCCGGCTGTGCGTCGACCGGGTCAATGGCAACGTCGCAGGATCCGGTCATGGCCGCGCAGACCGAGCGCATCACGTCGCTCGAGGATTCGGTCAAGACCATGCAGCAGGAGTTGCAGCAGCGCTCGACGCAGGTCGAGGCGGAGCGGAAAGCCGCCGCAGAAGCGCGGCAGGCTGCAGCCAACGTTCAGCAGCAGGCGGCACTCGTCAAGCCGGCTGGCGGTTTCACGGAGCTCCTGCCTCCGAATGCCAAGCCCGGTGAATGCTACGCGCGCGTGTTCATCCCGCCCACGTACAAGACGACCACCGAGCGCGTGTTAGCGCATGATTCGGTCGTCAATGTGCAAGTCACCCCGGCACAGTATCGTTGGGCCGAAGAGCGGGTGGTGGTTCGCGAAGCATCGCAGCGGCTTGAAGTCGTGCCCGCGACCTACGAGTGGGTTGAGGAGCGGGTGATGGTGAAGCCCGCCACCACGCGGCTCGAGCAGGTTCCCGCCGTGTATGAGACCGTTACGGAGAAAGTGCTCGACCAGCCGGCGCATCAGGTGTGGAAGCCGGGCCGGGGACCGATCGAGAGAATCAACGAAGCCACCGGCGAGATCATGTGCCTGGTGGATGTTCCCGCGACCTACAAGACCGTAGAGCGGCGTGTGCTCAAGACCCCTGCGCGGACGCGCGAAGTGCAGATTCCCGCCGAGTATGAGACCGTCAGGCGCCGTAAGGTCAAGACGCCCGCGACCACGCGGACGATCGAGATCCCCGCGCAGTACGAGACGATCCGTGTGCGGCAGCTCGCCTCGCCGCCGCAGGAGAAGCGCACCGTTACCCCGGCGCGGTATCAGACGGTCACGAAGTCCGAGCTAGCCACCGAAGGCCGGATGGAGTGGCGATCGATTCTGTGCGAGACCAACACCACGCCGACGGTCGTCTCGGACATTCAGCGGGCACTGGCCCGGGCCGGACACAACCCCGGTCCGATCGACGGAGTCATCGGCCGGCGCACGCTCTCGGCGGTCAAGTCCTACCAGCAGGCAAAAGGGCTCAGCCAGGCCGGACTCACCATGGCGACCCTGAAGTCGCTGGGCATCATGGCAGGCACCCGGTAGTCTCAGTATCGGTGCCACAGAGCATCTGGGACGGGCCGAAGTCGGCCCGTCCCTCTTTTTGCCGCAGTGCCATCGTCCCTCCCACCATTTGTGACTCAGCGCACCGTGGTACAGGACCTCCTTCCCGTAGTGATTGACCAGCAGGGATAGCCTCGCCGATCGTCGGGCCATCGGTACCGGACGCCGCAGGTTTGATCCTGCACGGGGCAGTAGCCACAGACCCGCCACCGAAAGAGGCTCAGCATGCGGCCTGGCGCCGGTCCTCCTGAGTGCAGTAGGCGAGGCACCCCTGTCGCGTCGGTGGGATTGCTCGGCGTGCTTCTGCACGTGGTACTGCAAACCGCGTCTGCCCAGACTCCCTCCGCTCCTCTGTCCACCGCTCAGATCGCATCCCGTTCGGTTCCGGCCACCGTGACGGTCATGACGGTCGACGCCAACGGAGACACGATTGGCCATGGAAGCGGGTTTCTCCTCGGCTCGTTCGGGGTGTTGGTGACGAACTGGCATGTGCTGCGAGGCGCGGTGGCAGCGGCGGTGGCACTGCCGGACGGACGGCGGTACGAACAGGTGAGCTTCTTTCGGGGTGACTCGCTGGCCGATATCGCGCTGCTCAAGATCTCCGCATCCGGTTTGCCGACACTCACGCCGTGCGATACCGAGCCCGAGGTCGGTGAGCCAGTTGTGGCGATCGGAAGTCCGCTCGGATTCGCTGGCACGGTCTCGGTGGGAATCGTGAGCGCGACACGGGTTGAGAACGGAGTGAACGTCCTCCAGATCTCGGCTCCCCTCAGTCCAGGCTCGAGCGGCGGCCCGGTCCTGGATACCGAAGGGTGCGTCGTGGCCGTCGCCGCCGCGTACGTCGAAGAGGCTCCGTACATCGGCTTCGCGACACCGGTTCGCTACGTTACGCGACTGCTTGATGGGCCGGCTACCGAACGCCCACTCGAAGAGGTGTTCGGGGCAGCGGCGTCGGACAACGTCGAGATGGGCGGTGACCGTGCGTCGACCACCGACATGGACCTCGATCGGCTAGACGTGTACCAAGCGGCCGCGCGCGGGGAGCCCGAGGCGGAGTACCAACTTGGGCTGCGGTACGTGGGTGGGCTGGGCGTACCACGGGATGACGTAGCGGCGACGGCTTGGTTCCGCCGTGCAGCCCAGAAGGGACTCGCGCGTGCGCAGTACAACCTCGGAGCCATGTACGCTGTGGGGCTGGGGGTGGAGCAAAACGACGTCGAGGCGGCGCGGTGGGTCCGCATGGCTGCGGAGCAGGGTGTGGCCGAGGCGCAGCACGACCTCGGCATGTTCTACGCGTCGGGTGCAGGCGTTGGGGAGGATCCCAGCGAAGCGGCGCGGTGGTACCGAGAGGCGGCCGAGCAGGGGCACGCGCGAGCGCAGTTCTGTCTCGGGGCCATGTATCGAACTGGGCGCGGGGTTCCACGGAATGATGTGCGGGCGGCGCAATGGTACCGCGTCGCGGCTGACGAAGGGCTCGTCGAGGCACAGCACAACCTTGGCGTCATGTATGCGTTGGGCGAGGGCGTGCCGCAGGATCTCGTGCAGGCGTACCAGTGGTTGAACCTGGCCGCCACCGCACAGAGCGGTGAACCGTCGGCGAGTGCGGCCCGCACGCTGGACGATCTCGCTCGGCAGATGCGGCCGGCACAGATCGCCGAAGCCCAGCGACGCTCCATGGAATGGAGGCGTGGGGCCAACCGGTAGACGCGGCATCGGCCCCATCGGTACTTGGGACAGGCCGAAGGCGGCCCGTCCCCTTTGCACAGGATTCACCCGTCCATCCGCCCATTCGTCCGTCCTCCCGTCATGTGAGATCCATCACACGGGACTCCGGTCCCGGGGCTCATTTTGCCCCATGCATGAGGCGCCGGTAGGGGCGTGGGGGGAGTAAGCGGTCGCGACCGGCCCTCGGCCACGAGTAGGAGGGACCACTTATGAGTAGTCGAATCAAACGGTGGCTGATCGTACTCGGGGGGGTTGGCGTGGCGTACGTCGCGCTCAATGTCGCCCTGGTGGGAGGACATGTTCTGAAACACCGGGACGATCGGGCCAGTCTGAAGGCCCTCGCGGACCAACTCGAGACCGAGCGCATCGAGATCGAGCGGCTCGAGGGTCAGCTCACCCTCTTGGAGGGTTCGCTCGAGCAAACCGAAGTGGGACTGGGGCGACTCGGCCGATGGATCGAGAGCATCGAATCGCAGTATCCTCGCGGGATACCGAGCATTCGGTACGAGGAGTACACGTCGACCGTCGGTCGCTACAACACGATGATCCAGGACTACAACGAGACGCTTGCTAGCTACCAGGAACTTCAACCCGAGTACTCGGCCCGCATCGATACGTTCAACGTCCACGCCGAGGAGGCCAACGCGCTAGCGGAGAAGATCGGGAACGTGCCCAACGCGCTTCCCATCGATCTCCCCCGCGCGCAGCCTCTCGAGCTCGCAGTCACGAACCCACGGTGAGCGAGGCGGCGACACCGCCGTCGCTCGGTTCCTAGCCCCCCTGGCGGCCGGATGGACTGCTCCCGAGTCTGTCCAGCGCCGCCGGGGGGGTTTAGTTTAGCTCGATAGGAAATACCGGCCGCACCCTGCCACTCGGCACCGGAGTCGAGCCGTGACGCCGATCGAAGAGTTGGACCAAATCGCGATCAACGTCCGATCCCACCGTCTCCTCAAGACGTTGCTCAAAGAGAATCCCAAGCTCGAGACACTCATGCGCAACGCGAAGAACGAGACGGAGGCGCGCGTGGGTCTCAAGCATTGGGTGCTCGAGGAGCTGGAGCACCGGCCCAAGGCGCTGGCATACTACGAAGGCGCCCATGCCGACCGCGAGGCCTTTGAGGCGCTGACGTGGCGAGACTACGCCGCAATCCGCCTCCTCGACTACGTGGACCACTCGGGTCGCGAGTTCATCGATGAGAACCTGCGGGGTGCCGTGGCGGTCAGCACGCCGGTGCGCCAACTGTGGCTTGCCGTGAATCGAGGAACCGGTGGGGCAAAGCCCGATTTCTTCGAAGACATGCTCTACGTGTTTCGGCAGTTCACCGGCACGAGCAAGCGCCGTCTGCCGAACCAGGACGAGGTCGAGCAGTGGATGGATCGGTACCCGTCGGGGGTGGATCCTCGAATCGTGGCGGTTCGGGAGGAGAATCGGGACCGCATCCTCAACGTGATCATCGATCGCATGGATCGTGGTGAGATCACGAGCCAGCGATTCCAATTCGAGCCGGACCTCTCGCGGGAAGACCGGTTGCGGCAGGCGCGCCAGTGGTGGAAGGACCTGCACTTCCACTTGAGCTTCGCCGTGCGCTCCCCGGAACTGCTCAATGAGATGATGGGAGAGTCGCTGGATCCGGATACGTTGAAGGTGCTCCAGCGGGCGCGCGATCGCGGCATCCCGTTCTTCGTGAATCCCTACTACCTCTCACTGCTCCACGTGCGGGTGCCGTACTTTGCGATCGGTGCGGATCTGGCGATCCGGCACTATGTGCTGTACAGCTCCCAGCTCGTCGAGGAGTTCGGACACATCGTGGCCTGGGAGAAGGAAGACACCATCAGGCCGGGCAAGCCCAATGCCGCTGGCTGGCTGCTGCCGCCGTACGACAACGTGCACCGGCGCTATCCGGATGTGGCCATCCTGATCCCCGACACGCAGGGCCGGGCCTGTGGCGGCCTCTGTGCCTCGTGCCAGCGGATGTACGATTTCCAACGTGGACGTCTCAATTTCGATATGGAAGCACTCGCCCCGCAGCCAACCTGGCCGGAAAAACTCTCCGAGCTCATGCACTACTTCCAGGAAGACTCGCAGCTCCGAGACGTACTCATTACGGGCGGTGACGCGTTGATGGCGTCGGACCATTCCGTGGAACAGGTACTGGATGCGGTCTTCGAGATGGCTCGGGCGAAGCGGGATGCCAACGTGGGGCGTCCCGATGGCGAACGATTCGCCGAAATCCAACGTGTCCGGCTGGGAACCCGCATGCCCGTCTACCTCCCGCAGCGCATTACGCCTGATTTGGCGGGAATCCTCGCGCGGTTCAAGGAGAAGGCGGTCGAGGTGGGGATCCAGCAGTTCGTGGTACAGACGCATTTCGAGTCGCCGATGGAAGTGACGCCGGAAGCGCGCGAAGCGGTGGCACGGCTCAGGTCGGCGGGCTGGATTATCGGGAACCAGCTCGTCATGAGCGCGGCGGCGTCCCGTCGCGGTCACTCGGCCAAATTGCGGCAAGTGCTCAACTACGTCGGCGTGATGCCGTACTACACCTTCGTGCTCAAGGGATATATGGAGAACCAGTTCAACTACGCCCCGATCGCGCGAGTGGTGCAGGAAGAGCTCGAAGAGAAAGTCTGTGGACGCGTGCCCGACAAATACTTGGGGGCAATCCGGCGACTGCTCGAGGAGCCCGAGCGGCTCGTGGGCAATGCAGAGGCGATTCGGGGCGCGGCGGGGCTGCCCTTCCTGGCCACGGATCGGAGCGTGCTCAATCTGCCCGCCGTGGGCAAGAGCCTCACGTTTCGGGTGATCGGCATTACCCGGTACGGACGCCGCATCCTGGAGTTCGACCACGATCGGACCCGGGCCCACAGCCCGATCATCGACAGCATGGGCAAGGTGATCATCATCGAGTCAAAGTCGATCCGAGAGTTCCTGCGTCAGCTGGAGGAGATCGGCGAGGACCCCCTGGAGTACGAAGGTGTCTGGGGCTATTCGCTCGGGCAGACGGAACCGCGCATGCCCTTGTATGAGTATCCGGAATACGATTTTGCCGTCACCGATCAACTGACGAACTTCGAGTTGCCCGAATCGGAACGCGGCGCGGCCGTGGAGCCGCTGTCGGAGATGCCAGGATAATCCGACCCTCCGGACCCTCTGACTATCCCGCCATCCGACCATGAGCACCGACATCACCATCATTCAACGCATGAGCGAGAGTGGGACCGCGAAGCTCGCCTGGACGGGTCTCACGCCGGACCTCCTGGAGAAGGCGCGCGGCCGCGTGAAGACCGTGGCGTGGCTCATGCTCGCCGTCACCGGAGTGGGTGCACTCATAGACCTCCTGTACTTCACGTTCTTCGTAGGGGTCACAGACCCCATCTGGCTCGCGGGGAGCGTGTTGGGCGTTGTGTTGAGCGTAGCGCTCATTGTCATTGGCAACAGCGCGCGGGTGCCGCACGTCACGGTGTTGCACCTGGCGCTGGCGTACGAAGTGGCGCTGTGTTTCATCTTGGCCGTGCTGACCCCGTGGCTCATGTACGCGGAGGTTGGTGACGTCCCGTATGTTACCTGGGTCACACCGCTCATCATTCTGTTCCCGCTCATCGTTCCGAGTCCGCCCCGCATGACGCTGATGACCGCCATCGCTGCGGCCGCAACACGCCCGCTTGGCTTGGTGCTGCTCGACTGGCTCATCGGGTTGGATATCCCGACAATGCGGTACGTGGCCTCGACGGCGAGCCCGGCCTTCGCGGTCGTGCTGGCGTATGCCGGATCTCGCATCGTTCATGGGATGACGGTGGACCTCGCGCAGGCTCGCCGCATGGGGAGCTACCAACTCGAGACACGATTGGGAGCCGGTGGCATGGGTGAGGTGTGGCGTGCGCGACATCAACTCCTGGCGCGTCCCGCCGCGATCAAGCTCGTGCGACCGGAGACACTGGGCCTGGGCGGGGAGGAGGAGCGTGTCACGCTCACCCGGTTCGAGCGGGAAGCGCAGGCCACGGCCTCGATGCGCTCACCGCACACCATCGACCTCTACGACTTCGGGATCTCGCAGAGTGGTGCGTTCTACTACGTCATGGAATTGCTGAACGGGTTGGACCTCGACGCGCTCGTCAGTCGGTTTGGGCCGGTGTCGCCCGCGCGCGCCGTCCATCTGCTGCTCCAAATCTGTGACTCGCTTGGCGAGGCACATGAGAATGGCCTGATTCATCGCGACATCAAGCCAGCGAACGTGTATGTGTGCCGCTACGGCCGTCAAGTGGATTTCGTCAAAGTGCTCGACTTCGGGTTGGTCAAGTTCCACCATGAGCGCGATGAAGTCGATCTCAAGATCACCGGGGAGAATGCGGTGGGCGGGACACCGGCGTTCATCGCCCCCGAGCAGGTCATGGGTGCCGACGTCGATGGGCGCACGGACATCTATGCGCTCGGCTGCGTCGCGTATTGGATGCTCACCGGACGGTACGTGTTCAAGGGGAAATCGGCGCTGGCGACCATGATGATGCATGTCGAGAAGACGCCGCAACCTCCGTCCGCGTCCGGCGAGCAGCCGATTCCCAGTGCCCTCGATCGGGCCGTGCTGGTGTGTCTCGAGAAGGATCCGACCGGACGGCCGCAGACCGTTGATCAGCTCGTCACCATGCTGCAGGCGTGCGACGTGGATGACGGCTGGACGCCGGAGAAAGCGTGGCAATGGTGGGAGCACCACCTGCCCGCGGGGTCACGGTCGGACGGATAACAAATCAACCGTACCGCCACCCGGTCCTCCCGGATAACTTCCCACTCCATGAAATCACTCATCCAACAGTGGTCCGGAGAGTCGGTCGTCGCGACCTATGACGGCACGACCGGATCGTGGATCTTCATCGCGATCCATGACACGACCCTCGGCCCTGCCATGGGTGGCTGCCGGGTGCGGCAGTATGCCAGTCCGGAGGATGGTCTGCGCGACGCCATGCGGCTGGCCGAGGGCATGACGTACAAATGGGCAGCCATCGGGTTCGACCTGGGTGGTGGCAAAAGCGTGCTTGCTGTTTCGGGCCCACTGGGTCCGGATGAACGCGACCACCTGCTCCGACGGTTCGGGCGCTTGGTGGCGTCGCTGCGCGGCGGGTACGCGTGCGGGCCCGATCTGGGAACGACACCGGAAGACATGGCGGTGATCGGCCAGGAAACGGAATTTGTCCACGGCTACGATCGGGCCACGGGAGCGGCGCTCGATCCCGGGCCGTATACGGCGCTCGGTGTGTTCGTCGGGATGCGGGCGGCGCTCGGGCATACCTTCGACAGCACCCAGTTTGCCGGTCGCACGGTGCTGGTGCAGGGCGTCGGTGATGTGGGGCTTCCGCTTGCACGACTGCTGGCGGCAGAAGGTGCCACGGTGGTACTGAGCGACGCCGACACGGAGCGGGCCACGACGTTGGCGCGCGAGCTGGATGCGCAGTCCGTACCCGCGGACGAGGTGTACACCACGCCGTGTGACGTTTACGCCCCTTGTGCCGTGGGAGCGACGCTGAACACGACCACCGTGCCGTTGCTGCCCTGCAGGATCGTCGCGGGCTCGGCGAACAATCAGCTCGCTGAAACCGAGGACGCGGACCGGCTACACGCGCGCGGCATTCTGTACACCCCGGATTATGTGATCAACGCCGGTGGCGCGACGGCGTTGCCGCTGCTTGGTCAGGGACACGCCGACGATCAGGTCCGCGAGCGCATTCGCGGCTTTGAGTACACGTTGACCGAGATCTTCGAGGAGGCCGCTTCGACCGGTGAGTCCCCGTACTACGCGGCGCAGCGCCGAGTCGATCGAGTGCTGCAGGCGAGGCGCCAGGGTCGCTAATCCCGATTCGAGTTTCACTCGGTCGCGGCTCGCGGCACTCCTTGCACGACGAGACCCCTACGCGAGGCGACATAGCATGGCTTACCGGAGATTCACGGATCGTGATGGCAACGTGTGGGAAGTGAAGGATCACTCCAGTAACGAGTGGACCCTTGAACCGGGGTCGGGCAATCCCAATCCGGCGGTGCGCGTGCCAGCACCGGGCTACGAGAAGGACCCCTTCGAGTTGAGTAGGGAGGAGGTACAGCGCCTGCTGGATGCGGCGCCGCGGCCGCAGTCGGCGCCACGCCGATCGCCGTTTCTCGACTGAGCTACTGCGTCGGCCTCACTCCACGATCGCGACGCTGTACCGGCATGCGGTACAGTGCACCTCGCGCGTCGTGACACCCTCGGTGATGTCCGGAGGTCCGAGCAGGAGCCATCCTTCACAGCGTGGACACGCGACACCCTCGGGGGGTTCCGCAACCATTTGTATGATTCGCACGGTGTCTTCCCAGGTGAACTGCGCCACCGGAGGGCGGCGGCGTTCTCCAGGAGCGCGGCGTTCTCTAACGGCATCACGATCGGCCGCGCGCCGACGCTCCTGCTCGACCGCGAGGTCGACCACTGCCTTGTCCTCGAGTCGACGATCGAATCCCGAACGACGCTCGGTCCCGGAGCGACGCTCTGGAAGAAATCGTCGAGCGGGGCGATCCGACTTACTCGTGGGCTCGGGCATCACAGCCGTGCCGGCGTCATGATCTCCAATGATATCCTTGGGGACCGACGGCGGCTATCAACGCTGCTACCAAAGGCCGATCACCTTCCACCACACGCCCCCCACCCCCAGCCACAGCACCACGTTCACCACGCTCACCACGAGACCCAGCCGCCACCAGTCGATCACGTCGACGTACCCCGCTCCAAACAACACGGGTGCGGGACCCGTGCCGTAGTGGGTCATACTGCTGAACAAGTTGCTGAAGAACGCCAGCACCAACGCGGCAAGGAGCGGCGGCGCACCTACCGCAAGCGCAACGCCCAGGAACGGGGCGTACATGGAGCTTACATGCGCGGTATTACTCGCGAAGAAGTAGTGGCTGTAGAAGTAGATCAGGCTCAATGCCAAAAAGGCCGGTAACCACCCGGTCTCGCCGAACAATCCCCCGACGGTTGCGCTGAACCACGGGATCAAACCGAGTTGGGTGAGGAACGAGGCCATCATCACGAGCGCCGCGAACCAGACCAGCGTATCCCAGGCACCCTTCTCGTTGAGGATGTCGTCCCACTCCAGCACGCCGCTCATCAGGAGGATGACCAGACCGAGCATGGCGGTGACCGTGGTGTGCAACGAGAGCGTGTCACCCAAGATCCAGAGGGTGAGCAACAGGACAAAGCAGACCAGCATGACCCATTCGCCGCGTGAGACGGGTCCCATGTCCCGCAGGTGATCTCGAGCGAGCGCAGCCGCGTTGGGCGTCTCGGTGATCTCGGGTCGATACAGCCGATACAACAGCCACGGCACCAGCGCGAGGCTCAGGAGTCCGGGTACGAGGGCCGCCACCGCCCACTGAGTCCACGTAATGGAGATGCCCTGGTCACGAGCGAGTTGCGCCGCGAGAGGATTGGCCGCCATCGCCGTGAGGAACATGGCGCTCGTGATCACCGTGCCTTGAAACGAGGCCTTGGTGAGAAACGCGCCGATCCGCCGGGCGGTGCCGTCCTCAGGTCTGCTATCATAGGCCTGCGCGACCGAGCGCAGGATCGGGAAGATCACGCCGCCCGCTCGCGCGGTGTTACTGGGGATGGCCGGTGCCAGGACGAGGTCCGTGGCGATGAGACCGTAGCTGAGACCGAGCGACCGCCTGCCGAGCCACGCCATGAACAGATAGGCGATCCGCGCCCCGAGACCGGTCTTGATGAATCCGCGCGAGATGAAGAACGCCAACACGATGAGCCAGATCACGGTGTTGCCGAATCCCGTCAACGCCTCGCCGATCGACAGCGTCCGTGTGACGGCGGTGGCGCAGATACCGATGAGCGCGACGGCCCCCATCGGCAGAGGCTTCAGGATGATGCCGACGATCGTCGCAATGAAGATGGCCAATAGGTGTATGGCACGCGCCTCGACACCATCCGGAGCCGGCACGAACCAGAGAGCCAAGGCCACGACGACCGGCACCGCAAGGCGGACGGCGATGCGGTGTGGTATCGCGACCGTGGGTGGTGGGTCGGTGCTCCGCGCCATGACGACCTTATCCTCGTCCGTGTTCGGTCGCGGGGTGCGGCGACACAACCGGACCGGCTACCATGCGTTGTGCCGGGATGGTCCGCCAGCAGGGTAACGCTGACCGTGTGGAGCGCGCGGCCGGCTACTGCAGATCTGCCGCCTCAAACCTGAGTCCGACTACGCCCGATTGTCGGTCTACCTCTCCGCCCAGCTCCGTGAACATCGCCGAGCGGCCACCCGAGTCCTCCACCCGCACGGTGGAGTTCTGGTACAGCGGGTAGTACCCGACTACCATCCGCACGGCACCCGATGGCACGGTGCAATTGCATGACATGGCCGCACCGCTCCCCGCGTTGACGGTGATGGTCAGCGGCTGTCCCGTATTGTTGGTAATGAGCGGCGCGAAGTAATCGCGATCGCTGGGCGTCGCGGTCGCCGAGCGTCGGATGCGGCCGCGCGGGTTGGGAAGCGTGATCGCGCCGAACACCTCCGCGCCGATCGAGGTACCGTCGCTGGTCGTCGGCTGTTCCAAGGTCCACAGCACGTCGCTGGGTTCGCCGCGAGGAAGCGCGAGCGTGATCCGTTCCCCGGCACCCACGACGTATCGCTGGCCGCCCAGACTCAGCTCCACCGGTGCGACGAGGTGGTTCTCGAACACGAGCCTGGGCCGGAGGAGCCACATGCCGGCGAACGCGAGCACCGCAATGAGCGGTAGACTCATCAGGGCGAGCCGGCGGCGCCTCGCGGGAGTGGGTGCAGCGGCACTCAGCCGTTTCTCACTCTCGACGACCTCGGTGGCAGCGGCGGTATCGACGTTGGTTTTGGCGCGCTCCAGCGCGTGCGGTGTTGCCGGGGCGGTCTCTCGGCCGGCACGCAGGGCGTCGGCAACGGCGGCGGCTGCTTGAAAGCGGTCGTTCGGTTTCTTGGCGAGGCAGCGCGTGATGACTTGCGAGAGCCACAGCGGTACGTCCGCATTGACATCGGACGGCAAGGGTGGCGGTTCCGCCAGATGCTTGCCCACGATCTCCTGCGACGTCTCCCCCTCGAATGGCGGGGAGCCGGTGACCATCTGGAACAGCACGGCGCCGAACGCATAGAGATCCGATCGCGCGTCGAGGTCCTTCTGACCAAGCGCCTGCTCGGGACTCATGTAGTACGGCGTGCCAACGACGTACCCGGTCTGCGTGAGACTGCCGTCGGCGTCCAGTCGTTTGGCGATCCCGAAGTCCACGAGGAGGGGCCTGCCACTCGCGGTGTCGATCATGATGTTGTCGGGCTTGATGTCGCGGTGGACGAGGCCATGCTCGTGCGCGTGTTGCAGCGCCTCGAGCACCGGAATGGCGATGTCCAGCGCCCTGCGCGGCGAGAGCGTCCCGCTGTCCCGCAGTTGACCGCCGAGCGAGGTCCCCTCGATGTAGGGCATCGCATAGTACACGAGCCCCTCACCTTCGCCCACGAAGTGAATCGCCAGAATGTTCGGGTGCTGGAGTTTGGCGACCGTCCGGGTTTCCTGCTTGAACCGTTGCAGCATCCCTGAGGTCCATGCGATGTCAGGACGGAGCACCTTGATGGCCAGCCGGCGCTCCAGCTCGCGATCCAGCACCTCGTACACCTCGGCGAATCCGCCGCGTCCGACGAGGCCTCGGACCTGGTAGCCCGCACCAAGCGCCCGTCCCAGGCGCGCGGCCGTCTCGAAGTGGGTCGATTTGTCCGACACGATGCCAACTAATGTAGCGAGTCCGGCCTCGGGATTCCTCTTTTGGGGACGGT
Source organism: Gemmatimonadota bacterium (assembly GCA_039588295.1). Classification (GTDB taxonomy): domain Bacteria; phylum Gemmatimonadota; class Gemmatimonadetes; order Gemmatimonadales; family GWC2-71-9; genus JAOTVV01. The sequence goes on from JBDHAB010000055.1 coordinate 13,818, forward strand.
GGGGCAGTAGAAACTGCTCGCGGCGTGACGTCGTAGGGTGGTGAACACTCATGTCGCGGAGGCTGTTCGCGCCGCCGCCTGGCGCCCCGTGCGCTGCCGCGATATCATCGCTCAGTTGCGCGTCACTCGCATGGCGAGGGAACGATGCTGCCGTTCCTGCTGTTGGCGCACGTCCTACAAGCGGCACCGGGAACTTCGTCCCCCCCCGCCGTCCCGGTTCCGCGCATCGTTGGCACGGCGGTGGTCGTCGACGGACGGCTCGAGGAGCCCGTGTGGCGCGATGCCGCGGTGTTGACCGAGTTCTACCAGTACCTTCCGGTCGACGACCGGTTGGCCCAGGACTCGACGACCGTTCTCGTCTGGTATTCGCCCACCGCGATCTACTTCGGCATCAGAGCGTACCAGGACTCGAGCAGCGTCCGGGCGACGCTTGCCGATCGGGACAAGATCTCCGGGGACGACTACTTCCAGATCTGCCTCGACACGTTCAACGACCAACGCCAGGCGCTCCTCTTCGCCGTGAATCCGCTCGGTATCCAGGCTGACGGAACGCTGCAGGACGCGGCGCGGCGCAGCCTGAGCTTCATCTCCTCCGTGCCAACCGGCGCCTATGCAGTCGACCTGAGTCCGGACTTCGTGTTCGAGTCGAAAGGTCGCGTAACGGGCTTCGGATATGAGGTCGAGTTGCGGGTACCGTTCAAGACGCTGCGCTATCAGTCGCGCGACGTGCAGGATTGGGGGATCAACATCATTCGCCGAGTTCAGGCGTCGGGTCATGAGCACACCTGGACCCGCGTGCTCCAAGCGAACGCGTCGTTTCTGGCGCAAGGCGGGATGCTCACGGGTCTCACGGGACTGCGACGCGGCCTCGTGCTCGACGTCAACCCGGAGATGACGTCCACGGTTACCGGTGGGCCGGGGTCGCGCGATTGGGACTACAGCGGCGGGCGACCGGAGCTCGGTGTGAATCTCCGGTGGGGGATCAGCAACAATCTGACCGTGAACGGCACCGCCAACCCCGACTTCTCACAGGTCGAGGCCGACGTGGCGCAGCTGCAGTACGATCCACGAGAAGCACTCTTCTTCCCCGAGAAGCGCCCGTTCTTTCTCGATGGTCTCGAGCTGTTTCAGACCCCAGTGTCGCTGATCCATACGCGCCGGCTGGTGGACCCGGTGTCGGCCGTCAAGTTGAGCGGTAAGCTGTCGGGCACGACCGTCGCCCTCCTGTCCGGCGTGGACCATCGCGATGCGTCTGCCACGGGGGACGACCATCCCATTTACAATCTGCTGCGTGTACGCCGCGACATCGGGGGACAGAGCACGGTGGGACTCGCCTACACGGACAAGATCGACGGTGATGGGTTCAATCGCGTCGCGTCGGTGGACGGCCGATTGGTGTTTGCCGGACAGAACACGTTGACGTTTCAGGGTGGCAGCAGTGCCACGCGCGGCGATGGGGAGACGACGTGGGCGCCGTTCTGGCTGATGTCGTTCAACCGGTCGGGACAGCACTTTCGGTTGCGGGTGAATGCGCGAGGCTTTCACGGAGATTTTCGGGCGGCAAGTGGATTCGTGAGCCGGGTAGGCGTCGTCTACGCCGGAGTCTCGCCGAGCTACACGTTCTCCGGCGTCCCAGGTGCCGCGCTCGAAAGCTGGACGGCCAACATCCTCGTCGACGGCCGGTGGGACTACGATCGATTCTTCGCCGGCGACATTCCCAACGATCCGCGGCTGCATTTCAACACGGGGTTTACGTTTCGTGGTGGATGGCAGATGGGTGCGTCCTTCCTCATCGAGTCGTTCAAGTATCCGCCGGAGTTGTACACGGAGTATGCCACTGAGCGCACGGTGGGTACCGCAGTGGACACGGTGCCGTTCGTCGGGACGGATCGGCTCTACAACTTCGATTTCGGAGTCAACTTCGCCACGCCCCGGTTTCAGCGCTTTTCGGCCAACGCCTTTGTCATCGTCGGGCGGGACGAAAACTTCTTCGAATGGGCTCCGGCCAACATCGTGATCGGGACGGTGGATCTCACGTGGCGGCCGTCAGACAAGCTGCGGATCAACCTGCTCTACAATCACCAGCAGTACATCAGACCGGACGACTGGAGCAACGTGGGGCTGCGCCGGGTCCCGCGGCTCAAGATCGAATACCAGCTCACACGCGCCATCTTCGTGCGATTCGTTGGCCAATACGATGCGGAAGTGCGCGACGCACTGCGCGACAACTCGCGCACGGACGATCCGATCCTGATTCGAGATGCTGCGACCGGCGTGTTCACGCGAGCGATGCGTACTACGCGAAACGACGTTCGGGTCGACTGGCTGTTCTCGTTCCGACCCAATCCCGGGACCGTGCTCTTTCTGGGCTACGGGAGCACGTTGGCCGCTCCGGACGCGTTCCGCTTCGGTGGACTGGCGCGGGTTGCGGATGGCTTCTTCGCGAAGCTGAGCTACCTGTTTCGGATCTGAGGAACCAGGTTGCGACGATCCACAGTGGTCGAGGTGTGTTATGCTCATCGTAACGGGGATCATTGCTCTGCTGGTCGGTCTGCTCGCACTCGGCCAGCTCATCTCGGTGGTCGACTTCGAGCTCG
>JBDHAB010000056.1:0-15731 GCA_039588295.1 Gemmatimonadota bacterium
AAGATGACGATTACGTTGATCACGCCGATCGCGATGGAGGAGGGGTTGCGGTTTGCGATTCGCGAGGGCGGCCGCACCGTCGGCGCCGGCGTGGTCACCAACATCCTGCAATAGAGCCGTGGCGAGAGACAAGGTCATCCTGGAGTGTACCGGCTGTAAGAGTCGGAACTACTTCACGACGAAGAACAAACGGACGCACCCGGAGCGGATGGAGACGCGGAAGTTTTGTCCCCGCTGCGGTGGGCACCGCGCACATAAGGAGTCGAAGTAACTCGTGGATCTGACGCTCGTCATCGTCGCCGTGGTGGTCGTCGTGACGCTTGGGGCGCTCGTGATATGGCGTCAGCCGCTGTTCGCGTTTGCCGAGCGCTCGTCGGCGTTCACGCGAGAAGTGCGCGGCGAGGTCCGGCGCGTGTCGTGGCCCACGTGGGACGATCTGCGGCGGTCGACCGTGGTGATCACGATCATCGTGATCATCTTGGGCATCATCATCGGTGTGATGGATTGGATCTTCTCGAGGATCCTCATCGATCTCTTCGGTCGGGTCTTCGGGTGATTGGAACCGCCATGGAGCATCGCTGGTACGCGATTCAGACGACCGCGGGACACGAGAACAAAGTGCGGTCGTTGATTGAGCGGAAGATCGACGCGGATGCTCGGTCGGAGGAAGAACGACCGATTCGCCAGGCCCTGGTCCCCACCCAGCAGTTGGTGGAGATCAAGAACGGCAAGCGGGTGACGGTCGATCGGAAGGTCTTCCCGGGCTACGTGCTCGTCGAGATGCTGCTCAACCAGGAAACGATGCACCTGATCAACGGCATCCAAGGCGTGATCAAGTTCGTCGGCCAGGGTTGGCAGCCGCAGGCCCTGCGCCAGGATGAGGTGAATCGGCTCCTCGGGATCGAGGAGGATGTCGAAGAGGAAGAGGTCAGGGAGGAGATCCCGTTCATGGTCGGTCAGGTGGTTGAGATCACGGAAGGGCCATTCTCCGACTTCAGCGGCACGGTGGAAGAGGTCCTGACCGACAAGGGGAAGGTTCGTGTGAGCGTGAGTCTCTTCGGCCGGCCGACGAGCGTGGAACTGGATTACCTGCAGCTGAAGGCGCATTAGGCGGTCGGCGGTTCGCGCTGCACCGCGTTGTAGGGGAAGAGATCGGGCGGCACACCGCCTACGCGCACCACGGCGTCACGTGGGAGCCTGGGTTCGCACCCAGTGCGTTACGAGGTTGAGATGGCCAGAAAAACGACGAAGAAGGTAACTGCGTTCGTCAAACTGCAGGTGCCCGCCGGCCAGGCGACACCGGCACCTCCGGTTGGCACTGCGCTGGGTCCGCACGGTGTCAACATCATGGACTTCTGCAAGCAGTTCAACGCGAAGACGCAGTCCCAGGCGGGGACCATCATTCCCATTGAGCTCACCGTCTATCAGGATCGGAGCTTCTCGTTCATCACGAAGACGCCGCCCGCGGCCGTGCTCTTGAAGCAAGAGGCCGGGCTCGAAAAGGCCTCGGGTATGCCCAATCGAGACAAGGTGGGTACGGTGACGAACGATCAGGTCCGGAAGATCGCCGAGCTCAAGATGCCTGACTTGAACGCGAGCGACGTCGAGGCCGCGATGCGGATCGTCGCCGGAACGGCGCGATCCATGGGAATCGAGGTGCGGGACTGATGCCGGTGGCGGGGAAGAAGTTCCGGGCGGCTGAAGCCACGATCGATCGTCAGCGACTCTATCAGCCGCGGGAGGCGCTGGAGTCCGTGAGGTCGGCCGCGTTCGCCAAGTTCGACGAATCGATCGATCTGGCGGTCCACCTCGGGGTGGATCCACGGCACGCGGATCAAATTGTCCGCGGCACCGTGGTGCTCCCCCACGGTACCGGCAAGCAGGTTCGGGTGTTGGTCTTGTCACAAGGCGAGAAGGCGAAGGAAGCCGAGGCGGCCGGCGCGGACTTTGTGGGACCGGAGTACATCGAAAAGATCAAGGGTGGGTGGCTCGACTGCGATGTCGTGATCGCCACGCCGGACATGATGGGCCAGGTCGGACCCCTGGGCCGGATTCTCGGGCCGCGCGGCCTCATGCCGAACCCGAAGTCGGGCACGGTCACGATGGACGTGGCCCGGGCGGTCGGGGAGGTCAAGGCGGGCAAGATCGAGTTCCGGGTCGATCGGACGGGCAATCTCCACGCGCCCGTGGGCAAGGTCTCGTTCTCCGTCGACAATCTCGACGAGAACCTGGCGACCTTCCTGGATGCCGTGGTACGGGCCAAGCCCGCGGCCGCCAAGGGGACCTATATCCAGTCGATCACGCTATCGAGCTCGATGGGGCCCGGCGTACACATTGATCCGGCGGGGTACCGATGAACCGCACCAAGAAGCACGATGTCGTGGCCAAGCTGAGCGCTCGGCTCCAGGAGTCTCCGAATCTGTACCTGACCGACTTCACCGGGCTGTCGGTCAAGCCGATGACCGAGTTGCGCCGGAAGTTGCGCGATGTCGGTGTCGAGTACGTCGTGGTGAAGAACACCTTGGCGTTACGGGCGTTGGGGTCCGCGTCCGTCGAGGGACTGGACGCGGAGCTGGCCGGCCCGACTGGCATCGTGTTGGCGGGCTCAGAGCCCGTGGCGGCGGCGAAGGTGCTCGCCACCTTCCAGAAGGAGTACGAGGCCCTGACGTTCAAAGTCGGGCTCGTCGAGGGACGCACCGTGTCGCCTGACGCGATCAAGCGGCTCGCCACGCTTCCTTCGCGGGATGAGTTGATGGGCCAGATGGCCGGCGCGTTCCAGGCGCCGCTGCAAGGATTCGTGGGAGCCCTGACCGGACTCCTCCATCAGTTTGTTGGTGCGGTTGAGGCGCTGCGCGCCCAACGCGCCGGTGCCTAAGACCCAGTGGCAGAGAGAGACGCAAGCATGGCTACTAAGACCGTGAGCAAGGACGACATCCTCGACGCGATCGGCAACATGTCGGTGACGGATCTCGCCGACCTGATCGACGCGTTCAAGGAGAAGTTCAACGTCACGATCGCCGCCGCCCCCATGGCCGCACCCGCGGGTGCCGGGGCGGAGGGCGGTGCAGCCGAGGCTGCCGAGGAGAAGACGGATTTCACCGTGATGCTGACCTCGGCGGGTTCGAAGAAGATCCAGGTCATCAAGGTCGTCCGCGAGGTTACGTCGTTGGGGCTCAAGGAGGCCAAGGATCTGGTGGACTCCGCGCCGAAGCCGGTGAAGGAAGGCGTGACGAAGGACGAGGCCGAAGCTGTCAAAGCGAAGCTCGAGGAGCAAGGCGCGACTGTCGAGCTGACGTAGCCGAGAGCGACCTCCGGCCGTTGGGGCCGGAGGTGCAGCCACGGTCCTACGTCAGCGAGACGGTATGCACGCACAGTTGCTCGACAACCCTGCTCGTACAGCGAGCCCCGATCGGCGCTCTGGCCGCCATGCAGGCGGTTCGGGACGGCCGGGGCCCTTTGTGTTTGAGGAAAGCCAATGAGTGGATCGAACCCGACAATCTCGTTCGCGAAGCTGAGGTCTGGCATGCCGATGCCCCACCTCCTGGACATTCAGACGCGCTCGTTCAACGCGTTTCTCCATCCAACGGAGGAACTCGAGAGCACCGATGTGTCGTTGGAGCGCGTGTTCCAGGAAGTGTTCCCCATTGCCGACGTGAACGGCAACTACGCGCTCGAGTTCGTGAAGTTCTCGCTCGGCGAGCCCAAGTACTCGGTCGAAGAGTGCATCGAGAGGGACATGACGTATTCGACGTCCCTCAAGTCCACGTTACGGCTCGTCATCAATGAGACCCTGGAAGACGGCGTCCGGCGGCCGAAGAATATCATTGAGAAAGAGGTCTATCTCGGTGAGCTCCCGATTCTGACGCCGCTCGGCACGTTCGTCATCAACGGCGCGGAGCGGGTGGTGGTGTCCCAGCTTCACCGTTCACCAGGCGTCGTGTTCGAGGAGACGATTCACCCGAACGGACAGCGGCTGAACAGTGCCCGCATCATTCCGTTTCGTGGATCCTGGGTCGAGTTCACGGTCGACATCCACGACGTGGTGTATGTCCACATCGACAAGCGCAAGAAGTTCCCGGCCACCGCGCTGCTACGCGCCCTCGGGTACGGGTCCAACAGCGACGTCCTGCGCTTGTTCTATGCGAAGAAGGCGCTGGATTTGACCGGGAAGCGAGACGAACGTGCCTTCCGACGGGAGGTGCTTGGCGCGCTCCTGGCCGAAGAGATTCCCAATCCCGAAGACCGCGAAGACGAACCACTTGGCCGAGAGGGCGAGGAGATCACGCCCGAGCGGTTCAACGCGCTGCGCAAGGCTGGCGTGAAGAGCGTGAGGGTGTTCGCGCGGTACTCCACGGTCGATCTCCGCGAGGACGAGCGCCCAACGACGGTGCGGGAGCGTCCGGAGAAGCAGATCCTGGCGTTCGACGTGCCGGACCCGGAGACGGGCGAGGTCCTGGCAGAGGCGGGGAAAGAGCTGTCCGAAGCCCTGCGGAAGCGGCTCATTAAGGCTGGCGCGATCAAAGTCGACGTGATCATCACCTCGGCTCGGGGTGAGACACAGATCGTCAAGAACACCATCGCGAAAGACCCGACAGCCTCGGAAGCCGACGCACTCGAGCAGATCTACTCGCTGTTGCGCCCCGGTGAGGCCCCCAATCTGGAAACGGCGCGCGCCGCCCTGGAGCGCCTCTTCTTCAACCCGAAGCGGTATGACCTCGGCCGGGTGGGGCGCTACAAGATCAACCAGCGCCTCAAGGTCAACATGCCGCCTGATCACACGGTGCTTACTCGTGAAGATTTCGTGGCGATCATCCGGTACCTGCTGGAGCTGTCCGAAGGGCGCGGGTACACGGATGATATCGACCACCTCGGCAATCGACGGGTGCGCACGGTCGGGGAGCTGATTGCGAATCAGTTCTCGGTCGGGCTCTCACGCATGGCGCGGCTCATCAAGGAACGGATGAGCATCAACAACGATCCCGAACGGATCACGCTCGACGACCTCGTCAACGCCCGCACGGTGAGCGCGGTCATTCAGGCGTTCTTCGGGAGCTCGCAGCTGTCGCAGTTCATGGACCAGACGAATCCCTTGGCGGAGTTGACGCACAAGCGCCGACTCAGCGCGTTGGGTCCGGGTGGCCTCACGCGTGAGCGTGCCGGGTTCGAAGTCCGCGACGTCCACTATTCCCAGTACGGACGGATGTGCCCGATCGAGACGCCGGAGGGGCCGAACATCGGCCTCATCACGAGCCTCTCGACGTACGCGTGCGTCAACGCGCTGGGCTTCATTGAGACACCATACCGCACGGTCCGGAACGGCGTGGTGACCGACAAAACCCGTTGGCTCTCGGCGACGGAAGAGGAGGAGTTCTCGGTCGCACAGGCGAACGCCCCGCTGGATGACACCGGCCGATTCGTCAACGACGTCGCATTGTGCCGGAAGCGCGATGATTACCCGCTGCTGCCCCCGAGCCGCATCGACTTCATGGACGTGGCGCCGGAGCAGCTCGTCTCGATCGCGGCAGCGTTGATTCCGTTCCTCGAGCACGACGACGCGAACCGGGCGCTGATGGGGAGCAACATGCAGCGGCAGGCGGTGCCGTTGCTATTCCCGGAGGCGCCGCTCGTCGGAACGGGTCTCGAGCGCAAAGTCGCCTCTGATTCCGGTGCCGTCGTCGTCACACGGCGTGGCGGGGTCGTGAGCAAGGTGACGGCCGACGAGATCATCGTGGATACCGGCCGCGAGGGGCGGGACAGCGGGAGCACACCGCTCGCGCGTCTGCTGCAGCACGACCGGTATCGGCTCAAGAAGTTCTGGCGGACCAACCAGGACACGGCCATCAATCAACGGCCGCTCGTCCACGTGGGCGATGTGGTCGAGGCGGCCCAGGTCATCGCCGATGGGCCGGGCACCGACTGGGGTACGCTCTCGCTGGGGACGAACGTCCTCGTCGCGTTCATGCCGTGGTACGGACACAACTTCGAGGACGCGATCGTCATCTCCGAGCGACTCGTCAAGGACGACACCTATTCGTCGATCCACATCCAAGAGCTCGAGCTGCATGTTCGAGACACCAAGCGCGGGCAGGAGGAAATCACCCGCGAGATCCCCAACGTGTCGGAGGAAGCCCTCGTCGACCTGGACGAGCGGGGGATCATTCGGATCGGTGCGCAGGTGAAACCTGGTGATATCCTGGTCGGCAAGATCACGCCAAAGGGTGAGACCGAGCTTTCACCCGAGGAGAAACTACTGACGGCGATCTTCGGCGAGAAGGCGAAGGATGTGAAGGACTCGTCGCTCAAGGTGTCGCCGGGGATGGAAGGCGTCGTGATCGACGTCAAGATCTTCTCGCGCGTCGAGGATCAGGTGGTGGAGAAGGACCGCGGCGAGCGCATCGGCGACGTGCGCCGGCTCGAGAACGAGGAGAAGGCGCGCATCACCTCCGCACTGTTTGACGAACTTCGTGAGTTGCTCGCCGGTCAGGAAGTGGCGGTGATGCTCAAGGAGGGCACGGTCGAGCAATACCAGGCGGAGGGGTCGAAGCTCACCAAGTCGCTGCTCGCGGATACGAACTTCGCAGACGTCGACCTCAAGACCTTGCGCGTCAAGGCAAAGACGGCCAACGAGCGAATTCGTGCGGCCATCGACGCGGCCAATCGTGAGCGCGCCAAGATCGAGGAGAAGGCGGAAGACCAGATTGACAAGATCCTGCAGCCGGACGAACTGCCGCCGGGGGTTATTCAACTGGTGAAGGTCTACCTGGCGGAAAAACGCAAGATCGCCGTTGGCGACAAGATGGCGGGTCGCCACGGGAACAAGGGCATCATCGCCCGAATCGTGCCGGAAGAGGACATGCCGTTCCTGCCGGACGGCACGCCCGTGGATATCGTGTTGAACCCGCTTGGCGTTCCAAGCCGCATGAACGTGGGCCAGATTCTCGAGACCCACCTCGGGTGGTGTGCCGACATCCTGGGGTTCACCGCGGAGACGCCGGTGTTCCAGGGGGCGAACGAGGCCGAGATCGGATACCTGCTGCGGCTCGCGGGGCTCAGGTGGGCCGTTGCGGCGCTGCGGCTGCAAGCCCGGTTTCCGGAGCTCAAGGCCGAGGAGATCCCGAAATTCCTCGAGGATCTCCACAAACTTCCGTCGGACAATGGCGGTGCTCCCGACCTCACGACGGTCAGATTGGATGCACTTGGGAGTCGTGCGTTATCACAGAGGACGCGCGACCTGTTCCACGACATGCGGGATTTCCTCGAGCGCGCGGCCAAGGAGGTCGCCGACCGGCTGCATACGGACGCGGAGTTGCAGCGGGAGTTTCACGCGGCGCAGCTCGAGGGGGCGGACGCCGAGCTGTCGAAGCCTCAGAGGGTGGCGCTCAAGGGCGGACTGAAGGACGCAGAGACCCGCTCCGCGATGGACGCTGCGACGTGCCTCGAACGCAACGGACTTCCGGCACTGGCCGGGATGCTCGGTCCCAAGAGTGATGCCGATGTCGAGGGCGCGGCCACCGAGTTGCTGCGCCTCGCCGGACTGCGGCCCACCGGGAAGGCCAAGCTGCGCGACGGACGGAGCGGCGAGTGGTTCTCCTCCGAGGTGACGGTGGGTTCGATCTACATGATGAAGCTGTCCCACCTGGTTGACGACAAGATCCACGCGCGGTCCATCGGGCCCTACAGCCTGGTCACGCAGCAGCCGCTCGCCGGCAAAGCCCAATTCGGCGGACAGCGTTTTGGTGAGATGGAGGTGTGGGCGCTCGAGGCGTACGGCGCGGCGCACACGCTGCAGGAGATGCTCACGGTCAAATCCGACGATGTCAATGGGCGGAGTCGGGTATACGAGGCCATCGTCAAGGGGCAGAACCTCCCCGAGCCGGGTACCCCGGAGTCCTTCAACGTGTTGGTGAAAGAGCTCCAGGCCCTGGGACTGAAAGTTTCGCTCGGAGTCACCGAAGAAGGCGAGGAGTGACGAACGATGATTGATTTCCGCAGTACGCGTGACTCACGGCGGTCGAGCTTCGATTTCATTCAGATTCGCATCGCTAGCCCCGAGGAGATCCGGGGACCGCGCGACCCGAAAGAGCGCGAGCGATTCGCGCTCCAGGGCCAGCGGGACTGGTGGTCGTGGGGAGAAGTCGTCAAGCCCGAGACGATCAACTACCGGTCGTTCAAGCCCGAAAAAGACGGGCTCTTCTGCGAGCGGATCTTCGGTCCGGTCAAGGACTGGGAATGCCATTGTGGGAAGTACAAGCGGATCCGCTACCGCGGCGTCGTCTGCGATCGTTGCGGAGTGGAGGTGACGCTATCGAAGGTGCGTCGCGAGCGGATGGGGCACATCGAACTCGCGGTGCCGGTGGCTCACATCTGGTTCTTCAAGACGCTGCCCAGCCCCATGGGGAACCTGCTCGACCTGACCCTGCGGGACCTGGAGCGGGTGATCTACTACACGAACTACGTGGTGATCGACCCCGGCGATCAGGAGGTCAAGGAGCAAGAACTGCTCGACGAAGAGAAGTATCTCGATCTGCGGGCGAAGGCGAAGGCCGAAGGGGACAAAGGCTTCCGCGCCGACATCGGGGCGCCGGCCGTTCGGGAGCTGCTCGGCCGGCTCGATGTCGACAAGGTGTCGGACGAGCTGCGTGAGGGAATCGCCGTCGAGACGAGCCAGCACCGTAAGAAGCAGATGTTGAAGCGACTCAAGATCGTCGATGCGTTCCGCAATTCGGGCGAGTCCGGCGAAGAGCGGAACAATCCGTCGTGGATGATCCTGGACGTCGTTCCGGTCATCCCGCCCGATCTTCGTCCGTTGGTGCCGCTGGACGGCGGGCGGTTCGCGACGAGCGACCTCAACGATCTCTACCGTCGAGTGATCAACCGGAACAACCGGTTGCAGAAGCTGATTCAGCATCGAGCGCCCGAGGCGATCCTGCGCAACGAGAAACGGATGCTGCAGGAGGCCGTCGATGCGCTGTTCGACAACGGCCGGCGGTCGAAGGCCATTCGCGGACGGGGCAAACGGCCGCTCAAGTCGCTGTCCGACATGCTGAAGGGCAAGCAGGGTCGCTTCCGGCAGAACCTGCTGGGCAAGCGCGTGGACTACTCCGGGCGATCCGTGATCGTCGTCGGTCCGGAGCTGAGGTTGCACCAATGCGGGCTGCCGAAGACCATGGCAGTTGAGCTGTTCAAGCCGTTCATCATTCACAAACTCGTCGAAAAGGGCATTGCCGAGACGGTGAAGCGGGCGAAGAAGATCGTCGAGCGCGAGAGCCCGGACGTGTACGAGATCCTCGAGGAGATCATTCAAGATCACCCGGTGCTGCTGAACCGCGCGCCGACGCTGCACCGCCTCGGGATTCAGGCATTCGAGCCGGTGTTGGTGGAAGGCAAGGCGATTCGGATTCATCCTCTGGTGTGCGCGGCATTCAACGCCGACTTCGACGGCGACCAGATGGCGGTGCACGTGCCGCTTTCGTTCGAGTCGCAACTCGAGGCTCGAGTGCTCATGATCTCGAGCAACAACGTGCTCAAGCCGTCGGATGGACGACCCGTGGCCGAGCCGAGTCAGGACATGGTGCTGGGTTGTTACTTCCTCACCAAGCCGCCTGCGGATTACAGCGAGCGGATCAAGGACGCACCCTACGTGGGTTCGTTGTCGGAAGTCGAGATGGGGCTTGCCACGGAACGGTTGTCGTTTCACAGCCCGATTCGGTTCTGGTACCAGCCGCCGCCGGAGGCGGAGAACTCCGCCCCGAATTGGATTGAGACGACGGCGGGGCGCGTGGTATTCAACAGCATCCTGCCCCGCAGGCTGTTGGCGGAGCTCGGCTTCCAAAACGCGATCATGCGCAAACGGGCGCTCTCCGAGCTGGTCTTCGAGGCGTATCGTCAGGCGGGACTTTCGGACACGGTGCAGTTCCTGGACCGTCTCAAGGAGTTCGGTTTCCGCCATGCCACCACCGGCGGCATCTCCATTGGGGTCGAGGACCTCGAGATCCCAGGTGAGAAGGAGGAGATACTCCACGCGGCGACCGAGCGTGTGGACCGGTTCCAGCGGGCCTATCAGGGTGGGTCGATCACGTTTGGAGAGCGGTACAACAAGGTGATCGACGCGTGGACCCACGCGAATAGTGACGTCGCCGAGGCGATGGTGCGGAATCTGGCGGGGTCGCGCGGGGGCTTCAATTCGGTCTACATGATGTTCGACTCGGGCAGCCGGGGCAGCCGCGACCAGATTCGGCAGCTTGCGGGAATGCGCGGCCTGATGGCCAAGCCGCAAAAGAAGCTTACCGGCGGTATCGGCGAGGTCATCGAGAGTCCGATCAAGTCCAACTTCCGTGAGGGACTGACCGTGCTCGAGTACTTCATCTCGACCCACGGTGCGCGGAAGGGGCTGGCGGACACCGCGCTCAAGACCGCGGACGCTGGGTACCTCACCCGACGATTGGTGGACGTGGCGCAGGATGTCACGGTTACCGAGGAGGACTGTGGCACGATCCTCGGCCTCGAGATCTCGGCGCTCAAGGAGGGTGAGGACATCATCGAGCCGCTGGGCGAGCGCACCGTCGGCAATGTCGTTGCGGAAGATGTGTTCGATCCGCACGAGCGGGACGAGCATGGTGACGCGCTGCTGCTGGCCGCGGCCGGTGAGCTGATCGATGAGAATACGGCGGCGGCAATCGAGGACGCGGGAATCGAGGCCATCAAGATTCGGTCGGTGCTGACCTGCGAAGCCCGCCGCGGGATCTGTCGCATGTGCTATGGGCGGAACCTCGCCACGATGGAGATGGTGGATCTCGGGGAAGCGGTGGGGATCCTCGCGGCGCAGTCGATTGGAGAGCCCGGCACGCAGCTGACGCTGCGGACGTTCCACATCGGGGGCACCGCTGCCCGGATTGCCGAGGAGACGTCCCGCAAGACCAAGCTCGAGGGGATCATCAAGTTCGGTGAGCGGCTCCAGGTCGTGGAGACGGCGGCGGGTGAGCGGATGGTCACCGGCTACGACGGCGAGTTGGTGCTCGAGGATCCCGAGGGACAGGTCCGCTCGCGGTTCCACGTCCCCTTGGGGGCCCGCCTGGCGGTCACGGACGGGCTGGCGATCAAGCGGGACGACTTGCTGTTCTCCTGGGATCCGTACGCGAACCCGATCATCACCGATGTGGCTGGCCGGGTGCGGTTCGCCGACATCATCGATGACGAGACGGTGCGGGAGTCCCTCGACGAAATGACGGGTCTCAGACAACGCGTGATCATCGAGGACCGCGAGAAGAAGCTGCATCCGCACATCGAGATCGTGCAGGTGAGGGGAGGAAAGGAGCGCAAGATCCGAAACTTCGTGATACCGGAGGGGGCCCAACTCACCGTCGACGACGGCGCAGAGGTCGGGGCGGGGGTCACGCTGGCCAAGATCTCCCGCGAGGCGTACAAGACCCGCGACATCACGGGTGGCCTCCCGCGGGTGGCGGAGTTGTTCGAGGCTCGGCGCCCCAAGGATCCGGCAACGATTTCCGAGATCGACGGTGTCGTGAATTTCGGTGACATCAAGCGCGGGAAGCGGGAGATCTTCGTAGCTCCGGACGCCGGAGAGCCGCAGCCGTACGACGTGCCGGCTGGCAAGCACCTTCGCGTCCACGAGGGCGACCGGGTCCGGGCCGGAGACCGGCTCACCGAAGGACCGGTGAATCCGCATGATATCCTGCGGATTAAGGGCCCCCGGGCGGTCCAAGAGTACTTGCTCAACGAGGTGCAGGAGGTCTACCGGCTGCAAGGTGTGAAGATCAACGACAAGCACATCGGGGTCATTGTGCGGCAGATGCTGCAAAAGGTTCGCGTGATGGAACCTGGCGAGACCGACTTCCTCGAGGGCGAGCATGTCGATAAGGTGGTCTTCCGTGAAAAGAACGAGCGGGTGATGAAGCGGGGTGGGACTCCCGCTACGAGTGAGCCGTTGCTGCTGGGAATTACGAAGGCGTCGCTGACGACTCAGTCGTTCATCTCGGCGGCTTCCTTCCAGGAGACGACGCGAGTGCTGACGGATGCCGCGATCCGCGGCGCCAAGGATGACCTGCTCGGGCTCAAGGAGAACATCATTATTGGCCATCTGATCCCGGCTGGCACGGGCATCTACCGGTACTCGGAGCTCGAAGTGGAGCCGCCCGAGGGCTTTGAGCCGCCGCCGCCGCCACCGGAGGAGGAAGAAGTGGGAGCGCCAAGCCCGTTCATCGCGCCGGCCAAGCCGGAGGCGGCCGAGGCCGAGGTGTAAGACCGCGCGCCGAGCCGGGTATCCCGATCACGCAGCGGATGCCCGGCCGGCGCCCGGACCGCCACTGTAAGTTCCGTCCCACGCTTGACCTAGCAGGTTTCCGCCTCTAAATTCCCAAGTCTATCGCATTTTGGGGATTCGCCCCGGTGCGGCGTGTGTCGTCTGTTGGACCGAGGGGTATGCCGACCATCAACCAGCTGGTCCGCCACGGGCGGAAGAGTGTACCGAAGCACGAGAAGTCGCCGGCGTTGCGGGGCAACCCGCAGAAGCGCGGCGTGTGCACCCGGGTCTATACGACGACACCGAAGAAGCCGAATTCGGCCTTGCGCAAGGTGGCACGGGTGCGGCTGACCAATGGCTTCGAGGTGACGAGCTACATCCCGGGCGAAGGTCACAACCTCCAGGAGCACAGCATCGTGCTCATTCGGGGCGGCCGGGTGAAGGACTTGCCAGGTGTGCGCTACCACATCATTCGCGGCACACTCGACGCAGCCGGGGTGAGCGATCGCAAGCAGCGCCGTTCGAAGTACGGCGCCAAGAGGCCGAAATGAGCCGACGTAGCCGCGCCACGCGACGTCCCGTACCGGCCGACCCGCGGTATGACAGCCAGACGGTCTCCAAGTTCATCAACCGCCTGATGCGGGACGGTGAGAAATCGACGGCTGAAGGCGTGTTCTATGCCGCGATGGACCTGATCGAGCAGCGGACCGGGCAACCGGGCGTGCAGGTCTTCAAGCAGGGCCTCAACAACGTGAAGCCGGTGGTCGAGGTCAAGAGCCGCCGGGTGGGTGGCGCGACGTATCAGGTGCCGATCGAGGTCCGGCCCGACCGGCGGGCGACGTTGGCAATGCGGTGGCTCGTACACTATGCGCGCGAGCGCAATGAGAAGTCGATGGCGGAACGGCTTGGCGCGGAGTTGATCCTCGCCTCGAAGGGTGAGGGCAACTCGGTGAAGAAAAAGGAAGACACCCACCGGATGGCGGAGGCGAATCGCGCCTTTGCCCACTATCGGTGGTAGCCATTTAGGTCGGAGGCGCTAGGGGTCTACCCGGCGCCGAACGCCTAGCTACAACTCGCGGAGTCCTCGGCATGAGGACATCCGACGGCGCAGGGCTGGAGAGCCCGGCCGATTGCGGAGCGAGACCTGTCCGCCTGACGGACGACGGTCGCCCCGCTTTTTCGCTGCCTTGGGAGCAGCGCGGTTGGGACGGACAGTACGAATGCCAGGGTGATATGTCGCGAACGACACCGTTAGAGAAAATCCGGAACATCGGCATCATGGCGCACATTGATGCCGGGAAGACGACGACCACGGAACGGGTTCTCTATTACGCGGGTCGGACGTACAAGCTCGGCGAGGTGCACGAAGGCACTGCCACGATGGACTGGATGGAACAGGAGCAGGAGCGGGGAATCACCATCACCTCGGCTGCGACGTTCTGTCAGTGGCAGCGGTTTGGCGAATTGTTCCAGATCAACATCATCGACACCCCGGGGCACGTAGACTTCACCGTCGAAGTCGAGCGATCGCTGCGCGTGCTCGACGGGGCGGTGACGTTACTCGACGCCGTCGGCGGGGTCGAGCCCCAGACCGAGACGGTGTGGCGGCAGGCCGATCGGTATGACGTGCCGCGGATCGCGTTCGTCAACAAGATGGACCGGGTCGGGGCGGACTTTGACCGGTGCGTCGCCATGATGCGGGAGCGGCTCGGTGCGCCGGCGTTTCCTGTGCAGTACCCGCTCGGCAGCGGCGAGCTGTTTACCGGGCTCATCGACATCGTCCGGCAAGTCGAGGTCGTGTACGATGAGGATTCGCTCGGGGTCAGCTGGGTCGAAGGACCCGTGCCCGAGGCGTTCCAGGAGAGGGTGGCGCAGTTGCGGCACGATCTCATCGAGGCGGCGGTCGAGCACGATGAGGAGATCCTCCACAAGTACCTGGAGGGTGAGGAGCTCTCCGATGATGAGCTTCGACGGGCGATTCGGAACGCGACCCTGGCGAATCGGCTCGTCCCGGTGTTCTGCGGCGCAGCGTTCAAGAACAAGGGTGTACAGCGATTGCTCGACGGGGTCATCGACTACCTGCCGAGCCCGCTCGACGTGCCGCCGGTGTCGGGTCATCTGCCGCATCACGACGAGACGTTCGTCACCCGGGAGGCGTCGGACGATGTGCCGTTCAGCGCTCTGGCGTTCAAGATCGCGACGGATCCCTACGTCGGGAAGTTGACCTTCTTCCGCGTCTATTCCGGCATGCTGGAGTCGGGATCGTACGTCCACAACTCGACCAAGGATCGCCGCGAGCGGGTCAGTCGGTTGCTCCAGATGCACGCGAACAAGCGTGAGGAAGTGCAAGAAGTCCGCGCGGGAGACATCGCGGCGGCGATCGGGCTCAAGGCGACGCGAACCGGAGACACGCTGTGCGACGCGGACAATCCAGTCATCCTCGAGGCGATGCGCTTTCCGGAGCCGGTCATCTCCGTTGCCATTGAGCCGAGGACGAAAGCCGACCAGGACAAGCTGTCCGCAGCGTTGTTGAAGCTCTCGGAGGAGGATCCGACCTTCCAGGTTCGCTCGGATGCGGAGACGGCACAGACCATCATCTCGGGGATGGGCGAGTTGCACCTGGACATTCTCGTCGATCGCATGAAGCGGGAGTTCAAGGTCGAGGCGAATGTCGGGCGGCCGCAGGTGGCCTACCGTGAGACGATTCGCGAGCGGGTCGAGAGTGTCGAGAGCAAGTTCGTACGGCAGACCGGCGGGCGGGGCCAGTACGCCCACGTCGTCATCAACCTCGAGCCCACCGAGCCCGGATACGGGTTCGTGTTCGAGGACAAGATCGTGGGTGGGGCGATCCCACGGGAGTACATCAGTCCCGTCGAGCAAGGGATCAAGGTGGCACTGGAGAACGGCGTCATCGCGGGCTACCCGGTGGTCGATGTGAAGGTGGAGCTGGTGGACGGGAGCTACCACGAGGTGGATTCGAACGAGATGGCGTTCAAGGTGGCGGGCTCGATGGTGCTGAAGGAGGCGGTGGGGAAAGCGCGTCCGGTGCTGCTGGAGCCGATCATGGACGTGGAGGTCGTAACGCCCTCCGAGTACATGGGCGATGTGATCGGCGATCTCAACAGCCGCCGGGGCAAGATTGGCGGCATGTTGCGGCGAGGGGAAGCGCAGGTGATCGGTGCGAGCGTGCCGCTCGGGGAAATGTTCGGGTATTCCACCACGCTGCGGTCCCTCAGTCAGGGGCGGGCGGTGTACTCCATGCAGTTTTCACACTACGCGCAGGCTCCCAAGGGTGCCGTGGAAGAGGTCGCGGCGCGGGGCGCGGCGTAGGCTCGGGTGAGTTTCGGACATTAAGATCTAGGGACACGGAGCCATGGCGAAGGCAAAGTTTGAGCGGACGAAGCCGCATGTGAATGTGGGGACGATTGGGCACGTGGATCATGGGAAGACGACGTTGACGGCGGCGATCACG
>JBDHAB010000057.1:0-15691 GCA_039588295.1 Gemmatimonadota bacterium
CTGATGTATGGCGGGGTGCTGGCAGTCGGTATCATCGGTGCCATCATCGCGCGCTTCCGACCCCGTGGAATGGCACGCGCGTTGTTCGCGGCGGCGTTCACCCAGGCGTTGATCACCGTGATCGCGCTCATCGCCGGGTTGGGTGCCCCAGTAAACGGGCCGCGAGAGATCGTGGGGGTGAACGCGTTCTTCGTTGTGCTCTTCGTTGGATCGGCGTTGCTTTTTCAGAAGGCGGCGCGTGCGCCATTCGAACGGAGCGAGGTATAAGCCGTCCCTGAGGCCGACAGCAACTGGTCTGCGGCACCGCTGTACGATATCCTTCAGTCCTCCTTTCCATTTCTGGCTCTGCAGAGTCTCGCGGTGGTCTTGATCTCTTGCACGAACCGCTCGGTACTCAACACTGTCGGGAGTTCCGCCTTCAAGACTTTGAGCGCGACCTTGCGAATCGTGTTTGAGATCTTCGGCGAGATAGACGGTGGGGGAGATCGGCTCCCCTCTTGTACTTTGAAACGAACCCGAACGTGGCCTTGCCCCTCGCGCTCGGATCGGCTGTCAGCCCACCGTCCCGACCGGGCTACCCGTAGACGGCGCTGAAGCGCTCCCGCTGTTCCGCACTGCCCAGGGCGACGAGCATCGAGCCCTTTGCGAGCCGCTGTTCGGGCGGCACATTTGTGACGACCTGTCCGTCCCGCTGGATGCCGATCACGTTCAAACCGGTGCGCGCGCCGATTGCCGCCTCGGCAAGCGTTTTGCCGGAGAGCGATGGCGGTAACCCCAAGTAGAAGAGATCAACGCCCTCTCCCAGCATGACGAACTCGCGTTCCAGCACGATGGAGATCACGGTCTGCACTCCGAAGGACGCGTAGCTCAAGACGAAGTCGGCGCCGGCGCGCTGGATTGCCTCGACATTCCGCTCGTACGTGACCCGGGTGAGGATACGCGCAGCGGGATTGAGCCGCCGGCAGTACACCGTAAGGTACACGTTCATCGCATCGTCGTGGGTCGTGAGCAGGATGCACGGTGTCTCGGCAATCCCCGCCTCGTCGAGGATCCGTCGGTCGGCGGCATCGCCCAGGAACAGCCGGTCCGGAATGCCCCGGATCTTGGGCTCGAGGGCCGGGTTCCGTTCCACCACGTGCACGGGGATCTCCCGCCGTTTGAGAGCGCGGCCGGCCGCCCGCCCCACCTTGCCGCCACCGATGACGAGCACCGGATTTGGATTGGCATCGTAGATCACGAGCACCTCGTTCAGCTCCTCGATCTGCTCCGCGGTGCCGACCGCGACGGGTACGCTGAACGGTGACAGCGCGAGGTCTGGTCGGGCGGGTTGGAACCGTCCACGCTCCCACACCCCGATGATCGTGACGCCGGTGAACTCACGCAGCCGCGTCTCTCGGATGGTCCGACCCTGGAGCGGCGTGTTGTGAGCCGGGAACTCGACGAGCAGGAGATCGTAGAACTTCCCGATCACGTTCGCGTGTGCCGTTCCCGCGCTCACCCGGGTGGCGAGATGCTCGCCGAGGCGCTGCTTGAGAGGCAGCACGTGCGTGGCGCCGCTCAGCTCCAGAACGTCGATCGAGTCCTCCATCTCGACCAGCGCGACAACCGGCAGCGACGCGGACAGCTCGCGCACGGTGAGGACGATATTGGAGTTGACCGTGTCCGATGCGTTTGCCAGGACGAGGCGTGCCCGCGCGGCGCCGGCCGATCGGTAGGTGTCGACGGCGTCGATCTCGCCCGTGACGACTGGGAGCCCGACATTTCGCATGAGCATCGCGCGGTCCGCGTCGGGCTCGATCACGTAGGCCGGCACGCTCGCCAGATCGAGCCGCCGGATGAGCCCTAGCGCGATGGGATCGTTAGCGCAGATCAGCACGTGACCCGCGGTCTCCGCCGGCACCGACCGGAGCGCCCGGAGGCGACCGCGGCTCTGCTGCTCGAGCCATGGAGCGTACACGAACCGGATGAACAGAAACGGGAGGATGATGAGGAGAAGCACGATCCCGCTGAGCAGCACGACGGTGCTGAAGGCGCGACCCAGATCGGTCTCAAACGTGATATCACCGAACCCGAGCGTGCTCATCACGGTGAGTGCCCAGTAGACTCCCGTGAACCACGAGTGCTCCTGGCCTTCCCACGCCATGATCACGTGGAACAACCAACCGTAGACCAGAACGACCGCGATGAGGAGGGCCACGTATCTCGCAAACGGTGCGAGCTGCCGGCGCAGCTTGCTGCCCCCCGTCACCAGCGCGGCCAATTGGGACCCAATGGTCTTCATGCAGATATCTTAATAGCCGTTAAGGCGACGCAGCGGCAGGATGCTGGGGTGTCGGCGCGCGGCTGTTGTGACGCTGACGTGCAAACTGCAAGGTAGTCGGGAAGCGTACTAAGGTTCGCGGCCGCATGTTGGCCTCTGGCCGCCCGCATCCGTTCTACCTACTGTAGGACGGCGCCAGCAACGGTCATTCCGACGTCATCAGTAGACAGCCACAATGCGGTAGTTCCTGTCCGGGTAACCCGGAGGCTGGATGTCAACACCGGGAAGACCTACAAGAATGTGGGTTCCATCTTGAGCGTCTTTGAGGTCGCAGGGATACTCGCGATACGCGTCGCTGTCGGGATACGGCCCCACGTAACAAGCGATCACTGGAGGGTCGTTCATCGTCCCGGCTTCGGGAGGCAGTTGCACTTCAATGCCTGGGCCGATCTCGAGCGCACCCGACAAGACGATACGAGTGCCAGGTCCGGCTGGGCCTTGTTCGCCTGGAAGGCCTTGGCACGTAGCGAGCAAGAGAGAGAGCGGCAAGAGGATCAGGATCTTCGCGTAGCGCGGCATAGATACCCCTTTTGACGCAGCCGCGCCGACGACGAAGGCCGACTGCGATCTTCGAATCGTGACGGGGATTGGGCTCCTAGCATGCTCAACCTGCGGATGTAGCTCGGGATCGGCAACTCGGGCCTCGAACAAGCCGTCCGCCGCGGCGGCCTCGCCCGCAACGTCGCGAAGCTCGTCGATCTCCCCCGCCAGACCCGGCGCGAGATGACGGTGCTCACGCCGGCGGAGGCGGCGCGATTCCTGGCCGCGGCGAAGGAAGACCGCTGGCGCGCGCTCTGGGAGCTGCTCCTGGCCACCGGCTCTTAGTCGGGACGGCGGGATTTGACGCGGTGCGACCCTGAGGCCGCGCAAGCGGCCGACAGGCAGAGCGCGGATCGAGCCGCTGCGTCAGCAGGTGCGCGGATCACGCGGCGTGAGCGAGCGACACGGTCGCGACGCGAACAGAGCGGAAGGGAGAAGTGGTCACGACCGCTGCTCCCTTCAACCCTCGACCCCCTGATTACCAAGCCGGAGCAAAGCGACGGCATGCACGAGTGCGAGCGTCGATGCAATGGCATCGGCGCTTGCGCTTCGACCCAAAGGCAGCTGTCGGGCCCATGCGAAGGTCCCGATTCCGGCACCGCTGCTGGAGGCTACCTCTCCGCCACTCTCTATGACTGGGCAAACGCTCGCTGCACAGCGCACGCTGCTCCAACGCCCTCAGCCTGACGCGCTACAACCGCGCCGCGGCCCACGAGCGTTCAACAAATCTGATAGCACTACTCGTATTGTGGCGGTTCTGCGACTCTTGCGATCCCACTGCGTGGACCACACTGTGGTGCCGTTCAGTTAGCTAAAGTCCTGTCGGTGGCCCTCCACGGCCCTGCCGCCTGCCTGACGCCCTCCTCCCAGACGCCCGACGACGACGAGACCGCCGAGCCTCCGGCGGTGAGTCCCGTTTGGCAGTCGGTGATCGTGTTGCACGACCGACGCGTCTGCTAGCATGACGCGAGTTGGTGGGCAGAGCGGTCACGGCTTGAA
Organism: Gemmatimonadota bacterium; assembly: GCA_039588295.1. Taxonomy (GTDB): domain Bacteria; phylum Gemmatimonadota; class Gemmatimonadetes; order Gemmatimonadales; family GWC2-71-9; genus JAOTVV01. Next base: position 3,860 of record JBDHAB010000057.1, read on the forward strand.
CGAGAAGGCCACCATGGACGGTACCACCGGACCCGCTCCCGGACCGAACTCTGATTCACTGCAGACTGAGAAGAAGAGCTGGACGAAGCCGCAGATCACCGATCTCCCCCGTTTGACTGACCTCACCCTCCAGACCGGGAGCCCGATTGGTGGGATAGGCGATAGGGGCGGTGGCGGAAGCAGCGTGTTCTAGATCACTGGCGGTTTCAACGCGCAACCGGTCGTCCCACCATCACGACCAGTCACCGAGGGTACGATGCCACGGACACTCCAGTTCCCGACTCGCACGATCATCGCTTCGGTTGCCATCCTCCTGGTGACCGCCTGCGAGGACGCCTTCGTCCCCACGGCCCCGACCGAGGAGACCGCTCTGCTTCCACACGTCATCGGGTGTCGCGTTGATGTGGTAGCCGGCACCGTCTTGTGCCAGGGCCCTCAGAGCGACCCGGTGCCGGGTCTGTCGCTCGCGGTCATCGTGGGAGGTCAGGGCACCTATGTGGAGCTGGCCTCCGACAACGTGAGCTACGACGGCTCCGACGTGTTTCAAGCAGATGTCACCGTGGAGAACCTGCTTGCGCAACCGATGGGGACGCCGGACGGGTCCACGGTCACGGGGATCAAGGTGTTCTTCCACACGGGGCCGACGGTGACGAGCGGTACGGGCCAGGTGGATGTCTCGAATGCCGATGGAACCGGAACGTTCACGGGGGCAGTGCAGCCGTACTTCGAGTACAACGAGATCCTGCAGACGAACGACATTTCGACGGCAAAGACGTGGCAATGGAGTGTGCCGGCGACGGTCGCGACGTTCGAGTTCTCCGTGTTGGTCAACGCTGAGATCCCACACGAGCAGGGTGTGTTGCTGTGGCGGAAAGAGCATGGGAGTCAGCTCTGGGACGTGTGGGGCAACTCCTCGACGGATGTCTTCGCCGTGAGTGATGACGGCTGGATTCTGCACTACGACGGTTCGGGCTGGAGTTCGCAAGCCAGCGGAACGGCGTATCCGCTCTATGCTGTCTGGGGCAGTTCCGCGACGGATGTCTTCGCGGTGGGTAATGGGGGTAGGATCCTGCACTCCTCCGATGGCACGAGTTGGAGTTTGCAGGCCAGCGGGACGACGTCAACTCTCAGGGGCGTGTGGGGTAGCTCCTCCACAGACATCTTTGCCGTGGGTGCCGGCGGTAGGATCCTGCACAACGGTGGCTCGGGGTGGAGCGAGCAGACCAGCGGGACAGGGGAATTCCTACGGGACGTCTGGGGTAGCTCCTCGACGGATGTCTTCGCGGTGGGTGGTGGTAGGATCCTGCACTACAATGGCACCTCGTGGAGCACGCAGGTGAGCGGGCCCGGGGAGTTCTACGCCGTTTGGGGCAGCTCCTCGACCGACGTGTTCGTGGTCGGGGCCGCGTTCGGCGTCGGGGGCGTGATCGCGCACTACGACGGCACGGGGTGGGCGTGGCAGATCTACGACGCTGGGGCGCCGACCTTCTACGCCGTCTGGGGCAGCTCCTCGACCGACGTCTTCGCCATGGGGATCGGTGGTCGCATCTTCCACTACAATGGCACGACCTGGAGCGAGCAGACCAGCGTGGGGATGACGCTGTACGGTGTCTGGGGCAGTTCCTCGACGGACGTCTTCGCGGTCAGTGATGGCAACACGGTCCTGCACTACAACGGCACGAGCTGGAGCCAGCAGATAGGTGGGGCGGGACCCCTCGAAGGGGTCTGGGGGAGTTCCGCGACGGACGTCTTTGTGGTGGGCGCTGCTGGCCGGGTCCTCCACTTCAACGGCTCGGGCTGGACCGAGCAAGCCAGCGGGACGACGGAGGTCCTCGAGGGTGTCTGGGGCAGCTCCCCAACGGATGTTTTCGCTGTGGGCGGCGGTGGCACGATCCTGCACTACGATGGCTCGGGCTGGACCGAGCTAGCCACCGGGACGACGGAGGTCCTCGAGGGCGTCTGGGGCAGCTCCCCGACGGATGTCTTCGCAGTGGGTGGTGGTGGAACGATCCTGCACTACAACGGCACGGCGTGGAGCACGCAGACGAGCGGGGGCGGGACGCTGTACGGTGTCTGGGGCAGCTCCGCGACGGACGTCTTCGCGGTAGGTGATAGCGCCAGGATCCTGCACTACGACGGCACCAGCTGGAGTGAGCAGCAGCCCGGCACCCCAGGAGCCCTCCGCCTCAACGGTATCTGGGGTAGCTCCTCCACGGACGTACTTGCCGTGGGTCTTGGCAATAAGATCCTGCACTACGATGGCACGAGCTGGAGCCCGCAACAAAGCGGATCGGTCGAGGATCTGCACCTCGAAGGTGTCTGGGGCAACTCTCCGACGGACGCGTTCGCGGTGGGCGTTACGATACGGTACCCCGGTCCGATCCCGCAGTACGATGCCACGGTCCTGCACTACGACGGCACGAGCTGGACTGAGCAGACCGCCGGGGCCAGTCGCGATCCTTGGCTACGAACGACCGGTTGGCTCGTGGGTGTTTGGGGCAGTTCCTCCACGGATGTTCGTGCGGTTGGCCAATACGGGATGGTACTCCACGGAACGCGATGAGGATGGCTCCTTATGCCCGGGGCGGGATTTGTCGCGGCGCGAGCGAGCGACACGAGTCGCGACGGCGTTGGTGCATGACTCCGGATTTCGACGCATCATGGGTGGTGAAGCCCCGATCCGGAGTCGCCACCGATGAAGTATCCGAACCGGAGCCAGTACCAGTACGCGAGAACTCCCTACCGGATTCGCAATTGGCCTGCGTACGAGGCGGGCTTACGCAGACGAGGCGACCTCACCGTCTGGCTTTCCGACGACGCCATCAACTCCTGGCGGGCCCGACCCAGCGGCAAGCCCGGTGGTCAACGCATCTACGCGAACATCGCGATTCAGGCGGCGCTGACGATCCGCATGGTCCTGCACCTTCCGCTCCGACAGACCGAAGGCTTTCCTGCGTTCGCTGGCAGCCAGGCTTGAGGTGGAGCTCCCCGTTCCCGACCACACGACGCTGTCCCGGCGGATGAAGATGCTCGGTGAGCTCTCGTTTCACGCGGGCGCGAGCCATCAGCCCATCCACCTGTTCATCGACAGCACCGGCCTCAGGATTCACGTTGGCAATCAGCGGAAGCCACCGAGGAACAGAGCCTGGCGGAAGCTGCACCTTGCGGTCGACGCGGCCACTGGCGAGATCGTCGCCTCAGATCTGACCGGTCGTCGAACGCATGATTGCACTCGGGTGCCTGCCTTGCTCGAGCAGATCGGCCGTCCAGTGGCCTCCGTCTTTGCAGATGGTGCCTACGATACCGAGGGAGTTTACGAAGCCGCTCGTGCAAAAGGCCAAGGACGACACGTGAGAGTCGTCATATCACCTCGACGCGACGCCCAGCTGCGTCCAAGGCCGGCAGCCGCATTGCAGGAGCGGAATCGGAACATCCGTTCCATCCGCAGACTCGGTCGACGCGAGTGGCACAAGCGGTCGGGCTACAGTCAGCGCAGCATGATCGAGAACGTGATCTATCGATACAAGACGATCATCGGCCGAGGTATGAGGAGTCGCACCCTGGCGGGCCAACGGGCGGAGGTGCAACTCGCGCGCGGGGTTCTCAACACCATGACCCATCTCGGGATGCCCGACAGCTACCGTGCGGGGTGATTCTCGCTCCGGAAACGGGGGACTGCGCTCAGTTCCGAGCCATGCAACAAAGCCTCTGCCATCGAGAACGCACAGACTTCGGGTATCGACTTCGAGACGCTCGAACGGCTCGCCAAGGCCCTCGAGGTTGATCCTGGCTACCTGATCGTGAAGAAGGGCCGCTGACAGTCGCTGGAGACTAGGAAGTGCCACCGACTGTATCCCACCCCACTGAACCCATAGCCCCCCAGGCCCCCCTATGATTCCCAGGTCCATGTATACAGATTGCGCCCGCCTCCGCGCCGCGCCTTCTCATTCAGTGCTGGCAAACCCAATCACCCCACCCGACCCTAGGCGCGCCCAAACAGAAATCGCTCAGAATTTGGCGTGTGAGGATTCTGAAAGGGCCACACAAAACCAAGCCCCGAACGCCGCGTGACGCCGGGGCTGTTTGGCTCAGAACAGTGCGGCCAGGCAACAAGCTTCGCTACTCGCTACGAGCGCGGATGCCTATTGCCGTCAGCTTCTTCCTCCTCTGACCGCACAATTCGCTCTGGTGGCTGGTCCAAGTGTTTGCCAATCGTGCGGTGCACCCAGCTATCTTCCCCAGACCACTCCAACAGCAATGCCACCAAGTCGAGCGGCACGTCAATCACCTTCTGCCACCATCGGCGACGGTATCGCTTCTGCCACTCTTCACCGAATGCTGCCATAGCCAACTCTGTGGTGCAGCCACACAGTGGGAAAGCACCGTTTAGGGTTCTCCCCAGAACAATATCACTGGGTCTTTCCCTACCGGCGCTATCGGGTAGTCAAGGGCATATGCCCTTGCTCTTTGTTTCGTTGCTGAGGTCACACACCCCCAATTCACAGCCTCGTCTCGCGTCAGAGCATACCTTTGCAGTATCCCCCAACGTCAGCATGTACGCGCCACGGTTGTTGTAGGCCATCCCGTAACTCGGGTTGAGCTCCAACGCTCGATTGACGTCGGCAATGGCCTGGTCATACTGGCCTTTCTTGGCATACGCAAACCCACGATTGTTGTAGGCCTCCGCGTAACTCGGGTTGAGCTCCACCGCGCGATTGAAGTCGACGAAGGCCAGGTCATACCGGCCTTTGTTGGCATACATTCCGCCACGATTGTTGTAGGCCTCCGCGTAACTCGGGTTGAGCTCCACCGCACGATTGTATTCGGCGATAGCCAGGTCATACTGGCCTTGGTTGGCATACATATCGCCACGATTGTTGAAAGCCTCCGGCGTAGGCTGGCATGCGGTGGCCACGAGAATGATAAGGACAGGGACGGAGAGAAGCTGAGAATACCTCCGGCGCATGACGGTCTCCTCCTGGCAACCCATTGACGTATGAACGGGTGCCTGCTTAAGCCGAAATACAGTCCACCGACAGCCCCGAACCCCTGGTGATATTCGGGGCTCAGCTCTTGCTTTGCTCAGCCACTACCACTTCGCATGCCAAGCATCACCGGCACGCCTGTACCACACCACCAACGCAGGCTTTCCGGAAGAGGGAAGCAGCCCGGGCCTCATCCTTCGGGACCCCCAGGCCAACATCGTACATGACGCCGAGACTGTAGCAACTCTCTGCCTCGCCACCGTCGCAAGCTTGCTCGTAGAGGGCGGCAGCACGGCTGGGGTCCTGGGGAACCCCTTGGCCCTCACTGTACCTCAAACCGAGGTCGTGGCAGGCCGTCGCTATCCCGCTGTCGCAGTCTTCTTGAAGACGGGCAGCATCGGCACGTTCGTGCATGTCACCGAGGTTGTTGCAGCCCTGTGCCGATCCGCCCTCGCAGGCTTCCTCGAACAAGGAGGCAGCGCGGGCATCGTCTTGGGGTACGCCTTCGCCATTCAGATACATGACGCCCAGGTTGTTGCAGCCCCGCGCATACCAACCGTCGCAGGCTTCCTCGTACAGGGAGGCAGCGCGCGCAGCGTCTTGGGGTACCCCCTCGCCTTTGGCGTACATGAAGCCGAGTCCGTAGCAACCCTGTGCCGCTTCACCCTCGCAGGCTTTCTCGTACAGGGAGGCAGCACCGGCATCGTCTTGTGGGACCCCCTCGCCTTTAGCGTACATGACGCCGAGGTTGTAACAGCCCAGCGCATACCCACCGTTGCAGGCTACCTCGTAGAAGGAGGCAGCGCGGGCCGCGTCTTGGCGGACCCCCTCGCCATTGGCGTACCGGATACCGAGGTTGAAGCAGCCTGGCGCATACCCACCGTTGCAGGCTATCTCGTAGAAGGAGGCAGCGCGGGCATCGTCTTTGGGGACCCCCTCGCCACTGGCGTGCAGGAGGCCGAGTTTGTTGCAGCCCCGGACATCCCCACCGTTGCAGGCTATCTCGTAGAGGGAGGCAGCGCGGGTGTAATCCTGGGAAACCACATCACCACGGTAGTAGGCGTTGCCGAGGTTGAAGCAGCCCTCCGCAATCCCACCGTTGCAGGCCATCTCGTGGAGGGAGGCAGCGCGGGTGGCGTCCTGACGGACGCCGTAGCCTTGCAGGTACAGGAAGCCGAGGTTGTTGCAACCCACTGCCGATCCGCCCTCGCAGGCTATCTCGTAGAGGGAGGCAGCGCGGGTGTAGTCCTGGGAAACCACATCACCACGGTAGTAGGCGTTGCCGAGGTTGACGCAGCCCTCCACATCCCCACCGTTGCAGGCTTCTTGAAGGCGTGCGGGGCCCGGGGCGGCGGCTGGAAGCGCGGGGGCCGCTCCAGTGTCTACAGGCTCAACAAGCTCCACACCGTGCCACGGGCAATACTTCCACGCGCCACTGTGAAGCTCTCCGTCAACTGGACATACCTTTGGGGGTAGCAGCGAACCCAGGGGCAACCGCCACGTGAATTCTTCTTGACCTACCTTGACCGAGAAACGCCCCTCCTCCGTGGCGTCGGCGATCCGGTGTCCCTGGCCGTCCGTGGCGGGGAAGACGAGCAGTGCAATGTGCTCCCCCATCTCGCCCAGCAAGCCTGCAACCATGGGCTGCCAGATCGCAACTAGGTTTCTCGTGTCTGCATCGATCTCCTCTTCAGGAAGCGGCCTGTAAGCTCTCCCCTGCCCATCCACAAGCCGAACGCTCTCGCGGAGGTCCGGGTCCGATACAAACGTGACGCCCCCGAAGGGCCCGACGGTACCATCGAGCACTGCGACAAGTGTGTAGGGGCGCACCACTGCTAGGAGTTCCTCCATTTGCTCCTCGGTGGCACCAGAACCTTCAGCGGAGCCTCGCCAGAACTCCTCTGGCAACCACCACGCCATGGTCATGGCGTCCGATTTGGGAGTGGATTTCTGGGTCTCCTCGATCAGGCTGTTGAGGTTGACCCGGTCGAATTGCGCGAAGGCCGGATTGGCCCATGCGAAGCTGACGACCAGGAGGAGCAGCACCATCGCCACAGTTCGCTTTGGCTGCCATCTCATGGGACAATCTCCTTCTGAGTGGTTATCGGGAGCCTGGTTCCGGAGCTACTCCGGGTCCCTGCGGTTCCTTCAGGCACGGCCTGCACCGCCTCGCTCAGTCAGCCCGCGCACGACCTCGAGTGGTGTTGTGCAGACATACCAGAGCATCGCAGCCGCGACGACGTTAACAGCGATACCAAGAGGAGGACCGACGTCGCCCAGCTGGATGCTGAGGCTGCTCGTGAAGCCGAAGTCGAGTCCGAACTCGACGGTCGTGCCGGGCCGCACGACGAAGATCGTCGCGTACACACCGCACGCGAGCTGATAGAGGATCCCGGGTCCCTGTAGCTGCAGGAGCTGGGGGATCAGAGCGAGAACGACCGGGACCGTGGCTCGGCGCGAGCCACGCACAAGGAGCACTCCGGCGACTCCACACACGGTGTAGTAGCCGAGAAAGAAGACAATGAAGGCAAGCGTTACCACTGATTGCTGGAGGATGTCCTCGCCGAAGAGAGACTGGACCAGTGCCCACGTTCCGGTGGCCGCGCCCCAAATGAGGGAGTAGGCAATCAGTCTTGGGGGATTAGCAATCCAACGTCGCCAGAACGAAGACCCACCGTCGCTCGATTCGCGAGGTGGCCGCTCGGGCGTCACCTCCGCCTGCACCTGCTCACCGAGTTCTCTCGGTCTCTCTGGTGAGAGCCCCTTGTAGCACGCCTTACAGATGGTCGGAGTTGAGAACCAATACTCCGACGGATACGTGGTGCCGCACTCTTCACATTTCTTACGCGAGGTGGCTTCCGTCATGAAAGGTCCTCGTGTTCACGGCGGTCTTCACCGAATGGCAGCCAGAGCCAACCCCAGCCAATCTCTGACGGCGCAAGCGTCAAGGATCCGTACGACCGCCTACAAGGGAGAGTCCTTCTGCAGAGTGAACATGAGAGGCATTCGGATGAGCACTCGTACCGCAGCCGTACGCACCCTGCCGGGCCGGAACATGCACCCCGCGGTCATTTCCTTGGCTGGTGCCTCAAAGGCCTCATGCGTCGACCGAACCACTTCGATGGTCTCGGGTTCCACGTGACCGTCCGTCTCCACCACGAACTGGAGGACGACAGTTCCTTCGATACGCGCCTGCCACATCTCGGCCGGATACTGCGCAGGGGGACACGACACCCGTTCCGGCATCACATCTACGACGGCGTCCCGGAATACCTGACCCAAGTCGACCGGACCGGCGGCACTGTCACCAAACACACCGCCCTCCACACCCACGCCACTGAAGTCGCGCGGGTCAAACCGCTGACTCAGGTCGATCCCAGGAAGCTCGTGTGGCACCTCGACGGGCGCGATACTGATCACCTGCACACCGGCACCTCGAGCGATGTCCATGGCCGTGATCACGTCCTGGTATCGACGGTCTGCTGCCACGTGGACGAACATGAGCTTCGCCGGCCGGACGTCGAAGATCGCGTGCAGGTGACGGTCAAGCTCCGACAGGAGCACGGGCTCCGTATTGATGGCGTACGACCCGTCCCCGAGCAGTTGCAGCACGATCTGGTTGCCTGAAGCCCACTGCTCCATCCCTTCCGACCAAATCTGGACATCCATCGCCGCCCTGCTCAGCGCGATCGCCTCCCCCTCTCGTTCGGCTACGGCCGATAGCACCCGGACACCGGCCTTGCGGGCGATGTCGATAACGTCCCCCATGACTTCATACTCCACATTCTGATCCGCGACCACATACAGGACCCGATCCCGCCGCGGTTCGCTGTACACGGGGCTGAGCAGGCCCGTCAGATTGTCCGTGGAAACCCGGCGCATTGTGCCATCACCGCTGTCCAGGAAGTAGCCGCCGCTGTGATCGATACCGAGGACCACGTCGCCATCTTCGTTTGGGCGCTGCTCGACGTTCGTCGCGTGTGGCAAGGCGAATAGGTCTCCCATGACGTCCCGGTAGACCTCAGCCTCCGTTGTCGCAGCGCCGTAGTCCAGCAACACGTCAATGACATCGGACTGGCTATTCCTGGCCGCGAGCCGCACCGCAGTCATGCCCAGTTGCCCTGTGGCATGGACATCAGCACCATTGTCCAGGAGCACTCTCACAACCTCGGCATGGCCGTGAAATGCGGCAAACATCAGGGCGGTGGAACCCATCGGGGCCGCCGCATCTATGTCAGCGCCGTGAGCCAGCAGGAGCTTCACGAGGTCGACGTGGCCTGCCCCAGCCGCCACCATCAACAGCGTGTTGCCACGTGGGTCCTTCGCATTCGGATCAGCACCGCTCTCGAGGAGCTGCTTGACCAGTTCCACCTGGCCGTATGTAATCGCCCCCATCAACGTCGCACGTTGCGCGGCAAGGCTGTCCTGCGGTAAGGCCGTGGCGCTCGACGTCCCGTTCCCGGACACGGCTAGCACCATCACCGCACACCAAACTGTTCTCGTATTCCTCATGACGCACATTTGCGAACTCCTTGCCACTACTGCTTGGCCGACTTCGTCTCGACTTGATCAGTAGAGATCTCATGGGAGTGTATTTCTTTCGGCTGATCGCGCGAGGCTCGAACCACCACGAACCTCTCGATCACCAGACGGTTCTCGTACGCAACTGTGTACTCGAGGCTAATAACGGCCGCGCCGGTCAGCACGTTGCCGCCAACGTCGGCCTCGATCAGGCTGCGGTTACCGGGACGACCCAGCGTGTCTCGCGTTGCCGCCAGGCTCGCATGCCACTCGTCCGCTGGTACTCCGCGGAAGAATGACTCGGAGTAGAGGTTCAGTGCGGTGTCAAACTCGCGATCGGCTAATGATGCGAAGTAGCCTTCCAGAAACCGATCGGCCTCTTCGGCCAGCGCGATGGTCAGGGATTCGTAGCTCACCACGTGTCCCCGAACGGACCACGCGGCGTCGCCGGATGACCTGCGAAGTATCACATTCACGGCACTGCTGCCTTCAGCGTGTTCGGCCTGATACGCCAACTCGACGAACATCTCTCCCGAGCGGTTAAGCCCAGTGGTGACCTTGACCGTTTCCGGTTTGAGCGAGCGTAGCTTACCCAACTCTGCGTTCACTGCCCCGAGCAGGATCCACGGGGGGTCAGTGGGGAAGAATTCGCGATCAAGGAAATCCGCGGCGCGCGACGGCGCGGAATCAACTGAGGAGAGGTAGCTTCGCGCATAGGCGTCGGCCTCACCCCTAACGCGCTCGAAGTCATAGCTACCACATGCCAAGGCACCAAGGCACGTCGTCATCACGACCGCATAGCCGCAAGTCGCTTCGGCCCTCCGCGGAGTCGCTGCTGGTCCGTTTGCCACGTGACTCAAGCCTCGGCGATCATCGCGCGGATCTCACTGGCATACAGCTCTGCCTCTTCCGCTGAGCGGAATTCCGCCAGATCCAGTAGAGCTTCAGTCCGGTGTCGAAGTCGCGATCGGCCAATGACGCGAAGTAGCGTGCCAGAAGTCGCCCCCGGGTGCGTGCCAGGTTAGCCGGTGGCTCAGCGGTCTCGTCGTCAGGCGGGCGTCACATTGCGGCGTCGGTCAGGCGGCGGGGCCGGGAGGGCCACCGACGGGAATTGTCGTGTCTACGTTCCCCCACGGTGCAGCCTGGTCAATGCGAGCGCAAGAGTCGTAGAACCGCGACAATTGAAGTGAAACCGTCGGGTATGTCTCTGACGACTTGAGAGTCTTTGTGACGCCGTTGAGACTACGTTGACACCCTCGTCAGCTGCACCCCATTCTTGGGACGAACTAGCGTGAGACACTGACCATTTCCTGGCGTCCTGGCTGCGGAACGCCGGTGTCTACCATCGTGTCATGTTCTGCCCGTTCTGTGGCAACGTGATGACGTGTTGGGCGCGAGGCCGCTACGCGCTACAACTGTGTTTTGGTGCGGGTGCGCCGAATGAGCGGTGGGACGTGTGCGTTCGTGGTGATGCGAGGTGGTTCCGCGCCGGGGGACGGTTTGATTCGTTGACGCGATCCGGCTTAATGGTGTTAGACGGCGCGCATCATGCCTTTCAAGTCAACCCCGACGGTATTGAACAGTCGGTAGCCAGCCCAGATACAGAGGAACCAGAAAATGCAGAAGAACACAAGGAAGAGCAGTTGGAATGAATCTCTGATATTGAGGCTCCTCATAATATCTTTGCGAAACGGCGCTGATATCAGTGCGAACAAGCCCTTGTTGGGATCTTTGAGCCGCACCGGCATCAGTGTCTCGGCAAAGCAATCGAGCCAAGCTGCATTGAACTTGTTGGTCCAGGTTTGGTAGCTCTTACTCTCCCGACGAAAGATGTTGAGCGCCATGAGTCAGACTAGCGCCCCAAGAGTCGACGCCACACCGATAGCAAGGCTGCGATCAGGCTCAGGCAAGCCGGCCGACCGAAAGAGCAGAACGGCGTCTGCCGTCAGAACAATCGACAGGAGCCACGTGAAGTGCTTCTCCTCTTCCCAGAGCGCGCGGTGATGGGAATCGCGCATCGCGCGTGCTACTTGAAGCCTCAGGGAGGCGGCGGGAAGTACGTTGTCGTCGGCCTTGGAGGTTTGCTGTGTGTCACGCTCTCGCTCGGACTCGCTCCCCATTGTGAATCCCTCTTTGAACGCTAGTTGAACGAAGAGGAAGATCAGTACGAGGGAAAGCAACGCGATGATTGCTGGCATAATGCTGAACGGGGTGCCGTCTTGTATCTAGCTGATCAGGGAATCTGCAGTGAAGTTGGGGCGGGCGACAGCTCGATCTGTCTAGGGTCTGGAGAGACCGTCCGTTAGCCGGAGCGTCGCCCGTCCAT
>JBDHAB010000058.1:0-15576 GCA_039588295.1 Gemmatimonadota bacterium
CCATCGCGACGGTGAGTGCGACGGGGCTGGTGACGGCGCAGGGGAACGGGACCGTGACGATCACGGCGACGGCGGCCCCCAGTGGGGTGGCGGGCACGGCGAGTGTGACGGTGGATCTGTTCAGCATCTACGTGACGAGCTTCGATACCGACAGCGTGTGGGTGATCGACGGTACGACGAATCTCTTGACGGACTCCGTCGAGACGCAGACCAGTCCCTACGGCGTGACGATCACGCCCGACAGGACGCGAACCTATGTCACCAACTTCGGATCGAACACCGTGTCGGTGATCAACAACAGCAGTAATACCGTCGTCACGACGGTACCCGTGGGCTCCAGCCCGCTGGGCGTGGCGGCCAGCCCGGACGGTCAGTTCGTCTTCGTAGCCCTTTTCCCCGTGAGCCAGATGGAGATCATCCGCACGTCCGACAACGCCAACCTCGGACCAGTCGCGTTGGGCAGTTCACCGTATGGCGTCGTTGCGACCTCAGATAACGCGTCAGTCTGGTTGTCGGACGACGAGGTCAGTGGCACAATCACCCGGTACGATCGCGGCACGGGACTCGCAGCGGACGTCGTGAACGTTGGCGCGCAACCGCGCGGCATCGCTGAAACGCCTGACGGTGCGTTTCTCTACGTAGCGAATAGCGGATCGAACAACGTGTCGGTTGTTACAACCGGGGCGACGCCTTCGGTGCTCACGACCGTGGCGGTAGGAACGAGTCCGGATGGTGTTGCGATCACTCCGGATGGGGCATTCGTCTATGTCGCGAACACGGGCAGCGGCAACGTTTCCGTTATCGCCACCGCCACGAACACGGCGATAACGGCGGTCGGCGTCGGCATTCAGCCGAGAGGTGTGGCGATATCACCGGACGGCAACTTCGTGTACGTGGCGAACCAGATGGATGGAACGGTGTCTGTTATTGCCACGGCGACCAACACGGTGGTCGCCACGGTGAGCGTGGGAGCCGGGCCACGGAACGCGGCGGTGCTTCAGCAACCGTAGAGGGAATTATGGAGGCTGACCTGCGGTGCCTGGCTGTGACGCCTGGCGCCGCAGAGCCTGGAGGTGGTTGCGCGACGTGCGCATTCCAAGACGTCCAGCACGTCGGTGCCGGATCGCCTGCGAATCGGCTGACGGCGTTCTCGAACCCTAGCCGGCTAACAGCTAGGTGTGGCCAAGCGCCGGAGCATGGGCAAGGAGCGACGCTGGCGGACCCCCCAGCACATGCACCGTAGTGTCCCCAATGTTGTGCAAATGGAACATCTGTCCGGGGTGAGAAGCAGCGGGGAGGGTGGGCTCCGGACAGGAGGAAGCTCCTCGGGAAGAAACGAAACCCGAGTGACGATCTCTGTAAGCGGTAGAGTTCAGAAAGGGCCTTCCTTCCCGCATGCGGGAGTGGCCGCGGCGTCCTGAGCCGGAAGAGTGGCCCTGGATGTGAGACATGCGGATGCTATCACGGCACGCGCGGCAGACACTGTGTGAGCCCGGCGTGTCATGACGAGGATCCTCCGTGCCCGCTACGGGTACGGGTCATCGAAAGGGCGGGTGGAAGCGCGTCTGACCGCGACTAGGGCGGTACGATGCCATTCATCCGTGCGTAGGCGACCGACTGGCCGACACGCTCGTTCATATGCGCCAGCAGCTGAGACAGCACCGCCCGCCACGCCCTTCCCCCTTGTGGTCCTGCTGGTCTGCGACGCGAGTAGCTTTGATTCGCGGAGCGGGAATGCGATACGGGCCGAGCGTGGGGCGAGGGGTACGTTGCCACGTGCCCATCAAGTCCGATCCGTCCACCTGGACCGACCCGCGCCACGTCCGCGGCCTCGAGGGTGAGGAGCGCGCGATCGAGTATCTTCGCGCCAGCGGCTGGCGAATCCTCGAGCACCGGTTCCGGATGGGTCGCCTGGAGATCGATCTGGTTGCGAGGAAAGGCCAGCTCGTAGCCTTCTTCGAGGTGAAGACACGCTGGGGAAGGCGGTACGGCACGCCGCTTCAGGCAGTCACGTGGTCCAAACGCCGGGAGATCGTGCGCGTCGCCAGTGCATGGGTGGATCGTCACGGAACGCCGGACGACGCGTATCGTTTTGATGTGATTGGAGTTACACTGTCTCCCCGCGGGCGGTGCCGGCTGGAGCATGTTGAGGACGCGTTCCGCGTGGGCTAGCGGAGCCGCACCTCTTCGGTTTATATTCGGGCGGAGAAGGGAGAAGGGAGAAGGGAGAAGGGAGAAGGGAGAAGGGAGAAGGGAGAAGGGAGAAGGGAGAAGGGAGAAGGGTTCCGCGATTCGTCTCCCAAGACGAACATGAGAGACCACCCACGCAGCACCGAGGACATTATGCCCGTAGAGGCCGACCAGCAGACCAATGCAAAAGTGACCCAGGAAAAGACCAAGGCTCTGAACCTTGCGATCGCCCAGATTGAGAAGACCATCGGCAAGGGCGCGATCATGCGCATGGGGCAGGACCAGCCGCGTGTGGCCGTCGGGTCGATCTCCACCGGCGCGATCAATCTGGACGCGGCGATCGGGGTCGGAGGAATCCCTCGTGGTCGGGTAACGGAAATCTATGGGCCGGAGTCGAGTGGCAAGACTACCCTCGCACTGCACATTGCGGCGAACGCGCAGAACACCGGTGGAGTGGCAGCATTCATCGACGCGGAACATGCGTTGGACGTGGAGTATGCCAAGAAGCTGGGGGTGGATGTCGAGAACCTCCTGGTGTCCCAGCCGGACACGGGCGAGGAGGCCCTCGAGATTTCCGAGATACTGGTGCGCTCGGGTGCCGTGGATGTGATCGTTGTGGACTCGGTAGCCGCACTCGTGCCGAAGGCTGAGATTGAGGGAGACATGGGGGATTCCCATATGGGACTGCAGGCCCGACTGATGTCGCAAGCGCTCAGGAAGCTGGCCGGCAGCATCAATCGGTCACGCACGTCGGTGGTCTTCATCAACCAGTTGCGTGAAAAGATTGGGATCATGTTTGGCAATCCGGAGACGACGACCGGTGGCCGCGCGCTCAAGTTCTACTCTTCGGTCCGCCTCGACGTCCGTCGTATCGGCCCGGTCAAAGAGCGTGATGAGATCACAGGGAGCAAGGTGCGGGTAAAGGTGGTCAAGAACAAAGTCGCGCCGCCGTTCAGGCAGGCCGAGTTCGACATCATGTTCAACGAGGGAATCAGCCACGTCTCGCTGCTGGTGGACATCGGTGCCGAGGCCGGCATCATCGACAAGTCGGGCGCGTGGTATTCATACGGGAAGGAGCGTATCGGCCAGGGGCGCGAGAATGCGAAGTTGTACCTCAAGGATCACGAAGATGTCGCGGCCGAAATTGAGCAGAAGGTGAGGGTGGTGCTGGGAATGGGGACGGAGCAGAGCGAGGCCGAGGCGATTGAAGAGTAGCGCTCGTGCAGGTCACGGGACTTCGCCCTGACAAGCGGGCTCCGTCTTGCCTCATCGTCGAGGTCGACGGGGCCCGTTTTGCGTCGGTACCCGCCGAGGCGGCCCGGGAGCTGGGGCTCGAGACGGACCAGGAGCTCCGGAAGGAGACACTGGACCGGCTCTCCTACTTGGCGGACGTTGAGTCCTCCCATCGCGTCGCCTTGCGTATGCTCGCCAACCGACCTCGGTCGGTCTACGAGGTGCTGCGCAAGCTTCGGGAACGCGGCCATAACCCATCGGCAGCCGCCGAGGCAGTCGGTCGGCTCGAAACTGCGGGACTCCTCGACGACAGGGCTTTTTCGGAGCACTACGCTCGCGTTCGTGCTGCCAAAGGCCATGGACGGTCGCGACTCCTGGCCGATCTCCTGGATAAGGGAGTAGACCGCCAGCTGGCCGAGCGAGCAATTGACAGGGTCCTGGATGCGGAGGGTGTGGAGCCCCTGGAGCAGGCCCGAGCGCTGGCCGAGAAGCGGGTTCGACAGCTGGGTGCCTTGCCAGCCGAAACACTTCGGCGACGGGTGTTGGCGTATCTTGGCAGGAGGGGGTACCAGGGGCGGGAGGTAACGGACATGGTGGAAGAGACGGTGGGGGACCGCTCCTCGTTCCCCACGTCCTGACCCTGAATCTGGACGTCAGCGTTTTCCCAAACTCAGAGCTGAACCTGGGTCGGAACTTCCACTCGTCACCGCTTCGGGCGCTACGATGGATTCGAGGTATCGCCGACCGGCGTTCACTAGGCGGGGTGATGCGTCGCATGCTGACGTCACCCGAGTCGATCGAGCTCCGCTATTGTATTAACGCGTAGCACACTTTGGGATGAGGTCAAAGTGAATCGATGGGTCATCGGGTTCTCGGTTGTTCTCCTGTACTGGATCGTCGGATTCTATCCCTTTCACTGGGCACCGCCTTCGCGTTTCCGGGCAGTCGCGCATGGAAGGGAGATCCAGTACATCACCACCCAAGTCGTCGAGAATGCGGGGGCTAGGTCTTCCGCAGAGGGGTTGCAGTTTGTTGCGCCGGCGATTGCTCTCCTGCCAAGCCGACTGACCTGGCTCCCTGATGCTATCGAGGCCTCATCCTTGGCTGTGGAGCTGAGGGTTCGGCCCTACTTCTCGCGCCAGTATGGTCCGGCACGCATACTCACGATTTCACAGGATATTTGGGAACGAAATCTGACGATCGGGCAGCAGGGCACGGACTTGATCATCAGAGTGCGCACACCGGAGACGGACCTCAACGGGGTGCCTCCATACCAACTGAACGGAGTATTCGCTGCGACGGATACCAGACACATTAGCCTCCGCATTGCCCGCGGATCGATGAGTGTGCGAATAGACGGAGAAGAGGCACTTGCGGCCGTTCTGCCCCCAGAAGCTTTTTCTCGGTGGTCTCCTGATTACCGGCTTGCCTTCGGGAATGAGCTGACGTTCGATCGACCCTGGCTTGGCGACATCTATCAGGCAACCGTAGGTCTCGGGCGAGGTACCGTGGATCACGCCCTGCCCGGAGCGCTAGATATTCCCAACCCCTTTGTCATCGAGCACGTGAAGCGGTTCAGCCTCGTCCCGTTCTCCATTCAGCGGGTGTCCAATCTGAAGGCGTATGTGGACTGGGCAGTCAATTTCATTGGCTTTCTTGCGTTAGGTCTTCTGATCATATACGTGAGAGGGCGGTCCTCGTCGCTCTTCGTGGCAGCGCTACTCTGTGCCGCGTTGAGCCTGAGCATCGAAGTCGGTCAACTGTTTCTTGGGGGGCGCATACCGTCGACAGAGGATCTTATCCTGAACATCACGGGTGGCTCCTTCGGCGCCTGGGTGGTCAAGAGGTCGTCCAAGAAGTCCATAGTAGGCTAGGCGAGCCCATCGCGGGAGGCACTGCCGCCCGATGGTTCGCCACGGTCCAGACCCATGCTCTTCTGCTGGCTGCAGCTCATGGCCGGATCCCCGCGTTGTTTGCACCCCGCTCCTCGCACTGCAGGGTGTTGCCCGACATCGGCCTCGACTGTCACAGTTGTGCCTGCCGTGCCGCAGATGGGCGCGACGCACCAGAGCCCCGCCCCCGAGACCCAACCCGCGGTAGCGGTAGCAGCTCTTGGGTGGGCTGTTAGCTTTAACGCCATGCGCTCGAGCGAACTCCGCCGATCCTTCGTCGAGTATTTTCGCGACCGGGGACATGAGCATGTCCCGTCGTCGTCCTTGGTGCCGCACGGTGATCCCACCCTGTTGTTCACCAACGCCGGGATGGTGCAATTCAAGGAGGTGTTTCAAGGGCTGGAGCACCGAGAATACGATCGGGCGGTGACAGCGCAAAAGTGTGTGCGCGCAGGTGGGAAGCACAACGACCTCGAGCAGGTGGGTCACACCGCGCGACACCACACGTTCTTTGAGATGCTGGGCAACTTCTCCTTCGGTGACTACTTCAAGAAGGGGGCCATTGAGTACGCCTGGGAATGGGTCACCAGTGAAGACTTCCTCGGGATCCATCCCGATCGCCTGTACATCAGTGTACACCACTCTGACGATGAGGCGCGTAGGCTCTGGCGCGACGTCGCGGGCGTTGCTGATGAGCGGATCTACGGGATGGGTGACAAGGACAATTTCTGGCAGATGGGAGACACCGGGCCTTGTGGGCCGTGCTCGGAGATGTATGTCGACTTGAGGGAGGAAGGAAGAGGGAGAGGGACGGTACCGTCGCTGGCCGAGTTTGAGGTCATTGCTGAGTCGGGTGATCTGTTCGAGATCTGGAACCTTGTGTTCATGCAGTACGACCAGGCTGCCGATGGCACCCGCACTCCGCTCCCTGCTCCTTCTGTCGACACGGGCGCTGGGTTGGAGCGAATCGCCGCGGTGCTGCAGCATGTCGACTCCAACTACGACACCGATCTCTTCCTGCCGATTATCCATCGGGCGGAAGAGATTGTCGGCAAGAGGTACGATCGAGGTCCCGATGGTATGGGGTTCCGCGTGCTGGCCGATCATGCCCGCGCGGTGGCGTTTCTGTTGGCGGACGGGGTGTACCCATCCAGCGACGGCCGCGGGTATGTCCTCCGACGTATTCTCCGCCGAGCGGTGCGGCACGCCTATGTGCTGGGGCAGTCCGAGCCAGTGCTAGCCCAGCTGTCGAGGGTGGTGGTGGAGACGCTGGGCGACAGCTATCCCGAGTTGCGTGAGAAGCAGGAGCACATCGAGTCGGTGACCCGGGCCGAGGAGGAGCGGTTCCTCGAGACCATCGAGGGCGGGCTCCGGCGGCTCGACGAGATTACGACAGGTGCACCTGGGACGATCCCGGGAGCCGAGGCCTTCAAGCTGTACGACACCTACGGCTTCCCGGTCGATCTCACCCAGCTCATCGCGGCTGAGTGCGGGTGGAGGGTGGATGAGGAAAGGTTCGATGAGGCGTTGAGTGAGCAGCAGGAGAGATCGCGCAAGGCAGGAAAAGGGGAAAGAGGAAGGGGGAAAGGGCCGGAGGCGCCGGTAGTCCGTCGGACGGGTGGTCAGGGGAGCTTTACGCGCGTCGTTCCCCGGAAACGGCAGAAGTTTGTCGGGTACGACACCACGGAGGCCGAGACGGACATTCTGGCTTTCAGGAAGGGCGACGATCATCTCGAGCTGATCCTGAAGGACAACCCGTTCTACTCGGAGTCCGGTGGGCAGGTGAGCGACACCGGTGTTGTGAAAGGCGACGGGTGGACGCTCCCGGTCGAGGATGTCGTCAAGGTGGAGGGCAAGCAAGTCGTGGTCGGCCCCTACGAGGGTCCGTTCGAGCCCACGCCGGTCGCGGCGGTCGTGGCCCGCGAGCGGCGGCACAACATCGAGCGCAACCACTCCGCGACGCACCTCGCGCACGCAGCGCTCCGCAAGGTGCTTGGCGTACACGTGCGGCAGGCGGGGTCCGTCGTAGCGCCCGACCGGCTGAGGTTCGATTTCTCGCACCATGAGCCAGTGCGGTCGGAGGAGCTGGACGCTATCGAGGAGGAGGTGAACGAGCATATCTGGGAGAACGTGCCTGTCGAGACGCGTCAGATGCCGTACAAGGAAGCAATCGCGCGGGGCGCAATTGCCTTCTTCGGCGACAAATACGGCGACGTGGTACGTGTGGTGGACATGCCGGGCGTGTCGATGGAACTCTGCGGCGGCACCCACGTGCGATCGACCGGGCAAATCGGGCTGTTCCACTTCGCTGGCGAGACGGGAGTAGCCGCCGGGGTACGCCGTGTAGAGGCGATCACCGGACCAGTCGCCTACACGCACGTCAAGAGCCTCGGCGAGCGGATCGACGAGGCGGCGGGAACACTACGCACGAACCCCGAGCATCTCGCTAGGAAGATCGAGGCGCTCCTTGAAGAGAGGAAACGGCTCGAGCGGCAAGTGGAGGAATTGTTACGCGAAGGGGGAGGAGGGGGGAGGAAGGAGTACGAGAAGCACCAGCTCGGTGATGTCGTGCTGTTCGTCGGGGACGCGCCTGTATCCGACCGGGGCAAGATCGGGCTCTTGATGGACTCGTTCCGGGAGTCGCACCGGAGCGCGATCCAAGTGCTCGTGGTGGCGGGCGATCGGCCGGGGATTCACGTCGGGGTGACGGATGATCTCATCTCGCGCGGTGTGAAGGCCGGAGACTTGGCAAACCGAATCGCGGCCGTGAGCGGGGGTCGTGGTGGTGGGCGGCCGCACTTTGCGTCAGCGGGCACCGGCGACCCGACGAAGCTCGCTCTTGCTCGAGAGCGGACATCGGCCATCGTCACGGAGCTGCTCAGCGAGGTGGTGCGCTGACGGGGCTCGTCGATTGGCTGGAGCCGAGGCTTGCCCAGGTTCCTGGTTCGCTCCGAACTCAGGTGCTCGAAGCGATTGAGCGGCTCGGCCAACAGGACCGGGACGACGTCGTCCCCTTCCACCATATCCTGCGGCGCGCCGCAGAATCGCTGTTGTGCGACGTCGTCTCGTCTTCGTCCCGCCGCGGTGCGGCCATAAAGCTTCTCGCGGCGGACGCAATGATGACCTACGGCTGCGAGGCAATGGCTGAGCAGGATCCGGAATCCCTTGCCACGCTGCGGTGATCGATCTCCACTCGCATCTCCTTCCCAACACGGACGATGGCTCTCGTTCCGTGGAGCAGTCGGTTGCGGTGTTGCAGGTCTTCGCGGCAGACGGGGTGGAGGGGGTCGCCCTCACACCCCACATTGACGTGGTCGAGATTGAAGATCACGGGGAAGACGCGGTCGAGCATCGCGACGAGACCTTTGCGATACTCAAGGAACGTGCGCCAGCACGTCCGGAGCTCTACTTGGGATTCGAGATCATGCTGAACCGGCCGATCTCGGACTCCACCTTTCGGGATGGTCGGTTCGCGCTGGCCGGCTCCAGGTATCATCTGGTGGAGTTCCCGCTCTCGGTCGCACCGGCGGCGGCGACTGCAGCGCTGGAGCAGGTGGTTGCGCACGGCGTAGTCCCCGTGGTTGCCCACCCCGAACGGTACCGTCACTGCGGCATGGAGGCGGTAGCTGCGTGGCGTAAGCTCGGGGCCAAGGTGCAGCTCGATGCTGTGACACTCACCCGTCGTCATCCGTGGGGCCGGCGCGCTCGGGAGTTGCTCGCGTCGGGCCTCGCCGACATTCTCGCGGCAGACAACCACGGTGATGCGAAATCGATTGTCGTTGCCGTGCGATATCTGATCGACCGTGGCTGCGAGCATGCAGCGCGATTGCTCGCCGTCGAGAACCCGAGGGCGGTGGTGGATGGCGGTGAGATGGTTGAGGTGCCACCGGTAAGGCTGGCGGACGGATGGGCCCGCCACTTTGGAGAGCGCTGAAGTGGGTGCAGGAGGGTGAAATGTGAAAAGTGAAATGTGAAGAGTGAAATCGGAGGGCTTGGCGAACCGTTTCACCTTTCGCTCTTTACCTTTCACTACTACCTGTCAGGGTCATGATCGAAGGAGCATTCCGGGTGTCCCTCATTGATCTCTCCGGCAAGGTCGCACTCGTGACCGGCGGTTCCCGTGGAATCGGCGCTGCCACGGCCGTTATGCTGGCACAGGCGGGCGCCGACGTCGCGATCACGTACCACTCTCGGGCGGACGATGCCGAGAGGACGGGCACGTCCATTGCGGCGGAAGGGCGCCGGTGGGCGAAGATTCAGGCAGACTTCGTGCACAGGGAGGACGGCGAGCGCGCGGTTCGCGAGGCCGCCGCCACGTTCGGACGTCTGGACATCTTTGTAGCAAATGCTGCGATTTGGCCGCCGGAAGACGTTGCGGTCTCGGAGATGGGAGACGAGCGATGGCGCCGCACGTTGACAGTGAACTTGGACTCGGTGTTCCACGGCACGCGGGCGGCACTCAAGGTCATGAAACCCGGCGGCCGTATCGTGGTTATCTCGAGCACGGCAGGTCAGCGGGGCGAGTCGTACCACGCGGACTACGCCGCCACCAAGGGAGCGATCATCTCGTTCGTAAAATCAGTCTCGGTTGAAGCTGCTCAAGAAGGGATTCTCGTAAATTGTGTTGCGCCGGGTTGGGTGAACACGGAGATGTCACGAACGCCGTACCAGCGTGATGGGGGAAAAGGGAAAGCTGAGATCGAGCGGACCATTCCACTTGGTCGGGTGGCGACGCCGGAGGAGATCGCGGGGCCGATTGTGTTTCTGTGCTCTGAGCTGGCAGGTAGCGTGTGTGGGGAGGTACTGAACGTGAACGGGGGGAGTGTGTTGTGCGGGTGAGGGGGGCTGGCTTTCCTCGTTCCCGTCGTGGACGTTTGCGATCCGTTCTCCGTGTCTTTCGTCACCTTCCGGATCGCCTGCTTCATCCATGGAGGAGGCGGCAAGCGCTTGACCGGCTCAAGCGAGTTGGCATGCCCCGCAGCGTCCTGTTCCTGTGCCACGGCAACATCTGCCGCAGCCCGTTCGCCGAGGCGGTGTTCCGGAAGTCATTGCCGGAGAGTGCGCGCGGATTCGCATCGGTGAGCTCGGCGGGTTTCTTCGGCCGCGGTCGCCCAAGTCCCGACGGCGCCGTTCGCGTAGCAAGCCACCATGATGCGGACCTCTCTTCGCACCGCTCGCGCAGCGTGACCGGCTCACTCCTTCGGGATGCAGACATCGTTGTTGTGATGGATACACGGCAGCGCGCAGCGGCGCGGCGGCTTGCACAAGGTGACGTGCGAACGATCCTGCTGCTCGGCGACGTGGATCCCGAGTCGATCGATACCCGCACGGTGCGGGATCCGGTGGAACAGCCGGACGATGTTTTTGCGCAGAGCTACGCGAGGATCGTCCGCTGCGTTGAGGCGATGGCGAGCGTGTTGGTGGAACGTGGGGAGGTGACGGAGATCGTCGAGTGAACGGGAGTCAAGAGTCGCAACGGCGGCGGGTATGGTGCTGTTGGGATGCGGAGATGACGACTATCGTGGCGCGCCCCGATTCCGCGCCACTACGCGCCCCATCGCTACTCCCAGGACAAGGCCCGTGGCAGCCAACAGCCACTCCTGCAGCGAAGTGGTAGTGAGCACGGTGACAACTGGGACCAGTGCTAGGCCGACGACGGCCATCCCTATTGCGGCAACCGACAATCCGTCGCGTCGAATCCAGAGCCCGATCGGGAAGAGAAGGCCGGCGATCCAGCCGCCGTCGAGCATCGCCTGCAGCCACACGGGCATCGACTCCGCGTAGAAGAGCAAGGTCCACCCATCCCCCACGCCGTATCCGCTCTGGTGCCAGGTGGACCTCTCCAAGGCGACGGGCGAGCCATTCCTGACGATTGAAGCCCGGAGGGTCAGCGTATCCCCCGCTACCGTTCCCCTTAGGGCGTTGCGCCATCGCAGATCGCGTTGATCAAGGCGCCAGTCCGCTGCTCGTGCGCGATACCTGAACACGAGGTCCTCGCCATCGGGACCCACCAGCACGATCTCGTCTTCGTACTCGTCATTGATGCTGAAGATGGAGCTCACGCGCGACGTGGCCGGTCCTGCGATGAACTGAACCATGATGGCCTCGCCGCCGAGCAGATGGTGCCGGAGTCCTTCCGAGTCTTCGACTGGCCCCGTTTGTATCTCGTTTCCTCCGACCATTGCAGTCAGCACGCGGCCCCGATACCACTCGATGTGGCCCATATTCGGGGTCCAGCCACCATAGTAGACCGTCTGGGGGAACGACGGGGCGAGCAGGTATCCCGTGAGCCACCACGTGCCACACGCTGCGGCAGAGGCCCCAAATGCCAGCCGGCGCGCCAGTCGGACATTGGGACGTAGCAAGCCGGACGCGGCGGATGCCACCACGCCCCCGAGTCCGGTTCCGATCGTGTTGGCGATCACGTCGCCGATGCTTGCGTCCCGTCCCGGGAGGAGTACCTGCACCGTCTCGATTGTGGCAGAAAGCAGCGCCCCACCAAGCAGAATGTGTGTCGGCCTGACACCGGTGAGGGCGAGTCCGATCCCGACCGGGAGATAGAGAATCACGTTCACCAGAACATCTGCCAGGAAGCGCTCGCCGCAGAACACGCACGCGAAGGCGGGTTCCGAGGTTTGCGCATCTACGGGCACGAGCGTGGCAAATACTACCGCGAGTACTCCGCCTCCGAGTACCGCCCGCCCCCAGGTGTGGCCCGTCATCTCTGTCGACACTTGTCGGTCGCACGCAACACGAGCGCTCGACTGTAGAACGCCCGCAACACGGCGATCATGTTGGAAGCGTGTAGGTGTTGACTCCGTAAGGAGTTCAGCAGGAATGGCACAGGTGAGTGATCACGAATGTCCGGGGCGCTAACTTTGCGAGGAGTAGGTGGCTATCTTGTGCCGGCGGCGTACCTGTCGCCGCTGCGTGTCGGACGAGAAGATAACGTCGTGGGGATACCACGGCGAAAGGAGGCCTGCTGCGCACCCTGCTGAGGTTATGCATTCTGGGATCGACCCTTGCCGCCGCGCCTGCGGCGAGCGCACAAAGCATCACCGCCGGCAAGGTCTCCGGCTCAGTCATCGGTGAGAACGGTGCAGCGATCGCCGATGTGATCGTCTGGCTGGTCGATCGCACGACTGGTGTGGAACGGTACACGGAGTCGTCCAGTGAGGGCTTCTTCACATTTTCACTCTTACATCCGGGGACGTACGACATCCGTGCGGAACAGCTCGGCTATCTCCCCAAGAACATACAGGATGTCCGGATCGGTGCGGGAGCAGAGGTCACCCTCACCATCGTTCTGGAATCCGCTGAGCCGCCGGTCACGGTCATCGACACTGTTGCTTTTGGAGGCGCGCCGCCAGACGCTGCCCCCGGCGGGGCACATGCCTTTCCGTATGCGACGGCCGAGCGGCTCCCTCTCGTGGACCGGGGAGTAGACGCGCTCACCGCGCTCGACACCCGCAGCCTGGAGACGCTGGGCGTAGACGGGCTGCCCGATCGACTGAGCGTGCTCGCCGTCGACGGGGCGGTTCATCAGACCGCGCAGCACCCATTCTTGCCCAAGGCGGGCCTCGAGACGATTGCGTTTCCGCGCTTGGCCTTCCAGGGAGCATCGGTCCTGTCCTCGCGCACGGATCTCGAGTGGGACGGAGCGGCCGGCAGTCTGCTCAGCACGTATTCTCGCCGAGGGTCACGGAAGCTGTCGGTGAGTCTCTTTGCCGACTGGAGGGGCAAACTAGGAGCCGGCTCCGACTACTTCGATCCGAATCTCGAGAGTCGTTCGTCGTTTCGGGGTGGTGCGGTCGTCGGGGGTCCCATCATCGCCGACACAGCGCATTTCTTGATCGGGGCGGAGGCGCAGCGGCTACAGGTTCCGAGGGCGTCGGCATGGATATCCACCCCCTTTGACTCTGCGGTGGTCGCGGTGGCCCAGGATTCGTTCGGTGTGGACGTTGGCTCTTATGTCGGTCCGCGGGTCGTCGAGCGGGAGTTGATCAGCGCCTTTGGACGGTTCGATTGGGATTTCTCTCAACGGCATCGGGCGTCCGCTTGGGTGAGTTTCGCCACCGTGAAGGATGACGAGGCGGCCGTAGGACCGGGCGGCATCCTTGGTATCGGTGCGGAGGTTGAGGGAACGGATATCGTGGCAACGGGGACCGTGCTCTCGTCGTTGTCGGATCGTGTGAGCAACGAGCTGCGACTGGGATTCGAGACTTCCACCCGAGACTACGCCGCGAATCAGATTCCGGGTACGCGTGTTGGCAGCCTCGGGATCGCGTTCGGGACCGATCCAGCACAGCCAGGCAGCTTCGAGCGTACGGCCGCGACGGCGAGCGACGCATTGCAGGTCCAGCTCGGGGCGGTGCGCATCAAGCTCGGTATATCGGCTGGGTTCGTGTTGTACGATGAGACTTACGCGTTCGGCCAGGACGGTGTGTTCTGGTTCGGTGATCCGGACGGATTCGCTGCGGGCCGTGGCGCCTTCCTCGGCGCATCGGGTTCCGTGCCCAGTGCCCGGTTCTCCACGCTCAGTTTGAGCGGCCTGCTTCAGAACACGTGGACGGTTGCTTCCGGGCTGGATCTGCGGTTCGGGTTGCGGTGGGACGGTGAGTGGTTGCCGTCAGACGAGATCACTGGAAATGACGAGTGGTTGGCCCTCACGGGGATCGCGAACGACTCGATAGACGGCTTCCTCTCCAGGTGGAGTCCGCGATTCGGCTTTCGGTGGGCGATCGGGTCCTCGGCAGAGTGGCTCGTGCAGGGGAGTGCCGCCGTCTACCAGGGGGCGCTCGATCCGACGGTCCTCGCAGAGGTGATTCGCGAAAACGGACGCACTGAAGTCTCGCGCGGCATCGGCGCGGTAGGCTGGCCGGCCGGTGACGGGTCGGCTGTTGCGCCGGTTGGGATGAGGCTCACCGTCCTGGGTCCGGAGTTTCAAGATCCACGATCCACGAGGCTCAGTTTCGGTATCGGCCGGCGCCTCGGGCGAGCGGGATTGCTCGAAGTCTCCACGCACTACAGGCACACAGATTTTCTCCCCCGCCGTCACGACGTCAACCGCCTTCCCGGCGGAACCGCACGCGACCAGTATGGGCGGCCGATCTACGCCGAGCTCGCGAAAGAGGGTGGGATCGTCGCGGGTAGCCCCTCCGCTCCTCACCGGTTCGAGGGCTTCGAGACGGTCTCGGCGCTCGACGTAGACGGTTACTCCGATTCTTGGGGCATCACGGGTCGGCTCGAGCAGCCGCTCGGCCGGTTTCTGAGACTGCTCGCCAGTTACACCTATTCTCAGACCACCGACAATTGGCCCGCCAACGGCGGAGGCAGCCCCTACGGCCAACTCTCACCATTCCCGGACAGTCTGAACGGCTCGGACTGGGTCGACGGAGTTTCCGATTTCGACGTACCCCACCGTGCGGCGGTTGGTGCCGAGCTCCGGCCCCTCGGACGTGACGGGTTCACACTCGCTGCCCTCTACCGCTACCGCGCCGGCATGCCATTCACGCCCGGGTTTCCCGCAGGCGTGGATGTCAATGGAGACGGTTCCTGGAGTAACGATCCGGCCTTCGTCGATGACGAGTTCCCGGGGATCGCGGATGTGCTGCTCGATTGGGAATGCCTGAGGATCCAGGCGGGCGAGTTCGCGGAGCGGAACGCGTGCCGTGATCCTGGCCTTTCCACCCTCGATCTCCGGTTCGGCCTCGGACCGTTTCGGTTTGGCGGATATCCGCTCGAACTGTGGCTGGAGGTGCTCAACGTGACCGATGCTGATCTCGTGGTGAGAAATCATGCGCTGTTCCTCGTCGATCCTGGCGTCGCGCTGGTAGAGGACGCCGCGGCCGGCACCGTTACCGTTCCGCTCCAACTCAACGAGAACTTTGGTCAGCCCGTCGCATACCGCGGTTTTGGACGCGCCATGCGCCTTGGGCTGCGGGTGAACTACTGATGTTCTGCAACCGCTCAGCCGGCATCGCCGGCCTGCTCGTGGTCATCGGGGTCTCTGGGTGCGGGAACGCGGGGGAGGATCGGGTTCTGTCGATCGCTAGCGAGGGCTCCGTGGAGGGCGTGGTCTACTTCGACGCCAACGGATCGCGCACCCTGGATGCGGCCGACGTCGGTCTCGCCGGGGTAGGGATCCGCCTGCTACCGGCGAGCACCACGGACACGATCGCACGGGCTACGTCGGATGCCCAGGGGGGCTACACGATGTCCTCTGTTCCCGTCGGTCGGTACGAGCTCGTGGTGGCCCCCG
>JBDHAB010000059.1:0-15523 GCA_039588295.1 Gemmatimonadota bacterium
CCTTCTTCATCGCCGCCACGCTCAAGACCGCGCTGGGCTCGTCCACCGTCGCCATCATCACGACGGCCTCCATCATCGCGCCGCTGCTCGATTCGCTGGGACTGGCTGTCGGCGTCGGCCCGGCGCTGACGACGCTGGCTATCGGCGCCGGCTCGATGACTCTCTCGCACGCCAACGACAGCTATTTCTGGGTCGTCAGCCAGTTCTCCGACATGACCGTGAGCCAGGCGTATCTGCTTCAAACCGGCGGCTCGGCGGTGGCCGGCACGACGGGCATCGTGGCGGTGTTTGTGATGGGTTTGTTCGTGTTATGAGTTCTGAGGTCTTGCTTTGGGCAAGCAGCTTTCGCATTGCTCCTCTCCCACCGTCATCTGCAACCACTCCTTCTCTGTCGCTCACGGGGCACGGCCCGTAGGTTTGGCTTGAGTTACACGTCGGAGGCACAGATGCGCGCTCATGCCCTCCTCGCCGTTCTCGTCCTCGCGCCACTCACCGACGCCATGGCCCAGGACCAGCCACTGCAACCGGGCCAGCGGGTGCGGGTGACGGCACCTGGTCTCGGCATCAACCGACAGGTGGCCACGTTTGACGGTCTCGCCGGTGATGCGCTCGTCGTGACAGCCGATTCCACGATGCGATGGCCGCTCGCGAACGTGACACGGCTCGACGTGCATCGTGGTAGGGGAGTCAGCGCGACACGGTGGGTGGCGATGAGTGTCGGAGGGCTGGCGCTCGGCGCGGGCATCGGATGGGGCATCGGGAAGGCCATCGATGAGTCGTGCGAGGGAACGTTTTGTCTGGACCTCGCGCAGGGTTGGGGTCTCGGAGTGGGAGCGGCTATCGGCTTCGTGGCTGGATTCACCGCGGGTGCTCTCATCAAGACCGACCGCTGGGAGGAAGTCCCGCTCGACCGCTTGCGCGTGAGCGTCGGGCCGCAGCGCGGAGGAAGGGGGTTCGCGCTAGGGGTGGCGGTCAGGTTCTAGGCATCAGTAGACCCGAATTCTCAGCCCCGAGCGCCCACGCGGCGTTCGGGGCTGTGGTTTGACATCACAAATCTGTGGTCTGCGAAAGATGTGCGATCTCAGCTTCCGGCGCGCTCCTCGACCGGCCGGCATCAGAGGCGGAGAGAATCTCTTAGAACAGCATCACGGAATGCCGACTCCGATGGTGGTCAGGCGGTTGGGCGGTAGTTGGGGCCAGCGACTCGTATCACCGCCGCCGCGACCGCGTCCGTCGCCTGCGCCAGGAACTCGAAGTCGAGCGTGTCGAGCCGGTCGCTCGCCCGGTGATAGTGCGGATTCCTGAGATACGCCGTGTCGGTGAGCATGAGGGCCGGGTACCCGGCGTCCCAGAACGACGCGTTGTCGCTGAGCCGCGTGTCCGGCACCAGCCATCCCCGGAGCGGGGTGCGGAAGGTGACGACAGCGAGAGCGGGCACGGCCTCGCGCGCGGTGGCCACGAAGGTCCGAAGCAGCCGGGCCGAGCCACCGTGACCCGTCGCCGCGAGGAACGTGCCCTCGCGCGGGACACGCTTCCAGAAGAGGAGCGGCGGGATTGACTGGCTGCCCCGCCTCGGGTCCGTGTAGCCCAGCATCTCCAAGATGAACGCCCCCACGTAGCGGACCCGGCGACGGCGCGCCTCCTTCGCGAAGGCTCGGCTCCCCGCACGGTATGTGATGCCCTGTGGCTCCTCGAGGTTGAAACCCACGAGGTCGACGTCGGTGGCAAGGGGGACGCCGCTGAGGAACCGGGCCACCTCGAGCAGGGCCGCCACTCCACTCGCGTTATCATCTGCGCCAGGCGTCCCGCGCACAGTGTCGAAGTGTGCCCCGACGAGCACCCGGGGGCGGCCGGCGTCCGCTCCCGGCTTGGTGGCGACCACGTTGTCGTGTGAGGATCCGCCGAAGACGAAGGGGCGCCGCCCGGCCTTGAGCCCCACCGCCCGCAACTCGCGCTCGACATATTGCGCGGCCGCGTCGAGCGCGCCGGGGGACGAAACCGGGTGCCGCTCGCCCTCAAGCGCCGCAACGTGTGCCCGCAGGCGCTCGGGCTCGGCGGTGCCAAGAGGGTGGGAACTCGTCGACATGATGCCACGAAAGATGACGACGGGCACCTCGTTGTAGCCATCGTCATCGCCTGCGCCGGTATCCGGGTCAGCGTTCACCTTCAGCACGCCCTCGTGATGATCCGGGGTTTGGAGGTCAGGCCGCGCGGAGTCGAGGGTACGGCGTAGCTACCCCCTCGGTCGATTCGTGCAAGGCCCCGGGGCTTCGTGAGCCGTCCGGAGACCGTTTCCTGTTTGTAGGGATAGAGGGTCAGGCGCGGTCGAGATTGGCTCGTCCGTCGTGATCCAGCGGTCCCCGTCAGTGGGGGAAGCGCCCCCCAGGGAGGTGCACGATGCGCAAACGCTGGCTGCCCATTGTCATTGTGAGTGTGCCGCTCGTAACCGCGGTATGTGGCGAAGGCGAAGAAGTCTTCGAGCCGGCCGGCCCCTTTGCAGCCTTGGCCGCCTGCACGGGAGACTGTTTCGGAGATCTCGGTAAGATCCTCGATGGCATGTTCATCATCCTCAAGGAAGCCGATGATCCGCCCAACAACCATCTCCCTCTAGGTTACGTCTTCGATATCGATACAGGCGAGTTCAGGTTCGACCTGGACCTCGACTCGGACCCGGGGCCGGAAACGGGTTTACGTGGCACGCTGACTCCGCTCGAGGAGTGCACCAACGGTCTGCAGCAACATGATGTCTGTCTGGCTTCCTGGGCGACACGCACGCTCCTCACGGGGGTCGAGACGGGAAGCGGCGTATTTAGTATCATCGATCACGGCTTGACGAACCCGCCGAATCAGACGGAAAGTTTCCGAATCACCATCGTTCAGCGGAATCCCACGCTCACGAGTGAGAACTGCGATCTGGAAATCACGATCTTCGATCTCGGCGTGCATCCGCAGGTGGCTGGGGATGAGCTGCAATCGGCTCACATCGGCTTTGTCGTGACCACCGACGGCAGCCGGCTCGAGGGAACGTTCCTCTACGGCCCCGGCATGGGCGCGGCCACGGTGACCGGGACGTACGATGGTGCGCCGTATTCGTGCACGCTCGACCTCGATTCGTGGACCATGTCCTGCTAGGCGGTGGATAGCCGTGCGCGAGCGCACTCGATTGGGCGGTTCGCCTTTGGCCCCGAGCGTCACGCGGCGTTCGGGGCTTTCGGTTGGCCTCCGATGACGGATGCGCGGCGGTAGGGCGAGTGTGTCAACGCAGCATCAGCACGCGCCACAAAGGCTCTCAACTCGTGCAACGCGTACCGGACCAATTCACTTCCATTTGGCATTGCTACGACTCTTGTCAGCAATGGTCCCACGTCGTATTAAGGTGAACACAAAGAAGACCATTCCCCTCGGTGGCCCTCTCTTCGCCCCGACGGTACCGAACACCTTCACTGAAGACGGAGGTGCCGAAATGCGATTCGTCCGCCTCATCACTTGTGCAACCATGGGTGCGTCGTGGGCTCTGATAGCGGGCTGTGGGTCAGTTGATGCGCCGACGCTCAATCATCCGTGTGTGTCATGGTGCAATACGGTAGCCCCGTGGCCACACGACGGGAATCCATACGAGAGTCAAAACTTCACGGTCTATAGTGATGGTGCGAGTCTTCAGGCTCGCATGGACCTTGCGGCGATTGCCGAAGGAGTGCTCACCGATCTGAGCACATTGTTTGAAATCCCAAGCAACGACCTCTTCGTCTTTCCGGCCAATCAGACCAAGATCCACCTGTATGCATTCAGGTACCATAACCCCACTCAATGGGGCGGGCAGGGATACTGGGGCGGTTTCATCGTCTACTCTCTGGATCATCCGGAGCGCACCGCAGCAGGTTTGACTGAACTCGGTAACTATACGCGGTTAGTGACCCATGAGCTGACTCACGTGATTCAGAGTCTGATCGTCGGGTCCAACCATAGTTACTCCACGCATACTTGGTTTGAAGAGGGGTTGGGAGAATTCGTTTCGTCCCTGAATCCCGAGCGCAGCATCATGAACTTGACGGACCTGAACAACTTGACCGGGGAATATGGCGAACTGAATCCCATTGCCATCCACAACGACGTATATCCCGCAATCGAGGGCGTAGGAGTGAATTACTTCTACCCGATGTTCGAACTGACCATGCGATACCTGCTTGACGATCAGGGAATGGGTCATTCGCCCTTGGATGTCAAGGAAGTGTTTCTCGATATGCGCGACGGCATGAGCTTCAGCGATGCGTTCCAAGGCAACTTCGGTTTATCCGTCGTCGACCTCGAGGCTGAGTATTTCGTCCGGATCAGGCAGTATTTGAGCTGACTCGCGCTTATGCCAAAGATGGCAAGCCAAACCAAGGTCTGAAGGATGACGCTTCCGGGGAGGTCAGCGTCAATCGCCGGCCTCCCCGTTGGCTTCCAGTTCACGCGAGCAATTCGGCTGGTGTGCCTTCAGTGTACCCAAACGATCGTCATTCAGTGTGACGGCCCCGAGCGTCACGTGCCGCTAGGGGCTTTGTTTTGCGCTCGCTGGCGTTGCGCGTGGCCGATGCGCAGAATAGAGCATGCGGGGCTTCGAGGTCCACCTGACGCGGCCACTGGCTGGGATCCCCGATGCGTCCCGTTGAAGGAGCACTGAGCCACACTTGAAACCGAACACTTGCCTCAGTGGGTGGCTCTGAAGGAAGGAGGGTACGGATGGACCCGTTTGATGTTCTGTTTTCGTTCAAGGGACGTCTCAACCGGAAGCCGTTTTGGCTGTACCAGCTTGCCGTTGCCGTTGCCACGTCCGTGCCCTTCTTCCTCGGTGAAGGCTGGCTCGCGGGTGTTCTGGAATTGTGGGCACAGGCCGCACTCTCGGTGAAGCGTGCGCACGATCGGGGAAGAAGTGGCTGGTTCGTGCTTGTGCTGCTCGTTCCACTCGTCCAGATCTGGCCCTTCATTGTGCTCTGGTTCCTGCGTGGGACTGCTGGGGACAATCAGTACGGACCTGATCCGTTGCCGGAATCCAGGCCAAAACCGCAGATATCGACGTCCAGGGACATCTGACTGGTACCGTCCGGGTCGCACACGCGGTGAGCGCTTGCCGACGCCTGGCGTTGAGGTGGCCTTTGAGCGTACGCTTGGGCAGTGGTGTGGTCCGTCCTGGCGCAGTGAAAACCGATACCGCCTGCCGCCGAGGTGTGGCCGTGCGAGGAACAGGGATGCGACACCGGCGAGTCGAAGGCGTGATCCGCAAGCTCAGCCTGCTCTTGCTGTGCACGACATGCCTGGCATGTACCGATCAGGAGTTGATTCCCCTCCAAGTGCAGTTGGGTGCGAGAACCCTCAGCAAGCTGCCGTTCGTGATCGCTGAGGACCAAGGGCTCTATGAGAAGCACGGTGTGGACGTCGACCTGTGGTTGCCCCCACCTGGATCCGAGGGTGGGATTGCGCTACCTGGCTTCTGGGGAAAGGTCTGGCTAAAGACCGGCATCAAACGATGGGGGCCGGACATCACGGTGAGCGGCCATACCCCGGATATGGTGAATCGGGTCACCCAGGCTCGGAATCCCCGCTCTATTGCTATAGGGGCAACGGACTGCGTTGTTCGCGCTCACATTACTGGCCGCCCGGGAATCGACAGCCTGGAGGAACTCAAAGGGAAGCGCCTGGGCGTTTCCCTCGGCATCCGCGCCACGACCGGCTTCGTGGCCCTGCTGTTGGCCCAGCGAATGGGCTGGCACCCGGTCCAGGACATTTCGATCATGCTCAACGGTCGGAGTGTTGGAGCATTACGGGACGGGGTGGTGGATGCCATCGTGGCGAGCGAGATGAGATTCGCAACCGCCCGGCAGGAGGGCTTTCCGATCTTAGCGGATACACGGACCTGGGACGAGCCTATCGCCGGTAACAGTGTCCTGGTGGATCCGGCGTGGCTGGACGACAACACGCACCGGGAGGCCGCGCGTCGGTTCCTGAAAGCGACAGCAGAGGGTATCGCGCTATTCCACCAGGACCGTGAGTTGGCTCTGCAGGTGCTCGCCAAGTGGTACGGAATCAAGGATCGGGAGTTTGCCGAGACGGTCTACGCCAGAGGAGCCTCGAGACCGCGCGCGCCCTACCCCTGCTACGACGGCATCAAGAAGACGATGGAGCTCTACGACTCGAACGAAATGCGGAAGTACGAACCGGAGGACTTCTATGATGACCGCCTGATGCGCGAGCTAGTTGAGAGCGGCTTCATCGACAGCCTGTACGCGGTTCCTGGCCCACGGTCCCCATAGGAGTCGCGCCCGCAGGCAACGCGAGACTACGCCCGCCGACCTCACGTCGCTGCCTCCTTCGAGCCCTGGTTGCATTCCTGGCGGAAGTGGCGTCTGTTTGAGTGACTCGGGCTGGCGTGCTCGCGTGTCACCGATCGAGCCACGAATGTCCCAAGTCCGACATATGATGTCCCAGGGGCGTGCTAGCGGGATGCTACGGAAGGCCAGATCTTGGTGACTGGGCCAGACCCCGGTGACAGGAGGAGCCATGATGAGACGACGGTACCTGCTCGCCCTGGCGACTATGGTGCTCGTTCCTGGACTGCTTGCCTGCCCGAACCCCGTACGCCAATACACGGCGGACTCCGAGTTCATCTTTCGCGGCACACACCTGGTGCTGGATGCCTCCACCATCGACGCCGAGGAGGTCTCCGGCCTGGCCATCGTTCGCGTCGATGAGGTGCTCAGCGGCGCTCCGGTGTTCCGCGGCTTGGCCGGCCAGCAGGTGACCGTCCGCCTGAGCGAACCGGGACGGGCGAGGGTGGGACAGGAACGGGTCTTCTTCACACGAAGCTGGCACTTCGGGGAGAGCATCGGCGTGATCGAAGTCGGCAGCGTCGAGGCGCCTGATGCTCGGGGGTTGGAGCGAATGCAGGATGACATCCGGCAGGCCCAGCAAGCGCAATCGGACGCGGAGCTGACGGAACTGTTGCAGTCCGCCGAGTTGGTGATGCGCGGTCGGGTCGAGCGTGTCCGACCCGCCGACGTCCCTCCGATGGCGAGTGAACACGACCCGATGTGGCATGAGGCGGATGTTACCATCGTCCGATTGCTGAAGGGCGAGTTCCAGGAATCGACGATCACCATCTGGTTCCCGATGAGTGACGACGTGATGTGGCGCCTGGCACCCCGTTTCGAGCCGAATGTCGAGGGTATCTGGCTGTTGAAGACGGTGCAGTTCGCTGGTCGCCCCTTGGAACGTTTGACGGCGCTCACGCCGCAGGAGTTTCGCGTGCCGGCGGAGGAGGATCGGGTCACTCGGCTGCTTCGGCGCCGGTGATGGTGGTGATCCTTGGGTAGACCGTCACGCCGTTCGTGATCGCAGCACAGCGAATCTCGGAGGTCAGCCATGCCAGTGTATCGCCAAGCCGCGAGAGTCCTTGCCACCGTCGCGGTGCTCGCCGCCGCCGGTCATTCCGCCACCCTCGCCCAGGGCGACACGATTAGAGTCGAGCGCGCGGTCATCGACTCACTGCGCCAACTCGGGCGGCCGCTCGTCTACGACCGAGTGTTCGCCTGGGTAGAGCAGGTGAACGTGGTCGACATGATCCCCCAGGCCCAGAGTGGCGATACCGGTCAGGACAGCGAGCCCAACATCGCTGTCGATCCCAGCAATCCCAACGAGATCGTCGGCTCCGCATTCACGCAGAACCCGACGGGAGCGACGAACCTGGCCCCGGTCTTCGTCTCGACGGACCGCGGTAACACCTGGGCACTGAGGAACATCGTGCCTAGCGGCAACGGCATGACCGGAGACATCTCCGTCGCCTTCGCCAGGCGAGACCAGACGCTGTATGCCGGCATTCTGCGTGGGGGGTCCGCCTTTCGGCAAATGATCCTCCGCACCGACGATCCGTTCGCCGGCGGCACCATGACCACGCTTGTGGACCATAACGCCAACACCTACGACCAACCCTACGTATCGGCGACCACGGCGACGGTCGCGGGCGCGAATCGCGACCGCGTCTACGTGGGCTTCAACGATCTGGACGAGTGGTCGGGTGCCGGGGGATCCGGCCAGACGGCGTCCAGCGAGTTCTCCCTGGATGCGAGGACGGCCGCGGCACCGGCCGGGTTCGGAATCGCCGGGATCGAGGCACGGACCACCGCCGCGCAGGACATGCCCGCCGTGCGGTTCGCCATCCATGAAGACGGTGTGATTTACGGGGTGTTCTACCGTTGGGATTCCGGCAACACGCCCAATGCCGTGTGTGACGTGGTTGTCGTGCGGGATGATGGCTTCGCGGCCGGGGCGACACCGTTCACGGCGCTGACCGATGCGAGTGACGGCCTGGCCGGGCGCCTGGTCGTCACGGGACGCACGGTGCCCGCATTCGGAGCTGGCGGGACCTTCCTCGGCCAGAACCGGCTGGTTGCCTCGAACCTCTCCATCGCCGTGCACCCGAACAACGCCGGCATCGTGTGGATCGCCTATGCGGACCGGGTAGGCACGACGGACTACACGCTCCACGTGCGGCGCTCCACCGACAGCGGGACGACATGGAGCGGGGATCTCGTGACGGTGACGAACGCCACGAATCCTGCCTTGGCCATCAACTCGAGCGGGGTGCTGGGATTCCTCTACCAACAGCTCACGGGCACCGCACCGAACCAGCGGTGGGAAACGCATCTCCGGCGCACGACCACCGGAGTGGGCTGGAGTGATCTCCTCCTGGCCGACACGCCCGACAACACCCCTCCACCGGCCGGGTTTCAGCCGTACATCGGAGACTACGTCGACCTCGTGACGGTCGGCCGGAGCTTCTACGGAGTGTTTTCGGCTTCCAACGTGCCCGATCTGAACAACTTCCCTCAGGGCGTGACCTACCAGCGCAACGCGGACTTCACGACGAACCAGTTACGAGACGTGACCAACACGGCCAACGTCGATGTCTCCATCGACCCGTTCTTCTTCAGGGTTACGCCACCCACGATCTTCCACCTCTGTGAGTATCGTCCCGATCTTTGTCGGATCGTCGAGCTCGCGCCGGGGCTAATAGAGATCGACGTCATCGAAAACGTCCCAACCCTGGTCGTCGATCCGATCCCCCGGAACTGCTTGCTGAAGTGGTCATGTCCGGGCTGCGAGGGTGGTGGCGCTCTCTGTCCACCGTATTATCACATCTTCATCGAGGACCTCGATCCGGAGGTGTGGACGGTGCAGCTGTTCGGCAGGAACGGAGAGATCGTCAAGCACCGTGTCAACCAGCACGAGAACGGAATCGTCCTCAGTTTCCGACCGAGGAGGGACAATTTCCGCGAGGGAGAGATTGGTGACTACGCGATCGGATTCCAGAGCATCGGGCGAGTGACCGGGGGCCGGCACGTCTTCCCGACGCGTCTGGAGGTCAGCGACTTCCCGTTTCGCGAGCACATGAAACGGAGGGGGGGCGCGCGAACGCCCCAGTAGCGCGACTTCCTGTAGAGGCGAAGCCGCCGAGTTCTTCCGGTGTCCTGACCAGGGTGCGTACCTCATGACCCCGACTGAGGTGTCTTTGTAGTCGACCAGACATAAGGGAGCTGCAAGGGGCTACTTGCTCCCTGAGCGCCGCCCGCCCCGCGCCGGGCGGTCTGCTTGGGTCGTGAACACCCTAACGAACTCTCACGCGGCGCAGCGTGGCACCTAAGATCATTTCCGATAATTCCGTCTCTGTTTCTGTGCATGCGCGGCTCATAGTTTGAGCGTGAGTCATCCTCGGAGGCACCCGTGCGTGCCCTCACATCGCTCGCCGTTCTCGCCCTCGCGACGTTCGCCGACGCCATCGCCCAAGAGCAGGCCTCCACTCCCAGAAGGATTCTCTTTGTGGCGGTTCGCCCCGCACACCAGGGCGAGGAGATCTACAGCGTCAATCCCGACGGGACCGACGAGCGTCGTCTCACGTATTCCGGCGAGGGGAAGAACAGCAACATCCCGCAATGGTCACCGGACGGGACGCAGATCGCGTTCGCGTCCAATCGGGAGGATGATGATAGCAGGAGCAGTGTCTACGTTATGGATGCTGATGGGACGAATGTTCGCCGCCTCACACCAGTCGGATCACGTGACTACTTCCCGATTTGGTCGCCAGATGGCACGAAGATAGCGTTCATGTCATCGCGGGACGGTAATCAGGAGATCTATGTGATGGGCTCCGATGGCTCTGACGTGCAGCGGCTAACGGAGAACGACGTATTTGATGCCGCCTACTTTTGGTCGCCCGACGGTCGGCAGCTCGGCTTCACGTCCGATCGCGATGGGGCTGGGATGATCTACCTCATGAAGGCCGATGGAAGCGGTGCGCGGGCCATTGGGCCGGGCCTTGGCGGCGGGTGGGCGGAGGGCGAGCATCAGGTGTGGTACATGGATTATCCGGCCTCGATCAAGAACGGCGTCCCGTGCTACGGCGTGATGGATCTCGAGGGAACCGTGGTAGAACAGTGGTGCGGCCGCAAGCCGAACCAGGGCCTCAAACACGCCATGTGCTACGCTCCCGATGAGACACAGATCGCCTTCCCCGCCATTCCGGATGGCGAAGCGAGCTTTCCAGTGACCGAGGAGGAACTGAATAAGGCCGAGCTGTACGTCGCTGATGCGAACGGCTCAAACGTGCGAAGGCTAACGTTCAACGAGACGTACGAAGGCCACTGCAGTTGGTGACTGCCCCGCGCCTGAACCCCGCCCGGTACCGACAGGTCGGGCAGCGCCGCACGTCCCACCGCGTCTGAGTGGCCTGTACTTTGCACTAAAGTGCATGTCGGAGGTGCCCATGAGTACGGTAGACCGAAGGATGAGCGGGTCCGAGGTGCGAATCAGGTTCGAGGATTTTGCGCTTCAACAGCTGCCCGACAGCCGGTGTTCGGCGCGTGTCGTGCTGGCTTGGCAACCTGGTGAGGAGTTTGTCGGCACCGCAGAAGGCGAGGACTCACCCCAGGGGCAGCTGAGATTGGCTGCCGAAGCCACGGCGCGTGCACTCGAGGCAGCTACGCACGGGGAAGTGGGGTTGACGGTGATATCCGTCAAGGCGCTCGACACACTAGAGACGGTTCTCGTAGTCGTCTCGCTGTCCAGCCTCGTTGAGCATCGGTCAGAGCGCCTCGTTGGGTCTTGCCTCATCAAGAACCGTCCGGCGCGTGGTGCGGCGCTGGCCGTCTTGAATGCAACCAACCGGCTGCTGAACATCTACTTGCGCTGACGTCGAGGGTGCCGGGGTTGTGGATCTGGCCAGGACGGCGTAACGGGGTTGAGGGGATCGCGGAGCAAGTCAACAGAGGTAGATGAGCCGTTCAGCGTGTATCCGGTCTCGCCAAGTGACGGCACGCCCAAGTACGAGTCACCGCTACGGCGCGCCGCGGTCACCCGCGCTCGGGTGCGTCTTCCGCTGGTGGCCGGCGTGTGTGTCGGCGCCGCCACTCGCGCGTGTCCATCAGCAAGGACTCCACGTCGATGCCCGGCTGTGACACGCGGGCGCGCACGGAGCCACCCGAGATGATGAGTTTCATCGCGTCTTCGACGGTCGTATCGACCTCACGCACCATCGAGCGCGGCACCACCAACATGAATCCAGACGTCGGGTTCGGCGTGGTTGGCAGGAAGACGTTGACGCACGGCTCTCCGGCGATGTCGGACAACTCAGACGCGTCCTCGTTGGTCATGAACGCCACGGCCCACATACCCGCCGTTGGGTACGGTACCAGGACCGTCTTGATGAAGAGGCGGCGCCTGCTCCCGATGACTGTTTGGACGATCTGGCTCACGGAACTGTAGATCCGTCCGGCCAACGGGAACCGCGACAACGTTCTGTTCCACCAGAGCAGCATCTGCCGGCCCGCCGCCCGATGCACCACCCACCCGACGAGCGTCAGCAACACGATCAGGATCACGAGCCCGAGTCCCGGCAGCCAGTAGCCGGTGGCTTGCCGGAGCGGGACACCAAGAATGGAGTCGATGGACATGAACAGCCAGCGGAGCACCGCGATCGTGACGCCGATCGGTGCGGTCACCACCAGGCCGACGAGGAAATAACGCCGCAGGCGGCGGCCGAGCGGCGCTCTTGTGTAGGTCGCGCTGAATTGGGAGGTGCGCGGCGCGGTCATGGAGCACTCCAGCAACGAGAAATCCTCCTATAGCCTCTCCCCGCGGCGGGACGCTCGCAAGGGGGGAAGGCGAGCCCAGCATTTCGGGTGAGAGGCTGGGCTCGTGGAGAAAACCCAGAGGCAGAGCCGAGCGAGTTTGACGACGCCAGACCTCAACGACCGTCACTGCTTGCAACTGAAATCCCCACGCTCCACCTTTTGTACCGTGACCTCATGTGCACTCGCGTTGTTGGATCGTCACGTACTCAGACGCCCTGAGGTACCCGTGCTCCTCGATCGATTGAGTCGTTTACACCAATGAGACTATGCCCGACCTGCGGCGGCGAGTGGTCTGATCAAGATCAGTTCTGTCCACGAGATGGTGCTCCTCTGAAGCCGGCGGGGATCGGCGACCTGGTGGGCACTGTCCTCGCAGAGCGCTACGCCATCAAGCAGAAACTCGGCGAAGGGAGCATGGGTGTGGTCTATCTGGGCGAGCATGTTCGGATCGGCGCGCTCAGAGCCATCAAGGTCATCAGTCCCGCGATGGCCCGTAATGCGGAAGCGGTCGCGAGGTTCACCCGGGAGGCGGCTAATGCTTCCCACGTGAATCACCCGAACGTGTGCATCATGCACGATTTTGGCGAAACGGCCGAAGGGTTGGTCTATCTCGCCATGGAGTACATCGACGGAGAGAGTCTGGGTGACATCATCCGTCGGGAAGGGCCGCTGCTACCGCACCGCGCGGCCGAGATCACGAAGCAGATCGCGGCTGCGCTCGGTGCCGCGCATCACCAGAACATCGTGCATCGTGACCTGAAGCCGGACAACATCATGATCACGCGGACGCCCCAAGGGAGTGAGATCGCCAAGGTTGTCGACTTCGGGATCGCGAAGGCAGTGGGCGGCGAGGAAGGTCAGAGCATAACTCGCACCGACCTCGTCGTAGGCACTCCCGAGTACATGAGCCCGGAACAGCTTGCAGGCGACGTGCTCGACGGCCGCAGTGACATCTATTCGCTTGCGCTCGTGCTCTACCGCATGCTCACAGGCAGATTGCCGTTCGAGGCCAACAGCGCCCAGGAGGTGCTGCTCAAACGACTCGCTGACGCGCCGCTCAGCCTCAACGACGCCTATCCCGACGCCAGGTTCCCACCGAGCCTTCAGGAAACGATGGACCGAGCCCTGCAACGGATGCCGAACGACCGGTACGCCACGGCCGAGGAATTCGCGAACGACGTGTTCACTGCGGTCACCCCAATGCCACGGCGCCGGGCAGCAGATCGTCTGCCACGCCCCGCTCCCGTTGCGACCGACAGCCCTGCAATCCCTCCGACTCGTGACACAACTCGGTCGGCAGGCAAGGTGGCCTGGCGGCGTGTCGCGTTGGCAGCCGGGTTAGTGGTTGCCGCAGCCTTTGCCATCGTGACAATCGCGAGTCAGCTCACGGAAATCGATGATGGGTCCCTTGAGCCGCGAGGCTCTGAGTTGGCGTCTGCTGAACAGGAGACATTGCAGGCTGCGCAATTGTCGGACACTGGGGCGGGCATGTCCGGCGGCATAGACACAGCCCAACCACGTCCTTCAGTTCCCGCTCCGCCAAGTCGAGGAAGCCTGACTGTCGAGGCCGGGATGGCGCTCGTGGACTTGATGCGCCGCCTCAGTTCGGCCAACCCCGACCTGACTGCCATTCGAGACAGTGCGCTCGCGCTGTACGACGCAACCAGACTCCCAGACAGCACGCGGGCCGACGCCGCCCACATCGTGGCGGACGTACTGCGGCAACTTGGTGACCGACAGGGGGCTCTGGAGTGGGCGAGAGAGGCTGTGCGACTCGCGCCCAATAAGGATTCGCACCGAATACTGCTCGAATCGCTGGGGGACGCCGGAGACTAGCGGTAGAGCGGCCAGTGTGGGTGTCGCCCAAAAGGTAGCGTAGGTCCTGCACTCGCGCGCGCTACGGGGTCCAAACGTCGAACATAGCGAAACCCGTACCGGTGCTCATTGTGCTCCAACTGACCCCGTCGTAGTGCAAAGCCGTGCCCGAGATGCCGACGGCGTACACGTCAGTTGCCGATGTTCCCCAAACGCCCAATAGCGGGTTCGAAGTCGGGCTCGTCATCGTGCTCCAACTGCTCCCGTCGTAGTGCAAGATCGTACCACCGTCTCCCACCGCGTAGACGTCACTCGATGACGTGCCCCAAACAGCGTTGAGGTTCGTAGAAGTACCGCTGGTCATCGAACTCCAGTTGGCCCCGTTATAGCGCAGAATTGTGCCCCCGTCGCCCACGGCGATCACATCGCTAAACGCCGCAGCCCATACACCATCGAGCTGCACGGTGGCGCCGTGCGTCATCGGGCTCCACGTGGCCCCATCGTACCGCAAGATTATGCCGGTCGTCGTCCCGACGTCGTACCCTACGGCGAATACGTTGTTGGATGCCGTGCCACCCACGCCGTAGAGCGCCCCCGATGTGAGGCCGCTGGTCATCGTGCTCCAACTTGTTCCATTATAGCGCTGGATTCTGGTGCCACCCTCTCCAACCAGATATACATCACTCGATGACGTGCCCCAAACCGCCCGGCCGTTCATCGATGCCGCGCTCGTCATTGGGTTCCAGCTGCTTCCGTCGTAACGGACGATCGTGCTGGTAGCGCCCACCGCGAACACGTCATCTGATGCAGTACCCCACACGCCGAAGAGGTTCTGGCCCACCTGGGTCATTAGGCTCCAACTGGTACCGTTGTAGTGCCAGATCCTGCCACCTGATCCCACCGAGTAGACGCTGGGAGTCAATGGCACATCGTTGTCGGTGAGCGTCACCGTATGCACCGCCGGACTCCCCAGCGTCGCATTGGTCGGCGTCCCCAGCGTCACCACCACCGTCTCGGCCGGCTCGACGTCCCCATCGTCCACCACCGTCACCGTGAGCGTCCCCGTCGGATTCCCCGCCGGAATCGTCAACGGACTCGCCGGGAGTGTGTAATCGTCCGGCGCCGTCGCCGTGCCCCCCACCGTGTACGGCACCGTCACCGGCACCGGCGAGGTCTGGGACAACGCCACCGTGATCGTGGTCGTGCCCACCGCCTCACCTACCGTCTGCGCCGCACTGGTGAACGCCACCGTCGGCACATCATTGTCGGTGATGGTCCCGGTCGCGCCGTCCGTATCGGTCACCAACGGATCCGATGCCGCCAGGCTCACCGTGAACGTCTCGCTGGACTCCACCACCGCGTCGTCCAGCGTCGCCACCGTGAACCCCTGGGTCTCACCCGCCGTGCCCGCGAAGTTCAGCGTCGCCACCACGTTGTCGTAGTCTTCGGGCGGCACCAGCGGGGCCGGCCCGCCCGTCGCCGTCCCATCGGTCAACGTCACATCCACCGTGAACGCCGCCGCCACCGCATTGTCCAGCGTCACCGTG
>JBDHAB010000060.1:0-15272 GCA_039588295.1 Gemmatimonadota bacterium
TCACGCTGCCGTTCGGGTTTCAGATCCGGGTTGCCGGCGGTGTTGCTGGGAACCAGACCCGGCAGACCGCCGTACGCCACGTCGAAGTAGTTGTCAAACCGGCTGTACAGCCCGGGCGGCTGTCCACCAGTCTGGCCGTACGCGCCACGGAGTCGCATGGAGCTGATGGTCCCGCCCAGCGCCTCCTGCCAGAAGCTCGTCTCTCCCAGGACGTACGACACGCTCACCCGCGGGAACAGCTGCCAGCGCTGGTCCGTCCCAAATGCGGACGACGCATCGAGGTTGACCCCGCCGGAGAGGTAGAGCTGGTCGCTCACACTCACACGCTCCTCGAGGAACCAGTCCAGCGTGCGGAATTCGGAAATCGACTGCGATGCGAACTGTGTGGCGCCGCCCACCAGCGTCTGCTCGGGTGGGAGATCCCGCGCCGCCGCGCTCACCACCTCGCCGCGGTCGTTGGTGTAGCGGAACCCAAGCGTGGTAGTCAGTCCAATGGTCGGCGAGAGCTGCCCCACATGACTGACCGTGATGTCGGTGTTGAACTGGCGGGAGAACCGTATCGGGTTTTGGATCA
This sequence comes from Gemmatimonadota bacterium, assembly GCA_039588295.1. Taxonomy (GTDB): domain Bacteria; phylum Gemmatimonadota; class Gemmatimonadetes; order Gemmatimonadales; family GWC2-71-9; genus JAOTVV01. The sequence goes on from JBDHAB010000060.1 coordinate 575, forward strand.
AGCCGGTATAACTGGCCGATCTGGATGCCGGCGGCTCCAGCAGCTTGGATGCCTGCCGGTAGTCGTCAAGCCCGATCACGTAGCGCACCGTCACGTTGCGCAGCGGTTGGATCCTCAACTCCGCGCTCCCCTGGAACCGGTTCACCTTCTCGGGAGCTTGCCAGTTTTCCAGCACGTCGAACGGGTTGACCCCAAGGATCGGGTTGTACGGATACCGGCCGAGCACCTCGTCGAAATTCGGATCCACGGACGGTGGCGTGAAGATGATGCTCGTCAGCACGCCCGACGTCTGCTCGCCCCCAATCACGAAGTTCGCCTCCGACTCCATGTAGCTTCCGCGCAACGACAACTCGATTCTGTCCGACACCTGCTGCGTCACATTCGCACGGAGGCTCAACCGTTCATAGTCGTTCTCTTGCAGGATGCCCTGCTCGTAGCCGTAGCTTCCTGCGAAGTAGTAGCGCGTGGCCGGGCTTCCACCGGACACCGACAGCCGGTTCGTCGACGAGAGACCGGTGCGCCAGATCTGATCCTGGATGTCGGTGCGTGTCACCGTCGCACCGACTGAATCCGCACCACCCCAGATGACGTCCGCAATCGTCGCCAGTGGCTCGGAGATCAGCTTGTAGCGCTTGGGCGTCGCGTTGGCCGCAACCTCTGAGGTGAACCGGACCTGCGCGTCACCCGAGCGGCCACGATTGGTGAAGATCTGAATCACGCCGTTGTTTGCGCGGGATCCGTAGAGTGCCGCAGCCGCTGCGCCCTTCAGCACCTCGATCCGCTCGATGTCCGCAGGGTCGAGATCGGCCAAGCGATTGGCCAGACCCGCGTTACCGCGGCCCGCGTTGGCCCCAATGCTCACGAGTGCCGCGTTGCTGTTGTCCACGAACACCCCGTCCACCACGTACAGCGGTTCGGCGCCGCCGAGAATGGAGCTGGTCCCCCGGAGCCGAACACTCACACCGCCGCCGGGTTGGCCCGAGTGCTCGGAGATCAATGCGCCGGTCACCTTCCCTTGCAGCGCTTGATCGACCGCGCTGGCACCCGGCGCCCCGCTCACTTCCTCACCGGCGACCGTCTCAATCGTGTTGCCGAGCACGCGTCGTTCTGCGGGCGCGGCCACACCGGTTACCACGACTTCATCGAGCGCCACGGCCGTGAGCTCGAGTGAGACCGGCGGGACCTGGATGGCCCGTGCGGTGCCGAGCGCGAGCGATTGCGTCACTCGCCGCCGACCGAGCAAGGTGAATTGGAGTTGGTAGGTGCCGGCCGGCGCCTGAATGAGAAGGTCGTACTGACCGCGGGAATCCGTGAGCGCCGTGCGCCCGGTGCCGCGCAGCGTTACGGAAACGTCTGCAAGCGGCTGAAGCGTTTGGGCGTCACGCACGGTTCCCTGAATGACGTACGGCTGCTGTTGTGCCGCAGCAGCCGCTGGCACGAGTATCGTGCCCAGTGCGGCGAACGCGAACGCCGCCGCCACACATACCAAGCGTCGTGCGTACATAGACCGCCTCCCATCGGCATGCCACCCATCCCCACGCGACGGTCATGATCGGTCGGGCCGCCCCATGGAGATGGGCGGGGTAAGTCACCGTCAATCCGACTACGATTTGGTATCGCTACCGTATGCTCGTACCTCGGCGCTGTCAAGCACGGTGCGGCCTGTTCCGGGCCCCACGGCGGGCGAGGCGGGAGGCTCGCGGCTACGATCCCTCCACTAACCGAGTTACTTCTTCGAGAATACCGGCCAGACGTTGAACGGCGGCAGCCACGCGTTCCATCTGTTCGTCCACTTCCGTCCACTCGCGCTGCTCGATTCCCTCGCGCACTCCCGGCAGCGTCTTGACCCCGTACCCCGTGTAAAACCCGGGCGCGTAGATCGTGTGGCGGAACCAGGGCCGCCGGGGCAATCCCGTCTCGTCGCCCAGCGCACGTTCGGCGCCGATGAGCAGGCGGTTCAGCCGACCCGCGTCCGACGCGGAGAGTGCACCACCGTCCATCCGGTGCTCCAGCGCCGTGTCGTAGCGTTCTGCAACATTCTCGAGTCGCGCCAGCGCGTTCTCGAGTGGCGCGAAGTTGAGGTACGGCACCGCGGCCCGTGGAGTGGGCGGCACATACGCCTTCGTGGGATCCGCCGCAAGCGTGTACGCACCGTCCGCGATACGCGCATTCCGCTGCTCGGTGTCCTTACGCATGCTATCCGCGAGTTCGACCACCTCTTCCAGGTACCGCTCGAGGGTTGATGCGAGGTTGGCGAACCGAAACGGCAGCACCTCCGCGTTGGCCAACCGCAACGTCATGCGTCCGGCAGTCTTGGCCAACGTCACACCGTAGGCAAATGCCGGGTCTCCGAACCGGGTGTAATGATCGAACGAGTCAAAGATGGAGTGGTACGATCCACCACCGCCTTCGCCGCCGTAGCTCACCATGAGCGACGGGATAGTGAGGTACTGGAGGAACGCGCTGTAGTCCGAGCCGGACCCGAGCGCGTAGATACGAAGATCCTCTTCCGTTTCGGCGGCATGGTCTCCGGTCACCCGCCGTCGCGCACGCAACCGCTCCGCCACGCTCACATCGGTCTGCGGATCGTTTACGTCGTTTGCGACCTGGTTCACGAACCGCTCGAGCACGTGCGAGCCACCCACGTTCAAGAAGCCGCGGAAGTTGCTGTCGGTGTTGAGGTAGACGACCGCCTTCTCCTTCAACTCGGCCGCGTGGTGCTCGGCCCACTCGGTGGAACCGAGGAGACCGGGTTCCTCCGCATCCCATGCGGCGTAGACGATCGTCCGTTTGGGTCGCCACCCGGTCGTGGCGAGCGCACCCACGGCCCGCGCCTCGTCCAGCAGCGCCACCATGCCGCTCATCGGGTCCGCCGCTCCGAACACCCAGGCGTCGTGATGGTTGCCGCGAATCACCCACTGATCCGGATACTCGCTCCCCTCGAGCTTGGCGATCACGTTGTACGCGGGCCGAAGACTCCAGTCGAACGCGAGCTTGACGTGCACCTTGGCAGGCCCGGGACCGATGTGATACGTGAGCGGCAACGCGCCCCGCCATCCCTCGGGCGCCACCGGACCACCCAGCGCCTCGAGCAACGGTTGGGCGTCGGTGTAGGAGATCGGCAGCACGGGGATCTTCATAATCGTGGGCGCCTCCGCCACCGACAGCCGCTCGGCGTCACGCGTCGCTCCAACGAACGGCGTCAACGGATCGCCGGGATAGGTCGGCATGTCGACCACCGAACCGCGCTGCGCGCCCTCCGCCATGCGCCATGCCCCCTCCGGGTACACGTCGCCCTGGCGGTAGCCGTCGTTGAACGGATCCGAGTATAGGATGCACCCGATCGCTCCGTGTTCCGCCGCCACTTTGGGTTTGATCCCGCGCCACGACGCGCCATAGCGCGCGATCACGATCTTCCCCTCGACGCTGATCCCGCGGCGTTCCAACTCCTCGTAGTCGGCCGGGATGCCGTAGTTCACGTAGACCAACTCGGCCGTGACATCGCCGTCCGCCGAGTACGCGTTGTACGGTGGGAGCCGGCCGGCGACGATCCTGCTGGTCTCGTCCTCTTCGAGCGTGGGCTCCGCGAGCTTGGCGCTGAATGTGACCGGCTCGACTAACTCCACCACCCGCACCGTGGGCGTCGGGAGCAACACGTGGAATGTCTCGATCTCCACGTCATAGCCCCACGACCGGAATTGCCGCGCCATCCACTCGGCGTTCTCCTTGGTGTGCGGTGCGCCGACGTGGTTGGGCGCCGAGGACAGATGCTCCACCCACGTCCGCAGACTGTCTGCGCTGAGGAACGTGTCGAACCGCGCTTCGAGCGCGCGCTGTCGGTCACTCGACTGGGCCGTGAAGCCCAGCAAACCGTCGTCAGCGGATCGCGGGGTGAACGCCAGTGCGGTGACAGCCACGAGCACAGCGGAGAGATGGTGACGCATGGTCGGTTCCGATGGTGTGGGAATCGAGGAGGTAATGAGGTCAGCCGGCCCGCTCACATCCTGGGTGCTCCCGGCTTCGCCTGATAGATGAAGTCGTAATAGTCGCGCATCGTGAGCTCACTCGCCGCAGCTTCGTCGACGATCACGTCCGCGTCGCGGTGCAGCTGCAACGCGCTGGCCGTGATCATACTGGTGACCGGTCCCTCGACCGCCTGCGCGATGGCCTTGGCCTTGGTCTTCCCGGTCGCCACGAGGATCAACTTTCGCGCATCGAGGATCGTTCCGACACCCATCGTGATGGCATAGATCGGAACCTCCGCGCGATTCTCGAAGAAACGGGCGTTATCGTCGATGGTTCGCTTCGACAGCGTCTTGAGGCGCGTCCGTGAGCTCAGGGAGCTGGTGGGCTCGTTGAAGGCGATGTGTCCGTCCGAGCCGATCCCCAGGATCTGTACGTCGATCCCGCCGCATTCGGCGATGCGTTGCTCGTACCACTCGCAGAAGGCCGGGTAGTTGCTGGTCGTCCCCGACGGGATGTTGATGTTATGCGGCGGGATGTTCACGTGCCGGAAGAAGTGCTCGTGCATGAAGTAGTGGTAGCTCTGCGGGTGATCGACCGGCAGGCCCACGTATTCGTCGAGGTTGAACGTGGTGACGTGCGCGAAGTCGACTTCCTTTTCCTTGTGGAGCCGTACCAGCTCCTGATAAAGACCCAGCGGCGTGGACCCGGTCGCCATGCCGAGCACCGCGTTGGGCTTGGCATTCAGCACCTCGACAACGATCGCGGCCGCGACCTTGCTCATCTCCGCGTAATCCTTCTTGATGATGACTTCCATGGCGGCGCTCCGGAGGCAGGTTGCCCAGTGTCCGACCAAAGCTACGACGCTCGCCGATGAACGGATAGACGGACCGGGTCGGCGAGATGGTGTTCTTGGCGGTACTATTCTCCTCGCAGGGATCCGGGCTGCTCTGTGGGCCCGGGCACGCTTTTCGGACTTCACGCGAGGTTTCGTCAACGATGCAGGCACGTCTCACAGCAGCGCTCGTTACCGCCCTCACGCTCGGGACCGTGGCGTGCGCCTCCGATCCGGCACAAGAGATCACCGCGGGCGGTATTCGCGTCGACGTCACCGCTCTCGCGGCGGACAGTATGGAGGGGCGGGCACCCGGCACGCCGGGCGGGGCACGGGCGGCGCGGTACGTCGCCCAGCGGTTCGAGCAGATCGGCCTGGAGCCGGTGGGTAACTCGTACATGCTTCCCATCGAGTTGGTCGGCATGCGCAAGAACGCGGAGCAATCGTCACTCACGATCCGTGGGCCGGACGGCGCGCTCGCGCTGGTGGACGACGAGAACTTCACCTACTGGTCCACCGCGGAGAAGGAAGTGGTCGACCTGAGGAACGTGCCGCTCGTCTTCGTGGGCTACGGGGTCGAGGCGCCCGAGTACGGCTGGGACGATTTCAAGGGCGAGGACATGCGTGGCAAGGTGCTCCTGTTCCTGAATAACGATCCGCCTATCGAGGAAGACGGCGAGGCGTTGTTCGGCGGGCCGGCGCGCACGTACTACGGACGCTGGACCTACAAGTTCGAGCAGGCCATGAAGCACGGGGCGGTGGGTGCGATGGTGATCCACACTGCCGAGTCCGCCAGCTACGGTTTCAGCGTGATCGGCAATACCGGCTCGCGCCGCATCTGGCAGCGGACCTACCTGCTCGATTTGCTCTCCTGGATCGACTCGACCGCCACCGAGCGCATCGCGGGCTCGATGGGTACGACGCTTTCCGGCCTGTTCGACATGGCGGCGCAGCGCGACTTCCGGCCGCGGGATACCGGGTATCGACTAACCGCGCACATCGAGACCGCGATTGAGCGGGTCGCGGCGAACAACGTCGCGGGTGTGGTGCGTGGCTCGGACCCCGGCCTGGCGGATCAGTATCTCGTGTTCACCGCCCACTACGATCACCTTGGCATGAATCCCGCCATCGAAGGTGACGACAAGATCTTCAACGGTGCGTTGGACAACGCCCTGGGCGTCGCGGCAGTCATCGCCGCAGCCCGGGCAGCCGCAGCCGCCCAACCTCGGCGATCGATGATGTTCCTCGCGGTGACTGCGGAAGAGGGCGGCCTGCTCGGCAGCAGCGCGTTCGTCGAGCATCCACCCATCCCGCGTTCACAGATCGTCGCCAACTTCAACGTGGACTCTCCGCAGGCGCTCGGCGTGACCAATGACGCCGCGGCCATCGGGATTGACATGAGCACATTGGGCACGGTGTTCACCGCCGTGGCCGAGGAGAACGGTCTCCGAGCGGTGGGCGATCCCAACCCGAACGCCGGGAGTTTCTACCGCTCCGATCAGGTGAGCTTCGCCAAGGCCGGCATCCCCGCGCTCTATCTGCAGGCGGGCACGGACTTCGTGGAGCCGATCGGGTTCGATCCGCTGGAGTTCAAGCTGCGGCACTACCATCAGGTGACCGACGACATCCAGCCGGAGTGGGACCTCGAGGGAACCGCGCGCGACATGCGGATGTTGTTCGAGACCGCGCTCCGCGTGGCCAACGCCGACGATCAGCCACGCTGGATGCCAGGCAACGAGTTCGAGGAGGAGTGGAAGGCGCTGTACGGGCTGGAGGAGTAGGGCGAAGTCCGCGCACCACATCTACGTAAGAACGCACCCATCTGCGGGCGTCCGGTTACGACTTCCCTGGCGTCACCGCTATACAATTACTTATATATCGACACCTGCCTCCAACACTGGAGTTTGTAGTAGTGGGCATGGCTCCGAAGGTGCGTCGTGGCGGCGCGAACGTCTTCTCGGATCTGGGATTCTCCCCGCAGGAAGCGGAGCATCTTCGGGTTCGCGCCGATCTCATGATTGCGTTGAGCAGAGTGATTGAAGATCGCGGCTTGACGCAGGTCGCGGCGGCGGAGCTGTTGGGCGTCTCGCAGCCACGGGTCAGCGATCTGGTACGCGGCAAGATCGAGCGCTTCAGCATCGACATGCTGGTCAAGATGCTCGGTCACGCCGGGGTGCGGGTCCAGTTCGACGTGTTGGGTAGCCTTCATGGCTCCCGCGCTTAACGGACCCCGCGCGGGAACGCCCTGCCAACACGGATTGAGTCCGCCCCTGTACGATCCGCAGTTCTGATTTGCCTCCGATGCCGTAGAGAAACACCGCTTGTTGCGTGAGTTCGGTGCGGGCGCTCAATCCTCGAGACATCAGTATCGAAGGGGGTCTCACTTACCTTGACACCGTCTGTTACCGCCTGCCTCTTTGCATATCCCTTCCAAGGAGACCGCGATGCGTCGCACGATTCTGCCCCTCTTGGTCTTCGCTGCCGCTGCCTGTCAGCCCGCGACGGTCGAAACCGCGGTCCAACTCTCTGCGGAAGAGCGCGCGGCCATCGCGGCCGAAGTCGACTCGGTGGCGAGCGACTGGTGGGCGGCGTGGGAGGCCGTCGATTTCGATCGAGGCATGTCGTTCTTGGCTGATGCGCCAGAGGCAGCATGGGCCGGTGACGACGGGGTCCTCTACACGGTGGCCGCCATGTCGGAGGCATGGACGCCGTGGGCCGAGGGGCTCCAGACACAGAGCATCGAGTTCACTGACGCACGGACGATCGTGCTGGCGCCCGACGTCGTCTACACGATTCGCAGTTACACCAACGTGCAGACACACGCGGGCGGAACCGTGGCGCCTGAACTCCGCGGCGTAGAAACACTGGTGTGGGCCAAGCGCGATGGCACGTGGAAGGTGCTGCTGGGTCATGAATCGATGCTTCAGGAATCGTGGCAGGCACGGCTGGACTACGAGGCGACGCTGCCGTAGTCCGCGTCACAGGTGTGCCTGTCTGCCTGTGACGCTGCGCCCGACCTGATGCGAGCTTCACCTAACCGAAAGCCCCGAGCAGATGCTCGGGGCTTTCGTCCATACCCGCGGCCGTGCGAACTACGGCAACGCTTACTGGTTCAGCGACAGATCCCAGACATAATCCACGTGTGAATCGCAAATCGCAAGGAACTCCCGCAACAACTCCGGTTGCTCGTTATCGAGGTCTTCCCAGAGCTTGTCCCAGTAGTCGAGGACGGCCTTGTAGTCGGCCGCGTCCAGCACCAGCGCCCGCCGGAACCGCCCGCCGATGTAATGCAGCGTCAGTAGCCGCTACGACTCCCAAGTTGAACACTCGACGGGGCGGTCCACCAAGGACCGCCCCGCTCGTTTAGCAGACAGATCTCAGGCGTTGGACCGAAGGGCTACGTCCGCCTCACGGGTTGCACCGTGGAGATCGAGAAGTTCTGCTCGACGATCAGCTCCACGTCGTCGCCCTCGGTGTAGAACACGGGCCGTGACAGGAACGTGTTCCCGCCTCGGAACGGCACCACCTGGACCTGGAGCTCGCCGGCCGTGTCGAGCCAGGGCGGCATGTCGGCCGTCATCTCTTGGAGTCCGATGACCGTCGCGACGCGCCACCGGTGACCGTCCGCCAGGACATAGACGTCCACGACCAGATTGCTGTTGTTCTTGATGAGCAGCTTGGTAGCCGCCTCCTCTTCCGGCGTCGTCTCCCCCACCCCGCTCCGTGGCGCACAGCCGACCAGGACCACCGTGAGCACGAGTAGCAGCGGATTGATCAGAGTCCGTGGTCGCATGGTGTTCCTCCTGGGAAACGGCGGTCGGGTTTCTATACCCCGGGAGGGCGTGAGGGTGGCGAACGGAAAGGGAGAAGGGAGAGGGGAGAAGGGATAGGTGGTAGGCAATCGGCAATGGGCAAATTGACACTACGGCGTTGCCGGCGTAGCGTCTCTGTCGGGCGTCGACACCCATGCCATCCGGCCGTCTGAGGAGAGGAGCATACCCATGGCAAGAACGATTTCCAGGAACGTCGGCAGGGCGGCGGCCAACCGGCATGATGATGTCGTGACTGTCCAGGAATTGCTCAACCGAGTCCCCTCAAGCGAAGGCGGTCCCCAGCCCAAACTCAAGGTGGACGGCCTTTGCGGGCCGAAAACCAAGGCAGCCATTCAGAAGTTTCAGCTCCATCACTTTGGCTGGAGCGGCGCTGATGGCCGAGTCGACCCAGGACAGCGAACCATCACCAAACTGAACGAGTACGACCGTACGGTGAAGCCGAAGTTCAGAACCACGTTGTTTACCATCAAGCCACCCGATGACAACGAGATCCGGCTTGCCACAGACAGCTACCAGTGGTGGTTCGAGGTGAAGGAGCGCCAATACCGCGGGGAACGTCCACACATGTACTGTTTGGGCAACGTGGGTGCTTCTTTCAGCCCGTTTTTCTTCTCCGGAACGCCCCGTCATTTCAAAACCATTCGCCCTCATGCGGCCAGCGAGTTGGATTGTCCGGCATCGTACAAGACCTATCAGCACCGTTACCCCGGGCCGCAAGGTCAAACTTTCATGGAGTGGCGAAGTTACCTGGAGTTGCGACTTCCTTCCGGAACTGTTCGGATCCCGTTCGACTCCCATTTGGTCGAGCCGGACTTTGACGGCCACAGGAGACGCAGCTCCTACGAACGGCGTGGCCAATTCTATTTGTTTCGCGACTATTATCGGTATCATAAGAATGAATGAGGGGGCTTGTCAGGACGACTTGGATGTGCGCTCCACCGCCCACGGTTCTCCTTAGAACGCCTCGCCGAAGGCCAGGTAGAAGCCACCCGAGCCCACATCGAACCCCCACCCGTAGTCCGCCCGGATGTTGAGACCCGCACTTGGACTGAGTGCGAACCGCAGCCCCAGGCCCGCCGACGGCTTGAACCCGTCGAGCGTGAACGCATCCCGCACGCTCGCCACCTGACCGGCTCCCACGAATCCAACGACGCCGATTCTCCACCACACCGGAACGCGGTACTCGGCCTGAAACGCCACCAGATTCCGGTCGCGAAAGCGTCCGGCGAAATACCCGCGGAGCAGCACATCGCCCCCGAGCTGCGGCAGGAGTTCGAAGGGTGGCTCGCCGGTCACCGCCTGGCCGAGGGCTCTCAACGCGAGCACGTGCCGGGTCAGCGGGCTGAGATACATACGCAGGTCGAGCGTGTACTGACCGAAGTCGAACTCGCTCCCGAAGAGCCCATCGGCGAACGCCGCGCGAAGCTGGTGGTAGCTCCCCCTACTCGGCGCGACCGTGTTGTTGCGCGTGTCGCGGGTCACCAACGCACCGACACTGACGAACCGCCCATCCGCCGAGCCGGGAACGGCCCCGCCGGCGAGCATCCCGCCCTCCTGGACCTCCGAGAGCCTCCGGTGACCGAGCTGAGCTGACGCGCCCAGGTACCATCCCAGAAACGCCTCCCATTGGAACTCGCCGGCGAGAGTGAATGTCCTCGGTGTGTAGTCCTCCTCGAGGGAGTCCGGCGCTTCGTTTCCGAGACCCCAGAACTTGGTGGGGAACTTGCTGTACCCGACGGCGCCCAGCAGCCGGAACCGTCGCCCCGCACCGAAGTAAACCTCGGCGCCGAGCTCGGCGATGATCTGCTTCTTGGTGGTGTAAATGCCGATAAGCCCGATCGAGGACGGAACGATTCTCGCTGACTGCCCCGCCCCCCCGTACATGTAGTACGCCGCCGCGGCGCCAAACCCCGTACCCGTCTCCGGTTGATAGAACAGCACGGGCAACGGTACCAGGGTGTTGCCGGGAGACGCCGTCGTATCGGCGGTCGAATCCTGCTGGGCTGCGATCGGGCTGGTAACACCGAGCGTACAGAGCACGGCGATCACACAACCGACCATGGTCGGAAGCCGGGGTGCCACACAGCACCTACGTGGCGACGGCCAATGGTTGTTCATTCTCGACTCCATGGCTGACTGCGGCATCATACGGTCCGGCCTGCGTCTCGCAAGGGCGATGGGGTGCATCCGCATCTAGCGCCGCAGCCGGCCGTGCCGGGCCATGATCTCTGTCAGCTGATCGTGGGGGAGCGCATACACACGAATCCCGTTTGCACCCGTCATGGTCTCCGCCGCAACGAGTGCGTTCAGGATGGCCTCTTCGGTAGCCTGGACCGTTGCCTCGAACAGGTCGTTCATCTGATCGTTCGGAAGCATCACGATGTTCACGGGCTCAGCGATCTCCCCGATGGCAGCATTGGCGGTGGAAAAGGCGAGGAAGATGTCACCGGAAGAGTTCTCCCCCAATCCACCCATCCGGCCCACAGCCAGCGATGCTCTCCTCGTAAGGCGCTTGAGCTGGTGAGGGAGGAGCGGTGCATCCGTGGCCACGACGATGATGATCGAGCCCTGGCCAGACTGCGGCGTATCCCCGGGGGCCTGACGGTCGCCGCAGGATCGTATCCAGCGCCGATTCTCCGGAAGGGAATCCGGCTCCATCTCGGTGCAGGGCCAGAGTGCGTCGTTCCGCAGCTCCTCGCCGACGGGCACGCCATCGACTCGGAGACGCTGTCGCTGTCCATAGTTGCATTGGACCAGCACGCCGACGGTGTATCCGCCGCGGCCCGACGGAAGCACACGGGACGCCGTGCCAATGCCTCCTTTCAACGCATGGCACATCATTCCCGTGCCACCACCGACGTTCCCCTCCGCGACCGGGCCACCTGCGGCGGCGTCCAGCGCCTCAAAGACGTGGGCCGGCCGGACGTGAAAGCCGTTCATGTCGCTGAGGAATCCATCCGCCGTCTCCGTAACGACCGGCAGCGCAAACGAGAATCCGGAGCGGTGGCTCAGCATCCACTCGATCACCGCGTCATGCGCCACGCCCACACTGTGCGTATTCGTGATCACGAGCGGGGTGCCGAGAATTCCCGATTCTTCGAGCCAGGCAATGCCCGTCATCTCTCCGTTGCCGTTGAGGGAGTACCAGGCGGCGAACACGGAGTCCGGTCCCGATTGGCCTCTTGGCAGGATGGCGGTCACGCCGGTGCGCACGGGGCCTTTGCCCACCTCGAGGCGCCCGGATCCCGAAATGAGGGTCGCGTGTCCCACCGCTACGCCTGCGACATCCGTAATGGCATTGTGGGCGCCGGGTTGGCCTGGCAGCACGATTCCCAAATCACGTGCTCTGGGCTTGTCCTGCGCAGCGAGACGGGGAGCAACTCCAAGTAACGTTGCGGCGATGACGACGAGCAACAGTGTGCTCACACGCGTTTCGTTCAAGGACCTCATGGAATCCTCCAGTATCGACGATGTATCGACGTTCCCGGCTGGCGGCTTCGCGTCTCAGCTGCTGGCGCCGGTGTTGATGCGGCTGCTGCCGGCAGCCCGCGCCCGGACGCTCGCCATCTCCTCCAGGGCGCCGTCGGGCGGCTTGGTGAACATGCTCACACCGATCGTGACCGCGAAGCCCACGAAGAAGCCGGGCAGCATCTCGTACAGATCGTAGAATCGCTCTTTGACCAACAGCACCCACAGTACGGTGGTGAGGAAACCAGCCACCATGCCGGCTATCGCACCCGCCCGTGTCGTTCCACTCCAGAAGAGCGAGCAGAGCACGACCGGAGCGAACGCGGCGGCAATGCCCGACCAGGCGAAGAGCACGAACCAGAAGATGACGCGTACCTCGGGCAGGGCCAGCGCCACGGCCCCAATCCCGATCACGGCCGTAGTGAGTCTTCCCAATAGCGAGAACTGCCGCTCGGAGAGCTTCGGGTGAAACACCTTCTGCACCACATCTCTCACTACCGCCGACGAGGCCAAGATGAGCAATGAATCCACTGTCGACATGATGGCCGCCAGTACGATGACGAGAAAGATCCCCGTGAAGACGGCGGGAAACAGATCCGCGCTCATCGTGGGGAGAATCGTCTCGGGGTCGGCCAGACCCTGAAACAGTGCTCGACCCGCCATTCCAGCAAACACCGCCCCGACGTCGAACACCACGATACACACCACGGCAATGACGCTACCGTCCACGATCTCCGACGGTCGCCGAGCAGAGATGAAGCGGGTGAGCAGCTGGGGAGCACCGAGAAACGCGAGACCAATCCCGACGAACCCGAGGGCGCTGGCCACCCCAGCAGCGGACAAGCCCAGCTCACCCATGGGTCTGAGCAGGTTGGGATCGATCTCGTGCAATCGGGACATGAGCGACGGCCAGCCGCCCGCCGCCGCGATTCCCACGATCGGTAGCGCGAGCAGCCCAGTGAACATGAGCACGCCGTGCAGGAGATCGTTGTACGCCACCGCCTTGAACCCGCCCACCGTGGTGTAGAACAGAATGAACACCGCTCCCAGCAGCACGCCGACTTGGTAGCTCGTTCCCAGAAACGATCCGAAGGCCTTGCCGGAGGCCGTGAGCTGGGCCGCGGTATACGCCGTCACCATGCTCAAGACAATCACTACGCTCACCAAGCGGATCACGTGCCGCGTGTCGTGAAACCGTGCTTCGAGATAGTCGGGGACCGTGATCGAGTCGTAGCGGTCGGTGTACTCCTTGAACCGGAGACCCACGAACACCCACGCGAGGGCAACACCCAGTACTTCACCCAGTACGATCCAGAGCGCATGGATTCCCACCAGGTACCCCATGCCGGTGAGACCGAGCAGGAGCCAGGCACTCTCGCCCGTCGCGTTCGAGCTGAAGGCGATCACCCAGGAAGGGAGTTTCTTGCCTGCCACGAAGTAGCCGGCGACGCTACGCGACTCCCTGCTTGCCCAAAGCCCGATGGCGAGAAGGACCACGCCGTACACCGCAAGCACGGCGACGATCGACGAGGAAGGCACGCTACGGGCCTTCCCGCCTGCGATGTCTCAGGTAGAAGACGGTAACCAGGGTGAGGCCGGGTCCGACGGCTGCCATGAGCAGCAACCAGCTACTGAAGGGTAGTCCCGCAATCATGTAGGACGATCTCGGCTGGGGCTGGCCTAAGCTACGGACCGGTCGGGGGGTGAGCTAGGCGGGACGGCACGGCGGCAAGTCGCCGCTTTGAGGATCAAGGAATGCTCACGGCAGTCTCGCCGCAACCGTTATGGCTTCATTCAACCGCCATGAGCGATTCACGCGGCTTCCATGCCTGGGCCCTACTGGAGCGGCACGCGCCGGGCCAGCGGCAGCTGCATGAGAGCATCGTACTGCTCCTTGAGCGCAGACACCTGGATCATTCCCTCGAAGTTCACGGGGACTCCGCCGGCGAGGAAGACGGGGTCATCCAGAGGCAGAAAGACGATCTGATCCGGCCAAGCCTCATGCATGAGCCGGAACAGCTCGTTCTCGGGCGACGCGTCCAGAATATCGTAGACTACCGAGGCTCCCGAACCGGACGTAATCCGCGCGGCCATGACTGCCACGACGACGACCGGGCCCCCGACCGCAGTGCTCTTGTGCACGAGGTAGTCGCCCAGCCACTCCTGATTCGTGCCTCTCAGATACTCCTTCTGCGCGTGGTTGGCACCGACATTGATCATCGATCGGTGCGGGTAACCCCCCAGCCGCAGGTCGGCCAGGCGTTTCATGACGTTCTCGCGCAGTCGGACCGACAGATCGTAGTGGTCGTTTCTCTGGGCACGGATGCTCACGCTGGCCAGTTCCACCTCGACCATCTCGGCCACGGTGTCGTACCAGTCCTGTCCCCAGGAGGCGACCAGCAGTGATCGATTGGCCTCGAGTTGGCGCCGAAGGGTCTCGACCTTTTCGGGGCGATAGCCGCCCTCGAGGAATTCCTGCAGAGGCCCCAAGGCCACCAGGTGCTGCGAGAGGGCTCGCAGCGAGTTCACGAATTCCTGGGCGCCCCCGTAGTCGTTCAGGTTCACGTCGATTCCGCGCACCACGACCCGCTCGTCGGGC
>JBDHAB010000061.1:0-18767 GCA_039588295.1 Gemmatimonadota bacterium
CGTATCGTTCTCGCTCGGGAGGCCAGTGAAGGTGATGGTCCCGGTGGCCGCGACCGAGGCCGCGGCAAGGGTGATATCCGACTGGCCTGGGAGTAGGAAGACCGGATCTGCGCTAACCGAGACTTGGACGTAGGCGGCACGCTGGTCGTTCGTCTTCGTGGGGATGGTCACGGTTCCGACGGTAGCCGTCACCGCCAGACTCGACGCGGACGCCGCTGGCTGCATCGGAGATTTCAGCATGACCTTCTCCTAGCGGCGGATGATCCAGGTGATATCCGCTGTCGTCGCGGCGACCTGCTCTCCGTTCGATTGGAGCTGCAAGGCGTCTCCTGGGTTCACGAGCGCCGTGCCTGTGATCTCCATGACCACGCCCGTCTCGTCCGGTGTGGCGTCCGGCAGCACCGCGTCCGCGGTCGAATCGGCACCGTTGACGAGAATGTCGAACGTCGTCTCGGCGTCGATGATCGTATGCACGTTGATCGCTACGCCGATCACCTTCCCGCCATCGGGCACCACGGCAATCTCATCGGCGGTATTTCCGGCCGTCTGAATGGCGGTGAAGCTGCCGCCGAAGAGGAAATAGTCATTGAGCGTTCGCATCGTTTCCTCCCGATGTTCTGCCGGTCGATGCCGGCTTCACCGGATCGGGGGGGGCCGAAGCCCCCCCTATGTGGTGGCCTATGTCGTCAGGTCAGCGACCGGACCCGAGCCCGCCTCGTTCGAGGCTCGCAGCGTCCACTCCACGAGGAGCTGCCTCTTCTCGGCATCGCCGGTCTTTGCCAGCGCGTGCTGCCGGAAGCTCCGCAGATAGTCGAACGACCAGAGCTTCGGGGTGAGAACGTGAGCCGTCCGGTCCCGCGAGAAGCGGTTGGGTACGACCCGGTGCTCACCGAAGTCCGAGACGTAGACGTCGATAGCGGTCACGAGCCGCTTGTCCTCGCTCTTGTCGAAGCGAGTCGAGCCCCCCGTGAAGCCCGAGATCGTCTGCTTGTTGACCGGGCCGACCATGATGACGGTCGGATTCCCGCCCTGGGTCCAACACTGCTGGATCACCGTCTTGAGCAGCGTCTCCGTGAAAGCCCGCTGCGTCCCGTCCGTGGCCGTCGCGGCAGCGTCGGGCTGCCCGGCCGTCTTGGCGGAGTTGGAGCCGCCGGACCCGTAGGAGCCGTTCGTCTCGTACCACACCTCGAGTGAGGCGAGCGTCCTGGCGGTCGTGGCGTTCCCGACCGTCAGGGCGTAGTTGCCGGTGGCGATGAGCTCCATGTCGCGCTTGAGCTCCTTCGCCTTCTTGGCGAGCTGGTAGGACAGCTCCGACTTCCGGCCGGCCGAGTCCACGGCCTCCTGCGTCCCGGACACGATGACCACCTTGCCCGAGATTTGCGTCCGGTTGTTGAGCCGTACCGTGGCCGCGATTGCGTCACCGGCAGCGTCGTCACCCGAAACCAGCGCGTTCGTGGCCGCGGCTGCGAGCGAGTCGGTCTGCCACTCGTGAGAGATCGCGGAGGCCCGCCCCCTTCCGCACATCATCATGAACGGCGTCTCCGTCGGACTGATGTTGTAGATGATGTCGGAGAGATCCTCGCGGTTTCCTACCGCATCGTAGGCGTCGAACGTCTCTGCTGGCTGCGTCATTACAGCATCCCCTCTATGAGTTTGGCGGCGTCTCGCTCGTCGCCCGTTTCTTCGAGCCGACGCCGGAGATCGGCGCGGCGCTTGGTCGCGCCTTCGTCGGCATCTGCTCGCGCACCCGTGGGTAGGGCTTTCAGCTTCCGGCTCACCTTCTTGCGAGAGACTGGAGCCTTCTTCTGAACCCGGTGATATCTCATCGCGTCGTAGGCCACGAGAACGATGCGGCTGTCCTCCAGGGAGTTGAGGTCTTCGTCCGTGAAGCCCTGGGTTCGGAGGTACTCCTGCATCTCTTCCATCGCGGCCTTCGCGACCTTCGGCTCGCTCCACTCGGGAACGGCCTTGCGGATCTTCTCGGCCTCGGTGCGACGGAACTCTTCGTGCGCCTTCGCCTCTTCCTCGGACCGCTTCCCCGCCTCCGCCTGCATCGCGTCGAGCGACTTGCGTAGCGTCGCGTCGCGATCGCGCAGCTTCTCCTTCTGGACCAGGAACTCGGTCGGGTCCTCTTCCTCGAGCTCCTTCCACTGTGCGGGCGTCATCGGCTCCTCGCCCTCGATCTGTGTGAGGAGCTGATGGGTAAGACCCTGGAGCCGGCCCATCTGCTGATCGACTTCGGTCTTCCGGGCCTGCTCGCGCGCATCGAACTCGGCGACCCGAGCCTTGATCTGCTCGGGCTCGTCCTGGTCGTAGCGCTGGATCACATCGGCCAGGGACACGCCGTCGCGTACCTGGATATGGGAGAGGAACTCATCGTGTTCGGTCCCGAGCGCCTCGGACAGATCCTTGATCGTCTCGATCGGCTTCTCGTCCGATTCGGGCTCCTCGGCCTTGGCGGGCTCTGCCGGCTCCTCCGGCTCTGCCGGTTCCTCCGGCTCTGCCGGCTCCTCCGCCTTGACGGGCTCGGCCGGCTCCTCGGTCGGCTCCTTGGCGGGCTCGGCCTTGGCCTTACCCTTGCGGCGTTCCGCGTCCGGGTCCGTGGGAGCTACGTCGTCGAGGGCTCCTGACTTCTCCAGGAAGTCCCCGATTTCCGAGACGATGTTCTCGTCTGGAAGGCTGGCTCTGAGATCACCCGCTGGGTTCTGTGGTGCTGCCACCTTCGCCTGGTTTGGGGGATTGCCGCCTCAACGCTGCCACGATCGCAAGTTTCCCTGTCTCCATGAGCGTCGTCAAGTAACCGCGCACCTCTTGGAGAGCCACGAACAGCCGATACGTCTCCTCCCGGAGGGCCGTCTCCTGGAGCTTGGAGGTCTTCCAGCGCTCCACGAGACGCTCCTCGAGCGCCAGGAACGCCTCTCGGAACATGGGGTCCTCCAGAATCCGCTCGGCCTCGCGGCTCCTCTGAACCTCGTCATCCTCCTGGTCCGTGAGGTTTACGTCACGCTCCAGGTCGAGAGGTTGATCGCTCACTCGGGCGGGTCCTCGGCGGGCGGATCATGCACCGTCCCGCTCGGAATGTGCGTCGCGGCGCCCAGCTCGGGCTGCGCCGGATTGATCGGAGGCTCATCGGGCGGCTGTGCCGTGGGTGCAGGGGCGAGCCCCGCGGCCTCCGCGGCTGCCTCGATCGAGGCTTGGGCCTGCGCGCGTAGCTCGGCGGCCTTCTCCTCCGCGCGTTGCTTGAGGATGCGCCTGACGGGCTTCGGGTCGGGCGGGACGGGTGTACTCTCCGAGGTCTATCTGGCTCATGCTCCCTCCGATGGCCGGGCGTCTCCGTTGGAGGCGTTGGCCTGGGCCGCCTTCACCATCGCCGCGGCCTGGTTTTCCGATTTCTCCAGCTCGGCCTCGATCTTCGCGAGGGCGATCTTCTCGGCCGATCGGATCTTCTCCCGCTGCACCTCGGCGTCCAGCTCCATCTTCCGTTGCTTGAGAGCGGCGTCGGCCTCGATCCGCGCACGGTCCGTTTCGAGCTCGATGGAGTCGCGCCGGGACTTCCGCTCCGTCTCCAGCATCTTCGGGTCAGGTGGCGGCTTCGGTGCCGGGGCCCCCTGCGGGTCGGAGAAAAACTGGTCCGCGATCGTGAAGCCCATCGCCTGCGTCAGCTTCGAGACGGCGTTGTAGGTCTTGTCGGGCGTGACCATCATGCCCCCCATCCCGTACTTGAGCAGCCCCTCCTGGATCTGGAGAACCTGGGTCAGGTGAGCGATCCGCTCGGCGGCCTGGCCGACTCCGAGGCCCACCTCGACCTTGACGTCCATGTTCGCGTGCCAGCTCGACGGGTCCACCTTGACCCACTTCCCGCGGAGGCGGATCACGTCCCGCTTGACCGGGCCCTCGACCACCAGGCGGAGCAGCTTGCGGAAGAGATCCTTGACCCCCGTCTCGGCGAAGATCCGGGCGACGAGCTCGATCCGCGCGGAGGCGGCGGTCATGATCTGCGTAATCCCGGTGGCGGTCTGGTTCAGGCTGGAGGCGTCGAGCCCCTGGTTGTAGCGGGTGATGCCGGTCCGATTCTCCCGGACGCCCTCCAGGTGCTCGAGCATCTGGAACGCCATGACCGGGAAGGGCCGTTGCTCCAGAGGCGTGACGGCATCCTTGGAGCGGGCGCGGATGATCCCACCAGGTCGAGAGGTCAGGAGATCCTCTAGCTCCACCTCGCCCTCGATCACGATGCTCCGGTTGTTGTTGATGAGGTACAGGTTGTCGAGCATCTGCCGCAGGAGGGTGGAGCGGATGAACTGGAGGTCCATGACCAGATCGGCCAGGGAGAGCCCGAAAAACTTGTAGGGCATCGGGATCGGCGTGATCGCGGAGAACGGGTTTCGGTTCACCTCATGGTCATCGAGGATCGTGACGGCCTGCTCGCCGACGACGAGGATGCGGCGCAGCTCTGAGTAGCCGTCGCCGTCCTCGTCCATCTTGCAGTAGCACTCGGTCGTCCAGATCTCCCGCGAGGCCGGATCTGCGCGCTCGGCGGTCGTGACCGGGAACGTCTCGTCCTCGGACAGCCTCTCCGTGCGGCCCTGGCTGTACTCGGGGGTGTCGTCCGAGGGGAGGTTGTAGACGACGCTCCGCTGGTAGCCCATCGCAATCAGGTCGGAGGCCGTCAGCTTCTTTCGGTGCGCGGTGAAAGGCGTCTGGTCGTTCAGGACGATAGCCCGGCGCGCGATCAGGAACTCCTCCGGGGGCACGCCATCGACCTTGATCTGCGTCGTGGTATCGGACCGGCGCACCTCGACGTCGAAGACGATTCGCTTCTCGGGTGGGCCTTGCTCCCCGTGGTCTACGATCTCTTCCCGCTGCTCGACGTTGATCGGGTCCGCGCGCTCATCGTCCAGGAGGAAGTCGACTTCCTCGGGCGTGAGGCCGCGATACGTTTCGACCTTCGGCTCGTACCGCTCCTCCAGGTACGATTTGACGATTCCGTTCTTCTCCAGGAGCGCCGTTTTGAACCAGTCGTGCATGACCATGAAGCCGTTGCACTCGTCGAGAAACAGCGTGTTGATGTAGTCGGTGGCCTGGTCGGCGGCCTCCTCCTGGTCCTCGCGGTTCGGCAGGTAACGCGCGACCCGGTTGCCGCCCAGGAACATTCGCATGAGGGACGGCATGATCCATTCGATCGTGTCCCGGACGTCCGTGAGGATCACGGAGCTCCGGCCTTCCTGCTCGTTCCCGAACGGGCGGCCGTAGTAATACTTGAGCGACTTGCGCCGCTGCTCGGACACCTCGGAGCCGAGGCCCCCGAGGGAGTCCTCGATCTCGCGCTGGATCACGTTCTTGACTTCGCCGTTCGTCAGGGGCCGTACGGGGCGGCCGGCAGCTCCGTGATCGTCCTCGTTATCAAGGAACGTGGCGATGTTCGGGTCCGGGTCGAACTGCGGGTAGACCTGAGCACTCATATCGGCACCTCGGGTGGCGGAGGCTCCGGCCGCGACTTCTGCGGCGGAGGCGTGAAGCCGAGCCGCCGGAGCACATACGGGAAGCGCAGGCCGTAGTAGGGCCCGTCGTCAATCGCCTGGACTTTCAGGTCAGCGCGGAGAGCCTCCAGGAGAGCCTGCACGTCTGCCATCTCCTGCTCGAGCCGCAGCACCTTCTGTTCCAGGACGATCGACATTAGGCGATAGCCAGCTTGGGGTAGAGTCTCTCGGGCTTGGCGATGGGTTCCCGGAGCCCGCACGCGAGCGTGCGGAAGCCATCCGCCGGGTGCGAAGCCCAGTTGTGGAGGGGCGCGTCGCGGAAGACGGGCGTCCCGTCCGGGTTTGTCTCGCCCTTCATGCGCTCCTTAGTGTACTCCTGGAGCGCCTGAACGCCCTTCTCGGTCTTCTTTTCGTCGAAGTAGCAGCGCGGGATCAGGGCCCGGGTGGAGGCGATCCCGTCCTCCAGCTTTGGAGTCTTAGGCACGACTCGGACCCGGATACCGAGGTCCCGCAGGATCTCCACGCGGGTCTTCCCGGTCCCCAGGTCCCGGACCTCAGCATCGTGAGGGACCAGGTGCTCGGCGTAGGCGTACGGCTTCTCTTGCAGGATCTTCGCGTAGTGATCGAGCCCGACGCCCGAGTGCCAGTAGTAGTCGATGATGCGGACTTCGGTTCGGAGCTGCTGGACGAACCAGATCGTAGTCGAATCTCCGATCCCGAGGTCCCAGGCCGTGAGAACGGGGAGCCGCGGATCATACGGCACGTTGCAGATCCGCCCATCCGCTCGAGCTGCCGTCATCTCCTTGCCGTAGTAGGCCCCGACCAGGGGGGCGTCGAAGGAGCAGAAAAACTCCTGCTGAACGAGCTCCTCGGGCATCCCGTCTTCGCGCTCGTGCTCGATCGCCTCTTCGGTGATGGCGTGCGTATCGTCACAGGTGAGTACCTGGGCGAACCAGCGCTTGTTGCTCTCGGCCCGCTTGAACATTCGGTAGCCGTGGTTCCGCCCGCGCGGGGTGTAGATGAACAGCGCCCATCCGTCGTTCTCCGCGAGGATCGGGCGGATCAGGTCCCACACGGCGGGGAGCTGGAGGCTGTACTCGGAGAGCACGACGCCGATCGGGTTCGCACCTACGAGCTTGTCCACGTCGTCCTGCGTCTCGGCTCCGACTACCTGCCAGACGGAGCCGTTCGCGAGCCAGAGGGTCATCTCGTCATCGCGCTTGCGGAGGATCGTCTCCTCGGGCCACGCGCTGATGAACGGGCGGCCGGTCTTCGTCATGCCTTCCCACACGATCCGGCGGCCCTGTTTGTAGGTCGGGAGAATGTGCCAGTAGAGCCCGACACGCTGGAACGCCTGCGTCACGGTCCAGTTGAGGGATACCTGGTCCTTCCCGGCGCGGCGGTGCCAGACGGCGACGGCCCGGCGAGTGCCATTCTCCAGCGCGTTCCAGAGCGGCATCTGGTAGATGCGCGGCGCCCAATCGTTCGGGACGTTGATGTTCAACCGTTGCCCTCTTCGAGACGGGAGAGCTCGGCGGCCACGTCCATGTCCTCGACCGAGACGAGTCCACCCTCACCGTTGAGCGTGATCTCCTCCCGCACCTCCTGTTCACCCGTCCCCAGCTTGAGCACGTTGACCTGAATCCGCGTGCCGCCCTGGTTCCCGCGGTGGACGATCTGCTGCGAAGGCTTCCCCCAGCCGTACTCCAGGATCACGCGCGCGGCTGCGATGCGGGCGGAGCTGGAGTTGTGCGGGTCGCGCATGATGTGGAGGCAATCCAGGATCGCGTCCTGGGTATGCTCCTGGGCGAGCTGGCGAACGAGATTTTTCTGGTTCGCTTCGAGAGTCTTTACGACTTCGGCGTCGGAGAGGGGTCGGACGATCCCTCTGGCTCCCGAGTTGGGGGTTCCGGCTTTCTGACCCATCCTCCGAACTCCTGTAGCACACGCTCGCAGACTTCGAGCATCAGAAGGCGATTCTCGTCCGGGAGGTCATCGAAGGGCACGACGCAGCCGGCGCTGGTCGTCCAGCCGAAATCGGGCGCGAGCATCTCGTAGGTGTCGTGAAAGAACGTCGCGAGCTCGTGAGCGGTCGGCTGCTCGACCAGGCGGAAGATGCGGCCGGGCTCCATCCCCTCAAACGCCTTCTCGAGGTCCCGCTTCTCCTGCTCGCTCATCGGAGTGCGAACCACGAACGCCTCACGGACGTCCCCACCCTCTATGCTCATTTGCCCCTCGCTACGCGACCCATGAGGCTCTTTGAGCTGGGGCGCTTGCGGCGTTCACGCTTGCGGAATTGCTTGACGTTCCCGGCGTTGGAGGCCGTGCAGACGGCGTGGGGGTTCTTGGCCTTCCCCCGGACGTGCTCGACGCACCGCTTGTAGGCGGCAGGCACGAGCTATCGCCCCCCTCCCGAGGTCGGGGCCTTGTTTTCGCACCCCTTCGTCTGATTCACGTTGTAGAGCGGATCGCCGCCGAATCCGGCCGTATCGCACCCGTTGGCGTGCTCCGAGTCGGTGCCTTCCTTCCCCTTCGTGGGGATCTTGGCCTCCCGGTGCGCGTCGCCCTGTTTCCCGCCGTATCCCTTGCCCTTCGGCATGTTGGCCTCCTTCGAGGTTTCGAGTCGGACCCCGCGAGTCTACTCCCTCACGCCGCGCGCCGCCTCTGGACCGGCTTGAACACGAACCATTCGGCGTGAAGGTTGGGGCCGTCGTCCGCGACGTAGTGGAGGCACACGCGCTGGTCCTCCGCGAGCGACGCCATATCGGCGTCCGCGAGGTTCCCCTGGTAGTCGCCATCCGAGCCGCTGACGTAGGAGAGCGTCTTCGCCGCGACCAGCTCCGTGCTCTGGTCTGTGTCCAGGACCCGGCACGTCACGGCCGCGCTCGAGGTGTAGTAGTTGGCGTCGTCCTCTGCGAGCTGGGCGTTCGCCAGGCCGAGCAGCTCTAGGAGGTTGTCAGAGAAGAGGAAAAGCGGATCGCCGGCCATCAGTCGTCCTCCCGCTTGTTGACCTTTGGATCGCCCGCGAGGGCTCCCTTCGTTCCCAGCTTACGGGACGCGAGGGCCGGCTTCGAGTCTGGAGTCCCGGCCAGGGCCGCGCGATTCGAGGGAAGCCCGATCAGCGTTCCGTAGAACTGCGTAATGAAGTCGAGCAGCGGGACCTGGCCCACCAGGCTCAGGACGCCGGCCGGGACCGTGATCGAGAAGGGCCCGAGTGTCGCGGTAGGCTCGCTCGCGCTGAGGGTCAGGCTCGCGCTCGAAACCTCGATGCTGAACGGGCCGAGGCTCGTGACCGGCACCTGGCCCGTGAGGCTCAGCGAGGCCGCGTTCACTTCGATGGAGAAGGGGCCGAAGCTGGTCACGGGGGCGAATCCGGTGAGATTCAGGGAAGCCGTCGGGACCACGACCGAGAAGGGCCCGAGGACCGTCGGCACCTGGCCGGTCAGGGTGAGGGAGCCGCTCCCGGGCTGCACGAGCTCGTCCTCGGCGACCAGGAACTCCGCCATGACCAGCGACGCGCGAGTCGGGGCCCCGATGGTCTTGTGGAACTCGACGGTCTTCGTGCCCGCGCTCGTGACCTGGTGGTCCGCGACGGACCCGCTGCTCGAGCTGGACGTGTGGTCGATCTGTTCCGTGAAGTCGCTCAGGTCGTCCTGCGTCCAGGCGGAGCCAGCCGTTCCGGCCGTTCCGGCGGCGACTACGGCGACGAGGTACGCGCCGAGCGTTCCGTCGATCGTGTCGCTCATCGGGTTATCGGGGGGCTCTGCACCGAGCGTTTCTGTGTCCCCGAGTGGATCGCCTTGGTCGACGTTCTCGTACGTCGCGACGCTCCAGCGCTCGTTATTGGGAAGGTTCGACCAGCTCCAGGTCAT
This sequence comes from Gemmatimonadota bacterium, assembly GCA_039588295.1. Lineage (GTDB taxonomy): Bacteria > Gemmatimonadota > Gemmatimonadetes > Gemmatimonadales > GWC2-71-9 > JAOTVV01. The sequence goes on from JBDHAB010000061.1 coordinate 9,350, forward strand.
CGCCTGTGAGCCGGCGAGAATGTCCGCGTCGAGCAAGTACCAGATTTCAGCTCCGGCCTTGAAGCCCGCACCTGTTTCGAGATTGACCGCCTTCGTGAGGTTGTTTCCGCCGAACTTGACCCAATTTAGGGTTGCCGATCCGGTGTCCTCCATCTCGATCGTGACCACGAGCGCACGGTTCGTGCCGGCTCCCGCGGTGTGGTTGAAGGTCGTTCCTGGGTCCACATAGTCCGCCCAAGAGCCTACGCGCGCGACCACGTTGAGTCCGGGATCGGGGACCGGGACCTGGCCTGTCAGCGCCAGAGCTCCGGCGTCCGGGGTGATCGAGAACGGTCCGAGCGAGGAGATCGGCACGGCTGCGGTGAGCGTGAGCGTCGCCGAATCGGGCGTGACGCCGAACGGCCCGAGCGACGAGATCGGGGTCTGCCCGGCGAGCACCAGGTCGGCCTTGCCGACCGGAATCGTCTCTATCTCCTCCAGGTCCGCAATCGGCACCTGGCCGGTAAGTGCCAACGTCGCCGCGCCCGGTGTGATGTTGAACGGACCGAGACTCAAAACGGGGATCTGCGCGGTGAGGATGAGCGCGGTCGATGCTGGACCGACCACCACGTCCTCTCCTGCAACGGGGACTTGGCCGGTCAGAGTCAGAGCCGTCGAGCCGACTATGATCTGGAACGGCCCGAGTGCGGGAGTCGGTGCAGCTCCGGTGATAGTCAGCGACGTCGAGTCGACCGTGATCGTGAAGGGACCGAGGGACACCGTGGGGGTCTGGCCTGCAAGTGTCAGAGTGGCACTTCCTACTTCGATGCTGAACGGCCCGAGCGACGGGACGGGCACTTGGCCCGTCAAAGTGAGCGCGCCGGCACCCGGGATCACCTCGACGTCCTCCGTTGTATCCGCGATCGGCACCTGGCCGGTCAGAACCAGCGCCCCCGCGGCGGGTGTGACGGAGAAGGGGCCTAGGCTCACGGTCGGCACCTGGCCGGAGAGAGTGAGCGTCGCGTTTGTGACCTGAATCGAGAAGGGGCCCAGGTCGGGCGTAGGCACCGCCGCGGTCAGCGTTAGCGTTGCGCTGCCGACCCCGATGGCGAACGGGCCCAGCGAAGGCGTCGGCACCTGGCCCGTGAGTACGAGTGCGGCGGCAGCCGGGGTGACGGAGAACGGACCTAGGGAGGACACGGGAGCGAACCCCGCGAGCGTCAGTGGCGTCGAGTCGACGAGGATTGCGCCAGTAACTACGTCCGCGACCGGAACCTGGCCGGTTAGAATCAGGGCGGCAGCGGCAGGCGTGATAGAGAAGGGACCGAGGTCAGGAGTGGGGACTTGGCCGGTCAGGGTGAGGGAGCCGCTGCCCGGCTGTACCAGCTCGTCCGTGGCGACCAGGAGCTCGACCATGAGCATCGCCGTACGGTTTGGAGCCCCGCCCGCGTTCTTGAACTCTGCCGTCTTCGTTCCGCTGCTCAGGACGTCCAACTGCGCGACCGATCCGCTGCTCCCGCTCGAGGCGTGATCGAGCACCTCGTTTAGATCGCTGCCGCTGTCCTGTGTCCAGGTATCCGTACCGAGCCCGCAGACGACGGCTACGATGTGGGAGTAGAGCGAGACCGATAGCGTGTCTGTGATGGGGTCTGGTGCGGGCGCCCCGGTGTTGACCGCAGTATTCCCGATCGGGTCTGACTGATCGACATTCTCGTAGGTGGCAACGCTCCACCTCTCGTTATCCGGGGCCGCGGCCCACGTCCAGGTGAGCGTCTGCGAGCCCGCTGGGATATCGGCCTCTTTGAGGTACCAAAGATGCACCCCGACGTAAGTCCCGGGCCCCACGTTTATGCTGGTGGCTTTTGTCAGGGAGTTACCCCCGAAGGTCACGCTGGAGATAGATGCCGAGGTGTTGTCTTTCATCTCGACCGTCACCACGAGCAGACGATTCGTCCCGGCCTGGGCCGTGTGGGAGAAGCTCGTCCCGGGGTCTATGTACTCCGACCAGGAGCCGACGCGCTTGACCTGGCCGGCATCGACGTAGGGAAGCTGCGGCGTGAGCGTCAGATCCGTCTTTGCCACGGGAATCGTCACGTCAACCGAAACGTTCGCAACCGGGACCTGGCCGGTCAGCACGAGTGAGCCAGCGGCGGGAGTGATCGAGAAGGGTCCAAGCGAAGGCGTCGGAACCTGTCCAGAAAGCGTCAGCGCCGTGCTCCCGACTTCAATCGAGAATGGCCCTAGATCCGGCGTTGGAGCCGCTCCCGTGATCGTCAGGGAAGTGGAATCGACCGTGATTGTGAACGGACCGAGGGAGACGCTTGGAGTCTGCCCTGCGAGGGTGAGTGCCGTAGATCCCACCTCGATAGAGAACGGACCGAGAGAGCTCACCGGGACCTGGCCGGTCAGCGCGAGCGCGGTGCTTGCGACCGGGATCGTGGTGTCCCCAGCCACGACGTCCACGACGGGGATCTTCCCGGTGAGGGTGAGTGCGGCCGATCCAGGCTTCGGCGTTCGGTCGCCCGTCTGAATCGCCAGGTAGGTCCACTTCCTCGCGGTTGCAGCGACCGTCGTGTAGTTCAGCGTGAAGCCGTCCGAGTCGAGCGACGACGGCTCCGCCATGATCCCGACGTTTCCGGCGTTGTTCAGCGCCTTCAATCCGTCTCGGCTATAGACCTGATTCGTGTTCGACTCGGCGACCGCATCCTGATCTGACCAGGAGTACGATGCCGAGTTGTCCGTGCCAACGATCGGCATCCCGAAGAATATGGCACCCGCCTGGGTATCGGTTTTTTCGGAGTCAACCGTGTCGATCATTCCGCCGACGAGCATCAGATGAGAGGGCTCGAACCCAACCCCGGTGTACGCCTTTGTGCCGGTCGAGCCCCCCTTCGTGTCGATCGTGCCAACATCGACGCTGCGCCCCGCCGGCAGCTTCACGGCGAGGTAATGCAGCGTGATGCTCCCTGAACTGACTCGCGTCGTCATCACGAACCCGGTCGCGGTCCATGAGGTGATCTCGGCTGCGCGTGTGCCGCCGAGACTTGTCGTGCGCGCGATGTACGAGGACGAGTGGAAGCCCACCGGCTGCATGTCGGGCACGGCATCGTCTGAGGAATAAGCCTGACAGCCTTGCGGGTTTCCGGTGACGTTCGCGGCGAATCCGACGCCCAGGTGAGCATCGGATGCGGGAGTAGTGGCCCCCAAAGCGTGCACTCCGATCAGAAAGTCCGCCTCGAAAGGCACATCGGTAGCCGTCGCCGTGGCGTCCTGCGTCGCGTTGCCGGTGAGGTGCCCGACGTAGAACTCGGCGTCGTCACCCCCGAACAGGACGATGAAGAACTTTTTGGAGGCCCCAACGTCCGCCACGTTCACCTTGATGCCGTCTTTGATCCAGTGGAGGTGCCAGAACTGCCCCTCCGTCAGACCGCCCGAGCTGGCATGGCGCTCGTAGAGTGGCACTCCGAGTGCAGATAAATCACCGTCACGCGATGTGTCTGCCGCTGCTTCGGCATCGTCGGCGTTTATATTGATCTGCCACGATTTCTCGGGCTCTGCGTACTGGTTCCGCCCGACGACGGCCCCCCAATTCGAGTGAACGTGCGCGGCAATCGTCTCGGCGGTGACGCCTGCTCCCCCAAACAGAAACGCCGCTTTCGGCCAGCCGAAGCCAGAAGAAGTGAACGTAGCTTCGCCGGTTGCGGTCGGCTCCGTCGCCTCGATGATGGCGACCTTGAAGTCGAAGCCCTGGTTGTCGGAGATGACGTAGGTGAACCAGGCGTTGTGGAGAAAGACCGTGTTCGTGTCGTCGTTCGCGTACGAGTTCGCGAGGAATCCCGTCGCGTTGCTCGGGGTGATGTGTTGCCCACCGATCGTGCGCCAATCGTCTTGCGTGCTTAGCACCTTCCATTCGGTGCCCCACGTCCAGGTGCCCGACTGTGATGTGGTACGTCGGGTCCAGGGTTGGCCGGTGTTGCCGAGGAAGTTCTTCATGTAAGTAACCATGACTTCCTCGCCGGCCGGAGCGGAGCGATCCCACTGGATGATGACCTGATAGGTGGTCGTGTCGGCGGCTACGGGGTCCGTAATGTCCGTCTTGAACGTGAAGCCGCCGGTCGTATCGTCGTGGTCGGCCTCGAACACGTTTAGCGCGGAGGACGCCGACGGGGCAGCCTCCCATATCGCCACCAGGGCTTTCCCGTTGTCGGGTCGCACCATCGCGTCGAAGTTTTTGTAGGCGGCGCTCAGGATGTGTCCGCCCGACGCCCCCATGTCCTGATCGCCGTCCCAATCCGGCGTACCCGCCCCCGCGTTGTACCAATTCATCGCGACCGTGTTCGCGTCAGGCGGGGTGTCCTGCCAGAGCACGAGCCACCAGTCGTCGGTGCTGTTCGACTCTCCGGCAGGAAGGAGGAGCCCCCAATCCGTCTGCTCGGTCGCTCGGCTCCACTTCGATGCGCCCTTTGCGGAGAAGCTCGCGGTTGCGCCCTTCGTGGTCGAGACGATGAAGAAGTGCGCGGCGTCGGTGTTGTTGACGCGGCAGACCGCGCCGACGTGCCCGGCACGGTTCACCGAGATCGAGACGTGGTAGCGAGCCGGGGCACTGGAGGCTGCGCCCGCCTGGCTCGGGTCGAAGTTCTTTTCTGCCGTCGTGGTGAACGAGTCGGACGCCATGTCGATCGTCCGGTAGTAGAACTGACCGTTGGACGATCCGTCGCGAGAGACGTACCCGACGTGCAGAAGACTCCCGGTGTCCCCGGGAGTTTCCCAATCCGCGTGCGCGTCGATCTTCCACGCGGCACTCGTAAAGAAGCTGGTCAGCTCAGACCATGTTTCCCCGTAGTCGGTGCTCTTGCGGACGACCGCCGTCGTCGTACCGGTCTGGATGATCTCGATCATCCGGTTCTCGTAGGAGAACGGACCGACAATCCCCCACCACGTATTGCAGTTTGCGAAGGTCGTGCCTATCTGAACTTCCGGCACGGGTTAGATCCCGAAGCGCGTGCGTAGCTCCGCCTTCGTGGTGTAGTGGTAGCCGGCTTCGCCGAGCAGCAGAACGTCGTGGAGTGCCTGCGAGAATTTGAACCGTTCCGCCGCTGGCATCGCCTGGCCGGCCGAGATCAACGCATCCAGCTCCGTCTCGTCCTCGGCAGACAGGTTGAACGCGGTCACGATCTGCGCGCGAGTGACTTCCCCGCGCTCCAGCTCGCCCATCGCGGCCATGAAGGCGTGAACGCCAATCTTCCCGCCTACCGCTGGGTCCTGAGTGGTGTGGTAGAGCCGGTCTACGAGGCCCATCGCTCCTCCGATCCAGCGGGGCGATTTGGCCTAGCCGCTGAGCTGGAAATACCCGTTGGCGTGAATCTGAATCGTCAGCGTGTTCCCGTCGTTCACCGTCACGTTCGCGGGAGTGTTGTCGAGCAGCGAGTAGCTCACGAGCGGATCGAGCGGCGAGGCAGGAGTGTCATCCCACAGAACCGCGAACCGGCAGATGATCGACCCGCCGGCAGCGGTCCAGGTCGGATCGTCCGAGTCGAATGTCACGGTCCCCGAAGACTCGACCCACGTCCGCGTCACCGCGTCCCCGCCGGTCAAGTACCCGAACTGCTGGGCGTGCTCGTTCGTCAGGTCCCCCTTGAGTGAGTTCGTCAGCGTCGCGGCGTTCGACGTGTCCAGGTACAGGGCGACCTTGAAGGCATCGCCGTCCAGGTCCATCGACCCGTCGGCCATGTACTCCTTGAACTTGTTGTAGTGCTTCCACGCATCGGCGGCCATGTCAGTTGCCCTCCAGGCTCAGCTCCGCGGGCGGGATCGTGATGCTCACGTCCCCCGCGCGGCGCTTGCGAAGTGCGGCCACCCGAGCCTCGGCGTGGGCCAGCTCCAGGGACTCCCTGAGCTCCCCGATCGTCTTCTTGATCTTCTCGGCTCGCGGACCACTCACGGTCCCCAGCCGGGCCGTCAGCTTCGCGATGCTGTAGCGGACCCTCTCAGATCGTAGCGATGCCTTGTCCGGCATTTGGAGCCTCCTCCAGTGGTATCCCCACGATTGTCAGCTTGGGCTTCAATCGGAAGTACCGCTTGCACGTCGTACAGAACGGGGGCTCTTTCGCCTCGAACGCCACCGTCCCGTCCGCGGATCGGTCCAGGCGGATGATGGCCGCGCCGATCGGCTCGTACGGACACGCGATCCGATGGAACTCGGACGTCTTGCCGCGACCGAGCGTTTCGATCCGTTGCTTCGGCAGGGCCTTCGGGCCGGATAGTTCGTCCCCCACGGGGACGAGCATACCTCAAAAGGTGGCCGGGGGCGCGGCGCTGCGCCGGCTGTCTGGACGGACCGTCCAACGGAGCGCGCATCGCCCCCGGCCGATCCCAGGATACCCACTTGCCCCGGACCCCGCCCAGGCGTACTCTCGCGGCCGATGGGGACGGACCGACCAGGCTGCTCAGGACTCCCGGAAAGCGTGTTCACGATCGACCGGGACGATCACGGCGCGATCTACGTCTCCGTCCGCGGCGGCCCCACGCTCCTACTCCTCGGGGCGATCACCGCGCGCGACCTGAGCCAGAACCAGGTGCTCCCCTTCATCCGGGACCGGCTCGAGGAGTACGTTGACCAGGGCGCGATCCCGGAGGATATCGCCCGCCGAATCCACGAAACCCTATCCGAGGAGGACCCATGACACAGCCAGAGAGCCCATCCGAACGTCCGAGCCCGATCTCCGCGCTGAGGCTCGGGGACTGGTTCACCCACCACCCGCCCAAGAATGACGAGCAGATCCAGGGCTACGTCCAGATCCGCAACGCCGGGCACGACTTCGCGCGGACCATCGTCGCGAACTGCCCGCCGAGTGCGGACACGACCGCGGCGGTCCGCAAGGTCCGCGAGGCGGTGATGACGGCGAACGCCGCTATCGCCTGCGAGGGCCGGTGATGAGCCCCGAATCCACACCGAAGGCCACGCTCCGCGAGCGCATCCTCGCACTCCGCGAGTTCGCCCTGGAGCTGACGAACCTGGCCGCTGCCGTCCAGAACAACGTCGACGTCCCCGTCCCGACCGAGGTGCTCGACCAGCCGGAGAGCCCGGACGCCCCGCTCTCCGTGATCGCGAGCGATGCGATCAACTACCTGGCGTCGGCCCGCAAGACCCTCCAGGAAACCATCGGCCAGGTCGAGCCGAGGGACCGCAGCACAGGCGCAGCCGCGCAGGTCAAGCCGTTCTGACTTGACAGCCCCCACCTGACAACGGCATGGTTCGGGGCCGTGGTGAGGAAGAACACGCAAACCGAGTCCCGCGATCTTTCTCACCACAGGGACAGATCGTCAGAAGCCCCGGGGGCGCAAGCCTCCGGGGTTTCGCGTTCCATCTCCTTCATCCGCAAAGACGACCCGAAGGGCATCTACCTCGTCCTGGACGACCAGGCCCCGCAGATCCTCATTTCCGCCTTCGAGGAGAAGATCGCCAAGTACCCCGGCGACCTACAGCGTGCGGCCAAATTCACCCTCATTACCCGCCGCCACCACAAGGAGACTCTCCCGCCCGCGCTCGTCGCCCAAATCTGCGCCGAGCTGAGCGGCTTCCTCTACCGCGAAAAGCACCCCGGACTGCCCGCATCGGGGGACGCCGGCTCGTGACCGACTTCCGCGCGACCAAGCGTTACGTCATCCCGAAGGCCAGATTCCGGCTCCTCCACTTCCTCAGGCGAGGCCACCAGCTCGTCTACGAGCACACCCGCACGGGGGACGGAACCTGCTGGGTTTCGCTCGAGTGTTCGCGCGCCGATTGCCACTGGCGGCTCGCCAGTACCGCCTTCCCGCCGAAGGCTGGTGAGCGCTCCGAGCTCGCCCAGGCCCACGCCCGAGATTCCCTCCAGTCCTGGCCGTGCCCCTGCGGCTTCGCACGCATCGGCCCGTTCTGCGACCGCTGCGGCTGGGACGGCAACCGGCTCGGAGTCTTCGCTGACCACCCGCTCGCTACGGAACCGCGCGGCCAGTCTGCCCCGGGGGCGGGTCTAGGCAACCCCGTCGACGAACCCCCGGGGCCCACCCTGCTCTCCTACTTCGGAGGCGCCGAGACGGTCGGCCCGACCCTCAAGGACCACCCGCTCGCCGACGGCGGCCTTCGCTGCCCCTGCGGCCTCACGACTCACAGCGCCATCTACCCCGCTTTCTGCGAGGGGCTCCCAGCGCCCCCCGCCACATCACGAACGAACCAAGCACCTCCTCGGCTCTCGGGAACTGGCCCGAGCACGCCCTCCATGCCGGTTGAACCTGGACAGACACCCGCGCCGGCATCCGAGAAAGCCCATGACCAGGGCGAGCGTGACCCGAGCGATTCGGACGGTCCCCCTTCCAGGCTCCGCTGACCGACCCCGTTCGCCGCGTACCGAGAGTGGGAAAATACCAACGCCGCGAAAAATCGCGCGCCACCCCTATAAGAGGTGCGGAGTCCTCCACTCACCCTCCCCATGCTACGAGTCGTCCATGCCGGTGACTCGCACGGGGGGTGGAGTCGGCAGGAGATCGGGGGCGGTCGCCACAACCGTCGGGGTAGCTCGGGCCCGATCGACCGGCGTTCATCAGAAACCCCCCCGTAGGACCGCACCGATTCCGCGGAGCGGAACTCGGGAGGACCGCACGCCCTCGGCAGAGAGGTCCCCTGCCCTCGATACCTCGACTCGCGCGAGCGTCGAGGCATCATCCCAGGTCTTCGCGGGAGCGCGTGGGCGCACGCTGGGCCCATAACCCGGCACCGGGGGGTTCGACTCCCCCTCCCGCTACCAGGGCGGATTCCGCCGCCACCTCACATCAGATCCCGCCCTTGACCGCAGGTGCGAATTGAACCCCGCCGCGCACCATTTCGCACCCATCCAGAGCCGGGGGGGGAGCTGATACCCCCCACCCGAGAGCCTGTTCGTATGGGACCCGATGAGACTCTGGCGGTGCGCGTTGGGGCCCCAAATCGGGTTTGCTTGACGGGGTCCGTCTCTCCTGCGCTCGCGCGCGAGCTGCCCGCTGCGCCGGCCTGGCGATGTCGCCTCTCCGGTAGAAGCGACACGCACGAGGGAGCTCGATGACGCTCGTGCTGTCTGCGGCCTTGAGAGCGCATGGCACGCGCGTCTGTATCGGCCCCGCACCTGGTGCTCGGTGCTACTCTGGCCGGCATGGCGAGAGGTGGATCGGCGAGGGATGACAGCCGAGCCCAGGATGGGGGGAGGCCATGGGTCAGGGATCACCGTCTGATCTTGCGGGTGACGGCCGGGGAGCTGCGAACGCTGGCGCGGGTGGCGGAGGACTGGGGGCTGCCGGTCGGGACGGCTGCGTGGGCGATTCTCCGGGAGCGGCTCGACCAGTCCCGGCGTCGGGAGGTGTCGGTGCGGACGCCCGCGAGCCTGGCGCTGGCGCGGTTCATTCTCCGGGCGGACAGGCCGGGCGACAG
>JBDHAB010000062.1:0-14861 GCA_039588295.1 Gemmatimonadota bacterium
CATCAAAGTCTTGCTCGTTGTGCCACGCGTACGCGATCTGCTCTCCGTTGGGGGAGAACGCCGCAGACATGACGAGTTCAGGGTACCCGACATCAGTGAGGTTGAGAGACTCCCCGCGTTCGAGATACCCGAGCGCCAGATTGCCACGGCTTCCGTGCCCAACGAGCAGTCGACCGTCTGGTGATACGGCCATCGGGATCGGAACCTCCGCTACCATTGTTGCGGAGGGCTCGGCCTGCTGAGACCAGTCTGATGCTGTGGTGAACTCTGTGAGAAGCAAGGTCACAACCACGGCGACTGCTGGTATCATCGCGTGGCGGTGAGTACGGCCCCGCCTAATACGATGCGGTGCTGCGATCATAGGGAGGGACTCCCAAGAGGCAGACTGACCCACGATACGGCGATCGACTAAGCATGGCTAGGTGAGAGCGGGGGCCCCCTCAGTGGTGTCGAGTACGGTAGCGCCGGATCCTGCAAACCATCTGCAAACCAACAGGAAGGGACAGGACGGGACTAGACGGGACAGCACGGGACGAAGGAGTTGCTAAGTCGGTACAGGAAGGGACTAAACGGGACTGGACGGGACCAGACGGGACGAAGACCACCGAACTCCAAAACCGGGGGTTGCAGGTTCGAGTCCTGCCGGGCCTGCTAAGCCCCGCCAGTCGGCGGGGCTTTTGCATGCCCGACAGACTCGCTCTAACCGTCGGCTCGTCCGCTGGCGCGCACTCGCCGCCGCTTGACGAGTCGAGTCCTGCCGGGCCTGTTGGTAAAAGCTAATCAACACTTCCACTTACAGCCCCGCTTTGCGGGGCTTCTTCGTGTGGCAGGCGTTTGGCAGGTGTTCGACCGCCGAAAAGTCGAGTTATCGCTGCCGCTGCTCGTGCCTTCTGACGCTCGTTTGTCTGGAGGTAGCTCCTCAGTAACACCTCCGGCCGATCCCCGATCCAGGCGCTGGCAGCGTCCAGCCCGACCTCTCCGATCAACTCGGTCGTGAGTGCCCTGCGGAAAGCATGCCCCGGGGCGACCTAGCGGTTTTGGGCGCACCGGTACACGCGTGTCGTCCGGAGTCGCATCAAGATGCTGGTCACGTTCGCCCTCAGGTATTGCGCGCACGCAACAGTTGTGTGCGCTCCGCCGTCGGCGCTTCCCTGTGGGCCGGCGGCCCGAATGTTGTTGAGCACCAGGCTATGAACTGGAAGCGCGAGGATCGGTTGGCCGAGTCCACTTTGCAGTATCACGTCGAGGTCAGCACGGATGGAGTTGACGCGAGCGAGCGCTGTTTCAGTCAGCTCGCGGCCGAGGGATTCCATCTTCCGATGCAACACCGCGCCCCCTGGCTGCAGGCGTTTGGGAGCGACCCGAACTGGTTTGTGCTCGCCCGGAGCGCCGATCGGTGTCGTTACGGGTTCGCGGTCGAGTGCTTTCGCTTCCGTGCCCTTCCCGGTCACCGCCTTCTCCGGGTCAAGCGGCTCGGCCCGGCTAGCGACCAGCAGGCGATGGTAGAGGCGCTTCGCGCGGCGTGTGCCCTGGCCCGCCGCGAACCGTGGGTTCTGCGGCTCAACGTCGAGGTGTTCGGCGCCGATGCGACGGCACGCGAGCGCCTGGTGCGGACGCTGGTCGAGCTCGGCTTCACTCGAGCACGCCGTCCCTGGTCCTACCACGACACGGTAACCCTCGATCTCTCGAAAACCGAGGAGGAGATTCTTGCCTCGTTCCACCCGACCGCGCGCCGCCACATTCGTGCGGTGGCGAAGCGGCCTGTTGAAGTGGGCTTAGTGACCGAGCAGCGGTACGCTGACCGAATGGAGGCGTTACTTCGGGAGTCGCTCGACCGAACGGCGGGAGAATACCTCGACGGAGACTACAGCGGCTGGATCGAGCTCGGGCGAACGCATCCAGACCTGGTCCGGGTAGTGGGCATGTTCAGTACGGAAGGGACCGATCCCGAGCGACTGTGGGCGTTCGCGATCGGCTACCACCACGGTAATCACGTCGAGTATGGCGTCGCCGCCTCGACCCGCGACACCGGTGCGGTGCGCCTGCCCATGGGGTATGCGCTCGCCTGGGACCTGACGCGCTGGGCGAAGGCGACGGGGGCTCAGTGGTTCGACTTCGGTGGCATCACCGAGGGCTCACATGGCGAGGACGATCCCCTCGGTGGAATCTCGGATTTCAAGCGCTACTTCAGCAAGAACAAGATCACGGTGGGAGACGAATGGGTGTACGAGCCTCGCCCGGTGCGTGCCGCCTTGGCTCGGGCGATCGGGGGTGGTGGGCGCCGGATCCTCCGTTGGACGCGGCTTCGAAGACTGAGCGAGGATGAGCGCGCGTGATCACGCTATAGAGCCCTCGGTTGCGTTTGGCCAATAATTTGGGATGGACCATGAGGGTTCAAAGAGCCGGGGTCGACGGGCGAGTGAGCGGCTGAACGGACGAGGTATGACCCCGAACAAGTGCCGATTACAGTTCACACATGCAGACCATCACAAATCACACCCTGCGCGGAGCGTTCGGACGGGTACGGGCACACTCGGCCTTCGTGCGTGCCGTGCCGATCACTGCAGTCACGCTCGGCGGCATCTTCACGCTGCTCGATGCGCCGTGCCCGAGCGCCTGCATCGGACCATACGCAGCGCAGCGGGTATCTGTGGAGCACCCTGAGCCGGAGCCCACCGTGCGCCTGAACGACCCGCCGCGATGCCTGGTCTCGGAGTTAAGCACGTCGACGGCCGTGTCCGCCACGGCCCGGAGTATCGGGCGGGCTTCTGTGCAGGTCACCGTCCGCAGCTAACGACCTGCTACGCGAGCAACCTGAGGCGGAACCATTGCCTGATGCAACGGGCGAGCACGCCGAGGCCCGCTGCGGGGGCTGCGGGCTCCCGCTGAGCGCCGATTCGATTGGGCCCTGCCCTCAGTGTGGGAGCCACGATCTACAAGTCTCAGATTCTCAGAGCATCGCCCTTCGCGCAGCGCAATCAGTCGAGGCGGTGGTTCCGGTGGCCCGCTTGTATTACGGAATCGCGATTCGGGGCCTGGCCGAGGCCCACGAAGCTGCGACTGAGTGGGATCGCCGTGCTGCGTCGGCAACTTCCATTTTGTCTGCAACGGCCTGCGTCGAGTGTTATCCGTCGGAGCTTCTTCTCTTGGGTCCAAAGAGGGCACACTACCAGGCCGCCGTGGACTTCGCCAAAGTCCAAACAGTAGTCGATGCGAAGGGTATTGAGGATCGGTACGCGAAAGCATAGCCAGTTGACGTGAAGACCGACGGCTGGTATATGCGCCTTCGGTGCCTCAGGGAGCTGAGGAACACTCTCGTACACTTTCGAGCGCAATTTCGGTCTCTCGATGAGTGGCCCCAACCACTTGCAGATGCTGACCGTCGCCAGGTGATCTCTGGCTGGATAGAGGGAGAACACGATTGGACCTCGCAGCTATTGGTCGCTGGCGTCGCAGAGTGGGCGTGTCAGACCGCTCGGCTGGCGATAACGAGGTTCCATAGTGCGGTCGGTGGCCCTGATCCTTGGTCCAGCTCGTTATCAGCCGAAGCTACGTGGCCGACGTAGTGAAGCCGGCAGGCGTTCGGCAGGTGTTACGGCGTTGGAATCAGCGGTTATCCCGGCGGTCACGGCCGCGATGTCGCTGTATTCGTTGGGTTTCCGCCCCTTTCGGGTCCCTGGGCGGTTCGGGGGTTGCAGGTTGACGCCCCCATTACCCAACCCATCCACTCGCGTCCGCTGGTGCGACGAGTCCTGCCGGGCCTGTGGGTGCAAACCGATGACGGATTGCACCTTAGTGCCCTCGAGTGTTTTGACTTGTTCTTGCCCATCGCCCGCCCCAGGCCTAATCGAACAGGCAGAACGCGAAAGGTATGAGGGAGCGTTGAACCGGACTTTTTCCGCGGTCCGAGCTGCTCTCACGCATCGAACGCATCATGCATCTGCCGGGCTTTGTCGATGAGCTGTTGGAAGCTCGGGTTACCGAGCAAAGGCTTGAGGAAGGGATTGTGCTCTTCGAGATACCGGGTGTTGCAGAACCCCCAGTTGATCGCGTGGCCGAGCCACTCGAGGGCGCCGTTCTCGTCGCCGACCATGACGAGACAATTGGCGATGAAGATCGGAAACGACTCGTCGGTCTTGGCGGTCTCCACCATCACGTGCTTCTCGGACAGGTGCGCCGCGACGGCTTCGCGGTCACCGTCCGCGGCCTGGCAGTACAGTTCGCTCAGGTCCGCGACGGGTGCGGCGTCGGTTGCGGCAACGCGCTGAAAGAGCTCTCTCGCCTCGTCGCGCTGACCCGAGTGTACCATCGCCTGTGCCAGCATCCACTCGATATGCGGAGTGCATGTGCTTGGGTCGTCGATGAGCTCCTGAAATCGGGACGCGGCGGCGTCGAACCGCCCATCCAAGAGGTCGATCACCCCCCGGATGGCACGGGTGAACACGTCGAGTGGATCTAGCAGGAGGGCCTCAGCGGCCACTTCCCGCGCCTCATCGAGTCTCCCAACCTGGGCGAGAACCATGGCAAGCAGCGTGAGGGCATCCGTGTTCCTGTCCGTCTCTCGCGCACGCCTCAGCAGTCGAACGACCTCCAGGTAATCACCCTCCTTGTGACGGACATGCGCCTTGGCAAACAGCGCCAACCCGAGGTCAGGCGTCAGCTCGAGCGCCCTCGATGCGTGTTGATCGGCTCGTTCCAGGGTGTCACGGTCATGGCTGATGCCGAACTCGTACGAGAGACTGTAGCAGCGAGCGAGGGTCGCATGAACCAACGCGTTCTCTCCCGCGATCTCCTGAGCCCGCCGCACGAAATGGATTGCTCGCTCGATGCCCTCGGGGGTGAGCTTCATCATCTCCTGGCGTGCCCGGAGTAGAGCGTCAAAGGCGCGGAAGTCATCGAATCGGTGAGACGCGATGCGGCGGGCGTCGTCCGGCGTCAGGGCGACGCGGAGCTCCTGAGTAATTTGGGCTGACAGCCGCTCCTGAAGGTCGAAGATGTCGTCGAGCTTCCCCGTGTACCGGTCGGCCCAGAGATGCGAATCGGTCGACGCGTCGATCAACTGTGCGGTGATCTTCACTGTCCCACCCGCGCGGCGCACGCTTCCCTCCAAGGCGTAGCGAACGTTCAGCTCGCGGGCGATCGTCGGCACACTCTTCTTGGTGTCCTTGAACTGCATCGCCGACGTACGGGAGATAACACGAAGCTGCCGTATCCCGGAAAGCTCGGTGATCAACTCCTCGGTCAAGCCATCGGCAAAGAACGCATTGTCCGGATCGGGGCTCAAATTCTCGAACGGCAGCACCACGATCGACTTGACCTCCGGCACCGCCTCTTTCGCCTCTGCAGACAACGCCTCACCGAACGCCTTCGCCGACTCGAACCGGTCCACCGGCACTTTGCTGAGCGCCTTGCTGATGGCTGCAGCCACCGGCTGTGGAACATTCGAGCGGACCGTGGTGATGGGGGGTGCCGGATCGGTCACGTGCTTCAGCAACACGGCGCGAGGAGTCGAGGCAATGAATGGCGGGTCGCCAGCGAGCATCTCGTGCAGCACGCACGCCAGCGAATAGATGTCGCTCCTGCGATCGATTTCTCTATCACCCGCAACCTGTTCGGGGCTCATGTAGGCAGGCGTGCCGAGTGAGAGGCCGGTCGCAGTCAGGCGATTGCCGCCCGCCGCCGAGACCGCCAGGGCAATACCGAAGTCCGCGACCACCGCTTCATCTCTGTGGAGCAGGATGTTCTCCGGTTTGATATCCCGGTGGATCACACCCTGGTCGTGGGCGTAGTCGAGCGCCGAGGCGACCTGGCGGGTGAGCGCCACGGCCTCGTCGATCGACAGCTGCCTCTCTCGCTCGATTCTGGCCCGAATCGACCCGCCCTCAACGTGGGGCATGACGTAGTAAAGGAACCCGTCGGCTTCACCTGAATCGTGGAGCCCCAGGATGTGAGGGTGGTTGAGCTTAGCAGCGAGTCGAACTTCGCGGAGGAACCGCTCGGGCCCCAGGGTCGCGGTGAGGTCCGGACGCAGGACCTTGATCGCCACCTGGCGGTGGTGCTTGAGGTCCTCGGCGAGATAGACCGTCGCCATGCCACCGCTGCCGATCTCCCGATCGATGGTGTAGCGGTCAGCGAGGGCCGTGCGAAGGCGGTTGGGAGAATCCATCACGCCTTCTTCACGCATGGTACCCCTCATGCTTCTGCCGAGCTTGGCGAGGGCCGTCCTGAGGCGCTCCACGGGGTCAGACACGAGCCGATCTCCAGGGCGGAGTCTTCGCTAAGCTAGGGGCGGTCTGGTGGGGTGGCCAGGGTGGTCGGTCCTGCAAACCATCTGCAAACCAACAGGAAGGGACAGAACGGGATCAGACGAGACAGGACGGGACGAACGGTCAGCTAAGTCGGTACAGGACGGGGCCAAATGCACCTTGCGTCTCACTGCGCTCCGCGGCTCTTGACCGAAGCCGTTCCAGGGCGGCAGTATCTGGCACTGGAAGGCGAGTTTCATCCACGCGTGTCAAGGAGGGAGTCATGCGGTTCACCGCCGCTCTATCGTCGCTCACGCTCGTGATGGTCGTTGGCTGCAGTCCTCAGCCGGAGATCGATGTCGACGCTGAGCGCAACGCCCTGATGAGTGCGGACCGGGCCTGGTTCGAGGCGTATTCCGCCAGTGATAGCCCGGCGGACGCGTTCGTCGATCAGCTCGTCGATAACGCATCCTTACTCCCACCCGGTGCTCCCTTGGCACAGGGTAAGGAGGCCGTTCGCACTGTGATCAGCGAGCTCGAAGCGATGCCGGGGTTCTCTGTCACTTGGGGTCCGGACGCGGCGGAAGTGGGGAGCGGAGGCGATCTGGGCTTCACGATTGGCAGCTACGAGATGAAGATGGAAGGTCCTGAGGGCCCGATGATGATCGACGGCAAATACATAACCATTTGGAAGAAACAATCGGACGGCACCTGGAGGGTAACCGCCGACATGTTCAACGCTAACGGCCCCCCGACCCCTCAAATGTGAGTCTCTGATCGCCGGGCTCCCGACCGCCGCCGAAGAGGAAGGAGTCGGCTTCGCCCGAATCAACTCGCGGGAGAATATTCAGATGTTGGAGATTGGCGGTGGTCTTGACCTCTTGCACGAACGGCTGGGCTCCTAGGCCCGCCATCTGGGTCGTCTCCCATCTCTTTCCTTCATCCAAGGCTCGAGCCAGCAGGTCCACCGCTCTGGAATCACGTGCTCAACAACACGGCCAGCGGGCGGGTCCTCGAGCATGTGTTGGACGCCGCACGAACGTGGCGGTCTTGGGCGGTGGTGAAGCGGTGCGTGGTGGGGCTGGAGGAGTAGTCCAGTGACAGCCCCGAGCGTCACGCGGCGTTCGGGGCTGTTTCGTTGCGTGCTACGCCTCTCCACGCTCGCCTCGCAGGTAGGCGATCCAGTACACGCCGGCCACCAGCAGCGTCCCACCGATGATGTTGCCCCCTGTCACGCTGGCAAGGTTCCTCAATGCTCCGGTCACCGACACGGTGCCCCATTCTCCCAGCGCCGCCCCGTAAGGGAGAAAGAACCAGTTGGCAATCGAGTGTTCGAAGCCCACGGTCACGAAGGCCGTGATAGGGAACAGGATCGCCATGATTTTGTCGGTCACGCTGCGACCGCCCATCGCCAGCCATACCGCCAAGCAGACGAGGGCGTTGCAGAGCACGCCCCGCGCAACCGCCTCACCCACCGTTAGGCCGGCCTTGGCTTGAGCGATGCCGAGCGCCGTCTCACCGACTGAACCGCCGCCTATGCTGGCGATGTCACCCCAGAACACGAGGAGGACAGTGCCCAGGCATCCGGCCACGTTTCCGACGTACACGAGCATCCAATTCCGCGCAACGTCGCGGATGCTTATCCGCCCGCTCGCCCACGCCATCGCGACGAGGTTGTTACCGGTGAAGAGTTCCGCGCCAGCCACGACGACTAGAATCAGGCCGAGACAGAAGGACACCCCGCCCAGCAGGCGGTTGACGCCGAACCCGAACGCGCCATCGGCGACGACCACGGTGAAGAAGAGCGCTCCAAGCGAAATGAAGGCGCCTGCCAGCACTGCAAGCACGAGCACCGTGAGCGCGTCGTCCCGCGCCTTGTCCACACCCAGGTTCTCGATCTTGAGAGCGATCTCCCGGGGCGGACGAGCATCTGCAAACGACAGCCGTTGATTCATGGTCCAATCCCTCTCTCTCAACTACCTCGGTGGGTCCGCTCAGAACCGCAAGAGAGCCGCCGCCCAGTGAAACCCGGCGCCGAACGACGTTAAGAGCACAAGGTCTCCGGCCTCGATGCGTCCTGCCTGGCGTGCCTGCCACAGCGCCAGCGGTATCGAGGCCGAACCGGTGTTGCCATACTCGTCCACGTTGACGAAAACCTTCTCCGGGGCGATTCCCAATTCCTCACCCGTGGCGTCGATGATTCGCAGATTGGCCTGATGAGGAATCACGAGCGCGACGTCCTCCACACGAACATTGGCGTTCGTCAGCACGTCTCGCGCGGCGGATGTCATCCTTCGCACCGCCTCCCGGAACACCGCGCGGCCGTCCATGGTCACGTGCTCATGCAGCCCTTCTTGGGCACGCGCCATGTTGAACGGTGCTCGAGTGCCGCCGACCTCACGTCCCAGGATACCCGTGCGGCTGCCGTCGGTCCCGGCGGTGGCGGCAATGATTTCGCATGCGTTGCGGCCGGCCCCGACGACCGTGGCACCGGCTCCGTCGCCGAACAGCACACAGGTGCTCCGATCGCGCCAGTTCATCAATCGGCTGAGCAACTCGACGCCAATGACCAGGACACGGGTGGAATCCTGCTGGGCCCGTGCCCGCGCTATGTCCAATCCGAGGACGAATCCCGCACAGCCACTGCCACCGAGATCGTACGCCGGAATCTCTCGCGTCTGGAGGCGATGTTGTACAAACGCGGCCGTATCGGGCCAATACACCTCCGGTGTGTCAGTTGCGACGATGATCTCATCGATATCCGCCGGTGAGAGGCCCGCGTCGTCGATGGCAGCCTTGGCGGCGGCGGCGGCAAGGTCCACGGTGCTCTCCGTCTCAGCCGCGATTCGCCGCTGCTTGATGCCGGTCCGGGTCGTGATCCACTCGTCGGACGTATCGACGTATGCTGCCCACTCCTCGTTGGTCATGATGCGCTCGGGGACGTACCCACCCAATCCGAGCAGTCCGATTGGGGTCGTACTCATGGCCGTCGCTCCGTTTGGTGAATGAGCACGCACGGTATCGGCAAACCCGCCCCAGCCAACTAGCCCGGCAGGCCTCCCGGCCCGGTGAGGTGTTCTTCCACCAGGTCGATCGGTGAGAACAGGATGCACATGAGATGGGTGCGCTTGCCGAACATCACGGCGGGAATTGCCATCACCTCACAGCCCCCGTCACCGCGGATGGCTTGGAGCAGCAGCGAGATACCGATGAAGGCGACGGATGCCAGTCGGCCGACCGCACCGCCGAGCGCGAACACAAGGATTACCGGAGCCACCGCCAGCGCGGCGCCGAACCACCGGTTGATCCGTGCGCCATACTTGCCAATGACGAGGTGCAGTATGGTGTAGAACGTCGTCAGTCCCGCAAACACCGCTACGATCCGAAGATTGAACGCCACATCCTCGAAGCGCGTGACGGTAAACGTCATCCAGGCAAGCAGCAGCCCCAGCATCAGGCGCAGGGTGCGCCCGATGATCCCCGCCTTGCGCGGACCGGGTTGGCATGTGGTCATCACCGTCTCCCGCCTCCTAATATGGTGGATGGGGAGAACGACGTCAGCCAGTTCTACGTTGAGGGTGGTTGTCGAGTCTCACTGGCGTGGTTTGCCACACCAGAAGAGCCGAGGAGACCTATCCCTCGGCCCTTGGCTGAATGACCGTCCTGCCGCCCTACCGTCCTATCGCCCTCTGTACACCGTCACACCGTAGCTCGCCGGGTCGTCCGGAGGCTCCGCGTTCCAATCCTCGAGCGAGTGCGAGCCGTCCGACTCGTAGCGCAACACATACTCGCCGGTGGGAAGCATGAGCGTCCCATCGAACAATCGGTTCTTCTCGGCGCCGCCCGCGTGCTCAGAGGTCCGGTAGGTCATCTCCCACACCGCGCGTCCCGTTGCGGCGCTCTCGATCCAGGCAAAATCATCCATATCCCCGCCCGAGCCCTCACCGAGGGCATAGATCCGTATCTCGGTTTCGTCGTCCAGCGTGAACTGATGACTTCGACGCTCGTCGTCACCAATCCCGGTGAGCTGAGCGATGATCGAGGGATCGGAGAACATGTCATACGCCCTTGGGATCTCGGTGTCGACGGCACCGCTCGGCGCGAGCAATGTGATGCCCCACGCGTCCTGGTCCATGGGTGGGCTCGAGTTCCAGTCCGACCAGGAGTGCGACCCGTCGGTGACGTAGTACACCACGTACTTCCCGGGTTCGAGCGTGATGACTTGGTCTACCATTCGGTTCTTCTCGCTGCCGCCGGCGTGCTCGGTGGCCTCGTAGTCCATTTGCCACACGGTTCGGCGAGTGGAAGCGTCGACGATCCATCCGTAGTCGTACATCTCTCCCCCGGACCCTTCGCCGACCGCATACACCCGAACGTCGAACGGTTGCGACAGCGCGAAGCCTGCCGATGCCAGTTCGTCATCGCCGAGTCCGATCAGCGACACGAACGACCCCTTGGGAGCCGGCAGCCGGTATGGGTGAGTGGCAACTTTGCCGGTCTGCTCACCAATGGTCCGCAGTGTCAGTCCCCAAAACTCGGGATCGTACGGTGCGGGCGCATCCCAGTCCGACGCATCATGCGAACCGTCCGTCACCGCGAAGGCCGCATACGACCCAGCGTCCAGCATGATGCGGGCGCGCTCCATGCGGTTCCGACCCGCGCCGCCCGCGTGTTTCAACCCCTGACTGCCGAGCTTCCACACGATCTCCCGCGTGTCAGCATTGATCACCCACGCGTAGTCGTACGCGCTCTCCGCATCACCCTCGCCGATGGCGTAGATCTCAGCCTCGATGGGTTCGCTAACGGTGAATGCGATCCGCCGGATGGCCTCGTCGTCGAGCCCGATGAACGAGACGAACGCGTTGTGACTGAACCGCTCCCGGGCCAGCGCGATGTCCGACTCCTTCATGCGATCACCCGTCCCTCGAATCGTGATCCGAAAGTCGTCGGACACATCGTCTCGCCTCCCCGCCTTGGCACCTTCATCGCAGCAGGCGGCCTCGGTTACGGGATCGCCGGTGAACGACGAGTAGTGGACGATATACTGGCCGGCAGGGAGCTCGATCGTGCCCTCGAATTCTCGAACCCCGTCCCCGCGACGTTCGGTGTCCGCAGACCGGAGTTCCCACACTACTTCGCGGGTTGCGGCATCAAGAATCCACGCGTTTCCAACCCAGGCGTCGTCGCTCTGATCCGCATCACAGCACGCATCACCGAAAGCGCTCACCGGCCCGGCACCGACGGCCTCGATCCTGAGCGACTGCGGTGAGGCGAGAGCGAATGCACCGGTCTCGAGCTCCTGTGGTGAGAGCCGGTGGAGCTTCACGAGTACGTCCTTCTCAGCGTTTTGGCGGGATATTGCCGCAATGGCACCGAGGACAATGACGATCGGGGCTATGACTCCCAGAATGCGTCCGATTGACATGGTAATGACCAGCCTTCCGAGAGGGTGTTCAGCCTGAGCGCTCGAATCGCTTCCCTATCATTGATACCCATACGGATGATCCCGTTGCGAGGATTCGCGGGTCGCGCCAAGGCTCGCGTCCCTGCGGTCCCTTGCTATTGCGACCGGAAATGTCGGGTCAACCGGGGTAGCGCCTGTCGGATCATCATCGTCGTGGCAGGGTAGCTTTGCCAAGAGCTACGTAACGCCAAACCCTCCGTGAACCACGTGTCGATGGGGAGGGCGAGATGCCCGATCAACTCCGCGAGGCGCGGGACCGAAGCTCACCGATCAGTCGTCGAGACTTCGTGCGCGCCTCAGCGGTAGCAGCCGGCAGCGCAGTGGTGGGGGCGTGTGTGGGGTCAGCTACGGGCCCGTCGGAGCCGACCGCGCACGTCACCGCAGTTCGCGGGACCGACCTCTCGACCATGACCCGCGACGTCTTGGACGGTCTCGGTGGCATTGGGACGGTCGTCCACCAGGGCGAAACCGTCTTCATCAAGCCCAACATGGTCACTCTCCCGTGGGCGGGGCAGAGCAACCGCTTCGTGGTCGGCGAGTGCACCAAGCCGGAGATCGTGATCGCCGTGGCTGACGAATGCCTGAAAGCGGGCGCAGCCGAGGTGATCGTCGGAGACGGCTCGCACCAGCCGCAGTTGAATTGGGAGTATGCGCGGACGCTCGACGGGTCGACCAACCTCGCCTTCGAGATGACAGGTCTCAGCTCGACGTACGGTCGACCGGCGCGGGTCGCGTCACTCGAGGTCGATTCCCCTGAATGGGTGGAGGTTCCATCCGCCACCTATCTGGACACGATCGCCGTCTCGAGCCTGGTCGCACGCGCGGACCGCGTGATCTCCATCCCGGTGGCCAAGACACACTCTTGGGCGGAGCTCACGCTGGCACTCAAGAACTTCGTCGGAGTCACGCCGCTCGAGCGCTACGGCGATCCTGCGAACGGAATCATGGATCGCGGAGTGGTATTGGACCACAGCAGCCCACGCGCGATCGCGGCCATCTATCTCGACATCGTCCAGGGGATCCAACCGGATCTCGCGATCGTCGATTTCTCGATCGGTGTCGAAGGGGACGGCCCGAATCTCAGCCACGGAGGGCGCACGGTGGACATGCGGGATCGGCTGGGGTCCTGGCTCCTGCTTGCCAGCACGGACCTGGTCGCCGCCGATGCGACGGCCGCACGGATCATGAGCCACGACCCGGCGAAGGTGACACAGCTCCGTATGGGCCACGAGATGGGATTGGGAGAGATCCGGGAGGACCGTATCGAGCTGGTGGGTGCCAACCTCGCCGATCTCCAGGTCCCCTGGTCCGCGGCGCAGCTGAAGAACCGGGCGCAGTCGAGCGCGGGCTGTCCGATGCTCGCCGGCATGCACGATCTGGGTTCGCTGGCGTAACAGCTGCAAGACCCGGACGCGGGTGGTAGGTGATAGGCATGAGCCGCTGCCTATCACCTTTCGCTTACATTGTAGCAAGCGTCTTGCTCATCCGGTGGATCCCCCCGCGGAGATATCATCAGAACAGGAGGTCGTGTGCTCGTCTTGATGGCTGAGGACGATCGGGTTTCGAGCACCCTGCTCGAAACGGTGTTGACCAAGTGGGGCTATCAAGCCGTGGTGGCTCGAGACGGGGAGGAAGCGTGGCGGGTTCTGCAGGAGCCTGACGCGCCGCAGTTGGCCGTACTGGACTGGATGATGCCGGGCATTGACGGTGTCGAAGTGTGTCGTCGCGCCCGCGCGCTCGACACTGCGCGCCGCACATACATCATCATGCTCACCACCAAGGGCCATAAGCAGGATCTGGTGGCTGCTCTGGAGGCGGGAGCGGATGATTACCTGATCAAGCCGTTCGACTCCGACGAGTTACGCGTGCGGCTTCAGGTGGGCGTGCGCATCCTGGAGTTACAGGTCGAACTCGCCGACCGCGTGCACGAATTGGAGACGGCGATCGTCAACATCAAGGTGCTGCAAGGCTTGCTGCCGATCTGCAGTTACTGCAAGAAGATCCGTGACAACCAGGATTACTGGCAGCGAGTCGAGGACTACGTTGAGACGCACGCCGAGGTGCAGTTCAGCCACAGTATCTGCCCGAACTGCCACGAGAAGCATGTCAAACCGCAGCTAGAGGGTCTTGGCCCGGAGGGGACCTAGCTGGGGATCCCACAAGACATCGCCCGCTTCGGTGACGCGTACCGCTCGTATGTGCGGCGAACCCGGCTGTTCATTCCTTGGGTGTTGTGAAGCGCCTGCGAGGCCAAGTCTCGTAGGCTGACTGTCTTGTCTGAAGCAAAAGCGCCCGGCCTGAAGCCGAGCGCTTTGTCATGGGGCCGATGCAATCGGAGCTACGCGTCCTCGTAGATTCGAGCCCGCCCTGCGTTGGCGGTCACGGAGCGAATGCCGTTGGCGCGGCCGGACGCGGAGCCGTACATCTGGCTCTTCCCGACCGTCTGTCCGTTCGGCGACGTGAGCAGGAAGT
Organism: Gemmatimonadota bacterium; assembly: GCA_039588295.1. GTDB lineage: Bacteria > Gemmatimonadota > Gemmatimonadetes > Gemmatimonadales > GWC2-71-9 > JAOTVV01. The sequence goes on from JBDHAB010000062.1 coordinate 14,182, forward strand.
AGTACTTGCCGTTCTTCGCCGTCTTGCGCTCATACATGGTCTTGCGCTTGGAGCATGCCTTCACGGACTTGATCCCGTTCTTGGCACCCGCCTTGGACTTGTATCCTTCACTTGCCAAGACGACTTGTCCGTTCTTCGCCGTCAGATTGAAGTAGAAGTAGCCACGGCTTCCACGGAACAGTGAGAATCGCGGATGCGACATCGAGAGCCTCCAACACAGAGACGGAAGGTGGGCGGACGCAGTAGCGGCCACCCGGGTCGGCTGTCAGCCATTCTAGTGAACGATTGGATTTACTGCAATACGCTAGGTAGTAAAAGTTAGGTGGTATCCTCCACCACGAGGAATCCAATGCTTCACATCACAAACGGTGATAGCGCCGCCGAAGCCATGAGGGCCGCCGGGATTGCGGGAGATATCCTCCCGTGGCGGGACGTGCTGCATGACGGCCCAACACCCGCGGGACAGACGCTACCGGAAATGTCGCAGATCCGCGCGAAGTTTCTCGCCGACTGTGGTTGGGGCAGGTTCGAAGATGTTCGAGAGCTGTTCCGGCAGCGCGACGACACACTCGCGGAGTGCCGACGCCACGAGGAAGTGACGCTGTGGTTCGAGCACGACCTCTACGATCAGCTTCAGGTGATCCAACTGCTCGACTGGTTTGCTCGGCACCAGATCGGAG
>JBDHAB010000063.1:0-21435 GCA_039588295.1 Gemmatimonadota bacterium
ATAACGGCAAGGTGGGCATGTGGGGGATCTCGTATCCCGGGTTCTATGCTGCGGCGGCGCTGCCCGAAGCGCATCCCGCGTTGGTCGCTTCGTCACCCCAGGCGCCGATATCCGATTTCTTCTTCGACGATTTCCATCACCACGGCGCGTTCACGCTGTCCTACTGGTTCATCACGCCGGTGTTCGGCTACCAGAAGGACGAGCCGACATCGGGGAACTGGTTCTCCTTCCCGCCGCGCCACACGCCGGACGGCTTCAAGTACTACATGGATCTGGGGCCGCTCAGGAATTCGAGCGAGCACTTCGGCGAGGACAACTTCTTCTGGCACGAGCTGGTGGAGCACCCGAATTACGACGAGTTCTGGCAGCGCCGCAGCATCCTGCCGCACTTGCAGGACGTGGATCATGCGGTGATGACCGTGGGCGGGTGGTTCGACGCGGAGGACCTCTACGGACCGCTCAACATCTATCGCACGCTGGAGCGGGAGAACCCGGGCACGTTTAACGTATTGGTCATGGGCCCATGGAGTCACGGGCAGTGGGCATCGGGGGACTCCGTGCAATCGGTCGGCAACATCTTCTTCGGCTACAACATTTCCGACTGGTACCGGCGCGAGGTCGAGGCGCCGTTCTTCCGCTACTTCCTCAAGGGCGAAGGGGAAGCTCCGGACTTCGAGGCGCTGGCGTTCGATACGGGTCTCAAGGAGTGGCAGGAGTTCCCGGTGTGGCCGCCGGCCGACGCGGAATCGGCGCGGTTCTACCTGCGGTCAAACGAAATACTGTCGCGCGAGGCTCCCACTGCGAGCGAGACGCCACACACCGAGTACGTGAGCGACCCCAACGAGCCGGTTCCCTACACCGACGAGCTGCGGTTCGTGATCACCCCCAGCAAGTACATGACCGACGACCAGCGGTTCGCCGAGCGCCGGCCCGACGTGATCGAGTTTCAGACGGAGGTGCTCGAGGAAGATCTCACGCTGGCCGGGGAGATCCTCGCGCACCTGGAGGTGTCCACCACCGGTACCGCCGCCGACTGGATCGTCAAGCTCATCGATGTCTATCCGGACAACGAGTCGAACAACGAGCACACGCCCGAACGGATTCGGCTCGCGGGTTACCAGCAGATGGTACGGAGCGAGATCATCCGTGGCCGATTCCGCAACAGCTACGAAGATCCCGAACCGTTCGTGCCCGGCGAGGTCACGACGGTGAACCTGCCGCTGCAGGACGTGTTCCACACGTTCAAGCGTGGCCACCGCATCATGGTGCAGATCCAGAGCACGTGGTTCCCGCTGTTCGATCGCAACCCGCAGACCTATGTCGACAACATCTTCAAGGCCTCGGCGGAGGACTTCGTCACGGCGACGCACCGGGTGTATCACGCACCGGGCAACGCGAGCTACGTGGAAGTGAAGGTGATGCCGTAGGGGGTTGACGGATGGGCGGAGAGGCGATCGGCGGGGTCACCAAGGCTCACCAACCGTCCATCTGTCTCTCCGCCGAGCCCCCTCCCCCGTACCACGGGAGAGGGGGCCAGAGGGTGAGAGATCAGAACGTCAGGCGGCCAACCTCAATACCGATACGTTGTCCGGTGGTGCCGCCCGGCATTGCCACCCTGATGGGCTCGAGCATCCTGACTTCAGGTCGAATGTTCAGAGCCACCAGCGCCCGATTGTAGGCTTTCACGTCGTTGACGGCCGTGATGGTACCCCACACCCAGTTCACCACGTAGCCTAGCGCGAAGATGCCGGCAATGGCGTACCCCGGGTCATCTTCGTCACACACCGAGAATCCGTCGATGCACGCGGCCGCCAACCCGACTCCGGCCCCGACCGTCGTAACGCCGCCAATGATCAAATGGCGGATGCCGTGAGCATTGTTGCCCGCATAGAACGATCCGGTACCGTAGGGAAGGAAGAAACTGAGAATGCCCGCGAGCCAGGTACTCTTCTCACCGCGCTGCTGGACCGGCAAGGTGACCAGGGATGCCAACATCGGAGTTGGCAGTACCATCGGCGAGGGAGCCTCGAGGATGGATCCCATCGCTTGAGCCGAAGCGTGACGAGGCGTACCAAGGGCGCCGAGTGCGAGGATCAAGCCTGCACAGGCAACGGTCCGGGTCATTGTGGCCTCCAGGCGAGTGACAGGGGGAGCCACAAGATTGCACTCAGTGAGCGGACGCGCAACGGAACAGAGGCGGGGGGTCAGACCTACCGCGTCAACCGATACACACTCCCGCCCAGACTCACCACGTACAGCTCCCCGGCAGCATCCTCGCCGAACGAGCCGAGTTGTGAGACCGTACCGAGGTCGGAGGTATGGTCCACCGGATCCGTCGCGGTCGATCCGTTGAACCGGAAACTCCGGATCCAGCCGCTGCAGTAGTCGGCGTAGAAGTAGCGTCCGTTGAGTTCCGGCAGGTCGCTGCCACGATACACGTAGCCGCCCGTCACCGAGCAGCCCTGGGCGTGCGGGTACTCCGCGACCGGTAGGACCAGCCCGGTCTGGGTGCACGACGCGGCGTTGAAGCAGTGCGCGCCTTCCATGACATTCCATCCGAAGTTCTCTCCACCACCACTGGAACCGAGCTGCACGCTGACTTCTTCCCAAGCGTTCTGCCCCACGTCACCGATGTAGAGATCGCCCGACTGTCGATCGAACGAATACCGCCACGGGTTCCGCAGGCCGTAGACCCAGATCTCTCCCCGTGCCGCCGCATCGTTCACGAACGGATTGTCCGTGGGGATTGTGTAGGGACTGCCGGCGTCAACGTCGATCCGCAGAATCGATCCCAGCAGCGTGGTGCTGTCCTGCCCGCTGCCCAGCGGATCTCCTCCCGATCCACCGTCGCCGAGTCCGATGTACAGCATGCCGTCGGGTCCGAACGTCACCTGTCCGCCGTTGTGATTGCCGAACGGCTGCCCCACCACCAGCAATACCTGTTCGGACGAAGGCGCCGCACTATCCGGGTTGGCACTCACGGTGAATCGCGAGACGTGGGAGTCGCCGTTCAAATTCGTGTAGTACACGAAGAACTGCCCGTTCTGCGCGTAATCCCGATGAAACGCCACACTCAGGAGCCCCTGCTCGCCGCCTGCTTGCACACTGCCCCGAATATCCAGAAACGGGGAACTGAGAACGGTACCGTTCCGGATGATCTTGATGACGCCGCCGCGCTCGACCACGAACAGTCGCGTATTGTCATCGGGAGCGTGCGTGAGAAAAACCGGGCTCGAGAACCCGCCCGCCACGAGCGTCAACGACAGGGTCGTCGCGGGTGCGTCCTCGACCACGACGATCTGCCCGCTGGTCACCCCACCGTAACTCGCTCGGACGAGCGTCTCACCCGCACTCACTCCCCGCACCTGCCCGGTGCGATTGCCCGTGCCCGCCACGGTCGCCACGGCCGGATTCTCCGACATCCAGCTCACGGTGACGTCTAGCGTGTCGTCGGTCACGTCCACCACGGTCGCTGAAACCAACGCCGTTTCGCCGACGGCTAGCGTATCCAACGGCGCGTCCACCGACAGCTGCCAGCTCGCCAGGGTTACCGTTAACGGTGCCCCGGCTGCGGCGGCCGATATGGTTGCCGTGACGGCCGTATCGAGGATCCCCGTCACGGCAAGTGTCACCGAGTCCGAGTGCGTCAACGTTTGGGAGGCATCGAACGCGCGCACCGTGATCGTTCGATCTTCCCCAGGCGGGATGAGCAGTCGCGCGGAAGCGAACCCGCCCGCGACGTCGACATCGAAAGTCCGGAAACCATTCACATCCGGACCACTTACCTCCACCGTCCCCGACGCGATTTCGGTCTGGTAGACCTCCGCGCTCACGAACACGGTGACGTCGTCGAGTGGCGGATCCACGGGACCGTCACTACAAGCGATAGCGAGGAGCGCGGCTGGAGCGAGCAGCCGCGCCACACGAGCAATGCGTGTTTGAGACATAGAGAGAGTGTACCGAACTCGGGGTCGAGATGTTCCGCTGTGGAAGGTTAAGCGGATGGACGAACAGACGGTCGCAGAACTCACAACCGCCGGTCCGCCACATCCGCCAGAGGGAAGCGGGCTTCCTCCTCGCTCCCGCTACAACTTGTTCTCAAGCATCTGGCGCAGCAGCAGTGCAATGTCGAGGACGAGCAGTATGAGCGCCCAGTCTAGAAGCTGACGTGGGTAGACGTCCGTCAGCGGGATGCTCGTCCCGAGCAGATTCAGTGCCTTCTCGACGATCGCGAGCGCGAACAGAAAGACCGCGATGGCGAGAAAGACCGGCGCGGTGAACACATGTTCCGTCTTGTCGTTCATGTCTACCCCCGGTTGTGCGTTTCCCGGTCCATTGGTTTGATGGACTGGTCGGCTCCCCCAATGACGCCTCCTCATCTAATCCCGGCCTTCGCCTCCATGCCGGGCTCCGCCAATACCCACATGCGCTCGAGTTGGCGGTCACGAGGCCACACCTCGTTCAGCGTATCGCCCTCGTAGAGCCGGCCGTTCTTCATCACGTATCGAATCGTGTTGGTATTGCGGATGTTCTCGAGCGGATTGCCGTCCATCACGATGAGATCGGCGAGCTTCCCCGCCTCGATCGAGCCGAGCTCTTGGTCCAGTCCAATTGCCTCGGCCCCCATGATCGTGGCGACACGCAGCGCATCGTGCTCGGTCATGCCACCGGACTGCATCGACCACAGTTCCCAGTGATAACCCAACCCCTGGAGCTGGCCATGGCTGCCGACACCCGCACGGCCGCCCGCCTCGACAATCTGCTTGACACCGACCGCGTGATCTTCGAACACGTGCTCTTCATCCATGAACCAACCGGCGTTCCGACGGCGTGTCGATCGGTCGAGCACGCTGTGCGGTGTGAACCGCGCGAGTTTTGGATCGTCGTGCGGCCGCTCCGTGGCGTACCAGTAGTTCTCGGCCCACGGCCCGCCGTAGGATACGAGCAGCGTCGGCGTATAGGCGATCTTCGACTCGGCCGCCAACGTCACCACGTCTCTATACAGCGGATACACCGGCAGGGAGTGCTCCTGACCGGGATAGCCGTCCAACATCATGGTGAGATCGTACATGAACCGCAGCCCACCCTCCGTGGTGGGCATCAGCTCCTGCTCCTTTGCCGCCATTATGACCCATTGCCGCTGCTGGCGGTTCCCCGCCATGTACATCTTGATGGTCTTGGTGTCGTAGTACTCGCTGTACCGCTTCAGGATGTCGCGCGCATGGTCCAGATCCTTGATCGGCGCCTCCACGTAGTCGCCGAACACCCCGGGGCCGGTCGAATAGACGCGTGGACCGATCATCTGACCCGCGTCGACCAGATCACCATACGTGATCACATCGGTCGATGAAGTCTGGGGATCGCGCGTGACCGTGACGCCGTACGCCAGGTTCGCCAGATACAGCCACACCTGCGTCTTGTGAATCCCCCACGCAGGCCACATATGCGAGTGCGTGTCCACGAAACCAGGGACGATGGTCTTTCCCGCGACGTCGATCACTCGCACATCCCCCGGAACCGTGACCTGCCCCCGCGTCCCCACCCCCTCAATGCGGTTGTTGCGGATCACGAGATCGGCATTCTCGATGACCTCGGCGCCGTTCATCGTGATCACCCGCGCGCCACGTAGCACCACCGTGCCCTGCGGAATGTCACGCGCAGCGCGGATGACAATGCGATGCTCCTCGGGTTCGTACCCCTTGTCCTTCTCCTTCTCCTTGTCCTGTTCTTCTTCCTCTTTGTCCTCTACAGCCTCGCCCTCCTCCTCCGTGTCCGCTTCGTCCTTCTTCACTGCCTTGATCGAATCCTCCACGGCCTCGGCGCGATCCAGGTCGTACACGAAATGCGCGTTGCCGATGGACCAGTGAACCTTCCTGCCGTCCGAGCCCCACGTGGGAAACTGCCCGCCGACCACCGTGAGCTTCCGTGCCGGGAAGGCCGCACTCTCGGGCTTCGCAACCGAGATCGTTGGCGTCTCACCACCGATGTACGGCACGGTGACGACGTAGAGGTCGTTGTTCACCTGCGCGAGCGCTTGGTCGCCCATCGGAGCCATCATGATGACCGATGCGCGGTTGGGCTGCGTGGCGCCCGGACGCTTGTTGCCTTCAACCTTGACGTGCGCCTTCTCATCGGTGCCGTCCCACCGGATCGACAACAGTCCCTTGCTGCCGTGGTGCAGGTAGATCCGGCTCGCATCGTCGGTGAAGTGCGGAGTGGAGCGTCCATCCGTCGGCGCAATCATCGTGAGGTCGCCACCGTCGGCGGCAATCCACACAAGGTCATTGGCCGCGCCGGGTGCGCGAGGGCCTGTCGCTTCCCGATAGGCCCGCACGGGTCCACGAATCGCCACGATGCGGTCCCCCGAAGGCGACCACGCGGGCTGTTGATACGTGGCCGGATTGCGCGTGAGCTGTGTCGGTTGGCCGCGCCCGTTGGCACGCACTTTCTGGATGTGCCCTCCGTCGGGTGACCACGTGACGTAGGCAATCCACTGCCCGTCCCGCGACCATGCCGGATGTGCCTCAGTGATCGACGCATCGGTCAGGCGCTGAGGGGCGCCGTCCGGATAGTCCATGACGTACAGCCGATCGAGGGCGACGAACGCCAGCTTCGATCCATCCGGTGACGGCACCGCATCGCGCACCTGGCGCACGGTAAACTCAGCGGAATCCGAGATCTCGTAGTCGAATGCGAGTTCCGGTCCGAGCGCCAGCTCCTCGTCGACTTGGAAGGGAACGGCAATCGGGTCGCCCCCATCTACCGGGATACGCCAGATCTTCCCGCCATACGAAGCGACCAACTCCTTGGAGTCCGGTGTGAACGCCATGCCCGGCAACACGTCGCGATCGGCGATCGACTCCTGATCGTCGCGCTGCACGGGATACGCGAGCCACCGCTCCTCTCCGGTCTCGAGCTCGCGCAGGCGGAAGCCCGTCTCATCCTCGTGGCGCGTGCCGTACACCAACCATCTTCCGTCGGGCGAGATGGTCGGCCGGAACGCGGAGCCATAGCGGAACGTCCGCGCGTAGTCCTGGCCCGTCTCGCGATCGTACACGCCGAGCTGGTACTGCGGGAAGCTCGCGTTGTAGTTCCAGCTCCCGGTCCGCCGCGCATACCAGATGTAGCGGCCGTCCGGCGCCACTGCGGCACCCACCGTCTTGAGGTTGTCCGGCTTCTTATGGAGCTGGGCCCCGCTCCCACCGTCGACATGGCCGATCCACAACTTGACCACGCCAAGTCGCGTCTCACCCTTGGACGCCGCCACGTAGTTCCCGTCGGGGGTCCAGTCGGGTGACATCCACGTGTTGCCGTCGCCCTTCGTGATCTGGGTGGTGTCCCCCGATTCCACGTCGAGCGTCCACAGGTTGTCACCACCGGAGCGGTCGGACACAAAGAGGATTTGCCTCCCATCGGGGCTGTAGCGCGGTTGGCCGTCGAACGCCAAACCCTCGGTGATCCGCGTGGCCGGCCCGCCGGCCAGCGGCACCGTGTACAGATCACCCAGGAGATCGAACACGACCGTCGCACCGTCCGGACTCACATCCACCGAGATCCACGAGCCCTCGTCGGTGGACAGTTCAATGGTGCGCTCAGCCCGGAGCGGGATCCTGCTGGGGAAGCGCAGCGGAAGGCTGTGCTCGGGCCGCAAGGAGCCCGGTGACGAGGAGCGCGCTGAGAATCCAACGGGTCCGGTACATAGCGGCAAGCCTCCGAGTAGTGCTGACGATTGTGATGGAAGGGTGCAAGATAGCAGGGATCAGGGAACAGCGATAAGGGAGAAGGGATAAGGGAGAAGGGAGAAGGAAGAAGAGTTGCGCTAGCGCTCTCCTCCACCGGGCAACATACCGCGTGCCGTGCTGGTGACGTGTCCGGTGAGACGCTGGAGCAGTGACTCGAGGAGCTGACGCCGTCGCTTCCAGTGCGCACGCAGTGCAAACACGCCGCCGGTCACGACGATGGCCACTGCCGGCAGCATCGCCGTCACGCCCATTCGTGCGGCGGGTAGGGCGATCCCTGCAACCACGACCAAGCCCAAACTCACTCCGATGGCGATCGTCGCCGTCTGGTCCTCCGTGATCGTGATCTTCGTACTGCCACTGCGGGGGCTCACCTGCACCCTCGTCATCCGGCCCGCGGATCGCGCCGCCTGGCCCGTTCCCGAGGTCCAGGCGAACACGCGCCCGTAGGCGGATTCGATCTGCCCTGGGTCACCGAGACTTTCTTGCACGATCTCGAGCAGCACCGGAAACTCCGCCTCAGGCACTTCGCCCGGCACCGTTCGTCCCACCTGCATCCCGGCCGGAATCCCGAGAATGCGCGGCGTGCGCAAGACTGGTTGATCGAGCGCGCCCGCAGCGGCGGCCACGTGTCGCGACGGGATATCTACTTCGCCCGCGATGCGTTTCACGCCGGTCAGCGAGAAGTCACCGCCTTGCGTGGGCTCCGTGGCTTCCAGCGACGCGGCCTTCCGCAGGATGTCCTTCGCCTCGGTCTCGCTGTATCGCCGCTTGGGTGGCCCAGGTGCAGTCAGCGCGCGGAACAGCTCGTTCGGTGTACGGAACCGCGCGTCCGGATCGATCGTCATCGCGCGCACGAGCGCGCGCTCCACAGACGACGGCAGTTCGGCCAGTCGGGCCCGGTGGACCGGTGGCGCCTTGAGGAACCGCCCCTGCTCCCGCTCGTCGTGCGAGATCCACCGCAGTGGTACGGCGCCCACCAACATCTCGTAGATCACACACGCCAGGCTGAAGATGTCACTCCGCTCGTTCACATCCTGGCCGCCCGCGGCCTGCTCCGGACTCATGTAGCCCGGTGTGCCGAGCGCGAATCCGGTGCGAGTAAGCGGCTCGTCACTGGCCGTGGTGACCGCCTTGGCGATCCCGAAGTCGGTCACGAGTGCGTGGCCCTCGGAGAGCAACACGTTCTCGGGCTTGACGTCGCGATGCACCACGTGCTGCCGGTGCGCGTAGCTCAGTGCGTCCGCCACCTCTTCGGCGATCGCGAGGGTGGTGGGGAAATCGAACGGCCCCTCGCGATTCATCCGCGCGCGGAGCGACTCCCCGACCACGAACGGCATGACGTAGTACAGGAGCTCGTCCGCGACGCCAGAGTCATGGAGCGGGAGGATGTGCGGGTGCTGGAGGTTGGCGGTGACGCGGATCTCATGCAGGAACCGGTCGGCGCCAAGCACCGCAGCCAGGTCGCCACGCAGGACCTTCACAGCGACCTTGCGGCTGTGCCTCACGTCGTGGGCGAGATAGACCGTGGCCATGCCGCCGCGACCCACCACGCTCTCGATCCGGTAGTGGTCGGCCACGGCCGTGCTCAGGCGCTGCAGCTCATCGGTCATAGGTGCCGAAAGATGGGTCCACACGGAGGACTTCGCGAGTGGGCCGGGACCCGTAGTTGTCGCGGCGGTCCCTCAACCCGCCGACATCACCCCGACCGCTGCACGATACGTCCGACCACACGCCGCGCGTACTCCTTGTCCCACGATGCAACGCTTCGTCGAGCGGAGACCTCGACCTGTGTCCCACCCTCCTTCGACTGCAGTTTGACCGTGACGTCGAGGTCGTCCACTTCCCCTTTGAACTCGCGCTCGGCCCCGCTCTGCTCGGTGCTCTCACCGGTCTGTCGGATGCCCAGCTCACGAAACGTCTCGCGCACGGCCGTCGCCGTCCGTTCGATGCCTGCGCTGACCTGGGCCTCGGCGCCTTGCGACGTGACGTGAATGCCGGCGACCGCACCGGCGCCCGCCGCGGCGACCACACAGGCTTGAAGCGCCACGGCACCAACTCCACAACCAGCAGCCAACAATGCCACGCGGGCCATCCTGCTGCATGAACGCTTCGGGTCCATGAGAACAGTCTCCGAGGAGAGGTGTGGTCAATGTAGTCCCGGCCCGCGAATCCGCCACACGTGGCGAGGGACCGACTCGCACAACCCTGTTCGCCGCACTCCGCCTCGCGGCTCACCGGCAAGCGGGTACCTTTGGCGTGACGCTGCAACGGTATCCAACGCCCAACTTCGAGCCGCCGAATGCACAACCCGACATCAGCACTCGCCCTCTGGTTCGCTATCGCAAGCTCGGTAGGCTGCGCGCGTCCCGAGCCCCAAATCGAACGCGCCAGCGTGGAGCGGATCGTCACGACGCTCAGCACAGACGACATGTTGGGCCGCCGCGCGTTCACGCCGAGCGCAGATTCGGCCGCCGAGTTCATCCGTGCGGAATTCGAGTCGATCGGGCTCGAGACGTTCGACGGGCTGGCGGGCTATCTGCAACCGTTCCCGGTGTACGCGCTGACCGTCGAGAGCAGTCGCGTCTTCCTGAACGGGCGCGACGTGCCGGACGAGCGTCTTGCGATATCACTGGCCGCGGAGTCGATCCACTGGACGACGGACGATGCCGTCCAAGTCGCCGTCGTCGGCCCGGATGACAACCTCATGCGGGCGTTCTCGGCGGCCCGCCGGAGCGACGCGAACACGATCGTTCTGATCGACCCGAGCCATGAGGGTTCTTTCGGCCGGCTCAGGGGCTTCATGTCCGGGCCGTCGCGGACGGTCGACATCGGGAGCGGGACCAGCATGGTGCTCGTGATGACCGACGAGACCAGCGCAACCTCGTACGAGATCGACGTGACGGCCTCGGTCGAAGAACTCCCGCTGGCCAATGTCGTGGGCGTCATCCCGGGCAGGCGTCGTGATGAACTCGTGATCTTCTCCGGGCACCACGACCACATCGGGGTGCGTGTGCCGGTGGAGGGTGACTCCATCGCCAACGGCGCGAACGACAACGCCTCAGGGACCACCGCCGTGATCGAGCTGGCACGGTACTTCGAGGCCAAGGGCCGACCCGGGCGGACCTTGGTATTCGTGGCGTTCGCGGCGGAAGAGATGGGCGGCTTCGGCTCGCAGTATTTCGCGAGTCAGGTCGACCCCGATGAGATCGTCGCGATGTTCAACATCGAGATGATCGGCAAGGTGGCGGCGGAAGGCCCTAACGCCGCGTGGATTACCGGGTTCGACAGATCGGATTTCGGCGAGATCCTGCAGCAAGCCGCCGAAGGGACGGAGTACACGTTTCACCCCGACCCCTACCCGGATTGGAACCTGTTCTTCCGATCCGATAACGCCACGTTTGCCCGCCTCGGTGTGCCGGCCCATTCGATCAGCACAACGCCGATCGACGTGGATGAGGACTACCACCGGGTCTCGGACGAGGTCGAGACGCTGGATCTCGAGCACATGACGAGCATCATCCGGGCTATCGCCAGAGGCGCCGCCACGATCGTCTCGGGCTCGGCCACGCCCACCAGGATCGACCCGTCGCAGCTGAATTGACGCGCCTCTGACTCGAGGCCCTACCGACCTCGCCGCTAGCGCTCCTTGAGTCTCGCCTCCAGCTCTCGGATCCGCCGCTCGCCGCCGACCCTCAGGCTTTCGAGGAACTGCTTGTCGGGACGCGGGTCGTTGGGGATGGCCGCCACCGACTTCCGGTAGTACCGGATGGCTCGCTCGATATCCCCCGCCGCGTCTCTCGTCATGAATCCTTCGGCCAGGCTGTCATAGGTATTGGCCGATCGGGGATGTTCTTTGACGTTCAGCTCGAACAGCATGATCGCGTCGTCGAACCGGTCCGCGTTGAGCAGCGCGTAGCCCAGACTGTTGACCGCGTTCTCGCCCGGAGCCTCAGGATCGATCGCGCGCAACTCCGGTAGCCGCGCGATCGCCGCCTCCGCACCATCCTCCAGCACAGCCGCCGTGAACTGCGCGGCCGGCGTGTCATACGGCTCATATCCGAGCCAGTCCATTGCGTGGAGCGCTCCACCGATGGTGCGCGACACGATCTCCCCGGCAATGCCGAGACCGTTGAAGCTGTTCGTGAGGTAGACCACCGCGATCTTCGGCTCCCTGTACGCGATCGCGAAGTTGCGGAAGATCCCGTAGTCACCCCATTGCCAGAACGCATCGCCGTTGCCATCCCGTTGTACCCCGAAACCGAGGCTCCACGTATTGTGCTCGTCGATCTCGATCTCCGGTGTGAGCATCGAAGCAAGCACGTCGGGCTCCAATCCCTCACCGTTCAGCACCGCACCGACAAACCGCGCGTAGTCCGCCGCAGTCGTGTACATCGACGCCGCTGCATGGGCTCTCCTGTACTTGCGGAACGGTTCGGGCGTCCCAAGCAGACCATGGCCGTGCGCAGCAGCGGCCTCGAAGTCGTCCCGCCAGATCACGGAACTATGCGTCATCCCCAAGGGATCGAGGACGTACTCGCGCGCGATCTGCTCCAAGGACTTACCGGTCAGATGCTCTGCGGTCAGTTGCAGCAGGTAGTACCCGGCCGCCGAGTACTTGAACCGAGCGCCAGGCTCGAAGAAGAGCGGGTAGTGAGGATCGATCGGCTCACCGTGCGGTAATCCAGACGAATGCGAGAGGACGTACCGCCCGGTCACACGCTCGAACCAGTCTCGGCGGAACCCAGCCATGTCGAGCGGATGGGTGAGAAACGTCTCGACCTCGTCCTGGGGCAAGTACTTCACCAGTGGCGTGTCCAGGTTCAGCACGCCCTCTTCCACGAGGCGCATGACCGCATAGGCGAAGAGCGGTTTGGTGAGCGATGCCGCTTCAAACAGCGTCTCGGGCGAGACCGGTTCTCCGGTCTCGGTGCTCTTCACTCCAAAGGCTCCATCCCACACCACTCGCCCGTGGTGGACAATCGCGATGGAGAGTCCGGGGATCCTCGCCTGCTGCATGAGATCGGGGATGCGCGCGTTGAGGTCCGCCACCAACGCCGACGGCTCCCGGTCGACGAGCAAGCGGGGCGGCGGCGCTTCCTGCGCGGCGGAATCGGTGGCGGGGAGTGCGAGCACGAGACACGCAGGAAGGACGAATCGCGAGACGGTCGGGTACATACGCATGCCAACGCTCCTCAAAGGGTGTGGCCTCCGTTGCCTACGCTACGGACACACGCAACGTCCGGTTTCGACTCGACGGTCAGGACGATCCCGCTACCTTGGTACTAGAGATGACGAGGGGGCCGTAACGACCGACCTTCCCAATGACGGACTCTTGGCGGATGGCAGCGTGCCCGCTACACCGAGTGAGTTGTTCGACAGGCTCCGCGCGCTCGGCATCGGGGTCACCACCGTCCAGCACGCACCGGTCTTCACCGTGGAGGAGGCCAAGGCGGCGCGCGGCGACCTTCCCGGGACGCAAACCAAGAGCTTGTTTCTCCGCGACAAGAAGGGCAAGATGTGGCTCGCGGTGTTCCGGGAAGACCAGTCGGTCGATCTCAGGGATCTCGCCGCGCGGCTCGGTGCCAAGCGGCTCTCATTCGGGAGCGTCGAGCGCCTCATGAAGTACCTGGGCGTGACCCCCGGCACCGTGAGTCCGTTTGCCGCGATCAACGACACGGGACGAGTGGTGACCGTGGTGTTCGACCAGAGCGTGCTGCAACACGATCCGATCAACCTGCACCCGCTGGACAACGCACGAACCACATCGATCGCCGGCGACCACCTGCTGCGGTTCCTCGAGGCGGAAGGGCATCCGGTGCAGGTCATCGATCCCGGCGCCTGAACCTCCGGCAACCGCCCACCGCTGCCGCCCCGATCCCCAACCGCTTGACAGGAATTCCCAAGGAGATAGATTGGTAACCAGATGGTTACCAATTCTTCCCAGCTCAACCTGATCTTCGGCGCGCTGGCCGATGCCACGCGGCGGCGGATTCTCGCCCGCCTGGCGGAGGGGAGCGCCACCGTGGGTGAGCTCGCGCGCCCGTTCCCGGTATCCCGGCCCGCCATCTCCAAGCACCTGCGCGTGCTCGAGCAAGCCGGCCTGGTGCGGCGGGCCCGTGACGGGCGGATCAGCCGCTGCGGGCTCGATGCGGCGCCGCTCAAGGAGGCAGCTGACTGGGTCGAACGGTACCGCCAATACTGGGAGGGGCAGCTCGAGAGCTTGTCCCGTTACTTGGAGCGTAAGGAGAAGAAATGAGCACCGAAACCGGTACATCGCTGCGCCTCTCGCGCGTCCTCAACGCCGACCCCGACACGGTGTTCGGCGCCTGGACCGAGCCGGAACAGCTCAAACAGTGGTCCTGCCCCGAGGGTACCACGCTCGAGCGGGCCGAGGTCGACTTGAAGGTGGGTGGTCAATACCTGCTCGGGATGCGCGGCTCCGAGGGCCAACACCACACCGCCGTCGGCACGTATCGGGAGATCGACCGGCCCAGCCGCCTGGTGTACACCTGGGCCTGGGAAGAGAAGGAGAATGACGTGGGCGAGACGCTGGTGACCGTTGAGTTCCACGACCTCGGGGGATCGACCGAGGTGGTGCTCACGCACGAGCGCTTCCCGAGCGCGGAGGCGAGCGAGAATCACACCCAGGGTTGGACGAGCTGCCTTAGTCGGTTGGAGGGGATGTTCTAGGGCGATCTGGGGCCCAACACGCTGGAACGCGGAGCACGTGAGCAATCCCGGCTCCGCGTTTCTTCCTTTCAGACGCTTAGAACACGCCCTCGCGCACCTG
Source organism: Gemmatimonadota bacterium (assembly GCA_039588295.1). Lineage (GTDB taxonomy): Bacteria > Gemmatimonadota > Gemmatimonadetes > Gemmatimonadales > GWC2-71-9 > JAOTVV01. The sequence goes on from JBDHAB010000063.1 coordinate 14,533, forward strand.
GCCCTTCGCGAGTCCTTGACGGAGCACCACGACCTTGTCGACCGTCACCGACTCGTTGTCCGGGAGCGGCACGTCACCTTTCTGTTTTCCCATGGCCGCCACGCTCTTGAGCTTCTCGAGGATCCCCGAGCCTTGGACGGCCTTGGCGTCGTCGGCGTAGTACGCGAACCACGGGATGCCGGCCTTCCGGTACTCGCGCGCGGTGAGCGGTGTGGTGGGCGGGTGCTCGCCGGTGATCGCGCGCCAGGCGAGCGAGTTGGCGATGTGGACAAAGCATCGCGACGCATGCGCGGTATCCCAGTCGGACAGCTTGAACGGATCCTCCAGGATCTCCTGCCGCATCCGCCCGCCGGCGGCGAGCCCCATGTCCGCACTCCGCGAGAGCGCGATGGCGCCGGTGGCGAACCCCTCGAACCCGAGGCTGCGGTAGCTGCGACTGCGAACCCGCTCCTCATACACCTCGCGCTTCATAGGGTACGCCACGATCTGAATGCCGCCATGTTCGGCCGCGCCCGTGATTTGCTCCTCGGCGCTGTAGCCACTGCCGAGCGGCATGGCCACGAATTGCCGGATCACCCCAGTCTCGACGCAATAGCCGTCGAGCCACGGCTGCTGTGGAACCGTGACGTAGTCTTGCGGCCTCAGGTGGAGGCCGTTGGACCAGTCCTTCCCCGTCACGGCGTTGATCTTTCCGGCCGCGATCTTCAAGGCGAACGGATACATGCCCGAAAAGTTGAGCCACAACGCCTCCGACTGGTACATCGGGAGCATCACACCGCCGTGCTCGATCCACCGCTCGGGCACGCGCCGCGCGAAATCGTCGACATGCCTGAGCGGAAACCGGCCGAGTCCCGCTGGGAGCGGGTAGTCCTGGTCGTCGTCCGGAATGCGGAGCGTGCGTTGGAAATCGACCTGCATGACCGCATCCTCGTGCGCGTTGTGGACGCGGATGATCAGCTGGTCTCGTTTGAGTTCGATCATGGTGCACCTCCTGAGAGCGACGCGCTGGTCGCTCGCCTGCTACCAGTTTCCGTCCCGGACCTCGCGCACGAGGCGAAGCACCGCGTGGTCCGGCATGTCCTTGATCTCGCGAATCAGCCCCGCGAACAGCTCCGGCCGCTTACGGATCACTTCCTGGAGATCTGACGAGACCTTGCCAGCCAGCGCTAGGAGCACATCCGGATCTTCGCCCAACTCCTTGGCCAGCGCCACGATCTTGGCCTCGGACGGCGGCGGCACCTCACCTCGCTCGACCTTGCTCAGGAACGACGGCTCCACACCAATCCGCTGGGCAACCTGACGCACGGAAAACGTTCTGTCGCTTGCTCTTAGCCGCTCGCGGCGACCCCGCACGTAGCTCCCGAAGACGTCAGTCATTACGCATACTATGTACTACATAGTACACGATCGGTCAAGTCCCTAGGTGTAGGGAGTGAGGTTCTCTGGTTCAATGGGATCTCAGGCCGTCTTGACCGCGCCCTTCTGATCGGAACCCGAGGCGTCCACGGAGAGCTGGACCGGATTGGGCTTTTCCCGCCGGGACACGTTGAGCCGGCCGTTGACCGATCCCCCCTCTTCCACGGAGATCCGCGGCGCGGTGATGTCGCCTTCGACGGTGCCGCCGGCCTTGAGCTCCACCAACTCCCCCGCCGTCACGTTGCCGTGCACCTCACCGGCGATGGTGACCAGCCCGGTCCTGATGTCGCCCTGCACCGCGCCGCCCGGCGCCACGAGTACCTGACCCTTGGCACGGAGGTCCCCCTCCACTTTGCCCTCGATGCGCAGCACACCATCGGTTTCGAGCATCCCGGTAATCCGCGTTCCCGCCGCCAGAATCGAGAGTCCGGGCGACTCCTGGCCATAGGAAAGCTGTGACTGGGTCTGACGGGCTAGGCCTTTTGCGACGCGGAGGACTTGCATCGTGCGGCTCCAGGGGAAGGGTGGCTATGGGCGAACATAGTCCCGAGGGAAACCACTCCGGCGTGACGGGGATCACGTGGGCGGCTCGGCGCCGCTGCCTTGACCTTCGCTTGACGCGCGAGCGCGATCGTACCTCCGGACCGTTCTGCGGGGGGCCTCATGCGTGCGTTGGTGATTGTTGTCATCGGATCTCTTGGCTGGGCCGCAGCGACCGTTGCCCAGGAACCGCCCCCCAGGCAAGCCGACCGGCCCCGCACTTCGCTGTTCTACGAGGCGACCGTTGCGAAGGCGATCGGTCCCGGCGCCCCTTCCTCCACCGGGGGCCTCCACACGAGCTGGGAGCTGGGCATCATGGCCCCCTGCCGGGCCAACTGCTGGGGCGGCAGCATGTTCGTGGCGGTCAACGACTTCGACGGCCCGGTCGTGTTCGCCCGGACCGTTGGGCTCCGGGTGCGGTACCGTCATAAGCTCGGGTCCAAGGCCGGGCTCGACGCGGGCTTGGGGCCCATATGGCACAGGACCCGCCGCATCAACCTGGATCAACATCTAGGTATCGGCGCACTCGTCGCCGTGAATTACGGCAACTGGCTGGGAGTGACCCTGCAAATCGAAGCACTGAGGGGAATCTCGCTGCGCACAGGCACCCGGGAAACGGATTGGGACGCCTATCTCGGACTGCGCACGAGCGGCAACCCGGCCATCCTGGTCTCGCTGCTCGAGTTAGCCGTGGTCGGCACCATGGCCGGCTTGTATGCGGCGGCCTACTGAGGACGGGCCAGCTCTATTCGTCGCCGCTCACCACGCGATTCCGCCCGGCCGCCTTCCCCTGATAGAGGCGGCGGTCGGCAACGGCGATGAGCTGGGCGGCATCGGCAGCCTCAGCTGGAAACGCCGCGACGCCGATCGTGACAGTCAGCGCGCCCGACTGGAGCGGCGGTTTGAGCTCGCTACTACTCGTCGCCACACCCTGGCGGAGCCGCTCGGCGAGTTGTCCCGCAACGTCCAAGTCCGTGTGTGGCAGGAGCACGGCAAACTCCTCGCCACCGTAGCGACAAATCACATCGGCCGCACGCACATTGCGGGTGAGAATCCCGCTCAGCAGCACGAGGATGCGATCGCCCTCTTGATGCCCGTGCTGATCGTTGATCTGCTTGAACCGATCCGCGTCGATCAGGAAGAGGCTCGTGGGATCCTCGTAGCGTTTCGAGCGCTCCAGCTCCACCGGAAGCAAGCTGTCGAAGTACCCGCGGTTGAACACGCCCGTGAGCGGATCCCGCGCTGAGAACTGTTTCAGTTCACGGAGTTTGCGTCGCAGCTCCAGTTGGCTGACGACTTGTCGCGACAGCGCCTCGAGGGCCTCCTGCTGTTTCGCTGTCAGTTCCCGGGCCACCCGATCGATGACGCACAACGTGCCCAGGGCGTGTCCTCCCGGCACACGAAGGGGAGCGCCGGCATAGAACCGAATCTCGGGGTCGCCGACGACCAACGGGTTCCGGGCAAACCGTTCGTCGGTCGTCGCGTCGCGTACGACCAGCGTCTCGCGCCCCGCGATCGCGTGAGCGCAGAAGGCGATGTCGCGATGCGTCTCCGCCGCCTCCAGGCCGATTCTCGACTTGAACCACTGCCGATCCGAATCCACCAGACTCACCAGCGCAATCGGCGTTTGGCAAATGTGCGAGGCGAGGAGCGTCAGATCGTCGAAGCCCTGCTCCGGCTCCGTGTCGAGAATGTCGTACTGCTCGAGGGTCTCGAGCCGCTCAGGTTCGTCCGGCGGGAGCGGCGGTCGGGGGTACTCTCCGGCCGGCCGATGGCTGCGCTTTGTTGCCGACACTGCTCCCCCGAGCTGTAGGGTTCCACACGAAGCTCTGGTTCTCGTCCACCAACTTGTTGCCCATATGCGGACTACGCCAGTTTACGAACCGGGTGCGTCGCGCCGTCCGACGGAGCAGTGCGTCGACGCCACGTAGGTTGGGTGCGGCGGCTCATTAGAAACGGATGGAGGGATAGACGGAGGTCCAACGCTGAATGCCAGCGCACTGTGTGCGCTAGCGGCGTCTCGTGGACAGCACCTCCCAGATGGCCCGGTCCTCGGGCCCCAAGACCCACGCCGAAAACCCGCGCAAGCCATACTCGTCCAGCAGTCCGAGTTTCGCCTGGAAACTCCGGGCGTTCTCGAAGAAGAGCCACTCGAACGTGCCACCTCGTGAGTAGAACCCGTAGGGGACTTGGTGGACGTCACTCCACAGCGGCTCCGCACCGTGACGCTCGAGCAATCCGAGCGCCCACGCGTGGCTCACGCCACGGCTGTAGGAGCGGGCCATCTCGGGCGTGATCTTGTCCTCCTGCGACACGTACCAGTGTTGCCCTCCCAAGGGAATCCCCAGGGACAGTTTCTCGGCCGGCATGTGCTCGAGAAAGAACTCGACCACCTCGCGCACCCAGGGAATGCCGGCCTCCGGACCGGGTGGCGTGCGCCGTGTGTGCTGTGAGTAGGTCATCACCGAGATGAAATCGCCCGCCTCGGCGATGGCGCGGAGGTCGTAGCCACCACGCCAGTTCTCGAACAGCCAGGCGTGGTACCGGGTGGGCCCCGGCAGGACATCCGGCCGGTGCACGACCGCCATCGAGATCTGGAAGCTCTCGCGATGCAAGGCGTCCGCCGCCTCACGATAGAACCGTGTGTAACGGTCCCGGTCGGCGGTGTTGATGTTCTCGAAGTCGAACTGAATCCCGAGATAGCCGTGCCGCCGGCACAGCTCCACCATGCTGCGCACGGCACGGGCGCGCGCCGTGTCGCTGGCCAGGAGCGCGCTCAGCATCTCCTGATTGAACCCCGGATTCACGATGAGTGGCATCACACCGACCCGGTGCTCCTTTGCGAGGGCCACGACCCGGGGATCCACATCACCCCAAACGATGCCCTGCTCGTTCACCGAGTAGGCGGAGGGGCTCAGGATGGTGATCTCGTCGATGTGCGCCAGAAGACTCTGGTAGCTGGTCTCCCGATCGACGTAGTAGAACAACCGCTCGATGCGGTCCTGTGCAGCGAGCGGTGGGGCCACCGCCCCGAGCACCACCATCGTGCTCAGAACGCGGCCCCACCGCACTCGGCTGCTCCGTCTGTTCGCGAACACCTTAGCAGGGATTGCTGGGGTTCGCGTCACACTCCTGCTGCGGGATCGGCAGGTACTGGAACACCGGCGTGGTCGTCAACGCTTCACCGAACCGCCGGACGTCTTCCCACCGGAGTCCCTGCATGTACAACTCGTAGCGCCGCTCGTACGCGATCTGCGCGAGCAGTTCCGCTTCCGAATCGAGCGCGGCATCCGGCAACGCCGGCAGATCGGCCAGCGGCTCGTCCACCGCCGAGCTGCTCTGCGTGCGCACGTCGTTCACGAGCGTACGGGCTTCGGCGAGCTGCCCTTGTCGGGTCAGCGCCTCCGCTTTGATGAGCCGCATTTCGTCCGGCAGGTATACCGGAAACGGATCATTGGGCGACGTGTACTTGTTGAGCGGCAACAAGAGCGAGTCTGGGTTGCCGGGAAAAGCCGCCGCGGTGTTATCCACCCAATAGGCAACTCGCCCATCCCCCGCCTCCGCCTCGTTGACCCAGCTCTCGAGCGCAAACACGTACTCGAGCTGGAAGCTGAGGTTCTCTACAGGGTTGCGGTTGGGATCCGGATACGAAAACACCGACGACACCGCAACGTCGACGCGATCGGCGGCCGTGATGGCCTCGCCGTACTGGCCGTCGATCAGGTAGTACCGGGCCAGCATGGCGTCGATCGTGTTCCGGAGATCGAAGCCGGCGCCCAGCGCGCGGCTGCGGAAGCCCGCGAGATCCGCATCCGAGAACCCGGCGATGTCCGTCCGTGCCGATTCCAGCAACGCCAGAACAGTATCCAACACTGCCGCGCGCGGCTGCGGCACGGGGCCCTCGACGCTGACGTCGATCGGGACCTCCTCGTAGATCATGATGAGCGATCCGAGCGCCATGGACTTGTACAGCTTGGCCACCGCAATGAGTCCGGCGTCGAACGCGGGGCCGATCTCGAAACTCGGTGCATTGCCGAGCAACGCATTCGCCGCCTTGACGGTCCGGTACGCGGCCGCCCAGGGCGCTTCGACCACTGCGTACGACGGATCGAAGTTTTCGCCGTCCAACAGTGACCGGTACGAGACAAGCGAGCGTGAACCGGTGCCCCACTCGTCGGTCCCGAGGGACGACGGGAGCAGGAAATCCTCGATGTCCGACCCATACTCGCTCTGCATGCCGACCGCAGCGGCAATGATCCCCTCGATCGAGGTGAACACCGCCTCTTCCGTCGGTGCATTGGGATTGGTGAGGTTGAGCTCGCACCCTCCGGTGCCGAGGAGGACGACCAGCAGGGTGGCCCCACACCTCGACAGCAATCGCTGTGCGTTTTTCATGGTGCCGCCCTCCTAGAAGTTGAGGCCAAGGCTGAAGGTAAACGTCCGCGGCAATGGCACCGTCGCGAAATCCACCCCGCGTGACACCGTACTCGCCGAGAACATGTTGACTTCGGGATCGAGACCCCGATAGTCGGTGAACGTCAGCAGGTTGCGCCCTGCGATCCGGAGCGTGAGGCTCTGGGCGCCGATTCGCCGTATGAACGGCTGGTCGAACCGGAATTGGAACGCGATTTCACGCAGCCGCACGAAGGTCCCGTCTTCGACGTACTCCTCGTATATCTGGATGCGGCCGTTGGGATTGAGTACAAAGGTGCGCGGGACGGTGTCACCTGTGACTTCCATCCCGACGATTTCGTCCGCACCGAAGTACTCGCTGATGCGTCGCGTGAAGTTGGCCACGTCGTTGCCGAAACGGCCGTCCAGCAGGAAGCTCACCTGGATGTTCCGACCCAGATCGATCGTGTTGCTCAAGCTGGCGATGAGATCGGGGTTGGGATCACCGATGACGCGCCGCGCGAACGGCGTGCTGCCGTCGGGCAACGTGTCGCG
>JBDHAB010000064.1:0-13323 GCA_039588295.1 Gemmatimonadota bacterium
CACACCGACGGCGACGTGGGCCTCTACATGACGCCCATCCACATCGACCCGGAGAAGCCGGCCATGCCCATCACCCACCCTTCGGTGTTCTCCATCTATCTGGCCAAGCTGATGGGCGCCTACGGCACGCTGGGACTGGCCGAGGACACGTGGGCGATGAACGAGCGCGTCATCGAGGAGCGGGCGTGGCTGGACCAGGCGTGGGACTTCCACGCCGAGCGCGAGCGCATGTGGTTCCACACACTGGATCGCCTGCGCGACGGCATGGCGACGATCGTCTTCGACGTGAGCGACCGCCTCCAGCACATGTTCTTCCGCTACCTGGACCCCGAGCATCCCGCCAACCGCGGCAAGGACACCGAGGCATACGGCCCTCTTTGTCTTGTCCGACCACGGGTTCAAGTTTTTCCGCCGGGGCGTGAATCTGAACACGTGGCTGGTGCAGAACGGCTTCATGACGCTCAAGGAAGGCGCGGAGCCCGGCGAGTACCTGCAGTCGGTCGACTGGTCGCGCACGGAGGCCTATTCCATCGGGCTGGGCGGGGTATACATCAATATCAAGGGGCGCGAGCGCCACGGCATCGTGGAGCCGGAGCGCGTGGACGAGGTGAAGCGCCGCGTCAGCGAAGGCCTCACGGGCCTTTGCGACACCAACGGCGCGGTCGCCGTGCGCCGTATGATCGACGTGCAGCGCACCTTCGACGGGCCCTACCGCGGCGACGGGCCCGAGCTCATCCCCGGCTTTTCCGACGGCTACCGCGTCTCCTGGGACTGCGCCAAGGGAACGGTGGCGGCCGATCTCTTCGAGGACAACGTGAAGAGCTGGAGCGGCGACCACTGCGTGGACCCCGAGATCGTGCCCGGGATCCTCTTCTCGAACCGCGCCGTGCGCGACGAGAATCCGCGCCTGATGGACATGGGACCGACGGTGCTCGACCTCTTCGGCGTGGAGACGCCGCCCTACATGACCGGGAGGAGCATCCTGTGAGGGGACTCGTTCTGGCGCTCTCGATAGTGACGGCGCTGGCGCCGGCGGCGGGCACGCTGGCGCAGCCGGAGGTGCCCCCGGTGATCGTCATCGGCATCGACGGCATGGATCCGCTCCTGCTCGACGGCTACGTCGCGCGCGGCCTAATGCCGAACTTCGCGCGCCTCATGGCGGAGGGCAGCTACGCCCCGCTGGGAACGAGCGTGCCGCCGCAGAGCCCGGTGGCGTGGTCGAACTTCATCACGGGCATGGACCCCGGCGGGCACGGCATCTTCGATTTCATCCACCGCGACCCGGCGAACTACATGCCCACGTTCTCGGCCGCGCTCGTCACCGAGCCGGACAAGACGCTCTCCATCGGCGACTGGGTGATTCCCCTGTCTGCGGGGGGGACGCACCTCCTGCGCAAGGGCGAGGCGTTCTGGCAGATTCTCGAGCGGCGCGACGTGCCCTACACGATCTTTCGCGTGCCCGCCAACTTCCCGCCGGCGCCGAGCCGCGGACACACGATCTCGGGCATGGGCACGCCCGACCTGCTCGGCACCTACGGCACCTTCTCGTTCTACACCGACGACGACCTCTATAGAGGCATCGACGTCTCCGGCGGCGAGGTCTATCCAGTGGAAGTCCGCGACGGACGCGTGGCGGCCACACTCGTCGGCCCGGAGAACTCGCTGCGCCGCGGGCGTCCCAACCTGGAGCGGCCCTTCACCGTGGACATCGACGCCGAGAACCAGACGGCACTCTTTACCGTGGGCGACGAGCGCTTCGTGCTCGAGGTCGGCGAGTGGAGCGAGTGGAACCCGGTGCACTTCGACCTGGTGGGACCGCTCAAGGGCCTGAGCGGCATCGCGCGCTTCCACCTGCAGAGTGTCACGCCCCGCTTCGAGCTCTACGTGACACCCATCAACATCGACCCGGCCGACCCGGCGCTGCCCATCTCCACGCCGGAGAGCTACTCGCGCGAGATCTACGAGCGCATCGGCCGCTTCTACACGCAGGGGATGCCCGAAGACACCAAGGCGCTCGAGTACGGCATGCTCGACGACGCGGAGTTCGTCGCGCAGACCGACATCGTGCTCGAGGAGCGCTGGCGCATGCTCGGCAAGGTACTCGATGACTACGCGGGCGGCTTCCTCTTCTTCTACGTCTCCACCGTCGACCAGAGCTGCCACGCGCTGTGGCGAAACGACGACGCCGAGCACCCCGCGCACACGCCCGAGCTCTCCTTCGAGGAGCGCTTCGAGTTCCTCTACGCGCAAATGGACAGCCTGCTCGGCGCGGTGCGCGCCCGCGCGCCCGCCGACGCCACCATCATCGTGATGTCGGACCACGGCTTCGCGCCCTACTACTACCGCGTGCACCTCAACACCTGGCTCTACGAGAACGGATACCTGAGCCTGCTGCGTCCCGATGAAATGGGACAACACCCGCTCTTCGGCAACGTCTTCTGGCGCAGGACCCAGGCCTACGCGCTCGGCATCAACGGGCTCTACGTCAACATGCTCGGGCGCGAGGGCAAGGGGATCGTGCGGCGCGGCGAGCAGAGCAACACGCTCCTCGACGAAATCAGCGCCAAGCTCCTGGCCTGGCGCCACGAGGAGACCGGCGAGCGCGTGGTGACGCGCGTGTACCGGCGCGAAGAGATCTACCACGGCGAGGCGGCGGCCGACGGGCCTGACCTCGTGATCGGCTACAACCGCGGCTACCGCGGGAGCGACGAGTCCGCCCTGGGGACCGTCCACCCGGAGCTGCTCTCGCCCAACCTGGGCAAGTGGACCGGCGACCACTGCATGGACCACACCCTCGTGCCCGGCGTGCTCCTCGTCAACCGCGAGCTCTCCGTGGCCGACCCCGACCTGCGCGACCTGCCCGTGAGCATTCTCTCGATCTACGGCGTGGACGTGCCGCCGCAGATGACCGGGCGGGTTTTGTTCACCCAGTAGGCACGTCCGAGGAGGAAATCGCGATGTTCGGTGGAAACAAGATCAAGATCGACGACGCGCTCATGGAGCGCCTGAAGCGCGCGGCCGAGCTGGCCGGCTACCCCTCCGTCGAAGAGTTCGTGATCCACGTGCTCGAGCGCGAGCTCGAGAAGATCGACGACACGGGCAGCGAAGAGGAGATCAAGAAGCGCCTGGAAGGTCTCGGCTACATCTCGTAGGCGCCATGATCCACGGTTTTTCGCGCATCCTGACGGCCGTCTTCGACGGGCTCGTCCTTCCCTTCGGCGACCACCGCGGCCTCGCCCTGGCCGCGCTGTCGCTCTTGACCGGCGTGGCCATGATCTTCCTCTTCAAGGCCACATCCGACCAGGAGCGCATCCGCCGCGTGCGCGCCCGCTTCAGCGCGCGCATCCTGGAGATGCGCATCTACCCCGACGACATCTGGCTCATCCTGCGCGCGCTCGGCGGCGCACTGTGGGAGAACGTCGCCTACCTGCGCGCCAGCGCCAAGCCCATCGTCGTGCTGATTCTCCTTATCGTGCCCGTCTTCATCCAGCTCGACGAGCGCTACGGCCGCGCCGCGCTCGCGCCCGGCGCGAACACGCTCGTCACCGTCACCCTCAAGGACGGGCTCGACCCTATGAACACACCCGTCTCACTGGCGCCCGCCGGCAACGGCATCGCCGTCGATTCCCGCCCCGTGCGCGTGCGCGACCGCCGCGAGATCGCCTGGCGCCTGCGCGTGGCCGAGGCCGGCGTCCATCCGCTGCGCGTGGAAGCCATCGACAAGTCCTACGAACTGCCCATCTTCGCCCAGGCCAGCAACCGCGGCATCGGCCACACCCGCCGCGCGCGCTCGCGCACCGACGCGCTCATCCACCCCACGCTGCCCGCGATCCCCCCCGACTCGCCCTTTGCGGGCGTGAACGTGCGCTACGCGTCCACCAGCTATTCCCTCTTCGGCTGGCACACCCACTGGCTCGTCGTGTTCGTCTTCTGGTCCCTCGTGGGCGCGGCCATCCCCAAGTTCGTCTTCCGCATCCAGGTCTAGCGCGCGACCGGGGCGCGCTCGCCCGAGCGGCCCATCTTGCCCCTGGCCAGCGACGCGAACACCCCGCCCAGACACATCACCGCGCACACCGCGAAGGACCACTTCATGCTCGCGATGAAGGCGCCCAGGTTCGCCGGCGCAATCGCCTCCTGACCCAGGTTGAGGGCCAGGATCATCATGACGATGCCCATGGAGAGTGTCATGCCGAGCTGCCGCATCGTGCCCACCATGGCGCTGGCCACGCCGTACATGCGGTGGTCCACCGAGCTCATGATCGCGTTCGTGTTGGGGGACGAGAAGAGCGCGAAGCCCACGCCGACGCACGCCAGGCACGCCACGATGGTGCCGATTCCCGTCTGCGGGCCGATCAGCACGAGTAGAACCAGTCCCACGAGCGTCACCCCCATCCCCACCGAGGCGACCGTGCGCGGCTCGACGCGGTCGGAGAGCCGCCCGGCCGCCGGCGACAGGACCGCCTGCACGACGGGCTGGCTGATGAGAACCAGTCCCGCGTCCTGCGGCGAGAGCGCGCGGACCGATTGCAGGTAGAGGCTCAGGAGAAAGCCGACCGCGAATGTAGCCGCGTAGTGAATCAGTGCGGCCAGATTCGAGAAGGCAAACACCGTGTTGGTGCGGAAGAGCCCCATCTCGATGAGCGGATCGTCGGTCTTGGTCTCGTACCACACGAAGGCGAACATGCCCACCGCGCCCGCGAGCATGACGTAGATGGCGAGGCGGCTTGGAAGCTGCGAGAAGCCGTACATGAGGGACAGGAGCGAGAGCCCCAGGATCGCGGAGCCCGCCGCGTCGAAGCGCACGCGCTCGCCCGAGGACCACTCGCCCTTCAGCATGAAGAAGATGATGGCCAGGAGGAGCAGCCCCGTGGGCAGGTTCATCCAGAAGATGAACCGCCACCCCAGGTGTTCCGTGATCAGCCCCCCCACGAAGGGGCCCGTGGAGAGTCCCAGGTAGACCGCCGCGACGTTGATCCCCAAAACCCGGCCCCGCTCCCCCACCGGGAAGACCGAAATCAGGATAGCCATGCCCGTCGCGAAGATCATCGACGCGCCCAGCCCCTGCAGCACCCGGCCCACGATGACCGCCGCGCCCGTGGTCGACACGGCGATGCCCACCGACGCGGCCGTGAAGAGCACCACGCCCCCCATGTAGATGCGCTTGCGCCCGTAGATGTCCCCCAGACGGCCGAAGGGGATGGTGAGGGTGGCCGCCGAGAGCAGGAAGGCCATGTTGACCCAGCCCAGCAGGACCGCGCTCAGGCCCAAGTCGCGGCCCATCGAGGGTAGGGCCACGTTCACCGACGAGCCCATGAACGGGCCCAGGAACGACGCCAGCGTCGCCACCAAGAGGGCCGCGCGCTGCGTCGTGCGGTCGAACGCGCCCGGGGGATCGCTCAGGGTAAGACCTCCACCTCCAGAAGCCCGCGGAGCGCGTTACCCACGTGGACGCGCGACGCGCGCGCCAGTTCGTCCTTGGAAATCACACGCTCCCGACACTTGCCCGCACGCAAGAGTCGCGCCCGGAGCGTGCCCGGCAGAAGGCCGCAGGAGACCGGCGGCGTGAACAACGTGCCGTCGATCTCCACGAAGACGTTCGACCGCGCGCCTTCCGTCACTTCATCCCGCTCGTTCAGAAAGACCGCGTCCCAGCACCCCCGCCCCTGTGCCTCCGCGAGCGCGGCGTCATATACCCATCGTGGCGACGTCTTGTGCAGACGCAGCGCCTCGCGTGAGTCCGCGATCGCATCCGCGAGCATCACCCGTACCGGCGAGGATGTCACCGCCTCCAGCGGCGTATCTTCAAGTGCCACTGTGCCGTCCGCCCGCAACGTGAGGCGCAGCTTGAACGTGCCGGACCCCAGCCGCCGCGCCGACCCGCGGCACGCCGCGCGCACTTTCGAGACCCGGCACCCGAAACCCAACTCAGCCGCCGAGCGCGAGAGCCGCGAAAGATGATCCCCCAGGTGCCGCACCCGCCCGTTCTCCACCCGCATCGTCTCTACTAGCCGCAACTCAGGAGCCGCACCCGAAAGAAACGCCGCCTTCAAGCGACACTCCTCGTACTCCGCCGCCGCGTCCGAATCGATCACCACACCGCTTCCCACCCCCATCTCGCCCCGTCCCTGCCTATCCACCACGATCGTGCGAATGCCGACGCTAAAGCGCGCGCGGCCATTCGGCGCAATGTACCCGATCGCGCCCGTATACACCCCGCGCGGAGACTTCTCGAGTTCAGCAATGAGTCGCATCGTGGACACCTTCGGCGCGCCCGTCACTGACGCGCACGGGAACGTTGCGCGCAGCAGATCCAGCCACGACACTCCGGGCCGCAGGCGCGCCCGCACCGTAGACGTCATCTGGTGGACCGTCTCGTAACGCTCGACCTTGAGCAGATCCTCCACCGTGACCGACCCCGTCTCCGCCACACGCCCCAGGTCGTTCCGTACCATGTCCACGATCATCACGTTTTCCGCGCGGTTCTTCTCGTCCGCGCCCAACCACCGCGCCCGCTCCGCATCCGCCCGCCGCGACCCACCCCGCGCCGCCGTTCCCTTCATCGGCCGCATCCACACCCGCCGCCCCTCCCTTGCCAGAAACAGCTCCGGCGACAGTGACACCATCGTCCGCTCCCCGTCGTACAGACAGGCCCCATACGACACTCGCTGCCGCTCCCGCAGCCCCAAATACAGCGCCTCCGCCTTCCCCTCCAGCCCAAACCCATACCGCATCGTGAAGTTGACCTGGTACGTGTCCCCCGCCCGAATCGCCTCGTGAATCCGCGCCACCGCAGCGCCGTACTCCTCCTCGGACGTGTCCAGCACCAGATCCCGCACCCCCAACGGCGCCGCCTCCACACCTTCCAGCGGACCATCCACCCGTTGCGGCGCCTCGAACACCCCCATCCACGCCAGCATCGTCCCGTGCCGAACCCTCACCGCCAGGTCTGCAAGACCTGGCTCCAGCAAGAAGCCCAGCTCGTAGCTCAGGTATCCCGCCAGCCACCGCCCCGCACCCAGGTGCGCCTCTACTTCATCGAAGAACCGCCCCACGTCTTCGCCTGTCCGCAGCGCCAAACACGCCACCGGCTCCTCGAACAACATCGTCCGCCGATCGCTCCGCCCCTTCCGCGTGCTCTCCAGCAACACATACGGCGCACGCGCACGCGTCCCCACCGCGCGCTCCCCAAGCACACGCCCTAGCTCGGCAGCGGTGCCCTCCGCCGAACCCGTCAATGTCGCTGTCGATGACATGGAACGATGACTACGTCGTCAGGCAAGTCGTTGGTGCCGGAGGCTGGACTCGAACCAGCACGGGACTAAAACGCCCCAGCGGATTTTAAGTCCGCTGCGTCTACCATTCCGCCACTCCGGCAATATTATTTGGCCTACTCCATAACAGTATATTGAAACGCTTCCGCTTTGCCCAGGAATCGAACGGGAGTCGGGTGCCTAGTGAGTTCGACCCTCAGCTCAAGTGACTTTCGAAGCCCTCGAGGGCCAACTCATTTCTCACTTTGCTCTACGAGTTCGATTTCGTACAGGGTCCGCCAGAGTTTGCCGGTCACGAAGAGACGGCCGTTCTCGGCGTCGTAGGCGATACCGTTGGGGACACCACGGCGAGGAACACCCAGGCCGGCGACGCTGATGCGTCCCCTCACCCTGCCGGATGTTGGCGATATAGCGACAATGACATCCGATTGGAAAATATTGGCGTATATCATTCCGTCGATGTACTCCAACTCGTTGAGCCAGGTCACGGGACCGTTGTTGTCAATGACGGTCACTCGTCCGACTTCGGCGAAGGTTCTCTTGTCACGAAAATAGAGTGTATCGGTGCCATCGCTCATTATGAAGCGATTCCCATCGTGCGTCAGCCCCCAGCCCAGTGTCGGATAATCGAAGCGGCCGATCTCGGTGAAGGAATCATTTTCGTAAATCACCGCTTCGTTGGATGCCCAGGTCAGCTGCACGATCGTATCACCCCAGACAGCTACCCCTTCGCCGAAGAACTGCGGTTCCGGCATGTCGCGAATCTGCAGCACCCTCCCCGTCTCGACCTCGACCCGCCGCAGCGTCGATGATCCCATGTAGAGGCCTGTCCCCTCCACAAACACGCTGTCGACGTACACCAAGCCTTGGGTGGGCGCGTCCTCGTCGTGTGGGTACTCGTTCACGATGCGGTAAGTATAGTTCGTTATTGTCGTGGCGGGTGGCGGTGGCGAAACCGATTCGGAACACGCGCTCAACAGGGTCACTGCCGCTGCGCTCGCCAACGTGAGGGACTGCTTTATGGAGTTGGCAAGGTCCATTCTGAAACACGGGATCCCAATCATCGCGGTTGCTAGACTGCACCGTTACCTATTGTAGCAGGAATAGACCAGGAATCAAAGCACCGGTCCAGCAACGCATCGACGTCATCGAAACGCTCGTCGTTGTCTTTTCGTGCCCGATGTTCACAATCCCGCGTACACAAGGACGTTAGATTGTCGACTACGACACAGGGGCGCCTGCTACAATGGCTCTACCCCGGCTCTTTGGATACGCGGGCTTCTAATGATGCGTGCTCGGCTTTTTGCAGCGCTGTTACTGACGGTCGTGGCCGCCACCGGCGCCAGGGCCCAGGAAGACACCACATCCACTAGGAAGAGGAGTGGATACGTGTTCATTCCCGCGATCTACTACACACCCGAGACCGAGTTGGCAGCCGGCGCAGTCGTCATGTTCTACTTCCGTCGCGAGAGCAGCCCCGACGACGCCATACCCTCCACAATTACGCCTACGCTGATCTTTACGCGGCGAGAACAGGTGATCGCTGACCTCGGAGCAAGTATCTACTTCGACGACGCCGGTTACTGGCTTACCGCGGGTGTCAGCTTTGAAAGGTACCCCGACAAGTTCTGGGGTATCGGCCCCGACACCGACGCGGAGGCCGAGGAGGACTTCACGCCAAAGACCTTCGCGGTCGGTGGAACGCTGCGGCGCGCGTTGCGAGAGGGATTGCGCATCGGTGCGTCGTACGAGTTTGCCAACGATGAAATCACCGAGGTGCAAGAGGACGGCGATCTCGCGACCGGGATGGTACACGGAAGCGACGGGGGGGTGGTGTCCGGCGTCGGCCTTGCCATTAGCTGGGACATGCGCGACAACACGTTCTACGCCACCCGTGGCAGCTTTCATCAGGCGTCGGTGCGATGGTTCGGGTCCGCGCTCGGCAGCGACTATGACTACGTGGCCTTCAACGCCGACCTGCGCAAGTACATCACTCTCGGCACACGCGCTGTGCTAGCGCTGCAAGGCGTTTACGCGGGTGTCGACGGCACCGCGCCGTTTCGACGGCTGCCGCAGTTCGGAGGTCCATCGTTGGTGCGCGGATACTGGGCGGGACGTTATCGGGACAACCACACCGCTGTGGGACAGGTCGATCTGCGCGTCAAGATCGGTTGGCACATCGGCGCGATCGCGTTCGGTTCAGTCGGCAACGTCGCACCCAGACTGGACGCTTTCCGGTCCGAGTACATTCGGGCCACGGGTGGCTTCGGAGTACGGTATTTCTTCAATGAAACCGAAGGCGTGAGTGCACGCGCGGACTTCGCGTTTGGCGGAAACGCCATGGGTCCCTACATCTACATAAACGAGGCCTTTTAGGCTCGCCTCCCGGAGCCATGGAAACGCCGCTTCGCTGTTAGGGCGGCGTTTTTATGGTACAATTAGCTTCAGCCAACCACAAGCGTATTCAACGCACAGGAGCCCCTCATGCGAACCCCACCGCAAACCCGGTACCTCCCAGCAGTACTGGCAGCTAATCTTGGCGCCGCCAATGCCCGACAGTTTCATTCCTGCTATCCGGAAGGCAGTGATGATGACCAGGCGTAGACAGGCGTTGTTTGCAGCCGTGACCATCGTCCTCGTGCTTCTTGTCTTCGAGCTTGGTTCCTTCCTACTGCTCAGAACTATTGGATCGACCAAGTATCAACGCCGGACAGTGGCCCAGCTATTCCACCCCTTTAGGGGATGGGGGAACGCACCCAGAACAACGCGTACGATACCCATGTGCGGTGGGAAGTATCAGAGCGAAATCGATGTCGATAAGCACGGTCGCGTGGTGACTCCACGCTTCGGTTTTCCCGATCCGGACCTGCGAATTGTGATCACCGGCGGCAGCACCGTGTTTGGGATGGGGTCCTCAACCAGCGCGACCACGGTACCCTCATATCTGGAGCAGATCATATATGATAGCACGGGTCTCAAGGTCGAGGTGTACAACCTGGGTGTGCTTAGCTACACATCGTTCCAGCAGATGCTGAGCCTCTATGAATTCCTACAGGGAAATGACGCCGACTTGGCGCTGGCGGTTGGCGGGTTCAACGACTCGGCTTTCGGTGCCTTTCAACCAGATGCGAGGTCGGCGTCTCTCCCTCGTAAGGCGTACGAGACCGCTGCGTTCGTTCGGGCAGCGGAACGCGAGGAGCTATCCGCCATCCGGGCTGGACTGCATATCCTCGTGGGACGTTTGCGCGCGGGTTCTTGGACCGTCGAGCTTTTCTACGAGATGTGGCTCAAGCTTCGCCAGCGAATTGGCGCCGGGGCGAGTCCGTCACGCGGCGACGATTGGGTGGAGAGCTATGACAACATCGGGGAACGGGTTCTGGCGACCAATACACATTACGCGCTAATGAACACGATTGCGAAAGAGAAAGGTGTCCGTTTTGCGATGTTTCTTCAGCCGACGGCCCTTACCAAGCGCGCACTAACTGAATCCGAGGTTGACTGCATGCGCGTGTCTAAAAGCGCCGAGAAGCTTAAGTATCTCGATGAATACCAGCGCCGGTTCTACGCCGCCTTTCGCTCGGTTGGCAAGTCCTTCACGTTCCACGACATCTCCCATTGCCTCGACGACATCGAAACGGATGCTTACGTCGACTCCTCGCATTACACCGACGCGGCCGCGTTCATAGTGGCTGAAGTGCTGTTCCAGAAGATCGACGTGTGGACCGAGGATCAGTGAGCGCCCCGAATGTATCCCCTCGCCGGTACGTTTCCGACAGCCCCCACGGCAGAGCGACGGTGATCATAGCGATGCTCCACCATGGTGAGGTGTCGGGGGTTTGGACGAGGAGTCGTAGCGCAGTTGTCCCACGAACACCCGCTCCCCCGACCCAGTCATACTACCGCATTAGCACCATCTTGCGAGTCTTTGCAAAGCCGGGCGCCGTCATGCGATAGAAGTAGACACCCGACGCGACACTGTTCCCACCATCGTTTCTTGCGTCCCAAGTGACCCGCTTCTTGCCAGCCGTCTGAGGCCCGTCTGCGACCGTGCGCAGGAGCTGTCCGTTGACATCGAAAATCCGCAGTGTTACCTCACCGCCGCCGGCCGGCACATCGTAGGCAATTATGGTGCTCGGGTTAAACGGGTTCGGTACGTTCTGATGAAGCGCGAATCGAGCGGGCAGCGCGGGGTCTTCGACGCCCGTCGGTGCCCCCGCGGACGCCGGGCCGCTCTCGTTGCCCGCGTGATCCAGCGCGGTGACCTTGTAGTACACCATACCTCCGTCGAAATCCGGGTCGGTCCGGTTCGGAGTCGCGGTCGAGTGCACGAGGCTACCCGGCCCCGGCATAAAGTTGGGGTCGGTGTCCCGATAGATTCTGTAATACTGAAAGTCCGGCTCGGGCGATGGATCCCAGCCGAGCTGATTGCCGCTGCCGGTATTGTAGGCGGCCGTCATGTTCTGCGGTACACCGGGGGCAATGTTGTCCACCGAGTAGCCGCTGTCGGGTGGACTATCGAAGAACATCGAAGGTGTCGTTGTGTGCGCGGAGATGAAGTAGACCGAATACACAATGGTGTCTGATGAGTCCACCACCGTGGGCGCGCGAAAGATGTAGTTTTGCTCCTGGCGCGCGGGCACGGTGCCGACCACTTCCCAGACGCCCGGAGGGGCCGCGGCGCTGAGTGGCACGAGGAACTCACGATCACCCCAACGTCGCACGTTCCATAACGGATTCGACAACGACACTGGGGTTCGCATGGTCTCGGCCCCGGGTAAAGGACCTCCATCGCGATCAGCCGCTGTGCCCTCCGCCAGGACGTTGGCGATGAGTCCGGGGTCGTCGACGCGCTGGTATATTCCGTAGATCGTGATTGGGAAGCCTGCCTCATCCACACGATCGAGCACCGACCGGTAACTTCCCAGGTGAATAGTGCTTTCAATATCGAAATGCTATCCAGCGTCGACATTACATCAGCTATTGAAGAACATGATCCCACAGCCATTGCTCCCTTTCCCCGTGCGATCGATCGTCACGTGCCGCGCCGAACCGCGCGCAGCCAGGACGGGGTCACGGCGAGAGCGACGGCGATCATGGCGATGCTCCACCAGGGCGAGGTGTTGGGGGTTTGCACGAGGAGGCGGCCCACGCCGAGGAGCATGAGAAACAGCGAAGCGGCGGTCAGGAGCATGGAACGCACGCGCAGTGCGAGGGCGCGTTGGGGCGCACGCGGCGGGTCACCGGCCAAGTGCGCTGTCCGGGCCCAGAAGCCGACGGGCTGTACGCGCCGGTAAAATCTCGAGAGCACTTGATCATCGGTTCTAGGGGTCAGGTAGGTGATCCCGACGGCTACCGCCGTGGTCACGAGCGCCATGGTCCCGAGTCGGATCCACTCGGTGTCGGGGTTGGTGCCGAGGGTGATCAGCAGCAGCGGGGCGGTGACGAGCGAGGTGGCGATGGCGGCGAGCTCGGAGTAGAGGTTGATGCGCTCCCAGAGCCAGCGCAGCACGAGCACGGAACCCATCCCGGCGCCGAAGAGGAGCGATATGAACCAGGCGGTCTGGATGGAGCCGAGGTTGGCCATGATGGTGATGGCGATGGCCAGGATGAGGAGGTTGGAGAGCCGGGCCACGATGACGAGCTCGCGGCCGCGGGGCTCGCGCTTGCGCCAGTGGCGGCAGACGAGGCGGTCGTAGATGTCGTTGCTCCAGTAGGATGCGCCCCAGTTGAGGTGGGTGTCCACGGTGGATGCGAGGGCGGCGAGGAGGCCCACGAGCATGAGTCCGCGGATGCCGGGTGGCAGCAGATCGTCGATGCCGGTGACGAAGAGGATCTCGCGCGAGGCGGCGAAGCCGTCGCCGGTAGCTTGGTTAGCTGTGAAGGGATAGAGCACGAGGAGCCCCACAGCGATGGCCAACCACAAGAGGCTACGGAGGAAGATCTGCACCCAGGTGAAGACCACCCCGGCCACGCGGGCGTCGCGGTCGGTGCGGCAGGCCATGGAGCGCTGGGCGAGGTAGCCGGTGCCGTCGGAATTCATCTGGAAGAACCA
>JBDHAB010000065.1:0-12334 GCA_039588295.1 Gemmatimonadota bacterium
GTACCGCGAGCACGGAATCACCATCTTGGCCTCCATGATCGTGGGCTTCCCCTACCAGACGCCCGAGATCATCGAAGAGGAACTCTCGGGCCTCCTCGCGTTGCGACCGGTGCTTGCACAGTTCTTGATTTACGGCCCTTGTCCCGGCACTCCATTCTACGACCAAGTCGTCCGGGAGGGGAAACTCCTTCCGGCGGTGGCCGAGGATCCCGAATTGTTCTATCGCCGTGGGAGCGGGTTCTACGCGATGGTCAGCCACCCATCGATGACGCCCGACCAGATCGAGGCGGCCCAACAGCGTTGCTTCGAGGAAGATTTCCGGAGGTTGGGACCGGTGCTGCACCGGTCGGTGGAGCGATGGCTCGAGGGATACCTCAAGCTGCGGGAGTCGCCGAGCGCGTTTCTCCGTGCCAAGGCGGAGCTGATCGCGGCCGACCTCAGGAGAGCCTATCCCCTGTTCTTGGTGGGCAGGCTGTTCGGCCCGACAGCGCAGGTACGGCGTTGGATTGGCGGGCTCCAACAGCGGATCCACGTGGCGTTGGGAAGTCCCACCTGGAAGGAGCGTCTCCAGTCGGTTGCGGCTGTAGGCTTGGCTCTCTGGACGGGACTTACGCTCAGACTGGGCCTCTTCCAGCACCCGCCGCTGGTAAGGCATACCTTCAGGATGTCGGACGCGCGTCCCGGGCGGGCTTGGGGGCGCTTGCGCCGTGAGGATCCCGCTGGGCACTCGATCCAGGTGGAGCGCCGACCCGCCTCCACGGTGTGGGTGCTCCTGGAAGGACGGCTCACGGCAGCGGCAGCCGGAAGGTTCGTTGCGGATCTCCAAGCTGCCCTGGCACGCCGCAAGGATCGAGTGGTGCTGGACCTGGCCCGCCTGGCGGGCCTGGAGGACGGCGCGGTGGGTGAGCTGGTAGCGGGGCTAGCAGGCCATCGCGATCGGATCCGCCTCATTCTCCCCCGCGTGGGAGAGTTCGCGGCACTGGCAGCGATCTTCCCGCTCTACCAGTAAGCTCCTGACGTTCTGCGGTGGCCTGTTGACTGGGAGGTTGCCACGCAGGCTCACGGCGCGCTCCCCGGGACTGCGTTCTTATCTGTATGTCCGATCAACTCGGCACGTAGAAGGCTGCCCTTGCCGACCGCTACGCTCTCGAGCAGGAATTGGGTCACGGTGATGAAGCGCCCGCCAGCAGCAATCCGAAGACCAAACAGTCGCATTAAGAGGTTGCACGCTCACGCTCGCATGACATATTGGCGAGAACAGTCTTCCCGTCGGTGGCCCAGCCGGTCCCCGCCGCCGCAGTACGACGCCGTGCCGCGCGCGTGTTGCTGAGAAAGAAATGACTGTTCCCCGCGCGACCATTGGCGACCGTTCAGTTTCCGCTTGCGAGACCATGGAGTGCCCGTGCAGCTTAGCTGCGAACCGTGAGGTGGACGCCGTCTCGGCGCTCTACTGGCGGCAGGAATGCTTGTCTGGAGGACACCATGAGCCGAACCACTCGAGTGCTCGCATTTGCCCTTGCGGTTGTCTTCGTCGGCTGTGCGCCGTCTACCCAGCAGCAGCTTGAGGCGCACAAGGCGGTCGTGCAGCGATTCGCTGAAGTCCTCAATTCGGCTGATTTTGACGCCCTCGATGAGCTGGTGACTGAGGATTTTCGTCGGCACAGCCAGGCCACCGGCGAGATGCAAGTGAACTCACGTGAGGAGTTCAAGCAGTTGCAGCGATCATTTCTGACGAGTATGCCCGACCAGCGTGTGACGATCGAGATGTTGATTGCCGAAGGAGACAAGGTTGCGGCCTTGGCGACGTATGCAGGCACGCAGACAGGACCAATGGGCGAGTTTCCCATCACAGGAAACGCAGCGGAGAGCAAGTTCCTCAGCATCTTCCGTCTCGAGAACGGGAGGATTGCCGAGCTGTGGGTCGAGTGGGATAACCTGGCGATGCTGAGTCAGCTCGGCCTCTTTCCCCCGCCGTGTACAGCGGCTGAGGGATGACCGCGACGGGAAGACATGAGAGAAGGGTGGAGGATGAGATTTATGGGGTGGAAAGCCCCGCAGTGAATAATGCACTGCGGGGCTTTCACGTACCATGCGCCTGGCGCGATTCGAACGCGCGACCTTTGGCTCCGGAGGCTAATCGCGGACGCTCATACGCGATCATACGCGTTCATTTGCCCCGTCTTCCTGCCATTTGACGATCATGAGCGATCACCAGCGATCATAGATGTTGTGACAGTTTCTGTTACAGTCTGGGTGCTGCGGGAAGCACGCCAGCGAGCGTCCGTACATTCAGAACCGTACCTCCATCCCAACGCGCACTTGCCGCGTTGGACCCAGCATCGTCCAGCGACCGTAGAACAGCTCGTAGAGCGCGTTCAACGCGGCGGTGAACTCCTCCACGTCGTAGACCCCATCGCCGTCGCCCCACCGGTTCTCCGCTCGCTGCAGCGCGACACAGGCAGCCGGCCCACCCGCACCAAGCCAAGCCACACAATCCCGGTCAAGGTCCACTCCATCCACCACGCGCCCATCCCTGTCCACCTGCACCCATGCGCCCGACGCAAGCGCCTCCTGTTCGATGGAGAGTAGCTCCTGATCGAGGAATAGCCGTCGGTGAACGTCATTTTGCGTCTCACCGGTCTCGGCAAAGAGTTGTTGGACATTCGCCACGCCAGAGACGTTGCGGAGATCCGCAAAAGCGCGCCATCGTATGGCGCCAATGCGGAACTGCTTCACCACACGCAGATCCAGTTCCTTGACCCACGGCAACCTCGAGGCACCGAGTGGTTCCACGAGACCGAAAGTCAGCTGTCCGTCGGGGGCCATAGCTCCCGATCCCCTATTCGCCAGCCTGGTGTACGGCCGGCCGCTGGCCAACCGGAACCGAGCAAACGCCTCGAGCCCGCGCAGCACCGACCCGTACCACTGACCTGCGCCGGCCCCCAGTGGAGTTCGGACCACCAGGAACCCAGCCACGGTGTGCGCCCGTACCTCAGTCGCTGCGGAGACGTCACCGGCATCTTGATACGAGTAGCCAACCTGACCGCCGATCCACGGCGTGCCTCGAAGTTGGGCCACAATCTCCACGCCGTAGACGGTGCCGGTGTCCGCGTTCGTCAGCACGTTGAGGTTCGATACGCGATCGGTGAACGGATCAAAGAACGGCTCGATCCGGAAGGCAAGCCCTGAATGGAGATCTCTTCTATACGCAGCCAGATCGAAGAGAACAGTGCCGCCAAGTCGCTGGCGGAAGCCAGCCTCCAGCAGCCCCGACTTCACCCAATCCACGTCGCGGCCAAATCCTGCGCGAGAGTCTGTGTCCGCCAGGTCGCTGTTGCTGTGCGCCATGACCGCGTCCATGTCCGGCATCCTAGCCTGCCGGGTATAGGAAACGCGAACCCCGGTCGCGGATGAGATGCGATAGCCGAGGGCCAGACTGGGGAGCAGAACGTCATGCGGTTCTGCCGGTTGAAACACCAAGTCCAGACTGACAGGGTCGTTCGGGTCGAACGCCGGGTTGGTGAAGATCCGCCCGGGGACGACGGGGAATCGGGCGCCGCTGTCATACCGCTCCCAGCGCAGGCCCACCTCGAACGCTACAGGACCGTAATCGATGCGGTCGGTCGCGAAGGCCACGAACCTCGATGGCTCCTCGACGTAGGCGCTGGCACCCGACAACCGGGTGAGCCCACCGGCGAAGTACCGCACCTCGTCCGCTTGGACTTCACCACCCACACGCACCCGGTGATAGCGTGAGGGACGCCAGTCTAGCGCCAGTTTCCCCCACCTGCGGCGCTCCCGAGCCAGCATCGTATTGTCGGGCCCGGTGAGAAGACCAGTGGTGGGGAATGTCGAAACCACCCCCCAGGGATTCACTCGCGGAGTACCCCTGGCGCCGAGATCGAACCTGTCGTAATAGGGAACCCGGGTTCCGCGGTCGAAGATATAGTTCTCGATCAGCTGGTCCCAGTGCTCGGAACGATTCAGGCTGGCGACCGCAAACGCCCCCGTATCGGAGGAAAACTGATCGGTGTCCACCACAAAGCGCATTGGTGAGAGCACGATGCCGGCTGTGGGGCTCCGATGCGCCAGCTCCCATTCCGGTTCGAGGTTCCCGCTGGTGCGTGATTCCGTCTGGTAGGAGAGACTCGTCTCGAGTGTGAGATACTCCTCGCCGCGACGCATGAGGTCGTGCGTCCAGGTGAGCGCATACAGGTTGCCCGTGGTCCGCACGCCCTGGTACGCCTGAGGATCAAACGATAGGGTTCCCGGCCACCCCCGTCCTTGGGCCATGTCGATGAGTGTGGTGAACGAGACGTCGCCCCGCCCGTAGGTGAAGCCGAGCCTCCCGACGGCGCTGGCCACCGTGGCCACCTCGAGTGGCAATCGGCGGCCCTGACATGCTACGCCGAAGTTCTCCGAGGGATCGCAATCACCATTGAACTGAGCGAAGCGTGGGATGTCCACGCCCGCAACAGTCGTGTCGAACCCCGCCATGACATAGGCCGGTACATTGTCCACACCCTCACCCCGTGGGGCGCCAAGCTGGCCCTGAAGCGTTCCGCCCACGAAGAAGCGAAGGTGCCCGCCCGCCGGACCGCCCACGGAGCCGTCGAAGCGGTTGAAGGCCACGCTGAGTCCGCCACCAAACGGCTCGTCCGTCGAGTAGCGCAGATTGGCCTGCAGCTCGTCCCCGCCTGCCCGCGTCACTAGGTTCACCAGCCCTCCGTGAGTATCGCCGAACTCCGTACCCGCTCCCGGCACGACAGAGACCTCGGCGAGCATCGGCAGCCCGACATGGAGCGGGAACCCTCCGGTGCGTGTGCTCCGCACAGGGACGTTGTTCACCAGCACCACCCCTTCGCCTGCGTGCGTGCCCCTAATCGAGGGACCGAGCAGCGCTCCAGCTTCCGCAACGCCAGGCATGACGGCCAACACGTCTCGCACGAACTCCGCCGGTAGCTCAGAGACCACCGCCCCCGTCAGCGCGTATCTTTGAGCCGGAGCCGCAACGTCTACCGTCGGCCCAGCAGAGCGAGCACTGGGCGGGTCCTCCGGCCTTCCCTCATCGAGCGTGACATGCAACCAGTGAACAGTGCCGCCGACGATCTGGATATCTCGGTACTCTGCAGGACGGTGGTCGGCAGATTCGAAGCGCACCGTATACGTCCCGGCGGGTATGCGGTCGAGCACAAACCCGCCGAATCGTCCGGTGAGCGTGGAGCGTGCGGAACCGACTACGGTGATCCGCACGTTCACGAGCGGCGTCGACCCGGCGTCTGTGACGCGCCCACGAATGTGGCCCTGCACGCCCTGCGCGCTCAGCGTGGTAGCGAGTACGAGACCGAGAGTGAAGGTGGTCGAGGCCCGGAGGTACAGACGCATGGACGCTCCAACGGTTGTGCAGCACTGTCGGCAGTCACGAGATGAACCGCTGACTAGACGGCGAGCATGGTGAACCGTTGGCGAGGGAGGATGAAGCGTTCGTGAAGTGTGGATGAATGACAGCTGGTCGACGATCGCGGCTTCATGGGCGATCGTCAATTCGCCATCTTGATGGCCGCAAGCTTCGCAACAATGCGCAGATCCTTCTTGTTCCTGACTTCGACACGCACGCCTCTGCCCTTGGCCGTCCCGATGTCAATCGTTGCTGTGGTCTAACCGTTCGCGTTGCTGCACGCTTCGCCTGCATCTCGGTTCCGATCACGGAGGCTCCAGCCACCGCAACTGTCCCAATTCGGGCACCTGCTGCCTCAAGAGCGGCCTAGGCGGTAGGTCGGCGCGCCTCGATATTGGCAAGCTACTTTGAGTTCGTGAGCGCGCGGCAGCATCAGGCGCGTGTCGGGGCATCGCCTTAGTCCGGCTTGTGCAACCGGTGGAGTCGCACGTGTTCGACATCCAGCTCATCTCGCCAGACGCCCAGCAAGTAATCGTGGCCTATGTCCGTGATACGTAGGCCAGGCGGGGTAGCAACGAGGCCGAGCATGTGTCCACCGGGCGCGAAGACCGTCCAGCGTGGCCGAGCATCCGCTGGTCGGCGGGTCTCCTCAACCCACAGGTTGCCACTGGCATCTGCGATCACTTGCCCGTGAGCGGGCATCAAGTCAGGAAACGGCATAGCCGCAAACATCCGTTCGGTGAAGCGTTCCGAGTTCCGGTCTCTAGCAGCGTTGATGCGCTGACGCTTCAGTTCCTCGATGTCTTGATTAGTCACAGCGAGCCGGGTATGGGCCTTCCGAGCTAAGCGCTGAAGCCGACCGTTAACGGTGTATTGGGCGAGTTCGTACACATCACCCGACCCGTACCAAAGCTGGTCACCCGCCACCGCTGCATGTGCGATGCGCCCGAATGCGAGAACGGTGACCGACGCGCTCCGGTCATCTGCCCGTACGTACATTTCGGTGCCAGGGAACTGCCCGATAGTGTCGATCACGGCACCATGAGCGTCCGCGTGCAGATACCATACCGAGTCCCGGTACACACCGCTCGGCATTCCGGGTAGGGCTGGCCGAGCGGGCGCAGCCCGCGCCACGAACTCGCCGCCTGGCAACCATCCAATCGGGTACATGAAGCCGCTTCCGCCCCGTCCGAACTGGAAGGAGCGTGCGAACGCACCGTTGGTGTCGAAGATGGATACCCTGCGAAGCCGGTTGTCGAACACCGCAAGGGAGTCACCATCGAGCAGATCGAGCGCGCCGAGCCCTCGAAACTCGCCAGGACCCTCGCCCTGCCGGCCGATGGAGCGGACGAACCGGCCAGCAACGTCATAGAGACGCAGTTCAAGTGTCCCGCCGTTCGCAACCACCATGCGACCGTCCGGGAGTCGCGCGGCGCTGCGCACGCGAAAGAACTGATACTGCGGACCGCCGTCAAGAACGCCGATAGCGAGCGCAGGTTCGCTGTCCACCTGCCAGGATTCACCGTCGCTCCATGCCGGCATCGCATTCTCAACGATCAGTACGCCCGCGCTATCGCGAACGACAATGCTCGATTGCTCGGCACCCGGAGTGCAGGCGGCAGCGGCGAACGTGAGCACTGCAATGGTGCTTCTGATCGCGCCGGTCCGCATCAACATACGGGAACCTCCTGAGGGCTGGTTAGCGATTCGCGCCTCAGCTGCGCGCGTGACGCCCGCGGTACACAACCATCATTTCCTCTGGCCGCCGGCGCCGCCAGCCATCAGCGGAAACTCGCTCGCAACTCAGCCGACACCCCGAGGCGGACGACTCGATGCACTCCCAGCGAGTCCTTGTGCAGACCCAACGCCCCGCCAGGAATGATGCGAGTGATCCGAACCCCGTCAGGCACGCTCACTGTGCCCCGGAAGCGGCCATCGGCGTCGAAAACATCCCATTCATGCCCGCCGAGCCACGCGTTGTTGAGCGCCACATTGACGAAACTCGGGTCGTCCCCGACGGCTCCCATCCGCTGCACCCAGAACACGTCCTGCCCCGCATGGAGGTCAGTAAACGCCGGCAGCCTCTCGGGCACATCCACCGCCGGGCTCTGCGACACCTGGTGGTACAGGTCCAGGAGCGCGACCCGGTCTGCCTTAGTCGTCGGGCGGCGGGACCATCCCGAGTAGGACACGATACGCTCCAGCGGGCCGCCGCTGGCGTGGATGAACACCCGATCCTGATCGAGGGAGGACCACACGAGGCGTCCATCGGGGAAACGGTCCCAGATCGCGATGTTGTAAATGATCGGACTGCGCAGTTGAGCTGCTCCCCCGTAGTCCGGGGCTTGGTAGGCGAACCTGAGCACCGTATCCAGCGGTGTTCCGTCCGAGGTGAGCGTGATCAGGCCGTCCCAGAACGTGAACTTCCCACCCGTGCCAAGTGCCACCGTATAGGCGCGCGCCAAGAGCGAGCTGCTCTCCGAGGGCTCGACCCGCAGGTAGTGCGCTCCGGGAACACGGACAGTGCGGGAGTGGTGGCCGTCGGGGCCGTAGATTTGGACCGCGCCCCGGAAGTAATCGGTGACGTAGATACTGTCTTCCACCACCCGTACCTGGGCGGCGCCCGGGCTCAGCTCACCGGGACCCCGTCCGGGACCGCCCCAGCTGCCGACGAAGCGTCCACTCGGGTCGTAGACCTTGAGTTCTTGCGCCATGATGTCAAGCACCAGGAATCTGCCCCGGCCATCCACTGCAACGTCCGTCACGTGGCCGAAGGTGTACGCGTCCGCACCGTCCTCCTCACCGATCACCAGATCGACGACAGCGGTCCACCGCTTCGCAAGCCGGCGTTCGGGCGGTACATGGTTCTCGACGATGGTGATTCCGGCGCTGTCACGGTCGGTGCGACCCACACTGGCTGACTCGTCGCCTCCACAGGCGAGGGCTGACAGGACCGCAAGGAACGACCCGGGCCGGATGACACCATCCCTCGTCATCGCCTGACCCGCAGAATCTCCAGCCACTCTACATCCATCTCGTCACGTTTCACCGTCACGAGGTCGCCGGCAGGTGTGAACTGAATTGGGAACGGGAAGTCCGGTGGAAGCGTCCCGAGGTAGGCACCTTGTGCGTCGAACACGTCGATGGATCCTGAATCGGGAAGCATGCGCCACTGGCGCACCCACAAGCTCCCATCGTCCGCCAGCGCCACTTCTCCTATGGTCGGGGTCGTATCGACGTACGTGTGCTTGTCGACGATCTCACTGGCCTCGATAATGCACTCCACGACTCCGGTGCCCGTTCCGCGAGTGAACCGGACCGGATTCGCCGCCGCCCATGTTTGCGCGTCTGCTCGAGTGGCGAGCTGGATAGGGACGCTACGTCGAACGCTGCGGACGAGTGCCCCGTGCTCATCGTAGATGTCGATCTCATAGCGCGAGCCGTCACTCGCAGCCACATGCGTGCGACTCTCATGCCACTGGAGCTCCGGGCTGAAAATCGGATAAAGCTGGCTTCGCATTTGCGCGGCATCGGGCCCGCAGCTCTCGTACTGGACTACTCTGGCCTCGGCCAGAGGCGTCTGAGCCACCACCGTCGTGTCCGCCCCGCTGTATCGTTCCAGCCGATGGGTGAAGAGCCCGTCGTCTGATCTGTGCAGACGGTGCGCGAAGTAGGCTGCCTTCAGTGCGCCAAGCCTCCAGTAGCCACGCCGCTCGACCGCCGTTTGTCCCAGCACCTCGCCTGCGGCACCGAAGTGGACCAAGGCTCTCTTGCGGAAGTCGTGGACGTCAGCGCCCCCGTCGGGAAGCGCCATCACTTGCGATGCACGGAGGAACTCACCCGGTCCCCCACCGCGACCTCCGGCGGTCCACACAGCCGTTCCGGCGCGAGTGAACTTGGTGAGCTGCATCGCCTGCCGGTCGAGCACATAGATGTTGCCGTGGCTGTCGAGGTCGACCAGCCGGCGATTTACCTGATAGAACGTCTCCGGCTCGATCTCCTTCCCGCCGAGGCGCAGGATGGAGGTCCAGGACCACGACAGGGGGTGGTCCTCGCCCGTGTTGAGGACGATTTCAACGCCGACGCTGTCGCGGACCGTGTTGGCGACAGGATCTTGCTCTCTCCCACCACAGGCGAGCACGAGCAGTGCAGCAGACAGCACCGGGGCTGTTCCCTGAAGCGACCACCTGATTGTCATAGGCATGCCCCCTTCAACGTTCGAGTCCTGCGTCCCCTACGAACACGCCTGCGATCAGTGGTCGCCGGATATCTGCTCCGAGGGGCAGCCCCTCAGCCCTCCTTTGCCAGTTGATACACCTGGATGTACTGGACGCCGAGTTCGTCGGTACGGAGGCCCAGGACATAGTCGAGGCCGATGTCGAGCACGGAGATGGCCTCAGGCAGGTCTACTACACCGAGAAGCTGCCCGGATTCCGAAAAGACACTCCAAGCAAGGCTATACGCACCAGGCTGGGCATACTCAGGCACCCAGAGGTTCCCTGCCGCGTCCAGACGGATACTCGCCGCGTACGCCGGCATCGTCGCCGGAGGCTCAGGCTTCATGCTCTGCGCGCGTTGGATGGCGCGCCGCCGGTTGGGATCGGTGACGCGTGCCAGGCGCGCTTCGCGTAGCCCTCGGACATCGTCGTCGGTCACAGGCACGGGCGTGTGCTGCTTGCGAATCACTAAGGTGAGCCCGGCATCGAGATCGTACACGTTGATCTCGTAGGTGGCGTTGTCGGCCACGCAGTACCGTTGGCCTCTCGCCGCGAAGCCCGTCCTGCGGCCGAACTCCCTCGCACCTTGTCCGTACCTGTCACCACCTCCGGGGAGGGTGGTCCCGGTCGGGGAGATACTGAACTCGACACCCGGGAAGGTTCCAAGCACCGTGGCGGTCTGCCCGTCAGCGCTGTAGCGGTAGAGTTCCTCGGCAGAGCGCTCGACCCGCGTCGGTCCCTCCGCCCCGAGCATGAAGGCGCCCTGCGTCACGAGCAGTGTACCGTCGTCGAACATCCCCACGGGGCCAGGAAAGGGGAGGTCGGGGTTGGGCTCCAAGCGCACGGACCGCCCGAACCGGCCCTCCGAGTCGAAGTACGACAGCCGCCGTGCCCGGATATCCATCGCGACCAGTGAGTCCTCGCCAAACCGGGAAAGCCAAGACAGCCCGCGAAACTCGCCGGGGCCTTCTCCCTCTCCACCTGCGCGATGGGTGTAGGTGCCGGCCGCATCGAAGAACAACAGTTCGTTTGTACCCGCGTTGGCAATCACGATGGATCCATCACGTAGCCGCAGCGCGCCGGTGACTCTGAACAACAGCTGGGTCGTATCGCCTTCGGCGGAGCCGATCGTGACCGTCGGTTGAGCCGCGATGTGCCACGGTGTCTGCCAGGCACCGCCGGTGTTCTCCACGATGCGGACTCCCGCGCTGTCTCGGACCTCAGCTGCTCCGGCGCGCATCTCGGCCGACTCGGCACAGCCGGAGAGCGAGGCTGCCAGTAGCGCCATCAGGCTCCAACGTAGCGATGAGAACATCGTTGCCTCCTGGTTCGGCGTCACTGTCTTGCGACGCGGTACGCCGTGAGTCGCTGAGGACCTTCAGCGGGTGTCGCATCGTGGCGCGATTCCCCGGTGTCTCAGCCCTCCACCCGATACCGCGCGATGGAGGCACTCCGCCTCAGTGCCGACCCCTGATCTCGGCAGCGACGACGTAGGGCACGTCTAGCTCGTCTTTCGTTACGTAGTAGATCCTGTCCCTGCGAACGATCGGCAGCACCCACCGATCCACAACATGCGGTGCCGCTAGCTGCCCAAGGTATCTGCCAATGGGATCGAACACGTCGAAACGAGTACCATCGTGCTCGGGCTCCGCTGAAAGCATCACCCAGAGGTGATCGAGATCGTCCATCACCAGTTTCTGGATGATCGGTCGGCGGCTCGTTTCGACATCGAACTCACCTCGGACGACGCGTTGCCTCATTTCCCTCTCGTACCGCTCTGCCGAGTCACGTTCGGTAGCTGAAAGGCGATCGGCTTCACGAGCGAGCTCGATCACTCGCACTGTATCACCGGAGAAACCGATATTTGACAATCGATACGTGTGTGCGACCCCTTGCCACCATCCGTTTGGCGTAAGAGTCCGAACAGCCGAGCCGAACTTGGTTCCTTCCGGAAATGGCGGTTGAGGTACGGTATCGACCAACCGCTGGGCAATTGTATCGTACCGGGCGAGACCGAAGGTTGTACCCATCGAACTGCGGTATCCTACGATTTCATGCAGGTTGCCATCAGGTGTGAATACACTGGTCCAATTGACGAACCGGACGGAACTAAGGAGCCTTCGCGGTTCCATCAAGAGGGCCCCACTTGTATCGAACACACTGTATCGCAGATTTCCCCGATTGAGCACCCAGAGGCGCCCTGCCGGATCGACTGTTATGCCATTGGCCACACGAAACTCACCCGGGCCGCCTCCACGCCGCCCTGTCGTCCTGATGTACGAGCCGTCTGCCTCAAACACCCGCACATCGTGTGCTTGGCGGTCGAAGACGTAGATCCGACCGTAGGGGTCAACGTCGATGTCGGAGATGTCACCGAACAATTCGGGGCCGGAGTCCAGTTGCGTCCCGATCTTGGCCACCTCGGCCAGTCGCCACAGCGGTTTGTCACCCCACAGACCCTGTTCGGGATTGGAAACGTGAATGGCGCCAGAGGGAAGAGTGTCTATCGTGCCCGACCATGGATTCGAAACGTCGGCCGTGCAGGCCGCGGTGAGAACCGAGAGGATGGCTATCCGTGAGCACCACATGGGTCAGGCCATGAGCTGCTGTCTTGTATCTAGCTGATCAGGGAATCTGCAGTGAAGTTGGGGCGGGCGACAGCTCGATCTGTCTAGGGTCTGGAGAGACCGTCCGTTAGCCGGAGCGTCGCCCGTCCATC
>JBDHAB010000066.1:0-12300 GCA_039588295.1 Gemmatimonadota bacterium
CGCGCTCCTCGGAACCGGAGCGTCCGGTGCGCCCCGCGGCCCGGTCGGCGAACTGGTGGCTCGCCTGGCCGAGCATCCTGGACCGATCGTGGCCGTCGACGGGCCGACCGGTCTGGACCTTTCGACGGGCGAAGCATTCGGACCCTGCCGGGCCGACGTCACCGTCACGTTCGGCGGTGTGCGACGAGGACACTTGCTGCAGCGCGAGAGGTGTGGCAAGGTCGTCATCGCCGAGATGGGCTTTCCCCCGCCGGATCCGTCGTGGCCGACTCTGTTCGGCGATTCCGAGGCGCGCGGCCTCGTTCCCCCGTTCAGCGCCGCCATGCACAAGGGCGAGCGTGGTCGCGTCGTGGTGATTGGCGGAGCGGAGGGGATGGCGGGTGCCGCGTTGCACGCCGCATCGGCTGCGTTCGCCGCCGGTGCCGGGGTCGTGAAGATCGCGGCCTCGCCGACGACCGTTCAGGCCGCGCAGACAGCCCTGCCGGATGCCCTCACCGTGACGACCGCACTCGCCGCTCCACTCGAGGCTGAGCTCGAGGACGCGATCGACTGGGCCGATGCCCTCGTTGTCGGCCCGGGGTTGGGGCGCGCGCCCGAGCGGGTGGCGTTTGTTCGAGCCGTGCTCGAACGGACCCATACGCCGGTCGTGCTGGATGCCGACGCCCTGCATGTGGGGCTCGACACCGTAGAAGTGGGGGACGCGGCGCGCGTGCTCACACCGCATCCGGGGGAGTTTCA
The DNA here is from genome assembly GCA_039588295.1 of Gemmatimonadota bacterium. Lineage (GTDB taxonomy): Bacteria > Gemmatimonadota > Gemmatimonadetes > Gemmatimonadales > GWC2-71-9 > JAOTVV01. The sequence continues at coordinate 739 of JBDHAB010000066.1, forward strand.
GGCGACATTCCGGGAGAGCGCCGGACTCGCCGGTGCGGATCGATTCGCTGCCGTCGAGCACGCGCTGCACGGTGTCGCCGCAAGCACGGCCGTACTGCTCAAGGGGGTGCCGACGGTCATCGGCCAACGAGGGCATGCGCTGCGGGTCGTCGCGACCGGCAATCCGGCACTCGCCACCGGGGGAAGTGGTGACCTCTTGGCTGGATTCATTGCCGCGTTCCTGGCGCGTGGCGTGGAGCCGTTCGATGCAGCCGGACTCGGTGCGTTCACCCTCGGCCGTGGCGCTGAGCTCGCCGCGGCGGAACTCTCGGTGCGGGCCACTCGACCGGCCGACGTCTTGGCGGCGGTGCCGGAATTGTGGCGTCGCCTGGCCGAGTCCCACACCTATTTGCCTCCGGTCCTCGTCGAGCTGCCACCACCGGCCCTCGTGTAATGCGCGTGACCGCACTGGTGCTTGCCGCTGTTGTCGGCGTGCAACCCCTCGCTGCACAGCATGGCTCCCGTCTGTGGCGGCCCGACGAACGGGTCGTCATCACCGACTTCAGCTATGTCGATGCCGTGGCGGTCGGGCGCGACCGCATGTATGCGGTGACCCGGGGCGGACTCGGCGTGTACGATCGCCGCTCGCGCCGCTGGGAGCTTCCGATCACGGCGGTCGAGGGTTATCCGGCCGTGGGGATTCGCGCCGCTTTGGTGGATCCGGTGGATCGTTCGCTGTGGCTGGGAACGATGTCCGGCGTCACCCGATGGGATCCGGGGCTGGAGACGTTTGAGCACGTGCTGGTTCCCGGCGGCGTGTACGACTTGTTGTTCGATCGGGACGACACGTTTCGAGGTATCTACGTGCGGGGCCGGTTCGGTTGGCAGCTGCTGCAACGTGGCAGTCAGATTGCGGTCGACGTTTCCAGCCTGCCGCCTCCGTCCCGGCAATTGCGCGCCGGCTCCGCAGACGCCGTGCTGCAGGACGTGCCATTCGCCATCGCACGGTCCGCGCTCACCCTCACCGACCAGCGGCTCCGACGGTTCCGCTACACAGCGGCCGCCCAGGCTCCGGAGAACGACGACGTCTTTGTCGGAACCGACGGATACGGGGTGCTCCGGATCGACGCACTGACGACCGAGGTCGAGCGACTACCGTTCGGCCTGCTCGACGCCAGCGCCGGCGCGACGGTGGCAACCGAGGCCGGTGTGTGGGTGGGGTCGGGATCGCAGGCGTCCCGCATCGGGTTCACGTTCGTGAGCGACGATCTGCAGCGATACACGTACGATGAGGGGCCGTCCGCGACGGGCTACCGGTTCCGCATCGTCTACGATCTGGTCGAGCGGGACGGCCGTCTCGTTGCGGCGACGGACGCCGGCGTCCTGCGTATCGATCCGGGTGCGCCTGCCGAACAGGTGGCTCGAGAGTTCATCGGTCCGGGCGACCGGGTGTTCACCATGGTGGAGACGAGCGGAGGCCTGTGGCTCGGCACGGATCGCGGGCTCGTGTATGCGACCGATGACGGTGAGTCCCACCGGATCGACCTGCGGGTCGTCGAGCCGATCTACGCGCTCGCCGCGCGGAGCGACACGGTGTGGGTCGGTGGGGCCCGAGGGCTCGGCAATACATGGGAGGGTGCCGAGGGCATTCTCGTTCCCGCGGACGTTGCAGAGGAGCCGTGGCTCGCGGATCCCATCATCGGTCTGGCATTCACCGGCGACACACTCGTCGCCGCGACGCCCGATCGCATTGCGTGGCGCGAGCCAACCGGCACGTGGACGGTCGAGCGCGTGATCACGGGCGAGCTGGGCGAGCTCACGGTTGTTGCGGGCGACGACCGTGGCGTCTGGGTCGGCGGCACGCGCGGCTTTGGATTCTACGGATTCGCCGCTCGCGCGTTCACGCTGTTCAATGCGTCGGGTGACCTTCCCGGGGTGGTGCGGGATCTCGCGGTCGGGCAGAGGTATCTCTGGGTGGCGACCGCACAGGGGCTCGTGCGGTTTGCCAAGGACGCGTTAGGGCGATGACGACGGGGAGAGCCGCGCACCTTCCGCTGGGTTCGGGCCGAGAATTCGATCGCATCCGCGCCATCTGGCATCGTCTCGGTGAGCGGGCAGCGCCGAGCGGGGACGACTGTGCCATCGTGAAGTTGGGGAGTGAGCAGATTGCCCTCTCATTGGACGTGACAATCGAGGGGACCCATTTCCAGGCAGGCTGGCTCTCGGCCACGGAATTGGGGTGGCGGGCGTGTGCGGCGGCGCTGTCCGATCTGGCCGCCGTGGCGGCGAGACCGCAAGGGGTGATGGTGAGTCTCGGCGTGCCGGCCGAGCTCTCGGAGAGCGACACGGCAGATCTGATGGAGGGTGTGGCTGACGCCGCCGCATCGGTCGGCGCCGTCGTGTGGGGCGGCGACCTGGTGAAGAGCGACCGTCTGGTGGTCGATGTCCTCGTGGCCGGCATCGTCAGGGAGCCGGTGCGTCGCCGTGGTGCGGAGGTCGGGGATCGACTCTGGGTAACCGGTGCCCTCGGTGGTCCGGCGGCCGCGCTCAAAGCGTGGGAGCTCGGCAAAGCCCCCGATCAGGATGCCTGCTCCCGGTTTGCGCGGCCCACGCCGCGGATCGCGGAAGCCATGTGGCTCCGGCGGCACGGGGCAAAGGCGATGATCGACATTAGTGATGGATTGATCGGGGATGCTGGGCATCTGGCAGCGGCGTCGAAGATCCAGTGCGTCATCGAGCAGGAGCGGGTGCCGGTGCATTCGGGGGTGAGTGATGCAGCGGATGCCCTGATGAGCGGTGAGGAATTCGAGTTGTTGGTGGCGTTACCGCGGGACTTCGATGAGTTGGCGGCAGCGGAGTTCATCGATCAGTTTGAGCTGCCGCTCACGCGGGTGGGCTTCGCAGACCTGGGCGTGGGAGTGCGCGTCCTGAAGCTCGGCAAGCCGGTGAGCCCGCCGGTGGGCTTCACGCACTTCGGATAGCCATGCTCCGGGCAGCGTGGTATCTGGTCAATCTCCTCGTCGTGACGGCATGGTACGGGACAAAGGTGATCCTCGCCGCGCTGCTCAAGGTGCCCAACCGGCAGGGGGGGGTGTACGACCAGGCAGGTCGATTCTGGTCGCGCAAGTTGCTCCGCGCGGCGGGCGTCACCGTGAGCACCAAGGGGTTCGAGCACGTACCGGAAGGACGCCCCGTGGTGTACGCCTCCAATCACCAATCCTGGTTCGACATTCTGTCGCTCGCCGCCACATTACCGGGGACGATGCGGTTCGTCTCCAAACAAGAGCTGGCGAAGGTCCCGATCTTGGGCGGCAGCATGCGCGCGGCGGGTCACATCTTCATCGATCGCCAGCATCGGCAGCGCGCGTTCGGCGCGTACGAAGAGGCTGCCAAGGTGGTGCAAGCCGGCATGAGCGCCGTGGTGTTTGCGGAAGGGACGCGCAGCCGGACCGGCCGGCTGCAACCGTTCAAGAAAGGGCCGTTCGTATTTGCCATCGCCGCGCAGGTACCGGTGGTGCCGGTGTACTGTGCGGGGACGTTCCATATCCTGCCCAAGGGCAGCATGCGGGTTCGTCCGCAGCCGGTCACGTTGATGTTCGGGGAGCCGATACCGACCGACGGCCTCGACTACGAGGACCGCGAGGAACTCATGCAGCGCACCCGCCGAGTGATCGAGCACATGCAGATTGACGCTGGTGAAGGGGAAAGGTAGGTTCCGCGACCTTATGAGCACGATTATCGATGTTTCAGCGCGTGAGATTCTCGACTCGCGAGGCAATCCAACGGTTGAGGCCGAGGTGCGTCTGGCGAGCGGAGCGATGGGTCGAGCGGCGGTACCCAGCGGCGCGTCCACGGGCGAGCACGAGGCCGTGGAACTGCGGGACGGAGATGGGAAGCGCTACATGGGCAAGGGCGTGCTCGAGGCGGTGCGCAATGTGAACGAGGCCATCGGGCCCCGGCTCGAGGGAATGGAAGCGATCGATCAGATCGTGGTCGACAATGAGATGCTGGAGTTGGACGGCACGCCCAATAAGAGCAAGCTCGGTGCGAACGCGATCCTGGCTGTCTCGCTCGCGGTGGCACGCGCGGCGGCCGAGGACCTCGGGTTGCCGCTCTACCGCTATCTGGGTGGACCGTTGGCGAGCGTGTTGCCGGTGCCGATGATGAACATCTTGAATGGTGGCGCGCACGCCTCCAACAACGTGGATGCCCAGGAGTTCATGGTGGTGCCCATCGGCACGGACGAGTTCGAGGAAGCGTTGCGCATGGGGGTGGAGGTGTTCCACGCCCTCAAGCGTGTGCTGACCAAGCAGGGTCTTTCCACCGCCGTCGGAGACGAAGGCGGATTTGCGCCGATGCTGCCGAGTAATGAGGCGGCGCTGGAGGCGGTCGTGTCGGCCATTGAGGCGGCGGGGTACAGCCCCGGCAATGACATCGCCATCGCGCTGGACGTTGCGGCGAGCGAGCTGTTCGAGGACGGATCCTACGTGTTCAAGAAGGGCGACGGCTCGCGTCGGTCGGCGGAGGAGATGGTCGCGTTGTACGGGAGCTGGCTCGAGAAGTATCCCATCGTGTCGATCGAGGACGGGTTGGCCGAGGATGATTGGGACGGGTGGAAGCAGCTCACCGACGCGTTGGGCGAGCGGGTGCAACTGGTGGGCGACGACCTGTTCGTGACGAGCACGGAGCGCTTGGCACGCGGGATCGAGAACGACATCGGCAATGCGATCCTCATCAAGGTGAATCAGATCGGCACGTTGACCGAGACGCTCCAGTGCATCGAGTTGGCGAAGGGCGCGAGTTACGGCACGGTGATTTCCCACCGATCCGGTGAAACGGAGGACACGTTCATTGCGGATCTCACGGTGGCCACGGGTGCCGGCCAGATCAAGACGGGGAGTGCCTCGCGCACCGATCGCGTTGCCAAGTACAATCAGCTGCTGCGCATTGCCGAGGAGCTGGACGAGTACGCGCTGTATCCCGGCCGTTCGATGTACGGCATATGAGGTGGGGCCGACTGATCGCGGGTGTGCTCGCCGTCGGGGGGGTGGCATTCGGCATCTTCGGTGGAGAGTACAGCACGCTCGATTGGTGGCAACTCAAGCGGGAGGTCCGTGCGGAGGAGCGTAGCATTGCCCAGCTCAGAGCCGAGGTGGACAGCCTGGGGGTCTGGGCCGCGCTCGTCGAGACCGACTCGGCGACGCAGGAGCGGGTCGCGCGCGAGCGGTTCGGCATGATCCGCGATGGCGAGATGGTGTATAGCGTTGCGCCGGAGCGATGACTGGAGGGGTGGATCGGGGTTGGGTATTTTGTTAGGGGTAAGGGATAAGGGATAAGGGATAGGGGGGAAGAGAGAAGGGAAAAGTCGTTCGTGGCGGAGTAGCTCAGCTGGTTAGAGCAGCGGAATCATAATCCGCGTGTCGGGGGTTCGAGTCCCTCCTCCGCTATCCATCGTAAGTGCTAGATTCGCATGGGGTTCTCGCTTCGGCGGGGACCCCATCTTTGTGATCTGAATCCTCCAGTGTGCCTTCAGTGTGCCTTAATGTGAGCGCTGCCAGGCGCTCGGTACCAGCGGCGAGGTCGCGTCCGGCGTCGACGACGGCGTACCGCGTGAAGATGCTCTCCGTCCTTCGTCCAAAAAGCTGCTTGGCAACGCTGCGTGGGATACCGGCCTGTTCCATCCGTCGTGCAGCACTCCGACATAGATCGTGAGGGCGCTTGAGGCGACCGTCGCGACCGACAGCGCCGACGCGCTTGCATGCGCCGACCCACGCACGACGGAAAGACTTGATCGGCTGGCCGTCACGATGGAACACCAGCGCGATCTCACGTCCCGTACAACGCTCACAAGCCTCTCTGTCGGTGAGTTGATGCTCCAACACGCTCCGTAGCTCGGGGTAGTTGTGGAATGGGAATCGACGTGGCTCGTAATTCTTCGATGCCACTCCACGTTCGATGAAGACCTCCCCGTTTTTCCAGTCAACCTGGTCCCAGTGCAGTCGGAGCGTCTCACTGTCCCGCCATCCTGTGTAGTAACGGAATGCAATGAATCCCCGCAGGTAGTTCGGCAGCTCAACCATGAGTCCCGCGAACTCCCCCTCAGTGATATACTCGTCCCGAGCGTTGCTTACACGCAGCTGGGGAAATGTCGGGATTGCGTCCAACTTCTCGTTGCGTTTGGCGAGGTTGAGCATCCGCTGAAGCAGAGCCAGTTCGTACGCGACGGTGCTCTTGGCGGCTCCAGCATTGCGCCGCGCGTTGCGGTACTCCCGTATTCCAGGGGCGGTGATTCTGCTGGCTGTCCGCGTGCCGAATACCGGTTCCAGGTGCACGAGCGCTTGCTCGACTCGACGCCACGAGCGTTGATCCTGAGCGTCATAGTCAGCTCGCAGGTCTGCAACCAGTTCTTCGAACGCGGGGTCTGTCGCCGGCTTCGGCTTCTCTCCTATCCATTTGGCGCGAATCTGCTCCGCCTCACGACGCGTGCGTCTGCCGGTCGAGCGGCGGCGTCGCCGTCCGGTTGCATCAACGTAGTCCGCCCAATAGAACGGCGAGCTGACCCGCCTGAAGATGCCGCCTCGACGTTTGCCATTGCTCCTTTCAGTCACGTGGATCCTCCTTGCAGGTCACGGATACGTGCTGCCGCTCCCGCACACTGATCACGCCACTGCTCAAGGGCGTCTGCCACGGCTGCGGCCACGGAGGGAGATGCCTCATAGATCCCGGCCTGTATTCGGCTCAGGGTTGACTGAGGAACCTCGGCGGCCTGCGCCAGCCGATTCACGGAGCAGGGCGCAGCGGCGATAGCGGCTTGCACGGCCCGCGTGAGCCTGGTAGCCATAGCATAAAAAATATGCTCTTCACGCGTTCGCCGCAAGGATGGTCTCATTGACGAAGCCACTCTCTTAGTCCCTTCTCTGAGAAGCGGAGCTTTCGCCCAACGCGCCGAGTGAACGGCCACTGGTGGTGGTGGTCGTAGACGTAGCGCTCACTCACCCTCAGCTGTGCAGCTACCTGCGGCACACTCAATAGGCGATCTGCGCGAGACTTTGTCGTGGGGTTTGGTGCCTCAACCTGCCCGAGTTCAGCGACGATCCTCCGGTAGACGTCTGCAACCGGTGCGGTCGCCTGGATGGCGTCCGCCTCTTCTGCGCGCCGCACCAGATCACGGACCACCTGCTCAAGCGTCACGATCGCTATCACCGCTCCACATCGGTTCAGAGTCTCATTTCAACTGGCGAGCTGACCCCCTGATTAGGAGTCAGGGGGTCGGCGCACATCTGCAGGCACCGGTGAGTTCCCACGGCGCCGGAGCATCACCTCGCGCGGACACGCCGCCTTCGGATCAACGGATTCCATGGAGCCATAAAGGCCCGTGCTACGCAGGCGGATGTCGCCGGTCTCAAGCCCAAGCAGCTCAAGGGCGGCCGACACCGCCTCGGCTGGCTCCGGTTGGAGTATGTACAGCGGGTAGACAGCGCCGTCCGGTGCCTGCATACAGCGGTTGGTGATCTCGATGATGCCGAATTCCCGCAGGACCTCGAGTCCGGTCTTGGTCTTCTCGTTCTCGGCGAAGACGTATTCTGAGCAGCACATGTGCACTTCAATCTGTTCATCCGTTGTCGGTTCGATCTGTCGTTCTTGGAGGGTCCGGGGCATCGCTATTGACGCCGGAGCCCCTCGGGGGGCCTGAACCGCCCCGTTTGATCCAGGACCCCAGGGTCTCTGGATCGACGCGGACTTGCCGACCGAGGTGGACAGCCCGGAGAATCCCCTCTCGGGCCAGCGGGTAGGCTCGCTGGACCGAGATGCATAGGAACTGAGCGACCTCGGGCATTGTCAGCAGGCTCTGACGCGTCACCCAGGGCCGTCCATCTCGTCCTCCGGTGTCAACGAGGCGTGCCATGGTCTCAGGTGAATCTCTCTCCGTCGTCATCACGTCTTTTGCAGATTGATGTCCAGACCGTCCAGCACCGTCCGGCCAGGTTTCTGGACTGTCTGGACGGCGGTTTCACTTGATTCTCGCCGGGTGATCGTGATCAACCGCCTCCGTCTGGCGGTCTTCTCTTTCTCGAACGCGACGTCGACCCCAACCCGTCGGAGGCTCGCGGCAAGGCGTCTGAGATCACCTCCGAGCTGCCGAGGGCTCTTGGGCCACCCCCTCGACCGTTGCATCTGTTCGTCGGCCCGCTCGTTCAGGTCTGCAAGGAGCTCGGTTGCCGTTCCTGACCACGTCCGGTGCTCCTTTGCGATCTCGATGACATGGCGGGCAATGAGCGAGTCCTCGACGGCAGCTTCGATCGCTCCTTGCCGGTTGTCCCTGTAAGCGGCGAGGAATGACCCGGAAGGCCAATCGAGCGAGGGCTCTGCCGCACTGACCCAGATGGCGAAATCCGCGAGGCGCGGGCAGAAGGGCAAGCTCGTCTCCTCGCGATGGGAAAGGGCGCACGACACCGCATCGAGCAGTGCGCCAAGGATCTGGGGCTGTGCCTGGTGGAAGTCCCGCCAGTATCCCCGCTCGTCCCGTCGATCAGAGTCGTGAATCGGTGGCAGCGTAATGAACAGTGCCCGGTCCCGGAGGTCGTCTCGCTCAATCGGATCGCCGATGCTATTCAGCACGATCGGGCGCATCGCATCGAACAGCACCTCGTCCTTGTCGGAGTACAACTCTCGAGTGGCAAACCCGCCCCCGGTTGCGATGCGACACAGGGCATCTGATAGCCAGGCGGGTAGTCTGCCCAGGTTGTCGAATGACAGTATCCAGCCATTGTTGGCGGCTATCATCAGATCGCGTTCGTCGCGCGGCACTGTGCGGAGGGGGCTGCTGTTTGGATCAACAAGGCTGCGGAGCGAGCGGGCGGTAGTGGATTTCGCGCTTCCCTGTTCACCCCCAAGCACTAGGATCGGATACGGACCGGTGGGATTCAGACTGCCAACCAGCCACGCTGTTGCCAGCTTGAAATCGTCATACGAATTCACATTCAGGAAATCTGCCAGCAAATCACATGTGCCACCGAGCTGCGGTGACGGCAGCGGTTCCATCCCTCGCGCGCGACGGAAGTAGACAGGGGGCCGCTCAACGGAACGCCACCCATGGCGAGTGACCTCGATGGCACGCCAGTCTGAGTCGCAGAGGTCGAGATACACCGTGTCACCGAGCTTCCCGATCCGATGAAACACATCGACCTTAGGCCCTGTATGATGGCCCTTGGCTGCAATCGTATTGACTGCTGCTGCCACGGCCTGCTGACTGGGCGCTTTACCCTCCATCCAGTAGAACTCGTTGATGAGCCAACGTTTGAAGCTGCACGACGCTACGGCCCGTACTTCGCGATGTCCTCCGACGTCGTACGCAGCGTACACCCCCTCGTGCCGATCAACGACGAGCTCAACTGGCTCAGCCAGTTCGACCATCTGGGTCGCTTGGGACCTCTTCTCACGACTTCGTGCTTCCGCGCCGTACGCCGCCGCAATTGGAGCGAGGTCAGTCATGCCCTTGCTCCTGACGAAGTGCTGCCTCAATGATCTGTCGCGCTTCTTTCATGAAGGCGGCGTGCAACGGTGGTATGTGAGTGAATTCCTGCGCGTTGGCCTCTGCGCAGGCTGCTCGCCAGAGTGAGTCCATCGTAGTGGCGGTACGATTGCCCGCACGCATCTCCACTCTCCACGCCTGTAGAGCTGGATACGTTGTCGGTCTCGAGAAGGTCACTCATCCTCCACATCTGAAGTGGCTCTCGTGTTATCTCTACTTTGAGCGCCGTCTCCCTGTTTGGCGCTCGTTGAGACTCGTTCCTCAGGTAGGAGCAGGCCGAGCCTTTCTAGATAGGCGGCTTGCGTTTCGTAGACCGGCGGATCCCATTGGTCATCATCATATTCGTAGACGTAACTGCCGGGCGTGCCCCAGTAACTCCAGTCATCCCTTAGAGAGACGCCCTTGCCGCCGAGCCTTCTGCGTGGTTCACGGGCTTCATACCGCCACCATGCCCACGGCCGAGTCCCTGGGTGGCCCCTGATGTGCGCGCGCAAGAGTTCGTCGCGATGCTCGAGCCATGTGGCATGACGCCATTCATCGTCATCGCCGAACCCTTCTCCAAAGTGGGCGTGTCCGCTTGAGAGTTCGTGAAAGTGCTGCTCCTCGAGTCGTCGCTTGCGGGCTTTCGGCTTCCGTCGTCTGCGTGGCATGTCGGCTCTTTCTAGCAACGTCCAGGTGGTCGTCCTGGGGGACGCGGCGGTTCAACGTCAAGGTCCAATTCTCGAATCAGCCGTGCGAACGCAATCCGGCTGTCTCGCTCAATTGCTACCTCCGGTCGCACCCGTGGTTGTCCGAAGCGATCCGTGTACGTGAGTCCATCTTTGCCTAGTGCCCGGCGCGCCTGCTCACATCGATCCCAGGCGGTCGCCGCCAGGGTCAGCAACCGAAGGTGATGAGCCTCGAGTTCGAACTCCTCGACGACTGTGGCCCACCATCGTCGGGTCCCGGGTCTCAGGTGTGCCGGTGGAGTTGGGTCAGCCATGTCCAAAGCAGCGATCTTGTTTCAACGGGGTACCATTTTGTGCACCTCGGGCTTGCCTCCGGTCCCGCTAATGGAGGTTGCCATGAGTTCGGGCCCCCTCATCCTGCAAGTAATCAATCCGCTGTTAACGGAGCATCTCCTGTGATGAAGGCCCGCCACGCCGTCCTCCAAGCTGACAGACTCACCGTACGAGAGTGGGCAGAGCCCTTCCGCCACCGCCCCTCGCGCTCGACCGCCCTGGAGTGCGCTGAGGCAGACGGCCAGACCCGCCATTCCCGCCGTCGGTGTCGGCTTCCGCACTGTCCTGCCCGTGGCCTTGCGTTCCGTGCCGACCTCGGTTAGAGCAACCAGAGCCACCAGCAGTGCTGCCCGGTGAATGAACTCGGATCCTCGCTGAGATTGAACTTGCGCGGCTGCGCTCACGAGTGTCCGTTCGACTCCGCTGAGGCACAAGTTGACACGCTCGTTGTGGGATGGGTCCAACATCTGTTCCTACTGGAATGGGTCAAACGAAACAGGCGCCCGCCGCTAGGAGTCAGCAAGAAAACTCTTGCGCCTAGTCAGCGTGCGCCTCGACGAAGGTACTCGAACCCGTCTGCTTGGCCGGGTACGAGTTTCTGTGTTACGGGTGGAATCTTGCGTGCCCGTAAGGATGTGTCAATACCGATTGGTGCTTCGTGTTAACGCGGAGCCACAGGAGGCCCCGTGCCGTTTCGTTGCGGTCGGTCCGAGCGCGTCCCTCTGTTAGCCTCGCTCCAACCCAATCCGCGAGGGATCGATGGACTGGCCCAGACCCCGATCTGGCCAGCTTCACACGCACGGTGCCCTGAAGCTTGCGACGGGATGCTCAAATGGTTTCTTGACTACGGTGAAGACCCTCCCGACCTTCGACGTAGGGGGGAACGCCGCCCCCGCGCAAGAGTTGCGGGCACAGCCTCCGGGGCGCAGCTTAGTCGCTGACCGTTCTATGAGAGCGATTGTCAAGGGCGGACTTCGTCGTCGCTGATTCCTTGGTCCTCTTCCCCTGGGCAACCAGCCCCGACTGCTGCGAGGGCGAGGCTGTGCGGTG
>JBDHAB010000067.1:0-12210 GCA_039588295.1 Gemmatimonadota bacterium
GGCACGATGCCTTTTGAACCCGATGACAGAACCTCGATGAAGCGGCTGCGGGACGCGGTGACCGCATCTCGCTCCAAGCTCAAGCCGTTCCGCGAGGAGCGCATGGACGCGCTGCGGCAGTACGTCGGCAAGCACTACGGCGACGAAGGTGCCCAGGACCGCGTGCCGGTCAACCTGCTGGAGCAGATGGTCTCTATCTACAGCAGGCACCTTGCGGCGAACAACCCCCGCGTACTCGTCACCAGCAAGTTCGAGATGCTGGGTCCGACTGCGGCGGAGTTCGCTCAAGCTGTGAATGTGCTCATGCAGGAGATCGAACTAGCGCACAGTCTGCGCCAGGTCATTGTAGACGCCCTGTTCTGTATCGGTGTCCTCAAAGTGGGTGTCAGTCCCGAGATGGAAGTCGAGGTCGGCGGTTTCCTGCACGATGTAGGTCAGCCGTTCGCGGACCCGATCAGCTTCGATGACTTCGTGTTCGATATGTGCTCGACGCGCCTGGACCAGTGCGACTTCATCGGCAACCGCTATCGGTTGCCGCTCGACTACGTGAAAGAAAGTTCGCTCTACGTCGGCACCGAGACTTTGGCGGCGACACCGAAGCTCACGACCGATCAGGTTAGCGGGGAGCCGCGGTCTCAAGCTCTTTCTCTCGGAGAGTCGGGTATTGATGCAGACGAGTACCGCGACTACATCGAGCTGTGGGACATCTGGCTGCCGGAGCAGAACCTTGTCGTGACGCTGCCGGACGATGAGCCGCCCGATGCGATTCGCATCGTGGAATGGGACGGCCCCGAGCAGGGGCCGTATCACCTCCTGTCGTTCGCCGACGTGCCGGGCAACATCATCCCGCTTGCGCCTGCGATGGTCGCGATGGACCTGCACGACTTCGTTAACCGCATCTACCGCAAGGTCTTCCGCCAGGCGGAAAGACAGAAAGAGGTGCCTACTTTTGCGGGCAATGCCGAGAAGGACGCGCAGCGTGTGGTTGAAGCCTCCGATGGAAAGATGGTTCGGCTTGACCACGCTGACGGATTCAAGGTTCACCGCTTCGGCGGTGCCGATCAGGTCGGCATGGCGGCGGGTATCCACGCCAAGGACGTGTTCAACGACCTGATGGGCAATCTCTCTCTTCTCGGCGGGCTCGGTCCGCAATCCGGCACGCTTGGGCAGGACGAACTGCTCAACGCCAACGCCTCCAAGAAGATTGCCGACATGCAGGACCGCTTCGTGACGTTCACCAAGGGCGTCGTGCAGGCGCTGGCATGGTACGAGTGGACGGAGCCCCTACGTGAACGACAGTTGACCAAGATTGTGCCGGGCACGGATATCAGCCTCTCCGTCTTGTGGTCACCCGAGACGCGGGAAGGCGACTTCATTCAGTACGACCTGAACATCGAACCCTACTCGATGCAGCACAGCTCGCCGGGCACGAGGCTCAATACGCTGCTCAACATCTTTCAGACGGTCATTGTCCCATCGTTGCCCATGCTCCAGCAGCAGGGCGGCGTGTTGGACATGCAGACGTTGCTCGACCTTATCAGCGAGTACACGAACATCCCCGAGCTACGCGACATCGTGCAGTTTCAAGGACTCATGGAAGATGAGCAAGTGGGGATGACGGGGAGCGCGACGCCGGAGCTGCGCCAGTCGCCGTCTACGACACGGACCAACGTACGGGTCAATCGGCCGGGCGCCACGGCAAGCGGCAAGGACGAGGCGCTCATGCAGCGCCTGCTCAGCGGTGCGGGCAGCGTGCAGCCCGACCAAGCGGCAACGCTTACGAGGGGGGTCGGATAATGCCCGTGTTCTGTTACACCAACGAGCAACTCGGGCAGACCATTGAGGAGCTACATCCGATGGGCAAGGCTCCCGAAATCGCCCATCGCGGGGGACACATTTTCGTCCGCGACTGGCAGGCGGAACATCGACCGAGGGTGCGTCGTGAGAATTTGCAGCCGGAGTGGGACTATGAGTCGGATGCGGCGGGCGTTCACCCGGACCAAGTGCCTGAGGCGGTGGCGTACTGCAAAGAACAGGGCGTGCCCACGCACTTCAATCCACAGACCGGCAATCCGGTGATGGAGAACAGGAAGCATCGTAGGGACTTTCACAAGATTTGGGGCGTCAAGGATAGAGACGCGGGGTACGGAGACTACGGCGGTGCCTGAATCCTACGGTAACCATCTGAAGAAACTGGAGCGGGCGCAGAAGTTCGGGGAGAAGATGGCGAAGAAGCTGTCGGATGTGTGTGATTATCCGATTGTGCTTGAGGGGCTCGTGCAACCCTCGCTAAGCGGGCTGGGTTACGATGTGCCACTTAGTGCAATCGACTCGGCGATTGTTTTGCCTGCACGCGAGAATGAATGGACGCCGTTTCTTGACCAGCTCAGTTTCGCGCTGCGCTGGGGTAAGGAGAACAGCAAAAAACCTGCCGAAGCGGCAGTGTGACAACCTTGGGACCGGGGCCGCACCTTGCGTGCGCCTCGCGGGCTGAAGCGGAGTAATTACCCGCTAGACGGCCAGATACGTCGTAGCCATCTGGGGCTGCACGGAAACGTGCGGCCCTTCTTTTTTAGGTGCTTTATGCCCGAAGAGACCGCGACAGCGACGACAGAAGAGACTCCCGTCACGGAAACGGCGACGGCGCCGAACGATGTGACGGTGGATTTGGGCTTCGACGCGGCGAAACCGACTACGGAGACGACGCCCGAGCCACAACCAACTGCCGAAGCCACCACGCCGGAGACGGCGGCTGGCGACGAAGGTGCTACTGAACCCGCTCCCGTGCAAGAGCCGGAAGCGAAGAAAGAACCGGAAGCACAAGAGCCCGAACCCGAGGCGACTGAGCCCGAGTTCGACGACACCTTGCTGAGAGAAGCGCGGGAATGGGGATTTACCGACGCGGACGCGAAAGCGTTTGAGCATCCCGACAAGTTGCGGGCTGCGATGACTGCCCTGGACCGGAAGGTGGTGGCGAGTCTGCAAACACCTTCTGCGCCGCAGCAACCTACTGCGCAGGTACCCCCGTCTCCGCAAACTGCCCCGAGGGAAGTGCCGCCCCCGGAGTTCAAGTTCCAACTGGACCCTGAGAACTTCGATGAGGCGCTCATCGGACAGCTCAACGCGATGAACACCCACTACCAGCAGCATGTGACCAACATGCAGCAGGCACTTGGGTTTCTCGCAAACGAGTTCCAGCGTGAAACGGGGCTCGGGAAAGTCCAGCGCTTCGACGGCTATGTCAGCTCGCTGGGCGATGAGTACGAGTCGCTGGTAGGCAAGGGTACGGTCGAGGAAATCGACCCCAACTCCACCGCGTTCGTCAATCGTAACAGGGTCTTCCTGGCGATGGACGCGCTGCGTAATGGGTATCTCCAGAACAACCGCCCCGTTCCAGGTGAACGGGAGTTGTTCCGGCGCGCCCTGCGCATGGAGATGGGTGACCAACTCGCTTCCATCGAGCGCAAAAAGCTCAACGGCGAGGTGCAACGGAAACGGAAACAGGTCGTGCATCGCCCCACTCAACGGAAGAGCAAAGCGGGGACTCCGCTTCAAGCAGCCGTCGAGGACGTGAAGGCGATCGTGCGCGACCGTGGAATCAATATGTGACGACGGGCAGAAGACCGCTCGTCTGATGTGAAAGGAAGTCACGATGGCAACTTTGCAAGCGGGCGACATCGCCGACATGGTGATTGCCACGCTACACAAGTACATGCCCGGCTTCCACCAAATCACCCAAGACCTGCAAGACTACGAGATGATGGGTCGATGGCTCAAGGGTGACGCGGTCAAAGTCGGGTCAGGGCAGGGGATTAGGGAGCAGCTCCTTGCCAAGCGCATCGGCGCCGCCAGGCACGTCGGGCTCTACGAAGAGGACGATGTGAATGTCGGCGACCACCTTGCTCAGCTCACCGTGCCGTGGGTCCACGCGGAAACCAAGTGGGGCTACGACGTGCGTGAGACGTTTATGAACAAGGGGCCAGAGGAAATCTGCAATATGGTCTTCGCTCGGGAGACCGCTGCAGAGATCGACTTGGCTGAGGAGCTGGAAGAGCGGGCGTGGGCGTATCCGACGACCACGCAGGACGAGTATCCGTACGGCTTGCCGTACTACGTCGTATACAACGCGACGACGGGGTTCAATGGTGGGTTGGCCGGCAGTCACACGACCAAGGCCGGTGTCAACATCACCACCTACCCGAAGTACAAGAACTACACGGCGCAGTACACGAATCTGACCAAGGCGGACCTCATCAAGAAGATGCGGACGGCGCATCGGAAGATCCGCTTCAAGTCGCCGGTCGGCATTCAGGAGTTCCGGGGCGCCAAGGGCAACCGGTTCCGCATTTACGTCGACGAGACCACCATCTCGGGCATCGAGGATCTGGGCACCGCTCAGAACGACAACCTCGGACCGGACATCGCTCAGATGGACGGCACGATGGTGTTCAAGGGTCATCCGATCGTCTGGGTGCCTTACCTCGACGACAACGCGGCGTCCGGCTCCAACCCGGTCTACATGATCGACCACACGGCGTTCAAGGTCGTTGTTTTGCGTGAGAACTACATGCGGCGGACGGGTCCGCAACGCGCAGCCAAGCAGCACAATGTGTACGAAGTCTTCCGAGACCTGTCGTACAATTTCTGCTGCACGAACCTGAGAAGCTGTGCTCTCATCGCCAAGAGCGATCCGTTTAGCTAAGAAAGGAGAGTGCAGAGATGAAACGTATTCAATACCTTGGTGAGACTCACCGCATTTGGTCGCCCTACATCTGGGGCGATTGCCCGATCGGAGAGATTCAGCAGGGCACTCGCTCGGGCATCTTCTGGGCGGATGATTTCATCGACTGGGTGGGCGACGCAGGCGCGGGAGCCGGGGAGACGCAGAGTTACCTCGGCTACGGCGATGTGGGCGTCACCATCACGAACCTTGTTGGTGCGGAGACGGGCGTAGTGGAAGTGGCTGGTAATGATGCTGACAACGATGAAGGCAGCATCCAGCTTGGTAGCGCGACATCCAACTGCGCTATCATCTCGGACACGGCGGCGGATGCGCATAAGTTGTGGTTCGAGGCGAGGTTCTCAAAGGCTTCCGTTGCCGATAACGCTTGCTCGATCTTCGTCGGGCTGGCGGAAGAGGGCCTTGCCGCCGCTGATACGCTTGTCGACAACACTGGCGCAATCGCCGACAAGGACATGATCGGCTTCAACGTCCTCCAGGCGAGCGGCGAAGAGATCGATTTCGTCTACAACAAGGACGGCGGGTCGATCCAGACGGTCATCGACGACGGCGGCGACATCACGGCCGCGACGTTTATGAATGTCGGCTTCGTCTACGATCCGACAAAGCCCACTGCGAATCGGATCAAGATCGTCATCGACAACGTCGTGCAGAGCACCTATGTGACGGGCGCGAACATCGCGGCGGCCACATTCCCCGACGGTGAAGAGTTGTCGCTGCTGTGGGCGACGAAGGTCGGCGCTGCGGCTGAAAGCAAGGCGCAGCTTGACTGGTGGGCGTTTGCCCAGCTTTACGATTGATTTTCCCACTCCCCGTTCGCGCTGGGCGGGGCGCTTCGGCGCCTCGCCCGGCCTTGGGAGTGTCAGGAGCCTTTATGACAAGCTACGAACTCGAAACGTATGAGTTGCTCATCGGACAGACGTTCAGCGACGAGAATCCGATGCCACAGCGCCTGCGCAAGCTGCACGCACGAGTGCTTGAATTGGCTCAGCATGTAGGCGTGCGGACGCTGTCCAAGGACGTGATGGCTCTGATTGCCGTCATGGCAGACGGCGTGGAAGAAGCTCCTGTTGCGCCTGTCCCCGTGCTTGGCCCGAGGAAGCGCCGTCCCGGTCGGCCTACCAACAAGGAACGGGAGGAGCGTGCCCGCCTGGAAGAGCAAGTTGCCGAGGTGACGTAACATGGCCGAATCCACGCTATCGCTGTCGTACGACGACCTGATGGAGGAGGTTGCGTACTTTCGCGGCTATGGTCGCAAGAAGGATACGACCGCCGGTCTGACGAGTGCGCAGGAGACCCAGTGCCTCGCCGACGTGAAGACTGGTGAGCGTCTTGTCTACACTGCGCATGACTGGTCGTGGATGCGGCCGCAGACCACAAGCGTTGCGTGGGCGACGACCACGGGGACGCTAACGGCGGTAGCGCTGGCGGGGGACACGGTCGCCGCCTCGCCTTCTTATGACAGCACGACGGGGTACACCGCCGTTAGCCGGACGAATGCGACATTCGCGTTCACGCCGGAATTGTGCGGGAAAACGCTGTCTGCCGGCTCGGATTACACGATTGTCGAATATGTCAGTGCGAGCCAAGTCAAGGTCATTGGCGACGCTAGTGGCGAAGGAACAGTAGCCTTTACCATCACCGATGTCTACAAGGCGACGACCGGTACCGCCGCATTTGAAACGACGATGGAGGGTCAGGCACTCACCTTCGATACGTCGTCCACCGATTACACGATTCTGTCGTATGTCGACAACAAAAATCTGTATCTGGATGGTGATGCGAGCGGGGAGAGTGGGACCGACACCTACACCATCACCGCCTACGGCGTCTACCGTCTGCCGGCCGACTTCGGCGGCATCTACGGCCAGATGACGTTCGCCACGGGGACGGGGGCCTATGAGCCCCTGACCATTCGCAGCGAAGCGCAGATACGTCGGCTCCTACAGGACAGTGACTCCACGAGGCGCCCGCATTCGGCAGCGATACGCCCCGTGGCATCGTCGCCGTCGCTCGGGCAACGGTTCGACCTGCTCGTCTATCCGATCCCCGACAGCGACTACACGCTGTACTACCGCTATATCAAGTTGCCTGATGCGCTGACGCAGGCGAACCGGTATCCGCTTGGGGGCATGGCACACGCTGAGACCTTCAAGGCAGCCTGTCTTGCTGCTGCGGAGGAATCGCAACGAGGAGCGAAGGGACCGAAATGGGCGGCGTTCATGGAGCGGCTTGTACAGAGCGTGGATTACGACTCGCGTGCGAATACGGCGGAATCGCTCGGTTACATGGGCGATGCCAGCGACGGCATGGAGCAGGTCATGCGACCGCATGGGCGCAGAGGCAACATCGTCACGTTCAACGACGTGGCTTATCCGTAGGAGTGTAAACATGAGAGGACCAGCAAATCACGATGCTGCAACGATCGGCGTGGCGGATACAGGCGCCTCGGGCGTGCAGTCGCAGGTCACAATAGCAGCCGATTCAACGCAGTATTGGGTTATAGACTCGATTTCGTGGAGCTATGGTGGTGCGCCTGCCGCAGGGACGGCCATTACCATCGCCTACGGTTCTGGGCCGACGACCAAGTTCACGATGTATGCCGGCGGCAATGTGAACAACGGTGGCACGTTTGGTCATATCGAGTGGCAGCGTGGGTACCATTACGATTCTGAAACATTGAACGAACAGTGTGTCATCACGGCAGCAGCGAGCGCAGGTGTTGTCAGTTCGCTGAACGTGACGTATCACTAAGAGAGGAGTTTTTCGATGGCAACAGGTGGAGAGCACAGCCTTCCGTATCAGTTTTCGAGCGCGGAGTGGCAGATCAATGATCCGGGCGATGCAGGTGCTATCCCGGCTGACAAGAGCGGTATTGTGGAACTCGTCAGTGCTGCCGCAGAGACGCGGACATTGGCGGCACCGGTATCGCCGTTTATCTTCCTGCTCTTGACGTTTAAGACGGACGGCGGCGACATCACGTTGACCTGTTCGACGACGCTGAATGTCACGGCAAACAACACGATTACATTCGACACGGCTGGCGAGTGCATTCTGTTGGTCTCGGTGCCGTCCGGTGCGAACTATCGCTGGCGTGCGCTGTCTTGCCTGCCGGAAGCCGATACGGCGACTCTGAGCACGGTGTAACCCATGCCACGCGGACGCCGCACCATTGAAGTGCAGTGGCCGGCGGGTGGGGTGAACGAGCGGTTCGCTTTCCAGAAGCAGCCGCCGTATACCTGCGTTCGCGCGCAGAACGTCTGCACGGAAGAAACGATCGCTGATCGTATGCGCGGCGGTTCTCGCCCAGGGTTGGAAACGGCCATCCCTACTCAGTGCAAGAGCGGTGGGACGGCGTACCCGATCAACATGCTCGATACGGTGCGGACGATCGAAGACCGGCCTGCGCCTGCGACGTTCACGGAGACGTTTCCCAACGAGGCGTACGATTCGACGGCGTGGACTGATTTGTCCGGTACGCGCATGACGACGCCGACCAAGACCGGGACCACTGTCTACACAGCAAGCCAAAGTGCGATTGCAGGCGCATCACTGGATTTCACCGATACGGATGCCTCGGCGTTTCCGAACGGCGTCGAGTTGACCAAGCCGCTGACCGTCGAATTCACGATTCCCTGCAATACGAAAAGCTACAACGCTAACTGGGAGTCGGATTACTTCATCTTCTTCAAGATGGACGATACGAGCCCGGACATTGCCAGCGGCATTGTCGTGCATTTCGCTCTGCGAACGGTAACGCTGGGTGGAACGACGAACTTTCGTATTCTGAGCGTGAGTACGGGCACCGGCGTTAACGGTTTAACAACAAGCTTGGGTCATTCGATCAGCGCGACCGACGATCTTGATGATTACGCCTTCCTGAATCAGCAACATATCGGCACGGGCGCGACTGCCGACTTTACCGTCCGGGGTACTCTTGAGCCTGAAGGATTGCTGCGTGTGGCAATCCGCGATCAACAATTCCTCGAATATGATTGGTCGCATAAGCTAAGCGACTTCACGGGTGATACGGTTGCCTTCGGCATTATGAAGGACGACCAGACAGCGCATATTGACGACTTCGCGCTGGATTACATCGAGAAGTCGGAAATTCCCAGTACGCCGCCGATTCGTATTGTCGCCGGGAGCAACGGTGAAATCTGGCGCGAGATTCGCAGTGCGAACGCGCAGGTCATGGGGCAGCATTCGACAGGCTTGACGCTGACGACCGAGCATGTGGCGACCGTCGAGCGGTTCGGTACGCTGTATATGGCTGACCACGGAGTTAAGTACACGGGCACGGGGAAAGCCGTCTCCGGCGCGGTGTTGACCGATGCGACTGTCGATTTCACGACGGCGCCGGCCGTGGACGATGACGGCGATTACTGCGAGATCACGAGTTCGTCCGACACTACGAACCTCCCGAACGGGACGTATGAGATTACGTCGCATGATGCAACGACCTTGACGTTGACCGGCGTTAGCGGCGTTTCCGGCACGGCGACGTACCGCGTAGTCCGAGGACTGAAGACCTACGCGAGTGGAAGCGATGCGGTTGCGTTGCACACCGCCGCAACGGCTGGCAGCATTCCCGTCAACTGCAAGATCATTGCGCTCTACCGCGACAGACTGTGTCTTGCGGGGGACCAGGACAATGCCCACGTATGGTACATGAGCCGCCAAGGGGACTTGGAGGATTGGAATTACTCCGGCTTGTTGACGGATGGCGGTCGACCGGTTGCTGGCACGCTCGATACGGCTGGCGTTGTGAATCGTCCACTGACAGCACTTATCCCCTCAACGGATGACTACCTGATCTTTGCTGCTGCTGATGCCATGTGGATTCTGCGCGGCGACCCAGCGATGCAGGGGTTTATCGACGTACTCAGCCGCAAGGTCGGGATTATCGACCATCGGGCATGGACGACGACTCCGGAGGGTGTGCTGTACTTCGTCAGCAAGGAGGGCGTCTACAAGGTGTTGCCGGGCTCTCAGCAGTATCCGATCGCCGTCAGCAAAGACAGGATGCCGAAGGCGTTTCGGAACATCGACACGGATCTGCTCTCGGTGACCATGCAGTACGATCTGCGACGCTCGATGATTCATGTGTATCTGACTTCGCAGGTGGAGGGCACCGGCGTTCAACACTACTGGATTGACACTCGCACGGATGCCTTTTGGCCGATGACAATGCGGTCCGACCATGAGCCGATTGCCTCGTGCCTTCACGAGTCTTTGACGGGGGAAACGAACACGATCCTGCTCGGCGGACGAGATGCTTACATCCGACGCCATTCCACGGCTGCTGCGGATGATGATGGGTCGGAATTCGAGAGCAGCATCCTGCTTGGGCCATTTGGTAAGCCGGGCATTGAGACCATGCTGCATCGTCTCCAATGCACGCTGCACAATGTCAGCAGCGAGGTTTACTGGTACGTGCAAAGTGCGGAGAGTGCCAAGGCTGCGCTACACGATCTGTCTATCTTCCTTGAAGACACCTACACCTGGGACGAGGACATCAACCCGTGGGACGACATATCCCGTTCCGGCGTGATGCTCTATCTCGGCATCGCCACGACAAATCGCTGGGCACTCGAATCTCTCATCATGGAGCTTGAGCAAATCGCCGAGTGGAGGCCCGCCTAATGGCTGGGGTTCCCGACGTACGGGCGACCGAAGCTAGTCTGCGGGAAGTTCGCCAAGCACTCCAGCAGATCAATCTTCGTGCCTATACGCCTCCGTTGCATAACTGGACGGCTACAGCGGACCCCACCGTCAACGACGACCTTGAAGACGGCTACAGCCAAGGGTCGTGGTGGTACCGCACCGACACGAAGGGGCTCTGGCTTTGCACCGATGCTAGCACGGGGGCGGCAACCTGGGATTCAACCGTCGGCACCACCATCCTCGGTGGCACGATCGACTGGGCGGACTTGACGGCTGAGTCTCGCGGCATCTGCGTGGCTGACGAGGCGGACGACGTGATCGACGAAGCTACGTCGATCGTCATGCCCGATGGCTCGGACGGTGACCTGCGATTCAACGACGACATCAACGCACTCTTCGGCACCGACTCCGATATGAAGATGCGGTGGGACACGGCCACCGGCCGCGGTCGTATCGAGATGACAGGTGACGATCCTCTGGTCATCGACAGCACGGGCATCATGTATCCGCCGTGGGGGACGCTGGCTCAGCGGCCAGGGAGCCCTCCGTCCGATGGTGCTCTGCGATGGAACTCGACGGCTGCGTGGAAATACTTTGAGACGTATATCGACTCAGCGTGGGTGCCTCTTGTTCACTACAAGACGATCAGCTCCAAGGTGGGCATCCTCAAAGGCATCGAATCGTCGGGCGGCACGTACTACTCCACGATTGACAACGTGGACAACTGGCAAGCAGACAGTTCGCACAATCTGAATGCCTTGGACGATACCGAGCTTCAGTTCGGTACGGGCGTCGACGCGAACATCCAGTGGTACACGGGCGGCACGAAGCACGTTCTCGCCGTCGGATTGGATCAAGTCGCCGTTGACAATAGCGAAGCCATGCTTGTCATCGGCCACAACAGCACGCTTAACGGCACGTTGAATGTGACAGGTCCGACTTCAGCCGAAGAGCCAGAACTACGGGTCTACGATTCGGCGGGTACGAGCTATGTTGCGCTCGTGCAGAATCAACTTATCGACGGACACCTAGTCCAGTATTCGAGTGGCGTGCTGACCTCCGGCGGCGCGGTCAGTGGGGTTGCCACGGAGGCATTCAAAACCGTAGCCGGTGACACGGGCACTGCTGTTGCGGACGTAGTGTCGGATACTCTCACGCTGACAGGCGGCGACGGCATTGTTACGGCAGCTACCGATGACCCGGAAGTTGTCACTATCAGCGCCGACATTGATGCGGTCAGCCTCGTCTTCGATACTGCCAAGATTGAGCGTGCCGCCCTCACGGGTGATGTGACTGCTTCCCAGGGCGCGAACGCTACAACGATCGCCAATGATGCGGTGACCTATGCCAAGATGCAAAACGTCGTCGCCGACAATCGCATTCTTGGGAATGTGTCTGGCGCGGGAGCGATTGTTGCGGAACTGACCGATGCACAGGTCCGCACTATGATAAATGTCGCGGACGGGGCGAATGCCTACACTCATCCGAATCACACTGGAGACGTTACCTCCGTTGCGGATGGGGCGCAGACCATTGCCGCTGATGCCGTCACTTACGCGAAGATGCAGAACGTCGTGGCGGACGACCGGATTCTTGGCAATGTGTCCGGTGCAGGGGCGATCGTCGCGGAGCTTACGGCTACCCAAGTTCGGACGATGTTGAATGTGGTGGAGGGCGCTCACTTCGTCGCCAGCGATCTAGGCATCACCGATCATGTCATCCCGCGTGGAGATGCGGACGGTAGCCTGCAAGATTCCGTTCTTACGATTGGCGACGAAGCCGCGAACCAAGTGGTGATCGGT
>JBDHAB010000068.1:0-12197 GCA_039588295.1 Gemmatimonadota bacterium
GAGTTGTGAGCGCCAATGAGCTTCCACACAGAAGTCTAGCGTGCAGCCGTATCCGGCCCATCTATTTGCGACGAACGGTCGGTTGAGTGGGATGAGCGGTCTCACGGCGGCGTGAGTGCCCGGTGCAATTGCATTACTCCGATGTCTGCTACCCGTGCGGGGCCAAGCCGTGCTAGTCTGGGTTTGATGCCGCAGAAGTCGTCGTTGGAGGATGGGAAGAACATCGCGGTAGCGCTCGCTGCGTTGCTGAGTCTCATGGCCACGGATGGGGCCAGGGGGCAGATGGCGTTCCCGCGCGAGCCGGAGGAGGACAACCGGGAGTACGTTCTCGACGCCGTCACCAACGACAACAGCCGATTGTGGCGCGAGGTATGGGACGCCGGCGACAACCGCTTTCGCATGCGAGTGGGGAGCAACAACGTCGCGCAGTGGTTCCTGGAAGAGCAGCTCAAGTTCTCCGCCAATCTGATAGAGCATCGCCTCCGCTTTCGGTTTCATCACGCCCGGCTCCTTCGCTACTCGAGCGAGCGGCTCGCGGGCGATACCTTCGAATTCGAAGTGCGCGCGTTTGACGACAACTATGTGTCCGCTTACGCGACGCCGACCTCCGTGCGGGCGGAGAACGCCATCGGGCTCGTGCTGCAGAATCGGAGGGCGGTGGACCGGTACTCACTCTTCTTCATCGATTTCCCCCACGTGGTTCGCAATTTCACCGAGGACCGGAAGGGCACCTCGGACAGTCTCAACGTGGTCTTCACCGACAAACCGGTTCGACTCGGCCTGAATGTTCGGGAGCGGCTCCACCGCGGCATCTGGCTGAGGCTCGAGGGCGAGCTCGTGCCCGAATTCACGGTGGCCGAGGAGGACAGGGCGACGGGCTCGGCAGGCCGTTCGGAAAAGATAAAGGCGAGATCACTCGCGGGCTGGCTCGAAACCAACTGGCCGCAGACGGACCCTTTACCGGCGCGGTCGGCGATTGGCATCGAGGCGGGGTATCGGCGGGACGAGCGCACGGAGGGTTCTACGTTCCTCAGCGGGGCGCAGGCGCCGGGGGAAGCGGTGGCGCCATTGACGGAGCGCAGCGACAGGAACCGCCCGCGGGGTGCCGGCGGCCTCATTCTCATGGAATTCGACAAGGACCTCTACTGGATCAGTCCAGACGATTCGGTGACCGCCTGGTGCCACACGCGGACATACGGCAAGCCCTATGCCTGGATCGTCCTGAACGATCGGTGGACGGTGCGTGCAGCGGTTCTTATCGAAATGCGGGAGATCCGGCGGCGCAACCGGCAGTCGGTGGAAACATCGATCGAGAACCGCTACGTCGCGCCGGCGGCGGGTGCGCGGCTCGGTCTGGGCGCGCGGCGCCGGGCGACCGTTGAAATGGGATGGGCCTCGCTGTTTCGCCGGCGTGAAGAGCGAACGGGGGCGGGCCCGCCGGTCGAGACCGACATCGACGACCACCGCATCTATGCGGCGTTCGAATACGCGTTCGGCCCCGACAGAATCGTGCGCCTGGTCGAAGCGTTCGATCTCGACGCGCGCGACCGCGGGCAGTACGGCATTCACGACCACGCCTTCGTCCAGATGATCATCGGGTTCTGAGGCCTCGATCGAGGCACGACCTGCTCTACGCGCCTCTGGGCCAAGGAATATCTTTGAAAACTGCTGCGCCAGTCCCCTGTAGCGCGAGTTTGAATCCCTGGCGGCCGTCGGAGCTTGCTTTTCGCTCTCTGGAGTGATACACTCGCCGGACGTTGAGGGGTCTGCGTACGGCGATTTCTCGACAGCGGCAGAGGTGCCTTCCATCCCACGGGAGGGGAGCAGTGCACCGGGGCGCTTCGCCCGAAGCCGCCCCACTGGACAAGGAAGGAGGTGAGCCTTTGTGAAGAAGGCTATCGTTTTCCTTCTAGTCCCGATTTGTGCAGCGTTTGTTCTGGGTCTTCTGGTAACACCGCAGACCAAGGTACAGCACCAGGACTCGTCCGCGTTCCAGGTTGCCTTGCAGGGCGCCGTGGACCGTCTCGAAGGGGGCGGCAACGTGCTCCTGGCGGGGACGGCAACGCCGGTCCACGCGGCACCGCAGCAGCCGACGTTCGACGGTCGCTACACGTGCGACACGTACGAGCCGATCATGACAACGTGTGATCCGGCGCAGGGTTGCGCGGATCACACACAGGATCCCCTGGGCCACACGTGCGTGGCCGAGGAGTACACCTGCCAGCAGGCGACGTGTGACACGTATGACCCGCGGGCGTTCACGTGTGATCCCAACCTAGCGGAGTGTAATCTCCCGCATACGACGGAGCCGACTCCGTACAGCCACACCTGTCAGGGTCACACCTGCGACGGTTCGTTCACCTGTGATTTCACGGTGGATCCGAGGGCGCTCACGTGCGACGCGGCGGACCCGCTGTGCGAGTCCACCACGTTCAACGCGTTCATTCCCACGTGCAATCCGATGCTTCCGGAGTGTCGGCTGAACAACCCCGGTCACTGCACGGCGCAGGGGTATCACACGTGCGAGCCGACCGCTCATACGTGCGATCCGGCCTTCCCGGATTGTACAACCATCGATCCATCGCAGCCGGGTTGCGCGACCCCGGTCGAGAAGACCAGCTGGGGCCAGATCAAGCATCTGTATGGAGAGTAGTAAAGCCGTTGCGCGTGAACGGCAGGAATTCGGGGGCGAAGCCAAATCGGCTTCGTCCCCGGATTTTTTTGACCCGCGGGCGAGTCTTCGCATGCGCTGTTATCGAGGTTCTGCCGCGCGTGTCCGACCGGCGAAGCCCCGCCATGTTTTCCAAGCCTCCTCTTAGGCTTCCACCGAATTGATGCAATGGCATCATGGTGCCGTTGTCCGTCGATTTGATAGACTCGGTGCGTCGAGGGGTCTGCGTACGGCGATTTCTCGGCAGCGGCAGAGGTGCCTTCCATTCCACGGGAGGGGAGCAGTGCACCGGGGCGCTTCGCCCGAAGCCGCCCCACTGGAGAAGGAAAGGAGGTGAGCCTTTGTGAAAAAGGCTATCGTTTTCCTTCTAATCCCGATTAGTGCAGCGTTTGTTCTGGGTCTTCTGGTAACGCCCCAGACCAAGGTGCAGCATCAGGACTCGTCTGCGTTCCAGGTTGCCTTGCAGGGAGCGGTGGACCGTCTCGAAGGGGGCGGCAGGGTGCTCCTGGCGGGAACGGCAACTCCGGTTCATGCGGCACCGCAGCAGCCGACGTTCGACGGTCGCTACACGTGCGACACGTATGAGCCGGCGATGTACACGTGTGACCCGGGGCTTCCGGAGTGCTATGACCACACACTGGACCCCCAAGGCCACACGTGCCTCAACCTGGAGTACACGTGCCAGCAGGCGACGTGTGACACGTACGACCCGCGGGCGTTCACGTGTGATCCCAACGTGGCAACGTGTAACTTCCCGCATACGACGGAGCCGGCTCCGTACAACCACACCTGTGACGGTCACACTTGCGACGGTCATTTGACCTGTGATTTCACGGTGGATCCGAGGGCGCTAACGTGTGACGCGGCGGACCCGCAGTGCCACTTCACCACGTTCGACGCGTTCGCACCCACGTGCGACCCGCTGAAGCCAGAGTGCCGGGAGAACAACCCGCAGCACTGCACGGCGCAGGCGTATCCCACGTGCGATCCGAGCGTTCCTACGTGTGATCCAGGCAACCCGCTGTGTACAACCATCGATCCGGTGCAGCCGGAATGCGCGACCCCGGTCGAGAAGACCAGCTGGGGCCAGATCAAGACGCTGTATGGAGAGAAGTAAAGCCGTTGCGCATGAACGGTAGGAATTCGGGGGCGAAGCCAAATCGGCTTCGTCCCCGGATTCTTTTTGACCTGCGAGGGAGTCTTCGAATACGATGTTATCGAGGTTCGGCCAGGGGGATAACACATGCGGTTGTGGGCCCGGAACATCTCGTTTCTCCTTCTCATCGGCGCCACGCTGGGAAACCTGGGCTTCCTCGGTGGCGCTCTCTATCCACTGATCGCGTTCCTGAGTTTCGCTGCCTTCATCTGGACGTTCTTCCCCTTCTTGCGGATCGGCCGTCGCGTCCCGCTCCCCGCGGTGGTGGCCGCCGTGTTGACCGCCGCGGTGGGTGTCTTGCTGTCCCGCCTGGCCCCACTGGGACTCTTCCACCTGTACCTGTTCGGGGCGGCGGCATTCCTCCTTCTCGGTTGGCGGCACGACTCCCGGGAGGCGCGTCACCTGCAGAGCTACGTGGTGGCGCTGGCCTGTACGGGACTCCTTGCCGAGCTGGTGCGGATACTTCCCATCCTCTGGCACCTCCGTGTGGGACTGGCCTCGGTCCTGTCTTGGGTCGGTGAAAACCTGGCGCGGGAAGATCGAAACCTGGGGCCGACCGCCATGGCATTGCCGTCACTCGTTGCCCTGATCCTCCTCGTGCTGGTCCGAGAGGCGGCTGCCGAACGGCGCCATCGCTATCGATGGGCGATCGGGCTGCTCGTGCTGGTGGCCTCGCACCTCTTCTATCTGGCCATGCTGAAGTACTACGCGCGCTGGGTTGCCTCCCACCGCGGGTGGGACTGGTTGATTTTGAACTCGCAGCACGTGTTTCTCATCTTGGGAAGCATCGCGTACACACTCTTCGATCGCGGCCGACCGGTGCGCTGGCTATGGCCCCCGCCGGCGCGACGCGTCGCCTTTGCCTCTTCGCTGGCCTTCGCGCTGGGCGTGGCCGCGGCGCTGACACTCGGCTGGACGACGACACCTCGGCGAGGATCGCCTCGCGTGATGATTTACGACGCGGGCTACATCAACTGGAAGGTGCCCGTCCACGGCGTCTACGGCGAGAAAAGCGCCGGCATGTTCGGGATGCTCCCCGCGGCGTTGGAGTCGGTTGGATTCGACGTGGTCGCTTCGGATGATTTGACCCGGCTCGATCAGGCCGGCGCACCCGCGTGCATCGTAATGATCAATATCCAGGAGTATCTCGAAGACGAGGACAAGGAACGCATCTGGCGATTCATCGAACGGGGTGGTGGCCTGCTGTGCCTGGGGGATCACACGGGTGTCGCCGGCATACGCGGTCCGTTCAACGACCTTCTCGAGCCTGTGGGAATCCGCTTCCGGTTCGACAGCTCGACATTCTTTGGAGACGGATGGAGTGACGCCCTCGATTACCGCGCCCATCCCATGAACCGAGGCGTCACGACGGCAGAAGACTTCCAGATTTGGGTCGGCGCCACGCTCGATATCGATGTCAATGCTCGCCCGGTGGTCGTCGGCCGTTACGGGTACTCCGACATCGGCGATGCGGCCAATATCGCGCGTTCCTATCTCGGTGATCGCCGCTACAACCCGGACGAACTTCTGGGCGACGTCGTCCTGGTCGCCGACGCCCGCTACGGCCAGGGGAAGGTCATGGTGTTCGGGGACACCTCCGGCTATCAGAACCTGTCGCTGGGGCGGAGCCTGGACACCGTGGCGCGCTCACTGGATTACCTCAGCGCGGGCGGTCGGTTTGGCCCAGGGGTGGGCACACAGATTGGCGGACTCATCGCGATACTGCTGATTGTCCTGGCGAGTTTCGCGTTGGCCGCGAATCCCATGCCCATCGTCGCCGTGACCCTGGGGCTGGCAATCGGGTCTGCGGCGATGCATCTGGTGACCACGACACCGCAGCCGCTGAGCCCGGTCTTTGCCGAGCCGTCTTGGAAACCCGTCGCGGATCTCCCGTTCGAGGTCGGACGGTCCCTCGCGGTGATCGATGGGTCCCATGGAGGGCACCACACCCTGCGCGGGTGGAAGGACCGGAGCCTCGGAGGACTTCAGTTGAACCTGGCCCGCAACGGCTACTTCCCCGTCGTCCGCCCCGAGTTTCCATACCGGGACATGGAGAACGGAGCCAAGGTGCTGCTCCTCATTGCCCCCACGCGCAGGTACAGCCAGGGAGAGATCGACGCCGTCGAGCGATTCTTGACCCAGGGTGGACGCGTCATCGCGGCGGTGGGATTCGAGGAGCTCGACGCCTCGCGTGGTCTTCTGGAACATTTCGGGCTGACGGTTGCGAACATACCGTTGGGACAATTCGAGATTCGGGCGGAGAGCGACACGCTCGCGGTCAACTTCCGGGAGGCGTGGCCGGTACAGTTCGACCCAACGAACCCCGCCGACGTCCTGCTATCCCAGTGGGACTATCCCGTGGTGGTGAGGCGCACGGTTGGAAAGGGCGACATCGTGCTGATCGGGGACAGCGCTTTCTTTCACGACGTAAACCTGGAGACCCGTGATCGGTACTTCGCGGGCAACGTCGCGTTCTTCAGAGAGCTGACCGAAATGGGAAGTGTGCAATGACGCTGGTCTGGTTGGGAATACTGATGCTGGCGTTCTCCTGGCTGGGGGCATTGCCCATCTTCCATCCGGCCAGCGGCTCGTGGCCATGGCTTCCCGCCGGCGTGGCGCTCCTGGTGGTCGGGCTGCGCCATACCGACCTGTGGGCGGAGGGCGACCGCGTGCGCCCGGCCATCGCGGTGCTGGTGGTCTCGATCGCGGCCGTGGCCTGGCTGGAGGGCCCGTTCCACATCGGATTTCTGTTGTTGGGCCTGGCGGCGATCATCACGCTGCTGCCCGTTGTCCGCACCCTCGGGCGGTGGGCACTGCCCGGCCTCTGGGTGTCCGGGATGGTGTGCGTCGTGCAAGCGGCGTGCGTGCCGCTGCTCTACGCTTTTTGTGCGCGTTACCATCGGACCGCCGAGCTGCCATTCCTGCACGATCTATTGCCCGGATACCCCGCCGTGCCGTGGCTGGCCGCGCTCCTGTACGTACCGATAAAGATTCTGAATCCCGGGACGGCTCTCAACGGCTCGACGTTGCACCTCTCCACCTCACTGGACACCGTGGCGCTCACGCCAACCTGGGAGAAGTTGGGCCTGATACCGGCGGTGCTGTTCGCGGCAGGAGCGGGCCTCGTCGTGCTCCTTCGTCCCGACTGGCGCAAGCGACTCGCCGGCCTGCTCGTCGGGATCGTTGTGTTCTTGTACGTGCGTCTCCTCTTTCTCTTCGTGCTGGTAATGCACCTTCGGAACGAGCGCGTGTTCTGGCTCCCGGACGCTCTTCTCTTGAGTTTCCTGCCGCTGCCGTTTCTGCTGGCCGCGTGGTGGCGATCGGGCGTCCAGGCCGGTGCGGAGCACCCCGCAGGCAACGAGACATCGCGCCAGCCGGGTTTCGGCCGTCGCATCCGCCGTTGGCTTTCGGGTGCGAACGACAATCCGAGATTCTTCGCCCGTGGATGCCGAAAGTCCCGCGTGTTCCTGGCCACGGGGCTTCTTGCGGGCGGGCTCACGTTGCTCTTCGGGTTTCACGACCCCGGGAGCCCCAAGCCTGGACGCGTCCTCATCGACGAGGGTCACAGCGACTGGGAGTGGACCACGCAGCCCTTCGACACCACCTGGTACGGCGGCAAGTCGGGCTACAACTACTACTGCCTCGCCGATTACTGGAGTTACTACTACCACGTGGAGACCCGCCAAGACAGCCTGACGCCCGAGTTCCTGGCCGACTGGGACGTGCTAGTCGTCAAGACACCTACCATGGGTTTCGCGCGCGACGAGGTCGATGCCATCGAGGATTTCGTTCGCCGGGGTGGGGGGCTGTTTCTCATCGGTGATCACACGAACGTGTTTGGCACCAGCACCCATCTCAATCCCATCGCCGAGCGATTTGGCATGTACTTCCGGTATGACGCCACGTACAACCTGGCCAATCTGGGTCTCAGTACTTTCGAGCGCCCCCAACGCTTCGCCCACCCGGTGGTTCGGTTCATGCCCTCCTACCTGTTTGCCACGTCGTGCACGCTCTACGGCCCGCCGCTTTCGGAAAACGTGCTTCTCGGCTACGGGTTGCGGGCGATGTACCTGGACTATTCGGAGGTCAGCTATTTCCCGACCAAAACGGAAAAGTGGGATTACGACTTTGGCCTGTTTCTGCAGGCGGGCGGTGTGAAGTTTGGAAAGGGGAGGGTGCTGGGCTTCACCGACAGCACGTGTTTCTCCAACTTCTTCATGTTCATGCAGGGAAAGCCCGAGATGGCGCTCGCGTCGATCGAATGGCTGAACCGCAAGAACCGATGGGCGTGGCTTTCCAGGGTTTTCGTGCTCGCATCGCTCGCCGGATTGACTCTGCTCGCGATGGAAGCTCGCCGCAACTCGGGCGCGTCGTTTTGGAGCTGGGTGACCGTCTCGGGTACGCTGGCCGTCGTCCTGCTGGGCGCACTCGCCGAATCCTGGGTCACGCGATCGTACGCACTACCAGAACCGCGGCGGGAACCGGTCTACGTCACCTTCGATCAGAGTCACGGGAACTACGTTGTGCCCGGGGAGCGGCTCCCCGTGATGAACTGGCAAAATTTTCAAACCTTCTATGTGTGGACGCAACGCCTCGGTTTGGTCCCGCGCAACGAGCCCAGTCTCGACAGGGCCGTCCAAAACGCCCGCGCCCTGGTCGAGATCCAACCCATTCGGCCATTCTCGATCGAAGATATCGATCGGATCGTCGATTTCGTTCGGCGGGGGGGCACGCTCGTTGTCCTGGATTCACCGGAGAACCTCGGGAGCACGGCGCCGTCGCTCCTGGGGCCGTTCGGCATCGAATTCGACGAGGAGGCGGCCGATTCCGTCGCCGTCCTGGATGCTGCCGGTGACACACTGGGGGTCGCACGAAGTGCTACCGGCGTGAACAATGTAAAACCGCTTTTGAGGCTCGGTGACGGTCGGATTGCCATGGGCTACCTGCCCTTCGCCAAGGGCATGGTGGTGGCGTGCGCGGCTTCGTACCTGTTCAGCTCCGAATCCATGGGAAACACCGCCGTCGTGCCCGATGACCGGCGACGGCGTTTGTTTCGGGCGGAGTACGACATCTTCGAGAAGGTTGCCGGCCTGGAAGTCCGCGAACGCTACTATATGGATCTGGAAACACCGGCAGGAACCAGCCCCTGAGCCGGTGGCACCCCGCTACTTGAGCAGCAACATCTTTCTGGCTGCCACGAAGCCCCGCTCCCGGATCTCGTAGAAATAGAGGCCCGTCGCAACCGGGCTTCCGTGACGGTTGGTGCCCCTCCAGACGACCTCGTACCGGCCCGACGGGAGGATCTCATCGACCAGAGTATGGACGAGTGCCCCGGTGACATCGAAGATCCGGAGCGTGACCCTCTGCGGGCTGCCGTCGGGCACGTAGAATACGATGGTGGTCGAGGGGTTGAACGGATTGGGGTGGTTCTGGAGGAGAGCCGGTATCGAAATGGGGATCGGGGTCGGCCCGACGTCGCCCACATGGGTAGGCACGTTGAAACCGATGCGGCCGTTTCGATGCACGTTCGCGTGGAACGTGGGCCACGGTGCCAGTTGGGCATCGTGAGTGCCGGAGAGATCCCAAACGTAGAGGTTGTTGTCCCACCCGGCGGCGATTAGGTCTGTATCACCATCCTGGTCGACATCGTCGACGAAGGGCGCCGCGCGAACCGCATCCATGGTCGCGATCGGGAAGCCGTCGATCGGCTGGCCCCCGAGGTCATACGCATAGAGATAGCGCGACTCATCGCCGACCAGGATGTCGAGCGCTCCATCGCCATCGATGTCGGCGACGACGGGCGAACACTCGGAAGCGATGACGACGTTGAAGGTAACCGGCCACCCAGGATAATCCTGTCCGTCGGCTTTCAGGACGTGGAGTCTGGTGGCGCTCGCCGTGTAGCCGACCAGCACGACTTCGAGCTTATCGTCATCGTCGAGGTCGGCGAGCGCTGGCGACGGACAAAAGAACGGCTCGTTTATCGCTACGTAACGCGGCCACCCGGACGCGACGCCGGCGTCGTGATTCAGGACGTAGACGTGCCCCGTCCTCGCGTGACAGACTATCTCTATCAGACCGTCATTGTCCACGTCACCCGCGGCAACGCTGCCCACGGCCTCGCCGGGCAGGGCGAATGGCCAACCCCCGACCGCACTCCCGTCCTCGTTCAGTGCATAGACCGTGTCCGCTCGCGTGCCCAGGATGATCTCGTCTTTTCCGTCCAAGTCGATATCGCAGGCGGCCGGCGTCTGGTAGTGGTAGTTGGTGGTGGGGGTGCGGAAGAAGACTCCGTCGGTCGCGGGATTGAGGTCGCCGTCTATCAGTTCGGACCCGTCGGCGTGCCAGGCATAAATCACGCCGCGTACGTCGACGGCAATCACTTCGTGGAGTCCGTCGCCGTCGAGGTCTGCCGCGACGGGCGTCGCCCGGAACTGATCCTCCGCGACTCGTGGCCACCCCGGCAGCGCGGCACCGCTGTGGTCCATGCAGTAGACCGATTCCGTGAAGAGGTCGGCCGCGATGATATCGAGTCCCGGGCCGGCGTCCAGCCGTGCCAATGCGACGGCGGCGGTGAAGTCGTTCCCCTCCGTGCTCAATATTCCCCACGTCTGCGGATCGCCATCGCCGTCACGGAGCTCGGTGCCGTCGTGATGCCATGCGTAGACGTAGCGGTTGCCAACGACGATCTCCTTGTCCCCGTCGCCGTCAATGTCGCCGACGGCCGGCGAAGACGCTGTGGGGTTCTGCATCTCGATCGGAAACCCCGCTTGCTGGGGCGGATTCGTGCTCACGGAAGACTCCGCGGAGGGCAAGCTCTCATTTCCTGCGCTGTCGATCGACG
This sequence comes from Gemmatimonadota bacterium, assembly GCA_039588295.1. Lineage (GTDB taxonomy): Bacteria > Gemmatimonadota > Gemmatimonadetes > Gemmatimonadales > GWC2-71-9 > JAOTVV01. The sequence goes on from JBDHAB010000068.1 coordinate 10,672, forward strand.
TGACCACGTAATAGTACCGCGTGTTTGGTTGAAGGTTGGAATCCATGAAAACCGCGTGTTCCACCGGGTCGACCGAGACCAGGTCGTACGGGCCGCCCGACGTCAGGGAGTGATAGACATTGTATCTCGCGACGTCGGGCGCGGAGCTCTTCGACCACGTCACTTCGATGCGGTCCACCGCGTGGCTGGCGTCGAATGACAAGCCCGTTGGCGGTGCAGGACCCCTCAGCTCGATCGTGTCTCGATGCGATCGCCCGAAGAGGTCGACGATTTCGACTGCGAGGTAATGTTCGCTCGACGTCGACGTCTCGATGATATGAAAGCCCATCGCGTTTTCGACAGTGGTAAACGGCAGACAGTCGGAATACGAGTCGGTGCTGTCCAGGAAAACGAAAGCCCCGTCCAGATCCGTCACCTGCGCTGTCAGGCCGGCGGCGGCACCCGTCCCGTAGTTCTTTACTCCGTAGAAGAGAAGAAACTCCTCCATCGCCTCGTTGACGCCGTTACCGTTCCCGAGCGGCGGATCGTCATCGATTCGAAGCGTGATCAACTCCAACTCCGGCGCGTGGACGGTCTCACGATAGGTGTCGCCCCAGCTGCCGGCTAGATCGTCTTGAATCGTCAATTCGAACTGCGCAACCGTCTCGTCCGGAATACCCGTGGCAAATGCAACCCGAACCGGATCCAGGGCCGCTTTCACGGAATCGGGAACCACCACACCCACCGAGGCCGTGCTGTCGACGACCGTCACCGCCGAATCGTCGCACCGAATGATTACCGATACATTGCCCGAGGAACTGCCGCCAGTGTTGCCCAAGCTGAGTGTCAGGTCGACGGTCTCGCCGGCGTCAATCGCTCCGTCTCCGTTGCCGAAAGTCCCGCCCAGCGTATCATCGTCGACCTCGGAGCCGAGGCAATAAACATAGGGAGGAAGCGACGAATTCACGGTGATGAAGCTCTGGTGGCGCGCGAGGTTGAGACCGGTCACGACGACGCCAATACTGCCTGGTAATTCGACGGTGAACTCGATGCTGACGTTACCCGTGACGTCTGTCGCTGCACGGCGGTAGTCCTCGCCCTCTTTGTACAGGCATACAACGGCCGAGTCGACCGGCTGCCCGCCGGCGGTAACGAGAACGGCGATGTCGGTCGTGCCCAGTTCGACGTTGGTGGGATGAACGACCGTGACGCTGTCCACGGCTCCCGTCCACAGCGGGAGCTCGGGATCGGACAGCAGCGTGTACACGTAATGCGTCCAGCGATCAACGTTGTCGCCCATTTCGGCCCATGCGGTCTGCGCGAGCCTCGATCCCGCAAATGCCGCACCGATGCTGAAGACGCCCTGGTTGAAGACGAGGTCGTAGAAATCGTTCATGTAGTAGGCGTCGATGGTTGGGAACTCGTAGTCGCTCGCGCCGATTGTTGCGACAGCGCCACCATTCGGATTTCTCATGAAGTGTTCGGCGATACAATAGTAGTCGAACGCCGACACGCTGCAGTCGACCATGAAGAGCATGAAGAGCCGA
>JBDHAB010000069.1:0-12132 GCA_039588295.1 Gemmatimonadota bacterium
GAACATCGGCGCCGAGCTACAGACGGATCAGGCTGAAGCCGACAAGCGGATCGCGCAGGCCCAGGCGGAGAAGCGGCGCGCGATGGCGGTGGCAGAGGAGCAGGAGATGACGGCGAGAACTCAAGAGATGCAGGCGCAAGTGGTCCAGGCTGAGGCTGAGGTGCCGCTGGCTCTCGCCGAGGCATTTCGCGCTGGGCGCCTTGTGGCCGCGCGGGCTGGGCAGCAGCGGGATGAACGGTGACTTGCGACGACCCGCGGTTTGAAGTTCGCAGCTGACAGCTGAAAGCTGGCGGCTATTGGCTGACGGCTACAGCTCCTGCACCCCCCACGCCTTGTTGATGCTCTCCCAGTTGATCACGTTCGGCTTCACGAATGGCCGCCGTACGCTCTCCAGTTTCTCTCCCCTCACTTCGACGTCGCTCACGCTCGCGGGGCCTAGACCTGCGCGGTAGGCCCATGTAAACGTGGGGACTTCGTGCACCCCGAATCCCATGATGTCTGCCGCGACCATGTCAGTGGCCAGCGGGTTGGTTCCCGCGATGATCACGTTCATAGGAACGAGACTCCCATCAGACGGGCCGTCTCCTTCCATCGCCATTGACCCGTCGACGACGGTGAGCCCGAGCTTGTTGGCGCGGACCATGTCGATCGTCTCGAAGGCAATGCCCGGCGATTCGGCCATCGCCGCCTGGTCGTGCAGCCACGACCTGACCGAGTAGTAGACCGTTCCAGGATACAGACCAATCAGGTTCTTCATGCCCAGCGTCACGGTCGCCAGAACGTGGGTCTTCATCATCGGAACGGAACACAGCAGGTCGATGTCGGTCAGCGATTGGTGCAGCGTGATCTTGTCGAACACGAATCCGTTCGGCACCGCGACCTCAGCCATGTCGCCCGAATGGAGGTTGATGAGCGGAGCCCGCAGGGAGCTGGCAAGGTCCGTGTAGCCCAGTCTGTCGAACACGTAGCGCTGCATCCCGTCCAGTATCTCGCGGTTCCGCGTCCTGTAGGTGACATCGCCCCGGACGTTGAATCCGTTTCCCGCGGCCGATCCTTCACCGATCAGCACTTCCTTTCCCGACCGCTGCATGAGTTGGGCGAGCGTTCTCACCACGCCCGGTTTGGTCGTGAAGTGCGGACCCTCGGCCACCAGGTTGGGCTTGAGCATGATCCGATCTTTGCCCTTTGCCACCGTCTCGATACCTCCGAGGAGGTCAATGGCCGCTTCGACGGCACGATCGACCCTGCCGTTCCGGATTCTCACGACGCTGACGACCGGTTTCTCTGCCGTGAAACGGTCCCCACGCCACGCTGGTGTCAGACCACCGGCAGCGGTCCCAAGCACCACGCCGGCACTCGTCTTCACGAAGTCCCTGCGTGACAGATGTCGGTGTCTCACCGGATTCCTCCCGGTCGTTAGGCACGGCTGTGTTTGCCTCCTCCTACGTCATCGGTGGCGCGGGGTTTCCCTGCATCGCCGGAGATCTTGTTAATGCGAGCGTCGCGCTTGGGATTCGGCGTTCTGCCTGATGGTCAGCGCGAGTTGTCGGTTATCAGTTGTCAGTTGTTAGTCATCAGCTAACGGCTTGTGGCCATCACCGATAACTGATGACTGACAACTGAGAACTGTGCAGCGGAGGGCGGGGGCCTCGAAGCGAAGCGCATGCGAGCGGACCGGGCGGTGCGGGTTCGCTCCTCCTCCCTCTTCCCCCGCCCCCCTGTTGCACCGCCACCACCGATAGCAGACTTATGCCATCCTGGACGGACCCTGGACCATCCTGATCTGATCACACGGAGAGACACACACATGCGTCTCTTGCCACGGACCGAAGAGTTCTTCGACCTGTTCACGGAAGTGGCGCGGCGGTCGTACGAAGCCGCCGGCTATCTCCGTGAGCTGTTTACCAGCCCGGAGCGATTAGCCTACTGCGTCGAAAGCATCAAGCGCCTCGAGCACGAGGCGGACGAAATCACGCAAGATGTTGCCAGGCGGCTCGATCGCACCTTCATCACGCCCATCGACCGCGAGGATATCTATCTGCTCGCATCGGATCTCGACGATGTGATGGACACGATCGACAGCACCGCACGCCGAGCGCAGATCTTCCGCCTCGGGACAACTCCGGACGGCATCGTCCAGATGTGCGATCTGGCGATCGCGGTCACGGGCGAGGTGGAATCGGCGGTCAAGAAGCTCCGCGGCAAGAACGATCTGATGGGGCACCGGATCGAGGTCAAGCGCATCGAGGAAGAGGCCGATGCCGTGTTTCACGAGATGCTCGGCCGACTCTTCGATACCGAGTCGGACCCCATCGCGATCATCAAGTGGAAGGAGATGTTCGACAAGATCGAGACGGTAATCGACAAGGCCGATGACGTGGCCGGGGATCTCGAGTCGATTGCGCTGAAGCACGGCTGATGCTCGAGTCCGTCTGGTTCGTGCTCGCGATCGTGGCGGTCGCGCTCGTCTTCGACTTCATCAACGGGTTCCACGACAGCGCCAACAGCATCGCCACGATCGTCTCCACCCGCGTCCTGTCGCCGGTGGCCGCGGTGGCCTGGGCGGCATTCTTCAACTTCGTCGCCGCCTTCGGGTTCGGCACCGCCGTGGCCAAGACCATCGGCAGCGGGCTCATCGACCTCTCGATCGTCGATCCGGTCGTGATCCTGGCCGGCCTCCTCGGGGCCATCGGCTGGGACGTCGCCACGTGGTATCTCGGCATCCCGTCCAGCTCGTCGCACGCGCTGATCGGCGGGTACGGCGGCGCGGCGCTCGCCAAGGCCGGAGTCGACGCACTCATCCTCGGCGGCTGGGTGAAGCCGATCCTGTTCATCTTCGTGGCGCCCATCCTCGGGATGGCCCTGGGACTCGGGCTCATGGTGGGGGTGGCCTGGACGTTTCGCCGTGCCAGGCCCGTCTCGGTGGACAAGCACTTTCCGCCGGCTCCAGTTGGTCTCTGCGGCGGCGTACAGCCTGAGCCACGGCACCAACGACGCGCAGAAAACCATGGGGATCATCGTCGGCCTCCTGGTCAGCTCCCAGCACCTCTTCACCGAGTTCCCGATCCCGGCATTTCATCTCACCACGGCCGAGGTCATCCCCACGTGGGTGATCCTCTCGGCACACGCGGCGATCGCCGCGGGCACGGCCGCCGGCGGATGGCGCATCGTCAAGACGATGGGGTCACGGCTCACCAAGCTGAAGCCGGTGCACGGGTTCTGCGCTGAAACCGGCGGGGCGATTTCGGTCTTCGTGGCGTCGGCACTCGGCGTTCCGGTGAGCACCACGCACGTGATCACCGGCTCGATCGTCGGCGTGGGGTCGGCGCAGCGGCTGTCGGCCGTTCGGTGGGGACTGGCGGGTCGGATCGTCTGGGCCTGGATCCTTACGATCCCCGCCTCCGCGGGGCTCGGTGGGATTTGCTACCTTGGCCTCCACCTGGTGATCCGGTAGGAGCGATCACCTCCCGAGATGCGCGCGTGCCCGGTGAAAGCCGTCCCCGCGTTGAGCGGAGGGCGGGGGACTCGACGCGAAGCGAACGCGAGCGGACCGAGCATCGGCCGCCGCCGATGCGACGGTCAACCCCCAAGGGCTTGCGCCCGGCGGTTTTCAAGTTCTTGGCGAGTTCTTGCTTGTCGTTGCTTTCCTTTGCAAATCGTTGCAGTAGCGGGCAGTTAAACGCCCTCCCTTTTTCATTCTTTTGCATTCCTTTGCATCTGTTTGCAGCGAGACCTTCCCAAAAAGCTTCCCAAGAACCGAAAGCCCCGAACGCCGCGTGACGCTCGGGGCTGGTGGTTTTGCCCCCACCTCGTCGGCGGGGGGAAGGGAGTTGCAGCACGCGAGCGGCGCGACTCCTCACCGGGTGAGCTCATCGCGAAAGGCACTCGCGTCCGCGTTATGGTCCGCCGTTATGGCTAGACCCCCTCGAGCGCTTCGGCTTCCGTCCTGAACACCTTGAGGATCATGCTGAACCCGGAGATCTCGAACACCTCTTCCACCGTCTCGTTCAAACCGAACATGTGCAGGGTGCCGCCCACGCCTTGGACACGCTTGGCAGTTGCCAGGAGTACTCGGAGCCCGGCGCTGCTGATGTAGTCGACGTTCGTGAAATCGACGACGATCCTATGACCGCCACCTTCGACGATGCCATCCAACGCCTGTTGTGCCTCCGGCGATGTATTGGTGTCGAAGTCGCCGGCGAAGGCGATGAGCGAGACGTCATTCTGCGTGCGTACGGCGATGTCCATAGCCTCCCTACCTTGCACGGTGTCAGTCGTCAGTGACCCTTTTGGCGAGCATGACGACGTTGCGGTCGGTGCGTCGGTGATAGCTGACCTCATCCATCGCCTGTCGTACGAGGTGAATGCCAAGCCCACCTATCCTTCGCTCCTGCGTCGAGAGGAGGGTATCGGGGGGCTCCTCCCGAAAGGGATTGAAGGGCTTGCCATCGTCGGTGATCGTCACGGACAGCCGATCACCGGCCAGCTCCACGTCTACGGTGATCTCGCCGCTGTCCCGTCCTTCGAATCCATACGAGATGGCGTTGTTCAACAATTCGTCGAACACGACTCGCACGCTCCGTCGGATCTTCGCAGGGAGGTCGTGCACCTCTGCGAATTCGGCGAAGGCGGCATTGACACGGTCGATCTCAGCGAGATCGATGCCGACGGTAACGGCAAAGCTCTTGCGAATCTGGCCCTTCATCGAGGCGTTCGGTAAGGGTCGGCGGAGGAAGACCTGCCTCCACAATCCGGGATCGCTGCAAGGGGCCGCGCTGTCGGACGATGCCAGCTCACTCGGAGCCCTCGATGCACGGATGGCCTACCCGGTACCTTGCAGGCGTCTTTGTGCACACCTAGCTTGGCCGGACGCACACAAGCTTTCGACTACTGAATCGTTCACCTATTCTGATCGGCTCGTCCGACCGGCGCAAGGCGAGGACGGTGCAGATTCCGTTCGGGTAGTCGGTCGGATTGACGCATTCAAGTTTCACTATGCCGCCCTCTGGATGGGGTGCCGAATGGCGTCGTCCAACCTTTGGCGTTCTGAGTTGTAGTTGACTGAGAGACCTGCTGCCGCGCACGAACACGACCGCGCACTGGTCAAGCGGTGCCTCGAAGGCCAAGGGGACGCGTTTGGCGAACTCATTGATCGACACCACAAGCCGCTGTTCAATGTCGCGCTTCGCATGCTCAACAACGTCCAGGACGCCGAGGACGTCACGCAGACCGTGCTTCTCAACGCATTCGTCAAGCTCCGGACCTACGACCCGAGGTACAAGTTCTTCAGTTGGATCTATCGCATGACGGTGAACGAATCATTGAACACGCTCAAGCGTCGGAAGCCGACGGTGACGCTCGAGCCCAGACTCCATATGCGGGCGCCGGTGGCTGCATCCGATAGTGCGGCGGAGTTACAGGACCGGGTCGGAAAGGCTCTGATGTGCCTGAAGCCCGACGATCGTGCCGTGGTGGTTCTCAAGCATTTCGTGTCCTTCTCCTATCAGGAGATTGCCGACGTGCTGGAGATTCCCGTCCGAACCGTGAAGTCACGCCTCTTCACGGCACGGGAACGGTTGAGGGACGCACTGCGGGAAGGAGAGCGGTGAGCCCGTGCTGAACCGGCAACAGATCGAGCTCATCCATCAGGAGATGGATGGTGTCAATGCTCCGGCAGAGCGTGCCGCGTTCAGGTCTTTGATCGAGAAAGATTCGGAGGCCAGGGCGCTTGAAGCAGATCTGCGGAATGTCACCCAGCTCTTGGACCGTGTGGGAAGCATCGATCCACCTCGCCATATGACGGAGGCGATTCTCAATGCTCTACCACAACAGGTTCGAGCGAGATCGCGTTGGGAAGCTCTCGGAGCGCCTTTGAAAGCCATCGTGGACGGATTTCAAAAGAGGCCCCGATTCGCCTTGGTGTCTTCTTTGTGCGTCGGCCTCGTGGCCGGATTCGTGGCATACGCCGCCTTGGCAGGCACCGTGTTGATCGATCATCCGGATACCAGTGGTCTAAGAGGCACGTTGTTCGAGCGCCGCGCGGCCGACGAGTTGGAGACGGTGCATGACGTCACGATCGACGTCGACCGAGTGAGCGGCCGCGTCGGCGTCCAGATAGCTCAGAACATCGTCTTTGTCGAACTCGAATTGGATGTGGAGCATGCGATGGAGGTTCGGTTGACCTTCGATGAGGGGGCGTACGGCTTGCTTGGGTTTTCACAGCTGAGGAGCGAGGCGGGGCCGTACTTCACTGCCGAGCCAGGTCTCATCCGAGTCACGACGTCGGGCGCGAACACGCATACCTTCGTCTTGAACCATGAGGGGCCAGTGTCGCCACTGGCCTTGTCCCTTTTCGAAAACGGCGAGGAGGTCTTCGCCACGACACTTTCTGCACGAGGACTGGACCAGGGTGGATGACGCCATACGCGAGCATTCAATGGTTCGTTCATAGGCTGAGATTCGGCACTGAACGACTGTAAGGAGGCGAAATGACCAAGAAGACGATGATTCTCGGAGGTACCGTTTTGGCATTGGCGATCGTCATCGCCGGCATCGTGACCGGCTTTCCACCCGGGGGCGACGAAGCCGGTACGATCGGCGGGGTCGAGGAGGCGGCGCGGTACAAGGGCCGTCTTATGACCGAGGCCGACGTGACCCTCGAGAATCCCGAGGTCGCGGTGCTGTTCCAGAACGATCAGGTCCTACGCCTGGTCAAGAGCGATGTGTTCCGCGAAGTGATGCGGAGTGAGGCCTACCGGGAGCTCATGGCCAGCGAGGCCTATCGAGAGGTCATGGCCAGTGATGCCTACCGGGAGGTCATGGCCAGCGAGGCCTATCGGGAGGTCATGGCCAGTGATGCCTATCGGGAGGTCATGGCCAGCGAGGCCTATCGGGAGGTCATGGCCAGTGACGCCTACCGGGAGGTCATGGCCAGTGAAGCCCACCGGGAGGTCATGGCCAGTGACGCCTACCGGGAGGTCATGGCCAGTGAAGCCCACCGGGAGGTCATGGCCAGCGAAGCCTACCGGGAGGTCATGGCCAGCGAGGCGTACCGCGAGATGCAGGCCAGCGAGGCCTATCGCCGGCTCCTGGCCAACGAGGCCTTCCGCGACCTGCAGGCACAAGGGGCGTTCCGCGACCTGCAGGCCACCGAAGCCATGCGCGAGCTAGAAGCCAACGCGGCGTTCCGCAACCTGCAGGCCAACGCGGCGTTCCGCGACCTACAGGCCAACGCGGCGTTCCGCGCCCTACAGGCCAACGCGGCGTTCCGCAACCTGCAGGCCAACGCGGCGTTCCGCGCCCTACAGGCCAACGCGGCGTTCCGCGCCCTGCAGGCCAACGCGGCGTTCCGCGCCCTGCAGGCCAACGCGGTGTTCCGCGCCCTGCAGGCCAACGCGGCGTTCCGCGCCCTACAGGCCAACGCGGCGTTCCGCGACCTGCAGGCCAACGCGGTGTTCCGCGACCTGCAGGCCAACGCGGCGTTCCGCGCCCTACAGGCCAACGCGGCGTTCCGCGCCCTACAGGCCAACGCGGCGTTCCGCGAGATACAGTCCATGGAGGCGTTCCGCGACCTGCAGGCCATGGACGCGTTCCGCCAGCTCCAGGCGAACGAGGTCTTCCGATCCCTCTCCAGAAGCCAGGAGCTGTCGGAAGTGTTCATGAAGGAGGCCATGCGCATCGCGCGCTGACGGTGAAGCGCGGGACGCGCCCGCCTGTCCAGGTTTGATTGGGCCCCCGCGGTGATCCCGGCTCGAGACTCACCAGAGCTGGGATCACCGCGTACATTCTCCCCTTGGTGCACTGACAATGAATCGACTCCGATTCATGGGGAGAGTCTGCCGCGCGGGCGGGTGCCTCGGTGATCTGACCGACCCTACCCTGGGCGGGGCGGCCTTCGGACGCATCTCGGAGGTCCTGGCGCTCCTCGCGTGCGTATGGACGTTTGCACCTTCCGATCTCGCCGGGCAGTTTCAGACGCGCGAGACCGGCAACATGCGGCTGGTGTATACCTCTCCGCTTCAATCCCACCTCGTACGCCAGGTAGGCAGAAGCTTCGAGAATTCACTGCAATTCTACCGCGACCTCTTCGAGTACACGCCACCGGGCAAGATCAACGTGCTGATGCACGACCTGTGGCACTACGGCAACGCCGGTGCGCGTCCGGTTCCGGAAAACCACATCACCGTTGGGATTGCGCCGTACGCCCACGTGTACGAGTCCGCTCCTGCAAACGAGCGAATGGGTTCCTCCTTCAACCACGAGATGGCCCACATCGTCACGGTGGACAAGGCTACCGCGTCTGACCGGTTCTTCCGATCGGTGTTCTTCGGCAAGGTCACACCCAACGCTGAAGAACCCCTGTCCATGCTTTACAGCTACCTGACCACGCCACGGTGGTATTCACCGCGGTGGTATCTGGAAGGGATCGCGGTGTATCTGGAAACGTGGATGAACGGGGGATTGGGACGCGTCATCGGCGCCTACGATGAGATGGTGTTTCGCACCCTCGTGCGTGACAGCGGCACCATCTACGACGTCGTCGGGTTGGAGTCGGAAGGAACGACCATCGACTTCCAGGTAGGAGTGAACTCCTACCTCTACGGAACGCGCTTCATCAGCTATCTGGCTCTTCAATACGGAAACGACAGCCTGCTGGCATGGTTCAATCGCACGGAAGGCAGCAAGAGCTACTTCTCCAGGCAGTTTCGGGAAGTGTACGGAAGATCGCTCGAAGACGAGTGGTCGCGATGGATCGAGTGGGAGCGAGAGTGGCAGCGAGCCAACCTGGAGGCGATCAGACAGAACCCGACTACCGCATTCCGCCCGCTCACGGAGCAAGCACTTGGATCGGTGTCTCGGGCGTATTTCGACTCGTCGAATCGGAAGATGTACGTGGCTGTTCGGTACCCAGGGCAAGTCGCCCACATCGCCGCGATTGACCTCGAGTCGGGTACCCTCGAACCTGTGAGGGAGGTCCTCGGCGCATCTGGATTCTACGTGACTGCCTTGGCGTTCGATGCAACATCGAGGACCCTGTTTTACACCACCAACAACGCCGATTGGCGTCACCTCGTCGCGTTGGACTTGGAGACCGGTCGGTTCGAGGTCCTGCTCAGGGACGTGCGGGTTGGCGATCTCGTCTTCAACCCAGCGGACCGGTCGCTCTGGGGAGTCCGGCATGACAACGGGTGGTCGACATTGGTCCGCATCCCGCCTCCCTACGAGGAGTGGAATCAGATCCAGACCTTACCCTACGGGGAGGATCTGTTCGACCTGGATATCTCGCCGGACGGATCGATCCTGATCGGCTCGATGTCCGAGATTAGTGGTCGTCAGCGGCTGGTGAAAATGGACGTGGCGGCTCTCGTGGAAGAACGTGAACGGTACGGTGATCTACCAGACACCACCTACGAGGTCCTAACCGACGAGTTTGATGTTTGGCCACCGTCGAACTTCGTGTTCTCCCCGGATGGGCGGTACCTGTTTGGTTCCTCCTATAAGTCAGGTGTCTCCAACATCTTCCGCTATGACTTGAACGCGGACACCCTGGAAGCCCTGAGTAACGCGGAGACCGGCTTCTTCAGACCAGTCCCCGTATCCGACGACTCCGTTGTCGTGTTCCGGTATACCGCCCGAGGATTCGTCCCGTCGATGATCCCGAACCAGGTCCCCGACAGCGTGAGCGCGATACGCTTTCTGGGCAACGAGATTGCCTTTGAACGGACCGTGGTGCAGTCATGGGAGCTGCCGTCCGCTTCGCGCATCAACCTGGACTCGCTCACGACGTCGAGAGGGACCTACCGGTCGCTAGGCCACTTCAAGTTGGATAACGCGTATCCCATCGTGGAAGGGTATGAGGATGCGGCCGGCACCTACGCCGTAGCCGGCGGCATGCGGTTGAACTTCTCCGATCGGATTGGCACGACGGCTCTCGACCTGAGCGCGTCGTACTCTCCCCACGGGGGCCTGGCGCCTGCTGAGCGCCTCCACCTGAGCGCGGACTTCCACCATTGGAACTGGCGAGTATCCGCAGTCCTGAACCCAGCCGACTTCTACGACCTCTTCGGGCCCACGAAGACGAGTCGCAAAGGGTATGGGCTGGCGCTGCGATATCAGAACAACCTCTTCCTCGATGGCCCGAAGAGTCTGGGGTACTCACTGCAACTGGCGGGGTATGGCGGCCTGGAGACCGTACCGGAGTACCAGAACGTGACGGCTTCGTTCGACAAGCTCCTGTCGTTCTCCGCCAACCTCGAGTATGGATCCCTCAGGAGCTCCCTCGGGGCCATCGACCACGAACTGGGAACCACGTGGGGTTTGACACTCCGAAGCAACTATGTCGACGGGTCGCTGTACCCCCGCCTGAACCTGGACGTTTCCAGGGGGTTCTTGCTTCCCCTGAACCACTCGTCGCTGTGGCTCAGAGGCTCGGCGGGGGCGGCGCTGGCAGGGGACCGAAACGAGCCGTTTGCCAACTTCTTCTTCGGAGGCTTCGGCAATAATTGGGTGGACTACCGGGCCATCCGGCAGTTCCGCAACACCGAGAGCTTCCCCGGCATCGAGATCAACGAAGTCGGCGGCGCCAACTACGGAAGAGTTCAATTGGAGTGGATGTTGCCGCCCCTCCGATTTCGCCGCGTCGGGATTCCGAGCTTCTACCTCCGGTGGGCCGGGCTGTCGTTCTTCGCTACGGGCCTCATGACCAACGTCGATGAGGCGGTGACCCGACGTACGATCGCGAGCGTGGGCGCGCAACTCGACCTCCGATTGGTCACGCTCTCCCATCTCAACTCCACGTTCTCAATCGGGTTCGCCGTGACCCGTGAGCAGGGGGTCCCGCTAAGGTCCCAATTGATGCTGTCGTTCAAGATCCTGTGACGGTCGTCGTTGCGGTTGCGGTCAGTGTCCTACCGGTCTTTCTGTTTCTTGGGGCACTGGTTCTCATCGACAGCTATAAGCTCGTCGCACTGCGAGCGATCCTGCTCTCGGTGTTGGCGGGAGCGCTCGCCGCCCTCGCAAGCTACGGGGTGAACATCTGGCTCCGATACGCCCTCGGTCTGGATGTGGCCCGATACTCCATGTACGTGGCACCCATTGTGGAGGAATCGCTCAAGGCCACCTTCGTCATCTATCTGCTACGGTCGAGCAAGGTGGGATTTGTCGTGGACGCGGCCATCCACGGATTCGCCATCGGAACCGGCTTCGCATTCCTGGAGAACCTCTACTATCTGCAGACGAATCCCGACGCGACGCTCTGGACGTGGACCGTGAGAGGGTTCGGCACCGCAATCATGCACGGCGGCACGACGGCTATCGTGGCGATGGTCTCCAAGACGTTCCACAACCGACTCGATCGCTTCGGCCCTCACCTCCTCCTGCCGGGTCTCGGTGTGGCCGTGGTTCTGCACTCGTTGTACAACCACTTCTTGTTGCATCCCCTCCTGGCAACCGCGCTGATCGTCTTGGTCTTTCCGTACCTCAGCATCGCGGTCTTCCAGCACAGTGAACGAGAGACGAGAGCATGGCTTGGAGCGGGTTTCGACACGGACCAGGAGCTGCTGCGGGTCATTCGCTCGGGGCACATCTCGGAGACCCCTGTCGGGAGGTACCTGAAAACCCTGCGCAGCAGCTTCCCCGCAGAGGTGATCGTCGACATGTTGTGCCTCCTGCGGTTGCACGCCGAGCTCTCTATCCGCGCGAAGGGCGTCTTGATGATGCGTGAGGCCGGGTTCGATGCCGCGCCGGATCCGAGCCTGAAAGACACCTTCGAGGAGCTGCGGTACCTGGAGAAGAGCATCGGCAGGACGGGGCTGCTCGCCATAGATCCGTTCCTCCACACCAGCACGCGGGACCTGTGGCAACTCCACATGCTCAACGAAATGTAGCCGTGGCCGCCATCGAACCGGCATGGGATGAAGGAAGGGTGAAGGAACCACGGATGCTCTAGCCGCACCCCCCGCCAACTCGTATCTTTTGCCATCCACCACTGCCATTGATGATGGGTACCGACTTAGGATCCAGCCCGGCGCCGACAGCGTCGTACACCGACGCTGTCGAGGCATTCGGCAGCCACGGAAACTGACCGGAGCCTGTCGCATGACCAACCCGCCTCCGCGCAAACCCTCGGACGCG
>JBDHAB010000070.1:0-12096 GCA_039588295.1 Gemmatimonadota bacterium
TCACGAACTCGCTCGGTTCGGTCACACCGTAGTCGAGCAGGATACCCACCGTCGTGTACTGGAACTTGAAGTAGGTGACCTCGCCGCTCTCGGTGTACTGGACTTCGATCTTGTAGCCCATACTGCTGAATTCACGGTCCAGCATGATGAGATCTCTGAACTCCGTACTCTCGATCGACATGAACGGCGCGACCTCATCAGCCTTCATCTTCTCGTACAGCTGGTGTACTTCGCTCTTGGGCATTCCCAAGTAAAAGCCTCTGATCTTGAGACCTTGGCTCGCCGGAGCGTCTTCCTGGGCCCTGACGGTACCGGCCAGCAAGGTCACTCCAACGAGGCCAAGCAGCGCTATGGTTGCTCCGCGTCTCATCTGTTCCTCCTCCGGCGTACGGCTGAGGGCGGCTACCCGAGCACCTTCGCCGGGTTTATCAGTCCCAATCCGGTGAGCGGGTCTCGCTCTAGCTCGCCTAGATCAGTTGCTCCGACGGTCAACGCCGTCCGCAGCGCCGCTGGCTTGAGTGGCGGCTTGCCCTCCGCTTTCCGCAGCGCCAGCAGCAGCGCGGCCACGCCACATGCGAATGGGGCGGCCATCGATGTGCCGCTCGTGACGGCCCATACATCGGGCGGAAAGGTCGAGAGGATCTCGCCGCCCGGTGCCACGAGATCGATCTCGCGTCCAACGGCGGTGTCGAGACCGGCTTCGACGTTGCCATCGGCATCCCGCGTCACGTAACCGACTGCGATCGTCTCTGGATACGCGGCCGGAAAGGCCACGCTGCCCTCGATGGGCCCGGTGTTGCCAGCGGCGCAGATGGTCGCGATGCCCGCGTCCACGGCTTCGACGATCGCTGTGCGGACCTTGGGCGTTTTGACTGCGCTCTGCAGGCTCAAGCAGATCAGATCTGCCTCCAGTTCGATGCACCACCGGATGGCGCCGGCCACGGCCACCTCGGTGATGGGCTCTCGCGGCCGTCGCAGCACTTTCGCATTGAGCAGGCTCACCAACGGTGCGACGCCCGTGATTCCCTTTCCGTCCACACGGGCACCAATGATACCGGCCACATGTGTGCCGTGACCCACCTCGTCAGCGATGCCAGCTGGACTGCCGCTGAAGTCTTGGCTGTCGATCACCGCGTCGCCAAGATCCGGATGCGCCGTAGCCACGCCAGTATCGACCACGCCGACCAGCACGTCTCCCCCACCGGTCAGATGCCAGAGATCCGACACCTCGAGGAACTCGAGCCCCCAATCGACCCGCTCGGGCTGCATCGAGATGTCGATCACGTCGAACGGCGGGACAGTGAAGGCCGGCCTCAGTACGCGTTTCCGCGGGCGTAGCGTGGCCATCAGAAGCGGAACAGGGTGAGGTCGACACCGATGAAGCCGACCACCCGCAGCGCATTTCGCTCCACGGTTCCAGCATCGCCTTCCACTGCGCGCAGATTAGGGGCATACTCCACGCCAAACCCGATGGCCACCGGATAGCGTCCGGTTATTCCTAGCGTGACCCATACCCCCGGCGCAAAGATGTGTTGGAGTCCAAACTCGGGTTCGCTGCTGACGGCCAGCGTGTCCGTGGCCGTCTCCGCATCCAGACCGCCGAGCCGGAGACTCGCCAATGTACCGACGTTCAGCATCGACGCCATGATGCCGAGGGATGCGTCTCCCAACCCAAAGGACAGCTCGAGGCCCACCGGAACGAACATTCCTGCAAACTCACCCTTGACGCTCATGTCCGGCACCACATCCTGCACCCACTCCACGCCACCCGCCACGCCCACGTAGCTGACCACCGAGACCCGGACGGCGCCACTTCGACGGCGCTCGCGGAATGAGCCCACGGGGTCCGCCCAAGCTTCCAGCGCGTGCCTCACGCCTTCGCTGCTGCTCGCATCGGCCAGTGCAGCCGCCAGGGCCACGACGCGCTTGAGTTTGACAAGTGCCTTCCCTGCGTCGCCCTCCTTTTCGGGGATGGCGCTTACGACCACGAGGAGCAGCTGCCCGTGGTCACGATCCTGGAGCATACGGAGCAGGCCGCGCGCCGTTGCCAACGCCCGTTCGGCACGGGGACGCACGTCGGGCGGGACTAGTGCTCCGGCGATGTCGAGCGCCTCACTGACGGCCCGAAGCACATCGAACGATGTGGCATTGTTTCTCGATTGTTGCGCAAACGACTCGATACTCCTGATTCGCCTGTAGGCATTCAGGATGCGGTCGACCGTATCGTTCGCGGAGTCGACCAAGTTGCGGAGGCCATCGGCTTCGAGGTCGTAGAGCAAGATTGTCAGGAACACTCTGCGGGTGGTCTGATTCTCGAGCAGGCGCTCTATGGGTCCCGAGGCAACGTTGCCCACCCACTTCGCGAATTTTGGATGGGCACTGTGGGCGAGTTGTAGTGCCGACCGTTCGCGAGCCAGCATGCCGATGAGTCGAAAGGCCGTTCTGACATCGTCCTGGCCGAGCTGGTCACGGGACAGGTTTGCGAGTTTGGCGGCGCTCTCCTCGAAGGGGACCCCGCTCATCACGTCAGTGGCGCGTTGCGCGATGAGGGAAACTGCCTGCACTTCCCATGGTACGCCGCCCGACCAGAAGCTCAGGCCCGGGTCAGCGACGTTAACTGGCAATTTCCGGAGATCTTCCTCGCCCGCGACCCGCAGCGCCGGGATCAACGTGCGAAACGTGAGGTTGTCGGCGGCGCGGACCATCGCGTGTAGGTTGGGAAACAAGGTCGCCAGATCGCTGTTGTTCTCGAACAGGCGGGCGAGGTCGCGGAACACGGACTGAACAACCTCATCCCGCGCTCGCTGCAGGAGAAAGTCAGTCAGGCCGCTGACGACGGTCGCGCCCAGCGGCCCTGTGCCGAGCCCCGGGGCGCTTGCCGTCTTGAGCGACGCTTCTTCCAGGCTCTGCTCGAGAGAATCTCGCACTATGGTATCGATTCCGTCATAGATGGATTGAACCGAGCTAGGGCTCAGTGGGAGGCTGCCGATTCGCGGAACCGCCTCAAGACGCACGCTATCGAGGATGGTGGCGATCTGGCGGGCCGGCGCCTCGGCGGCGCAGACGGGCCCAGTGGCACACCATCGGCTGATGACGAGGCTCTGGAACGTTCGGTAGGCGAGCGAGGAACTTGGCGTCGTCTGGCCCTGGGCGGCGACAGGCAATCCAGCGACTGCGAGCAGGAACACCATGATCAATCGTGGCACGGGCCGTCACTCTCCAAATGGGACAGAACGGTCGGAGGAACGGACTGAGAGACTCAACCGCGCTTCGCGACGGAGGATCCTGTCGGTGCCACAGGCCGCAAGAGCCGCCAGCACCAACGGCGCGGAAACGGCAAGAGTACAGTGTTACATATGCTCACTCGCAGCCGTCCAAAGGACCTGTCATCAGCTGCACGCGACACGCTGGCTGGCGAGCGCCCGCAGGCCGGGGTGTGCTGCACGAGCTGCAGGTCCGGCTGACAGTGTCCATATGTTGCCTTTCAGCCTCACAGCGAAACTGCGGCTCAACGGCACCTAGGGCAAGCACGACAAACAGACCGTTGTGATCCCCTTTTGGCCACCGGCAGGCATGGCTCGGAAGCTGAATGAATTAGAGGTGCATCCAACCCCGAGCGCTTCCTCGCTAGTCGGGGCTGTACCTTCCGATAAGCTTGAACTTGAGGCAGACACCCATGCGCACATCCCTCGGAACGATCCTCGCAGGCGTTTCCCTGGCGGCCACATCCGCGGCCGCCCAGGAATCCCCCTACACCCAGCACACTCAGCGCGAGATCAAGGCGCTCTCGGCCGAAGAGGTGGAGGGCTACCTGGCGGGAGAAGGAATGGGCATGGCGCTGGCGGCGGAATTGAACTCCTACCCCGGCCCCAAACACGTGCTGGAACTGGCCGACTCGCTGGAGCTGAGCGACGAGCAACGAGCCGAGACCCAGGCGGTGTTCGACCAGATGAAAGCCGAAGCAATTCGGCTCGGCCAGGAGATCGTGGAGCGGGAGCGGCGGCTCGACGGGTTGTTCGCCTCAGGAGCGATCACCGAGGAGACCCTCGAGGCGCTGGTGACCGAAATCGGCGTTCTCAACGGCGAGCTGCGCCACGCCCACTTGAGAGCCCACCTGGCGGTGAAACGGCTGCTCTTGGCCGAGCAGGCGGCCCGGTACGACGCCTTGAGGGGGTACGGAGAAGGGCATCGGGGAGAGCATGAGCACGGGGAGCACCGGTAGGAGGCATGCTATTGGGCAACACGACGCCCAGCGTGTGCCGGGCGTTGTGGCTCGTTGGGCTCCGCACTCCCGCGAGGTTCAGTTGATGCAGAGAGGTAGTGGGGTGGTTTGATTGACGGGGGCCCTGGCTCATGTGGGACGGTCGTCTGATGGTGACAGTCTCTTTCGCAGCGTCTCGAGTTGGTCATGCACCTCGGCCGGCGTGGTCAGATCGTCGGCGATCGCGGCGATCTCTTCCGCCTCCCTCCACGCCAACTCCAGGAGCCACAACTCTCCCTCCAGCGCGCAACGCTCGCTCTCTTCGTTGACGGCCATCTCGACGGCCAGCCGCACGTCCGCCGGCAACCCGGGCAGGCTGTTGAGTGCACCGGGTCGGGTGGGGTGCGCGGCGAAGGCCGTTGCCGCTCGCACGTATTGCAGGGGATCGTCGAACACCTCAAGGTGTTTCACCGCCCGTCGCACCGTGGAAGCGGTGCCTCCGGTGCCGTTGATGGTGGGAAGAATGAGGCTCATGGCGTGGTAGGCCTCGTGACCGTCCAACAGGGCCTTGCCCCCGGTGTGCGGCAGCTCCAAACGCCATCCCTCTGCGCGGCCGGCGTCGATGTTCAGGCGGCTTTCGGCCAGGTGAGCGTGGCGGACGGTGACCACGTTGCCCGGAGATAACGGGACTCTCGCGACGAGCTGCCGCGCGCGTCGATCGGCGGCCCATCGGCTGAAGGCTCGATACGCCCAGAACCCGCCCAGGGACGCCGCGCCCATCGTCGCGGCGCCTAACGCGGCCACCCCAACACCCACGGCCACCGCGGCTCCAGAGGCGAGGTTTCGCCGCCGTCGCCGGCCGAACTGATCGCCGTAACGCCATGCGGCAAACTCCGGCCGCAACGGCTCGCCGATACGCACCAGCTCCAACCCCTCATCCAAGCGCGCCAACCCGATGTGCTCCGAGGTCACGCGCTTGCGCGCCTCACGAAATCGGCGGTCGCAATCCTCGACCGCTTCCCAGCGCTGGTCCAGCGGCGTGAGGTTCCAGCGCTCGCAGCGCGCGCACACCACCCAGAGCCGGCCGTGCGCCGCGTCGAACGCGAGGCGACGGCCCATGGGAAACGCCTCGATCACATCGTTGGCACCGAGGGGATGGGAGCAAAACAGACAAGTGCTGTACATCCCGAAGCATAGTAGCGGCGCGGCGCTAGATGTGCCGCCCCCTTCGAGATGCTCTATCCGTTTGATGGTGGCGCAGCCGGCCGGCGTGCTCGCCACACAAGCCGGTGTTGTTGATCAATCTCGGATTGGCACTCCGTGGATAGCACGCTCGGCCATGCCGGCCGACTAAGCTGCCGCGTGCCCACCTGATTGAGGAAGGTGAGCTCGGTTGCCTGGACGGAACCGAGGTTCGATCCACATCCTTCATACATGACTATCATTCCCGCGCGCAGCTAACAGCATTGTTGCATAAGGAGACGAAGCGGTGACAGCAACGTTTTGGGACAAACGTGCCCAGAAGTACAACACCGAAATTGAAAAGCATGATACCGTCTATAGGCAGACAATTGACAGCACGAGAGCGCTCCTATCCAAGTCAGATTTCGTGCTAGATCTTGGCTGTGCATCCGGCGAGTTCGGCCTTGATATTGCCCCCAGCGTTCACCGAGTCCATGGGATCGACACGTCGCCCAGGATGATCGCTCTTGCTTCGGAGAAGGCGCGTAGCAGCGGAGTGGACAATATCAGGTTTGACCAGGCTGATGTGTTCGACCGATCGCTAGATGAAAACAGCTATACCGGGGTTCTCGCCTTCAGCATCTTGCACTTGGTGGAAGACATCCGCGCCGTCTTGCGCCGCGTCAATGAGCTCTTGCCAACTGGCGGGCTGCTCATCTCGGAAACACCGTGCTTGGGCGAAAGGGGCTTTCTCTTCAAATTGTTCGTTGGCTTCGCCCAGAAGCTGAAGATCGCGCCGCCAATTCTCAGCCTGACCGTTGCCGAGCTTGAAGCACAGATTGCAAGAGCCGGCTTTGACATTACTGAGTCAAAGGAATGGGACTCGAAGAAAGCGCTTCGTTGGATCGTCGCCAGAAAACGACAACCTTCGAACTGAAGGAGATTCATCACTGTGAACAGGAGGCCGCACGGGGTGCTAGGCCCCCGAGAGCGATGCCACTTAACACGCGCATGGATCTCGAGCGCGTACCTTCCAAAGGAACTTGAATGTTGATGTGCCAAGCGTTGATGGGGCACGCGTGGGTCGGCTCTTCAGCAGCCAGGCTGCCATGGAACTCGGCAGCATGATGAAGGCAATCGTCCAAGACAGGTACGGCCCGCCTGACGAAGTTCTCCAGCTCCGAGAAGTTGACATACCCGTGGTTGGCGATGACGAGGTGCTGGTGCGCGTTCGTGCGGCCTCTGTCCATCCGGACGTGTGGCATGCCGTGACCGGCCGGCCTTACGTGCTGCGCTTGATGGGGGCCGGGGTGTTGCGACCAAAGGACCCCGTTCCGGGAACGGATGTGGCGGGGATCGTCGAGTCGGTCGGCAAGAACGTTACGCGGTTCCAGCCCGGCGACGAGGTGTTTGGCGAGACACGCGCAGCATTCCAGTGGCGGAACGGTGGCGCGTTTGCCGAGTACGTGTCCGTCCCACACGACGTGCTGGCGCTCAAGCCCCAAGGCATCACGTTCGAACAAGCCGCGGCCGTCCCGACGTCCGGGTTGATCGCGCTGCACAACCTTCAGACCGGTGGGGAGATCCGGCCAGGTCAGCGTGTGCTGATCAACGGGGCGGGTGGTGGGGTGGGCAGCATAGCCGTGCAGCTCGCCAAGGCGTATGGCGCGCGCGTGACGGGGGTCGACAACACCGAGAAAATGGAAATGGTCCGCTCACTCGGCGCCGACCACGTTATTGACTACACCCAGGAGGACTTCACCCAACGTGGCGAGCGTTACGATCTCATCCTGGACGTTGCATCGAACCTCTCGCTCGCAGCCTGCAAGCGCGCGGTGACACCCAAGGGGATCTACGTTCTCATTGGCCACGATCATTTCGGAGATGCGGCCGGGCGTGTGTTTGGAAGCCTGGCACGCTTTCTGAGGCTTGCCGTGCTCTCACGGTTCGTCAAATACTTGCCCGACCTGAACTTCACGATGCCACGCAAGAGAGAAACTATGGCCGTCTTGCGCGACTTCCTCGAGGCAGGGAAGCTCACGCCCGTCATCGACAGAACTTTTCCACTGAAGGAAGTGCCTGAGGCCATGCGCTATCTCCAAGGGAGACGGGCTTGCGGAAAGATCATCATCACCCCCTGACCCGAATATTCAGCTTGTGGTTGATAGCGACGTGGATCCCAAGGTTTATCAGGTGTTGCAGCACTACCATCGTGCCAACAGTATTGGCAGGCGCGGCCCGCGGACGAGGCCTCGCGGGTCATGGGCGAACCGTTGGACCAAGCGTAATCAAGGAGTGGCTGTGCAGTCTTTCAGGTTGCCGGCAGCACGGGTGGGTGGCGCCGTAGCCATGGTCGCAGTCGTCGCCGTCTCGTCCGCGGCCGCCCAGGATCTTCCCACGTGGAGCCTCGGCACCCGGGGCGTCCAGCTGGACGGTGGAGCCATGCCGTTCTATCGAGTTACCGGCGCGCAGTTCTTGCCGGACGGCTCGATCGCCGTGGCCGACGCCGGGAACGCGCGCGTCGCGGTCTACGCCCCCTCCGGGAACCTGCTTCGCTCCCTCGGCAGGGAAGGAGACGGCCCCGGTGAGTTCCGGTCGCTGAGCCACCTCTTCGTGTTCGGCGATACGATTGCCGTTTACGACCAGATCGCCTTGCGATTCACGATCTGGGATGCGATCGACGCCCGACCGCGATCGTTTCGGTATCTGACCTACGGCGTCGCACCGCCCACCGTGCAGGGGGCGTTTTCGTCCACGGAATACCTGCTGACATCGGTGGAGCGCACCCCGCGAGAGGCGCGCGGTCTGTTCATCGATCACGCTGACCTCTTGCGGCACACGCTTGCCGAACCGGAGGCTCAGGTGCTCGGGCGCGGCCCCCACCGATACCTCTACTTTTTCGGGGAGCGCAGCGGGACCACGACCTACCGCACACCGTTCTTCGGGGCGACCGCTTACGCCATCGCCGGGGGGACCATCGTTACCGTCCCACTGCATGCGGCACGGATGCGCTTGCTCGATCCGCGTGACGGACGTGAGGTTGCGGATCTCCAGCTTCCATTGGAGGAGCGAAAGTTCGACCGGCGGGAGATCACTCGGTATCGCGACGCGCTGCTGGAACGCGCGCATGACGCGGCAACGGCCAGCCGGATCCGCGACGCCTTCGACGGCATCGAGCCGCCAGCGACGGCTCCCACGGTGCGGGACCTGGTCGTCGTGGGGGAGTTGGTGTGGGTCGAGCGCTTCCCCAAGTTTGGGCAGTCACCGGTGACGTGGGTGATCGTCGATCCGGACGCCCGGCGCGCCATCGCGACAATCGAGTTGCCGGCAGGGAGCCGGCCGATGAGTGGACGAGGTGAGTCCGTGCTCCGCGCGAAGTCGCGCACTTGGCGAGGATTCGCCACCACGATCGGCACCCGCGCCGCCGCGAGCGCTGCGACGACCGGCTGTTCAAACCCGCCCGTCGCCTCACACACCACGAGCACCGACCCGCGACCACCCAGGCGGCCCACGAGTTCGCTCACCCCGGCGTCATCATTCGCGACATGCCATGTCTCTCCGCTCGGCCGCACCGCCACATCCAGCACCGCCTTCGACACGTCGATCCCCACATACTGCGTCGCGCTCATCGTGCCTCCCCGCGCTCGCTCGTCCCAACTCGACCTTGCGCCATGCGGGCTCTTCGGCCCCGATCAACTGTTCGAGTTCTTGAACGAGAATGACCGGCGATGTCCTGGCTAACGGACGGTCTCGAGGACCCTAGGCTGCACGGACTATCGCCCGCCGTAATCTGGTCACAAGTTGGAGGCGAATCGATATCCAAGGCATCGAGTATGACGCGTTGCGAGCTGATTGTCGAAACCTTCCCCAGTCGCTTCGCTGCGCGCGTCCGCGACCGTGAGTCACAGGTCTTGCTCGATGGTCTCAACGCATTCAACGCCAGCCACACCGGCGACGACTCCGTAGAGTTGCTCGGCATCTTCCTCCGAACCGATGATGGAAAGGTGGTGGGAGGTCTACTTGGGGAGATCTCGTGGGAGTGGCTGTACGTGAGCGTCTTGTGGGTTGCGGACGCGCACCGACGTGAGGGCTATGGCTCCCAGATCCTCCAGGCCGGAGAGGAAGAGGCCCGCAAGCGTGGGTGTCACTCGGTGCACCTCGAATCGCTGAGCTTTGGCGCAACGCAGTTCTATGAACGTCGGGGTTACGAGATTTTCGCGCAGCTGGACCACTACCCCGGCGAGCACAGCCGACTGTTCCTCAAGAAACAGCTCGTGCCGCTCTGAGAGGGCGATGCCAACGCCATTAAGAAGTACTCTGTCAAGTGAGCGCAGGTGTTCCTGAGCGGCGAGCATCGCTCGCCGCTTTGTTGTTTGTGGTTCTTGTATCCTGTCTTTTGCGCGGTACCTTCCGACGAGCTTGACCCTTAGGCAGGAACTCCATGCGCATCTCACTCGGAACCATCCTGACTGGCGTTTCCCTGATTGCCACCTCCGCGGCGGCCCAGGAATCCCCCTACACTCAGCACACCGAGCGCGAGATCAAGGCGCTCTCGGCCGAAGAGGTGGAGGGCTACCTGGCGGGCAAGGGGATGGGGATGGCGCTGGCGGCGGAATTGAACTCCTACCCGGGCCCCAAACACGTGCTGGAACTGGCCGACTCGCTGAAGCTGAGCGACGAGCAACAGCTCCAGACCCGTGCGGTGTTCGACCGCATGAAAGCCCAAGCCACTCGGCTCGGCCAGGAGATCGTGGAGCGGGAGCGCTGGCTGGACGGGCTCTTTGCCTCAGGGGAGATCTCCGAGGAAGGGCTCGAGGCCCTGGTGACCGAAATCGGGCTCCTCACGGGCGAGCTGCGCTACCACCACCTGAGAGCCCACCTGGCGGTGAAACGGCTGCTCTTGGCCGAGCAGGCGGCCCGGTACGATGCCTTGAGGGGGTACGGGGACGGGCACGAGGGCGAGCACCGGCACGAGGAGCACCGGCCGTAGACCTCACGCTCGGGTGTTGTGCGACGAACGCCCCACATCGGGCACCCGATGTCCCAAAACCAGTCTGGCGCCCGTCTACGCCACCTCCTATCGTGGTGACTGGGCCGCCGGAATGATGCTTTCCAACGCTTCGTGGAGGTCGTGCAATGCTGACACGTGCCGTCCCAATTCTGTCGCTGCTAGCGCTGTGCGCTGGAAGTAGTGACCTCAGCGCCCAAACGGACCGCCACGTGGTGGCCATTTTCCCGACGCCACTCGGCGTGGCCGGTGCCGAGCTGACCATCGCCGTGCAGCACGCCGGCTCGGCACCAACCATCGAGCTCGTGGCCAGTGCCAAACTGCCTAGCGCCAAGACGGTCACCGTTCAGGTTCCAGCCGAGGCGCTCCGCACCTGGCTCGACTCGACGGTGGTCCCGTGGGTCACGCCCACGACGACACACTCGGGCAGCACCGGCAACTTGGATGTGTTCAACGAGTCCCTCGATGCCGTGGGTGGCAGCGTACTCCTCGCGCGCCATCACACACTCCGCAGCATCAACTTCACTCTCGCGGTACGGGATGAAACACAGATGGCGGTGCGCGGCTTGAACGCTGAAGAGACCCTGGCACTGATTCACGCGCTTTGGGCGGCGATGAACTACGCGGAGCGAGGCCAGGGTTAGGCCCGCTGGGATCGGCAGCGGCTTGTGCGGGTTTATGCATGTTAGGCTGCGAACCCGTCGCAGCAGATCGCACATGGCACGTGGGTGAGCAATCCAAAGCTCATGTGAAGACAGCACGTGTTGCAGGAGTCGTTGGGTCGGGTGATGTGCATATGCTGCGAAGAACACGCTTGATATTGAGTTACACTGGTCAGTCCAATATGAGTTAGCTAGCCCAAAACCTGCGATCTCCGATGCCTCGAAAGAAGTCTCAGTCCACACCACCGCGACAAACACTACGAGCGCGCAAGGTCCTATCACAAGCTCGTGAGTCAACCCAGGGACTGCTCACTGCGTTGGATACAGTACGTCAGACTCGCAAAGCAACTCGGGGGGCACTGACAGATGAGGAGCAGGACCTCCTCAGAGCTACACTCGTCTTTGCCGCCGCAGGTCTAGACTCCACTCTTAAGGAGCTCATACGCGGATCGATCCGTTCGCTCGCGGCTGCCGACCCTGACGTCCAGGCCGAGCTAGAGATCTTCGTTCAACGCCAGCTCCGCGGCGACGTCGACGAGCCTGACACCGCGGCTGGCCACAAATTCCTCTCGAAAGTACTTGTCGCCTCATCTCCTCAGGAACGCCTGATCGATGAGTACGTCACGGAGTTGACTGGAACGAGCCTGCAGTCAGCTCAGCAGCTCATGAAGGCGACGAAGGCTCTGGGCCTGGATCCGAAGCAGATGGGCATCGATCCCAAGAAGCTGCAGACTATCTTCGGCGTCAGAAACAAGATCATTCACGAACTTGACGTGAATCTTGCCAAGACTTCCGCGCGGCGCAGCCGCAACAGCCGCAGGCGCGACGACATGGAGGGCTGGTCCACGCGCCTTCTTGAGATAGCCAAGGCTCTGGTTGCAGGGGTCGAAGGGAAACTTAAGGGCTAGCTAACACGCGCATGGACCTGCCGAGGGAACCTCCCTCACTTTGGTAGACACTTTCACCTAACCGGGGGGAGGTGTCGATGGCACGCGCAGGCCCGCGGAAAGTCCGGGCGTACAGCCGCGAGTTCAAGCTGACGG
>JBDHAB010000071.1:0-11970 GCA_039588295.1 Gemmatimonadota bacterium
TGACCGTCGGGAGAAAGAGCGTGGCTGGGCTCGCCGTGGGCGCCACCACGACCGTGACCATCGACTGGAACACGGCGCAAAGTTCGATTGGCACGCACACGCTGACCGCGCACCACGATCTTGCGGACGATGACGCGTCGAACGACCAGGGCTCGACGACCGTCACGGTCACCGATCCGGGTGGTCCCGGCCCCGTGACCGATCTCGCCGTGATCAACGTCGCCGCGGTACCGGAGTTGGTGCAGGGCAACATCGCCGGCGTCAACGTGACCGTGAGCAACCTGGGCGATCAAGACGTCGGCACGAGCTTCAACGTGATTCTGGACGACGACACGGACGGCGTGACCGTCGGGAGCAAGAGCGTGGCTGGTCTCGCCGCAGGCGCGACCACGACCGTGACCATCGACTGGAACACGGCCACGAGCTCACTCGGCCTGCACACGCTGACCGCCCACCACGACTTCGCGGACGAAGACCCGTCGAACGATCAAGGCTCGACGACCGTTCGGGTGAACGACTCCAGCGGGAACTCACCGGTCACCGACGTCGCCGTCACCAGTGTCAGCACCCCGGCGTCGCCGGTGCAGGGTGACATCGCGCCCGTCAACGTGACCGTCGAGAACGTCGGCACTGAGGATGTCGGTGCCACGTTCACCGTGACGCTCGTGGACGACACCGACGGCGTGACCGTCGGCTCGCAGAGCGTGGCCGGCTTGGTGGCCGGCGCCACAACGACCGTGACGATCGATTGGAATACCGCCCAGAGCTCGATCGGCACGCACACACTGACCGCGCAGCACGACCTCGCGGACGAGGACGCGTCCAACGATCAGAGCTCAACGATCGTCACGGTCAACGACCCGGGCGGCCCGCCGCCCGTGACCGATCTGGCCGTCACCAGCGTCGCCGCCGTGCCGGAGTTGGTGCAGGGCAACATCGCCGGCGTCAACGTGACCGTCGAGAACGTGGGCAATCAGGATGTCGGCGCCACGTTCACCGTGACCGTCGTGGACGCCACCGACGGCGTGACCGTCGGGAGCAAGAGCGTGGCCGGGCTCGCCGTGGGCGCCACGACCACCGTGACCATCGACTGGAACACGGCCCAAAGCTCGCTCGGCCTGCACACGCTGACCGGGCGGCACGATCACCCCGACGCCGATGCGTCGAACGATGAGGGCTCGACGACCGTCCGGGTGAACGATCCTGGCGGGGGCTCGCCGGTCACGGACGTCGCCGTTACCAGTGTCAGCACCCCGGCGTCGCCCGTGCAGGGCGACATCGCGCCCGTGAACGTGACCGTCGAGAATGTGGGCAATCAGGATGTCGGCGCCACGTTCACCGTGACGCTCGTGGACGACACCGACGGCGTGACCGTCGGCTCGCAGAGCGTGGCCGGTTTGGCTGCCGGAGCCACGACGACGGTGACCATCGATTGGAACACGGCGCAGAGCTCGATCGGCACGCACACACTGACCGCGCAGCACGACCTCGCGGATGAGGACACGTCCAACGATCAAAGCTCGACCATCGTCACGGTCAACGATCCGGGCGGCCCGCCGCCCGTGACCGATCTGGCCATCACCAATGTCGCCGCGGTACCGCAGCTGGTGCAGGGCAACATCGCCGGCGTCAACGTGACCGTTGCGAACGTCGGCGATCAGGACGTCGGCACCACGTTCAGCGTGACCGTGATGGATGACACGGACGGCGTGACCGTCGGGAGCAAGAGTGTGGCCGGGCTCGCCGTGGGCGCGACGACCACCGTGACCATCGACTGGAACACGGCCCAGAGCTCCATCGGCACGCACACGCTGACCGCGCACCACGATCTTGCGGACGATGACGCGTCGAACGATCAGGGTTCGACCACCGTCACGGTCACCGACCCCAGCCCACCGGCCGAGATCCATGTGGGCGATCTGGACGGCCTTGCCTCCAACGACGGCAGGACATGGTCGGGAACGGTCGAGATCACCGTGCACGACGGAAACCACACTCCAGTAGACGGCGCGTACGTGGCTGGGACGTGGAGCGAAAGCGCTGTCGTGACCCAGTATTGCACGACGAGCGGCGGGACCTGCATCGTCACGTTCGCGGGTCTCAGGAAGAAAGTCGGCTCGATCACTTTCACGGTGACGACGGCTGCCCTGGCGGGCCAGACTTATGTGGCCGGGCAGAACCACGACGCGGACGGAAGCAGCAACGGCACGTCGGTCACGGTGAACAAGCCGTAGCGGCCCACGCCGATTCGCTCGGTGACGCGACCGGGTGTGGTCGGCGCGGCCATCGGGCGGTGGGACGACACTCCATGCATCAGGGTGTTCGTGGCTGACTCGGTCGTGGGATCAGTTCAGACGACGAAAGCGCCCGGCAGGAAGCCGGGCGCTTTTATGCCAATCTGAGTAGGTGGCAGCCCACCTACTACATTTGCCACGAACCTTCCTGCTAACGGAACTTCCTTACGACCCGCCGTGCAGCTCGGCCAACTTCGCGAGGGCGCGGAGCGCCCAGATGTAGCTGGAATCTGCATCGCTCCAAATGTCGAGCGCCCTTCGGAGGCTTACCACCGCGTCACTGTTACGGCCCATGTCCGCATAGACCAGCGCGAGCTCGTAGTGCGTACGTGGGGCAGCGGGGCTGATCCGCTGCGCCTCGAGAATCAACGCCTCGGCCTGTTCCAGGTTGCCGAGCCCGCGATACGCTTCCCCGAGTTGGCGCGCAATGGACCAGTCGCTCGGGTTCAGGCGGCGTTGCTCCTCCCAACTCGCAACGGCCCCCTGGTAGTCACCCCGGAGATAGTGCGCACGGCCACGCGCATAGGCGACGAGCGGCTGGAGGAACGCCCACGAGAACTGCTCGATGAGTCGCTCCGTAGCGACAACGGCACTGTCGATCCGGCCCGGATCCTCGAGCGCGACTGACAATCGGAGCCGGCCCAGCGCAGACAACCCGTCAAACGGCGGTTGTAGCGCCCCACTGATGGAGTCGAAGATCGCCAATGCGCGGGCGGTATCGCCGGCGTAGACGTAGTCGTCGAGGTCCTGCAGCCGGTTCACTGCCACCTGGAGCGGGGGCAGAGATGTCACCTCGGCCGCGACCTCACGCTCGCGATACTGAAGCGCCTCACGCGCGCGTCCGCGAAACAGGTAGTAGGACGCAAGCCCCCCCAACGCGGTCGCGCTGTCGCTCGCGGTTCGTGCGGTGCCCAGCGCGTTTTCATACTGTGGCAGGGAGGCGTCGAAGCTGCCGGTGACCAGCTCCAGGCGTGCGAGTTTGACCGCCGTCGTCACGTCGCCCGGATCGATGAGCAGCGCACGCTCGAACGCGGTTCGAGCCTCGTCGTGCCTCCCCAGCGTGACGTGCAGATCCGCGATCTGCGTGAACGAACGCTCGTCGTCTGGGTTGAGGCGCGCGTAGCGGCCATACGCGTCGAGCGCTTCGTCGTACTCGCCAAGCGACTGATGCAGGTCACCGATCTCCCGTAGGAAGTCTTGTTGCTGCGGATCGAGCTCGAGAATGCGCTCGTAGGTCTCGATCGCCTCCCTGCGGAGATTGCGATAGGCCTGGGTCTGGGCCACCGCCGTCAGTGCCGTGACATCTTCCGGATACAGCTCGGCGTTCATCTTCAGCAGCGCATACGCCTTGTCGGCCTCCTGCCGGAGGGTATACCACTCGGCCCTGACCTGGTTCTGCAACCGTTCCGGCAGGCGGTATGCGTGATCCACGGCGGCCTGGAGTGGCGCGCGACTCTCCTCGCCGCGGTTCAGCAACAGATACACCACAAAGAGCTGAAGCTGGGCCGCCGCGAAGGTCTCGTCTTCAGCGACCGCCTCCTCGAGCAACTGTGCTGCCGTCTCCCAGTCGTCCCGGACCACGATGGCTTCTTGCATGCGCCCGTAACGCTCGAACGCGGCCTGCGAACTGGTGAGCAGCTCGGCGGCAGGCAGGTCACGGATCCGTTCGCGGTAGCCCTCCGGGACTTGAGCGGAACCGGCGACGACCTTTGACAACTCATCGACTAGCTCGAGCGGATCCGTTCCGCGGACGGTGGTGTCGCTGATGAGGTCACCATTGCCGGTCTCGTAGAGCGACATGGTGACGATGATCTCGTCGCCTTCGGTTGTCACCTGTCCCGAGACGAACTGGTCGCGGAACTGCTCTGCCGCAAGCTGTCGCTTGAGCGCGAGTGGCACGCCGGTCAGAGCGCGGAAGCCGGCTTCCCTAAGCGGATCACGGTACTGGCCCGGACCCCGCTGATCGATGAACAGATTCTGATGGAGATCAATCGTCAGCGCAGCAGGGATCCCATACCCCAACCAGTGGGCCCTCGCATCGGATTCATCGGCGTCGAAATAGAAGACGGTGATGCGCTTGCGAAACTCGGCCTTGGGAATGACCCGCTCGACGACGTTGCCGTCCTCGTCGGTCAGGGTCACGGCCACCGTGGCGGCACCGAGATCTTTGCCGCCGAAGAGCAGGACCAGCGCCAGGGCTGCCGCTACGACGTTGGCAGACACGCCAGCCGTTTGTGCCGCACGCCATCGGGTGCCGCCATTCCCCATCGTGTACGCGACAACGGCAACCGCAGGGAGCAGAAACGCTAAGAAGGCGAGCACGAACCGGGGCAAGTGCGGCGACAGCGCGAGCCGGTCAGCGACGACACTCACGCCGAGCCACGCCAGGATCGCCGCCACCACGTACGCGGTCATAATGCCGAGCACGCGCGGACGGAGCAGCCTCGGGACCACGCCGCCCTGGGACCTCGCTCGGATGACCGCGATACGCCCAGTGAGCGCTTCGGCGAGTTCTTGCGCCGTACGGAAGCGGTCCGCCGGTTCCTTCGCAAGCGCCTTGGCCACGGTGGCATCGACGTTCTCCGGCACGGCTGGTCGGATCGCGCGCAACGAGGGCACGGCATCGGTAGTATGGCGGGCAATGATCTCACGGGCCGACCCGCCGGAGTACGGCGGGTTGCCGGTCACCATCTCGTAGAGCACGCAGCCCAGCGAGTAGATGTCGCTTCGGCCGTCGACACGGTCGGCGAGTGCCTGTTCGGGGCTCATGTAGGCCGGCGTTCCCACCGCCATGCCCGTCTGCGTGAGCTGCCGGTCGGCCGACTCGGCCGCGCGTGCAATCCCGAAATCGGCCACGACGGGCCTGCCCGACAGGAACAGGATGTTCTCCGGCTTGATGTCGCGGTGCACGAACCCGTGCTCGTGCGCGTGGGTAAGCGCCTGGGCGACCTCCCGCGCGACGTCGAGCGCGTCCTCGAGCGGCAGCGGCCCTTCACGCTGCAACCGGTCGCGGAGGGACCCACCCTCGACGTACGGCATGACGTAGTAGAGTTGGCCCGCCGCTTCGCCCGAGTCGTATAACGGGAGGATATTGGGATGGTTCAGCTTCGCGGCAGTCTTGATCTCCCGCAGGAACCGCTCGCTGCCCAGGTGCTCCGCGTACTCCCGACCGATGGCCTTGATGGCGACCTGCCGGTCGTGCTTGCGGTCGTGCGCCAAGTACACGATGGCCATCCCACCGCGGCCAAGCTCCCGCTCGATGTCGTAGCGGTCGGCCAAGGCGGCGCGGAAACGCTCGAGGTCGTCAGTCATCGGGTCTCGGTCGTGCAGCACTCATGGCCATTGAGAATACCTGTGAGGGGTCACGCCGGGCAATCGGTCGCGGCCCCGTGATCCTCTGTTGCCCCGTCTCGCACGCGCGTCCCCTTACCCTCACCCCGCCCACATGTTTCATGCTCGTGCACGGCCGATGGAGTCGAGAGCGAAGCTGCCCGGTAGACTCGCTAGCCTCACGCGTTCAAGCTGTGTCGGGCGAGGCCGCGCGTCGCGTACTCCAAACCGGACAAAACGGTTACACAATCTGCTTGCGCCAGCTCCGAGCGTCACCATCTTAGCGTCATCGAAATCGTACCGTCCCTGGCCTCGACGGCCCGCCTCGTCAGCGCGAGCGCCTGCTCCAAGACGCCCCACCGACAGACGAGACCGCCAGACCACTGACGGCAACGCGTCTCGTCGATCGAGCATGCCGGCTGCCGGTGCTCGCGGCATTTGTCCTGGCGGTTCGTGACAGGAGGGTCGTTCATGCAGGACCAATCGAGAAGACAGTTCGTCGGATCGACCTCGTTAGCGGTGGTAAGCTTGGGTCCGACGCTTCCCGGCCTCATCGCGCGATGCCGGCAACGACTGCGTGTCCGGTCCCAGATCGACCCCGACTTCGAGCCCGGATACCTCACTCTCCACAGGACCGGGGAACTCAAGCAGCGGGGAGAAGCACTGTGGCAGCTCATGCAGAGCTGCACGCTCTGCCCCAGGGAATGCGGTGCGGCGCGACTCGACGGACGGCCAGGCTTCTGTCAGGGAACCTCCCAGCTGGTGATTGCTTCCTACCACCCGCATTTCGGAGAGGAGCGGCCGCTGGTCGGGCGCGGAGGGTCCGGCACGGTGTTCTTCAGCAACTGCAATCTGCGCTGTGTTTTCTGCATCAACTGGGAGATCAGCCAAGGGGGTGAGGGTGCGCCCCGCGGCGTCGATGACCTGGCCGAGATGATGCTGCACCTGCAGGAAATCGGCTGCTCCAACGTCAACGTCGTCACACCGACCCATTACTCGCCGCACATCGTGCTGGCACTTGATCTCGCCGCCGCCCGAGGGCTGCGGCTGCCGCTGGTCTACAACACCAACGGCTGGGAGCGTCTGGAGATCCTGCGGCGCCTGGACGGTGTTGTGGACATCTACCTTCCCGACTTCAAGTACGCTGAGAGCGCGATGGCGTCGAAGTACTCGTCGGGAGCAGACACCTACCCCAAGATCACCAAGGCCGGTCTACTGGAGATGCACCGCCAGGTGGGTGTCGCGAAACCGGCAGCGGACGGACTGATGTACCGGGGCTTGATGATCCGCCACCTCGTGATGCCAAACGGGGTCAGCGGGGCTAAGGAAGTGATCGACTGGATCGCCCAGAGCCTGCCGAAGGACACGTACGTCAACATCATGGCGCAGTATCGGCCCATGTACAAAGCCTCAGAGTATCCCGCCATCTCCCGGCGTCTGAAGCGCAGGGAGTACTCCGAGGTCGTCGAGTACGCGAGGCAGGCTGGTCTCACGAATCTCGACATCCAGGGCTAGGCGCGTGGGATGAGGTGCGCCGGCAGACCCCGGGATCAGAACACTGTGGTTGCCTTGAGAAAGAGTGTATTTCCCTGCTCGGAGCGCTCCCCAAACTCGGCCGTGCCACGCTGAAACACGAGCTGAAGCGTCCCGAACGGCGGGCGATATCGATAGACGAAGACGGCCTGGATGTCTTCCCGGTCAATGACAGAGTTGGTCTGGAAGAACAACCGCAGGAAGAGGTCCTTGGTGAAGAACTGGTCGGCACGCACGACATGGATCCACGTGCTCTCGTTCTCCGGGTCGGGATCGAGGGTCAATCGCTCGAGATCGTATTGAACGGAGAGAGCGGACGTGAGCTTGTACGCCGCCCCCACGGTCAGTGGCGAGGACCCCGGATTCGGGATGGCCGAGTATCCCGCCTAGCGATTGCCCCAGCATGTCCCGCGCATTCGTCAACGAAGACGCCCCGGGCCCAGAGCCCCGCTACTCGCTGCCACCCCGTGACGACCCGGGGTACGACCAAGCGGCAGCGTGGGCGCTCATCGAGGGCGCACACGTCGGTGACTCGTACAGCGCGGAGCTCGCCACGGGGTACGCGTGGGGTGACCCCACGCTCCGACCGCACGTCGAGCGGATCCTCACCGAGGCACGCGAGCAGGGCAAGGACCGCCTCGAGCAGCTTGCCGAGCGGTACCTCCGGGCGTCCGACCAAATGAAGGACCGGTAGGTCTACCCCGCGGTTCAGGGGTGCTTGATGAACGTCCCGTCGCGCAGCTCGGCATAGGCGTGGCGTAGCTCGTCTTCGGTGTTCATCACAATCGGGCCATGCCACGCGACGGGCTCTTCGATAGGCTTGCCCGAGACCAACAGAAAGCGGATTCCAACGTCTCCCGCCTGCACCGTCACCTCATCCCCACGATCGAACAGAATGAGCGACCGGTTGCCGATCTCGCCGACGGTGTCGGCACCGGCCTCCCCCGCCCGTTCCGTTCGGACATCACGAGGCCGTGACGCGTCGCGAAACGTGCCCGCACCCTCGAACACATAGGCGAACGCGTGCCGCGTCGTCTCCACCGGGAGGGTCTTGCGCCGATTTGGCGGCACCCACACGTCGAGGTAGCGCGGATCGGCCGCGATGCCATCCACCGGGCCCGTCTTTCCCCAGAAGCTGCCACAGATGATCCGGACCCGGGTGCCGTCATCGTCGGTCACCTCCGGGATGCTCTGCGAGGTGACATCTTGATAGCGCGGCGCGGTCATCTTGAGCAACGAGGGCAGGTTCGCCCACAACTGGAATCCGTGCATGCTCCCCCGCTCGTCGCCCGCCGGCATCTCCTGATGCACGATCCCGCTACCGGCGGTCATCCACTGCACGTCCCCTGCCCCGAGCGTGCCCTGATTCCCCAAGCTGTCACCGTGGCTCACCGTCCCCGTGAGCACATAGGTGATCGTCTCGATGCCCCGATGGGGATGCCAAGGAAACCCGGCGCGATAGTCTTCGGGGATCTCATTGCGGAAGTCGTCGAGCAAGAGAAACGGATCGAACTCCTCGGTGGAGCCGAAGCCGAACGCCCGCCGCAACCGCACGCCGGCGCCTTCGATGGCTGGCTTCGCTTCAATCACCCGCTTGATCGGTCGGATCGACACGGCATGTCCTCGAGAGTGAGTCAGCAGGATACCTAAAACAGAATAATCTCGTCGCCTTTGATGTTCCAGCGTGCGCAGCCTACCACCGCCTGACGCACACGAGGGCGACACGAAACTGCGGTGCTCCGCTCCCGTACTGACAGTCGTAAGCGCGCCCGGTTACCGATTTGATGCATTCCGGGTTCGGGCACTCAGCCGTCCGGTGTCACCTTCGTTGAAGGAGTTTTCAATGATCCGCTCCATCAGGGTTCTCGTGCTCCTCAGCGGCGTCACGGGGATAGCGATTCCAGTGTTTGCTCAGGCCAACGATACCCGCGCGCTGCAGACGGCGGCGGATTCCGCGCTCCGCCGCGCCGTCGAGACGATCAGCGAGGCCGACTTCCGCGCCAAGCTTGGTGCACTGGCGCACGACTCGACCCGTGGACGCGAGACACCGAGTCTCGAGCTCGAGCGCGCGACAGAATGGGTTGCCGCGCACTTTCGCGCTGCGGGCCTTCGCCCCGAAGGCGACGCGGGCAGCTACTTGCAGCGGTTCCAGCTGCGTCACACGCAGCTCGACTCACTGACCACCGTATCCGTTTCGGGACGGGAGTTTTCGGTCACCTGGACGTTGGGCAGCGAGATCACCCACGCCGTTGGCGGCCTGCCGGTCGAACTCGACGCCGTGCCGCTGGTCCTGCTGGCCGGTATTCCGGCGGACACCCTGCGGCCGTTCGGTGACGTCTCCGTCCAGGGCGCCGCAATCCTGCACGTCATCGCTCCCGATCAGCTTCGCGGTTCACTCCTGAATCCGGTGCATATTCGAGCGAACGCCGAGGGTGCCGTAGCCCACATCGTGGCGATCGAGCTCCCCGCCGAACGGTGGACCCAGCTCGTCCGCGGCTCGTTCCCGGACCGGTGGGAGGTGGTCGGCGTTGCCGCTCGTGACGGGGACCGCCGTCTCTCGGTGTTCGGGCTTCAGCTCGGTGCGGCATCGGATCTGCTGCGGGCTGTGGGCGAGGACCCCACGACACTCACGAAACCCACCGGACAGGGCGTTCGGCCGCTCAACGGATTCGCCATTTCGGTGACGCCACACTACACCGTGGTGCAGGAGCCGACCGTCGCCAACGTGGTCGGCGTGCTGGAAGGTAGCGACCCCAATTTGCGGGAAGAGGCGATTGTCTTCACGTCCCACATGGACCACGTCGGCGTGATCCCCGGGCGGTGCCGACCGTCCGAAGTGGTGTCAGCCGACTCCGTCTGCAACGGTGCGGACGACAACGCGTCCGGAACTGTGGGCGTCATCGAGTTGGCCGAGGCGTACGCGGCACTGCCGTCGCGCCCAGCCCGCACGCTGATCTTCGCAGCCATGACCGCCGAGGAACGCGGGCTCTGCGGCTCTCGCTTTTACGTCGATCATCCGGTCGTTCCTCTCGACCGGACAACCGCGGTGATCAATCTCGATATGATCGCACGCAACCCGCGGGACACGGTCGGATTTCTGGGGAAGGACTACACATCGTTGGGCGCGCTGATCGACTCGTTGATCCACGAGCACCCCGAGCTGCACCTCATGCCTACGGAGCATGCGGGAAGGTACGGGGGCTCGGACCACTACCCATTCGCGCAGCGAGGGGTACCGGCGCTCTTCTTCTTCAGCGGCGAGCATGACGACCTGCATACCGCGGCCGATAATCCCGAGCGGGCAGATGCAGAGCAGGCCGCCCGAATCGTCCAGCTTGCCTTTCTCGTCGGCCTCGAGGTGGCGAACGCGGTCGACAGGCCGATCTGGGACCCCGAAGCGCGCAAGGACATTGTGGTCCACTAGCCGAGGGGACACCCACGAGCGTCGCGCCTTGCACGACGTCGGGGTGTGGATCATGCTGCTGACACATCACCCTGCTCTCGGCCAACGACGGCCGCCGCAGCGAACGGCAGAGCAATCAGCGCCAGCGTGGCGGCGGTAATCGTACCGAGCACCACTGCGAGACCGAAGTGCTGGGTCGGCGGGAACGCGGACAGGCTGAAGATCCCAAAGCCGGCACAGATGATCAGCGTCGCTCCTACGATGGGCCTCCACAGCTGCGCCCGCGCCTGGAGCCATGCCTCCCACCGACCTTGTTCCGTCCCAGCGAGCCGGCGTGCACGGACCGCGAGATGGATCATGGAGTCGACCCCCATCGCGAGCGAGACGTTCGCGGCCGGCGACGCGATGATATCGAGCGCCGTCCCGAGATGACCCAGTGTGCCGAGGATCATGAGCGGGATTGCGGTCAGGCTCACGACCATCGCAACGGCGACACGCCTGGAGCGGGACACGACAAACGCGACGCCGACAAATAGCACCAGCAGTCCACCCATTCCGAGCCGCAGGCTCGCCGCAATGAGGCGTCCCAACTGTCCCTGGAGGTCGTACTGTCCGCCGACCATCACGACGTCGAGCCCGCTCTGCTGCACGTAACCCTCGACTCTCGCGATCACATCTTTCCGAGGCTCAGCGCGCCCAGATTCCCGCATCCGAGCGTAGAACAGCGCCTGGTCGCGCTCCGGCGTGACGAAGCTCAACGCGATGCGGTTGAGTCGTGGGCTTTCCAGAATGTCCAGGAGACGACTGCGGCTCAGGAACTGGGCCAGCGGTGCCCGTCTGGCATCCCCAAGCAGTACTACCGGCGAGAGCACGACCCCCACCGACGAGTCCGCCTCGAGGGCCTCCTGCAACATCGACATCTTTGCGTCGACACCGTCGGTGTCGATGCGCTCGCCCTCGGGATCCCGCACCACGACATTGAGCGAGCTGCTCCCACCATCGCGGTCGATCGCCTCGAGTCCCCCGCGCAGATCGCTGCTCGGTGAGAAATACGATAGAAGACCGGGGTCCGTGCTCAGTCGCCGCACGCCAAGCGCGATGAGCGCGACAATCGCAGACATGCCTACCAGCCACCGCGTCGCGTTGCGAACCGGCAGTCTCGCCCCGATGCGGCGTTCCCAATGCGAGGACTTGGCGCCGCCCGCGACTGGCGGAATCGCGCGCAAGAACGCTGGATACACACCGTACGCGATTGCCGCGGCCATGACCGTGCCGATGGCCCCCGCCATTCCCAGCTCCCGGAGTGGTCTCGCCGACGCGACAAGCAGGCTCAGGAAGCCGCTCAGGGTGGTGAACATGCACCAGAACGACGGCCAGGCAGTCAGCCGCACCGCCTGGTGGACGGGATCG
>JBDHAB010000072.1:0-11161 GCA_039588295.1 Gemmatimonadota bacterium
AGGGCGATACCCTCATCCTCAACAACGAGGGAATGCTCTTCGCCTACGTGAGACGCCCGGAACGCTGACACTCGGTCTCCTGCTGGAGGCGGCGAGTGTACGCTCGGTGCCGCCCGGGGTTTGACGAGCGCAGTCGGCAGCTCACCGAGCCCCGAGGGTCACGCGGCGTTCGGGGCTTTCGGTTGCGCGTCGAGCGGCTGAAGGGTGCCGGTGACAAGCCGCGCCTCAAGCTCGTGCGGTGAAAAGGGGGTGCCGGTCAGTCTTGCCGGTCCCTTTGCCTACTCCCCATTTCTTCTGGTCCAGCGGCTCCCGGATACTTCCGTAATGAACGTGACCCGGCGGCATCCATCACAGCGGACGTGCCATACCGGTCTCCGCGTTCCGCCCCTGGCAACTGGGCCGTGAACGATAAGGGGACTACTGCACTGCGGGCACCGAGCCTTCGCGCCCGTCCCGAGGGCCTCCCGGATCTCACGAACCTCTTCGCGGGAGAAGGCGACAGATGTATGCGGTCCATCGGGCACGATATGAATGTCTACTGCGGATGCCGTGGTCACAATGGTGGTCACAAAGCAGAAAGCCCCGAGCGTCACACGGCGCTCAGGGTTTTCTTCTCCATATCACAAATCTGTGGTGTGCGAAAAGTGTGCGAACTCAGCCAAACTGAGCTCAACTCAGAGCAACTCAGCCAAAGAACGCGCCTCTGTAACTGCTTACGGAGCAATACGTAACCGCACTCAGGCGAACTCAGCCGAACTCAGAAAAACTCGCTCAGAGCAAATGGGGTTCAGGGGGTCGTGGGTTCGCACTACCTCTTCTTGCAGGGACAAGTCTGCGGTCGCAGGTTGGGCAAGGACTGTTGGGCGGCACCGGGCAGATCCTACACAGGCCGATGTTTCTGAGGAAACACCATGAAACGCTTGCCGCTGATTCTCATTCTCGCGTCCCTCTGGCTTCCATCTTCAGGCACAGCTCAGACAGACGCCGACACCTAGGCAATTCGCGAGACAGTGCTCGATTACATTGAGGACTGGTGGACCGGAGACGTCGAGCGGATGGAGCGCAGCCTCCACCCAGATCTCGTGAAGCGCATTATGGTTACCCGCGAGGGTACGGGTCGGAGCTTGATGAACTCCTTTACCAAGACGGACATGATTGAGTACCGGACAATCGCCCGGAAGATGCTCCGCATTTTGCAGCGCGGGGCCATCCTGCGAGAGTCGCTCGCAACTCTGACAGCGGGGAAGGTCAAACTGACATATCACCCAAGGAGAATCCAATGAAACGTGCAGTGGTACTCCCGGTATCACTCTTGATGGTGCTGGCGCTCAGTACCCCGGTAGGTCGTGATCTTTCCATGGTCGAGGCCAAGAGCGCGCTCGATGAGCAAGCGCCGACTGCGGCGAGTCAGACCGGCGATCACGAGCTTGCCCGACTGCTGGTCAAGCTCGAAAGGCGGACACGAGCTGTGATCGCCGGGCACTACGTCGCCGCGGACGGGAACCACCGGGACTGGATGGCCAGAAGCGTCCTCCTACCGGCTGCGGTCGCTGATAAGGTCTTCCACAATGTCGTCCCGGAGGCCACCAACGGCCGGGCGTGGGTCAAGATGGTCGTCGATGCGCCGCGCAACCCACACAACCAAGGTGATGCGGCCGCAAACGATCTGCTCCAGGCACTCCGGAACGGAGAGACCGGTGTGGAAAGGTTGACGCCGCACGCGTACTACTACGCGGAACCGATCAAAGCCGCGAAGACCTGCCTCGTGTGTCACGGTGAGCCGGCTGGGCAGCCCGACCCGTACTTCCCACAGTACAAGAAGAACGGTTGGGTTGAGGGGCAGATCGTCGGGGCCGTCGTCGCCCGCGTCGCCCCGGCACCGTAGCAACGGAGAACCCTCGCGGCAGGTTGGCCCACGCGCTCCAACTCTGCTTCGGCGCGGGTGCGGCTCGATGAGCGGTGGGAAGCGTGGCCCTGCGAGGCGTGTGGGATTGTGGCGGTGTCTAGGACATAGGCACACCGCCCGGTGCCGGGCCGGGCGCTCGGTGTCCCGGTCTCAGTAGACGACCACGACCCTGTACTCGATCGGTATGCCGGGAGTGTCGTGGTTCGAGGGGATGTCCTCCATTCCCACCACCAGCGACCCTCCCGACTCCTCAAACCACCAAGAGCCGTTCCCGTCTATACTCCCGTCACCGTCTGTGATCACTGTCCATCGATTGGTCGAGGCCTCCTTGGCGTACAGCGCGCACCGCGAGAGGCAACGTGCCGAGGCCGATCAGGACCAGGAAGAGCCGGTGCGCAAATGACAAGAGTATCGGGGCGGTCAGTCTTCAGTCTTCGGTTCTCGGTCTCCTGGGGAAAGACCATCGTCGCCCCAAAATCTCAACCCGCTGCGTTGAGCAACCCCTCGACGAGTTTGACCAGCGACCCGAATGCCGTGTGAATCTGCGCCGGTACGACACGGACCGGCGGCGGACACCGGAAGAGCCGGTTCCTGTACGCCGTGAGGAGCAGCTGCTGCTCCTGGTCCTTTTCTGAGAGGGTAATCCCGACGGCCTCCTGAGCGGTCGCTCGCGATCGGCGACACGAGAACCTGCGATCCTCCCACCCCCGGTGCATCCCGGGGCTCACGCACTCCAAATCCTCACCACTCAGTAAGTCGATCGCGTCGACAAACTGCAGGACATTGGGAACGTTGACGCCGTCCCGGTGCGGGTCAACGTCCGGCGACGGCATGCTCAGTTGCACTTGGATGGTCGCGGGGAAGCGATCCTTGACGGGTTGCAGCAAGTGAATCACCAGGATCTCGGCGGCATGGAGTCCAAGGTCGAGCGATGCACAGAGCGCCACTAGGTCGTCAGGTGACGACTCGTGCGCCTCCACCGCCCCCTGCCAGAGACGCCTCGCTTCGTCTTCGGGTCCGAGATCGATGACATCGGCCTTCTGTGTCATATCACTGCCCCTCCAACCCTTCGCCCAGCGCGCTCTCGAAACCATCGGGCGAGGTGATCGGAATGTGACACTGCTGGCAGCGCCAACGCTCCGGATGAGACGTGCGGATCTCCTCCCGCGCGCCGGGGCCATCATGACACGCGTTGCAGTTCTCGCGCATGAGCACCCGGTGCGGGAGCGTGGGCGGTGCGCCCGGCGTCGCGCGGCTACCGGCCCGCAGATCCTGCCCGAGGCCTACGAAGCCGCTCGCAACGAACACGTCACTCGCGGTCGTGAACACGTGGCATTGGCGGCACCGGGTGGTGCTTCCCGCCTTCGCCGTGTTCTCGTGCGGGGAGGCAGGCGCAAACCCCACTCCCGTCACCGACTGGCCTTGGGCGTTGTGACAGGCGGTGCACGACCCGCCAAAGGACTCGTGTGGGATGGTCGGTGGGGCACCATCATACGCCCGTCGTTCGGCGCGCGCGGCGGCTCCGGACTTGACTGCACCTTCCCTACCGGGAACGGGAACCGTGTCTCCGCCACACGCAGCAGCCACGAGTGTGGCAGCAAGCGCTGAGACGGTCAGACGCGTTCGAGGCGGACCGCACATTTCTTAAAGTCCGGTTGCTTGCTGATGTTGTCCATGGCGTCGAGCGTGAGCTCGTTGGCCAACCGCCCCTCGTCGAAGAATGGAATGAACACGGAGCCTTGGGGTGGCTTACCGCGCCCGTCCACCAGAGCTGGCAGCTCGAGGCTGCCCCGTCGGCTCACCACGCGGACCATCTGGCCCGACGTGATGCTCAGCCGTTGCGCGTCGGCACGGTTCACCTCCACGTACCCTTCCGTCACCGCTTGGTGCAGTTGCTTGACGCGCCGCGTCATCGAACCCGTATGCCAATGCTCAAGCACCCGCCCGGTACAGAGCCAGAACGGGTACTCGTTATCCGGCGACTCGGAGGGCGGATGCCACGGTCTCAGCCAGAACGCCGCCCGCTCTCCGTAGCCCTTCGCCTTGTAGAAATGGACGCCGCGGTCCTTCTGCACGTACGGATCGTGATCGGCGCTGTAGCGGTACCGCGTCTCCACGCCATTCACGACCGGCCACAACAAGCCCCGCGTCTCCTTGAGCTGCTGATAGGCTGCGACATCCTTGCCGAGCCCAATCGTGAACTGCCGGTACTCCTCGTACATGGGCTCGTGCCAGTTGTCCTCGGGCCACGGAAAGAGATGTCCCATGCCCATGCGCTTGGCGACCTCGACCATCTGCCAAGCGTCCTCGGTGGCTTCACCAGGCGGATCGACGGCCTTCTCCCAGTGCTGGGTGCGCCGCTCAGAGTTTCCGAACACGCCCTCGCGCTCGACCCATGCCGCTGAAGGCAACACGAGGTCGGCCGCTTCGGTCGTCGGCGTCGGGTAGATGTCGCTCACGATGAGGAAGCGTCCATCGCCAGGCTCGCGCTGAATCCGATTGAGGTTCGGGATGCTGACCCACGGATTCGTCGTCTGC
Organism: Gemmatimonadota bacterium; assembly: GCA_039588295.1. GTDB lineage: Bacteria > Gemmatimonadota > Gemmatimonadetes > Gemmatimonadales > GWC2-71-9 > JAOTVV01. The sequence continues at coordinate 4,445 of JBDHAB010000072.1, forward strand.
GTCCACATCACCTTCACATCGCCACGCATGAAGGCGCGAAACATGTCCATCGTGTGGTAGCCCGGCCGTGACGGGATCGTGCCCTCGGACAGACCCCAGATCTCCTCGGCCTTTGCACGGTGCTCGGCATTGGTCACCACCATGTCCGCCGGGAGCCGGTGCGCCAGTGTGCCAACCTCCCGCACCGTGCCGCACGCCGAAGGCTGACCGGTCAAGCTGAACGGATTGGCGCCGGGACGACTGATCTTTCCAGTGATCAGATGCAAGTCCGTAATGAGGTTGTTCATCCAGGTGCCGCGGGTGTGTTGATTCACTCCCATGCACCACAGGCTCACCGTTCCCCGCCCCATATCCCCGTAGATGTCGGCCAACGCGTGCAGTTGCTGCACTGGGACACCCGAGATCTCGCTCACCCGCTCCGGCGTGTAGTCGTCGAGGAAACGCTCCAGCTCGGCGAGCGATGAGTCACGTCCCTGGTCCCGGAAGGCATACCGCTCGGCAGGCCCCGCCGACGGATCGGTCGCGAGGCCATCCTCACCCCAGCAGCCGTATCCGATGCGCGAGAGATCTTCGATGCCGCGCTTGAACACGACGTTCTCCCGCACAAACGCGGTATTGACCTTCCCGTTCCGCAGCAGCAGATGGAGAATGCCGTTTGCCAGCGCCAGATCGCTTCCCGGCACAAACTCCACATACATGTCCGCGTAGTCCGTAGACGGGGTGCGACGCGTCGCGATGTCGATGAGGCGCACGCCCGGGTTGTCGCGCTTGTTGGCGAGAATGCGGGAGAACAGCACCGGGTGCATCTCCGCCATGTTGTTGCCCCATAGCACGAAGTCGTCCCCGGCCTCGAAGTCCTCGTAACACCCCATGGGCTCGTCGCTCTGAAACTGCGTCATGAAGCCCGTCACGGCCGATGCCATGCACAGTCGAGCGTTGGGCTCGACGTTGTTGCTCCTGAGACCGCCGCGGAACCACTTTGACGCGGCATATCCGTCGAACACGGTCCACTGGCCGGAGCCGTAGATCGCCACTGACTCCGGGCCTTGCTGCTCGAGCGCTTCCTGGTATTTCGAGGCGATGAGGTCGAGGGCCTCATCCCAGGAGATCCGTCTCCATCCGCGCCCGTCGCGGAGCATGGGATACATCAGGCGGTCCCCACCGTAGAGCATTCCCGGTAGATGGTAGCCTTTCACACACAAGAGCCCGCGGCTCACCGGGCTCTTGGGATCACCGCGTACGGCCATGACACGGTTGTCCTTCACACCCACCTCGACACCGCACCCCGTTCCGCAATAGCGGCACGGAGCCTTCGTCCACGTGAGGTCGAGGTCTGTGAGCGGGTCAGCACTACTTTGCAGACGCTGTGCCTCGTCACGGTCGAAGCACGAGAAGGCGGCGACGCCGGCAGCTGATGCGCCAAGTGTCTTCACAAAGTTCCTTCGCCTCATGACCGCTCTACCGATCTTCCCGTCACCGTCCATAGCGACGCTCCATCTCCTGGCGGATTCGCTCGGCCTGCGCTTCGGCTCCTTCTTCAAACCACGCGTGCTCGGGCCGAGCGAGGATCCCATTCACGACGGTTTCCACCGCCTGCGCAGCCGAGCGCCTGCCCTCGTCACGCGCGTGCTGGATTGCTTCGCGGGCCTGCGGGATCAGTTCCATGTAGAACCGCTCGGCCACCTCATACATCCCATGCCAATGGGTGTAATCAGGGGCCATCATCGCAGCGCCGTGGCGCGCCCGCCGACCCTCATGGTGCCACAGGTAGAACCAGGTCCACTCGATTTCCTCATCGAAGTTCGTGGGCGTGCGCATCTCGTTGGAGAGCAACGCCCCCATGATTGCCAGCCCCGGCTTGGCGAACTTCTCATTGTAGAGGAGGACCAAGTCGTCGTACTGCCGGTAAAACGAGTTGACGTAGTCGTCGGTATGGCAGTGTGAGCACACTTCTTTCATACGGTCGCGCTTCTGCTCGGCCATGTCGTGGATTAGGGACCGCCGCGTCTCTGGATCCTGCTCGGTGACGATGTCGTGGTTCACGTCGGTATCCATCACCAAACTCACGACGGGACGGTTCGTCCACGAAATGCGCTCTCCTGGATCGTGCGTGATCCGGCGACCGTTGCGGATGTTGCCCGACATGTGGCAGCTAGCACACGTGGGCGCGGCGGCGTAATCGACGCCCAGCACCCAGCTCTCGGCATCCAGGCTCAGGTCGTCCTTGAGATCCCGGTATGCGATCCCGTGCTTCGACTCCTCGTAGATCTCCTTTTGCGGATGATCCGGTCCCAGGTGGCACTTGCCGCAGTTCTCCGGTTGGCGGGCCCGCCGCGGTGAGAAGTCGTGCCGGCTGTGGCACGCAGTGCAGGAACCGCGCGCGCCGTCGAGGTTGAGTCGCCCAATCCCGGTGTTCGGCCACGTGCCAGCATACAGTGCCGGGCGACCGTTCTCGTCCCGCACGATCCTGCTCACAGCATCTAGATTCGTCGGCCGCCCATCCTCGTCAGGCTGCAGGTCATCAACGGTGATTGTCCCACCGTCCGTCGATTCCAGCGCGACCTTGGAACCGTGACACTGCTGGCAACCCGAGAACGCACTGGCAGACCCGTTCACCATGTCCACCACCTTGCCCGGCGTCGGCGAGTGCGGGTTGAACGCCACACGCGCTCCCTCGACCGTCTCGGCCAAAAAGTTGTCGAGCGATGCGAGGATGTTGCCCGCTGCAGCGTGGTGGCTCGCAGCGAACTCCATTGCCTCGTGGTCATGGCAGCGGGAGCAGTCGAGAGGCGTGACGATCGTCGCGATCTGCACACCGTGGTGCAGGTAGCTGTCGGCCTCATCGAGTGCGGCCTGGTGGCACTCGAGGCACCCCACGCCCTTCTCGCCATGCGCACTGCCTTCCCAGTGCGCGACAATGCCCGGGTTCTCCTCGGCGTGGCACTCCACGCACTCCCGCGATTCGGATGGAATGGAGATGTGCGGCGCCCGGAGACCGGCCTCCTCTGCCTTCCGCGCCGTCTCCATCCACTGGACGAGAACCAGGGACAGGAGGAAGAGGCCGCCGAGTGCAGCGATGATAATGCGCTTTGTCTCGAGAGTCATCGATTGCCTCTATGCATGCGATCTCGCTTGTTCGTTCTCATTTGCTCACACAAGGCACTGTGCCCGATCAATGCCGAGCCAGCGCCTCCCACACCGTCATGCCGAGGATCATCAGGGCACCAAAGACACCCACCACCACGCTGGCTTCCTGGAACCTCGTGTGCCTACGAATCCGCTCATCGATGAACGGCCATGCGAACATGATGAACACAATGAAGCCCATGCTCAGCACCGCGGCCGTTCCACTGAAGAGTTTGAGCCAGCGGAACGCCACGTAGAAGAACCACTCCGGCTTGATCACTTCAGGGGTCTGCAGTGGATCGGCGGCAGGTCCCAACATGGCCGGGAACACCGTTGCCAGAACCGAAAGCAGAATCATGAGGATCAGTCCGATGATGAGCTCCGTGTAGAGGTGGTCCGGGAAGAAGTTGAACGTCTTCGATATCCCGGTCTCCTCGTTCTTGAAACGGAACTCTGTCACGCCCTGCAGTCGGATGATCGTGATGTGCAGCGCAATAAGCCCCACAATCGTCACCGGCAGGATCGCGGCGTGCAGCACGAAGAACCGCGAAAGCGTGGACTGGTTGTAGCTGTCGCCAGCCAGCATCATCCTCTTCAGGAACCCGCCGATGACCGGCACCATATCGGTGATGTTGGCGCCCACTGTGGCACCCCAGAAGCTCAGCTGCTCGTACACGAGGCTGTAGCCCGTGAAGCCCGTCATGAGCGTGCAACACAACAGACACATGCCGACGATCCAGTTGATCTCGCGCGGCTTCCGGTAGGCACCGGTGAAGAACACCCGAATCTGGTGCAGGATGACCGCCACGATCATCAGGGTGGCCGCCCACTTATGCACACTCCGGATGTACCAGCCGAACGAGACGTCGCGGGTGATGGTCTCGACGGACTGGTACGCCGTCGCCGGGGAGGCCTCGTAGTAAAACGCCAGCAAGATGCCGGTGAAGATCTGGACGATGAACAAGTAGGCCGGGGTGCCGCCAAGCGCGAACCACCACCGTTTTAGATGATAGGGGACCGGCTCATTCGTGAGTTCTCGGAACTGCCGGCCCGAGATCGGCAGGCGATCCCCAAACCAGCGACTGACTGCTCTCATCGCAGCCGGCTCTGGCGGAAGTGTCGCTCGCGGTCAGGCGCTTGCATCGGCGGCACCACGGCGGACACGCCTGCCGAGACACGGATCGTGCCCCGGTCCACTGATGCACTCGTCATGATCGATCACGCCGTCACTCTCCCCTGCATTGGCCAACAGTGGTGGTGGCACGGCGATGTGAAGGTTTCCTCCCTCGACCTTGATTTGGTGGCGCGGAAGAAACTGCCCCGCCTCGCCTGGCGGTCCCGCAATTGCCTTTCCGGAAGGGTCGAACACGCCGTTGTGGCAGGGACAGAAAAACTGGTTGTTCTGCTCCTCCCATCGCACCTGGCATCCGAGGTGGGGGCACGTGCTCGATAGCGCGATGAAATCGTCCGCGTCTCCGTTCCGCGCTCGGCGCGTGATGTTGATCGTTTCGCCGGATGGACCCAGGTAGCGAATGGACTCACCGACCGCTACGCCGTCGGCTTCAGTCACGAACTGCCATATGACTTCGTCCAATTCCGCGGGGTACAGATACCGCCCGGCAACGAGGGCGAAACCTCCGTACCCACCCACCAGGCCCGCCGCCATCGCGACGCGAGAGGCGTTCTTCAGGAAGCCTCGCCGGTCTTCACCGTCGGCGCTCGTGGGTGCACCCTCTTGGTTCGCTTCGTCCGTCATCTACACGTTCCTCGTGTCAGGCTGTGCTGATTGGATCACGGCCAAAACAGCGTCAGTTGCACGAAACCCCAATACGTCGGGTCATCACCAAGGCCAAAAGCCGGGAGGAGCTGCGTTGCCAGCGGCTCGGGCAGGAACACGCCCCCACCCAGCTGAAGACCCGCGTAGGTGTGAAAGCTCCAGTTCCCGATCACGTCCAACTCGGTCCCCAGGGCCTGCTCACCGGAGCGCTCCACTGCCATCCAGAAGCGGTGCAGGTCCACGCGCGCCGACTTGTTGCCCGGCAGCGTGACCGAGCCACGCACGATAGCGTCGACGAGTCCCGCCTGATCGAGCTGGCCCGGGGGGTTGAGGACGTAGTCCATGATGCCGTAGAACTTGTGGTTCGTGGCATAGAGCGTGTTGAACGCCTTGATGTCGCTATCGGTGAGGTCGTCATCACCGGAGAGATAGTCGAGCTGTGCCGCGATCGTGCCGCGTCCTACGGCAGCGCCCACCTTTCCACTGGCAAAGAACGCGCTACGATCCGGCCCGAACTGGTAGGCACCGGCCGCTTCGTACATCATGGAGCCGGTCCGCCCGTGCGCGCGGAGATTCACCGTGTACGACTCATCCGTCACGGCATCCTTGTCGACGACTGCCGTCAGCTCCGCGGTGGCGCTCCCGATCTTACCCGACACAAACCCACCGATGAGCCACCCGTCGTCGCTCACCCCCTGGTTGCCCTGCGGTTGCAGCCCCACGGGGAGGAGCAAATCACGCTCCGCGACGTTCATCCAGAACACGGTCCATCCGACACCACTCGTCTCACCAAGCAACCGCCCTCCGTCGAAGGCGCGGCCCGTGTTACTCCACCCCACGGAACCGATCAGCCGTTGGTCACCGAGTGCAACCTCCTGCCGACCGAGGCGTACCCTGAGGGCGTCCGTCCCCAGCTCGGCGAAGCCCTGATGCATGTCGAAGAAGTCGGCGCTGGCATCGGTGAGTGTGTTGGCCTCCGTCCCCCAGGCCCGGGCGTCCTGGACCTGAACGTAGACACGAAGCCAGTCACCCAGCGTTGCCCTCGCACCCACCCGGATTCGCGAGAGGGTCGCCGCGTCATCCCCGGTGCCGACAGCGCGCCCGTCCCACTCGCTACGGAGCCGCAGCTGGCCGTCGAACGCGAACGTTGGGGACGCCTGGGTCCTGCCTGACGACGGGCAGACACCAATCGCGACGATCGAGGCGAACAGGATCGCACGTCGGGTCAGTTTCCCACCCTTCATGACTGCCCTCCTGGTGACGCTCGGGGCTCTCACAGCACTATGGGCCAGCACTCGGAGCTACTCTGCTGCAGCCACTGCCGGCGCAGCCTTCGAACGCGCCAGAATGAACAGCACCAAGAGGATGACGTCAATCACCAGGTGCACCCACCAGAACGCGACCAGGCCGCCCACGATGAGGAAGGTGACGGCGTAGGACAGTGTGCCCAGCGCATACCGCAGAATGCCCATGTCGATAACGAACTTGTACTTCTCCGGGGCTCTGGAGGCGATGAAGAACATCACCCCAAAGGTCAGCATCAGCCCCAAACGGGTGGATATAAACCAGAGCTTCCTCGATGTACTCCAGTCCGAAGAGGTTGGCAACTGGCTCGCTGCCGAAGAACCCCGGCAAGCCACGCAGGACGAACTCGACAATCGCGGCGATGAGTAGGACAACCCGTGCCATCTCTGCCCCCAAGGTTACGGTGGTCTCCCTATGGCTACGTCAACGACCGCACGCCTCAACGGTTCGGCGGTCCCGGCATCGGAGGAGGGCTCGGAGAAACGTCGTTTCGGCACACGGGATCGCCG
>JBDHAB010000073.1:0-12968 GCA_039588295.1 Gemmatimonadota bacterium
GTCGTTTAGCGTGCTGCGGACGCGTTAGCACTCGTGGGCCATCCGCTGACCGACATGACCCTGCTACCCGCACAATGAATACACTCGGCAGAAGGGACTTCCCGAGGTCCGGGCGCCCGCCAACCCGATCCCAAGGGGGGTGATTCCGCAACCTGCATGAATGCGGGGAGGTCAGCAATTGCCCCCCTCCCCCTTTGGCTACCAGCTCACGCGAGCAGTTCGGTTAGTGTGCCTTCAGTGTGCCGTACTGATCGTCATTCAGTGTGACTCAGTGGGAAAACGTTGCATTGCTGCGTTCCGATAACGCCTTGTCCTTTCCCGATTTGTCACGATGAGTCACGATGAGTCCGCCTGAAGCGGCATAATCATAATCCGCGTGTCGGGGGTTGACTGCACACTTGGCAGTGCGCGGTCTCGCCTCACCTCGGGTCGCCCGCGCCGCGGGCTCGCTTGGTTCGGCGTCGAGTCCCTCCTCCGCTATTCTCCAAGCCGTTGACTTTCAACGGCTTGTTCTCTAGGTAGAACTCATTACCTAGCCCCGTACCCGGTGACTGTGGATGCCACCGTGGATCGGACTTCTCCAGGCAGTGAGCGCCAAACGCAGAGGACGTTGTCAACGCCGCGATCAGCAGGCGTCACTGAAGCCGAATGACATTATCGAAATCGGCGCTCGCAATAAGGGCCGTGATGCCCCCAAGAATCGCAACCAGCCAGAATGTCTCACCTACATCGAAGCGGTTGACCTCCAGTCGGGAAAGGGAGGCGACCGAAGTGCGATAGTTGGGGATGCACTCTTCCTCTCCCATCCCACAGCGCGTCCCTCCGATACTGTCCGCAGTTGCCCAAGGGGAAAGGAGCCGGTACCGCGTTTCGCGGCCCCTGCCGCTCACGCCCTCGACGACAACAACGCGCACTTCCTCTGGCTGCCGCTTCGCGATGACCTCCTGCGGACTGAGCTTCTCGACTTGCCAGCTGCCACAGGCCGGGAGAAGAACCGTCAAGAGGACAACTGAGACCCACCGTCGGATTCGCGGAAACGCGTGCATGGGACCGCTCCTGCTGGCAGTCTGCACGTAGTAATACGGGAGAGGTGTCAAGAGCACGTCAAACAGAATCGCGAGTGAAAGGTTGGCGTTGACCGTTCGGAGGGATGCAGACGGACCACCGAAATGGTGGTGCTCTGCAATCCGACTCGATAACCGAATGAAGCCACTGGTGTAGTTCTCGCGGCAGGACAATGGCCCCGGGCGTCACGCGGCGTTCGGGGCTTCCCTTTGCACCGGGGTGAGGGATGCGCGACGGTGCCGCGAGGGTGTCAACGCATCGTCACCGGCGACACAACAACTCTCGAGTCGTGAGAGGCATACAGGACCATTTCACTTCAATTGTGGCGCTTCTGCGACTCTTGCAATCGTGTTGACCGAGACCCACTCTAGCGGAACAAAGAACTTCTGTCGGTGGCCCTCGACGGCCCCACGTGCCGCTGTAACGCTTCCAGGACGCCCCCCGACCGCGAGACCGCCAGGCCGTCGTCGTCTTTGGAGGAGTTGGCCGGTTCGCGCGGAGTCTCCGTGCGGGAGCGGCCGGACGCAATTTCCCTTCGAGTTAGGTGAGGTGACTAATGCCCGACAGCCCTGGCGAGACCATCATAAAGGTGGGGAGATTTGCCCTAGCCGCCCTATTTGGGAGTGTTCTTACGGTGTTCACGATTTTCACCCTGTTCCCAGAGAACACAACGAAGTGGAGTCCAGCGGACAACTACGGTGTTGAAAAAACTTGGTACAAGTTGCCCTTTAATGATGAGTCAAACTTCACTGGGAGTTGGGGCTCATTCGTATTAGGCGCGTTTCCTCAGAACGAATGTATCAACATAAAGGGTATTTCGGGTTGGTACGGGGACCCAAACGATGGAAGAAGCGTCAAGCTTTACGATGAATTTCAGGGTGATCATCCAGATTGGAACTTACCAGAAGGGATGAAAGTTCATATATACTGGGGCAGGGCGTGCTCCGATTGGAGACCCTATGGCGTGATAACAGTCCCCGCCAATGTCAAAAGTGTTAAAGTCCCGAGGCTCAATTACTCCAGTGAAAACTATGAAGTGTTCAACAACTTTGAACAACAAGATGGAGGAGATAGATCGCTCGGTGGTCACGTATATGGGATTCGTTGGTCTATTCCTGAATGAATAGAAGCCACGCGACTATTGACTGAGGCGACATCGCCCGGTCCCAAGCCGGGCGGTAGCGTGTCAGCCCCGAGCGTCACGCGGCGTTCGGGGCTTTTGGTTGTGATCACATCAAACCTGACCGCACTACTCGTGTTGTGGCGGTGCTGCGTCTCTTGCGAACTCACCTATCGCAGTCACATTAGCCGGACGCTAATCCTGTCGGTGGCCTCATCGGCCCCGCCGGTCCTCACTCTGGGAGTAGTCCGATGAACGCAAGCGTCCTCTGTCTGATGATCATCACAGGGATGACAGTCCCGAACGTTTCAGCAAGTCCGCTTGTCCAGGACGATGTCAAAAGCCGGATCATCAGCACCACAAATACCTTGACGAGGCGTCAGGACCCTCCGCTCACCATGGAGACAATCGTCGGTTCTGTTCTCGAGCTGCTGGATCTATCGGCGGCCGTGACTCCCGACAACCAGTACAAGGCGGAGATCCAAAACCGAATCGCCGTGGCTAGGGATCGCATCAAGGACCTGTCCCTCTTCGATGACAAAGCCCGGCAATACCTGTCCTTCGCATACCGGATGATGACCGACGGCAGGAAGTACGAGATGCCGAAGGAACTCGACGAGTTTGTCACCCCCGCCGAACTCCAGGAAAAGACGCTGCGATACGTGGATCGCCTCGTCACGCAGAGCCTTGAGGCGCTCGAAGCCGGGAACAGCCAGGATTCGGCCAGACTCCTCCTCGAAATCGTCCTAATGACCATCACTCCCCACCAGGGATAGTGGCCGTGAAGGGTGAGGAGAAGGGGCTGCACTGTAGCTCCAGCAGCTAGTGCACGATTCTCCCCAGCCCCGAGCGTCAGGCGGCGTTCGGGGCTTTCCAGCCCGTCCCACCGTCATCTCCGACAACGCCTTTGCTGTTTCTCACGGGAGACGGTCTGTACGTTGTCCCTGTTCCTCTCCAAAGGAGAACGCCATGCGCCGCATGATTCTCCCGCTGATGTTGTTTGCGTTCGCTGCGTGTCAGCCTGCCACGATGGAACTCACCGAGGCCCAGAAGGCAGAGATTGAGGAAGCAGTCAGGCAGGTGGATTCCGACTTCCACGCAACGTGGCAGGCGCGTGAAGACATCGATGCGTACATGAGCTACATGTCTGACTGGTCGTCCACATCTCCGTTCGGCGACGAATCGCTCGATGCCCAGCGCACTCGGGTCTTGGCATGGTGGGGCGCACAGAGCAGTGTGACCATCGACCGGGGTGAGAGGCGTGTCCTTGTAATGGGACCCGACGTTGCCGCTGTCGAAGGAACGAATGTGAGGGTCGCCACCGACACGACCGGTGCCATCAGGGAACGAACAGGCACCTACACACGGGTTTGGATACGGGAGAATGGCGAGTGGAGAGTCTTTGCGCAGAAGGGCTACGCTCGCACGCGAGAGGAGTAGCGAGCGGTCCTCTCGCGTCACCCGCACGTCGCCGCCCGGCCCCGCGCCGGGCGGTAGCATCTCACCCATCAACCCACAGGTAACGAACTTCCTCCGAGTGCGGAGAAGTGAGGAATGGGGAGGCGTCACCAATGATAAGGATTCTTCGGCTTGTAGGTTCGTTGTCATTCGTGCTTGGGCTATTCACCGTCATCTTCGTCGGCGTTCCGTGGGCCATCGTGGTCGAGGACAACCCCGTGGTCCCGGTCTGGTTGAGGGCGGCGGTTTTTGGCGTCCTTGGGGGCCTGCTCCTGGTCTTGCTGACGGTGGTGCTCGAACAGCGGAGAGGCTGGATGCCGGTGGAGGCGCCTCGCCTCACCAGCGGCGATTCCCAGGTTCTGCTGTTGAACTCGGATGCCGTGCCGGATAGGGCGGTGGGTGAAATCCTGGGACTGGTCCAGGGTCACACGGTCTTCGCCATATGGTTGGGGAACGACCTGTCCGCCCTCATGCGGCTCATCGTCGGTGGAGAACTGACCGAGTATACCGAGATGATGGGGCAAGCCCGCGCAATCGCAACTGATCGAATGGTCGCCAGGGCCGAGGAGAAGGGGGCGGACGCCATCATCAACGTGCGTTACATGACGACGGGCGTCGTGGGCACGGCTTCCGAACTCCTGGCATACGGCACGGCGGTGAAACTGGCCGCGTAGTCCATCTGGATGCTCGTGAGCCCGATCGTGTCGGGACTAACTGAGGTGCCCTACTGTCAGGCGGTTAGAACCCTAGGTGGTGGTGGTCAGACAGCCCCGACCGTCACGCGGCGTTCGCTGGAGGGGCCCGACCCCGCCCGGGCACCCCCGTTTCGGTGTGGGCAGCCTGCCTTATCCGCGCAGCACGTTTTCAGGAAACCGGGGCCGAAGGGCCCGCTGATCGGCGAGTCCTCGCGGAGACTCGACGGCATTGGCCTTCGGTAGTCACCACAGATCGGGCGGGGGACCCTTCCGCTCGAATACGTAGGTGAACCCGTCCTTCGCCCACGTGATGCGGTCGCCGCGCACCGTGCCGGACGAGAAGGGGCCGTAGTCCCGGTGACGATACATACAGTGGAACACGAGGGAATCGGGTGCAACGAGAGTGTAATCGCCCCCGCCCCCCAGGTACCTTCCGCCCCCCTCCTGCGGAAGTAGTGTATCCCAACGGTGCCACGTTGTATCGCCAGCCTCCTGCAAGGAAGAGTAGGAGCCACACGCACTGTTAGCGCGCTTCCGATGATGCGGCGCTGTGATGCGCGGGGTCGCTGTCAGAGCACCTTCCGCCACGGACACAATGACTACGAGTGAGTTGATCGCCGAGTTCTTCGAGTCGACCAGCAGGCAGGATCGATAGCGCGCTTGCCGCTCGCCGCGATCACCGAGAAATCGACGTGTTGCGCACGCCGAGAGCCTATCCTCGTCTCCGCAACCAACGTGAAGTCTGATCCCGGCCCTATTCGCTGTCGTTGATCGTCACGTAGAGCGCGGAGGCAGCCACCACGTATTCCTGAACCACCACCTGCCACTCGTCGGGGTCGTTGCTCTTCAACCCCTGCAACTTGCTGTTGAGCTGGTTGAGCATTCCCTTGAGCTGGTTGACCTCGCCCTGAACGCTGGCCGAGACCATGCCCTTCATGGTGCCGGGGGCGTCGCCGCGGCTCTTGGAGAACGCCGATCCCTTCATCATGACGTTCTTGGTCCCTACCTTCGTCTTCTTCTTCTGAGCCTCGCTCGCCGACTTGGCGATGTTCGGGTAGGGAATGGGTACCGGAATGGGTATTGCGGGAGTCTTACACACGTCGGGGAAGGAGATAGAGAGACCGCTGCTGGCCTTCGACTTTGCTGGCATCATGATCGCTACGTCCCTTCTGGTTGTTCCGTGCTACGATCACCGGTCCAGGTGCTCGCGTCCATCGACTGCGCGGGCGCAGTTCGAACGCCGTACGTCCTGATAAGTTACCGTTTATGACCGCGTACGACGAGGTCCCCTACGACTGCCAGCCGATCCCGTGCACGGCGCCCGAACAGCTTGCCACGGCGTCGCTGTTTCACGGCGGCCCCTGCCCGCCGATACGCGATGGTGCGCTTCTCGAGATCGGCTGCGGTGACGGAGCCAACCTCCTGGCCCTCGCCTTTCATCGCCCGGATTTCCGCTTCGTGGGGGTCGATGCGTCGACGGCACAGATTGCGGAGGCGCGCCGGTCGAGTTCCCACATCGGCGTCGCGAATATCGCGCTCCACGCCGCGGACATTGCGGAGATCGGTCACGAGCTCGGGACCTTCGACTACATTGTGGCCCACGGGATGATGTCATGGGTGTCAGACGAGGTGCGCGATCAGATCTTCGCGCTCTGTCGCAACCAGCTTGCCCCCGACGGGCTGCTCTACCTCAGCTACAACACCCATCCCGGATGGCTCGCCCGAGGGTTGGTGCGCGATACGGTCCTTCGGCGAACCGCCGCACACCAGTCGCTACGAGAGATGGCCGGTGAGGCCCGTCGTCGCGCCGACGTCCTCCGGCTCGGGCTCCAGGGCAACGACCACCCGTACGCCCGACTCCTAAGCGACGAGCTGAGACGCGTGGACCGAGTCAACGAGAGGTACCTGATCCACGAGTACCTCGCCGAACACAATCGCGCCTTCTGGTTTCGCGACTTCGCGTTGCTGGCCGCGCAGTTCGGGTTCCGCTATGTGGCCGAAGCGGCGTTCACGGAACGCGACTACCGTGTCCCGCCCGCCGTGCGCGAGGCAGCCGCCGAACTGGAGCGCGAGCGGCTCGAGATCGAGACGCTGATCGACGTGCTGTGGTTCCGCCAGCATCGTGCCTCGCTCTTCTGCCACGCCGACCGCCGGTCGTCGCTCGGCCCAGACAGGCTTCCGCTCGAACGCATGACGGTCGCGTCGGGGTTGCGGGCCCCATCGGATGGCGTGCGGCTCGATCCGGATGTTGAGGAGTCGTTCACCGGACACTTCGAGCCGGAGGTCGCCATCGAACTGAGCGATCCGCTGCCGAAGGCCGCGCTGGTAGCCGTGACACCGCACTGGCCGCGCGGCCTTCCCTGGGAACGGATGCTGCATGACGCCAAGGCGATCTTGGCAAATGCCGGCATTCAATCTCCAAGCGCCGACGATGAACGTGACCTCCGGGCCGAGTTCCACGCATTGCACGCGCTCGGCCAGGTCGAGTTCCGGCTCCGGGAACCGCCGTGGCGCGGCACGCCGAACGGGCTCCCAACGGCCACGCGGCTCACGCGATGGGAAGCCGAGCGGCGCGCCGTGATCACCGCCGCGACCCACCACCGGCTCGGGCTCACGCCGGCTGACCGCGTGATCATCTCACACCTGGACGGTGGGTATGAGCGGGCGGCGATCGTCTCTGCCGTCGTGGAACAGCTGCGGGCTGGTGACGTGCGCGAATGGCGGAAGGAAGGATTGATGTCGAGCGATGGGTCCGAATCCCTCACCGGCGAGCAGTGGGCCGAGCGGCAACTCGACCGTAGCGTCGCGCTCCTCGAGGCCTGGGGATTGTGCGAGTGACGTGAGACGCGGAGAACGGATCAGGAAGCGATTCCGCAAACCGGAGGCTGAGCTGCATGCATTCCGTTGGGTCCTCTCCACGGGCGCAGAAGTTGCTCATGGACGGTCGGGGTGCTGGAACCGCAAAGGACGGTACGCAAGTATCATTCATCTGGATCGGGGGGGGATGAACCTGAACCGGAGGAAGCATGCGCTCGTGGATGTGGGGTGGGCTCGTCGTGCTGTCCGTCGTCAGTGACGGGACGCGCACCGAGCTTGGAGCCCAGGAATCGGAAGAGGTTGCCGCACTCATCACACAGGTGCTCGAAGCCTACGGTGGCGCGGAGGCACTCGACACCGTTCGTGCGTACACGATGCGGGGGATCGTGCACCCCAGGCAGCGCCGAACGCCTGCCCCCGTCCTTCGTGTCTTCCAACGGCCGGGTCAGCTGGCTGTGCGGATCGACTATCAGGATCGCTTCGAGGCACGGGTGGTCGATCAGAGCCGCGGGTGGCGATCGACGTCCCAAGGTACGCCGACCGAGGTGACCGGGCCGCTCCTCGCAGCAATGGAGCTTCAAGCGGCGCGCGCCGAGCTACCCTGGATTCTCGATCGGATGCATGATTCCGCGGTTCCGATCCCTGCGCCATCCGATGCACCCAACCTTCTGGGACTGGAACTGCCGCTCGGCGAGGGGCTCGCCCTCCAGGTATTTGTCGATCCTGCGACGCATTACGTGGTCCGGAGTGTCGGCTCGCTCGCCATGGGCGGCATGGCGACCTCGTTCGGGGCAGTGTATTCGGATCACCGGATGGTAGCCGGCGTGGTCTTTCCGTTCCGCGAAGAAACCACGGCCAGTGGCGTCGCCACGGCGATGACCGTCGTGACCGAAATCGAACTCAACCCCGTGCTCGAGGAGGGCACCTTCCACCCCCGCTGAGGCCATATCCTCTCACGCACCACGCACCATAATGAAGAAGGCTCTCCCGCCGACCTACTTCCTGCTAGCGCTCGTCGGCATCACGGCGCTCCACCTCCTGTGGCCAATCCACCGCTACTGGCGGTTTCCGCTAGACCTCGTCGGGCTCGTTCCGCTCGCGCTTGGCATCTTGTTGAATGTCGCCGCAGACCGGCAGTTTGCCCGCCACCAAACTACGGTGAAGCCGTTCGAGCACTCCTCGGCCCTCATCACGGCATTTCCGTTCTCCTTCAGTAGGAATCCGATGTATCTCGGCATCACGTCGATGCTGCTAGGGGTAGCCCTACTGCTCGGGACGGTCTCGCCGTTGCTGCCCACGGCCGCATTCGCGGTTCTGATGGACTTGCGGTTCGTCCGGGTCGAGGAGCGGATGCTGGCGGAGAGATTCGGCGACGAATGGGAGCAGTACTGCGCTCGGGTCCGGCGTTGGTTGTGAGCGCGCGAGCATTGTGTTGTTGCACCGATCATTCAAGATCCATTTCTATTCCACCAAACCACCTTGCGACGAGATTGTAGAGAAACGCTCCAATAGCTCCGGCTATAAACCCGAATACTGCAAATGTGACTGGCATACCTATGAGTGCCCCAAACGCAAGTGCAGTACCTGAATTCAGTGTGCCCGTGAGCAACTCATAGAAGAATCCACCAAACGCATACAGTATCCCAGCGATCAAGCCTGCACATGCCATCACAATGGCTTGCAGTTTTGCGAAGAAGAGCACTCCGACTCTTTTGAGTTTCGCCATTGTCTATTCGCCTTCCTCTTCTTGAACGGTGGGGACCGCGGAAGGCTGGGCAGAGCTGTCAAGTCGCTGGCGCAGCAGCCATACCAGCACAGCCCCACTCATCGCCCCGTACACGGCCCCGACCGCGGCCCAACCCGGGAACCCGCCCGCGGCGCCCACGGGGACCGCGCCTGAGAGAAACCCGCCCACAACCCATCCCACGCCGCTGGCCAGCACCCACCAGCCCGCCCGGGCGAGCTGCCGCCGCAGCAGCAGCCATTGCAGCACACCGAGCACGGTCCCGAATAGGACCGTTCCCACGACCCAGCCCACATCCGCGTCGATCACGCCCACGGCGAAGACCATGACACCGAGGGCGGCAACGGCCACGATGCTGGCCGGCACCCACCAGCCCGCCCGGGTGACCTGCTGACGCAGCACCAGCCATTGCAGCACCCCGACCCCGATCCCGCCTACGTTCACCCCCATGTACCCGGCCACGACTATGTCCCAGGACGAGCCCACGGCCACGCCTACGGGTCCGCCCAGGCCCAACCCCACTGCGCCGGCCAGTACCCACAAGAGCCAGAAGCCCCAGCCGGGAGCCGAGGGATTATCCGAAGGATCGTCGGTGCTGCCGCTAGTCTGCTCAGCCATCCGCCCCTTCTTTTATGGAGTCTCTCCGTCGTAAGCCCGGTGTTGACGATGTCAACATAGAGTCTACACCCAGAAGTTGACTATGTCAACATTCTGGGTCAGATTGGTGTATGACCAAACCGGCCCGGGCGTATCATCACGGGGACCTCCGGGCGGCACTGCTGGACGAAGCCGCCGCAATGATTGCAGAGGCTGCTGGTCGCCGTCGCCTCGGCCGGCTTCAGCCGCCTGCAAGAACGCCTGCAAACCATCCACCCGGGCGCTCCGGGATCCAGCGTCGAACGCGTCCGGCGCATGGGTGAGGAGTACGTGCGTTTCGCCCTCGAGAATCCGGCACACTACCGCGTGATGTACGGGAGGGAGGCGCTCACGCGCCAAGACCGACCCGAGCTACGCGAGGCCGCAAACGCCTTGTTCGAGGAATTGGTCGTCGTGTTCCAGGCCTACCAGCAGAGCGGCGGGATCAGACGACAGGATCCTCGAGCGCAGGCCTACGTCGCTTGGAGTGCGGTGCACGGGCTGGCCTCATTACTGATCGACGGGCAGATCCAGGCCACCGCCGACGTTGACGGGCTTATCCGGCAGACCACGCGAACGGTGCTGGACGGGATGCGCGTTCGCCGCCGCCGTGAATCCTAAGCGGGTTTCCGTAGAGGCGTTCGAAGAAGCGAAGGTGACGTTCTTTCGCGTGTTTCAGCAATATCGACTCGCGCACGTGGTCCTGAACATCGTTCCCTATATCGGCCTGAAAAGCATGGTTCAATCCAAGCGTCAGTCGGTTGTTTGGTTGTCTTGCGGACGACGTGGGGCGGGCTCTCGTGATCTGGAGTGGCTGGCGTCGACCCGGCTTGTGCGCACACTTCGCTGGACGCCACCCTGCGGCACGTTCGTCCGACAATCCGAAGCGATCCCGAACGAACCATGCGGCAGTAGCACGCGAAACACCGCATTTCGTTTCTGAGCTCAGAGGAAACTGATGAAGGCAATTGTCTATGAGAGGTACGGGTCTCCCAGTGTTCTTGAATTGAGAGAGGTGGAGAAGCCCAACGTCAAGGACAACGAAGTGTTGGTGAGAGTATATGCGACAACAGTCACGTCAGCAGACTCGAGACTGCGACGGCTTGCAGTCCCGCTCGGATTCGGGCTCCTCTCACGAGTGTTCCTTGGCATACGAGGACCAAGAAAGACCATACTAGGGCTTGAACTAACAGGCGACGTTGAGCGAGTCGGCAAAGATGTAACGCTCTTCAAAGAAGGTGACCAGGTCTTTGGATCTCGAGATAAGTGGGGTTGTCACGCCGAGTACGTAGCTCTGCCTGAAGATGGGGTGATCGCAACAAAACCATCCAATATGACCTATGGGGAAGCTGCCGCCGTTCCGTTTGGGGCATTATCTTCACTAGTCTTCCTCAGAGACTTTGGAAAGATTCAAAGCGGACAACAGGTTCTCATCAATGGCGCTTCAGGAGGCTTAGGTACGTTTGCCGTACAGCTTGCCAAGTACTATGGGGCAGAAGTGACCGGGGTATGCAGTGCCTCGAATGTAGAATTGGTGAAATCTCTCGGCGCCGATAAGGTCATCGATTACACCGAAGAGGATTTTTCCACAGGCACTGAGACCTACGACATTGTTTTTGACACGGTCGGTACGGTGTCGTTGTCGCGCTGTAAAAGCTCTCTAAAGCAAAATGGACGCTGTCTTCTGGCTGTCGCTGGGCTGCCACAGCTTCTTCACATGCTATGGATGTCGACGATCGGCAGCAAGAAGGCAGTCGGTGGGGTAGCCGTCTTCAAGAAGAAGGATCTCGTTTTCGTCAAAGAGCTTATTGTGGCAGGAAAGATGCGATCGGTCATAGATCGACGCTATCCGTTAGAACACACCGCCAAGGCTCATAGCTATGTTGATGAAGGGCACAAGAAGGGGAGTGTTGTCATCACTGTGAAGCGTGATAACGTCGAACCTGCGCCTGAAACTGTCGCGTGAGGTCCACCGTCGATGAAGAGCTACCTTCTGTCATGTGCAGTCATCGGAATCGTGTCGCTGTTCTTCTTCATCCTCACCAATCTTGCACTCGTGGACGTCTCTCAGGGCGAGCCGGACTTGGCGAACGAGTGGCGTGCTGTGAAGGTCGGGGTGCTTCCAATCCTCCTGTTCCATGTGGCGGCAATCGTTGGCCTATTCAAGGTGGCGGGTAGAATACAGCAACAGAAGTAAGGGCTGCCGAGCACGCGTCTGCACACCGTGACAAACCCACACGTTGGACACCGCCATACTTCGACTGGAAACCAGAAGCCCGCAACCATGACATCCGGCCCCCTTCTCATCCTGTTACTGATCCTGGCGATCCTCTTCATCATCGTGGGGACCGCGACGGTGAAGATGCATCCGTTCATCGTGTTGCTGATCACCGCGTATGGATTGGGGCTGCTGGCCGGGCTTTCGCCCGAGGCGGTGACGCAGGCAATCACCGAAGGGTTCGGCGGGACGCTTCGGTACATCGGCATCGTCATCGCCGCCGGCACCATCATTGGTGCGATTCTGGAGCGGGGCGGGGCGGCGCGCGTGATGGCCGAGACCGTCATCCGCTGGGTCGGCCGCGCCAGCTCGGCGCTGGCGATGAGCCTGACAGGGGCTATCGTCTCGATCCCGGTCTTTTGCGATTCGGGCTACGTGGTGCTCTCGCCGCTGAGCCGGTCGCTGGCCGCCCAGTCGAAGCAGTCGTTGGCGGTCTATGCGGTGGCGCTGAGCATGGGACTGTACGCGACGCACGTCTTCGTGCCGCCTACGCCGGGACCCATCGCCGCCGCCGCCGAACTCGGCGCCGACATCGGAACGGTCATCATCCTGGGGCTCATCACGACGATCCCGGTGATCGCTGCGACGTACCTGTTTGCGCGGTACATGGGCCGCCGTATCTACATCGATCCCGCCCACGAGCCGGAAGCCGCTGAGGCCGTCGAAGCCGCCGAGACGGAGCGCCTAGCGCCGTGGAAAGCGTTCGCGCCCATCGCCGTGCCGGTGCTGTTGATCGCCGTACAATCGATAGCCGCCCTGCCGGCGAAGCCGTTTGGCGAAGGCGCGGCGTATACGCTGCTGCGTTTTCTGGGCAATCCCAACACGGCGCTGCTGCTGGGGGTGTTCATCGCTTTTGCGGTGGTGTGGAAGCAGCGGCCGGCGGTCTATGGCGCGTGGGTTGGGGCCGGGTTGAAACAGGCGGGGACCATCATCCTAATCACGGGTGCAGGCGGGGCCTTGGGCAAGGTGCTTCAGACCACGCCGCTGGGCGATTACCTGGGCGAGACGCTCGCGCCGCTGGGGTTGGGGCCGCTGAGCATCCTGTTGCCCTTTTTCATCGCCGCCACGCTCAAGACCGCGCTGGGCTCGTCCACCGTCGCCATCATCACGACGGCCTCCATCATCGCGCCGCTGCTCGATTCGCTGGGGCTGGCT
>JBDHAB010000074.1:0-9448 GCA_039588295.1 Gemmatimonadota bacterium
AGGGCAGGGGTGAACACCCCGCCCGCCCTCGTCACCGCCAAGGTGGCGCCGGTCACGAGGATCTTGGCGAACGCCAGCGCGATCAGGAAGTAGCCGGTGCGTGCCCCGATGATCCCGATCGTCAGCGTCTCGTGGCCCCGGCCCCAGAGGTCGGCTTTGAACAGCACGTCGAGCGCGCCCACCACGAGTGCCCCGGCCACCACGGCGTACCATACTCGGCGGAAGCGCGCGAGCAGGTCGCGAATGCGATACACGCCGCGCGTATAGAAGACCGACACGAGCCCGGTGATCACGCCGAGCACCGCGTACAGGATGAGCTCGCTCGCGCCACCCATGCCGTACTCCGTGGGGATCTCGATGACGGGGGAGTCGCCGAAGGCGGCGCGCGAGATGGCCGCGGCGATCACGCTTGCCACGAGGACGGGCGGGAATGCCCGCACGCCGAAATTGCCGATCACTTTCTCGAGCGAGAAGAACACGCCGGCAATTGGGGCGTTGAACGCTGCGGAGATCCCCGCCGCCGCTCCGCAGGCCACGAGCAGTCGTAACCGCTCGGGTCCCGATCGGAAGAACCGTCCGAGCTTGGATCCCAAGGCCGAGCCGATCACGGCAACGGGTCCTTCCGCTCCCACGGAGCCACCGGTCCCGATGGCGAGTGCGGAGGCAGCCGTCTTCACCATGACCGGGCCCGCGTGGATCATCCCACCGAACTTGGCCACCGACAGCATCACGTCGG
Organism: Gemmatimonadota bacterium; assembly: GCA_039588295.1. GTDB lineage: Bacteria > Gemmatimonadota > Gemmatimonadetes > Gemmatimonadales > GWC2-71-9 > JAOTVV01. The sequence goes on from JBDHAB010000074.1 coordinate 737, forward strand.
GGATGTTCTCCCCGTCGGAGTCTTTGGTGCCGTAGCGGACGAGGAGCCGGGTGACGCCGAGGCCCCCGAGGACGACGAGCACGATGGCGAGACTGCCGAAGCCGGTGGCGCGTGCCACGGCCGTGAGCGATCCGGCCTGCGCGAGGTCGATGAGCTTGTAGAAGATGATGACGGACAGCCCGACCGCGCTGCCGATCGCCACCGCGAAGAGGAGGAGGAGGGTGTTCTCGTCGATGCCCAGCTTCGGGAACTGGGCAACCAGGCGTTTGGCACGGGTGGAAGCCCTTGCGGACACGGCGCGTTGCCAGGAGCTGAAGCGGGCGAGGTCAGGCATGCCGCGCGGAAGATAGCACCGGGTGGCGAGCGAGTGGAGAGACTGCGAGTGGGTCGAAGAACGAAGCGCCTGGCATGGCGCCGGGCGCTCGCGTTGTGGCGCGTGAGCCTACGGACTGGGCGCCGCCGCCGTTCTCGGTCCCCACCAGTGGATGTTGTCTTTGTGTGCGGTGCACGAATGGAGGTGGTTCGGGTGGTTGCGGCCGGTGCAATCGGGGTGCACGTTCATGGCATGCCTCGGGTCCGTGTGCGCCAATCTCGCCAACCCAAAGCGCTCTGGGTGCCACGCTGCGCTCGATGCCTGAGGTCGCTGACGTCCGATTCGGGGTACTGCCCTTCCTGCCGATTCAAGGTTATCGGCCTCAGAGTCATCGGCGTCGTGGCGGGCATCGCCGTCGTCGTCTGGTCCTACTTGCTCCTTTCCGGCGGCCAACCACCGGGCCTGCTCTGGATCCGGTGACGGCGCTCAAGGAACAGCTCTAACGCCACGCCGCCTCGCGCGGTGTTTTGTCGTTCGAATCGTCCTTGTCAGGCATGTGACTGTGACCGCACTCAGCCACTGACGGTGCGGGTGTGGGACTACTGGTTCGTGCAGGCGGTGACCTTCTGTGCCATATCGTTCCTTCAGAAGCACGGTGTGGCTGCATCGCCCGGGAGCGGACTCCGGCTTGTACCGCACTACCGTCGAGATGTGAAACTGAACCGCCCCAGGATTGCCGGAGGCTCACACGGCGAGCGGTCAAGCTTCTCTTGGTTCCGCGCCCGTCTAGTGAAGCTGGGTTACGTGCAAGAGCCGCTACTGGCCTACGGATTTGGGACTACAGGTACGCAGTCCAAAGGAAGTCCCATTCTAGTCGCAGGGGACTGGTCCGCAAATCCCACCCATGGAGGGTGTCTCTGTAATGACACCCCGTGGGACTGGACCACGCCCCGGGACGTGGGTGACCAAAGCGATCAAATCGAGACCACCAGTTGGAGGGTCTGTAGGGCAACATCTTGCCCGACAGGTCGGGCCACCACACCGCCATTGGCGCAATCACAACCGGAGCGACTTTCCCGGCCAGCGCAGCGGTTTCTGGGTCCCATTCTGGGCTCTGGTACACTCGCACCGGGTGAGGCATAGGGTCGGTGGCTATCCGCGTGCCATCGGGAAGCGTTCCAGCGACACCCGTGCGGCGGGGGATGTTCGCCTTCAAGGGGCTTGGGGGGCGCCCGACGACCGTTGTCACCTCGTAACAACCGCTCACCAGCACAGTCAGGACGGTCAAGACGAGTGCGGTCTTCAGGCGTTGCATCGGTCGCATGAGGGGCTCCCTCTTTGTCCTGCCCCATGCTACCCAATGCCCGTCAAGGCACCGTCAAGGGGGAGACCACCGCCCCGGCCCTTGATCGAGTCTCGTCACCTCCGTCGGGACAACGTCGCCAAATCGTACTGCACGACAGTGACCCCTCACCAAACGATCGCCGCGCAAGACCGCCATACGGTTTTTCAATCAGGGGGACCTGGTGCCGTACCTCGGAAAGGTGAGCGACCAGCTCAAGGCCGACGCGATGAAGGTCGCGTGAGTGGAGAACTGCAATGATCCTTGCCGGGTTGATCTCACTTGCGCCTGTATACCATCGCGTCTGGAAATGCGGTGAGTGGACGCCCGGGGCGACCCCACGACACTATTCTCATCTCGGTACCAGATACCGAGAACTCATACGCGGTCCCGTAGATCTCAGTCGTCAATGTGCCTGCCGCGGGATCGAGCGTATACTCGCAGTTCGGAGTCGACAGTGTCTCCCGCGTATCAGACCCGACTTGTCGTCCTCTCGCCTGCCACCCGCAACCACCGTTCGCTCGAATCGTATAGCGCTCGTACTCGAACTCGTACTGCGCACCGGAGTTGAAACTGACAACCCCTGGGACCGGATCACCGTTGAGCGATTCGAGCGCCCAGACCCCCAGCACACTCTCCGGACTCAGCGCATCACCGCAGGCTGTGAGACCGATTCCCAATGCCGCCAGCGCGCGGCATTTGCCGATACTGCGCACTGTTGCCTCCTATGTCGGGCCAAATTGAGGCTGCCACCGCCGGTTCTCGGTTTGGAGGCAGGCAATCACGGACCACCCAAAGCCCGGCCCATATCGCTGCTACTTCAACCGGTCGGACGGTCACTTGCCCTTTTCGGCCGGCGATGCACGTCCGGCGGTGAGCATGCGCTCTGCGAAGTCGAGGCGTTCCTGCATCTCGGCCAACTGTGCTCGTGTGTCATTGAGATCGCCACGCAGCGCATCGACCTCCGGTCCCAACTCGGGATCGCTGCCTCGCGTCTCCAGCTCTCTTTTTTTGAGCTTGAAATGCACCAGCGCCCACACGGTCGAAGCCGCGGTCCCGGTGAACGCAAGGCTGCCCATAACGATCCACATTATCTGTACGTCGACCGGCATGACATCTCCTCCTCAAACTCTCGGAGGTGAGTGGGCAAGCCTCTCCTGGAACTCGTTGTCTCGCTCCGTGCCCCAGAGTGGATCGAGCATCGCGCAAGCGATGCGGAGATCAACCCACACGGGGTTGCCCCCAATGATTCTAAGATATCTGCTCTCTAGACACCACGGGAACTCCGGGGCCTGAGCACCCGTTCCACGCCGCTCGATTTCTCCGGGGGAGTGACCGTGGTACCACAGCAATTCTTACAAACGAGTTACCAACATTGGATCCAAACCGCCGGACCATTGCAGACCGCGAAGCGGCGGTCGCGGGTCGGGGCGCCGAGGAACGTCCTCCGCACGCAAGCCCATGGTCAGGGCCGCCGCTTGCCGTCTTCTGGAACGAATGCCCCGAAATCGTCCCTCGATGTCCCCGAACCGCACTGGCGGCGTTCCCTGGGAAGTGGGATCTTAGCAGTGGACCACCGTCGCCCTTTTGAGTCCTGTTTCACAGCATAACAGGGCGGAAGGTCCCGTAGGGGGCAACGAGTGAGCCGGACGCGTGATAGGAGGATCGTTAGGTGAGTCTGCTCGAGGTGTTCCATTCGGTTGCCACAGGTTCCCGACGGAAGCGGGAGCTTCTAACGCCCGTCGGCTTCCTGATCTTTGGTCTCACCGTAGCTGCCGTGGTTGTCCTGGGCCTCTACACGGACAGAGTGCTGCACACGCCAGAGGTGCTGCCGGGGAGGTTCGGAGCGGGCATCGGGGTGGTGTTGCTTGTGCTGGGATCGATGCTCTGCGGATGGTGCGTGTTGCGTTTTAGGAGGGCAAAGGGTACGCCCGTTCCGTTCAACCCTCCAACGGAGCTGGTGGTTGCGGGGCCGTACGTCTGGATGCGCAACCCGATGGTGACTGGCGTGTTCACAGGTCTGTTCGGGATCGGCCTCATCCTCCATTCGGCTTCGACTGTGTTCATATGGACCCCGCTGTACATACTGGCGCACGTAATCGAGTTGAAGAAGGTTGAGGAGCCGGAATTGGAGCTTCGCTTCGGTGCCGCGTATACCGAGTACAGGCGAACGGTACCGATGTTCATTCCCAGGCCTTGGCGCCACTTTCGCGCCGGGTAAGCCTGGCTAGTGCGGTTCGTAGGCGTCCCAAAGGTATCAAGAGTCGCGGGCGAGAAGTACGTTCTAAGGCCGAACGTGAGCGCGTCGTCCAAGGATCGGTGCACGCCCTACCGATACGCGAACCTCGACGGTGTGGCCGAGGGGCTCCGAGTCCGAGGTTGCCAATATTACCAACGAGTGGAAACACGTAACTTGTTATAGCCCGGGTGGCGGAATGGGCAGACGCAAGGGACTTAAAATCCCTTGGGGGCAACCCCGTGCGGGTTCGAATCCCGCCCCGGGCATAAGGACTTGCGGGACCGGCGGGCCGTGAAGTCGGATGGCGTGGTGGGACTTCTGGTGGGACACAGAGGGGATCAGCACAGTACACGCTGATCCCCTCAGACTATGTGTTTGTCTTGTGCCAACTTGGATGCGATCAAACGCCCAGAGGGTATCAGCGGGAGATACATGGACTCTCTGGGCGTTCCCGGTCATTCGTTCATCACCTTGACGTCGACCTTCTCGAACATCGCGCGGTCAATCTCCTTAGCGGCTTCGCCCTTGTCGCGCGTTCGAGCGTACTGGCGGGTCATGCTCGCCGTCTTGTGGCGCATCACGGTCTGCACCCGTGCCTCGGACATGCCCGCATCGGTCGCCCACTGAGCGGTGCAATGTCGGAGATCATAGAGTCGCCGGTCCTGCTGGCCGACTGCCGTGCACGCCCGCAGCCACACGGCGCGCAGCGTGTAGTAACCGACCGGGCACGGGATCGCTTGGCGCACCCATTCCCACGTGCGCTCCCCGAAGTAGACCACCTGCCCGCCCTTCCGGCCATGTTTGGTGCCGACCACCTTGAGCCCGTGGGTGAGTGGCATCATGTGGTGCTCCTCACACCGCAGGTACTCACCGGGTCCCAAGCCACCAGCTGCCATCGTCACGTAGCATGGCTGGAGCGGGGCGGGGACGTACTCCAGAATCTCCCAGAACCGCTCAATCGGAAGGTCGGGCACGCGGCTCTCGGCTTCCTCGGCTCACTCCATGCGATCGACGGCTCATACGACAACTTGCACTTGGAAGTGTTTGCTCCCGATGCCGTCGTCGTAACGAGGAACGACCACCTGAGCTGGACCGACACGACCGGAACAACTGGTGAGTGGCATAGCGCGTGGACGGGGGTGTTTCGCCGGATCGACGATGAGTGGAAAATTGTCTACGCCCACGAGTCTACCCCGCACGAGCCCATGTAGCGGCTCTGTCTACGGCACCATCCACACCGCCCGGCCTCGCGTCGGGCGGTGTGCTTACGTCCTAAACACCGCCACAAACCCACACGTCGGACACCACCACACTTCCCACCGCTCATCCGGCGCACCCGCGCCGAAGCACAGTTGTAGCGCGTGACGTCCCCGCGCCCAGCACGTCATCACGTCGCCGCAGAACGGGGAGTCCATCGTGACCTCCGGTGAGGGATGCGACGGAAGGGCGAGGGTGTCAACGCAGGCTCAACAACGACACAACAGGTCTCGAATCGTGCAAGGCATACCGGACCATTTCACTTCAACTGTTGGGTCTCTGCGACTCTTGCGATTCCGTGACGCGGCCTGCACTGTAGTGCCGTTCAGCTAGCAGATATTCTGCCGGTGGCCTTCAACGGCCCTGCCGCTAGAGCGACGCCCTCCATCTGGACGCCCACCGACGACGAGACCGCTGGACCGCCGACAACGTCATCAGTGATTCGGAGGTAGTACCCATGCGCATGTCCCCAGCAAGCATCGCTGGGCCGCTGGTAACGCTTGTGGCATTCACACTCGCCAGTTGTGAGCACGCAACGGAAGCCGAGAATGCCGCCATTTCACCCGTGTTCGAGTCCAGCGCCAGCACCAAGGGGTACGAGGCCATCGATCTCGGCACGCTGGGTGGTGATCCCAGCTACGCCATGAAGATCAACGCTCGCGGACAGGTGGTTGGGTGGAGCCGTACTGAGAGCGGCGCGCGCCGCGCCTTCCTCTGGGAGGATGGTGTGATGACCGAGCTCAGCACGCTGGGTGGTTCAAGAAGCGATGCGATGGACATTAATGCTCGCGGGCAGGTTGTTGGTTCTATCACCCTTGTCTCCGGATACACCCACGCCTTCCTGTGGGAGAACGGGGTGATGACCGACCTCGGGACACTGGAAGGCGGCCAGAGCTGGGGCTGGGGCATCGATGCCGGCGGCCAGGTCGTCGGGTGGAGCACCACTGCGTCATGGGAATCCCACGCCTTCCTGTGGAAGAACGGAGTAATGACCGACCTCGGGACACTGGAAGGCACCGAGGAAAGCCTCGCCGCCGACCTCAATCCCCAGGGGCAAGTAGTCGGGTGGAGCTTCACGGACCCAACCGGCCCCAGCCACGGGTTCCTGTGGGAGCGCGGTGAGATGACGGATCTCGGTAGGGGGATGTACGCGCGCAGCATCAATGCCCACGGGCAGGTCGTCGGGAACAGATTCACCGAGTCTGGCCTAAGCCGCGCCTTCCTGTGGGAGGATGGTGTGATGACCGATCTAGGGGACCTTGGCGGAGGCGAGAGCGACGCCCGCGACATTAACGACCGCGGGCAGGTGACCGGGTGGAGCCGCATTACCTCGGGCGGCACGCGCCACGCCTTCCTGTGGGAGAACGGAGTGATGACCGACCTCGGGACACTGGAGGGAGGAACCGGCGGCATTGCCATCGGCATCAATGCTCTTGGGCAGGTCGTCGGGTACGGACGGAATGAGTCGGGCGAGCTTCCTGCGATACTCTGGACGCCCAAACCCTGAATGGACGGTCGGAACAGGGGGCGGTCCCTGCCGGGGGCCGCCCCATCTTCTCGGTGGGTCCTGAACACCGCCACGAACCCAAACGTCGGACAGCGCCACACTTCCCACCGCTCATCCGGCGCACCGAAGCAGAGTTGTAGCGCGTAGCGGCCTCGGGCCCCGACACGTCCATCACATCGCCACAGAACGGGCAGATACGGTCCATCGCGGTGAGGGATGCGCGACGGTAGGGCGAGGGTGTCAACGAAGGTCCGACACAAAACCTGACACTGTTACTCGTACTTTGGCGGTGCACATCCGCCGTTGACGTTGTGGCCGAGTCCAACCGAGAACCCTACGTTAGTGCTGTGCCTGCCGAGGTCATCGCATGACCGACGTTCTGGACCGCCGCAGGAAAGCCCTTGCTGACCGATACACCATAGTACGGTTGCTCATTGTCGGCGTGCTTTCTCTCCCGCTGGCTTGCGGCGAGCCTGCCGGTCCTGATTACGCGACGCTCGTGATTACGACGACGTCGTTACCGAACGCAGCACCGACTGTTGCCTACAGCGCAACGCTCGTGGCTACCGGCGGGGACAGCAGCTACACATGGTCGGTCACGGTCGGCTCGCTGCCGACGGGCCTGAGCCTGACTACCTCGACCGGGGTCATCTCGGGGACACCAACCGGGCCGAGTAGCACGTTTACGGTCGAGGTCGTGAGCGGCGACGGTCAGACCGCGTCGCAGGAGTTGACGATCACCGTGGGGGTCCTTCAGCCGAGCGAGCGTTGCAGCGACTACCCCGATTACGTCATCGCAACGTTCGAGGATGCGGCCCTCGAGGCCGCGATAAGGGATGCATTGTCGGTTGGCCAGCAGGAGCCGCTTACCTGCAGCCTGCTAGCTGGACTGACGGAGTTGGAGGCAGGGGCTGAAGGGATCGAGAGCCTGACGGGGATACAGAATCTCACACATTTGTTGAGACTCCGTCTCAGCCAAAACGGGGTCGTTGATATCAGCGCGCTGAGCGCGCTCACAGGCCTGCGCTACCTGAACCTTTCCCGCAACTCAGTCGCTGACATCAGTGCGCTGGGCGGACTCGGCAGCCTGAACACCCTCGACCTCAGCGGTAACTCGATCAGCGACATCAGCCCGTTGAGCGGGCTCACGAATCTGACCAACCTGACTCTCGGCGGTAACCCGATCAGCGACATCAGCCCGTTGAGCGGCCTCACGAATCTGTACTACCTGACCCTCGGAAGCGACTTGATCAGTAACGTAAGTCCGTTGAGCGGCCTCACGAATCTGACCATCCTTGAGCTCTACGGCAGCCTGATCAGCGACATTAGCCCGGTGGGCGGGCTCACGAACCTGGAGATACTTTGGCTCGGCGGCGGCAACATCAGCGACATCAGCCCGTTGAGCGGACTCACGAATCTGACCGACCTGCACCTCGGCGGCGGCAACATCAGCGACATCAGTCCGTTGGGTGGGCTCACGAATCTGAACATCCTGACCCTCGCCCACAACTCGATCAGCGACATCAGTGGATTGAGTGAGCTGACATCCCTGGGTACGCTTGGCCTCCGACACAACTCGATCAGCGACATCACCCCGTTGGGTGGGCTCACGAATCTGTACATCCTGCAACTCGACGACAACTTGATCAGCGACATTAGCCCGCTGGGCGGGCTCACGCATCTGGACAGACTCTGGCTCGACAATAACTCGATCAGCGACATCAGCGCGCTGAGCGGACTCACGAGCCTGACGCAGCTCTACCTCGACAACAACTCGATCAGCGACATCAGCGCGTTGGCGGGACTCACATTGCTGGCGGACCTCTACCTCGACGCGAACCCAGCCCTCAGCAATATCCAGCCCTTGCTCACCAATCCGGGGATCGGATCGGGAGATCAGATCGGTCTCCAGTCCACGGGCGTGAGTTGCGCGGACGTGGCTGCCCTCCAAGCCAAGGGCGTGACTGTGTACTCCGACTGCTAGTCGGACAGAGTCACGCTGCGGCATCCGCATCGACCCTGAGCCTCACTTGCGACAGGCATGACGACAGCCC
>JBDHAB010000075.1:0-9320 GCA_039588295.1 Gemmatimonadota bacterium
CCGGTCACCCGGCCCTTTTCAATGAGTTCGGGGACGGCGGTCTCGAGATCCGAGACGAGGGCGGAGACGTCATCATCGAGCTTCAGGGGTGGCTCCGAGGCGCCAGCGGTGGCGCTAACGACAACAATCAGAACGGCGGCCACGAGCCACCGCATGCGAGCGGATGGGTGGATGTTCATGTGCTGTTCTCCGGCCAGAGTAATAGGGTGTGGGGCGCGTCAAAAGATAGGACGCACGAGGATTGCAAAGGGTTTCTGAAGAATGCCGCTTCTTGCGGAATGGAGCAAGGTCGCGTGTAAGAGGAAACTGATTGATATGACCGTAGTCGCAGAGACAAGTGGCAGAAGAAGTGGCCGTTCAAAACGCTTCGTCGAGATGGAAATAAAAGCGGAATTGGTCGCCGTAGGCGACATCGATGCGCGCATGTCCCCAGTTGCGTCCGAGAAGGAAGCGGGCTCCGCCGCCCACTGTGGGGCGGGTATGCTCCAGGCGTAGATCGCTCACGACCGGCGCGACCTCGGCGACCCCGGCGAAACCGACCAGGCCGACCCGCCACCATACCGGCATGCGGTACTCCAGCTGTGCGGCGGCCATCACCTCGTCGAGGTAGCGGCCGATCTTGTAGCCCCGGCTGTGGCCGCGGCCTCCGATCGCCGCCAGCCGCCAGAACGGTGGGCGCTCGTCGGTGATGTAGGTGAAGAGCTGCACGGCGAGCACGTCGGCACGGCGCACGGGGATATACCAGCGGAAGTCCGCGTTGAAGATGTTGAACTCGAAGTCCCTCCCATCGATCGAACCGAAGCGCATCCAGAAGAACTGGTGCAGGGAACCGCGCCGTGGCGAGTAGCGCCTTTCGCGGGAATCGTAGAAGGCAAGAAGGCCCGCGCCGGCGACCGCTGAGTGACTATCGCCGCCGGGAATGGTCCGGGAATCGAGCAAACCGCCCTCTTCCACCTGGAGCATCACATAGTCCTGCACTTCGCCTCGCACGCCCAGGCGGAAATGCCCACTGATACGGCGGAATGCTTCGACGTAGTAAAGGACCGACTGGCCCTGGTATGTCTCACGGTTCGAATCGGGGGTGTCGGGGCCGACCCCGTAGAAGCTCCGGGGGACGTCGGTGTATTCCAGTTTCGTCTTGAACGTGTACTTCTTGTCGAGCCAGCCGAGATTGAGCGTCACCGACGCATCGCCGTCACCCTCGACGGTCACCCGCCCCCGGATGCGCACGTCGGAATCGGTGGAATAGACTCGCCCCCACTGAAATGCGCGCCCCAGCTCAACGCCGAAGCCGAGCCCCGCTTCGGACGAGTAGGAGATCTTGGGGAGCACGACATACTTGCCGCTGCCCGGGCGAAAGAGCGGACGCATCCACCCCGCGATCTTCTCGACGGTGTCGTTCGGGGCAACGCTGTCCGGGTAGGAGGTGGCCGCGTCGTTGTCGGCGCTGGCAACGGCCGGCAGCGCGCATGCGATGATTGCGGCAAGGGTGAGAAATCGGGCGCTGGTTGTAAACGTCATCAGCAGATCAGCATCACTTTGTGTTGCGAGGTAAACATCTGCCTGTGGCCCTGACGAGGTAGATCCCGGCGACCCGCCCTGCGCCATCGAAGGCAACTACGGGGCTGACGGCGCGCCGACAATATCATTGTATATCACCGACCGGCCACATCGAAAACTTCCACTGCTCAGCCGCGATCCACGGCCACAACGCGGCCGCTCCGGCGGGCGACATAGACGGCAACGAAATGCTTCGTAATGTATCGCGTCTCGTCGCGACCCACAAAAAGAACGTGTGTCCACTCGATGAACTCGTACCGTAGGATCTTCGCTTCGGGGCAGGCGTTCGCGGTTATCGGGTGTGTTGTCAACGTGAGAGGGCAGTGCTGGTGGCCGAGTGGAACAGATTTCGCAATCAAACAGGAGAACGAGGATGAATATGGCGGAATCGGATAGCAGGGCTGCTGAATCCGAAAAGTACCGCATGCAGATCGAGGCAGACCTCAAACTGGCAGAGCGCGTGCACCGCAGCATGATCCCACGCAGTGAACGGCGGGGGAGCCTCGAGGTGGCGTGTCACTTCACCCCCATGCAGGGTATCGGCGGCGACTACGCATCTGTGTTTTTCCAGACCGACACCCGCGTGGTCGCTAGCGTCTGCGATGTTGCGGGTCACGGCATAGCCGCCGCACTCCTGGCGAGCCGCGTCAATAGCTTCGTCATCAACATGGCCCCCATCGCCGGGCACCCTTGTGAGGTCGGGGAGGCGCTGAATGTGTTCATCTACGACAACTTTAGAGAGGCAAGCATGTTCCTGACGTTCTTCTGCCTCTTCCTGGATCTTGAATCGCAGTCCGTTGTCTATGCCGGATTCGGACACCCTCCGGTGCTGCTCTTCTCAAAGCAGAATGCAACGATCAGGCAGCTTGACTCGGAGAACATCATGATCGGCATCGAGCGCGACATGTCTAAGAAATGTTCCATGCTGCGCCTCCCTTTTGAACCGGGGGACCGGCTGATCGTGTACACCGACGGGCTTACCGAAGCGGAGGGTCCTAGCGGGGAGATGCTCGACGTGAAAGGGCTGAGAGGCCTTGTTGAGGATTCGGCACATCTCTCCCTGAGGGACAGTGTTTCGGACATCGTCAAGCGACTCGAAGCGTACCGTGGTGGCTTGCCGGCCGCCGATGATCAGCTACTGCTTGCCCTCCGCTTTCTCGGTGGGGACGTTCCCTAGGTGGCCCCAGGCGCGAGTTTGGCGAATTCGTACTACTGGGCACCCGGTGAACGGCACAAAGCACGAGAGCATTACCGAGAAGCGCTAGACCGTGCCGAGGAGCAGCGGAAAGTAAACCCCCGGGATGCAAACCTACTGATGAATATCGCGAGCTACCACGTCATGCTCGGTGATGACGGGGCGGCACGCGAACGCCTGAAACAGGCCGTGGCAATTGATTCGGACGACTTGTTCGTCATATATGGAGCGGCACACGCGTACGAGCAGCTCGGGGAGCGCGACAAGGCGCTGCAATGGATGGAGAAGGCGCTCGACATGGGATATCCGGTGGGCGAGATCACTCGCGACCCGTTCATGCAGAAGCTGAATGAAGACGAGAGGTTTTTGCGGCTGCTAGAGAACCGTGACGAGTGACGCAACCTGTCAGCTTACAGAGGCTCAAGCTTCCAGAATTCAGCAACTTGAGCATCTCGTGGCGTGAAGTCCCGACGTTGCCTTTTAGAATGGGGGATTGCCGTCATACTACCAGCAATACTCCACGAAATTCGTGGTGATATTCGATCTCGTTGCACGAGTGCTCAATTGGAGCAGAGTTGGGAGCTTCGGGGAGGAACCCGAGAATCGGTGGACCAATACACCATCGGGAGGTGCTATAGTCTCTGAGTGCGGGAGAGCATTCAAACAGCACGGAGGTGCAACTACAGGAGGATTGCGCTATGCCAAAGGTACTGTTGTTCACGCTCGTTTCGTTCCTCTGCGCGCTCGTCGCGTTTGCGCCGCCAGCATGGGGCCAGGCCGGCGTGGTCGACATCTCGTGTCAAGGCACCGAGTCGACCGGAGGGGGCACAAGCACGTATGAATACAGCCTGCGCAACAACGCAGCAGTTGCCGTGACGCTGACCCTCTTTTACATCGGCACCCTGGACTTGAACGCGCCCAATTATACCGCCTGGGTAGAACCAGCCGGCATGAATCACACGATGGGGACGTGGGCCGCCCTAGGCCCGGGCTTCAGCGTGATGTTCACGACCATGGTCAAGACGCCGCACACAGTGGTACCGCCACAGCAGTCGCTTGCGACCCCAGGCGGGGTTGTGTGGTACGGCAGCGTCGTCATCCCCGCAAACGGAGGGACGGTGACTTTTGGCTACAACCACCCCAACGCGTCCGTAGACGTGGAGTGGTTTGCCGAGCACCCCGACGCGGTCAATTCGTCGCAGGGGTTTTCGCCCCTCCCCATCGCCGGGCCGATCACTGTCTACACGCAGGGTTACGTCCACGCTCCCGGCACCGAGCCCAACCCGGTGGAACCGACGACCTGGGGCCGCATCAAGGCGCTGTACCAGTAACGACGGGATCTGAAGTCCGTTCCCGGTGGTGATGCGTTGGCTAGTGCGCGCCCCGCACCGCCGTCGGTCAAGTCATCGCCACCGGGATCGACGCCCATCACTGTCAGCACACGCACCTCCTGGCGAAGTCGAGGGGTGGCTGGTCGCCTTTGCGTGTCCCCATTAAGAACCCCCTCGCCGTTGCCCCGTTTGCACTTGTGATGATTATCGGCGCAGCTGGCTCGCCGTTAGTAATCCCGCAGTGTCCGAAAACTCGATCGGGCTACGCCACCCGGGCCCGGCGACGGTAGCACTTGAGTAGCCCACCAAGTCGCTCTCTGGTTTTGACAGCCCTCTCGCCTTGAGCCTTCGTCCCGCTGATCATCTCGTTTCCGATGCCTTGATGACTGCGCTCGCGGGGGCATACGTTACCTGCGCAAACCGCTGTGAGGGCGCTTCTCTTTGGTCTCACCAGGACCGCTTCGTTCCACGCCTCGCTCGATCGCGTCGTACCGTAGAAGCACACGAACTAGCACACGGAGTACGCGCAAGCGCCGGAGGGACAACTAGAGCGGGTTGGACAGTTCCAAGGCAAGCTCGGCGATCTCAAGGGCATTGAGAGCCGCTCCGGTGCGGAGGTTGTCCGCCACGAGCCACATCCACACGCCGTGGGGATCATCCGGGTTCATGCGGATGCGGCCGACCGATACGGCGTTGGGATCCGGCATGAAGCGAGGCGTTGCGTACTGCTCATACCGGTCCTCTACGACGAGGCCCGCCGCGGTCCGGAGTATCTCAACGATCTCCTCGCGCGACGTGGGGCGCGCGCACTCCATGTAAACCGCTTCGGAGTGCACGTTGACCACCGGTACTCTCACGGCGGTGGCGGTCACGGCCAGGGCGGGGTCGCCGAGTATCTTCCGGCTCTCGATCACGAGCTTTCTCTCCTCGATCGTGAACCCGTCGCTGCCGAAGACGTCGATCTGCGGCACCACGTTGAACGCCAGCGGACGCGGAAAGCGCGAAGGGCGGTCGCCCGCATCCCCATCGAGGAGCGACCGCGCGTCCTCCAGAAGATCGTCTATACACGCCAGTCCGACCCCCGACGCGGCCTGGTACGTGGAAACGACCACGCTGCGAACGCCGATCGCCGCGTGCACCGGTGCCAGCGCCCGCACCAGCGGAATCGTCGAACAGTTCGGGCTGGCAATGATGCTCGACGCGGGCCGCTCGGCCATCTCGTGCGGGTTGACCTGGGGCACGATCAGGGGGCATTCCGGCTTCATGCGAAACGCTGCCGACTTGTCAATGACGAGGCAGCCCCCGGCCACCGCCCTGGGAACGAACTGTTCGCTGGTCTGGGGTCCTACGGCGAAGAATGCGATGTCCGTGTTCGAGAAGTCATAGCCGGTCGGAGCGCGGACGACGTTCACGTCTCCATTGACCAGGACCCTCTTGCCCACGGAGTTGTTGGAGGCGAGCAGATGAACGTCGCCGAACCCGGGGCGGCGCTCCCCGACGAGGCGTATGAGTTCTCGTCCCACGGCGCCCGTGCAGCCCACGATGGTGACCGTCGGGTTTTTGCGGAGACTCCACTTCACTCGCGCCGCCCGCCTTTCGTTTGCTCGAGCTCCCCCGCCGGATCGAACTCCGACGTGCCGGGACCGACGGTGGTCGAACGGGACGTCCCGGGAGCCATCACCTCGATTGTCACCGATCTCGAACGGGCATACTCCACGTGTGCCGGACTGAGCACGCCGTCGCCGAGACGCGCCGCGTCTTCCCAGCTGATTCTCGAGTAACGGCGGGGGCTCCGACCCTCCCGCGCCGGGTCCCATTCGAATATCCCTGGAGCAGACTTGAGCAGGAGGCATCGGTCCGCTTCCAACTCGGCAGCCAGAAAGATCGCCGTGAGATCCGATCCACCGCGGCCAAGGACGTGGGGCTTCCCATCTCGACCACGGCCGAGGAACCCGGGAAAGACCACCACCCGATGTTCTCTGAACACGTCGAGGAATGCCCTTCTGGACACCATGACGGGCACCGCACTGAGCGGTGATCCGGTAGAGACAAGCGACACGTCCCAGGGCATGCGAAGCGCCGCGTCTATTCCGGCGTCCTGCAGTCCCAGGGTGAGCTCGCCGGCGGCGTCCATCTCACCCAGGCCCATGTAAAATGCGAGCGCATCCGGGCGGGGGCGCCGGCACAGCGCAAGCGCGGCGTTCTCCAGTGCGTCCGTCCGATCTCTGAACGCCGAGACGACCGCTACGATGTGATCGTGCGAAGACAGGTGGCGGGATAGCTCCTGCACCACGGAGGGGATTGCTCCCGCGTCCGTGAGCACGGAGCTGCCGAACTTGAGTACTGCGAGGGATCGTGTCGCCATTCCTCACCCGACGCCGGGGCTCGACCACGACTGGCCTGAAGGTAGGAGCAAGAAACGTGCAATCCATGAATTCCCAGCGATGTCTTGGAGCAACGTCTGGCCCGGTCCTATGATCGGATTGACCGTCCTGCCGAGCTGCGCCTAGTATCCGAAACCTGAAGGACTTCCTCGGGCGGAATCGCTTCAGCGGGGATTCCCCGGACCCGCCGGGCGGTTTTGCGGCAAGTTGGCCGTCGTGAGCACGATTTCCACCAAGCCAGGCGCACGGCATATCGCGGTGCTGTTTCATGAGCGGGACCGGTACCGCGATCCGTCTACCTACATCGTCCACCACCTGGCCGGGTTCTGGCGCGAGGACGGCCACGAGGTCAGCTATGTCTTCGGTACCAGGCGCCTCGTGCCCGCGGATATCGTTCTCGTCCATGTCAACCTCTCGGTCGTTCCCGCCGCGTACCTGGAATTCGCCTCGCGCTACCCGATCGTGCTCAACGGCGGTATCCGCGACATCCGCAAGTCCACGATCAGTGACAGCCTGGTTCGTCCGGGAGACGCCTGGGACGGCCCGGTGATCGTCAAGTCCGACCTCAATTACGCGGGCGTGCCGGAACGCTACCTGCGGCGGACTCCAATGGAGCGGCGGTGGCATGTACTGCATTCGGTGAGGCGCGTGATCGAGCGCGTCCGTGGCGAGACGGCGCCCTTCGGAGACTCCAGTGAATATCTGATCTTTGATCGCATCGCGGACGTCCCGGCGCGCTGGCTCGGCAATCGACACGTGGTCGTCGAGAAGTTCCGGCCCGAATTCGAGGACGGCCTCTATCACGTCCGCATCTATCAGTTCCTGGGAGACCGGTGGTCATGTACGCGTGTGGGCACCCCGAATCCCGTGGTCAAGTCGGACCGGGACGCGAGGACCGAATCGGTCGAGCCTGCCGAAGAGGTCGTGGCCTGGCGCCGGACGCTGCGGCTCGACTACGGGAAACTCGACTACGTCGTGAATAATAGCGAGGCGGTGCTGCTCGACGTCAACAAGACGACCGGAGCGTCGAGCTACATGGATGACGACAGGCGGCGCCGAATGCGGCGTCACCAGGCGGAAGGCCTCTATAGCTACTTCTCACCCTGACGCGGGCGCCGCTTCGATCGACTCGGCGTAGGTCACATACTTGACCGTGGAAGGGAGCAGTTCTGGGTATTCCAGCCGCGTGCACCGGTATCTGCCGACATTGCGGCTCGTGAGAAGAAAGGGTCGGAGAGCGCCCTTGGCGTTCGGGCCGATCGCGACCTCCCCCACCTGCGTCCTCGAGTCGCCCCCAGGAAACGGTCTGAAACCAAGGGTGCTCCCCGTCGCCCTCTGGGTTAGGCGAACCCCGCGGACGACGCCCTCCAGCCTGCGCTCCGTCATCTCACCCGCCTGGCGGTACCGCGCGATTCTCTCCCGCGCTTCAGCGTCGTCACACCACCGCCCGAGGAAGCGCCTGACGTTCTCCAGGTCTTCGGGCGAAGGGCTGAGCCCGGCGACGTCTTCCGCAAGTCGTGCGCGGTCGATCTCGTACTCCGAAACGTCGAACTCCTCCGACTCGACGAGTACACCCACCCTGTCGCCCACGCCCGTCTCGTCGATCAGCCGTCGCAGCTCCACGCAGTAGGCGGCCGTTCCCTCGATGGGGATGTCGTTGGTCATCAGGCCGCACACGTTGTCGATCACGAGAACGAAACGCGCTCCCGGCGGGTGGATCTCAGCGACACGATTGCAGAACGAAGCGATCTGTGCGAGAACACACAGTTCCGAAAAACCAACTCCGAATACCAGGCCGGACTCCTCCGGATGGATGGTGGCGTGGTAACCGGCGCCGATGTCGTAGTAGAAGCAGACCGGATCGCCTCGGCGAACATCCTCGGTCAGCAGGCCGACCACGTCGTCCCGGTAGGGCACGGTCTTCTTCCGGCTCAAGTAGCAGAACTCACGGCAGGTCAGTATCGTGAAGATGTCGGCGGCAAGCGTGGCCGGGTCGTCCGTGGCCGCACGCTCCGCGGGCGGGACCGCACGAAGCTTCGATATGATCTTCGCGATGTATTCGCCTACGGGATCACTCATCCCCCGTCCCCGTCGATCTTCGAGCACCCAATGACCAACAAGCACCGCCCGGTAGGGGCGGTGTAAGTCGTAGCAAATATGGAGCCGATGAGCGGATTCGAACCGCTGACCTACGCATTACGAAGGCGAACGAGGATGGAGAGGAAAGTGATTGATATGTTTGTATTTGCCGAAACGACCGTCGTTTGCGAGATCTCCGTTCCGTCTATCCAGTTCCCTTTTGTCTCACTGGGACCCAACAGACCCGATCCGTAGTGGCAGAAGAAGTGGCAGATGAGTCTTGGGTCGGAAGCCTCATGATCCCGTTGTACATGGCGGTGATTGCTCGCCACAGCAGAACTCAGGTTCGAGTCCTACCCGGCTCCCCGGGTTGGTGTCTGGGAGCGTGCTTGTGTGGGATCGGGTTTGCTTGGAGCGGACGCGAATAACGAGAGGTCGTTTCACCGTACGCCTGCTCGCTGCCGCCTGACCAGTGGTTATTGCAGCTTCTCAGCCAGACGGACCACGTCAAGTGGGGACCGCCTTCGTAGTTTTCGTTATCGACGTGTTCTCGCGAAAGGTCGTGGGGTGGCAATTCTCAAGATCCGTCAGATTGACCGGCGGCGGATGAAATTGCAGGAAGTTATCAAGTCGAAAATCATTCAGGCCCAAAGTTGGTTCTATCTGTCCCGGATCGACTGGTCCCGGTAACCCGTCTCGTAGATTCCCACCACCTTCGTGGGCCGACCCTCGTCGTCGAATTCGAACTGCATCCGGAAATACACCAGCCCT
>JBDHAB010000076.1:0-8823 GCA_039588295.1 Gemmatimonadota bacterium
AGGAAATCCCTGATCATTCGGATCGCGAACGAGCGATCGAAGCGGCCGAGCAACGAGGTCATGCTCGTTCGAGCACAGGCTCAACACAGAGAACGGATTCGCTCACTGGCCTCGCTCCATGAGAACCCACGCTTCGGGGTCGATCACCAGGCGGGCATCCGACTCCACCTGCACCGTCGCCCCGCCTTCGATCATGTCGATGCGGCGCGGCGCACCGCCGAGTACGACCGGCACGGGCATCGGAAACGGGAGGTCGTCGGGCACATCCCACGCGAAGCCCACTGCTCCTCCCCGCCGCCGCGTAACGAGCCGTGGCAACGCAGCCCGACGTACGTACACCTCGAAGAACCAGCTCAGATCCGTGCCGCTCACCTGGCTCGCAAGCGCTACGAAGTCGTCCGTCGTCACGAGGCGGCAGCGGCAGCTCCCCGTCTCGCCCTGCACCGCGGGATCGGGATCGGTCCACTGTCGCAGGATCTCGAAGAACGCCTCGCCCCCGATCAGGTAGCGCAGGGTATGCAGCACCAACGCGCCCTTGAAGTAGATGTCGCCGGTGTATGCCTCACGCGTCGTGAGCGCCGCTCGTGCGGCAATGGGCTGACGGTTCGCGACCCGCTGGCGGAACGCGCGCAGCAACGTGTGCGTTTCCTCCTCACCCAACCGAGACTCGGCGTAGAGGGACTGCGCATAGGTCGCGAACGACTCGTTGAGCCACAGGTCGGCGAAATCGGCGGGCGTGACCTGGTTGCCATACCACTCGTGCGCCAGCTCGTGCTGATGCAGCGCGTCGAATCCCCAGTCCATGCCACCCATGGCGTCGTTCTCGAAATTGGCGCCGTAGGCAATAACACTCTGATGCTCCATGCCGAGGTACGGGACTTCCGCGATCCCGTACTTGTCGGCGCGGAAGGGATAGGGTCCCGCGACTTCCTCGAGATGCCGCAGGTGATCGACGAACTCGGGAAGGGCGGCCCGGGCCTGTTCCTCATGCTCCGGAATCGCCCAGAAGGTGACGGGAATCGTCTCCCCTCCCACGCTCTCATACCGTGTAGTGATCTCCACATAGTTGGCAATGTTCAGGCTCACGCCGTAGTTGTTGATCGGTGTGGAGACGAACCAGTCGAAGGTTCGCGTGCCGTCATCGTTGGCGGTCACGGAGCGCAACCGACCATTGCTCGCCGCCGTGAGGGGTTCGGGCACGGTGAGCCGAATTGCCATGGAGTCCGGTTCGTCGGACGGGTGATCCTTGGTGGGCCACCACAGGTCCGCGCCGAACAGTTCGCACGAGACACTGATCCAAGGATCGCCACTCGCCGTGTGCTCCCAGATGAACCCATCGAACCCGCCCTTGGGGACCGCACGTGGTTGGCCGCCGTACGCGACCGCGGCGACGAGTCGTTCCCCCTCCGCAAAGCGGCGTGGGAACGAGATCCAGAGCCTCCCGCCTCGGCGCTCAAACGGCAGCGAACCGCCGTCGGCGAGGGTGACGCCGTGCACCGCGAGTCGTGGGTCAAGATCCAGCACCAAATGATCGATGGGCTGCACGACGTCCGCGTGGACGGTGAGCGAACCGGCGATACTGCTGTCCTCGGGGCTCACGCGGAGCGCCAACTCGTAAAAGCCGACGTCATACGCCGCTTGCTCGCGAATGATCGGGCCGCCGGAGGCGCGCGAATCGCGCTGCGCCTCGAGCGTGCCGGCAGCCGCCACCGAGCACACGACGGCCGTACCCACGTATCGGCGTAGTCGCATCATCCTCCTCCTACTGCTTCGGGAAATCCACAACGGAGGCGCGAAGTTCCATTGCCTCCGGCCCGTAGTGCGTCCACAGCACGGCGACCCGCCCACCATAGGCGCTCACGCCATTGTAGTCACCAAAGAAGCGATCCGGTTTCGGAACAAACGCCTCGTCGCTCAGCCGATGCTCGGTGAACGTTTGCCCACCGTCAGTCGAGCGCGCGAGATAGACATGAATTCCACTCCCATCCCCTTCCCTGCGGTCGTAGTAGACGATGTTGACGCTGCCATCCACGGGGTCCACGCTCATCCAGGTGAAGAACTGATCGCGGTCGTTGCCCACCGGATCTAAGTTGACCCGCAACGGATCGGCCCACGTCGTCCCGCCGTCTGTCGAGCGCGACAGGAAGATGTCGGCGTCGCCATCCTCACCTTCATTGTTGCGGAGATCGGCCCAGTTGACGTACACCGTGCCGCGGTGCGGACCCGGCGAGATGTCCGTTGCCGTGACCGGCATACCGTTCGCACGACCCAGCCCCTCGATCTCGATGTCCCAACCACCCGGCTGCTCGAGAATGGTGCGTGCCGGCTCCCAGGTGGTTCCGCCATCCGTGGACCGCGTGAACTCGATGTCCCTCGGCCCCGACCACGCCAAGTAGACCGTTCCGTCGGGACCGGCGGCCGCGATCGCGCCCTCCACCGTCCCGTCGCTGTCCACGGCGTCCCCTCCGCCCGCCGGAATCCGTGCGGGACGCGAGAACGTACGCCCACCATCACTCGAGACCACGATGTAGATGAACGAGGAATCCTCGGGCGCCTCGCTGCCGTACCGCGTAAACCTGGTCCACGGGATGTAGACGTTGCCCTGATGCGGACTGTCCGACGAGAGGTCGACACTCGGGTAGAGTTTGTCCTCGAACGGCACGATGCTGTTCAGGTGCTCGACGAGGATCACCCGCGGCTCGTAGGTGAGGCCTCCATCCTCCGATGCCGACAGGAAGATCCCGTTCCTCGGGAACACACCGTTGGGATTGCGCAAATGCTTGAACCCCAGGTAGGTGCGATACACGCGACCCTCGTGGTCGATCACGACCGCGTCGTCACCCTGAACCAGGTCGTCGGGGTTGTCCATCGCCACCGAGGTCCACGTCTTCCCGGCATCCCAACTGATGTACGTCAGGTTGGAGACCTTCCGCGCACGCGGGTCCCCAAACGTCACGACCGCCGAACCCACGATGTGATCGGGTTTGCTGGGATCGACCGCGATCGACGTCTCGACAGCCGAGTGCGGGCCCTTGTGGACGACGATGGGCGGGCGGATGGTCTGCGCCAGGGCGGCGACGGGCGCGGAGAGAACGAGTGCGAGTGCGAGTGCGATGCGTATGGGCATGGGGGGTAGGGGTTGGGTGATAGGTGACAGGTGACGGGTGACAGGTGTTAGGTGTTAGGTGTTAGGTGATAGGTGATAGGTGTATGTCACTCTCGGGCTGCTCAATTCCTCGTCCCCTACAACCTACCACCTACCACCCACCACCTACTACCTACCATATCGCTCGCGAAGCGCTGGGAGTCGAAACACCAGCGCGGACGCGGCGGTGAACACCGCAACGGCACCCAGGATTGCGGCGAGGCGTGCCCAGGACTCACCATCGGCTTGCCGTTGCAGAGCCAACTGCACTAGACGGCGCACCCACTCGAGTGCTCCAAGAACGAGCAACGCCTGCACCGCCCGTGCGGCCCACGGACGACGAATCAGGAGCAGCAGCGGAAACGCTAAACTCAGAGGGATGAGTAGCGGCAGGTCGTTGCGCGAGAAGTGTGCGGCGAGGAGCAGTGCGCTGACAAAGACAGGCAGTAACCGGACGACGTTCATGCTCCCTCGATTCGTTTCGTGAGGGCGGGCTTGAGCCCCATCATCCGCGCATACAGGGTAAGCTGACCACGGTGGTACATCTCCTGGGCAATCCCGTGGTGAAGCCACTGCATCTTGGTGCCCTTGCTGCCGTCGAAGTTGGCGATCTCCTTGAACATCTCGCCTTCCCCGACACTACGGAACTTCCGTTCCGCATCGCGAATCTGCGACTCCAACAATGCGAGCAACTCCTTCTTGGTCTGCGCATCATACGCGGCACCGGCATACATCTCGAGTAACTCGGGCCAGGGCGCACGCCGAAAGTCGGTGTCGGGTCGCGTGAGCTCACCGGTCATCATCATCGCGACTTCCAGAATATGTTGTACCAACTCCCGCACGCTCTTCACCTCGGGAGTCGGCCGGAAGTCGAACTTGGTCCCGCGGATGTTCTCGACTTCCTCGATCAGCCCTTCACGCACGCCGCGCCATGCGCGGAGGGTTTCGTGAAGGAAGCGGTTGGGTTTGGGCATGGAAGAGGCAGGTGGTAGGTGACAGGTGACAGGTGATTGGCAATAGGTGACAGGTGTTGGGTGTTGGGTGTTAGGTGATGGGTGAAAGTGGTTAGAGTGGGAAGTGGTGGCAAGGGGGGAGAGCGTTGGACTGTTCACCCCTGCATAGGAACGGTGCGGCTCGGGTAGGACGGCGGCGACAATCTGGCCCAATGGCCATTCGAAGCTACCGGGACCTCAATGTCTGGCAAGCAGGGATGGACCTGGTTGACGCAATCTACCGCATGGCTGCGACGCTCCCTGTTCACGAACGCTTCGGACTCGTGCAACAGATGCGACGAAGTGCGACGTCCATTCCCTCGAACATTGCGGAAGGTCAGGGTCGGGAGCACCTTGGCGACTATCTGAGGCACCTCTCGTACGCGAGTGGCTCGCTCAAGGAGCTGGAAACCCTGATTCTTATCGCCGGTCGGTTGGGTTACCTTGCTGACACGGACAGGAGAAGGGCGATGACGATGACCACTGAACTAGGTCGCATGCTGTCCGGACTCGTCCGAAGTCTCAAACGCCACAGGCAACCTAACACCTAACACCTATCACCTATCACCTATTCCCATGTTCCGCCCGTCTCGCTCCCGTCGTGGCCCAGACAAGTACTTGCCGTGGAAGACCGCGGCATTGATTGCCGGGATCGCGCTCATTCTGCTCGGTGATCGGTTGGGTGCGCGATGGTTGGTGTGGGTGGCTATCGGGGTGCTGGCTGTGGCGGTGGTGCTGCGGTTCCTACCAAAGGACTCCTCGAACGGCGACTCCGAACCACACGGCTGAGCCGCAGCTCACTCCACGCGGGCCGAGCGGACGCGAATCCCACCTTGCTCGCCCACGAGCGTCCATACGAACAGCACCTCGTCACCGACTCGCGCCATTCTCGGAACACCGCTTCCCCTCGACGGGACCGTCTCGGCGACGAGCCACGCCGGATCCGCGTCACCATTGCGTGCGACGCGGCGCGCACGCACCTCAGCGGCGTGCGCCGTGCGCTCGACCCAGACCACGAGAGCGGACCCATCCGGCAGCAGCTCGACGTCCACTCTGCCCAGCGGGTCCCCACCGTCGACGGGAATGGGCGCATCGAACGACGCCCCGCCGTCGGTAGAAAACGCCACCTGGACCTTTGCCTGCTGCTGGGGCGCCGTGTACCAGGCAACGGCGACCGTGTCGCCGAGGGCTGCGAGCTGCGGGCCGTTTACGGGACAACCGGGATAGTGGAAATCGTCGCGTGCCACGACCCGGGGCTCCGTCCACTCGCCGTGCGCATGGCGCACCACGGCGATGTCGCGAATCTCCCCGGCGCTCCGGTCGCGATACGCCGCGACCAGGCCACTCGTCGTTCGCGCCAGCGCGGTCTGGCAACATTCGCACGTGCGGTCGTCTAGCAAAAACTCATCGCCTATCGCCCCTCCGCCGGAGACGGTGGTCCCGCGTAGCGTCATGTCGCCGGCGTCGAGGGCTGCGGTATCCACGGACATGCCGCGTCCATCCAACCAGACTAACGCGGCTCCAGAACCCCACGGCACCATCGACACGAACCCGTGTTCGGTAGGCGACCGGTCGCGATGGGGTACAAACGGTGCGCCCCACGTTCGACCACCATCGGCCGAGAGCGCGACCTTCACGTGATAGGCGTACGTGCCGGGGCCGGCTTTCTCGAGCCAATGCACGAGCGCGGTCCCATTCTCCAACGTGGTGAGCGACGGAAAGTCCGCCCAGTTGACGAAGAACCGATCGCTCTGGACGATCGTCCGGGCCTGGGACCACTCGCCCTCGGTACGGGCGGCCAGGCGTAGTGCGAACCGTTCATCGCCGATCGGCTCGAGCCACGTGAGCATGGCGGTGCCATCGCCAGCGGCATGGAGCGACGCCTCCCCACTGCCGGCCGGTCGGGAGAACTCAACTTCCTGTAGCACGAACTGCGGCCGGTCACCGGCGCAGGCGGTAACAGCGCAGCAGAGGGTCAGAGCGGAGATCGACCGTAACATGGCAAACACACCGAGCGCAGGTTCATCTGGAAGTGTACCATTATCCGACGGCCTGGCAACGACACACCCCTGCTCGGAGCACCCATGAAACGACCTGCCCTTCTCGCAGCCCTCGCGATCACTTGGTCGGCAACGGCTGGCGCGGCTCAGACGGACAGCCCCACCGGTGGCACGACCCCGAGGCCGCGCCCGCCGATGTGGCGTCCATCGATGGGATCGTCACCGCACTGTATAACGTGATCTCAGGACCAGCTGGTGAGCAACGGAACTGGGATCGGTTCCGCTCCCTGTTCATTCCGGAGGCCAAGCTGATTCAGACCGGCTTCCCGCAGGGAAGTCCGACCGCGCGCGCGCAGCTCATGACACCGGACGACTTCATTACCGGCGCCAGCCAGGTCTTCGAGCAGCGCGGTTTCTTCGAGAGCGAGGCCGGCCACATCATCGAACGCTTTGAGACCATCGCTCACGTGTTCTCAACGTACGAATCCCGCTGGGAACCGGAGGGTGAGGTGTTCCAGCGCGGCATCAACAGTATTCAACTCATGTGGGACGGCCAACGCTGGTGGATCGTGAACGTCATCTGGCACGGGGTGCCGGCGAACACGGAGCTTCCGGAGCGGTATCGGTAGCAGGAGGGAGAAGGGATAAGGGAGAAGGTGAGAGGTGTGATGCCAGTCCTTATCCCTTCTCCCTTATCCCTTATCAGAACCCCACCTCCACCCCCAGCCGCGCCACCGCGATCTGGATCGGGACCTTCAGCTCCAGCTGGGCCGGCTCCGGGAATATCCGCCGGTCGATCCGCTGGAACTCGTAGTCGGCGCGCACCCGGAACCGCCCGTTGGTCGTCCCGACACCGGCACCGAATCCTAGCTCCACCGACAGCCCCGACTCGCCGCCGCCACTGAACTTGGGAGCGACGAGGTATGCTCCTCGAATCCACACGTTCGCGATACGAGCGATCTGGTTTTCCGACAGGACGCCGATCCGAACGAAGCCCACGTCCTGTGCGGCAAGCTCCGGATCGATGAACCGTCGGCCACCGCCGACCTCGACCGCGACCGCCGTCGCCAACCGATAGCTCAGCCGCACATCGAACTGGCGAGCCTTGAAATCCACCGAGTCCGACTCCTGTGACGGGCTCATCTCCGTCTGATAGCCCGAGGCCTCGAACAGGATCTTGCCGAACCGAATCTGCAGGGTCCCACCGAATCCTTCACCGTCGGCACGCTTTTCCTTCTTCACCTCATCGAGTGTCGCGGAAACCGCGTGGACGCCGACCCGGACGGTCTGTGCGCTCGCCATGGACGCGGCGAGCACGCCGAAGACGCACGAGATTCCCAGGGCGCGTCTCACGGCGCACCCCCGATGGCCGGCGTCACCGTGAGCAGTGTCTGACGGCGCCGCGCCGCATTCTCTGCCGCGATAGCGGCGTTGCGCTCGGCGAGTTGCTCGCGCAGCAACTGGTTGTACAAGATGTTGGCCGGCACGGGCTGCGGATCGGGCTTCTTGATGCTCATCACGAGGCCCGTGATCAGCACCAGTGCGCTCACGCCACCCAACTGCTCGCGTGTGCCGGCCTCCAGTTGACCATTTTCGAGCGCGACCGCCGCACCTGCACCGAGGCCGGTCGCTAGGAGCGCAATTCCCAACGGTTTCCAGTCGCGTGGTGGAGTCACGAACTCCGGCTGCGGTGTGTACCCGGGGAGCCTCACGAGGTGGGCCACCGTGTCGACCGGTGCGTGGCGGATGCGCACACCGAGTTGCGTGCCGAACTCGTTGCGTCCCTCCTGTGCGGTCACCACGATCTGGTAGTCACCCGGCGGGAGCGGCTCCCCGCCGGCTCCCAGTGCATCCCACTGGACACCACCGGTGCCCGCCACGAGCTGCGAGTCGATTACCGCGTCGATTCCCGGACCGATCACACGCGTGAACACGCGGGACGGCCGCGACACCTGATAGCGAATCGGGACCATGCCCTGCCCCGCCACAAACGAGCTGCTGTCGGCCTGCGTCCGCCGCACGACCAGCACCTGCCCGAGTGCCGACGCGTACAGTGAGGTGATGCGGGGCGACACCCGCTCCACGTCGGGCTCGCGATTCGGATCCAGGAAGATCAGCTCGCGAAACGCCGCGACCGCTTGGCGGGTGGAGTCGAGCGCGCCGTACGTAAACGCGAGAATCTCGTAGGTGAGAATGCGATCCTCCTGCGTCAACCGCTGATTCAGTGCCGTCTGCGCGTTGCGTAACGCCGCGGAGAAATCCAGCGCCTGGTAGGCCTGCTGAGCCCGCTGCACGGCGGCGTTCTGTTGAGCGCTCACCAACGTGGGAATGCCGGCACTCACCACGGCGGTCGCGAGGAGGGTTCGAAGTCTCATGGCTGGTCCGGAATGAGGGTCTTTTGCAGCCGAGTCGTGTTGCCTGCCGTGATCATGACGGTGTCCGCGACGGTCCGGTACCCCTCCCGCCGGACTTCGATGATGTGGCGGCCCGGGGACAGCTCATGGCTCACGAGGGGCGTGTCACCCTGCTCCACTCCATCGACGAACACCGTCCCGAACGGCGTGGCGTTGATCGTGAGCCATCCCACACGCGGCGCAGCGGGTTGCACCGCCGCGGGCCGCGGGCGAACCGGCGTCGGCGTGCGGGTGGGTTGCCGCTCGGGTGTGGATGGTGGTTGTTCGACCGT
>JBDHAB010000077.1:0-8768 GCA_039588295.1 Gemmatimonadota bacterium
GGAGCAGCTAGCGGCTCAACAAACCAAGAACTAGGCGGCACGCACCATCGAGTTAGGCTTAACCGTAACAGAAGTTCGTGACAATCCGGAGCCAGGGGCCAGCCACCGAGGAAACTGAAGTTGGTGGCGTCCCAATCATCCCGGTGCGGGTCGTGGTCAACTGGTTTGAGGAGTTGAAGGCCAAGGTGGGAAATTGAGCTGTGGGCTATGAGCTGTAAGCCATGAGCCGTAGGCCGCAAAACTGGGGCACATTCTTGGGCACATGAGCCCGCAGACAGACGCAACCACACGGGGTCAGACGCAAAAGGCCCCGTTCTTTTTTCAAGAAAAGCGGGCAGATCGAACCAGACGCAACCACGAGCAAAACGCTCTGGAGAACTTGAAAACCGCCGGGCGCAAGCCCTTGGGGGTTCGAGTCCCCCGCCCTCCGTTACCACCTACCATGCCTTCGACGGTGTAGACGGCGGCGCGTTTCGCTGCCACAAATCGTTACTCGGCCACTGGCGATGAGTAACGCGCCGTTCCGCTTGGCCCCGACGGCCACGCTCCCGGATCCCCTCAGTCGACAACTGAGGACTGTCTCACAATCGCGGGTTTCCCCCACCGCGCATCGGCGCACCCCTATAACGGGGAGTGATCTGTAGGCGATTCGACACCTCGGACCACCGGCAGTCCGCTTCTTGCGCTACAGTCGACCCAGGGGAATTCTTTGAACAGCGCTTGAGATTCCGCTCGCAGTGGAACACAGCTCCCACCAAGCCGGAGCACCATGGCGCGACGAATCCTGCTGGTCGACGACGACACTGCCCTCGTCACCTCTCTGTCTGAGGCGCTACGTGATCTTGGGGTAGAGGTCGAGACCGCAGGAAGCGCGGAAGTTGCGCTGACCCTGCTGGCTCGGGGCACCCCCGACCTCGTCCTCACCGATATCCGCATGCCCGGACTCGATGGCATCGAGCTGCTCGAGCTGGTCCGCGAGCGAGCGCCATCCACGGACGTGGTGCTCATGACGGCGTACGATGACATGCCTACAGTCGTACGTGGCATGCGTGCCGGGGCCCTCGATTTCCTGGTCAAGCCCATCAACCTCGACGAACTGGAAGACGTGCTTCGCAGGGCGGCCGAAGACCACCGTACTCGCGAGCGGGCCCGCCGCGCCATCGAGGATGAGGCGCGGGCCTACCGCCTGGACGAGCTGGTCGGCAAAGACCCGCAGATGATTGCGGTGTTCAAGCTTGTTGGCCAATTGGCCGCGAGCCGAGTGAACGTGCTCATCCGTGGGGAGAGCGGCACTGGGAAGGAGGTCGTGGCGCGCGCGATCCACTTCAACTCAACTGACGCGGCAGAGCCGTTCGTTCCCGTCAATTGCACGGCACTGCCAGAGACACTGCTCGAGTCCGAGCTGTTCGGACACGTGCGCGGAGCATTCACTGGGGCGATCTCGGACCGACGAGGGCGCTTCGCACTCGCTGGCCACGGGACCGTCTTCCTCGACGAGATCGGTGACACGGCGCCCGAGTTTCAAGCGAAGGTTCTGCGCGTGCTTGAGAACGGAGAGTTCTTTCCAGTGGGTGGTGAAAGACCAGAACGCACCGACGCCCGTATCATCGCCGCAACGCACCAAGATCTCGAGGCCCTCGTCGAGGAAGGGAGATTTCGGAAAGATCTCTACTACCGGCTCCGCGTGGTCGAGATCGAGCTGCCGCCACTGCGACAGCGCCCGGCTGACGTTCCGGTGCTGGCACGACACTTGGTGCAGAAGGCAAGTGAGCGATTGCACGTATCGGAACCCGCACTCGCCGACTCGACCAACGAGGTACTGCTGGCGCACGAGTGGCCCGGGAACGTGCGAGAGCTTGAGAATTGTCTCACGCGCGCGATTGCGCTCTCCACCGGCGGGGTGATACGACCCGAGCATCTCGGCCTTGCGCCAACTGCAGAGTCGCCTGCCGACATGTACAAGTCACTCGAGGAGATCGAAGCCGCACACGTCAGCCGGGTACTCCGAGGTGTCGGGGGCAACAAGGCCCGCGCAGCCCGTATCCTCGGCATTTCGAAGCCGCGCCTCTACCGCATCCTCGAGAAGCTTCGCATCGACAACGGCGTCTAGCGATGCGCGCCCTCACATCACTCAGCCTGCGAACCCGCTTTTTGCTGGTGATGTTACTCGGAGCACTCGTTCCGCTGGGAGTCGTAGGTCTGTGGCTCACTCGCTCGGCACAGCGCTCCGGCGAAAACCTGGTTCGGGCAAGATTGGAAGAGTCTCTCTCTGAAGTCGTTGAGGTTACCGGCAGGCAGTGGACCCTCAGCCAGTCGGTCGTGCTCGACCTGGGCGACTCCCGAGCCGTGCAGACTGCCTTGCGGGAG
This sequence comes from Gemmatimonadota bacterium, assembly GCA_039588295.1. GTDB lineage: Bacteria > Gemmatimonadota > Gemmatimonadetes > Gemmatimonadales > GWC2-71-9 > JAOTVV01. The sequence continues at coordinate 2,368 of JBDHAB010000077.1, forward strand.
GGACTCACCATCCCCCGAGCGACAGACCGCGGGGCGCTCCTGGAGCTAGCGGAGACCTGGAACTCGGTCGCGCGGTACGCATCAAGTGTGGAGATCTATGACATCGACGACGAATTCGCAGGACGATTGCCGGACGATCTTCACCCAGGGGATCGAAACCCCACTACTCAACAGATGGGAATGCTCCTGCACAGGGTCACCATTCGCGACCGGCGATCGGGTGAGTGGTTGGGAACGCTGGTGGTGGAGTTGCTTCCCGAGCGTCTCCTGCCCGGGGGTGTCTTGAGCGCAGGCGTCGGCGGCTCCGTTCTCGCAGTGTTCGATGCCCGCACAGGGAATCCTCTGGTCCCTCTCTCCATCGACCCGACCATGTTTGCGGCTGAGCGGTTCACGTGGATGGGAGAAGAGTGGTTGGCCGTGGAGCGTCAAGTCGGTGAGCCCCCGCTTCGCTTCGTGATGGCCGGCCCTGTAGGGCCGGTGATCCGACCCTTCGAGGAGGCCGCGCGGCGCGGCGCGTTCGCACTGCTGTTCGTGATTCTCGCGGTGTTCATGCTTGCGACGCTCTTCGCGCGACACCTTACGCGTTACTTGGAGCATCTGTCGAAGGCAGCCCGCGACGTGTCGAGTGGTGACCTCTCGCGCAGGGCGGAGGAACGGGGGCCGCCCGAGGTACGGGATACCGCGCGGGCATTCAACTCGATGACCGAAAACCTCCAGCGATTGCTCCAGAGGCTGTCTCAGCAGGAGGCCGTTGCCGCGGTAGGAGAGTTTGCAGCGTCTCTTGCCCACGAGGTCCGCAACCCGCTGAGCTCGATCAGTCTCGACCTGCAGCGGACTCGGCGCAAGATGGAAACAGACCCGAAAGAAGCGCACGTTCTGGTCGATCGGGCGCTGGGAGAAGTCGAACGGCTGAATCAGTCGGTGACGGAGTTCCTGCGGATCGCGCGGAGTGGCCGTGCCACTCTCGAGTGCGTGGACCTGCGCATTCCAGTCGAGGCCGCAATCCGCGCTGCCGAACCACACTTCATGGCGAAGGACTCGTCGTTCGACTACTCTGCGCCCGGCACGCCCGTCTGGGTGCGTGGCGACGAAGGGGCGCTCGAGCAGTTGATCCTCAATCTGCTGCTCAACGCTGCCGAGGCGCTGCGACCGAGCGGACGCGCCAGTCTATGGGTCGAGGTGGCCCGGAATGAGGCGAGAGTCTCGGTACGAGATGAGGGCGAGGGGTTGGCCCCTCAAGACCTGGAGAGGATCTTCGAGCCATTCTATTCCACCAAGGACGAAGGCACGGGCCTTGGGCTCACCATAGCTCGTCGGATCGCCCGCGCCCATGGCGGTGAACTCAAGGTGGAAAGTACTCCGGGTGGCGGGACCACCTTTCGGTTCGCTCTGTCGGTTGACGAGCGCCAACCGACTCCAATCGTTACCCCCGTAAGCGAGGCCGGTAACGGGCCGTGACTTCCAGGGGTCGCGTGGCCTCACAGTTCAACGCTCTTAACTCCTTCCGCTGAAGTGCCTTGTCGAACAACACCCATCCAGGAATGCACCTTGCCTTGTAGCTGGTGCGGGTGACCGGCATACCGGTCGAGTCCCCGTGAGGACGCACTCGTCTGGAGGCTCCTGCTCCTGCCTGGAGGATATGTCATGAACAAGCGGATCCCACTTCTCGCACTCGCAGCGCTGCTGACGCAGGTCGACGAGCTGGCCGCGGGTGACGGACCGACGGCTGCCATGCAGGTCCGATCCGTTCGAGCCCAACAGGGCGACACATCACTCGTGATCCGGCGAGTCTGGAAGGGCGAGTACCCCTCGTTTCACATGTTGGCGCCATCGCCTGACGGACAGAACTGGTCAGGCGTCGACTGGCAGACGGGAAACCTCTTTGTGGCCAACTACGAATCCGATGAGTTTCGCCACGTGACCAATAGCGGCTCATGGACAGGCGGGGCCATGGAGTGGGCCGAGTCGTCGGTCTTCTCCCCTGATGGGCAAGAGCTCGCGTACGTGTGGTGGAGTGACAGAGAGGGCGGGTACGGCGTTCGGATCATCGGCGTGGACGGATCGAATCCTCGGGTGGTCCTACAGCACTCCGAAGCCAACTCTCAGATCTCCGTCGAAGACTGGTCGACCGACGGTGCGCAGCTGCTGATCAAGGTTCTCAGCGATGACCAGGTCTGGCGGCTGATGCTCCTGTCTGCCGGGGACGGCTCCACCAAGGTCGTCAAGACGCTTGGCGAACGCTCTCCACAGGTCGCAGCGTTGTCACCGGACGCTCGCTACGTAGCGTACGACCTCCAGCCCGCCGCCGAGTCCCGCGACCACGACATCTACACGGTCGCCGTGGACGGGGGGCAGGAAAGAGAACTCGTGGGCACCACCGGTGACGATCGGTTGATGGGTTGGGCACCAGGTGGCGGAAACGCCATGTTCTATAGCGACCGCGAGCTCACGCGCGGGATCTGGCGTATCCCCGTGGCCGACGGGAGTCCGGCGGGGCCACCGGAGCTTGTGCGAGCCGATATCTGGCAGCTCATGCCCATTGGGTTCTCAGGGGACAAGTACTTCTACGCCGTGATCACGGAGGCATCGCAGGTCCACACCGCATCACTCGACATAGAAGCCGGGCGCGTTGTCACAACGTCCACCCCGGTCGCCGACCCCTCCAGAGGAACCAGCAGGAATGGTGTCTGGTCGCCAGACGGAAGTCAGCTTGCGTACCTCTGGCGTGAACATGGCGATCCGACGTGGCAGCTTGCGGTCCGCTCCTTGGGCGGAGGAGACACACGAGTCGTGCGCCTCCCTTTTAGTGAGGTGTCGAGGCTCGAATGGGTTCCCGACTCTCGGACGATCATGGTGTTCGGAAGCCACGGGCGTCGCAGCGGACTCTTTCGGTTTGACCTCCGAAGTGGAGAAGTGGCTCCTGTCTTTTCGGGAGGCGACGTGCCGGACGAGCTCCACTTGCACGCATCGTTCTCACCAGACGGAAGGACCCTCTACTTCGCGCGCGAGCGTCCCGGTGAGTCAGATGACTGGCGGCTAGTCGCGCGCAACCTTGCGCGCGGAACCGAGAAAGAGGTCGTTGAACTCCAACGATCCAGCAAGCGGCTGGCGTCGGGCTGGGACCTGCACATCTCCGCATCGCCGGATGGACGGATGCTCGCGCTGGCCGAGCAAGATCCGGAATCACGGACGTTCCAGATCTCTGTTCTGCCAACGTCCGGTGGCGAGCCGCGCGACGTCCACCGAACGCCCAACGCCTTCAAGGTCTCTGGGGTGTTCTGTTGGACACCCGACGGGCAGCACCTCCTGTTCCGCGGAGTTGACGCAGACGGGAACACGGACCTCTTGGTCATCGCGAGCGCAGGTGGAGAGGCTCGACGCATCCACGACGTCCCGGGCTTCTGGGGTTTCAGCCTGCACCCGGACGGTCGGCGGTTCACCTTCGATTACGGTGGGAGCACGACGGGTGAGATCTGGGTGATCGAGAACATGCCCTGAGCATGAGCGCCCCCGGCCTCCGCCATCGCCGTACGACGGCCGCCCGACGACAACGGCCAGTGGAACACAGACAGAGGAGGTTCCGATGAGGCATACACCCAACGCGTCTGTCCAGCCCGTCCGAACAGCGGCTGCGCCAGCCGTCGGCCGGCTCCTGCTGAGCGTCGGGATCGGTCTGATCTCAGCCGCGAGCGTACGGGGCCAGGTTTCGCCTGCCGAGGCCGCTCCACGGCAGCTGCCGTCCGCACAGGCCGTCATCGATCGGTTCGTGGAAGCGATCGGCGGACGGGACGCGATTCTCTCTCACTCCTCGCGCATGGGCAAGCTCACCTTCACCGGCCCGTACGCGACCACGCACTGGACGATCTACGCCCAAGCGCCGAACCGGAGTTTCACCAGGGTCGAGTGGGACAATGGGGAGCTCCGCAGGGGGTCCGGATTCGACGGTGACGTCGGCTGGGTCGCCTACGAGACCGACCGGGGTCCCCATGTGATGATGGGCGCCCGGCTCAGGGAGGCCGCTCTCGTGGCCGCGTACTCCCCCGAGCTCCATGACACCGAGGAGTTCGAGTCAATAATGAACCTCGGCGTCGTCGAGTTTGAGGGACGGCCGTGCTACAAGCTCGAGCTGGTGATGAAGTCCGGCGGCGCGACTGGTTCCGGCGCGCTGATGCATGCGTGGGCGGAACGCGAGCGCATCGAGTACTTCGACGTCGAGACTGGCCTCATGGCAGGGTGGGAGACGCAGTCCGATTGGGGCGCGATAATGCCGGACGGCCAACGCCTCACCAGTGCACGAGGTGGAACGATGCGGGAGACGCAACATGACTACCGCGATTTCGGGGGCGTACTGCGGCCGGCGCGCGTCGAGTGGAGCTACACGAGCTTCCCCGGCTACAAGCAGACCATCACGCTGGACTCAGTCGAGCATGATGTGGATGTCAGCTCATACCCGGAGCTTCCCGAGGAGTTGCAGGACGATCCCCGGCCGTGGCTGACGCGGCTGGTCGACGTGATGGACCTCGAGCCCGGTATGACGGCGGCGGACATCGGGGCGGGCAACGGATGGTGGGCGGCAGGGATGGCGCGGCACGTCGGATCGGCAGGCCGAGTGTTCGCGAATGAGATCACGGAACGTCTGCTGGACGAGAGTCGTGAGACTGCTGACGAGTTGGACGCCGACAACGTCACGCTCGTTCTTGGGAGCGAGACCGATGCGAAGTTGCCGGCCGAATGCTGCGACCGAATGCTGGTCCGGTACACGTACCACGAGTTCAAGCACAAGGAGCCGATGAACACGACCATGTTCGCGGCGCTCAAGCCAGGCGGGCTGCTGGTGATCATCGACGATTCGGAGGAGCGCGGCCACAACATTGCGCCGGAACTGGTGATCGAGCAGCTGACCGCGGCGGGCTTTGAGTTCGTCCGCCAGGTGGACCGGTGGAACGACCGCCCAAGCCGGTTCCTCCAGCTGTTTCGCAGGCCGTAGAGACCTACGAGGCTTCGCCCACAGTGGTTCGTACAGGCTGAGGCGCTGAGCTGCTCATGTGATGGCCGGCACGTGGGAAGCTTTCTGGGAAGGTCTCGCTGCCAACAGATGCGAAGATATGCAAAGGAATGATAATGGGATGCCTTCCAACCGCGTTTCTCTGCAACGATTTGCAGAGGAAAGCAACGAAAAGCAAAAACCCGCCAAGAACTTGAAAACCGCCGGGAGCAATCCCTTGGGGGTGGAGCTGCGGCTGCTCACGCAGCCTCGCTCTGCTTCGCAACCGAGTCCCCCGCCCTCCGCTCAACCTAGTACGAAAGAGCTACCCTCCCCTAATTGCTGTCACGCTCGACACTCGCTAGTATCTCGACGGACAGCTTTCCGAACGGGAGCGCCAAGCCATGCACAGATTCAACCGAGGGACCGTGAGCATCATCGCACTCACTCTAGTGACCGCCTGCGCCGAGGGACCCGACGCAGCTGCAAACGGCAACGCCCTTCTGGCCGAGTGGACAGGCCCGTACGGCGGTGTCCCGGCCTTCGACAGGATGGATCTCGCCGACCTGAAGCCTGCGCTCGAGGCAGGCATGGAGACGAACCTCGCCGAAATCGATGAGATCACCGCGAATCCGGACCCACCCACCTTCGAGAACACCATCGTCGCGTTGGAGGGCACGGGGAGGGATCTGGACCGCGCCTCGACCTATAGGGGGATCTGGAGCTCGAACCTGTCGTCGCCCGAGTTCCGTGAGATCCAGTTGGAGATGGCGCCGAAGCTAGCGGAGTTCAACACCAAGATCATCCAGAACCAGGCGCTCTTCGATCGTATCCGGACGGTATACGAAAGCGACGAAGCCAAGACGCTGCGCGCGGATCAACAGCGGCTGCTGCAGCTGGTCTACGACCGCTTCGCGCGGAACGGGGCGACGCTGACGGGAGAGAAGAAGCAACGCTACGCGGAGATCAACCAGCGCCTGGCGGAGCTGCACACCCAGTTCGGCAACAACGTGCTGGCGGATGAGGAGGGCTATGTCACCTATCTGACCGAAGCACAGCTCGGTGGTCTACCGGAGTCATTCGTTCGTGCGGCAGCCGCGGCGGCGGCGGAACGGGGCCGCGACGGCGAATACGCCATCACCAATACGCGTTCGTCGATGGATCCTTTCCTGACGTTCTCGGATGAGCGCGACCTTCGCGAGAAGGTCTGGAGAACGTACTACAACCGCGGCGACAACGCTGATGAGCACGACAACAACGCGGTGATCGCCGAGATCTTGCAGCTCCGCCACGAGCGAGTCCGCCTGCTCGGCTACGAGAATTACGCGGCCTGGCGGCTGGAGAACCGGATGGCCAAGACCCCGGACCGTGCCTTCGAGCTATTGGAGGCCGTGTGGCCAGCCGCGCTAGCCCGAGT
>JBDHAB010000078.1:0-8354 GCA_039588295.1 Gemmatimonadota bacterium
GGAGGAATCTCCCTGAACGGCGAGCCGCTGGCGGAAGATGCCTCCACCGGCAGCGGACAGTTGCTCGCCGGCGGCTATCTCTGGCTCAGACGCGGCAAGAAGACCGACGCCATTCTCTTCACCGCATCGACTTGACCCACCACTCCCCGATTCGCGGTCACGGGCCGCGCAGGATCTCGATCACCTTCTCGAGTTCATCCACCGTGTTGTAGCAGTGAGGCGAGAAGCGGATTGAGCCTTCGCGCATCACACACACGACTCCGCCCCGCTTCAACGCATGATACGACTCGGCAACGTGCTCGGTGCGGACGCACACGATGGAGCTCTCGTGCGCAACGTCCGCGGGCGACGTGAGCTCGAGCTCTCCTCGCGCGGCGGCGTCCATGAGCGGTTGTCGGATCATCTTGAGGTACGTCGCGATCCGATCCACACCGAGTTCGAGCAGCAGGTTCACGCTCTCGGTCATCGCGACCATGTTCTGCACCGGAAGCGTACCCACCTCGAACCGCCTGGCGTCCTGCCGGTACGTCGGGTTGTACTCGGTCAGGTGACCGAAGTCGTCCGTTCCCTCGAACGAGAGCCACCCCGCCATGGGAGGAACCAGGCGCGAGAGCAGCTCGCGGCGGACGTAGACGAATCCAGAACCCCACGGTGAGAGTAGCCATTTTTGCCCCCCACACGAGAGCACGTCGATAGGGGTGGACTGCACGTCCAGCGGACACTGTCCCAGGCCCTGGATCGCGTCCACGACCAGGAACGTCCCGTTGGTGCGACAGGCTTCGGACAGTCTGTCGAGATCCGCCCGGTAGCCATTGGAGAACTGCACGAGCGACACGGCAAGGACGCGGACCCGAGGGTCACGAAGCCGCTCGAGCAGGCGAGATTCGTCGGGCCAGCCCTCCGGACTGTTTGCAACGAGCTCGACGTCGATCCCCCGCTCTCGAAGTTGGAGCCAGGGATACACGTTGGCCGGGAACTCACGGTCCGACAGCAGCACGAGTTCACCGGCCGCGACTGGCAGTGCTAGTGCTGCAATGTTGACACCGAAGCTGGTGTTGGTGGTGAGCGCGATCTCCTCGACGCTGGCGTTGATCAGGCGGGCAACGCTCGCTCGTGCCTGGGACAGGTGCTCGTGAAGCAGGGCATCCGAGAAGTAGTGGGGCGCGGTTCGCTTCGCCGAGAAGTCGTCGAGCACTCGGCGAGTACGCTCCGGGAGCGGGCCGATGCTCGCGTTGTTCAGATATGTCGTCTCTGCCGTCCACGGGAACTCCGTACCCCGAAGCCAGCGGAACGCCTGGGCGGAGATCTGCGGTTCCCGCTCTGCGCCTCTCGAGTGTGTCATGCCTCAGGAACCCTCATCCACCTGTTTCGGACGCTCGTCGATGGCCAAGCCTTACGACGCCGCCCCCTCGAGGTCATGCAACCGGCGATAGGGACCCTCTTCATGGCGGAGCTCGGTGTGCCGTCCTCGCTGGACGATTCTGCCGTTCTCCAACACGACGATCGTGTCCGCACGCGCAACGGTGGAAAGCCGATGCGCGATCACCAAGACCGTCCGGCGCTCCAGGAGCCTGGCGATCGCGGCCTGAACCAACTGCTCGGATTCGGAATCCAGGTTGGACGTGGCCTCGTCCAGGATCAAGAGCGGTGGATCGCGCAGCAGTGCTCGTGCGATCGCAATCCGCTGTCGTTCGCCCCCCGAGAGCCGCATCCCGCGCTCACCGAGCAAGGTGTCGTATCCCTGGGGCAGTCGCTCGATAAACGCGTGGGCGTTGGCGGCCCTGGCAGCCGCGGTGACGGCGGCGGCGGTCGCGCCAGCTTGGTCTCCGTAGGCGATGTTGTTGCGCACGGTATCGTTGAAGATCACGGTGTGTTGACTCACGATGCCGAGCCGCTGACGCACCGATCGGCGACTGAACCCTGCAAGTGGCAATCCGTCCACCAAGATCTGTCCGCGCGCCGGCTCGATGAATCGAGGCAAGAGATCGGCCAGCGTCGACTTGCCTGCGCCTGACGGTCCAACGATGGCCACCACCTCTCCGCGGCGGATCGTGAAATTCACCCCACGGAGCACCCACTGCTCACCCTCGTACGCCATCCAGACGTCCCGGAACTCGATGTGACTCTCGAGTCCCGGGAACCGTCGCTCCCCCGGGACCTCCACGTCGTCGGCAGGCTGGTCGAGGATCTCGAGGATCCTCGCCGCGGCGGCCAACGCGTGTTCGCCAAACGCCGGGAACTGAGCGAGCCGTTTGACGGGCGGGAGAAGTCGCAACGAAACCGCAGCGAACGCGACGAAGACCTCCGGCCGCAACGCATCAGACTGCACCGCCGTTTGGGAAACCAGTAGCAGCAGCACGACCAGGACCACTGCACCCAGTGTTTCACTCACTGGGCTGGCGAGCTGCGCAAACCACTGCATGCGCAGCATTCCGGCAAAGTAGCGCTGTCCGACCGCTTCGAACCGCCGACGCTCGTACTCCTCCGCGCCGTGCGCCTTGACCACCCGCGCACCCTCGATCGTCTCTCCGACGACGGCAGTGAGCTCGCCCCGCTCATCGAGCGCTGCCAGCACCCGAGCCCGGACTCGTCGCAGGATGGGCCGCATGACCAGCACGATGATCGGCGCGACGAGGAGCATCACCACCGTCAGACGCCACGACAGCGAGTACAAGATGGCGACGTAGACCGCCACCAATGCCACGTTCTGAAGCACCGACACCAACGCCGCACTCACCAACCATTTCGCCTGATCGGCATCCGCTACGATGCGACTCAGGAGCTGGCCCTGCTTGACGCGTTGGAAGAAGCTGAGCCCGAGCCGCTGCATGTGATCGTGCATACGCCTGCGAAGGTCGCGCGCCACCGCTTCCTGTACATATTGGCTGAGCACACCTGCCACATAGATCGCGACGTTCTTCATGACGACCGTCACGAGAATCACGAACACGATCGCGCGCAGCGCTGCACCACGGTCCCCAGCCGCCAGGAGACTACCAAGCAGCCAGCCCAGCACCCGTTCCAGTGCTGTCGGGATCTCGGCCACTCCCGTCGCCGCTCCGAACAGGAGTCGGAGGAACGGAATCAGGAGGGCAAGCGTGAATCCGTCGAGCACCGACGCCACGACGGCCGCGAAGAGGCCGAGGAGAAACACGAGACGGTAGGGACGGACGTACCGCAGGAGCCGCCAATACCGACCCATCAAGCAGCTCCGCGTGGGGTGAGCAGCGCAACGGGCAGGATCAGTTCCTCCGGGGTCACACCACCATGGAGGAAGGACCCTCGATACCGTGCTTGATACTCCCGCAGCTTGGTCGGATAGACGAAGAAGTGATCGCCCGTCGCCATGAGGAGGCGAACGCCCAAGCGCATCCGAGGCAATCCCCACGCAGCCAAGTCCTGCACTTGTAGTGCGGTCCCGGCACTCTCAGGTCGGAGGTCCTCGCCAAACTTGTAGCGTAGGTTCGCCGTCGCATCCCGCTTCGCGTAGACCGTCGCCGGTGTATGGCAATGAATCGAGCCATGGTCCGTGGTCAACAACACGGGGACACCTCTCCGTTCGGCCTCGCGGAGCGCACGGTACAGGGCCGAGTCTTCGAACCACGTGCGCGTCACACTGCGGAGCGCCCCTGAGTCGCGGGCTACCTCGTACAGGATGGCGTTCTCGGCGCGTCCATGGGTGAGTTGGTCCACGAAGTTGAAGACCAACGCCGTCACACCCGGCTGCGACAAATGCCCAGGGACCCTGCGGATCAGCGCCTCGCCTTCCTCCGCAGTCGCGACCTTCTCATAACGCACCGGCACACGCTCAGGGAGCAGATCGGCCAGTTGCTCGGTGAGCAGCTCCGCTTCGTGAGCATTGAGACTCTCGTCGTCCCGCTCACCCCACCACTGGGGGTGGCGCTCCTTGATCTCGAGCGGGAACAGCCCACTGAAGATGGCGTTGCGCGCAAACGGCGTGGCCGACGGAAGAATGCTGTAGTAATAGGATTCTTCAATGTCGAACAGACCCGTGACGTGGGACTTGAGAAGCTCCCATTGATCGAGTCGCAGGCAGTCGACGACCACAAAGAGGGCCCGACCGTTTGCTGCGAGGAGCGGAACCAGGAACTCACTGCACACATCAACGGAGAGTGGCGGGCGATCGCCTTCCGGATCCGCGAGCCACCGGGGATAGTTGGCGGCGATGTAGTGCGCGAAGTCATCGTGGAGGCTCGTCTGGAAGCCCCGCAACGCCTCCTGCAGCCCGCCTTCATCGGTCTGCCCGAGCCGGGTCTCCCAGCGGAACGTCTCCACCACTACGTCAATCCACTCCCGCCAGCCTAGCCGCGACCCCCGGCGTTGCTCCAATTCGCGAAAATGCGTGACGAAATCCCTCGCCATCCGCTGCTGCCGAATGCGATCCCCTTCAAGGATTCGGGTCACGACCGTGAGCACCTGTCTGGGATTCACCGGCTTGACGAGATAGTCGTCCAGCTCGATGCCGATCGCCTCGTGCATCGTCGCGGCTTCTTCACTCTTGGTCACCATCACGACCGGTGCAGCCGGATCGATCGACCGGAGTTCCTGCACGAGCTCGAGACCACGTTTCCCGGGCAGTTGCTCGTCGAGGAGAATCAGTCCATACGCCTGCCGCTGCAGCAGGGCGACGGCATCATCGCCGTGGGCAGCCTGCTCCACGTGGTAGCCGTTCTCGCGCAAGAACAACACGTGGGCGGCGAGCGACTCGATTTCGTCATCCACCCAGAGGATGGTCTTGGGGCGGGGCATAGGAGTGGTACTCGACTCGCTTTCTCGACCGCTGGGAACCATCGATGGTTCTGCCGTGCGCTCGTCTCGAAAGCTAGAGCTACATTGGCAACGGTTCAACGGACTCCCTGGCCGGTCGCTCACTGCGCCGGTACATTGCGGGGAAGCGTCACGTGGCACCGCACCTACCGTGAGACGCGTGCAATCCGTGCAGAGCTACCTCTCCACCACCGAAGACCGCCTCCTCGCGGACATGTCCTCAGCGGCGCGAGGACCCCGCCGAAACGGCTTGTTCGCCCTGTGGCTGATCGTGCGCCAATGCGACAGCCTCCTGCCACCCCGCATGTTGGGCAAGGCCACCCTGGCAGGCCGATCGGCCGGACTGGAGCGGCGGCTGCATAGCCTCTCTCTCCCGGCCGCACTGCGGCGGGCCCTGCCTGCGTCGGTCAGGGAACTCCGGGCCGCGCAACCTGATCGCGTGCCGGCGGTGCTGCAGCAGCTTGCCGCGCCGGCACGGGAGGCCATCAGCGGCGCGGCAGCCGACTCCCTGCTGCAGGCTGCCCGCGCTTCGCGGCGTGAATTGCGCGCCAGAGCCGCGGACGGAGAGCACGGATGAGTGCGCCCCGCAAGATTCAGCGGGATTCCCTCACCAATCTGGTCAACCAAGTCGACTCCCTCCCACGCGGCTCGACGGCGCCGGACACCATACCGACGGGATTCCCGTCGTTAGACCGCGTCGTCGGCGGTGGGGTGCGCCGGCAAGACCTGGTGGTCCTTGGTGGCGACGTCGGCTCCGGAAAATCGGCGCTGGCGCTGGCCATCGCACTCCGCGCGGCGTCGGCCGGACACCGGATCGCGTTCGTATCGGGCGAGATGGATGAGGACCGGCTCATGGAGCGAGCGCTCGCGCTGGAGGCTCGCGTGACTGTCGATGATATGCGGGCTGCCCAGCTATCCGATCCTCAGCGGGCAGCCGTCGGGGGCGCGGCACTGCGCTTGAAAGGGTTGGACCTCACCATTCACCCCATCGTGGGTCGAAGCTTCGACAGCGTGCTCGGCCCGGCGCTGGGCGAGCAGCCGGCGCTCATCATCGTGGACTACCTGCAACTCCTGCCGCCACCCGCGACTCGTTCGACCCAAGATGAGGACATCGCTGCCGCCGTTCGCGCCCTCAAGGCATTGGCCCTCGAGGACCACGTGACGTGCTTGGCGGTGGCGCAGCTTCCGCGACATGCCGGCGGTCGCTCGGATCCACGGCCCACCCTAGATGACTTCGGGGTGCTCGGGGCGGTGAAGCACCACGCTGACGTCGTCCTGTGCCTGTATCGCGAGGAGATGTACAACCCCGGCGGCGGCATCGAAGGCGCCACCGAGCTCATCGTGGCCAAGAACCGGAATGGCCCGACTGGCTTCATCGATCTCTACTTCTATCAACATTGGATGCGATTCGAGGACATGCTCGACCCGGATCGTTAGCCCCGTCAGCGCATTTCTCCTTCGCCCGGCGCCTGGATCGGCCTCACGGGACGCGCAGCTTCCCACCGTACCCAGAGGACCGCTCCGAGGATGATCGCCATCGCGACGAACGTTCGCGTCGTCACATGCTCGGACAGGATCATCCACCCGAGGAGTACCGCTACCACTGTGTTGACGTATACGTGCGTGCCGATGAAGGACGGAACGGCATGGCGCAGGAGATACACGTAGCTGGTATAGGCGACGATCGACCCAAACACGATGAGATAGAGAACGGCGCCGACGCCGGCTGGAGAGAACGACAGGACCGCGACTTCCCCCCGCAGCAGCCCGACCGTGGCGAGCACCGCACCGCCAAACAGCATTTGGAGCGCGGCATGAACGTAAGGACCGGTCTCGACCGGGTGTCGCTTGGAGTAGATGGACCCAAGCGCCCACGACGCGGACGCCACCACCAAGCCCAGCGGCCCCAGCAGACCCGCCTCGCCTAACGCTTCGACGCTGCCGCCAACGAGCATCACGGTACCGCCGAATCCCGTGAGGAGGGCGATCCACTGCCGCCACGTGGGCTTACTCTCACTCCCGGGAACAACGGCGTCGAACAACGCCATCCAGAGCGCACCGGTGACGACGAGGAGTGCCGCCAGCCCAGACTCGACCCACTGCTCTGCCCAGATGACGAGGCCGTTGCCGATGCTGAGCAGCAGTATGCCGACCACGGCGGCGGTCTTCCAGTCCCGAGGCCGTCGGGGGAGCTTTCGGCCCAACGCCAGAGCGAGGCCAAGGAGGATGGACCCGGCGACGACGAAACGGACGCCGCCGAACAGCGCCGGCGGCAGATGCCTGACCCCGATCCGGATCGCAAGGTACGTGGATCCCCATACGATGCTGACGACCCCATAGGCCGCGAGAACCCGGCCGGACAGCGTCGTCACATTGCTACCGACGCGGCCTAGGGTTCAGGGGCTGCTGAATCCCGCAAGGCGCCGATGACGCTGAATTCCGTACCCGACCCCGTCGGGTGCGGTCGAATGATGACCCAGAATGGCGGTCCGTCCCGTTCAGCGTGAATAGTCACGCTTCCGTCGGGCATGCGGGCGTCGCCGACGATCTGCCAGCCCTGTCGATCCAACATCCAGCGGTACCAGGCCGCGATCGAATCCGGTGCACTCTCGGACCAGAACACATTTTCGAGCGCTTCCGCCGAACCGCGCGTGGCGATGCGGTCCGCCGGAAGATAGAGCGGTGCACCTTGCATCACGTCCCGGGAGGGACGTTCTGGGGGCCGGTCACCTTGGCACCCGAAGGCCACGGCTGCGAGCAGCAGGCAACCGATGCGGCCCCTCGTCGAGCGAACTTGCTGTGTATCCATGGCGCGAGAAGCGTAGCCATCCCGGTTCGGCCGGGCAAGGTGTCGCCGCCCGCGGCATCGGCGACCCACATATATTTCCACCAATTCGTCTCCGCGACGTGGCAAGACATTGGAATCGTCGGGAAGCCCGGGTTCCACATCCCAGCACCCGTCACGTACCCCAGGAGAACGGCGGCGGCGCGTCTGCTCTGCCGAGCGATGCACCCGAAGGTGGAGGTGCGGTATGGCCGGCCACAGCAAGTGGAAACAGATCAAGCGTAAGAAGGCCGCCGCCGATGCCAAGCGGGGCGCCAAGTTCACCAGGCTCATTAAGGAAATCACGGTGGCTGCTCGGCAGGGCGGAGGCGACCCTGACGGGAATGCCCGCCTGCGCACGGCGATCGAGAACGCGAAGGCTGAGAACATGCCGGCGGACAACATCGAGCGAGCCATCAAGAAGGGCACGGGTGAGCTCGCCGGCGTCACGTACGAGGAGGCCACGTATGAGGGGTACGGACCCGGGGGGGCGGCGATTCTCGTCCGGGTGACGAGCGACAACCTGAACCGGACGGTTGCCGCAGTCCGCCACATCTTCTCGAAGAACAGTGGCAACCTCGGCGAACCCAACTCCGTTGCCTGGCTCTTTGAAAAGCGTGGGCAGATCTACCTAGACGCGAGCCGGTACGATGAGGAGTTCGTGATGGAAGCCGCCCTCGAGGTCGGCGCAGACGACATTGCGATCGAGGGCGAGCAGCATGTCGTTACGACGCAGCCGGCG
>JBDHAB010000079.1:0-8327 GCA_039588295.1 Gemmatimonadota bacterium
CGGAATGGCTGCGTGGCTGATCCGAAGCGCTGGAAGCAGCCGGCAGGATGAGGCGGCGGGAGCAAAGATCCAGAAGGTACTCCCCTCACTGACGCTGGTGCTAGTGTACGCGGCGACCCTGTTGATCGTGGCATCGATCGTGGCCCTCGACCGCTTGAACTCGCGGTTCCTCGCGCCCATTTACGTGCCCGTGTTTTTGCTCGTTGTTTTCATTGTCGATGACGTTCGGCAAGCGGCCATCCGGGTCTTTTCTCGCAGGGCCGTGAACATCGTTGTCGTGGGCGCGTTCCTCCTCTGGCTGCTGTTTCCGCTGCGATACGTCACCCGCGACGTTCGACACTTTGCGCGCAACGGCGCGGGCGGGTACTCTTCCGAACAATGGAGGAGCTCCGACTTGATTCGATACCTGGAGCAACAGCCGCTGGACGGACAGGTATACAGCAACGAACCCTACGCGGTGCACATTCTCACAGGCCTGCCGGCAGCGTTGAGCCCTCGCAAGCACCTGTTCAACGCACCGAAGTCGAGGAGCGAAGATCTCACCTCGTTCACAGAAGCGCTCGCGTCCGGCCAGGAAACGCGACTCGTCTGGTTTGTGAATGTGGATCGCCCCTATTTGTACGACATCGGCGAGCTGGGCGAGTTGTTCACGCTCGAGATGCTCGAGAAGCGAGACGATGGATCGGTCTATCTCATCGAATAGTCACCGCCGCTCGCGACCACGCTCCACCAATGCTGTAAATGAAGAGGTTGGCCTTGAAAAACGGTGTTACTTGTAGCAGAATAGGCACAAATGGTGGCCAAAGAGCATAAGGGAAAGATACGGGTTGGGATCGTCGGCCTTGGAAAAATGGGACTCGTGCACGCTGCCGCCGTCCGTAGCCATCCGGGCGCGGATCTGGTGGCGTTTTGCGACACGTCCAAGTTTATGGTCCAGTCGCTCAAGAGCTTCCTCCCCGACGTCAAGTTCTTCGACGATCACTCTCGCATGCTGAAAGGACTGCCCCTGGACGCCGTGTATGTCACGACACCGACGGGCAGCCATGCAGAAGTGGCGCGCGATTGTGCGGCGGCGGGCAAGCACGTCTTCGTCGAGAAACCGCTGGCAACCAACCTGGTGGAAGCGGAAGCGGTCCACCAGGCGATCCGGGAGAGTGGTGTTCAGAGCCAGGTGGGCTACGTGTGCCGATACGCGCCCACCTTCGAAAAGGCGAAGGCCATTCTGGATTCCGGGCCGATCGGAACGATTCTCAACGTTGGCTCCGTCAAGTATTCGAGCGACGTGTCCCGCAAGGTAGAAAAGAGCTGGCGCTTCATGAGGAAGGCCTCCGAGGGCGGGGGTGGAGTGGTCAACGAGTTCGCGTGCCACGGCATCGACCTGCTCGTCTGGATGTTTGGGGAGCCGGGAACCGTGACCGCGCAAACCAAGAGCTGGTACTCAGCGGAGGTCGAGGACTACGTGCTCGCCATCCTCGGGTATTCCGATTTCTCCGCCTGGATCGAATCGAGCTGGTCGATGCAGGACTACCGGAAACCCTACAACCGCATCGAGGTTACGGGCGACAACGGAAAGCTGATAGTCACAGATTCCGAGGTTCGGTGGCTGATCAATCGGGCGCACGCCGGTCACGATGCCGGGTGGTATTCCACGAACATTACGGAGCTGTATGAGCCCGTGCGCATGTTCGTGGGTGACATCATGTTCACGCGACAGTGCGACGATTTCATCGCCGCCATCGCAAACGGCGCTACGCCCAGAAGCCCTTCCGCCGAGGCCCTGAAGACCCAGCGTGTCCTGGAGGTAATCCGAAAGGGCTGAAAACCCGCCTTTGAATACAACGGAGAGCAATCGATCGTATGACTGACACCCGCAAACAGCAGTTACATAACGTAGTCTTGGGAGACAACCAGTTCTTCGCCGTCAATCACAAGTCGCAGGAACTAACCTTCGCCCAAGCGGAGCGCTTCGGCAACGACGATGCCATCCTCGACGTGATGCGCTCCGCAAGCGGCATGGGCATCGAGGGCATGATGCTCCACTCCCACCCGCGCGCCGAAGGTATTTGCGATGCCATGCGCAGCGACCGCGCCAGCTGGAACGGATTCACGCTGTACCCGTGCATTCCGTACGCCTTCAAGTACGTGATGGCCCTGAACGAGAAGGGGTTCTATCCCGTGATCGTGGATCAGATCAAGAAGGCGGGAATGGGCGCGAGCCTGTCTATGTTCGTCAGCGGCGGCCTGGGACTGGCGACCAAGGACTACTTCAAGCTCATTCGCGTGCTGGTCGACCTCGAGATGCAGATCTTCCGTGGCCTGCCCGTGGGTGTCGTGTTCCTGCATAACGTCGTCGTCGATTTGATCCTCGCCCTGCAGATCGACGGAATGCTCAAGTTCTTCGCCGACCACGTGCGCGAGAATCACGGAGTGCGCCCGGGCTTTGGCAGCCTGAACCTGCCCACGTTGGTGAAGCGCTTGGAGCACGAGAAGGTCGAGGACGTCGTGATCATGACGTCAGTGAACAGGGTCGGTTTTTTCATGAATCCCTCGCGCGAAGCCTGCGAAAGCGTATTGAGCGACGCGCGCTGGGACGTCATGGCGATGTCGATCCTTGCGTCGGGCTCGATACCGGCAGCCGAGGCGTTTTCTTACGCCGGTTCTTTCCCCGCGGTCAAAAGCCTGCTGTTCGGGGCCTCGCGCGAAGAAACCCTCGGGAAGAGTCTCAAGATCATCGAATCGCTAGACCCGCGCTTTCACCTGGGCTATTCCTGAAGTCCCCCCGGAAATATGCGCGCTGGTGGGCGGCAACTTCGACATCTACGTCTACGTGGTGCCTTGACGGGCACCGAGAGCGGGGAGGAACCCACATGAAGCACCTCCTGGGGACGCTGGTCATCTGCGTCCTTTTCTGCGGCTCCCTCGCGCACGGCGGCGAGGCTTTCGACCGGTACTTCGCCGACCGGACGCTGCGCATCGACTACCACCACGCCGGCGACGCCGAGGACGAGACGGCCTCGCTCGACCGCCTCTATGCGTACGGCACCTGGGCGGGAAGCCTGGTGAACTTGGTGGACGCATTGGACTACGGGGCCTACCGGCACAAGCTCTATGACGCCGAATCTGGCGCGCTCATCTACGCGCGCGGCTTCGACAGCTACTTCAAGGAATACCAGTCGACGGCCGGAGCGAAGGGGGGGACGTGGAAGACCTTCCACGAGACGGCCATCGTGCCGTTGCCGAAGGCCAAGGCGGTGTTCGCCCTGGAGAAGCGCGCCCCCGAGGGGCACATGGTCGAGGTGTTCCGCGCGGCCATTGATCCCGCCGACGTGGGCATCATCCGCGACGAGGGGCCAGATCCGACGGTGCGCGTCGTGAAAAGCCTGGACAACGGCGACCCGCACACGCACGCGGATATCGCCATCGTCGGCGAGGGCTACACGGCCGAGGAGGAAGGGAAGTTCCGGCGCGACCTGGAGCGCTTCACGAAGGTGTTCTTCGCCAGCGAGCCCTGCAAGTCGCACAAGGCGCGCTTCAACGTCTACGGAGTCTTGAAACCGTCGGCGCAGAGCGGCATCGACGAGCCGCGGCACGGGTCGTTTCGTAACACGGCCGTGGGTGCGACGTTCAACTCGATGGGGTCCGAGCGCTACATACTGACCGATGACAACCGGGCGCTGCGCGACATCGCCCGCCACGTCCCTTACGACGCCCTCTACATCATGGTCAACCACCACCGCTACGGAGGCGGGGGCATCTACAACTTCTACTGCACCTTCACCACGGACAACCAGTGGAGCGAGTACCTCATGGTGCACGAGTTCGGACACTCGTTCTTCGGACTTGCCGACGAGTACTACACCTCGGCCGTCGCCTACGAGGACTACTACGCGACGGGCTACGAGCCGGCCGAGCCCAACATCACGGCGGAGCGCGACCGCACGAAGCTCAAGTGGAAGCACCTGGTGGCGCCGGAGACGGAGATCCCGACGCCGTGGGAGAAGGCCGACTACGACGCGATGGACCTGGCCTGGCAGGAGATCCGCCGCGAGCTCAACGACCGCGTCGCCGCGCTGCGACGCGGCGGGGCGCCGGAGGCGGAGGTGAGGGCCGCAGAGGCGGAGTACGACCGCCGCGACCGCGAGCACGCGGAGAAGATGTACGCGTACCTGACCGCGAGGGCGCACGCCGGCGAGGTGGGCGCGTTCGAGGGCGCGGGCTACGCCTCCACGGGCCTCTACCGACCCATGGTCGACTGCATCATGTTCACCAAGGCGCAGCGCGCGTTCTGCAAGGTGTGCGCGGAGGCGATGACACGCGTCATCGAGTGGTACGCGCAATAGGGGCTCGCGCCGCCTGGGTGGCGAACGGCCCGGCCGCCGGAAGGCGACCGGGCCGTTCTGCTGCGGGCCCCCGTCTGGGCTTCGCCGATTACTTGAGCAGGACCATCTTCCGGATCATCGTCGTGCGCTCGCTCTGGAAGCGGGCGAAGTAGATGCCGGTAGCGACCGACTCACCGCGACGGTTGGTGCCGTTCCAGTCGAAGGTGTAGTACCCGGGTGGCCGCGTGCCCTCGAAGAGGGTGGCGACGAGCTGCCCGCGCACGTTGAACACCTTGAGACTCACCGTCCCCACGTAACCGGCCGGGATGCCGAACTGGATCCGCGTGACCGGGTTGAACGGGTTCGGGTAGTTCTGGCCGAGCACGAACAAGTCGGGAACCTTGGGCGAGTCGACGGGCGGCGTCCGGTTGGCCGCCACCGAGAAGGCGGCGGCGCCGAGCCAGTCGAGGCTGCGGTCCAGGATCCCGGCGCGCCGCGAGGCTTCCTGCACATAGTTGAGGTTGAACGACATGTACACCGCCGCGTGGTTCGGACCCACGAAGCTCACCGCCGCCGCCGAGTCGGGACCCGACGGGTCGAGCGGCCAGATGCGCGGATCCCAGGGCTTGCCCGACTTCTCGTAGAACTCGCGCAGCTCCTCGGCCGAGTCGTAGATCTCGATCGCCGATCCAGTGCCCGAGTACTTGTACACGATCTGGGCACCGGTGTAGACGGTCGAGAGCGCGAGCTCGTCCGGGTAGGACCCGACGATGGTGAAGGTCTCGTCGTTGCCGATGGGGTTGCCCGGAGTGCTGGTGAGCTCGCGGAAGCCGGGGTCATCCTTGACGTAGATGCTGCCGGTGTACTGCTCCATGAAGGGCCTCGCCGACGTGCCGTACGAGAGGTCGCGTCCGAGCATGAACACGCGCTGCATGGTGCCGTCCGCGCGGTCGAGCCAGGCCGACAGCGTGTCCTTCTGCGTGGTGTCGAAGTACCAGCTCTCGTCGATCACGACGGCGTCGTAGGCCTCGAGGATGGCGATGGTCGGCATCCCCAGGTCGTCCCAATCCCAGATGTCGGCGGTGCGGCCGATGGCCGAGAACGCCGCCTGGAAGTCGACCGGGGAAGTGTGCGACCCACCACCCAGGAGCACGAGGTAGTCGCCCGAGGGCATGATGCCGAACTCGTAGGTGGTGGCCGGCGCCCCCGCCGGATCGACCGACGCGTTGGCGGCGTTGTCCACGGCCGACAGGTAGTGCTTGATGCGCGTACCTGCGCTCTGGCCGGGGATGTCACCGCCGTACTCGTCGGGGTTCCCCGTCGGGGTCATGGCCACCGCGGTGTAGGAGACGCCGTCGTCGGTGCTGTAGTGGAGCATGGCCGAGGCCACGCCGCTGAGCGCGTCGAGCACGGTCGCCGTCACCGGGTAGGGTCCGGTCTCGTCGAACGTGCTTGTGGGCACGTCCACCGAGGCGAACTCCGGTCCGACGGTGTCCTCGATGCCCTCCACGGTGACGTCGTCCACGTACCAGCCCACCCGCTGCACGCTCGAGTCGCTCCCGAAGTGCAGCCGGATGACGACGCTCACGCCCTTGTAGGGGGTGAGGTCGAACACCACCGGGTTCCACGACGTGTGCGTGCCGGTAAAGCACGGCTCGCCGGGAATGCCGGCGTTGAACGAACTGGCGGTGCCGTCGTAACCCACGTCGGGCGTGAGAATGGTCCACGTGGCCCCGCCGTCGGTGGAGATCTTGATGTTGCCGCCGTCGTAGTTCGTCTCCATGTTGTACCAGTGCCACAGCGAGAGCTGCGCAAAGGTAGACCCCGAGGGCACGTTCAGCGCGGGCAGGTCGAGCGTGGAGTTGGAGCTCGCCGAGTAGTTCCCGCCGAGCTTCGTCGCCCACACCTTGGTACCCGAGTGGCCGCCGCCCGGACCGCTCGTGGGCTCGCCCCACTCCCAGTCGGGCCCGGCGGCCGCGAAGCCGCCGTCGTCCGCCTCGAAGTCCCAGACGTAGAAGTCGACGATCTCTAGCGCGTGGTACCCGGCGGCCGGGCTGCGCGCCGTGTTGGGCACGACGGCCACGTCGCGCGCGATGATGAAGTACTCGTAGAGGTCGCCGAGTACCGATGGCCCGGGGATGTCCGCGGCGTAGAGAGCGCCGGAGACGTGGGTCATCGTGACCGTCGTGGTCGCGCCCCCGTTCTTCCGCCACGTCATCTGGACGGTGGCCGGGTCGACGGCGACGTTGTCGGTGACCGTGGCCTCGACGGTATAGGGACCGGCGAGGTCTGCGGAACGCATCATCGGCGTGTGAACGATCTCCGGCGGCGTGATGTCGGCCGTCACCTGGAAGGTGTGCTGGTCGGTCGGTGCGCCCGCCGGGTGGTAGGAGGTGTTGCCGTCGGTGTTGGCGGCGCTGAGGTAGTAGTTCACCGTGGTGCCGAACGACTGCGCCGGAATCGCCCCGGCGTACTCGTCGGGGTTACCCGTCGGCGCCAGCAGCACCTCGACGGGGCCCGCGCCCACGTCGTAGTGGAGCTTGACGCGCGTCAGGTCGAGGGCGTCGCTGTAGATGAGCGCCGTCGCCACGTACGCGGAGAGGGTGTCCTCCGTGTCGGCGAGTGGCGCGTGCACGATCTCCGGCGAGTCGAGCCAGCGCACGACCCGGTCGATGATTGTCGCCCTCGTCTCCGGCTCCTGGACGTAGTCGAAGTTGAAGGTCGTGTAGACGGACCGGTACGAGTCGCCGTTGTACCGAATGCCCGCAGCGGCGTCGAGACTCTTCGGCGCGTGCGGCATGACGCCGTCCCACTCCTTCTCCGCCTTCTCGTACGCACCCTCGATGTCCACTCGGTCGAGCGCGGTGCCGCCGGTGCCGGTGAACTGGTACACGATCTCACCGCCGGGGTAGGTGGTGGAACGCTGGGTTTCGTCCGGGTAGGAACCGTCGATGTCGAAGGTCTCACCCGCTCCGATGGGATCCCCGGCCACGCCGGTGATCTCGCGGTAGGCGGGGTCGTCCTGGACGTAGTCCGCGCGCATCCACTCCTGGATCCACGGCCGCGTCAACGAGTAGTACCCCAAGTCGCGCCCGAGCACGAAGAAGCCCTTCTTGGCACCGACCGCGCCGGAGGCGAGGAAGGCGCTGTAGGCGGCCCGCTCGCTGGTCGACATGGAGCCGCGCTCGTCGAGCACCACCGTCTCGTAGAGGTGCAGGTAGGAGAGGATGCTGGTCCCCTGCGATGACATGTTCCAGTAGTCCGCGGCGTGGCCGTTGGTCTCCAGGGCCTCCTGGAACTGAGCGAGCGTGGCGCCCGTGGTGGAGCTGACCATCACGAGGATGGGCGCGCTGGGCAAGATCGAGAAGCCGTACGCGTCCGCGGGCGCGCCCACGGGCTCGAGCGTCTCGTTGCCGGCCACGTCACGCGCGTACAGGTAGACCGAAACGCGCGTGCCGCTCGCCTGACCGGGAATGGTACCGATGTACGTGTCGCCCGTGTCGAGCGCCATGGCCACCTCGGCCCAGCTGGTCCCATCGTCCGTCGAGTAGAACAGGGACACGGCGTCCACGCCGGAGAACATGTCGCTCACGTCGGCGGCCACGCCGTAGGGACCGGCGGTGTCGAACGTACTCGGTGGCACGAACACGTTGGAGATGACCGGCGCGACCTCGTCGGTGTTGAGGCTGCGCAGGCGCGCGAGGTCGACGAACCAGCCGGGCCGGTTGACCGAGCCGTCGCTGCCGAAGTGCAGGCGCAGCGTGATCGACTGGCCCGTAAAGGCGGACAGGTCGAACATGGCCTCCTTCCACACGCCGACGTTGTCGGTGAAGCACGGCTCACCGGGGATGCCAGCGTTTCCGCTCGTGGCGACATCGTCATAGCCACCAACGGGCGTCACCACTGTGAAGGTGGCACCGCCATCGGTGGAGATCTTGACGTTACCGCCGTCGTAGCGGTTCTCCATGTTGTACCAGTGCCAGAACGAGAACACGGCGTAGGGCTTGT
>JBDHAB010000080.1:0-8000 GCA_039588295.1 Gemmatimonadota bacterium
AAGGGGGTTGGCGAAGCGTTGACAGGGGGAGCAGCGAGCCGGGACATTGAGCCTCGAAAATCACATAGAGAACGGGACGCCTCCGCTGTCCACTTGAGCGAGGGGCAACATCAGGGCGACCGAAATGGCGAGGTCGTTCGGGTCCCGCGTGGTCGAAGACCCCGTGCGCGCGCTCAAGCCTTTCATGCGGGAACCGAGAGATCCTGGAGCTGGCCGCGCGGAGATGGCCGCACGGTCCGCGACGAGAACCCTGAGGGGGTACGGCGTCGATGAACGGTTCCAGGAAGTCGGACAGCTTCGTAGTACCTGAGAAGCCCCCGAACAAGGGTTGCGGTGCGCCGCGACCGGCGGAGGGGGTGGAGGGAAGGCGGCTGACCGAGGGGAATCCGGGCCAACAAAACAGACGCCGGACGCAGGGCCGGGGAAGTCTGCACAATGCGCTGGACCGGATACGGCAGGCTGCGCGAAAGCAACGTCTGCGCGTTACTACCCGAGGTAGGAGCCCAGTGCGGTAGTTCCGCTCGCTGGGATCTGTGCGGGGGGCGGCCCGAAAGGGCCGTCCCTACCGCGACCACCTATGTATGCGCTAAGATCCCCTTCGGCCTTCCATCCAAGAGCAATTCGCATCAGGGGGGCAATGTGATCGGTGAGACGATTGTATTCGGATGCTGCGTGGGTATTGCCGCCACGGTGACGATGGACGTGTTATCGAGCGCTTCCCGGAAGATAGGCCTTACCGTGGGTGCAAAGGGGCAATGGGTCGGCCGGTGGTATCTCGGCATCGCCCGGGGCCAGTTCGTCCACTCGAACATCGCTGTCGCCCCGGAACAGCCCGGCGAGAAGCGGGCCGCACAGGTCGGGCACTATGCGATCGGAATCGTACTTGCGGTACTCTATGTCGTTGGTGCCGGCTGGCTGGGCGTGTCGCCTAGTGCATTTCTCGTCGCGCTCGGCTACGGGTTCGCCACCACCGTTTTTCCCTGGTTCCTGGTGTTCCCTGCACTGGGTTTCGGATTGTTCGGCCTGAAGGGACCACCGGAGCTGAAGCTGTTCACATCGAGCCTAATGAACCACCTCTTCTACGGCTTCGGGATCTGGTGGATCGCGAAGGTGCTCCCGCTCGGTTAGGGCACCGGAAAAGCAAACGCGTGTCGATGGGTGCCACGCATCACTTTGTGACACTCGTGAATTCGGCAGCAGCGGACGATCACGCGAATGTCTCTTCAACCGCAGCAAAGCCGTAGTGTGATACGTATAAAGGTGCCAGGCACCGCTTTGCAGATTCAAGAGAGTCAAAAGTGTCGACCGTGGCACCGCTTTTGATTAGCCACGCGGCGACTCGCCGCCGGCACCGTCGGGTTCGATCTTGCGGTGGCTGATGCGCCATCCCGCTCCTGTGCGCACGACGGTGTCTGTGTACAGGCCGGTGGCCACCAACGCGAGTTTAGGGGGGCGGTCACCGGCACTGACCATGTAGTAGCTCTTGGCCGTTGCCCGCCCGTCCCCCGCATCGACGATCACCGTGTTCCGCACGTGCCGGCGGATCTCCCGCTCCCGCGCGCTTCCGCCGCCGAGGTGTGCCCAGATGGCGTCGAGCCCTTCGAATCGCCGTGGGGGCGCGTTGCGTTCGGCGATCTCGAGCACGGCGTCCGGTGTCATGACACGGTCGAGCGCTGTTCGCTCATCTCCGTCGGCCGCGTGCGACCAGCGCCCTACCAGGTCGGTGATCTCCAGGCGGTCGAATCCAGAAACACTCATAGGTTCCTCCTCATCAGCTCCACGTGGGAACGGTGCCCCGAAGACCTCAGGGCTCAGGGTTGGCAACAGGCCCGCGCGGCGCTCGAAGATCTGCCAGCCATCGGGCGTGCGCACCATCTGGTCCTCATACTCCGAAGCGACGCCCACGGTCGGCGCAGCGGCGCCGGTCACAGAAGTTGCGAGCAGATAGGTGCGCGTCAGTGCCGTGTCGCCATCAAGCGCGAGGATCACATTGCTGGCCTGATTGTGATGGACGAACCAGGTCTCGTTCCTGCCCTCTCGTCCCTTGACTCTTCGCGAGAAGTTCAGGATCGCCTCGCGGCCGCGAATGCCGTCCTCGGAGCCACCGCGGTTGACAAGTCCGATGAAGGCGCCGTCATCGGTAAACAGGTCGGCGTAGTCGGCGGGATCGACAGTCAGGTCAGCGGCGAACGAGTAGCGGCCGTGGCGTTCGATGAGGGCGGCGCAGTCTTCCGCGATTCTCATCGGGTCGGGCCGTTCTTGATCCGGCGTCAATGCCCGAGCCGTTGCCGGCCGCCAGAACCGGCCCACGAACCCCAAGGTGGAAAGACCGATGACCGAGCGCAGAACATCACGGCGTGTCTGTCGTATCCACATCGTCTCTTCTCCAACGTCCCTCATGGGTGCCACGCTTCACATTGTGCCATTGTCCTTGGGTGGCACGTATCACTCTGTCACAAAAGTGAATTCCGCAGCAGCGGAGAATCACGCGGAGGTTCCATCTACCGCCGAATAGTCGTAATGTGATGCGTGGCACCTCTGCTTGAAAGGAGCGCTCCATGTACGATGATGACCTTCCCTCCGACATCGAGGAATACCTGAAGCGCAGTTCGGCACTCACGCGCCGGCAATTCAACCAGCTCACCGCCGGTGCGGCGCTGGCCGTCATGCTGCCGCCGGTGGCCGGCGGCGCCGACGCTGCCGGGCGAGACGACAATCTCACGACGCCCCACGGCAACGCCACGAGCCGTGTCGTCACCTACACCGCCGAGGGCAGACCGCGCCGGGAGGGAGAGCTGATCATCCCACAGAAGAACCCGACGCGCACCGCGGTCGTGCTGCTGCACGGTGCCGGCGCAGTGCCGATTACATCTCACTGGCGGCCACGGCGCACCATGCTGGCTGCCTGGCAGAAGTTCTACGCGCGCAACGGCATCGCTACCTTCAACATCACCTTCATGCTGTGCGTGCCACCCGGTCCCGTGTATCCACTGCCCAACGTCGATGCGAAGAACGCGGTGCAGTACCTGCGCATGCACGCGGATGAGATCGGAATCGACCCGAACCGCATTCTCGTTCAAGGCCACTCCGGCGGTGCCCGCATGGGCGGCAACCTGTTGGTTCACCCGGACGACGACTGGTTCCGGTCGTTCGGCGCATGGCCAGACGTCTCCGATGCAGTGAACGGCTTTATCGGATTCTACGGCGGATACACGGGCGGGACCGGCGCGCCCTCCGTATACGGCATCTTCTACGGCGGGCCAAAAGACAGCGACGACCCGTCCGCACGGGAGCGCTGGCGCTACGCGGAGTCGATCGCCTTTGCCGACCAGGCCAGCGGTCCCACTCTGCTGATCCACGGCGATGCCGACGTGATTCCGGTTGTGCTCTCAGACCGATTTGCGCAGGCCCTGCGGGAGCATGGCAGCGACGCCGAGCTCATCGTCGTGCCGGGCGAACCCCACGCGTTCGACGTGGCAGCAGAGCGCCGCTCATTGAGCCCGGAAGAACTCGCCGGCCGCAAACCGCACCCGGCGGAGCTTACCGTGTACACAGGAGAGCTCACTCCGAAGGGAGAAGAGGTCGGCCGTCGTATCGTCGACTGGATCGAGCGTCACTTCCCGGCTTGATCATCGTGCGGGCCGGAACCGGCTCGCCCACGTCCCCGGGTTCACGAGACCGGGCCGAACGGCAATACAATGTTCACAATGTCGATCTCTACCTCTTGCGACGTTCGTTCGCACCTATGCCCGACCCGATAGTTGTTCACATTGTTTCTCCTGGCACCCTTGGTCATCGCTCGTCATATTCTGAGCGATTAAGATCCCGTCTGGGACGAGAACTCCGTTCCGGAAACCGAAGGTCATGTCCGATGTAGGAGCGACCTCGGCGGCGTCGTGACGAGTTACTATGCAGAGGCTGCGTGAACTTCACTTGCATCGGAGACTTCGAGGAGAGCGCCATGGATTTTCAATGGAATGAAGAACAGCAGATGCTTCGCGAGACGGTGCGCAAGTTTGCGGAGAAGGAGCTCAGGCCCATTGCCTTCACCCATGAGGACAGCGGCGAATATCCCCCAGCGATCAACAAGACGATGGCCGAAATGGGTCTGTTTGGAATGACGCTCCCGGAAGAGTATGGCGGAGGGGGCCGCAGCCCGGTAGAAGCCATCATGGTCATGGAAGAAGTCGGCAGGGTCGATCCGCTCGCGGCCAATATTGTGTTCGGCGCGAACTTCGGGCCGATCAGGGCGGTGGCCCGCTACGGCACCGAGCAGCAAAAGAGGAAGTACATTCCGCCCTGCTGCGCCGGTGAGGGCTACATGGCCATCTCCATTACAGAACCGGGCGCAGGTTCGGCAGCGACACAGCTTCGGACGCGCGCCATTCAGGAGGGGGATCATTATATTCTGAATGGTTCGAAGAGCTTCATAAGCGATGGAAAGAGAGCCACTGCGTTCATGGTCTATTGCCGCTTCGGCGAGGGAATCGAAGGAATCGGAGCGATAATCGTCGATAGAGATACACCGGGCTTCACCATCGGGAAGGACGAGCCCAATATGGGCGGATCCATCCAGAACCAGTTGTTCTTCGAAGATGCCATGGTTCCCGCCGAAAACGTGCTCGTCAAGGAAGACGGATTCCGGAAGATGATGATGGCTTTCAATGCCGAGAGGTGCGGTAATTCGACCATGTCGCTGGTGATAGCCCAATGCGCCTACGAAAAGGCGCTGGCTTACGCCCAGGAAAGGGAGCAGTTTGGACGCCCCATCTGCACGTTTCAGGGAATTCAGTGGATGTTCGCCGACATGAAGGTCAAGATCGAGGCCGCCCGGCTCCTCATCTATCGGGCTGTCATTAACGGCGAGCAAGGATTCCCTTCCCGCCTTGAAGCGGCCATCGCAAAGGTCTTTTCAAACGAGATGGCAGTGGAGGTGGCTAACAAGGCTCTGGAGATCTTTGGCGGATACGGATATTCCAGGGAGTATCCGATGGAATGGCTGGTGCGGTATGCCCGAGGGTGGACCATAGCCGGAGGAACGGCGCAGATACAGAGAAACAACATTGCACGTGAATTGCTGAAAGGACGCGACACGCGGCCTTAGGGGATCAGGCGCGTCAGGTACGCGTTTCACCTCGAGGTTGTCGCGGACGATAGCGGCCCGCATGCTGTGCGGACAGCACGACGCACGTCGCCTGCCGCAGCGTGGAGGGACCTCACCAGCATCGCCCAAATCGTGTCAGAGGTCATCACCGCCGCACAGGCCAAGGCATCCTCACGCACCTCACCACGGCCGAGTCCTGGCGACGTCGCGTGATCCGTACCGGCATCAATTTGTAGTAGCGCATGACTCCGGCAATTCAGCCGCGCTGTTCGATCATCTCCAATGCGCGAGCGAGGCACCGCGCGACGGGTTCCAGCAGTTCCGGTGCGCAGTGTTCGGGACCGTCGGCGACCGTGTGGCCGAAATCGTTGTATCCCCAGAAACCGAAACCCGGATACCCGACGCGCACGTAGGCGCGGAGTTCGCCCGCAAATCGCTCGGATTGGGGTTCGAGGTCGGGGATGGGTTCGAACGCTTCTTTCAGGAGCGGCGCGAGCTCAGGGACGGCACCGAAATTCCGGATGCCGCTCCTGGAGACGAACTTCTCGAACGTGCCATCTTCGCGCGCCCGCCATTGCCAGGTCGAAACGCCGGCGCCAAGATGAAGCCAGGCACTGACTTCTTCGGGCGGTGGTGCCAGGGTTTCGACCAATAACCTCGCACCACTCCCGTCTTGTTCGTGACCGGTATTGGCTGAAAACAGGTAGCGCGCATTCGGGTCGCGCCTGCCGACCCACTCCGCAAGGCCGAGCAGTACGGCGATGCCGCCGCCGCGCTCGCCACCGCAGCGGAACATGCCGCTCTGCGGAGTGGTCACGATGATGTGGTTCTTGCCGCTGCCGACGGTACCGGTGACGTTGAGCGCCTGCGCGTTTTTCTCTTCCCGGCCCTGCACGACGAGGCGCGCGGTTTCGCCGCGCTTTGCCGCTTCGACCACGGCATCGTGTTTGCCGGCAACACCCACGAGTGGAATCGGGCACCATGGTTTCTGCCCATTTTCGCCGTGGGCGCCACGCCCGGTGAGTTCTCTTGTGCGATAGGTCAGCGTCATGACGACCGCGAGCGCACCGGCCTCCGCGGCCTTGACCGCCTTTTCCTTGATCTCCCGTGGAACCACGGGCCGCAGCATCTGCACCTCGACCACCCAGATCTTCCCCCGCAAAACCGACAGGTCCTCGCCGTCTTTCAGCATGCGCATCGGGGCGCGGATGCCGTCGATGGGCGTCGGCGTCGGATACCATTCCGGGTCGGCCCGAAAACGCGCCTCGCCCACCTCGAGAAATCCGGCGGTCACCTCGAAGAGGTTCATGGTCACGGGATGAAACGCCGCTTTGAGGCCGTAGCTCGAGAATTCGCGCCTGATCCATTCGGCGGTGAGCCGGTCGCCGGTGGTGCCCGTGCGATGCTCGCCGATCTGCGTGTAGTGGACGACGTGGTCGTAGAGCCGATCGCCCGAAAGAGGGTCGGCGTTTGGTGTATCGCGGGCCATGAGTTTCATCGGCGGCAACACCATCCCGGCGCCGGTGCCCGCCATCAGTTTGAGTACGTCTCGTCGTCTCATAGGACGTCTTTGAAGAACTCCAGTGCGTTGGCCGAGTAGAAGCGCGTGATTTCTTCATCTGTGAACGAGAAGCCGTAGTCACCGGCCTCGTTGATCACGACGTCGATCCAGTCTTTCGTGGAGTACATGGCGGTCAGTACCGGGAAGTCCGAAGCGTACATGACCTTTTCTCCTGCATCGGAATCGAAGCAGCGGCGAAGAAATGACAGGAAGAGCTCGATGCCGTCGCGATCGCGGCGTTGCCAGTCGGCGGTGTCGAGGTAGATGGTGTCGTACTTGTTCGCGAGCCGGATGGCATCCGAGATCGGCTCGCGGGATTGCGAGGGGTTCCGCGGACGTCCTGAACCGGCGAGAAGAATCTTGAGCTCCGGGAAGTCTCGCGCCACCTGTTCAAACTCGTTGGGCATGGTGTAGGCGGCCGGACCCTCGCAGTTACCCGAGAACGGTACGCCAAACTCGATGCACTTTTCGTACAGCGCATACATGGTCGGGTCATGAGGGTACGTCTCGTACTGCTGCAGAACGACTTCGCCGAGGCCTTTACAGCCGTAGTCCTTGATGGCCATTTCGAATCGCCGGACCGCGTCTTCCTGGGGCGCACGAGGATCGATCCCTGCCATTGTGATCACGCGGCCCTCGTACTTCTCTCGGACCGTGACGGCATCCTTCAGCATCCTCTCGTAACCGGCCCTGTGGTAGCGCCCGATGTTCGAAGGCTTGAGCGAGTGATCCGGCATCTGGTGAACGGCGATATCGATGCCGGCCTCGTCAAGCTCACCGAAGATGAACTCCGCCTTGAGCGCGATCGATGTCCGCGAGCGATAGTCCCGGTAACGCTCGAGGTTGTGCGCGTATCCGGGCATCGACGTGTCGCCGAATCGCTGCATGCCCCGCTCGAGTTGCTGCTGGGTCGGTGGAACGACGTCGGGCACTTCACTGCCGGTGTACAGCTCGGCATCGGTCAGGTGAACCTCGACATCGAAGGTCGCGCCTTTGACGATGTCCTTGAGCCGGCGTTTCGATTTGGAGGCCGCGGTCGACACCCAACCACTCATCGTCGTGGTCGCGGCAACCGCGGCGCTGAGTGAGACAAATCGGCGGCGTGACAGCATTTGAGTCCCTCTCATGATCGTGGAAGTCGGGTGCTTTGTGCTATGCCCACCTCACGTGATGTGCAGTTGGAGATTAGCAAAGCTCCGCGACACGTGACAGTAGTCTGGGTCATACGTATCCCCTTGAGTCAGGCTGCCGCCCTTTCGTCCCCGTCCCCGTTCCCGTCCCCGTTCCCGATGATAGGACGTGGCTCAGAAAAGGACTCGGAACTAATTGATTTAG
>JBDHAB010000081.1:0-7892 GCA_039588295.1 Gemmatimonadota bacterium
CGATCGGCTGACCCTGATGGCAGACGTGTTTCCGCCGGTGCCGGGGTTGCGACTCACGCCGACGCTGCAACTCCAGCGGCAGGGCGAAGGGAACTTCCGCGACTCGATCCCGCCCCAGGCAGAGTACCTCGCGAGCCCCGCGATCTTCCTTGGCGTGAAGGAGACCACGTACCGGGTCGGGTTGCGTGGGTGGTACCAGCCCGTTCGGTTCGCGTGGCTTGGCTGGGACGTCGGTGCCAACGTGATCCGCAACAGGGGCAACGTCTCCGGCGCGGACCAATCGGACTTCTCCGCCGTCGCTGAGCTTGGCGTCCGCGTGGGCCTTCCGTGAAATCGGACTCGATAAGAGCCGACGGGTCTCCCTGGGGCGGATAGCGTCGTGTCTGGTTCTTGGGCCTCGGCGTCCGGTCGGCGGCTGGTTGTCGCCATTCACGACGTCACGCCGGCACACAACGAACGACTCGAGATCCTCTACCGACTCCTCGACGATCTGGATGTGGGGCAGTTCGCGCTCTTCGTCGTGCCCGACTGGCACGGCGAGTGGCCACTGACTGACCACCCGGCCTTTCTCACGCGGCTGCGAACCCTTGCGAGGCAGGGCGCCGAAATCGTGCTGCACGGGTACCGCCACGACGAGATGGGCTCGCGACGGGGCAGGGTCGATCACGTCCGAGCCTTCGGCCGAACGGCACGAGAGGCCGAGTTCCTATCACTCGCACCGGATGAGGCCACGCGTCGCATTCGCAAGGGGCTGGAGATGTTGCGGCGGTCCGGGCTCGAGCCCATCGGCTTCGTGCCGCCGGCCTGGCTGAGCAGGCGTGAGCTGCACACGGTGGCATCGCGCTTTGGTTTCGCGTTCACGGAAGACGACCGGCACGTGTACTGGTTGACGGAGAATCGTCGGACCCGAGCACCGGTCATTCGATGGAGCACGCGACGGCGGTGGCGGGCGACTGCGGGCGTTGCGATTGCGGCGTGCCGGATCCCGCTCGAACGCCGCTACCGCGTGAGGCGGGTGGCGCTTCACCCGACCGACTTCGACGTGGCTGCGGTTGCCAAGTCCTGCCGCAGGACGCTCGCCGCGTTGATGGCCGAACGCCGCGTCAGCGCCTATCGGGAGCTCGCGGCGCTCCCCGATGTGGTCGCGTGAGATCAGCGCGGCATCACGATCCGACAAGGTCGCGGTACAGCTTCGCCAGGGTGCCGAACGTGCGCTCCCAACTGTAGTGCTGCTCCGCGACCCGTCGCGCCGCTCGGCCGAGCGTCCGCGGGCCCGCTTTGAGGACCTCGGTGGCTGCGCGTGCGAGACCGGCGCGGTCTCCTCGGCGATAGGATCGACCCCACGTGGCATGCTCCAGCAGCTCGCCGATGCCGCCTTGTGCGACCCCCACCACGGACAGTCCGCTCGCCATGGCCTCGACGGCCGCCAACCCGAATGTCTCGAATGGGCAGGGCGCGAGGAACAGGTCCGCGCTTGCATACGCGCGCGCGAGCCGGTCCGGATTCGACTCAAAGGGCAATACCGTCAGCCAATTCGGATACGCGTGTGCCAGGGCCTCGAACCGGCTTCGCAGGTGGCCCTCCCCGATCATGACCAGTCGAATGCCGGTCTTCGCGTGAACATCGGGCAGGACCGAAAGGGCAAACTCCAGCTCTTTTTCCGGGGCGAGCCGGCCAACGTACAGGGCGATCGGCTGATCCGCGGCAGCACCCACCTCCTCCCGCCACCGCACATCCCGACGGTCTGGGTGAAAGCACTCGATGTCCGTTCCGAGCGGGATCCGCACGACCCTCGGGAGCCCGCTCTGTTCGAGCGTGTCCTGCGCGGCGTTGCTGGCGACGACGCAGGCGTCAAACGAGCGGAAGGCGCGCGCTAGGTACCGCGTGAGCGCCGCTGCCGTGCCCGCCTGTACGGCGTGCGGGGCGCGCTCCAAGAAATGACCGGCAATCACGGTCGGAATGTCCGAGTGGTGCACCGAGACGAGCTTGGTGGAAGTGTTGCGGGCGGCCCGACCGGCAATCCAGGGTGCAGCGTAGGGACTGCCCACCTCGATGACGTCGGGCCGGAGCTCCCGGACCATGCGGCTGATTCGACGTGTCGATGTCATGAAGTGGTACCCGGGACTCGCGGGGATCGGTGGACCCTTGATCTGCACGAGGCGTGATCGGTGCACCTCGTTCACGCCGTCACGCCCTCCGGATACGAGAATGACGTGGTCGATGTTCGGCTGCGAGGCGAGCCAACGGGCTTTCGCGGTGAGATAGGAGCGTACCCCGCCGCCGAGCGGCGAGTAGAACTCGGTGAGATCGACGAGCTTCAGCGTGCGGCCATCTCCTCGTAGCCGTCGATCAGCGGTTGGAAGGCGCGTTCCCAGGTCTTCTTCTCCGCCCAAGACCGCGCGTTCTGCGACAGATCCGAGCGGAGGCTGGGGTTCTCGGCCAGCTCGAGGATTCGGCGCGCGAACGAATCGGCGCTTCCCGGATGAGACAGCAACCCGTTCACGCCATCGCGGACGTTCTCCAAGATGCCGCCTTCGGCGACCCCTACGACCGGCAACCCAGAGGCGAGCGCCTCCAGTACCACATTGCCCAATGTCTCCGTTCGCGAGGGAAAGACGAATACGTCGGCTGAAGCATACGCGGCGCCGAGCCGCTCGTTCTCCAAATAGCCGGCAAACGTCACGCCCAGCGGTGCCGCGGCTCGGGTCCGGGGCGAGTACGCCCCATCTCCTGCGAGCACTAATTGCACCTTGAGGTCGGGCCGCACCGAGTTGATGCGCTGGTATGCTTCAAACAGCACCGGCAGGTCCTTTTCGGGCGTGAGACGTCCGACGTACAGGAGATGCAGCGCGTCGTCTGGGCCATGACGCAATCGCGTACCGGAGTGACGGTGGGCTGGATTGAACCGTTCCAGATCCACACCCCGACTCCATATCCGCACGTTGCGAATGCCCCGGTCCAGGAGGATGGACCGCGTGGCCTCAGAAGGGCTGAAGGTGACCGCCGCCTGGTTGTGGAACCAGCGTAAGTAGCGCCAACACGTTTCGCTCGCCCAGCCGAAGCCGTAATACGGCAGATACCTGGGAATGTAGGTGTGGAATGACGCGACCGCGCTGCGTCCCAGTCTGCGAGCGGCGCGGAGTCCCAAGAGTCCGACCCCCCATTCCGTGACCAGGTGGATTACGTCCGGCTGGAATGGGCGTACGCGACGCGCCACACCACGCGAAAATGGGGCAGCAACCTTCAAGTCGGGGTAGCGTGGGAGCGGCATTCCGGGAACGCGGACCAACTCGGCGCCGTCTGGCAGCGCCACCGTGTCGTTGCCGTCACCCGCCTCCGGAGCTACCACCAGCACCTCGTCGCCACGCTCCGACAGGTGTCGGACCAGCCGGTCGAGAATAAGGGCTACGCCGTTCCGCTGCGGCGGGTAGGTGTCGGAAAAGAGGGCTATTCGCACTGTGCGAAGCTAGTGAGGAACGTGGCCCAAAGCTAGCGGTGCCGCGGTCTATGGGCCGAGGAGAAGCCAGTCCATCCATGCGCCCACGACCCAGTGAATTACGACAATCGGCCAGATCGATCGCGTGCGTAGCACGGCCCATCCAAAGAGGAGACTCGCTGGAAACGCCGCAACGAACTCGAGCCCGGGCTTGCCGGCGTGCACCAACGTGGCAAGTCCGGCCTGAAACAGCACTGCGGCGAGCGGCCCGAGACGTTCCGCGAGACCGAGCAGCAGGAACCCCCGGAAGTAGAACTCAAAGCCGATGTAGTACAGGAGATACAGGAACGCATATGGGACAAACGAGCCCAGAGACCGTGTGACGGTTCCGAGGGGATACACGAGGGCAATCGGGTCGGCGCCGGCCCCGACGTATCCCCCGGCAATGGCCAGTGGGAGGCCAATGGCTAGGAGCACACCGCTCCACCGGAGATCTCCAAGTCCCAGTCCCACGTCCTTCGGTGGACGTCCGTAGACGGGTCGGGTGAGCATCATGGGGATGAGCCCGAGCACCACGAAGCTCACGACAAACCCGAGCTCCGCCGCAACGAGCGGTCCGGAACCGGGCACGGGCAGGCCGTTGCGCCCCACCGGGCTCAGGTGAGCACTCTGGGTAATGAACCAGTGGAGTGTCGGGATGATCGGTCCCAGCGCCAGCGCCCACGTCCATCGGTGGCGTGGAGTTTCCGGTGCGTCCACTATACGGAATGCCACGGTGGTCGCCCTTGCTCGAGCCATTGGATGGTGGTGGCGATCCCTTCCCGGATCCCGCGCGGTGCGTAGCCAAAGTCGTCGCGAGCCCGTGCGGAGTCTGAAGGCCAGTCGGTCGCGAAGAGAGTCACCCAGTCTCGCGTGATCAGCGGCTCGATGCCGATGCGTCCCAGGAACTCGGCCGACGCCGCGACGGCCCGCGCAACGGGGAGGGGAAGGGGTATCACCCTTCGCCGTTTGCCGATGGCATCGCCGATCGCGTCCAGAAATTCGTCCATCGTGGCGTCTTCTCCACCGAGAAGATAAGCGGTACCCGACCGTCCGGACTGGGCCGCGAGGATGATACCGTCTATCACGTCCTCCACAAAGACGTAATTGCCGTGTGCGCTCCCCGTTGCAAGAGTCGCCCGGAACAGGCCGCGGCGGTAGAGGTCGATGAGCCGCGTCACGGCGTTGGCTACCGACACGAGTCCCGGCCCATAGACACGCGTCGGCCGCGCGATGACCGCGTCGCCACCGTGGTCTGCAAACTCCCTGACGACTCGCTCACCCTCCACTTTCGAACGCTGATAGGGTGTGAGTGATACCCGGTGTCGATCCGCTGCGTCACCAGGCTCTACCAGGTTCGTCGACACGTGAACGACACGCCGCACTCCGTGTCTCCGCGCGGCGTCGCAGACATTGCGCGTTCCCAGGCCGTTCACGTTGAAGAACTCGCGTTCGTCCTTGGCCCACACCCGCGCATACCCGGCCAGATGATAGATAATGTCGGCTCCGGCAGTCGCGGTCTCCACTGTGTCGCGATCCGTTACGTCGCCCGGCACTGCTTCGATGCGCGACGCGATGACCGGAAACCTCGACTCCAAGGGACGCGTCCCGCTCGTCCTCCTCCGCACCTCCGTCCACTTCCGCCGCACCAGCACTCTGACGCGCCGGTCGGATTCAACTAACCGCTCGACGAGTCGACCACCGATGAACCCCGTGGCGCCGGTAACCAGCACGAGGGGCGAAGTCAGGGTCGTGTGCTCCGAACGGCGTCGTGGAGAACTCGGGCCACCCGCGCGGCAAACGCTCGGGAAGAGAAGTGATCCTCCGCCCGAAGGCGACCGGCCGATCCGACCGATCCAAGGACGTTCGTAGGTAGCAAGAGCGCTGACCGGAGGATTCGAGCCAACGCCTCTGGGTTCCTCGGCTCTGCCAGCCAGCCGGCCTGCCGGCGCGGACCGATGCCGTCGCCCAAGATCTCGACCGGGCCGGCCTCACCGGCGGCGACGATGGGAACGGCGCAGGCCATTGACTCCAAGATCACGCGGCCGAACGGTTCCGGCCGGACGGAGTAGTGCAGCGTCAGATCGAACTCCGGATACGCGAGCTCGATCTCGCGCTGAAACGGCAGCAGGTGGACGCGAGGGACGGAGTGCGGGGGAGCTGCGTCCAAGATGTTCTGGATGCGCGCGGCGTCCGCTCCCTCGCCGCCGCCTCCGCGATCATCTCCGACCGCCGTGCCCGATTCCCCGCTGGTGACGACGCGAAACTCGCCCGTCACGCGCTGCAATTGTTGATCGAGCTCGTGCTCGGCCACCGTGTCATACATCCGCCCACCGACGATCACCAAATGCACATCAGGGAACTCGCCCTGGATCAACTCGAAGGCTTCAATGACCTCGAGCTGACCCTTCCACCGGGCGTACACCGAGGGCATGCCGAGCAGGCGGTGGTCTCGCGGGATGCCTAACTGCTCGTGAATCCACTTGGTCCGCTCGCGAGGCTTGAACCGGTCCAGGTTGACCCCGTTGTGAATGACCGTGACCGCTCCTCGCGCCGCCCAGGCGCGCCCCACGGTCGTGCTGTTCATGATGAGGCTATCCGGCCCGTGGCGCGCAATCCACCGCCACAGCAGACCCGTGACGGGAGGGGGGAACCGGTGGACGTGCCATACCACCGGGTGTAGTCGCGCGAGGCTCGCCGCCATGTGGGCCCGCAACGCGACCGTGTAGACCACGTCCGCCTGTTGCACGAACGGATGTGCTCGCAGTGCGCGCGCCCAGCGGGCTAGCCCCAGCAGCGCCGGGGGGAGGTACCATCGGTCGTGCCGGAGCGCTTTGCGCAATCCCGAGGGAGCAGGCAGTACATCGGTCGGCACCCCGATCTTGTTGAGAATCTTGACGAGCG
This sequence comes from Gemmatimonadota bacterium, assembly GCA_039588295.1. GTDB lineage: Bacteria > Gemmatimonadota > Gemmatimonadetes > Gemmatimonadales > GWC2-71-9 > JAOTVV01. Next base: position 6,380 of record JBDHAB010000081.1, read on the forward strand.
GACCCTCGAGTGGGGTCAGGACCTTGAGCGCCACGTCGTGCTCGAACCCTCGGTTGGCGAAATCGAGCAACACGCGCTCAGCCCCACCCAATTGGGCGGTCCCCGCGACGGCAGTGACAGCAAGGGGTTGGTCCCTAGGCTCGGCAATTGGCAGTGTTCGGCTGTTCCCCTGTCGATGGTGGTCTGGTAGTCCGCGTTCACCTCATTTGCTGCCCCGAATTCTCGAGACCCTGGTGCTTTGCCACCGGTCCGTTCCAGCTGCTCCAATTGCTCGATGCGCTCATCTTGTCGAGCGCCGAACGTGCCGTGGCCCGGCCGTCGCGAGCAGCCGAATCGCAATGGGCACTCGGTTCTCGTAGGTCCCAGATGACATAACGCGGTATCCCTTGCCCGGGAAGTGCTTCCTGCTATCCCGAGCCTTCTGCTCGATACGGCGCACCCTGACTTGCGACTTGTGGAGATTGGTGCAAGTTTGTGCCGATTCGCTCTTCGCCGCTGGCTGACGGCGATCCCGCGTGCCGAAGGGTCCTCCCAGGCCCTCCGCCGACCCGGAACCGCTCCGGCAGTCAGCGCGACCGCACCAGTGCTGCCGCCACCCAACGAAGGGAGCGATCATGTCGCGCCGAAGAGGAAGACTGCTCATGGCCCTGCTGCCGGCGATTCTCGCCTTGTCGTGCGCGAGACTCGATCGGGGTGCCGCCGCCGGCGAGGGCGCCGAACTGGAACCCCAAACACTGCCGAGCACCGACATGGTGCCGCTGGAGTGGGGCAACCTTGTATCGGTGACGAGTGCAGCGACGGGGGACGCCAGGCTCCTTTGGTTCCAGGACGAAGCAGGGACTATTCGCGTCGTCGCCTACAAGTCCCTCCCTCCGCAGCTCTGGCCCACCGCCAGAGTGATCCGCCGCAACTGAGGAGGCGATATGTTGAGCCAGCTAAGTAGCGTCGCAAGTCGGCTGCTGTTCCTGGTGGCCTTGGTGCTGGCGGGTCTCGTCGCTTGGGAGATGCTGGCGAACCTGATGGGGCGCACCTTGACGTTCCTTGCCGACGAGTCGCGGTTGCTCGGGATGGCAGCTGTCGCGCTGCTCTTTGTCATCGCGATGGAGCTGCGGGACATCAAGCACCGCACGGAAGGAGGTCGCTCGGGCTAGGCGCCGCGGTTAGAGAGGCCTCGGCAATGCGCGCGGAGCTAGGATCGACAGCACCAGACTCCGCAGGGTTGAGGTGTGCCTTGGGCTCTGGTAGGCGGAGCGGATGCGGGTGAACGCCGACCGTCCATGTAACTTGCGCGTGAGGTTGGCCAAGAGGTGGGTCCGGGAGACAAGCTCTTGAACGGGTTAGGGGTTGCGGCGATATTGCGAACCCGCCCGGGCCCTTAGCTCAGTGGTTAGAGCAGCGGACTCATAATCCGTCGGTCGTAGGTTCAAATCCTACAGGGCCCACTCGGTAAACAGCTCCGCGCCCGGGGGGCAGGAGAGACGGGTTTCAACGCAGGTAGGGTCGTGGCCATCCT
>JBDHAB010000082.1:0-7320 GCA_039588295.1 Gemmatimonadota bacterium
CTGCACGCGGATGCGGTGGATAACGCGCGAGCAGATCGCCTCCATCGCCAGACCGTCGTCGCCCGTGCGGAAGTGCGTGCCGGTAAGCATGTACCGGTAGTAGGCGCGCTGCGCGAGATCGTTGATGGTGTGATAGGTCTGCGCCGCCGCGTGGTGGAACTCGTCGACGAGCAGCATGAGCCGCGTGTCAAACCACTGGCGCGGCTGCTTCACGGCCGACGGCGCCGGCGAGATAACGATCGGCTTGGCCGTATCGCGCTGCTCGGGCGTCGCGCTGCCGTCGAGCCGGCCAACCAGATCTGAGCCGAAGTGCTCGCAGAACACCTCATAGGTCTGGCGCACGATGGCCACCGTCGGCGCGATGTACAGCGTCGGCACCGCAAGCGAGTCGATGATCCGGGCGGCCATGAGCGTCTTGCCCGAGCGCGGCGGCGCGTCCACGATCCCGACCGCGTTGGCGAGCTGGGCCCGGTGTACATCATCTTGGTAGGGCCGCCAGCTGGCGGTGACGCTCCACCAGGGCATGCGGTCCTCAGGCCGCTCTCGCTGGTCGTGGACCTCGCACGGCAATCGGTAGTGCTTGGCCAGCTCCTCGACGTAGCGACTGAGCCCGGCGGCCACGCGACCCGAGCCCCCGTGCACGTGGAGCAGCGAGCCCCAGGGCTCCCCCTGATACCACCAGACCCGGCCGAACCGGTCGCCGGGCTTGGTCCCCGGGGTGACCGCGATGCTCAGGCATCGTGCCGCGTAGTCGAGGAACCAGGGGGGCGCGCCGTGGATCTCGGCGAACGCGTTGCTGCGCCAGATATACATCTCGTGTTGCCATCTGTACCGGATAACGCCAAACTGCCCGGCATTCCCCCGGATTGGTCTCCGGGTCTTCTTCGCTACGACGGCCGGGAGCAGCTCAGGGCTCCCGGCCGTCGCTTTATACGCTACAGGGTATAAACGCCGCTTTATACGCCAAAGCGTATCGCCGGCCTTCGGGGGTTGCACTCCGGGTGCGGAAATGACATGAAAGGTCTCCAGTGCGGGGCCAAAAGCCCTGTGTTCGTCGACAGCGACCCCGTGGGAGTTATGACCCGCGGGGTCGTTGCTTTTCGGGCCCCGGTGTGGCATGCCGGCAACCCCACGCCATTGCTCGCTCGTGGTGAGCGGGTAGGCACCGTGGGCAGCAAAATGGATAGCACCCCGTTGAGCCCCGCACGGAAACCGCGCCCAGGAAATCCCCTGGTTGGGAGTACGTCGGTGGGGCCGAAGGCACGAGGGGACACTGGTTCGACGAGCATCCTCTCGGGGGCGAGCGCATTGAGCTGCACACGTATACGACCGAACACTCGGCCGCGACGTAGTCTGTCGCACGCGGGGGCGCCCAAGCCCGGCAATGGCCAAAGTGTCGAGCTACGGTCGGCCCGCGGGGGCGCGGTCTAGCTTCGGCTTCCCCCCAGGGTCGCTACTTCGTAGCTCCCCTGAAAAAGACCGTAAATCCGCCGAAGGCGGGAGAGTCGTCGTATGCCCTTTCGGGCCAGCGACGACGCCCCCTTCGCTGCGCTCAGGATTATCCGAAAACCATTATCCGGTATAGACCAGGCAGGTGGTGAAACGCATGCACCCTACCCTTGGTCTCATAGACGACGATGCTGAGCCCGGAGCTGAGCAGGCTGAAACGCCCCTATCCGGCTCCAAGGGCTACTTGCTCGATGACGAAGCTGAACTCGGGCCATCCGGCCAGTCGGGCCGGCGGTATTGCGAGCGCTGCGGCGGGCTCGACGAGCATCTTGATGACTGCCCCACGCGACGGCCTGTGCCGGCCGCTAAGGTCACGCCGCCCGCCGAGCGGCCCAACGGTCAGGTGAGCTGGCGCGGCCTCCTGGGCGCCGCCCTGCGCGCCGTGGCGCGAAAGCTCGAGGCCGGCGATGACTGACGCCATCCGGCCCAAATATCGCTACGGCGTGCCGTACATGCGCATCTCCGTGTGGTGCGCTCGGGTGGGTGCGCTCATCCGCGTGGGCTATGGCGACACCTGCCCTGAGTGTGGGAGCGTGCACCAGGAACAACTCATGGTAAGCGCGCTTCTTGAAACGAGGATCGAGGAGAAGGACGCGATGCTGGAGAAGACTCGCGCGGTGCTCCAGATGCTGCTCGACGCCGCTGTTGCCGGCAGTGAGAAGGAGAAGTTTCGGGTGCAGAAGAAGGCGGCCGAGGTGCTCAGGGAGACGTTGGATGTCTGAATACAGGCCCGTTGATGTGGCGCATACAACGTGATCACGCCATACTATGTTCGCAGGCGACTGGGGGTGCCACGATGACCATTGAAGACGACTTCGCCCATGTCCTCAACGCGTGCGGTGCCTACGAAGGGTTCGATGAGGATAACAACCACGAGACTGCAATCGCGGCGCTGAGCCGGATCCGACTGGAGGTCGAGCGCCTGGAGGTCGAGCGCCTGCGGAAGATGTTCGATCTGACGCGGCACCGCGTGCTCGAACGCATGGGCGTCACCGACATGGGTAAATCCTGGTCGTGGATCGAGAACAAGGTGGATAAGCGCAAGGCGCCCATCAACGAGCTGCTGATCGAGCTGTGCAGTGAGCTGATGCGCCGGACGGGCGATGGGCCGCGCGAGCTGATCGTGCCGCGTGTGATCTTCGGCGTGCTGCTCAGCGAGTTTTCACGTCGAGGCTATCGCGAGTCAGCAATCGGTGCCGCCATCGCTTCCTGGGCGCGAGTGCACCCACGCGTACTGGGCCGATCGTAGAAGTCCCCAGACGCATCAAACGCCTGGGTCGACGCCACGGCCCATGAGAGCCATCGGATCGCCTCCTCATCCGCAGGCAGCTCATTATCCGAAGGGAGCCCGAGAGCTGCGGTCGTACCGTCGAGGCCGCGAACAGCGCGGGCGAGCGCTCGACGGGCTCGTGCCCGCTCATCGAGGGGCACCAAGGTCCGTGTGGCATGTTCGTTGAGGCCCCCAAAGAGGGTAAGTGAAGCTCGCCATCGTCGGGTCTCGGGACTACCGGAATCGTGGCGCGGTCCGCGCCTACGTCCAGCAGCTACCGGCCGACACGGTGGTGGTCACGGGCGGCTGGCCGAGCCATGCAGGCGGCTACAAGGTCGTCGAGGCCACGGCCGGCGTCGACCGCGAGGCGTACCTGGCCGCCGAGGCCGCTGGGCTCACGACGGTGCTCGTGGCGGGCAGCAAGACCAAGCACGGGCGGATGGCCGGCAAGGTGCGAAATCCCACCGTGGTCGAGCTGTGTGACGCACTGGTCGCGTTCTGGACGCTCGCGAGCGCGGGCACGGCCAACACGCTCGCGCTCGCCCTGGCGGCCGGCAAGCCCATGCGCGTCGTGGGCCCCGAGGGGACGGAAGTCCACGAGAGTGCCTGGCAGGCCGAGATCAAGAAGATAACGACTACGCGGCTGTCGAGCGCTCGGAGCCGATAGTCACGAAGTCGCGGCAGACGCAGCGGCTCAAGCCGGCGTCGCCATAGCAGCCACGGTGCTCGCTGTGCTCCCAGCGCAGGTGCCCGCACTTGCAGTGATCGTCCGCTCTCGGCTTCTGATGCTGACGCTCCTTATCCATAATGTGGATAATGTAGCGCCGATTATCCGTTCACGCCACTGTGAGTCAGTTGAGCCGACGGTCAACGTCCTCCAGCAGGCGCCGGCATTCCTCGATGTTCTGCTTCGAGCGCTGGTAGTTCCACTCGGCGGCCACGACGTTGACCATCGACAGCAGCAAGATCATCACGCTGAACCAGATAATCATGGTTTGCGCTCCGCCCAGGATCCCCCGCCTGGCCACGGGTCGGCTTGGGCATAGGCGCTTTTCTCGTGCTCGCTGTCCCGATAAGCCCTGCTGACCCCCCACCGCGCAGCCGCGGTCACGAAGTTGGGGAGCTGCCAGGCCCAGCCCGTGGCCCAGAGGGCCAGGCCGAGCACGAGGTCGCCCGTGGCCGCCCAGACCACGGCGCCTACCACGAGGGCCAGCGCGCTCCTGTCCACGCTCTGGCGCACGTGCACGGCCTCGTGGCGTATCAGCCTGACCGACAGCTCGCCCGGTTGCCCGACCATGCCCCGGCCGATGGTCGTCGTGTACTTCCAGATCCGGGCCGCCCAGGGCCGCCAGCTCGCCATGAGCATCAGCGGCTCATCATCCAGGGTCCCGATCCTGAGCTTGTGGGCCGCCCACGGGTAGAAGAGCAGGACCCACAGCCAGCCGGCCACCAAGCCCGGTAAATGGATAACGGCGAGTAGCAGGCGCATCATCAATCTCCTTGGTCAGTTAGTTTCCGATAACTGACGCGCGCTAGGGCGCCAGGCGATCGAGGGCTACCGCGCTGGCGACGATTATCGCAAAGGTCGAGGCGGCCCCGACGACCACCCAGAGCACGGGCGAGCGATACCAGGCGTTGAGGGCCTCCTCGGCTTCCCTACGACCCCTCTCAGCCGCCTCGAGCGCCTGGACGGCCCGTTGCTCACCTTCGGCGGCAGCGGCGTAGCGGCGCTCCTGGAGGCCATCACGGGCCTCGGCCAGTGTAAGCCGCTGATCCAGGAGTCGGACGCGCTCGACGTAGAGCGGCAGCGCGGCCATCCGGCTGAGCAGGCAGCGCGTGCTCGAGCGCTCGAACCAGAAGCCCGGCGACCCCTCGTGCTCAAGCGCCACCGGCCTGGGCGACGGGCAGGGCTCCAGCTCGAGATCCTGAGCCCGGCAAGCCGAGGAGATGAGCGTCAGTGTGGCCATGACGACCAGCACGAGCGCAATCGCCATGCCCCAGTCATCGACTGAGTAGCCGCTCGAACGCCTCTTCGATCTCCGCATCGCTCAGGTCCTCTCCGTGCTCGTACGCTCGCACGAGCAACCGCTTATTATCCAAAAGCTGGCGGTCGAGCTGCTCGATCGCCTGATCGTTCTCGCCCAACCGCTCCGTAAGCTGCTCACGCACCATCCGCAACTCGGCGATCCGATGCTTGGCCTGCGCGACCGCCAACTTGTCCTTGGCGCGCCCCAGCTCGCCGGCCTTGCGGTCCCACAGCCAGCCGGCACCGAGCAATACGGCGACGAAGCCCAGGAGCGCCCAGCCCCATTTCTTCAACCAGGTCCACATAAAGATCACCTCGTGAAGTGAATGTCGACGAGCAATCCCAAGGGCGCCGGTGCGCTCGCGCGGGCGGTGAGCTGCATGTACAAATAATCGCCACGCAACACCCTGGCGAGATCGCCCGTTGGAATCGTGGCCCCCGCGAAATCGAAATCGCCGCCACCACCGGCAAGGCTGTTGGTGTAGAGGAGCGTGAACGGCCCGGCGATGCCCCGGCGTCGGTAGACCTCGATGTCCGTCGAGCCTGTGCCACCACCCACGATCTGGTGAATGTGGCTGCGCTCGATCGTCATGTCCTTGTAGACGTTGATGGTCCCCCACCAGCTTGCGGCGGTGGAATCGATGCTGCCCGGTGTCGCCGTTGTGACGTTGGCGACCTGACGGCGCTCATTGAAGTGCAGCGTTTCGTCGTAGGGGTAGGTCTCGCTGGGTTGCTCGGCGGCGGTCCCGAATCGCGTGCCCAGCCGCTCGGGCCCCACGCCCTGGCGGATGAGCGGCTCGCCATTGGGTCGGCGGGCCAGGAGCGTAAAGCCAGATCGATCGGCGGCAATGATCTGCGCCGACCAAATCTCATCCGCCGTGGCGGGCTCATCGTCGGGCGTCGGCGCATAGCTGACCTGACGCCCGACGGCGAAACGAGATCGATCAGGCACCGGCCTCGCCAGCCTGATGTTTCAGAAACGCCTTGAGCTTGCTGTACAGGTAGTCGCCGGCCACGCCCCCGACGATTAGCCCCCATAGCCCGAAGGCCAGCCAGGCCGGTGAGTCGTGGGCAGCCACGTACTCGACCACGGACTCGGGCCGGAAGGGCACCAGCATGCCGGCCAGGAACCCGAGTGCGCCCTGCATCGCGGGCAACGCGAGGCGCGTGAAGATCCTGCTCTTCTTACGCTCCTCCCACACCAGATCGAGTACGCGCTTGATCCCCTCGGTCACCAGTACGGTGACGACCGCGAGCACGATTGCCTGCCACGAAACGAATAATTCCAGAGCACCCATGTCACACCTCCTAGACGTATGAGAATGCTGCGTTGAAATCCGGGGTCTCGTTGTAGCCAGCGGTCGTACCCAGAGCTGGCGTATTGTCCGCTCTGGTGATTCCGCTTGTACCTACGTTTCCGGTGAACGTGAAAAACGTACTCGCAGCTTCGTCGATGAGTACACAGGATCGGAGCGCGCCCGTAAAGTTGAACGTGTTGCCCACTATCGCGTGGTTGCTGCCGTCAGCACTGATCGCAAGGTTGTTCGTTGCCGTGGATACGAACGTACAGCCCGAAATGACGCAGTGGTTCGATGCAGTGGTCAGATCCACGGCATCGCCACCATTATCCTCAAAGTGGCAGCCAATGACGGTGCATTCATCGGCACCAATCTGAAGCGCATCGTTGGCGGAGGCAGTGCCGTCACGCCAGAAACGGAAATCACACTGCGCGATGCGCACCTGCTGTGCCGAGACAATGACTCCCAGAGCGTTATTAGCCGGCGTTAGCGCCCCAGCTACTTCGTCGCGCCCATCGAACAAGCAGCTTATGATCTGGGTGCGGGGGCTATCGGTCGTCACGCCGAAGACGTTGTCGGTGCCCGCACTCTCCCACTCGTGGAAGATGCAGCCCCGGATGATGGCATTGGTGGTCGTAGCATCGAGCTGTACACCAATGAACTCCGCAAGTGCCGTCGATGTCGGGCCGCTTTGCTCCACGATGCAATCGACAACGTAGACATCGCCAGCGCCCTCGGAGCGAACAAACCCGGCGTCAACGCACTGATCATGGCCGATCATGGCGCAGCGCACGATATGGGTGCGCGCACTGGCCCCAAGTAGGTGCACGCCCCAGCCCGTACCGTCGGTCAGATTGATACCCAGATTGACGCCATGGGTGACCGTGCCTGTTGGCACGAAACGGCAACCGTCGAAGTAATGGTCTGTCCCACCCTCGATGACCACAGCATCGGTGTCGGGGTGGAAGAAAAAGTCGCACTGGTGACATCGGATATTGTTTGAATCGGCCATCGCCAATGTTGCTGGCTGACTAGTGAAAGGCGCATCGCGGCCAATGAATTTGCAGTCCTGGAACGTAAGATGATCGGCTGTGTTGCCGCCAACGAAGGCACTAAGCTGCAGCAACGTGTCCTCGAACTGCGTGTTGAAGATGAAGCCGCCACGAACCGTGGTTGCTGGGGCGGTGATCGCAGCCCGACCAAAGAAATGGCAGCTG
>JBDHAB010000083.1:0-6646 GCA_039588295.1 Gemmatimonadota bacterium
TGCCGTGGGCGTAGGAGGACGCCGCAAGAGCGAAGCAGCAACGCGGCGAGCAGCGCTCGCCGCGGAAGGGTCACTCACGTCTCCTTGACAGCGCACTTCTTAATGGTGTTAGGCCGTGGCGGTCGGGCGCCGAAGAGCCCACCAGGTCCACGTGGCCCCCACCACATCGATTGCGCCGAAGAGCAGCAAGGGCCAGCGGACCCACCCGGCCGCGACGAAGATCACAAAGAAGATGGGCACGGTGAGCCGCACAAGAACCGTGACGCGGAAGAATGACACTAGCTCCGCTGCCGCTGCCGTCCGGTAATAGACCCCTAGGAAGATCACGAGCATCCCAACGACCCGGATCCAGACCTCGGAAGTCGGTGGAATGCCGAACGTCTGGAGGAGGAGATTGGGCGCAACTAGCAGAACAACGCCGAGCAGCAGCAGGTAGAGCGCGAATGTTGTGACCGAACGGGCGGTCGGAGTCATTCGGGCCTCCCGGTTCCGCGTCAAAGACTGCGAGCTAGCATGTGTACCCCGTATCCTGCGTCACCGCACATACGCAGCGTGACGGGCCTGGCAACGAACGATAGTGGGTGGAGCTCGTATTCTACATCCTCTTGTACGCCGGCCCGGCTCCCCCCTCCCGTGGCGTCCAACGCGGACCCACGACATCCGTGGCTTTGCAGTCCACGCAGTTGGGCGGGTTGACGACGAGTTTCCCGTCCGAAACCTCGTACACCCCCGCCGGACACAGATGCGAGTAGAACTCCGCCACCTCGGCCGAGATGTCTTGGCCGACGATCAAGTGGGTGGGGATCGTGTCGCGCGTGGCGTTGCCCGCCTTGAACACCGCGTCGACCTTGCTCACGGTGAGCTTGGCGTCGGGGGCAAACGCAACGTCGCCACCGGCATCCCGTGGTACGTCGGCATCTCGATGCATCTGGATCCGCTTGCCCGGAAACCGGCCGCCGGTGGCGGTCATCAACCCGGCCTTGACGGCGCCCTTGTAGAACCCGTCCTTGAACGCGAGCCGCATGTTGCGTGTCTTGTAGAGATCGGCCCTGATGTACGACTTGTGCACTAGCTTGTCGTACTCGATGAGCTTGGTCTCGGAAACGTCACCCACCTTGAGCGCATTGAAAATTGCCCGCGCCGCATAGATGCCCGACTGCATCGCGTAATGGATGCCCTTTAGCGACGGCACGTCCACGAACCCCGCGGCATCGCCCAACATGAGCACACCGTCCCCCGAGAGCCGGCTGGGCCAGGCATAATAGCCGCCCTCGGGAATGGTCTTGGCACCCCACTCGATCAACTCACCGCCGTCCAAATACTGCTTGAACAACGGATGGAGCTTCATGTGCTGCAACAACTCGTGCACATCGAGATTGCGGTACGGGTAGTCGAGGCCCACCACGAGGCCGAGTGCCGCGACCTTGGGCTCGAGTGGATACATGAAGCTCCCACCGAAGGCGTCGTTGGGAAGCGGCCAACCCATTGTGTGCATCACCTTGTCCAGCGGCTGCTTCAGCTCCCACAATTCCTTCACACCCAACGCGTACACCTGCGGGTTCTGCGCCGCGATCCCCTGCCACTGGCGGTACGCCTGGGTCAACAGACCCCGGGTGCCCTCGGAGAGTGCGGTCACCTTGGCGACGATGTCCGCGGCCGGCATGTGACTGGACATGGGGTTGCCATCCCGATCCAATCCGGACGGCACCGTGCGCACACCGATCACCCGTTTGGCCTCAGTAAGCAACGCCCCCGCCGGGAAGCCGGTGAACACATCGACCCCCAGCTCGGCCGCCTTTTCTCCCAGCCAGCGGACGATTTCCGAGATCGACGCGACATAGTTGCCCTTGTTGTGCATCGATGGCGGCATGGGAAGACGGCGTGCCTTCTTCTCGGTCATGAAGTACAACGCGTCCTTGGCCACCGGCTGCCCGAACGGAAAGTCGTCTTCTTTGAGCTCGGGAAACAGCTCGTGAAACGCCCGCGGATTGACGACGGCGCCCGACAAGTTGTGCTCGCCGAGCGCCGCTGCCTTCTCGAGAACGCCGATCGACACCTCGCCAATCCCGTTCCCCTTCTCGTTGTCACCACGCACCAACCGCGCCAGCTCGATCGCGCCGGCCAATCCGGCCGGCCCCGCGCCGACGAACAACACGTCGACATCGATCCGCTCCTCACCCGGCTCCTCAGTGAGGATGAGCTGTTCGCGCGGGAGTGCTACCTGGTGGTCGGCCGGAACGAACCGTCCGGTCATGCCATCACCCCTCCCGGATCTTCTTGACCTCCTCGGTGATCTTGGGAACGACCTCGAAGAGATCCCCGACGATCCCGTAATCCGCCACCTTGAAGATCGGCGCGTCGGGATCCTTGTTCACCGCGACAATGGTCTTGGCCGTGCGGATACCCGCCAGGTGCTGGATCGCACCCGAGATGCCGATCGCGAAATACAAATTGGGGCTCACCACCTTCCCTGTCTGCCCCACCTGCTCGGCGTGTGGCCGCCACCCGGCGTCCACCACCGCGCGGGACGCACCCACCGCGCCACCCAACGCCTCCGCCAACTCCTCCAGCATCGCGAAGTGCTCGGGCTCTTTGAGCCCGCGCCCGCCACTCACGACCACCGTCGCCTCGGCCACGTCGAGCGCCGCGCGCTCGGGTGCTTTGATCTCAACCGTACCGGCACGCACCTCACCCAGAGCGGGACTCACCGACTCGACGTGGCCGGCACGCGCCACCGCTACCGGCGTTACCGCATTGGGCCTCACCGAGATCACACACGGCGAGCCTGTCACCTTGAGCGTATAGTTGGCCTTCCCTGCATAGACGGGCCGCACGACCACAATGCCACCGTCGTGTTTGACTTGGGTCACGTCACTCGCGAGTGTCGAGCCCAACCGCGCGGCAATCCTGGGCGCTAAGTCTTTCCCCATCGCGGTCGCGGACACGAGCACCGCAGCGTAATCACCCGCCTTGGCCTGCTCCGCCGCGGCCGATGCGTAGAGATCGGCCTGATAGTCGGCGACCTTATCGTCCGCGACCACGAACACCTTGTCGGCACCGTACTCGCCCACGCCCTCCGCCGAGACACCGGCGCCACCGATCAACAGCACATGCACCTCGCCACCCACACCGTCGGCCAACCCGCGGGCCGCCGTCAGCACCTCGTGTGACACGCGCTTGAGCGTGCCACCCCGCTGCTCGAGAACCGCCATCACGCCGGCCATTAGAGCACCTTCGCTTCGTTACGGAGCGCCTCGATGAGCGCGGGCACGGCATCCACTCCCTCACCCACGATCTTCCCCGCCTGCCGCTCGGGCGGATAGGCGAGTCCCTCGACTTCGATGCCGCCCGCGTCGAGCGAGATGTCTTTCACCTCGAGCGGCTTCTTCTTGGCCATCATGATGCCGCGGAGCGCAGGGTAGCGCGGCTCGTTGAGTCCCTTCTCCGCGGTCAGCACCGCGGGCAACGAGAACTCGACCACTTCCACCCCACCCTCGATTTCACGCTCGGCCTTGCCCTTGCCGTCCGCGATCTCGAGCTCGGCGATCGCACTCACGCACGGCAGCTCCAACAGCTCTGCCACCATCACACCCACCGCATGACTGTAGTCGTCGATCGCGAGCTTGCCGAACAGGATCAAGTCGTACGCGCCGTCTTTGAGTTCCGCCGCCAGCACGCGCGCGACCGGCAACGGATCCAGCTCTTTGGCGTCGGTCTTGAGCAGGACACCCTTGTCGCACCCCATGGCGAGGGCGGTACGAATGGTCTCCTGTGCCGCGTCCGTGCCGACGGACACCACCACCGCCTCACCGGACCCCGCCGCTTCCTTCAACTTGAGGGCCTCTTCCACCGCGTATTCGTCATAGGGATTGAGCACGAGCTTGATACCGGCGTCGTCGATCGCCTTGCCGTCGCCGCCGATCTTGATGCGGGCCTCGGAATCGGGCACCCGCTTCACACACACAGCGATCTTCACAGTAACCCCTTGTTGTGCTGTAGGTTACAATCTCCACCCATGGCCCGAATTCGGGTTCCGGAAGCTAACTCGTCGTGCGACCGCCTCGCAACGCTCACAACCACCGCTTCTTGCGGAAATACAGCAGCATGACGAGCCCCACCGCGAGCATGATTGCCCAGACGTACCAGTAGCCGTAGCGCCAGTGCAGCTCGGGCATGGTGTCGAAGTTCATGCCGTAGATTCCGGCGACGAACGTGAGCGGGATGAAGATGGACGCCATGACGGTGAGCACCTTCATCACCTCGTTCATCCGGTTGCTCACGTTCGAGAGATAGATGTCCAGCATCCCGCCGACCATCTCGCGATACGTCTCGACGATATCCACCACGCGCACCGTGTGGTCGTACACGTCCCGCAGGAAGGGTACCGTTGACTTCTTGACGAGCTTGGAATCCGCGCGGAGTAGCATGTTGAGGACGTCACGCAGTGGCCACACGGCCCGCCGCATCTGGACCATCGCCCGTTTCATTTGCTGCACTTCAACAAGCGTGTCTTTCGTCGGCCGCTCCATCACCTCGGCTTCGAGCTCCTCCGCTTCATCGCCGAACCGTTCGAGCACGGTGAAGTAGTTGTCCACCACGACATCCATCAGGGCGTAGGTCAGGTAGTCGGCCCCCAGCTTTCTGATGCGGCCATGGGCTTTGCGAAGGCGGTCTCGCACGGGATCCAGCACATCGCCCGCTTCTTCCTGGAACGTGATCACGAACGTGGGTCCCAACACGATGCTCAGCTGCTCGCTGTCGACGGTGATGCTGTACTCGTCCTCGCCTTCCGCCTGCTGTGCCACCAACATGCGGAGCACGAGGTACACCCGGTCGTCAAAGTCCTCGATCTTGGGACGCTGATCGGTGTGAACCACGTCCTCCTGGAGCAGCGAATGCAGCCCAAAGTGAGCCCCGAGCTGCTCGATGACCTGCATGTCGTGCACGCCGTCCACGTTGATCCACGTGACTCCAGGTGTATCGCGGTACTTGAAGCAGTCCTCGACGCGTTCGATCACCTGCTCTTCGTAGCGCTCCGCACTGTAGTCAGTGACCGTGATCCGGACCGGCTCCACGCGCGCTTCGCCGATGTGCACCAACGTCCCCGGCGGCTCACCGACCTTGCGGGACCGACGATGAAACAATTCCTGCATAGCCTGCACCTTTCAGAGATCCACGCTCGCCTCCGAGCTTCTAGGCTTCGTCGTTGAACCCCGCCTGATTGTGCGCGCCGTCGCAGAACGGCTTGGTGGCCGACTGCCCGCAGCGGCACAGCGCGAAGTTCTCTTTGGTCTCGATTGCGTTGCCCTCGGCGTCGGTGAGCATGCACACGCCGGTCACGAGATAGGGACCGTTCTTTCGCACTTTGATCGTGGTCGACATGGATCGTATGCTCCTTCGAATTGTCGACGGTGAGTTGTTACTGAGGGATGCTCAAAAAGTGTAACTTGCCCCACCTCCATCCTCCACCCCCGCCCTGCAATCAGCGGCGCTGAAGTTTCTTCAACAGCCGCTTGAGCGGCAACGCGTTCAACACGTCGGCCTTGGTGAGCCACGCGCGCCGCGCCTGCTCCACACCGTAACTCATCAGGTCCAGCTCCGTCGTCCGGTGCGCGTCCGTACCGATGGAGATCGTGAGCCCCAGCTCCTTGGCGCGCATGAGATGCGTGTCCTTGAGGTCGAGCCGGTTGGGATGGGCGTTCAACTCCACCACCACGTCGTGCTCCGCCGCACAGTGGAGCACTTCCTCGAGATCGAACTGCATCTCGTCCCGCTGGTTGATTTGCCGCCCGGTCGGGTGCGCCAGGATGTTGACCGCGGAATGCTCGACGGCTTTCAAGATCCGGTCGGTTTGCCTGGCAGCCGGAAGGTCGAACCGCGAATGCACCGAGACGAGCACGATGTCCAGCTCCTCCAACAGCTCGTCCTCCAAGTCGAGCTCGCCTTCGGCTAGAATGTCCACCTCCATCCCGCGAAGGATCCGGATCTCTTTACGCCGCGACGCGATCTCTTCGACCTCCACCCACTGTGCGCGGAGCTTCTTGGCGTCGAGCCCGCCCGTCATCGCGAGCGCCTTGGAGTGATCCGTGATGGCGAAGTACTCGTAGCCTCGCTCGACGCACGAGTCCAACATCTCCTCGATCGTGTTTCTCCCGTCCGACCACGTGGAGTGCATCTGCAAGTCCCCGCGGATGTCGTCCCCCGTGATCAACTCCGGCAGCTCACCACGCTCTGCGGCGTCGATCTCGCCACGGTCCTCGCGCAGCTCCGGCGGGATCCACGGCAGCTCGAGCGCCTCGTACACATCCTTCTCTTCCCACCCCGCCACGAACTCTCCGGCGTATGGATCGCCCTCCTCGTCATCGTCGGCCACCAGAAACACACCATACTCCGACACGCGGAGCCCGCGCGCCACGGCGCGCTTGCGGAACCGCACGTTGTGTTCCTTGGAGCCGGTGAAGTACTGAAGTGCCGCGCCGTAGCTCTGAGGCGGAAGGATTCGGAGATCCACCTGCAACCCCGCACGGAGCACGACGGTACCCTTGGTATCGCCCGCCAGCTCCACCTTCTGCACGTCGGGATATTCTACGAAGCGCTGCATCACGCGTTCCGGCGCGGTGGCGATCGCCAGAAGATCGATGTCGCC
>JBDHAB010000084.1:0-6588 GCA_039588295.1 Gemmatimonadota bacterium
GCGTTGTCCGAGGAGCAGCCTCGTCGCCACATGCCCCTGAAACTGGTCTGCGGTACGATGGGCTCTTCACCGTGGTCAACTACTGGGCCAAGAAAAGCAAGGCGGGCTTCCGCATCTTTCAATACGAACTCCGGGCAATGCCCGCCAACGAGGCCAAGACATTCACGGTTCCCAAGAAGCTCGCTGCCGGAAGTGAGACCCCGAAGCGCCGAGAGCAATCAACTACCCGAGTTATCCGCGACACTCAAGTTT
Organism: Gemmatimonadota bacterium; assembly: GCA_039588295.1. GTDB lineage: Bacteria > Gemmatimonadota > Gemmatimonadetes > Gemmatimonadales > GWC2-71-9 > JAOTVV01. The sequence continues at coordinate 253 of JBDHAB010000084.1, forward strand.
CTCGCGACATCAAGGCGCTGCACAAACACTGTTGCCAAGTTTGCGGGCTGGCACTGCAAACGCCTACCGGGCTTTACGCAGAAGCAGCGCATATTCGTGCCCTTGGCAAACCACACTTTGGTCCGGACACACCTGACAACGTCATCTGTCTCTGTCCAAATCACCACCTGCTGTTTGATCGCGGTACGTTTTCCATCGCCGACGACCTGACACTTCTTGGGCTAGAAGGAAAACTCCGTACTCACAAATCACACACACTGAGCACGGAGCATCTTCGGTACCACCGCGAGGGGTACGGCTTCGACTAGGTCAGGCGCACCAGGGACAGAGTATGCAGATGCATACTCACCATGCGTGACGACCGTGGTTCTTGCGACTACCCGAAGTCCTACTGGGCACCGGTGCAAGTCCCCACGAACAATCAGTTCCTTGATGAACAGCCCGGCCATGATCTTCTTGCCGGCCCCGGGGTCGTCCGCGGCCCAGGATGGAGGCATTCGGCCGGAGATCTTCAAGTTTGCTCACGTCCCCAAGTTCCTTGCTCCCCGGAGGTTGGCACACTACTGGCACACCAAAGCCGAAAGCGAGAGAATCGCGCTGGATCCTGCCGCTTTCTAAGTTGTTAAGGATATTCAACTTCCGCTAGTCGGGACGGCGGGATTTGAACCCGCGACCCCCTGAACCCCATTCAGGCGCGGGGGGTAGGCAATCACGGCAAAATGTCGGCATTTCACGGGCTTCCGAGCGTAGGCACGACGTCTTGCCGGACTCTGAGGACCGGGCCAGGGCCGGCGTGAGTTCCCTAGCCTCTTCATCTCTTCGTTCATTGCTCAGAGACGTGTGCCGAAGGTGGAGGCAAGCCGCGGTCGAAACAAACCCCGGGTCCGGACGCAGGTCACGCATCCCCCGTCGGGACATCTAACGATGAGGGACGGCTGGGCGTCGAGCTCATAAAGCACCTGGGTCATCCCGGCGACGAATCGGTGGGTTCGCCCGCAGAGACAGGCCCACTCGTATCCCTCGTAGCGACGGAGATCGCGCATCGGGTATCGGGCCCCGAAGATCCGCCTCATGAATTCCCCAACGGAGACGTCTTCGACCGCCTCCGGAGATGGCTGGTTGTCCGACATCATCCTAGCCTACGGGCCCGACCTCACGTGGCGCTTCAGGCAAATTTGCCAATGCCCGTTCATATCAATTACCGGGACCAGTAGACCCCGGTCGTGGTTCGGCCGCCGCAGACACACTGACGACGGTAGGTTCACTGGCTACGGAGCGGCTCATCCGTGCGTGACCGCCAGTGGAGCCGGAGCAGCGTCGCGCCACCCGCCGGACCACGGCTGGTGTGTGGCTTCCCATTCACCAGGACCTCCTCGGGCGACCGACTCTCGAGTAGCAGTCTCATTGAGATCGGCTCCAGTCCGCTCCAGCGCAGTCCGGAACGCGCGCACGCAGTCGCCATCGAACTGGCTTCCGATGTTTTCTTCAAGCTCCTGCAGCGCGGCACTCGCGCTGACTGGGCTGCGGTAGGGACGAAACCCGGTCATCGCATCGAACGCGTCGGCCACGGCGACGATGCGCGCCGCACGCGGAATGTCGTTTCCCGCCAGCCCGTCCGGACGCCCACGGCCGTCCACCCGCTCGTGGTGCGAGCGAGCAATGCTCAACACGCCACTGTGAGCGTCAAACAGCTTATGAAGGATGCCTTCGCCGATCTCCATGTGGGCCATGAGCTCCGCGTATTCGTCCGCGGACAGCGGTCCTTCCTTTTGTAATAGGCGCTCTGGCACGCCGATCTTGCCCACGTCGTGCAGCTGGGCCCCCAGGCCGATCTCCGCGATCTCCGCCACCGGCAGACCAAGCTCGAGGCCAATCGCCACGGCGTACGTGTTCACCCTGTCGCAGTGCTCGGCCGTCGCCACATCCTTCGCCTCGATTGCCCGTGCAAGGGCTTGCACGGCATCCCCATAAAGCGGCGCGTCGAGAGACACCGTATCGGAACCGTCGCTCTCAAGAGCGGTCGCCGCGGCGCCGCTCCGGACTGCCGGGCGCCGATCACTGCGCTCGAGCCCAAACCAGGTTTCCGGCTGACCGCTGAACGGTGCACCGATGAGGTTCAGCGGCTGGAGCTCGTCGCGCTCCTCTAATGAATGCGGCTCGAGTGCGAGCAAGAAGGTGCCTTTCGATTCGGTTTTCGGTTCGCGCCCCGCCCAGGGCTCAGTCGGGAGGTCCGAAGGAAGCGGGATTTCGTGGATGGCCGTCACTGTTCGCTCCGCGGTTCGAGGTGGCTCAGTGTGGCTGGTTCGCCACCACCCAGCAGATGCAACTGCGAGACCGCGATCGGTATCACTGTAAGCCTCTATGAAATAGGGACTTAAGATAACGCAGCTTGCTGCCGGTAACTGGTACGATTCGTGCTTCCCTGGTTCAAAGTCGACCAGCGGGCCATAGGGATTGGTTCCGCCGGAGGTTCATTTTCGCGCCCGTAGCACGCGAAGGGAGGGTGAACATCCGATGAAGATCCTGGTCGTCCAGTTATCGGAGTCTTTTGGAGGTCTCTGGGATCAGCTGGCCGGAGACGTGGAAAGCGGCATCTGCCTAATTGGCGACGATGACCCGTACCGCGTTGCCTCCGACGTCGTAGCCGTCGTGCTGGCCGCCGGCGGCGCCGAGCGGGATGCCCTGGAATGGCTGGAAGCCCATACCACGGCAACGTCTGCGCCGCTGTATGCCGTGGGCGCCGATCCGGAACGGCGTATCGGACTCCAGTTGGTTGGCTCCGGCGCGAGTGACTATTTCGCGCTGCCCGAGGACCTGGAGCTTCTCAGGAATGCCCTTGCTTCGGCCGTGTCGCGCCGCCGGGAAACACTGCGCCGCGACGCGCGAGCGATGATGGACGCTCGGCCGGAAGCGTTTGCCACCATCATCGGTGAAAGCCCGGCTCTCAAGGCAGTGCTCGCGAGGGCCGCCCGGCTCCTGCCCCACCGGCAAGCCAACGCGCTCATCATTGGGGAAAACCGGCACCGGGAAGGAGCTGCTGGCGCAGGCGATTCACGACGGCGGACCGCGCCGAACTGACCCGTTCGTGACGGTGAACTGCTCTGCCCTGCCCGAGCACCTCGTGGAATCGGAGTTGTTCGGCCACGAGCGTGGCGCCTTCACCGACGCACAAGCCGCCAAACCCGGCCTGTTCGAGGTCGCCGACGGAGGGACGCTCTTCCTCGATGAGGTCGGTACGCTACCGTTCACCCTCCAAGCGAAACTGCTGCGCGCTCTCGAAACCAAAGAGGTGCGCCGGGTCGGCGGAACGAAGTCACGAAAAGTGGACCTCCGGATCATTGCGGCGACGAATCAAAACCTGAAACGGGACGTGCAAGCCGGAGTGTTCCGCGAAGACCTCTTCTTCCGCCTGAGTGCGATCACCCTCTCACTGCCGCCCCTCCGAGAGCGCGGCAATGACGTGATCCTTATTGCCGAGACCCTGCTCGGACGGCTGGCGAAACACCACGGCGTTCGAGTCCCACGGCTGCGCCCCGAGGCCCGCCGGTCACTGCGAGGCTACAATTGGCCGGGGAACGTGCGCGAATTGAAGAACGCGGTGGAGCGTACCTTGTTGCTCTCCGCTCCGGGCGAGCTCGACATCCACGAGCTGCTGCCGCCGCCAGACGAAGAACCCACCAGAAACGGTCCGATCCCCTTCCCCGCCCCAATGAGTGAGATCTCGGTTGCGGCAGCCCAGGCGACCGTGGAGTTCTGCGGGGGCAACCGCAGCGAAGCAGCCCGACGGCTCGACATCTCGCGCCAGCGACTCCGGAAGCTGCTCAACTCGGAGCGCTTGTCCGCCTGACCTGGCTCGGCGCTGGCGATAAGGTGTCGGCTGCAGGTCATTCGCATGCGAAGCGGCACCCTCGGGACGTTCTGGGCGCCAGGTGGCCGTGCGATCCCTGGTACGAATGACACCATGATTGGTAGAAATCGTACCACCCACGCCCGCAGCGCAAGCGCGACAACTCCATCCCTCACAAGCGTTTGCAAGGCGTGAGATCCGGCACGGAGCCTGCTTCTTACGGGTCGAGCAGTGACAGATACCGGGGCTGATCCACGAACTCGCCCCCGGTCAGGTCGAGTCCTAGCGTGGTGGAGGATCAAAATGAAGAGACGGCTGGTGTTTGTCCTCGTCGGAGCGGTCGCGGTGGCCGCGTGCTCCGACAGCACCGCACCGCCGGACACGGCGTCCGATGCACCGCACCACCTGCGCTGGGCTACGTCAGCCGGACCGAGGGCCTCGAAGATCATCCAGGAGGCACCGCAAGCGGGGCTTGGGGGACTGACGTCGATGAACGCGACGTTCGAGTCGGGTCCGCAGCGGTACAGCATCTGGGCCGTGCGAGGCGAAACGCGCACCCTCCAGATCGACTTCCCCGAACCTACCAGCGATGGGGATTCCCTCAAGCCGTTCCTCAGTTTCACCATTCCACCGGGCGCGCTCTCGGCGTATCCCGACGGAACCCCGTTCGTTGACGGGGACTCGGTGCTGATCACGGCCACCGTCGACGAGGAGCTGTTCGTGATTGACCTTGGGCCTACCGGGCTCACATTCACCGCGGACAGCCCTGCACAGCTCAGGATTTGGTATACCGGCGCAGACGAGGACTTCGACGCCGACGGCGACGTGGATTCGCAAGACGCGTATATCGACAGCGCGTTGCTCGGGATCTGGTATCACGAACTACAGAACGATCCGTGGAGCGAGATCGGAGCAACACGGTCCCTTCTCGGGAAGTGGTTCGAGGCTGATCTCCTGCACTTCTCCACCTATGCCGTGTCTTGGTAGAAAGTAAAAAATGAACATCGAACGATCGCTTGCCATACTGAATCAGGTACGCAAGCTCTCGGATACCGGCCGGCACACGGAAGTCATCGAGCTTCTCGATGGACGGGGGGTCGATGAAGTCGGACGTTCACCGACGCTGGCGTTGGTGTATGGGATCGCCTTCGGGCGCCGCGGCCATCACGGTGAGGGAAGACACTGGGTGGATGTGGCGCTGACGCGATCCCGAGAACGGGGCGACCGAGCGGTCGAAGCCCGGGCGCTCAACGTCCGAGGGGCCCTCGAGCTCGAGGCGGGGTGTATCGAGAAGGCAGTTGGCTTTCTCAAGGAGGGATTGGCCAAGGCCAAGCTCGGGGGCGACCATTGCACGGTTGGCCGCTGTGCCAACAATCTGGGGATCATTGCGGCATTACACGGCGACTACGGTCGCGCCGTCGGCGCTCATACGCTGGCCCTTGCCGCCTTTCAGCGCGCCGGCCTCCATCGCGGCATCGGCGAGATCCAGCACAATCTCGCGTTCACCTACCGAGAGCAGGGTGACCTCAAGAGAGCGTTGAAGGCGGCCGACCGCGCCGTCGAGGAGGCGCAAGCCGCCGGAGACCGCGCGTTGGAGGCCCTCGCGCGCACCGGCCGGGCGGAGATCCTGGTCGATTGCGGCGATTTGGAAGTGGCTCAACGGGAAGTCGACCACGCGCTCCGGATGCGTGCTGAGTTGGGCGACGTCGTCGGCGAAGCCGAAGATCTCCGGGTCTTCGCCGCGGTGCTCGCGGCGTCGGAGCGTTTGGAGGAAGCGGAGCGCACCCTGCGGGACGTGATCGATCGCGCGGAACAGCACGGACGCCCCTTGCTTGCGGCCCAAGCCGGACGAGACCTGGCACGCCTGCTCGAACGCCGGGGCCAGCGGAAGGCGGCCATCGAGGTTGCGTGCGTCGCTCGGGCGCGATTCCGAACCCTCGGCGCCGTTGTGCAGACTAGATGGCTCGATCGGCTGATCTCGACCTTGCGATCGCGCGACACGGCGCCACAGTAAGGCCACTTATGGTCTCGCTTCCGCTGCTACCGCCGACGTTCTAGCCCACCGGGCCCTCCTGGGCTTGGGTGAGCATAGTCCGGTTGGCGGTTGGCGCGTGGGTGGACGGTCTGCCGTTCGCCGTGGTCTGCAAGGACCTCGACCGTGCGGGCCCACGGGGGAGCCGCCCCCCGGGAGTTCCATTGGGGATCGCCTTTTTTGCAGAGGCAATAAGCTGCAGCCCGTTAGGCCCGTGCTGGGACGACCTGTCGCTGCTCCCGCGGGCGCGTCTTCAGGACCAACGCAGCGGGCCTTCGCGTTCCGCTGGCCTTAGCCCTCGCTCGAGGCGACATCCCCGGATAGACCTTCGGACCTCCGAACTAAAACTCGAGGTTCGACAGAGACGGCCCTCGCTCCGACACCGAGCCGCCATGCGGACGTCGGCGGCGGGGCGACTGCCCCTCTCCATTAGACAAACGAGCGAGTCCAGTCGGTG
>JBDHAB010000085.1:0-6487 GCA_039588295.1 Gemmatimonadota bacterium
GTCGGCTCGTCGGATGGGCGGATGGAGGTGCGGATGGAGGTCATGCAGCACCAACCGTCCATCGGTCTAGCCATCCGTCCCTCATCTCAGACGGCGGGCTACCGTCCTGCCAGCAGCACCATGAGTCCAGCCAACGGGATGACGGTCCCGACCCAGAAAAGGAACATCCACTTGAGCATCTCGGCCCTGAGCCCGCTGAGGCCGGTGTCCAGCTTGGCAGCGAACTCCGCGCGCAGTCCACGGAGCTCGGCGTGGAATTCGGAGCGTACCATTGCGAGACCTGCCTCGAGCTTGGCCTCCAGGCTCGCGAACCGCTGTTCCCACTTGGCGTTCAGTCCTGCGAACCGCTGCTCCCATTTGGAGTCTAGCTGTGCAAGCCGTTGCTCCAGCTTCGCATCGAAGCGCTGGAAGTTCAGCTCGTTGAGCTCGCGGAGATCAGCCCGATACGTTGCGTCCACGGCATTGAACCAGTCCACGAGCTCGGTGGCAATGTCCTCGCCGAACCGCTCGTAGAACTTCTGCGAGAGTCTCGCCGTTACCGGCATGGGTAGCGCTCCACCGTTTGAAACGCCACTGCCCTACATCATACGCTCGGCACGCCGAGCGGCGAAAGAGTGCATGAGGAAGCGAACGGGTGCGGGCGGTAGGACGGTACGGCGGTGACCTACCGCCTACCGCTTACCGCTTACCGCTTACCGCCCTACCAGCTGCCACACCCCCACCGGTACCGCAATCCCTCCCGTCACCAGCAGCCCCGCCACCACAAGCCCAAGCACGGCCCACCGCCGACTGGCCGGGCCGGTCGTGACCGTCGTGTCTCGCAAGACTCGCGTACCCGGCGGCGGAAACTCGCCGCTCCGGAGCGCCAGGACCGCAACGCGGGTCAAATAGGCGCCCACGGCAACTGGGATGACCGCAACCCCCACCGTCAGCGCCCGCAAGACCGCGCGCACCCTCTCGGCCGCTTGGCCGGGTGACTCCCGGGCAAGTTCCCTGACCTCGCGCACGAACGACTCCGTGTAGCCGACGGCGATGATGCCGCCCACCAGCACCAGCACAACCCCGACGACCGTCAGGATCCTGAGAGTGGGGTCGGCCCGGATGACCTTGCGACCACTGCGCTCCACGTACAACCCCCTCCCGATACGTTGTGGCGTCCAAGGGTGCGCCGTAAGCTGCGCGCCAAGGGAACCAGGAGCAAGAAGAAGGAGGCGCACCTTTCGGCGCGCCTCCCATGCTGCCCGCTCCGATGTCACACGGCTTCCTCAGAGCTGAAACACCACCGTGATGGCAATCAATACCAACGGCTCCGACGTCTCCAGGAGCCCCAACCCGTGGGCCGTGACGCGTTCGCCGCTGGCTACCAGCTCGGCCACCGCATCGAACGAGCCCACGGTCTGCCCACCATCGTGGTGCACAATGAGTGTGCCCTCGACGATGCGGATCGTCTCGCCGCCGTCCAATGTGAAGCTTCGCGCCTCGTGGTTCACCGAGGTGATCACACCCTCGAAGAACTGAACGCCTGGTGGCACCGCCATGAAGGCGACCTTGCGCGCGAGAATCGTCAGTGGATCGGTACCCTCGACGATCCCCACACCGGCCGCGATGACGGTCAGATGGTTCTCCAATGCTTCGGCAACGGCACCCAACGAGCGCAACGCGCTCTGATCGCTGTTGGCGAACCAGATGATCGTGTTGTCGTCGATCCGCACCACGGTGCCGCTCTGCAGCGTGAACGTGCGCGCCGTGAGGTCGACGGACCGCACCACACCGTGGAACGCGGTCACATCGGGCGGCGCGAGCCAGAACACGATCTTGCACGCGACGATCACCAGCGGCTCGGTGGACTCGACCTCACCCACGCCGGCCGCCAAGACGGTCTTGCCGGCCGCGAGTGCCGCCGCGACGTCCTCCAGCGTGCCGAGACGATCGGCATCCCAGGACTCGAACAGGACTTCCGTCTTGTCCGTGACGCGCACCTGCACGCCATCCTGGAGCGTTACGATGCGGTCCGTCAGATCCACGGACTTGACCACACCACGGAATGATTCCATGGGTGGAGGCCGCACGATGAACGCCACCTTGAGCACACGGAGCACTACCGGCTCCCGCTGCTCGACGATCCCGATACCCGCCGCGACCACCGTCTTGCCATCCGCCACGGCTCGAGCGACGTCCTCCAACGAGCCGAGCGAATGATTGACGTCCACGGCCACCTCGAACCGGAATTCCGTTTCAGCCGTGATGCGGAGCGTCCACCCCTCCGACAAGGTCACGGTGCTGTCGGTGAGATCGACCGCAGTGACCACGTCCTTGAAGTCTTCGACGGGCGGCGGCACGATCTCGAAGACCACGGCGATCACGATGAGCGTGAGCGGGTCCTCCCGCTCGACAATCGCGACTCCGGCCGCGACGACCTTGTGTCCTTCCCGTAGAGCCCGGGCCACCGCCTCCAGCGATGGAAGCCGGTGACGGTCACCAGTCTCGTACTTGATCACGGTACCGTCGACCTCCCGCACCACCACGCCGTTTTCGAGCGTAAACGTGCGGTTGTCGAGATCCACCTCCCGCACGACACCCTCGAACCGCGTGGTCGGGATGTCGTCTCGTTCCTTCTTGATGCGCGTGAGGCCTTCGGTGATCCGCAGGTCGATCAGAATGTTCAGCGCCGCGATCCAGCCGTCGGGCGGCGGTGATTCGTTGCGGATCAGGTTGTCCTTGTCGACGTTGAGCGCGAGGATTCGGCCTTCACCCTCCCCCACCAACACGATCTTGGCCGCGACGAACTCCGGATCGTCCGGTGCCTGCGGCGCGTCGGGCGGCGCCCGCACACCTACGACCGCGGGATGATGCCCCTCGGCCAACGCGGCGCGGATACGCGCCAGGAACGTCTCGAGGTCGAGCTCGCCGTCGTGGTCCCGCGCGGCGAACCGGGTGTTGCTCGTGAACGCCACCGCGAGGCCCTGGATGTTGAGCGGCAGCAGCCACCCGGTGGCCGTTTCCTCCAGGCCAACCACGCGTGCGTGAATCCGTTCCTCGTCGCGGGCCGCTTCCGGCGCCTTGACGGCCACCTCGCGCGCAACGAGCCGCTCGGGATAGAGCGTGACTACGACCCGAACCGCCTCGGCATCCAGATTCGCCGAGAAGTCCAGCATGTTGATGTCGCTGGCAAACGACTCCAGGTTGGTGAACTGCTCCGGTCCCGGAACGTCCGTACAGGCACCGAGACCCAGCAGGCCTCCGACCAGTGCCAGCGGCAGCGCGCGTTTCCTGACCTTGTCTCCGATCATACCGTCCCTCCTGTCCGTCCGATTCGCGCGAGAGACACCAACGCCCCTCCCGCGCGGTCCGGCGCTACGGGTTGGTGAAGCTGGGGAACAAGATCGAGGAATCGCCCGCCCGGTGACATGACGCAGGCTGCGCACAGCGCGTGACGGGAGTCACACGAACTCTGAACATCAACCGTGCAAAGGGGTTACGGTGGCCACCCCGCCTCGGGCTTGCCACCACGGGTCCCCGCCGGTATTCCTTCCTGCCGTGCAATCCCGACTAGACGACTTTCCTATGCGGTTTCCGCCCGCCCACGGGGCGGGCGCAATACTCCATCTTCCTTCCATCCAACGAGCAGGGGGGCAACCGTGAGACGACGTATTGCACTCGTCACCGCCGTGTTCCTCGCGCTGGCGGCATCCGCACTGCCGGCGCAGGAATCCGAGGGCGGCCAACTCTGGCAGGTCCGCACCTGGCGCATCGCGCCGGAGCACGTCATCACCTTCACACAGGCGATCGGCCAAATGGTCGAGGCAGCCAAGCAGGCGAACCTCGCCCCCGAGTGGGGCTGGGTCGTCTGGTCGGACTTCCCGAATTTCACCGTGGTGAATCCGATGCCCAACATGGCGGCGCTCGACGATCAGGGCGCCTGGACAAGACAGTTCGAAGGCACACCCGGGCAGGCGACCCTCGAGGCGGCCATGCAGTCGCTGGAGCCGGTGATCAGCCGCATCACCGAGCACGAGATCATGGAACCGGTGCCCGCATGGAGCTACGCGCCGGAGGGCGGCGCCGACTGGCAAACGACAGGCGCCGAAGTCCTCGAGTACTGGGTCAAGCCCGGCAAGATGGAGCAGTTCGAGCAGCACGTGGGCGAGTTCATGGCCATGTTCAAGGAGATGAACTACCCGTACCCGATCAGCGGGAATCGCGTGCGCATGGGCGAGACCGACAAGCGCACCTGGGTGATCTTCTACGACTCACGTGAGAACTACTACGGCAAGAACTCGACAGACCGGTTGTTGGAGCAGCACGGACTCGCCGAACGCTGGCAGCAGAACAGCGCCGGGATGCTGAGCACCATCGCCGACCATCGGAACATGACGTTGACGTACGCCGAGAACATGAGCTACCAGCCCGAGGGCAACTGACGCCGAAGCTCACGTGGAGATACGAAGGGCGCGGGAACTTGCGTCCCGCGCCCTTCGGCCGTGATGGACCGGTGTGCCGGGCCTATGGTTCCTCCCCCTTCACCTTGATGCGCCACAACTCGCTCACACATTCCCCCATCGACATCCGCTCGACCTTGGCCGCAGCGACACCGCTCGCGACGCCAACAGCCACGTTTTCCACCACGGAGGCCACCCCTTCGGCAATTTCGGCGGCACCTTCGCCGTAGGCGCCCACTTCTTCCTGCAGGGCGTCAGTCGCCTCGGCCGCGCTCTTCTCGGCCTGGGCAACCAACTCCTTCTTGAGCATCTGACATGGGCTCACGGTCTTGTATTGTGCGATCGGGATCGCGATCAGGATTACGACGGCGAGTGCCCCGAACTTGAAGAACGTCTTCATATCCCACCCATTCTGTTTGGGTCTAGCACCACCCCCTACGGATTCCGGCGCCGGTCGGATTCAACCGCCATACGATCCGTCTAGCCGGCGGCGCGCTGCAAGATATCGAAGATCCGCCAGAGCATGGCGGCCATCGCGATCGCAATCAACGCCAGCACTATCGATACCACCTGGAGCAGCAGCGCCAGCCGAGTGGCAGACGATCCCGTAACTACGCGGGCATCCCGGACGAGGGTGGTGCCTGGGGGGGGAAACCGGCCCGCCGCCCGCACCCGCAGCGCGAACCGCCAGAACACGACCACGAAGGCGAGGACCGGCAGCACCAAGGCGGCTCCGAGCAGCGCGAGCGCCACCCCCATCCGCGGTACGGCCCGGTCGGGGTCTTCGGTGAGCCAGTTGACGAGCGCCGGCCGCAGCAGCTCGAACACGCCGATGAGCGCGAGCCCCACGACCGCCGCGATCACCACGAGGATCACGACCTTGCGCACGGCGGCCGGACTCGCACGCTGAATCTCCGGCGAGGTCATGCCGGGGAGTCGGGTTCTTGCGGCTCCGCCGTTGCCGGCCGAGCCACGACCGGGACGTCCTCGCCGGTGGTAAGGCGGAGTCGGCCAAGCAGCGCACGCCCAGCCTCCGAGACCACCTTCATGCGCTCCTCCAAGACCAGGATTTCACCGACGTAATGGGTGTCGTCCTCCACCTCGCGTGACAGCTCGACGAGTACGTCCTCCAGTATCTTCGCTCGCTCGACAGCATCTTGGCCTCGGGCCGCGGTTTCCCGAAACCGTGCGACGACATCGCGCAGCCGCTCCGCGACGTGGTGCGACAGTGGTTGTTCGGTGGCCGCGGCATCGAGCCCCGCGAGGACCGCGTCCAGTGCTGCGATCGCGTCTGGCGAGGGACCGCGGCCCAACTCCCTCAACTCCACGGCGTGCCGCATCGCCGACCGGCTCTTCGCCTGCACGGACTCGGTCTGTTTCCCGATCCGTCCGCTTACCTGGGACAGCCGTTCGTTGACCGCGACCACCTTGCTCAGCACTCCGTCGAGCTCCTCCAGTAGCACGGACACTCGATCCAGGAAGTGGTTGAGGTCGACCGCCAACTCACCGAACTCGTCGTCCGTCTTCGCCACCGCCCGCTGCGTGAGATCGAGCCGACCCTTGGCGAGACGCGCGACGGTCGATCGCAGCCGGAGCAACGGTTCCATCCGCAGCCGAAGCAGGAGGAACAGCACGATCGTGTGGAGGATCACGTTCGCCATCCCCACCACCGAGATAATCCGCGCCTCGCGCCACCACTCGCCCATGCGGTGCGACCGGTAGCTCCGCACGGTCACGTCGCCCAATACATCACCGACGGTCGCGGTGGTATGACACGTGAGGCAGAACTCCTCGGCGCGGAGCTCGACCGTGGCCTCGTGATGCGCGCCGTCCGACCAGTCCGCCTCGATCCCTCGCGGCTCGAAGCGGAACCCGCGTCGAATGGCATCAACCGTGATCGTCGAGGGAGCGATCGCGATCTCGAATCCAAGATCCCGTTGGTTGCGCTCGAGTATGGGGTAGACCGTACGGGCCGCCACCGGGCCACCCTGGTTGAGCATGATGTCCCGCACGTCGGAGGCAAGCCGCTCGGCAGCAAGCTCAGTCGC
>JBDHAB010000086.1:0-6480 GCA_039588295.1 Gemmatimonadota bacterium
CAACGACGATGGAAAGCTCATGCCCACTCTGGAGAATCGGGAGGAAGTGATCCGTCAGATTCGCGAGTTCCAGGCGGACATCGTCATCAGCCCCCGTCCCAACGATTACCACCCAGATCACCGCAATACGGGGCTGCTGGTGAGGGATGCGGCCTACATGGTTACTGTGCCGAACATCGTCTCCTCGGCTCCCCACCTCAGGGAAAATCCCGTCTTTCTATACATGGCGGACAGGTTCACGGACCCCTCCCCCTTTGCTCCGGACATCGTGGTGGCAATCGACGATGTCATCGAAGAGAAGATCGACATGTACCATTGCCATGAGTCGCAAATGTATGAATGGCTGCCCTATAACCGAGGGATTCTCGACTCAGTGCCACGTGATCCATCGAAACGGCGCGATTGGCTCGCCGAGGCTCGAGGATTCAGATCGTCCCGGCCCGGAGAGACCTATCGGGAACTCCTGGTCCAGCTGTACGGACAGCGGAAGGGGAGCCAGGTGAAGCAGGCCGAAGCGTTCCAGGTTTCAGAGTATGGCACACAGCCGTCCCTCGAAGAGTTGAAGAGGCTCTTCCCGTTCTTCGATTGATCGCGCTCTCGTTGGACCGTCGGCGGGATTTGACGCGACCCTGCTAGGGAGGAGGCTCCTCCCCGCTGAGCTCGAGGGCTTGTCGGAGATGACGTTGCATGTGGCCGCCGCGGGTGCGGGTTCGTCGCGGTGTCTCGGCGCCCCACGGCAGCAAGTGCGTGTTAGACCACACTTCTCGCACGGTCCCTGAAGTCACCCGTCCCGCGACGACGAGCATCGTGCACGGCCCGCGCATATCATGCGAATGATCGACCAGACCGGACCCCGCCTCCCCCGTCGCGGCACCTCGGTTTCCCGAATGCTGGCCCGCCGCCTGCTCGGCCTGGTCGGCTGGCGGGTGGAGGGCGAGTTGCCCGACTGCCCCAAGTTCGTGGTGATCGTGGCACCCCACACGTCGAACTGGGACTTCGTCATCGGTATCCTGGCGATGTTCGCCACCGGCCTCCGGGCCAACTGGCTGGGCAAGCACACGATCTTCCGGTTCCCACTGGCGCCGGTGCTCCGCTGGCTTGGCGGAGAGCCGATTGACCGCTCCACCCCGCACGGCACCGTGCGCACGGCCATCGATCACTTCCGAACCCGGCCACAATGGGTGTTGGGGCTTTCCCCCGAGGGGACGCGGCGGCGAGTCGACCGGTGGAAGACCGGGTTCTATCGGATCGCTGTCGGGGCGGGAGTGCCGATCGTGCCCGTGACGATGGACTACAGAACCCGAGTGCTGGGGATTGGGAGCCCGGTCGTGCCCGGGCCGAACGAGGCGGCCGAGATGGCGAAGCTGCGCGCACGCTTCCGGAAAGAGATGGCGAAGCACCCAGCAAAGTTCGCCGAAGAGGACAGCTAGGTCGGGACGGCGGGATTTCAGTGTCCGCGTTCGTCCGACGGCGCGACACCTCTCGGTCAGTCGACTCGTTCTAGGGTGTAGATCGCGCGCCCTCCCGCAGCCATCGCCGGAACTTGAACGCCATCCGCTGACTCGACGTTCACGACCGTCAACGTCAGCGTGTTGCCATCCAACGAGAACTGTTGCTCAGCGTGCCCACCGATGAATGATGGCACGAGCGCGAAGACCGGTCGCGTGGTCAACGTGGACCCGGAGATTTCGTACGTGCCGGTGTTCATCCTCTGTTACCGCATCGCCCCACGACGTACCTTCTCCGGCGGACCCGCAGGAGTAGGCACGATGGCCAGACAGCGGCAGCAGGACGCATACGACGTCTGTATCGTCGGCTCGGGCGCCGGCGGCGGGATGGCCGCCAAGGTGTTAGCCGAGGCTGGGGCGAACGTCGTGATGCTCGAGGCCGGACCGATGTGGGACAACACCACCGATACGGCCATGTTCAAGTGGGCCTACGATTCTCCGCGTCGTGGGGCATCGACGCCAGAGCGACAATTCGGGGAGTTCGGGGCGAACCTCGGCGGGTGGTCTCTGAAAGGCGAGCCATATACGCAGGCCCCCGGCACGCAATTCGACTGGTTCCGGTCGCGCATGCTCGGGGGGCGGACCAACCACTGGGGACGCATCTCCCTTCGCTTCGGCCCGGATGACTTCCGCCGCCGCTCGCTGGACGGACTGGGCGACGACTGGCCCATCGGGTACGACGACATCGCTCCCTACTACGATCGCGTCGACCGGTTGATCGGCGTGTTCGGGAGCCGCGAAGGCATCCACAACCAGCCCGACGGGATCTTCCAACCGCCGCCGCAGGCGCGCTGCTGGGAACTGGTGGTGCAGCAGGCGGCTCGACGCATGCGCATCCCGTGTATCCCGTCGCGCCTCTCGATCTTAACCCGTCCGCTGAACGGTCGGCCGGCCTGTCACTACTGCGGGCAGTGCAACCGGGGATGTTCGACAAACGCGAACTTCACCTCCCCGAATGTCCTGATCTTCCCGACGCTCGGGTCCGGTCACCTGACGTTGCGAACCGACGCGATGGTGCGCGAGGTCACCCACGACCGACGCGGCCTCGCGACCGGGGTCCTGTTCATCGACACGGAGACCGGACGCGAGGAGCACGTGCGCGCCCGGGTGGTCGTGCTGGCCGCGAGCGCCTGCGAGTCAGCGCGGATCCTCCTCAACTCGCGGTCCGCGATGTTTCCCGATGGCCTCGCGAATTCGAGCGGCACCGTCGGGAAGTACCTCTCGGATACCACGGGAACCGACGTGACCGGGTTCGTCCCCAGCCTCATGGACGGTATTCCCCACAACGAGGACGGCGTGGGCGGCGCGCACCTGTACATGCCCTGGTGGCTCGATAACGCATCGCTCGACTTCCCACGCGGCTACCACATCGAGATGTGGGGCGGCCGTGGGATGCCGAGCTACGGGTTCATGGGGAACATCCACGAGTTCCCGGGCGCCGAGGGCGGCTACGGGGTCGCGCTCAAGAACGACTACCGGCGCTACTACGGATCGGTCGTCGGGTTCTCGGGGCGCGGCGAGATGGTGCCCAATGCGGACACATACTGCGACCTCGATCCCGACACGGTCGACCAGTGGGGCATTCCGGTGCTTCGGTTCCACTTCAAGTGGTCCGACCACGAGTACCTGCAGGTCAAGCACATGCAAGAGACGTTTCGCGCCTTGATTGGCGAGATGGGTGGAGAGCCGTTTGCGGAGATGCCCTCGGCCGAGGACGGGTACGGCATCCTCCCGGGCGGGCGGATCATTCACGAGCTGGGCGTCACGCGGATGGGCGACGACCCCGCGACTTCCGTGCTCAACGGGCGGTGTCAGGCGCACGACGTCAAGAACTTGTTCGTCGCCGACGGAGGGCCATTCGTCTCGCAGGCGGACAAGAATCCCACGTGGACCATTCTGGCGCTGGCCTGGCGCGCCGCGGACTACATTGTCGAGCAACGACGCACGGGGGCCCTATGACGGAGCGACCGAGGGAGGACACCGCGCAGGAGACTCGCGACGCTCACGTGTCGCGGCGGGACGTGCTTCGGGTTTTCGTGGCAGCGACTAGCGCGGCCGCCTTCACCTGGACGCCTGACGAGGTCGCTCGTGCGGCACGCCTCCGCGAACCGGGCGGGCACACCCGCGAGACGCAGACCCCCGGCTTCTTCAGTCCACACGAGTGGGAGACGGTGCGCGTCCTCGTGGACATCATGATCCCGCGCGATGCCCGTTCGGGGAGCGCCACCGATGCCGGTGTCCCCGAGTTCATGGACTTCATCATGCTGGACGGCGACAACGAGCGCCGGCAGACGGCGATGCGCGGAGGGCTGGCGTGGCTCGATGTGGAGTGCCGCGAGCGATTCGACCACGATTTCTTGTCGTGTACGGAGGAAGAACGCACCGCCGTACTGGATGACATCGCGTACCCGGATCGTGCGGCGACGAGTCGCTCCCAGGGGGTCGCGTTCTTCAACAGTTTTCGGGATCTCACCGCGAGCGGGTTCTGGTCGAGCAAGATGGGCGTGATGGACCTCGAGTACATGGGCAACACCGCCCTCGGCGAGTGGACCGGCTGTCCGGAAGAGCAGCTGCGCAAGCTGGGCGTCGAGAGCAAGTAGACGAGGACGGCGGAAGTAACGACGCAGGACGTTGCTTCCAGGTCACCTGCGGTCGCCTGAAGAGCTATCGGCCTTCCCTCGTGCCCTCGGTGAGAGTGACTTGCTGCCATTGTCCGACGTTCACGCCCTTGAACAACAGCCACAGGGGAAACAACAACTCTCCGACAAAGGTGAACTGACTGACCGTCACATCGATGGTCGGGAACAGCATCGTCACGACCACATCGAACAGATATCCACCGCCGCCGATCATCACCAGAATACCCAACAGGCCGGGCAAAAACCCCGACCTGAAGACCAGGTAACCTAGGGGGAACAGCCAGAGGCCCCAGAACACCTGGGCGACAAGGATCCCGCTATCCCACAAGTCCAGGAACAGCATCGCCTGCCCATGCAGCTGAACCGAGGTAAAGGGCTCTAGGTAGTCCGCGCCGCTCAGCAACCGCAAGACGGCAAGGTGGTTGACCTCGTTGACAAACCCGATCGGTACACTGAGCAGCGCAAGGACGACCATGAGCACCGCGTGGCTTTTGTTCACTGGCTTGAGGAGCTGGTACAACGCTAGGGCCAGACACACGAGAATGATCTGGGCGACCAGATGGCTGACCATGCCACTACGGAAAAGCCACTCGGAGGTCATGATGTTGCTGGCCGTTGCTGCGGCATCTCCGCGCACAATGAGCACGGAAGGGACGTAGATGATGCCGAAGACGCTGAAGGGCACTATGGCGAGGTACAGCCCCCCCGCAAGTCTTGCGGTTCGCTTAATCCAGGCTGGACCTCTGGCGATCAACGCTCGGCTCCGGCTCAGGGGCGTGGAGCAGAGGAGACTTGCACGGAATGCTTACCTCGCGATGGTTGCGGCCTAACGTCCCTGCGTTTGAGCTGCGGGCGACTACCCAGCCGGGCGCGCCCTCTCAGCTGGATCTACTCGTATCTATCAAGGCGCCCGTCGCAACGCCACCCGCACGCCCGGCAGCTCCTAACGCGTGTCAGGCGGCGGCCAGAATGGAATCTCCCTGAGCGTCTCGAAGTGACGGCGCAGTGAAACACCTTCCAGGGAGACGCTGCCCACGAACACGTAGCGCTGGCCGTCGAAGACAGAGGTCGACCAACTCCCCGCGTCGGCGCTGCTGTGACCGTATGTCTGTATCACAGGATAGTCGTTGATCATGGGAAGGCGGACGAAAACGACACTGCCTCCCACTCTGCCCAGCGTCCGGTGACTCTCGCCATCGACCAGTACATACTCGCAGTTGGTGCCACAGACGTCCAATGAGGCGCGGAAGACGTAATCCTGGGTGCCGTCGTGGTTGAGATCCGCCAGGAACCCAGCGACGACCGCCGGTGAGTCCTCGTAGTATGACAGCGCGGCGCGAAGTGAATCACGAGGGAGCCAGGGTGGCAACTCCAGAGGGGTAGCCGATTGGGCAGTGAACTGCCACTCCGGACCCTGCGCCGCGAGTGTCGTCATGGCCCCCCCGGTGAACACCGGGCCGAGCAGGAGCAGCGCAACAAGGCGTGCGGGGATGTGTACCACGAGTCTTGCCGCCGCCTTAGACGGCAGCATTGAGGGTCTGGACGAAGTACCGCATGTCCTGACCAGCTTCCTCGAAGTCGCGGAACGGGCGAAAGCCGGCCTTTTCGTAGGCCTTCAGCGCACGCCGATTTGCTATGGCGGCGGCCAAGCCGACGACGCGGACTCCGTCGGCTCGCAGCTTGGCCAAGAGTTGAGACAGGGCCTCTGGGCCGACTCCTTGGCCGAGGGCGTCGGGCTCGCCAATCATGATATCCACATCAACCAGGTCACCGCGTAAGTCACTCAGGCCCGCCGCGGCAAGCTCCTCCTGTGGGGGTGTTTGCCAGCAGAGGTAGCCAACGGGCTGGGCGTCTGCTTCGATCAACGCCTCCCTCGCAATGGGATGCTGCCGGACAGCGCTGAGAGCTTGCTCTGGATCGCCCCACCAGTGAGCCACGTGCGGACGTTGCAGCCACGCCGCGAGCATCGACAGGTCGCGGGTTGGGTCGAAGGCGGTGAGATGGACATCAGGCATGTGGTATTACGCTCGACCTTCTGCTGCCGTCTAACGGGCAGCCCTTGAGCGGCGGGCGCCACGCCCGCCATACACATCATCATTTACTCTATTCACTCTGTTCGGCTCCTGCGCTAGCCCCACGTCGAACTCGAACCCCTGGGCGCCCGACAGCTCCAAGCGCTTGATGTTTCCAAGCCGGATCGCGGTTAGCATCGAGCGACCTCGGCTTGGAGCGCGGGATGTACTACTCGGGCATCGATCAACATAAGGCGTCCTCGGTGATCACGACCCTGACGGCCGACGGCGAGCGAGTGACCCAAGTCACCCTGCCGAACC
>JBDHAB010000087.1:0-6652 GCA_039588295.1 Gemmatimonadota bacterium
ATCTACACGGCGCTCGCCACCGAGTGGGTGGCCGAGCAGCTCCACCTCCAGCCGATCACCACGCCGGCCTCGAGCCCCGAGTCAAACGGGATGAGCGAAGCGTTCGTGAACACGGTGAAGCGGGATTACGTCGACGGAGCGGACTGCTCGACGGCTGCAAGCGTGCTCAGTCAGCTTGAGCGGTGGCTGGAGGATTACAACGAGGTGGCGCCGCACTCGGCGCTGGGGTACCGCTCGCCACGGCAGTACCGGCGCGAACGAACCCCGAAAGAGGCACAGATTCTAGACCCCTAAGTGTCTCACGAATCGGGGTACAGAGCAGGCCTGAACGCCGTGACGCTCGGGGCGCGAAGGCAACCGCCCGGCGCCCCAGCCGCACTCTGGTGACAAGTCTCACTGCAATTACGCGGCTATCGTGGCACCTATGGTCCCTGGAACTGAACTCGCCCGCGAGCACTTTGCGCGGACGCCAACTGGGGGAGACCCCCGTGCCGGAGCAGATGAGGAGAGGACCATGGCGTCGCTGTTGAGAGCGATACTTGGCAACGGACGGGCGGAGGAAGCGCTGTCCGCACACGCCCAGGAGATCCTGGCTCAGATGGAGCAGGGGCGCACCTCCCTGGAAGAGGCCACGCGCGAGGCCGAGGCGACAGCCAAGCGCCTCGAGCAGCTGGCGGAACCGGTTGCCCAGGCCGACAAGAGCGTCTCGGCGGTGAAGTCCCGACTCGGCGAGGTGGAGACACAACTCAAGAGTCTGGAAGGGCTCGTGCCGCGATTGACCTCGGTCAATGCGCAGGCGGAGACCCTGGAGCAGGGGCAGCAGCGGGCCCAGATCCAAATGTCCAAAGCGGCCTCGGAGGTCGAGCGGGTGCAGTCGGAGGTGGCGGAACTCAGCCACAAGGCCGACATGGCGCTTTGCCTCAAGGACGACTTGGCCCAGTTCCTGGATCTCAAGGATCCCTTCCAGGAGATCCAAGCCCAAGCCGCCCAACTCGCTGGCAAACTCGGTGACCTGAACGAGGGCGTCAACCGGGTGAAGCAGCAGCAGGATCAGATCGCTCGCACTCAGGAGCTGAGCGATTCCCGCCTCGAGGAGGTGGATAACCGGTACCGGGCGGTCACGACGGGGGTGCTGGGGGCCGAGGACAAGATGGAGGTCTTGAGCACAACGATGGCCGATCTGTCCCAGCTGGCCGACGGGGCAGCCGACACCAAGCGGCAGCTCATCATGCTCCAGGCGCTGGCTGACTCGGTGAAGCAGAAGATCGCCGCAGTCGAGCAACAGCGAGAAGCGGTCGAACGCGCCGGCCGACAGGCGAACCAACTGAGTGACATGGTCCGCAACATCGACGTGCAGGTCCGGAAGCAGGAAGAGAACTTCGCGAAGGTGAAGCACCTGAGGGCCGAAGTGGAGGAGCTGACGGCGCTCCATGGCCGCCTCCTGGCGGAGTCGGAGGAGATCAGGTCACGCCAGCAGGAGGTGACCGAGTTCGACCAGGCGACGCGAGGGCGGTTGAGTGACCTCGAGACTGAAGTCGAGGCTAGTGCCGACCGTCTGAGACTGGAACGGGACGGGTTTGACGCGGTGGCGCAGCGCGTGGTTGACCTGCGCCGTGATTTGTCGGCGTTCGAGTCGCGGTTCGAGTCCCTGCACCAGGCCGCGGATGCCCTGCCGGAGCTGCAGGGCCACATTCAGGAGTTGGCCGGACGGCTCGACAGCGCCGCCGGCGAGATCGATCGGTTGGACGAGGACGCTCACGAGGTCCGCGGTCTGCGAGCCGAGATCAAGCGCCAGCGCGAAGTTGTGGACGCGGTCGGTAAGCGCCTCGAGCAGGTCGAGGAGGCCGGGCCGGCCGTCCAGTCGATGCTGCGGGACTTCAACGCGCTCCAGCGCAGCCAGGAGGGTTTGAAGGATGCGGTGGACCAGGTGCAGTTCGCGGCCGATTCCATGAGGCGAGCGCGCGAGGATCAGAACGAAACGGAGCGCTGGCTGGCCGGTGTGCAGCAACTGGTGAGCGAGGTCCATGCGCAAGTCAGAGAACTGAACGGAGTCCGCCCGACCGTAGACCTGGTTCAGAAGGAAGTCGGGCGGGTCACCGCCGCGCTGACCACCATCGAGTCGCGTGAAACCTACCTGGACGATCTCAACAAGCGACTGTCGGAACTCAGCTCACTTGCGGCTCAGCTCGACGAGCGCAGTGAGGGCCTGGTGTCCCGGATGGATGTCGCCAACGAGCAGCTCGGTTCCCTCTCGGCACGAGCGGCCGATGCCGCCAACGTCGAGAAGACCGTCACCCGACTCGTGTCCGAAGTCGAGGGTCTCGAGGAGCGGGGACGGGCCTATGGCGACTCGCTCGACACGCTGGAGGGCAAGGCCCAGGATCTACACGAGCTGTCTCAGCGTACGAGGCAGCTGGGAGCGGAACTCGATCAGCGGGAGGCGGCACTGGAGAAGTCCAGTGAACACCTGGAGCGGGCATCCCACCTGCGCCAGGAAGCTGCGGCGGCGGCCGAGCAACTGGAGGAGCAGAGTCAACAGCTCGTTACCTCCTTAAACGCCGTCGAGAAGCGGTCCACTGAACTGAACGACCTCACCAATCGGCTCGACGATCGAATCACGAGCCTACGGTTTTCCGAGAAGCGACTGGGGCAATTCGAGGAGAAACTGGCCCAGTGGGAGCGGACCGAGGAGCACGTCGGCGAGGCGCTGGAGCAGCTGGCGGAGCGCGAAGCGACCATCCGGATGGTGCAGGGAGACATTCGGAATCTGCTGCAGATGGCCGAGCGGACAGTGCAGGACGTCAGATCCATCAACGCGGCACAACAGGAAATCGGCGAGACGCGTGTCAAGTTGGACGAGACACTCGCGCAGTTGCGGAACGCCGACGGTACGGCGGAAGCACTCACGGATCGTCAGCGGCAGATCGAACGCGCCGAGGCGCGTCTAGGGCGGGCCGAAGCGCTCTTGCTGCAGATTCAGTCGAGCATGGAGACGATGCAGAGCCAGCGAGTGTTCTTGGACCATGTGGTGGACAAGTCGGGTTCGCTCACGTTCCAGATCAAGCAGGCCGAGGCGCTCATTCAAACGCTGCGCGAGGAGCGGGATCTCACCAACAAAGTCCGGTCCGCCGTCGGCGAGGTCCGGGAGGATTACGTGGAGGCAAAGGCAGGGTAGCCTGCGGCGCAATCGGAACCACCTGGGCCGCGGGGTGATATGGAAGGGAACACCATGCGCGCACATCATGGTGCCGGTGGGCAAGCGCAAGTAGCCGCTCAGTCACTCTGGAGGAATGACGGGGGGGACTCCGTGCCCCGAATGAGGTGCACTAGAGGATCCCCCCCGTTCGCGGTCCTGCACCTATCACCACCAATGAGTGCAGAGCGCAGGTGCTGCTCGTCGATCCCTGGCTCTTCACTCTCGCCCGTTGGAGTCGCAGCCCCGCACGCGGGACAGAACGCGGCGTCCATTGGTACCGGCGTCTTGCAGGAGGTACAGGTCCGGCTGGCAGCGCTCACGGGTTGCCTCCCTACCTGACGCCGAAGTGTGGTCAGGTCGGGAAGGCGTCAATCACCGCAACCGAAAGCCCCGAACGCCGCGTGACGCTCGGGGCTGGTCTCTTCCCGATCCCTCTACCGCGCAGGTCCGAGATACCGATCGAGCCAGTCAAGCGTTTCGCGAATCAACACTGCGCGGGGCACGAAATGCCCGCCCGGATAGACCAACCACTTCTTGTGTTCCGGAGGTGTCCCGAACGCGTCGAACATGGGCCGCTGGGACGTCTCTACCGGGGCGATGTGGTCGTACTCGCCATTGATCATCAGGACGGGAATCGTGATCCTCGGCAAGAAGTTGTACGGCTCTGCCTCAGGAGCTGCCCGCTGCATCCAAAGACCTGCAACGTACAGGACAATCACGCTGAGTCTCGGCTCCAGAGCTGGGATGAGCCCCCCCAAGTAGCCTCCCCAGCTGAATCCAAAGTACGCCAGCCTCGTGGTGTCGATGTCCGCACGGGTCTCGAGGTAGTCGATTGAACGGCGGTAGTCTTTCACCCAGGCAATGACGTGATCACGGTAGAACATCGTCTCGTCAGCGTAGCCACTCTTGAGACTGTCTCCGCGCTCGTAGGTGCTCTTGTAGATTGGATACAGGACGGCTCGGCCACTCTTCACCAGGAACTCGATCTGGTACATGGGGGCGAGGGAGCGTGATGACTCACTGCGGAGTACACTGGAGCCAGGGTAGTAAACAATCGTCTGATAGGGCGGCCGATTGCTCTTCGGCAGGAAGAGATATCCAAGCATGCGCTCGCCATACGCCGCGTCATAGGCGACACGCTCGACGATCCAATCTTCGGCACTACTATCCGCCTCCTCGACAACCGCGTTGAGCGGAGTCCGATCGTAGTCGTACAGGCGCCGGTATACGTCGAACACCTGGCCTGAGACCGGCTGTTCAGTCCGGAAGTCTCGAGGTAACCGAGCGATGACGCGCCCAGCCTCTTCGAGGCTCTCATCTTCGGGCTCATAGAGGGCGAGACGGATTCCGTTCGTTGGCGAGCGATCGAACGGCTGTTGCGCATAGGCGTCTGTGTACGAGTACTTTGCATCATTCCAGCCGCCACCCAAGATGTACCGCTCATTTCCTACAGCATTGGCACACCACTCCCGCACATTCCCTGCCATGTCGAACGTCCCAAACAGGCCGATTCCCCGATAGCTGCCCACAGGAGAGGCACCCACTCCTCCATAGTTGCTTGCTGGGACAATCCACGCACTGGCCCGTGTGGCGGCTGCCCGCGCCCAGTGGTAGATCGTCGGGAGTGCTTTCCCTGCGAAGCTCGCGTAGGCTGCGGCCTCGTACCAGCTGATACCCGCAACGGGTAGATCGTCCTCACCAGTCGGGTAGTCTCCGGTCTCCCACGTGGACGGACCTGGTCGCCCAGTGCGATCGGTAAACCGAGCGACCGCTTGATCGGAGGAGAGCCGTCGCCCATCGAGCATAAACTCCTGGCTCCAGAACTCCGGTCGCTCGTAGCCGCCGCTGTCGACGAAAACCTTGTAGTGACGGTTCGTGACCTCATAGCGGCCCAGGTAGTACGTCTGGATGGTGACTGCCTCAAGATGCTGCAATCCGGGCAGTCCAAGTGCTGTCTCCCCACCGGGGACCAGGACCATCCCGTCGGGAACCGTGCCGCTCCCGGCGAGGAGGAAGAATGTGTCGCGGGGGAGCCAGGCGGCTCCGTCGATCGGGACATATCCGTCCTTCACGACACGCAGGTGCACGTACGTACGGGGCACACGCACATCGGTCAACGGTGTCGTGCCGAGATCAACCCATCCGGTGTCCCGCGCCGTGTACTCGCCAATCCAGACTCGGGCACCCGACGGTTCTGACCGAATGTCCCGCTCCATTGCAACGTCCGACCAGAGTCCATCCGCCAGGGGATCCCCGCCAAGGCGCTCTTCCACTTCGCGCGCGATCCTGAAGGCGGCAAAATCCTGGTCCATGCCGATGAGGCGTTGAGCTTCGGGAATCGCCTCCTCCTGTGCCCAGCGGAGCGCAGACGCATGCCGGACGGCTCGGGATCCCCACATCGCAGCCGCCACGATGACTATCGCGAAAGCCGCGATCAGCCCAACGATCGCTCTGCGGCGACGTCTCTCAGCAGTGGCAACCAATGCCAGACCACCACCAGGTGCGGCCAGCAGGTCGATCTCACGCAGTAGCTCGTCCGCCGACCGCCATCGGTCTCCCGGTTGCTTCTCCAGACACTGCATCACGGAGTCCACCAGGGCCTGAGGAAGATCTTGCCGGTGCTCTGTGATCGGTGGCGGCGGTTCGGTTACGTGAGCGGCCATCACCGCCTGTGCCGTTGGGCCGGAAAAGGGAGGACGCCCGGCGAAGAGCTCGTACGCCACCACGCCGAGTGAGTAGACGTCCGCTCGGTGGTCGACGTGGGTGTCGCCAGCCGCCTGCTCCGGCGACATGTACATCGGGGTGCCAATGGCAATGCCCGTCTCGGTCAGTCGCTCCCCACCAGCTGCAGTGACAGCACGAGCGATCCCGAAGTCTGCGACGACGGCTTCCCCCGCCGAGAGCAACACGTTCTCCGGCTTGATGTCACGATGGATCACATCGTGGTTATGCGCGTAGCTCAACGCGGCGGCGACTTGCCGCATCATCTGCAGGGCGTCCCCGAGTGGAAGCTGCCCCTCACGGTCCATGCGATCGCGCAGCGTTTCCCCTTCGACATAGGGCATCACGTAGTAGAGAAACCCGTCGGCTTCACCAGAATCGAGCAACGGGAGGATGTGCGGATGGTTGAGGTTCGCGGTGACCTTGATCTCTTGGAGGAACCGCTCCGCACCGAGCACGGCGGCAAGCTCCGGTCGCAGCACCTTCACGGCGACCTTGCGTTCATGCTTGACGTCCTCGGCGAGATAGACCGTCGCCATCCCACCGCTACCGAGTTCGCGCTCGATCAGGTACCGGTCAGCGAGGGCGGCTTTGAGGCGGTCGAAGGTGTCGGGCAGGACTGTGACCTCGGTCTGGAGGTGCTATTAAGATGTGGCGCGACGGCTCACCTTGCCAGCGCGCCTGGAGGATCTACCGCGCGGCGTTTCGGCTTACCATCCGCCGAAGCTCTGCGTG
>JBDHAB010000088.1:0-6803 GCA_039588295.1 Gemmatimonadota bacterium
GGCGCGGTGGTCACTTCACCCACAGGACGGCGCGGTCCACTCCCCCGAGAAAGCGGACGCCGACCACGTAGCCGACACTGTTGACCACCAAGGCAAGGCTCGGTCTGGTATCCAGCGCCTGGCCGTCGCCTCCGGAAGTCCACACCGCTGCTTGAAGGTTCTGGGAGGTTCTATCTCTGCCGACGGCTATCCAGCCGTCCCCGACACGCCGGACATCCGCCGCCGAGCCAGCCCCAATCCCGACCGTTTCGTACACGAACGAGCAGGCGGTCACGTCCACCGTCCAGATGGCTGGCTGGTCGGCGGGCAGCACCTGGCCCGCTACAAGCACCGTACCGTCCACGACGTCGTCGATGCGGTAGGCGAAACTCTCCTCCTGTTGGCCCTCCGGGTGCAGGGTGCACCAGCTGCCGTCGAGCCGCCACAGCACCGCCCTCATGCTGCGCTCCGTGGACGGCTGCCGCACTCGGTGACGCCCACGTGGTGGCGAGAGTATCCACGCCGTTCTTGGTCGCACCAACGATCACACCGCTGTTGTTGACGTCACGGGCATGCCCTGCGATGAACCCGGCGGGCAGCTCGAGATCGATCTGAGTCCAGTCCGGGCCCAGCCACACCGCAGGCGTTGCGGGACCGCTACTGGTATGCTTGACACGGCCCGCAATCACGGTTCCATCATCGCTGATCCCGGCCGCATAGCCCCGAAGGGCTAGCGCCTCCGGCTCTGCGTCAGCGATCGTACTCAGCGTCCCCGTCCACACGACGGGCTGGGTACCTCCGGTCCGCCACTCCTCACTCCCGCCCACGACCCGCAGGACTCCGTCGGCATCCGGCTCCGTGATATCGTGGGCACTGCCGTTGGTGCTCTGGGAAGCCTTGCCCCTGCCGGTCAATGACCGCAGATCAATCGCCGTGTAGACCTCGGTACCTTTCTCCACGACCTTGAACAGATCCGCGCCGACACCCTTCTTGCCCTTCGAGGTCGTCACTTCGACGTCGTACAGCGTGATGTCGGCGTCCAAGTCGATCGTGATGTTCGACACCAGCTCGGACCGATTCACGAAACGCGTGGAGTTGGTGTGGACTTTCCCGGGGATCCCGTCGAGTGTGAACGCAGCCCTCGACCCCTGGTCAAACCTCGACCCGAAGACCCGCACGTCGAGCGTCTTGCCTTGTGGCGCGCCCGGTGGCTCGGTGTCGTCGACCGCTGGTCCCCCGCCACCCCCACCTTTCGCCAGCGAGACATCGGTGACCGTAGGCTCCGCCGGCTGGTCCTCGACGCATGCCGCGGCGAAGGCCGTCAGGATAGGAACAACGATCCAGGACCACGAACGAACTTGGCTCATGCTCAGCATGATGACGCTCCCACTTCGCTGGATAGAGACACTCCTATCAGCGTTGAACGGACACATACCCCTCGGTTTGCGCGCCGGCTCCGTTCAGGCGGTAGCCAGCCCAGTGATACGGAGAGCTGTATCGCGCATCCAATTGCAACGCCCTCTGCGCTCCCGCCAGTGCCTCCACCGGTCCGGACGTGCGCAAGAGCGAATAGAACTGCTCGGCAAACGCCGCCGCTCCCTCATCTTCGATTCGCCACAAGGTTGCCACCACGTACTGCGCACCGGCGTAGAGGAACGACCGGGCGAGCGTCGCGTAGTCCTCGCCGCGTGTAAATGATGTGGACCATGCTGTCCCCACACCGGTCTCGCATCCCGAGAGGAAGACCAGCGGGCTACGGATCGGGAGCTGCAACACCTCGTGTACCTCCAGCCGTCCGTCGTCGTCCGTGCGGGAATCACGGCGTGACAACTCGAGACGCGAGAACAGCGGACTGCGGGCGTTCATCACGCCGTGGCTGGCGATGTGAACGATTGCCTGTTCTTGAAGCGCGTCGCGCACCCTTCCCTCGGTCGCCCGCCGGCCTTCGACTACGATCGCCTCGGCTGTAACGTCCCGGATGGCCATGACCTCCGTGCGCGTAGCTGGAAGGTCTGCGACGAACGGCGCGAAGGCCTGAACCCGTGCGTTCCGGAGCTCACCACTTGCACGGTCGCGCAGCACCGGTAGCGCGGCCGCGGCAGGTAGCATCTGGACGTCGTGATCCTCCACGAGATACCGGTCGGTCGCAGCGTCGACCAGCGCTGCAAAGGGCAGGTAGCTCAAAGCATCGTGCGGGACCACGACCAACCTTCCAGCCTCTCCGATTTCGGCAGGAGCGATCAGGAGATCGTGCAAGCCGGAGAGCACTGCCCTCGCGTGGGTGCCGTCGCCGGAAAGGTCTGCGAGTAGTCCACGTGCCAGCCGGACACGAGCGGCCAGCTCCTCGCGCGAGATTGGGGCCTCGAAGTTCCTGATGGACTCACGAGTCATCGCAAAGCCGAGCACTCGATCGTCCGTCACGAGGTACTCCAGCAACGCCTCGTTCGGTCGCATCGACCTCTGCACAGCGGCCGCCGACGTCGCGCCCTTGCCGAGGAGAGTCACGTCGGGAGGGTACTGCTCTGCTGCCTGCACCTCCAGCCGCTCGAAGCGGCGGCGTGCTGCGGCGAGCCGTGCGTCCAGCTCAGAGATCGCAGCCGAATCTGGATTGTGAGGATCAAAGGCCTCCATCTCGCGCACCTTGGCCTGAAGCCCGTCGATCTCACGAAGTACCGCTTCTCGCTCCTCGAGCGCCGCAAGCGCGGTCTTCTCTGACGACGGCTGTCGCGTCGCGCCAAGCTGTTCGAGCAGCATGCGTCCCCGCGCTGCGTCGGCGACCTCGAACGCCGTCATCGTATCGCCACGGGCGAGCAGGATCTCCACCAATGTGGCATAGGCGTCCACTCGGAAGGTCGCGTATCGCGACCGGAGCGCCCCCGACCCGAAGGACGATCGGACGCGTTCCACCGCGGCCACCGCACGCCGTCCTGCTGCTGCTGCCGAGTCGAGGTGCCTGAGGGCGGCCAGGGCCCGCGCCCGCAGTGTCTCGGACTTCCACTCGCTGTCGTAGCCCCCAACGGCCAGGTCCATGCGGGACCTCTCCAGAACCTGCAGCACGCGTCGCGGTTGTGCAGCGCGGTCGGCGAGCCCCGCCTCGGCGAGGGCGAGATCGACCCGGGCGGTCCTCGCATCACACTGCTCAGCAATCCGTCGCGCTTCCCCCAAGTGAGTTGTCGCCGCTTCAGCCATACCCATCTGGTCGAACAGATCCGCCAAGAGGATGTGATCAGCGAACGCTTCCCACTGGGCACCCGCTGCTTGGTGCGTGGCGAGTGCGCGCTCGGCGAACTCACGTGCCATCTCTAAGGAGCCAAGCTGCCGGTAGATCTCGGCGCGGGCCCGCTGATCGCTCCCCATCTCGCTGGCCAACCCGACTTCAGCGTTGATTGCCTCGGCCTGGGCGTACAGGTCGAGCGCACGCTCGCAGTCACCAACCGTGCGGTAGGCCTCGGCGAGCACCTCGAGGTTCGCGGCTTCCTCCTGACGCATGTCGCGATCCTGTGCCAGGCGAACGGCGCTGTCGAGCACAACGATCGCCTCGCCCATACGGCCGAGGGCGGCGTACGCGGTTCCGAGCTGCCCGAGAGCATTCACCTCACCGAACACCTCTTCCGCCTCGCGATAGGGAGGGACTGCCGCCTCGAGATAGGTGATGGCGTCGAGCGGAGCACCGGTCCACACCGCCAGCATACCCAGGTTGGTGAGTGCCATGCCTTCGAGCCGTGGCTCCTCGATCTCGCGAGCTGTCGCGAGCGCTTCTTGAAAGGAGGTCTTCGCGTCGGCAAACCGGCCGAGGTCCGTCAGGACCAGGCCACGATTGATGCCGACCACGGCGCGTGCACGATCTTCGTTCTCGGCAACGGCGGCCTCGGCCGTCTTGAGGAACAGCTCCTCGGCCTCTGTCAATCGGGATTCGTTCCAGGCTATGAGCCCGAGCATGTTGTACGAACTCGAGAGCTCGTCAGCGATTGCGAGTCGGAGCTTGAGATCGAGCGCGCGCTCGCCGATTGCGCGCGCACTGTCGTACCCGCCCTGCCGATACCAGGTGAGCCCCGTCAGGGTGAGAGCCCGTGCGACGGTGGCAGAGTCGCCGGTCTCCTCCGCGCCCGCGCGGGCCGATTCCAGGAGGAGTCGTGCGCTGTCATACTCGGCGCGCACGTAGGCCTCACGTCCGAGCCGATAGAGCCGCGCGCTCGCAGACGTATCCCCGACCGTTGCAGCCTGCTGCTCATCCTCCGAGGTCCGCACCTGCGATGCGTCCTGCGGCGCGCATGCACAAACGGCTGCGAGGAGTATGAAGCTCCGAAGGCAGAGTCTGGGGGTCACGGCCCCACGGTGAACCTCCGTATCCCGGTGGTGGCCGAGTTCCCGTCCGGCAGAAGGGCGTCGACGTACCAGAAGTAGGTCCGGCCCGGCACCAGCCCGACGTTAGGGGGTGGGGCTGCGGAGGTGTCCCTGGTGCTGGTGCGCCAGACTTCGCTCCCTTCCGCTGTCGTCAGACGCACGTTGTACTGGGCGTCTGGTGCGAACGACCGCCAGATGAAGTCGATGCCGTCCAGCGGGAGGCTGTCGCCGGTCGCCGGTCTGACGACGGTGATCGCAGGAACACCCTCGTCCGCGCCGGTGCGCAGCGCCTGCCCTTGTCGCTCGTCGACGCGGGAAGGAAGGACCGCCAGCACGAGTATCGCCGCTGCGGCCGCTGCCGGCCACATGATGTACGACCACCCGCGGTGCCTGGACCGTCGGACGAGCGATGTTACCTCGGCTACCTCCTGGCGGCACTCCTCGCAGTCGGCGAGGTGCAGCTCCACGATCCGACGCGCTTCCGTGGAGAGCGCGCGATCCACGTAGGCCGCCACATGAGCCGGACTCAGGTGTTCGGAGGAAGCGTTTTGGCCACTCATGCTCGTCGATGGTGTTCGAGTCTCATCACTCCGTACTCATTGAACGGACGGACTGCCATGGGTTGCGTTTGGGGTCACGGGCCCCGGTTTGTCGACACCCGTCGCTTCCAGTCGATCACGCAGCTGGGCCAGTAGCCGGTTGAGGCGACGGTAGACGTGAAACGGAGTCGGGAACGCCATGATGTCAGCGATCGCCCGTGCGGAACGGCCGTCCTCGAACTTCAGCGCGAGCAGCACTCGGTCTCGTGGTGGAAGGTCGGCCAGGGCGCCCGCCAAGCGTGAGCGCATGTCCCAAGCAAGGAGTTCGTGCTCCGGATTGGGGGCACTACTTGCCAGGCGGGCAATGTCGACGTGCCCTTCCAAGTGGTCGGTGAGGGTTCGGCGTGTTCGCCGCGCCTCCTCGCCCCCGGTCCCACGGGGACGGCCGTAGCGCGAGCGATAGTGATCGAGGCAGAGCCGACGAACTACGACCACCAGCCAAGTCGTAAACCGCGTCCGACCGTCCGGTGCGTACTCCCTGAGTCGCCGGTAGTCGTCGTCCTCCAGGCGCTCGAGGACGTAGGTGTAGCGGTCCATCGCCGCGTCATGGTCACCGCCCAGAGATCGGGCCACGTGCAGGATGAGCCGCGTGTGCTTCTCGACGAACGTGGCCCAGGCCGCATCCGCCTCTGAAGGACTCACCGCTTCCAGCAGTCTGGAGAGGTCGGTGGAAGTCCGATCGTCCATGCCGTACTCCGCAGGGATCCGTCAGTCCGGACGGCGCTCTCCGGTACTGACCCACCCGAGTCTGCGGACCTCGGATGTTCTCTCATTCATCAGTGGCTCTAGGGTCTCGTCGTCGGTGGGCGTCCAGATCTCGGGCGTCGCTCTGGCGGCGTGGCTGGTGGCCACAGTGCGCATACCAGCTCAGCTAAGATGCGCAGGTCTCACCTGATGACAAGAGTGGAGCCAGCGCGACATGGGGATGAAAACGGTTCGGCTTGGGTGGTGTTGGATCCTGGACCTCTTTGTTCGCAGTTTCATTCGCCGGTCGAACACCCACGCAGGACCGTCACCGGCAGCGTGACGCTCGCCTCGGTGGGCAAGCGGTCACCATCTGCCGGAGTTGGTCCTCGATGCTCATTGGCGGCTATCCGGTCCCCCGACCACAGAGCGTTGGGTTGCCAAGCCAACGGCTGTAACAGAACTCTGTGACAATCCGGTGGCATCAGCGAAGAACCCCCCACTACTAACGAACTGTGAGGCTTTCACTTCCAATGCGCCTGCCGCGATTCGTCGCGTTAGCAGACGCGAGTGGCGGGGTAGGGTAACGGGGGCGTCCACTCGGGACCTTTGGCTTCGGAGGCTGACTACGGACGCTCATAGGCGATCATACGCGCTCATTTGCCCCGTTTCCCCGCCAGTTGACGGTCCTGAGCGATCACCAGCGATCATTCGTGTTGTGACAGTCTTCTGTTACAGTCCAGGTGCAACGCGCGCGTTCCTTTGAAGGGTGCACCGAGTGGCCCAGTTTTCACCGTTTTGCGCACGCATCTTACGGCCCACCCCTGTCTCCGCAACCAGCGCACTTCCACGCAGGACCACTGCTCGAACAAGTGGGCCTGGCCCTTGGCGCTGGAGTCGGCGTCGCGCTTGGCGCTGCGCTTGACAACGTCGTTACTGGTGTCGCTGTCGGTGCCGGGTCGGGGGGTTGCGGTAGGTCCAGCCCTGACACTTGCACGAGAACGCCAGCAGAGATTCGTGCTTACAGGAGCCACCGCGCACCCGCGCGAAGCCGTGCTTGAGGATCCCGCAGGCGAGGGACTCCTGGACCACCTCGGCGACGACCAGGCGCCAGTATCCCCAGCCGAGACCCGTAGGACCGCCTCAGCGGCGCGCCGTCTGCTCGATGGCCCGGATCAGCGCTGGCACGACCTCGTG
>JBDHAB010000089.1:0-5963 GCA_039588295.1 Gemmatimonadota bacterium
GCCGTCGCCGGAGAGCGCCATCAAGATGGTCTCCGACCTCGCCATCTCCCCCGAAGGCGTGGACGTGCGCACGGGCGAGCTGATGTGGGACCACTTCCTGTTCCGCACGCCGGGGCTCGTAGCGGACAACATCTTCGCCATCCGCTGGCGCTCGATGATCTCCGGCGCCAGCCAGCTCGGGAACCGGATCCTCCCCAGCTGGGAGATCACGGCGCAGTACGTGGTCATCGACCAGCAGAACCCGAACGCGCCCAACGGGCACAAGGTCCTCCTCCGCCACGCCACCGGGAGGATCGACACCTTCATGTGGGACGGGGCCGTCTATGTCGGCCCTCCCGATGTCTTCGAGAACCTCTACACGAACCCCCAGGGCAACTACGTCTTGCTGGGCAAGTGGGGGGACACGATGACATTCGACCCCTTCGGGATGCCGGCGACCTACACGGACCGCAACGGCAACACGGACACCTACACCTACGACGCCAGCTACCGGATGACAGGCTACACCGACGACCGCGGCAAGAGCTACACGATCGTCCACAACGCGAACAACTACATCACGTCCATCACGGACCCGGCAAGCCGGACGTGGACGTTCGCCTACGACAGCAACGACAACCTCACGACGATCACGACGCCGGGCACGGCGGACCAGCCTGCGGGGATCACGACCACGCTCGGCTACGACCTCCAGAACCGTCTCGTCTCGGTCACGGACGGCCGCGGCAACACGGTCTGGCAGTTCGGCTATGTCGGAGGAACGAACCAGATCCAAACCGTAACGATCAACGGCACCCCGGTGGGCTACTCCTACGCCGGCGGCGTGACGACCCGGACGGACCGGAACGGCAACGTCTACCGGTACTACTACTCCGGCAACCAGGTCACCAAGACGGACATGCTGGTGGACGAAGCGGCCAAGTACGTGACGCTCCACCGGTACTCCAGCGTGTTCCCCGCCAATACCGTCTACCCGCGCTTGAACCGGGTCGACTACACCTGGGACTCGATGAACAACCTCGTTGAGCGGCGCCATCGCACCCAGGACACCGGGACCAACGATCCGAGCGACCTCGTCCACAGCTGGACCTACAACACGGGCAACTTCGTCATCTCCTACACCGACCCCCGGGGCAACACCTGGAACTACACGCGCGACACCGCGGGCAACCTGACGCAGGTGACCAACCCCACGGTCACGAACCCCGCCACCCAGGCGAGCTCAAGGTCCTACGTCTACAACTCCAAGGGCCAAGTCACGAAGTTCACCGACGAGGAAGGCACCGACACCGACTACACCTACTTCGCGAGCGGGGCCAGCAGCGACCTGCTGGAGAAGATCCAGGTGGACCCGCTTGGCCTGAACCTCGAGACGAGCTATGCCTACGACTCGGCCGGCAACGTGGCGACGAGGACAGACCCGCGCGGCAAGGCCTGGAGCTACGACTGGGACACCGTCCGCCGGCTGACCCAGAAGCAGGCGCCCTCGCCGCTGAACTACAAGACCAAGTACAACTACGACGGCAACGGCAACGTCACCAAGGAAGAGGTCGAGAACATCGACAAGGACGGCAACCAGGTCTCGGGGAACCCGTGGTTCACGACGACCGGCACCTACACGAACACCGACGACCTGCTGACGCTCGTCGAGGAGATCGACGCCGCCACGACGCGGACGACCACGCTCGCGTACGACAACAACGAGAACCGCATCCGGGTCACCAAGCCGGAGGGGAACAAGGAGAAGTGGGAGTACAACGAGCGCGACTGGGTGGTCAAGCATATCCGGGGGGAGACCGACCCGAAGTCGTCGGAGGTCGAGTACGCCTACGACGAGAACGGAAACCGAACGACTTTCACCGATGGGCGCGACAACGACACGACCTACACCTTCGACCTCTTCGATCGGCGGACGAAGGAGACCAACGCGCTCAGTCACTACAGCGCGTGGGAGTACGACAAGAACGACAACGTCACGAAAGTCATGAAGAAGGACAGCTCCGACACGGAGCTGCAGCGGGAGTCGTGGTACTTCGACGAGCGGAACCGGCGCTGGAAGATATCGGCGCTCTTCAAGGACCCCTCGCAGACCTACTCCGACGCCGTGACGACCATCGAGCGCCTGAAGACGGGACAAGTCAAGAAGGTCACGAACCCGCGCAGCAAGGACACGACTTGGACCCACGACGCTGCGGGGCGCCGCACCAAGGTGACCGACGCCATGGGCAACGAGTGGTCCTACACCCTGGACGCCAACGGGAACCGAACGGCGTGGTCGATCAAGGAGAAGGACGGAGCCGGCAACGTCATCCACGACTATGAGGCCACCTACGACGAGCTGAACCGCCGCAAGACCTACGTCGAGATCGACCGGACGGACTCGAACAACAAGTACACGACCCAGTACTTCTACGACAGCCGGTCCAATCACGTCTTCCGAATCAACGCCGAGGGGAACCCCGTCCGGTGGACCTTCGACGGACTGAGCCGCATGCTCAAGCACGAGCGGGCGCTCACGGTCGGCGCCACGATCGACGACTTCACCTCCGCCCAGGTGACGGAGTGGGGCTTCGACAAGAACGACCGGGTGACCTCCCACAAGGACGACAGCCCGAACGAATCGACCTGGGCTTACGACGCCTTGGATCGGCCCACCACGATGACGTACCCAGACAGCAAGACCGTCAGCTATGTGTACGACGCGAACGACAACGTGACGAAGACCACGGACCCGGCCGGAAACGTGATCGACGACACGTTCGACGTGCTGAACCGGAATACGTCGCGGTCCATCACCCTGGTGTCCAGCTTCCTCGGCACGACCTCGGAAACGCGGACCTTCGACGCCGTGAACCGGATGGCCACGAACGAGGACAACGACTACAAGGTGGAGTTCGACTACGCGGTGATCGGTCTGGACTCCTACGTCTACAAGGAGACGCAGCGCTACGTCGGCATGACGGCGTACCCGAAGTCGGTCACCAAGACCTACGACGCCAATGGGAACAAGGGCTCCGAGGCCTACCCCTCCGGCGCCAACCTGACGGTCAGCTACGGCTACAACGACATCGACTACCTCACCTCGATCAGCGACGGCACGAACACGATCGCGAGCTACACCTACATCGGCCTGCGCAAGAAGAAGACCACGTACCAGAACAATGCGACGCGCACGAACACGTACACGGGCTTTCGCGGGGAACTGGGGACGGTCCATCATCAGACGAGCAGCCCGGCGACGATCGTCCGCCTCGACTACGCCTACAACAAGGTCCACGACCGCCTCCACGAGCGGTATGGGGCTTCGGGCTCGAGCGGCGACGCCTTTGCCTACGACAAGCTGCGCCGGCTCACGAACGCGTGGATGGGGTCGAGCAACCCCGCCTCCCCCGTGGGGAACTCCTACACCAAGAAGATCGACTACAACTACGACGACGACGGAAACCGCACGTCGGTGGTCGTGACGCCGTGGCAGCAGTCGCCCACGACGACGAACTACACGACGAACAACCTCAACGAGTACACGGCCGTGGGCGGGACGACGCACGTCTGGGACGCCAACGGCAACCTGACGGACAACGGGACCTTCACGTTCAAGTACGACTACAAGAACCTGATCGTGCAGGTGAAGAAGAAGTCCGACGGTTCCACTGTCGCGAGCTACCGGTACGACGCCTTGGGCCGGCGGGTTGAGAAGAACACCGGGGACGTGGAACGCTACATTCGATCCACCGTGCTTGAGCCTGGGGATCAAGAGAACATCTCTCACGTCGTGGCCGTCTACGACGATTCGAACGTCTGGCTGCAGAACTTCGTCTGGAACGACGAGGCCGACGGTATCCAGATGCTCGAGCAGGCGGACGTGCTGGACTACGACAGCGATGGGAACACGACGGAGGTGACGCGCAGCTTCTATCACCGCAACGCGCTTGGGTCGGTGATGGTGATCACCGACCTCAACGAGGTCGCTGCGGTAGGCTATCGCTATGACCCGTACGGAAAGGTGACGATCACGCGCGGCGGGACGCCGCAGACTTCAGATCCGCTGGGGCAGCACTGGACATTCACGGCACGTTTTTCCGACGAGGAGAGCGAGCTTCTCTACTGCCGCGCGCGCTACTATGACCTTGATCGAGGACGATTCCTCCAGCGTGATCCCGTCGGGTACGGTGAGGGGCCGAATCTGTTCACATACGTAGACTCGAATCCGGGCAACGAGAAGGATCCATCAGGCATGGGATTCTACGCGGCACCGTATTGCAGCACGGAATGTGAGAACGACTACGACAGTGACGCCGCTGACGAGGCGAGCGGAGAAAAGGAGAAGCAGAAGATAGAGACAGAGGAAGAGAAGCAGAGAGAGATTGCGAGGATCCATGAGCTGGAACGCCGAGCGGAGATCCTCAGGAAGGAAGTTGAAACCCTCAAGGCAGAGATCGCCAGACGCGAAGGAAAGGGTCAGCCAGCGCCCGGCACGGTGGAGGCAGATACGCTCGACGAGCTTTACGGGCATCTTGACGAGAGCACCGCACTCCTTCACCAGCACAAGGGCGATGCCCAAACGTCGCGTCAGATCTTCAGGATAAAGTATAATGAACCTGTACCGCTGCGGATGATGCCTGGCGACAAATGATCCACCATGGCGATGTCGATCGACAACCTGTAGCAGACTTTGTATGAGGCGAAAAGGCATCGGAGCTCTGGGGCTTGGTGCGGTCTTGGCAGGGCTAGCGCTAGCGGCAGCCGTGACACTGAGTTACCTGGGGCAGCGTCGTGAGCGCTTCAGTCCTATTGGTCCAGAGAGGGACGGCTTCCAGGGAGCCCAGCAGAACATGCATTCGGACCCAGAGACCACTCTAGTTGCAGGGCAAGACGCGAAAGCTGTGGTTATGCCCAGGGATTCCCCCTCGTTGCCGGCTATGCGCTCTGAGTTGGTGCGGGCAGCTGTCGTCCTGAACGATGCGAAAGAGCGGTTTGAGGCAGCGATGAAGCTGGCCCGAACGTATGGCGAGTCTGTTGTGCCTGACCTGCTTGTCTGGTGTTCCTCCCCGGAGGCCCGCCACCGAGTCAATGCAGGGGTTGTTCTCCGTTGCCGCCTGGGCTCCAACGTCGTGTGGCCGCTGTGCGCGATCCTCAGGAGCCCGAGCGCGCAGACGCGACGGGTTGCGGCACAAGAGATTGGGTTGCTGGGAGATGCTAGAAGTCTCGCGGCTGTCAAAGACGCGTTGGAGCAAGAACGCAACCCCAAGGCGCGTGACGCCCTTGAACAGGCTTGGGCAGCTTTGACTGATCGCTATCCACATGCAAACGGCAAGTCGCGGTCGGGACTATTCCTTGAGCTAGCTCACGAGTGCTTCCACTCTGGTGCGTCTGCAGAGGGCCAGGATACCGTTACGCGCGTGTGGTGGTGGGAAGACGGACTACATAGCAGATCTCTGAGTAAGAAGCAGTGCGCATTAATCCTGGCCGAGCACAACTGCAAAGAAGCAATTCGGTGCGACACGCATAACGTCAACGCGCGGCGGCTGCTGGCCCAGGTGTCCGACCGCAAGGCAGCGATGCAGCGTGACGCAGGCAAATAGGGCTCCGTCGTCGCCGGATCCACGACCATGTGTACCGGCCCACCGCCTTTGACACCCTGTACCGGCCCACCGGATTTGGCACCTGGTCCCAACGTCGGATCGTCGCGGGTTCCTGTGTCCGCCCTGTGAAAGAGGAGTGCCTCCCCATGACGAATCCGCGGTCTTGACGCTATCCGATACCCAACGGACTCAAACGGGAGTGCACTCGGCCCCACGTGGCAAACGGGAGTTTCGGGAGGTCCTGGCCCCGTTTTGTGACCTAACCCCAGGGTTAGGTCACCTTTGGCCAACGGCCTGTGGAAGCTTGACTTACGTCATTATCTGGGGTTACGTCACCTTTGGGGCGGCGTGCGGGCGGGGCCCACGTGGCAAACGGGAGTT
>JBDHAB010000090.1:0-5932 GCA_039588295.1 Gemmatimonadota bacterium
GTGGTCGGTCCCGACGGCCTCGACCAGTACGACTACACCGACGTCGCGACGACTGGGGAGCTCGTGCTTCTGAGTCACCTCGACGTGGTGAATCCGCTACCGACGGCGTCGCCCATGCGATAGCCGGTAGTCGAAACGCCGGGCCTGAGTGACGATTAGGCCGGGCCGCTCTCTCGCAATCGGGACGGCGGGATTTGACGCGGTGCGACCCGCTCAGGATGGTAGGAGGGTAAGACGGTAGGCGAGCTAGTTGTCAGCTGTCAGTGAGCCGTCCTGACAACAAAGAACCGAGAACTGAGAACTGCGGTCTTACCACGGCGACGGCTCCGCCTCCAGATCCTCCTGCAGTTTCTCCGCGTGACGATCCGCCTGCGGCAGGGCACCAGCACGATCCCCCACAGACTCGAGGGCCTCCATCAGCCGCAGTGTCACATGCGTGCTGTACGGATCGTGTGCCACCAACCGGCGCCACCACACAACCGCCTCCTGCCGCTCTCCCCTTCCAGCACACGCCTCGGCCAACTGTCTGACCGCACTGGCATATGCCCGGGCTAGCCTGTCACGCTCACGCTCCATCCATTGATCGAATTCGGCACTCGCCTTCGCCGTAAAGCCGTGTAAGAACGGCCCCCGATAGAGCGACACCGCCCGATCCAGATCACCCTCGGCCACTGCGGCCTCGAACGCCCACACGTCGCACGAGAGGGAGTCCGTGTTCAACGCCACCTCGCCCTCGCCACGGGTGAGGATCGCGTCTTCGCCCAGCTCCTGCCGCAACACATGTAGCGCCTGGCTCAGCGCATGTCTCGCTTGATCCTGGGTAGACTCGGGCCAGAACAGGCCCATCAGCGTGTCTCTGCGACGGAAGCCGGGTGGTGCGGCAGCGGCCAGATACGAAAGGAGGGCTATCCGTTTGGGCTGGCGGAGCAGGACGTCCAGCTCGCTTCCGCCAGCGCCACGTATGTCAACCGATCCGAGCAACCGGACGGTGGTCATGGCGATTGCGGTCCGCAGAAACCGACCACACACCCACGTGATCGCTGTGCGAGCGGCACGGTCGACGGTCCAGGCTGCGCGTAAAAGCTACAGCCTTTGATCGGTGGTTGCTTGAAGAGCAGCAGCGCTCGGTCCACACCGACGGAACCAAGTCCGGGGAGCCCCCGCTTAACCACGGATCAACGTCTCTTGACCGGGCCGAGGTATCGGTCGAGCCAGTCCAGCGCTTCCTTCATGACCTCTGGTCGCTCCGTCGGGACGTGGCCTGACTCGAACACCCGATGTCGCTTGTCCGCCGCCGGGGTGCCCAACAGCTCGTACATCGGGTCTTGTGCCGTCTCCCGCGGAAACAAGAAATCGTGACGGCCGTTGACCATCAGGGTCGGCACGCTGACCCGGGGCAAGAAGTGGAACGCTTCGGACTCGGGCGGCCGTTGCCAGGAATACAGGCCGCCACCGAGCAGAATGCTGGCTTTGAAACGCGGCTCGACGGCCGTGATGATCGGGCCGATTCCCGCGCCCATGCTCAGACCGAAATACGCGAGCCGCTGTGCGTCAATGTCTGGACGGGTCTCGAGATAGTCGACGGCGCGACGGAGATCTTTCGCCCCGAGGATGATCACGTCGCGCCAGGTCTGCGGCAGGAGAATGTCGCCGACGTACCGTTCGTCCGCGCCCTTGTACACCGGGAATAGAACAGCGCGGCCGCTTCGGACCAAGAACAGAAACCAGTACTCAGAGGCGCGTCTGGAAATCTCGCTGTCCCGGGAAGGCGAGAGAAACGGCGCGCCACCTGGATAGAAAACCACCGTCTGATAGGGCGGAGGGACGCTGGTCGGTAGAAACAGCCGCGCCGGCACGCGTTCGTTGCCGTATGCCGCGGCGAAGCTCACGTACTCCACGTTCCAGTGCTCGAACTGTCCCCGCTCGGGGTCTACCTGGGGCTCCAGCGGCGTCCGGTCATACTCATAC
Source organism: Gemmatimonadota bacterium (assembly GCA_039588295.1). Classification (GTDB taxonomy): domain Bacteria; phylum Gemmatimonadota; class Gemmatimonadetes; order Gemmatimonadales; family GWC2-71-9; genus JAOTVV01. Next base: position 1,969 of record JBDHAB010000090.1, read on the forward strand.
AGGCTCCGATACACCGCGAATACATGATCGCCCGCCGGGGTCTCCTGCCGGTAGTCGCGGAACGGCGTCGCGATGCGGTCTGTCTGCAACGCGGGCAGCTTGGCGCGATACTTGGCGCAGCGAAAACCCCGTACATTAGCTCGCGATCCCAGGAGCTCTGCGCGTCGGCCTTATGATACTGATAGCTGGGCTCGTGCCAGCCGCCTCCCAGGATGTAGCGGCGCGTGGCGTCCGCCCCATTCCACGTCCACTCCTTGACGTTGCCGGCCATGTCGTAGGTGCCGTGGACACCGAGCCGAAGCGGGTGGCCGACCTTCGCGGGCCCGTCCGCGGCGAAATTACTGAACTCCGCGACCTCTGTTACCGCGCCCTGCTCGGCCGCCCGATACCAATGGTAGACCGTCGGCAGCTGCTTGCCGACCGACGCACAGTAGGCTGCCGCTTCGTGCCAGCTCACACCACCCACGGGATAGTCATCCCAACCCTCGGGGTAGGCCCCAACCTCCCACGTGGCGGGACCGGGGCGGCCGGTCCGATCGCGGAACATCTGCCGCGCGTTCTCCCACGAAACTGCTTCGCCGTCCTTGACGAGCCGCTCGATCCAGTACTCCGGCCTCTCGTATCCACCCCCGTCGACGAAAGTCTTGAATTCGTGGTTGGTGACCTCGTGGCGGTCGATCCAGAAGTCATCGAGATCAACTTCCCTGCTGTAGAGCTCGTACCGCCCGCCCGGAACATGCACCATGCCAGCGGGAGAGTCGGCCGCTGGCTGCAGCACGAACTGAAGCGTGCGAGCCGGTGTGAACGCCAGTACCTCTCTTGTCTGAAAGCCGTCGAGGGAGATCTTCAAGACGACCGTTCCCACCGGCAGGCGTACGTCTTCCAACGGCGCCGAGCCGAGCAGCTCCCATGCTTCCGGTTCATCCCGGTAATCACGGGCGTAAACATCAGCACCCGGCGGTGTGGTGCGAACGGTGACGGGTGTGGTTGCCTCAATGAGGACCTGCGTGAGGATGGGATCGTCCGCAATGTGGCGCTCGGCCTCTCGCAACAACCGGAACGCCTCGTAGGTTCGGCCCTGCTCAACGAGTCGGGTTGCCTCGGGGAGTGCCACCGTGCGCGCCCAACCCACTCGTGACTGGTGCGCCCACACGCGAACGCCCACAGTGGCCACGCCTATGGTTCCCGCAAGCCCGGCGATCACGATCCACCGGTGTCGGAGAGCGGACGCCACGAGTTCCCGGACGGGGCCCGCCTCAAGGCGATCCGGCCACGCGCGCTGCATGTCAGTCTCGGCGAGTGCATCGGCGAACTGCATGACAGTTGCAAAGCGGTCCGCGGGCAGCCGCGCCAGTGCCTTGAGCACCGCCTCTTCCAGCGGTGGCGGCAGAGTCTCGCGGATCGGGCGGAGCGGCGGGGCCCGCTCCACCGACTTCCGGGCGAGCACCCCCTGCGGCGTCGATCCGATAAACGGCGGATCCCCCGCCAGCATTTCATAGACCACGCAGCCGAGCGCGTAGAGGTCGCTGCGCGGGTCCGCCTCCCCCACACCGCTCGCTTGCTCTGGGCTCATGTACGCCGGTGTTCCAACAGCAATGCCTGTCTCCGTCAACCGGGTGCCCCCCGCCTTTGAGATCGCCCGCGCAATCCCAAAGTCCGCGACCACAGCGTGACCAGCTTCAAGCATGATGTTCTCGGGCTTCACATCCCGGTGGATCACGTTGTGACCGTGCGCGTACTCCAATGCCTCAGCAACGTCGAACGCGATCTTCACTGTTTCGTCAACGGGGAGTTGCTTCTCACGGCTAAGACGATCTCGTAGCGACTCACCCTCTACATACGGCATCACGTAGTAGAGGAAACCATCGGTTTCCCCCGAATCCAGGAGCGGCAGGATGTGAGGATGATGCAGGTTCGCGGTAATCTTGATTTCTTGGAGAAATCGCTCCGCACCAAGCGCATTGGCCAACGCTGGACGGACGACTTTCACAGCGACCTGGCGCTCGTGCTTCACGTCCTGCGCGAGATACACCGTTGCCATGCCACCGCTTCCAAGCTCGCGCTCGATGGTGTACCGATGGGCAAGGGCGCGCTGCAATCGTGCGAGCGGATCCGCTGCCCTCTCCCCACGCGCCACTGGCTGCCGCCGCAACCGCTCGGCATACGCCGCCACGTCCGGCGACGGCTCGGCATCCAGATCCTCCTGCAGTTTCTCCGCGTGACGATCCGCCTGCGCCACCGCTCCGGCCCGATCCCCCACGGCCTCGAGGGCCTGCATCAGCCGCAGCGTCACATGCGTGCTGTACGGATCGTGTGCCACCAAGCGCCGCCACCACACGACCGCCTCATGCTGCTCTCCCCTTCCAGCACACGCCTCGGCCAGCTGTTCGAGCGCACGGGCATATGACCGGGCCAGCCGGTCACGCTCGCCCTCCATCCAATGATCGAATTCGGCACTCGCCCTCACTGCAACGCCGTGCAGCAACGGTCCCCGATACAGCGCCACCGCACGATCCAAATCGCCCTCGGCCACTGCGGCCTCAAACGCCCACACATCGCAAGACACAGCCTCTTGGTTCAACGCCACTTCGCCCTCGCCACGGGTGACGATCGCTTCTTCGCCTAGCTGCTGCCGCAACACATGCAGTGCCTGGCTCAGCGCATGTCTCGCTTGATCCTGAGTGGACTCGGGCCAAAACAGGCCCATCAGCGTGTCTCGGCGACGGAATCCGGGTGGTGTCGCGGCGGCCAGATACGAAAGGAGGGCTACCCGTTTGGGCTGGCGGAGCAAGACGTCCAACTCGCTTCCGCCGGCGCCACGTATGTCAATCGATCCGAGCAAACGGACGGTGGTCATGGCGATTGCGGTCCGCCGGAGCCACGTCCACGCCCGTGTGATCGCTGTGTGATGCCGGTGTGAGCGGTGTGTGTCGCCGGCGGCTTAGCCTAGCGCGAAAGCTACGGGCTGCGATCGGCGGTGGCTAGACAAGCGCTCAGGTTCGGTCCACCCCGACGGGTCCGAGGCCCAGGCCCCCACCGGAGGGATATCATGCGACGGCACCATTCCGACATCCTCATTCTCTCAATTGCACTACTGGCAGTCGCTTGTGCCAACGCTCCCCGATACTCCGGCGCCGCCCCTCGCGCTATGTGGGATCCCATTACCAGGACCGAGTTGGATGGCACCGGGATAGCCGATGCGTACGAGGCCGTCAGGTTACTCAGACCACGGTGGCTCCGGCCCAGAATGGCTACCGGTGCCAGCGACGGGCTCCCTCTCGTCTACGTGCAAAACATGCGATACGGCTCGATCTCCGAACTGCGGCGGTTTCGCGTCGCGGGAATCAGGGAACTCCGGTACGTAGACGCGCGGAATGCCACCACTCGCTGGGGCATGGGACACAGCAACGGCGTCATTGAGGTGATCGAACTGACTCAGCACGCACGCCGTGTCGCGCAACCGTAGAGAAGGACCAAGAACGGTCGTTGAGCCTGCCCAACCGAAAGCCCCGAACGCCGCGTGACGCTCAGGGACCTTTGCGAAAGCGATGGTGGGGGGATCGACGAGATTCAGTGGATGGCATTCTCCCGCACTCGAGGTTGCCATTCGCGTCCCCGGTCAACCTGCAGACAGCCAGCCTCTTCACTCCAGCGGCGTTCATTACCTTCCCGCTAGCTGTGGCGCTGGAACCCCGAGAACACGAATCGGTACGTGTGTGATACTTCGTCGTACACCGCTTCGAAGCTCGTCGGCCACACGTTCGTGCCTGGATCCTGCACCGCCGGAACGTCCATCGTGAAGCTCTGCGCTCCCAGGAGCTTCGACTGCGAGATCATCGGCTCAAGGAAAATGAAATTCTGATCGTAGTATCCCACAATCATGGATGCGCCAAACGGCTCAGTGGCGTCCACTTCGGCTTCCAGCATCGCGTGCATGCCCATCGTCGGAACGCAGAGGCCCACG
>JBDHAB010000091.1:0-8413 GCA_039588295.1 Gemmatimonadota bacterium
GGTCAACCGTTTGATGGAGGGGGTGGAAAAACGCTTCAAGCCGGATGAGCAGTTGATCGAGCCGCCCGCATGGTGGGAGCAGACCCGCAAACTGAACGCTCGCTACGCGCGGCTTCTCAACACGCGCCGCGAGTTGAGCAACGAGGGTCGCGAAATGGATCACTGCTCCGGGCTATACGCGGCCCCGGTCGCGGACAAGCGCAGCATCGTGATCTCGTTGAAGCTGCCAACGTGTCGATCCACCGTCGAACTCGATGCCGACGACCTAAAAATCCGCCAACACGTCGGTCCCGGAAACACCGCTCCGCATCCGAACTGTATCCGCACGTTGAACCGGCTGCATACGGAATGGAAGAAAGTAGCGCGGTTTGAAGGCAGGTACGGTGAGAGTCGGTCTCGACGGTTTTGACGCGGTCTGCGAGCCGCTCGGCCAGTGCTACCCGTGGGCGTACCGCTACCTCATGGACAACCCTGACGCGGTGCTCGTGCACGGCACCCTACCGCGCAACAAGGTCATGGGGATCAGACGCGCTTACGGGCACGGGTGGATCGAGCACGACGGCTACGTGAAGGACTGGCAGACGATGGAAGCCCAGCCGCCCTACGGGCCGGTCCCGGCTTTCCGCAAGACCGGCTGGCCCCTCGACGTCTTCTACCGGATGTTCCAGCCGATCAACATGCGGCGCTACACCCACGAAGAGGCGATGCACACCGTGTTGCGGTCGCGCGGTGGCGCAAAAGAAGGCGGCCCGCACTTCGGGCCCTGGCACGGACGCGGGTCACGCGGTGGACGCTCGCGCTAGAACGCGCTGATCGGCGTATGCGGTGCGTTGGGCCTGCGCCGGTCGAGCCGCTCCAGCAGCTTCGTGAAGTGCTGGTTCGACAGCGGCTTCATGCCGATCGGAGGCTTGCGGTACTCGCGGATCTGGTGAACCGCGAGCGGCGCGGGCCAGCCGTCGAGCATCAGCGCCATCGCCGCGACGAGCGCCGAGCGGTTCACGCCCTGCGCGCAGGTCACAAGCACGCGCTTCTCACGCTGGCGCATGGCGTGCACGGTCCGCGCGGCGCTGATCGCGGTGTGCACCTCGCTCTGCGTCGGCACCGCATCATCGAGCGGCGCTTTCACGATGTGACAGCCGGTGAACGGCACGGTCTGGTGCTCGTAAGCGCAGAGGACCACCGTGTCGAAGTAGCGGCACACGCTCTGCTGCGTCGGGTAGCTCCCGACCCACAGCCGGGAGGCGACGCGGTGCGCCTCGATGCGTTCGTCCATCATCGCCGTCGCCCCCCGCTCAACCGCGCGTACTCGGCCTGAAGCTCCGCGTTGAGCACACGGGCTTCCCCGTCGAACTCACGGCGAAACTCGCGTAGCTCACGGGCGGTTGACGGGTCGTACCGCTCGGCGTCACGGATTTTCGCGTCAAGCTCCCCGATGCGCCGCTTGATTTTCCCCAGCGCCTTCACCTTGTCGAGCAGCTCCCACGCTCTCACGACGTGGCTTTCTTGCGGCGAGCCGACGGCCGCCTCGGCTTCTGCCACGGGGCTCCCGGTGGCAGCGACGGCGGCGGCCGGTCGGGCGGCGGGGCTGGCGGCGGCAGTGACTTCGGGCGCACGGGCTCGGAGTGGAGATCGACGTGGACCGGACGCGGAGGCCCCGGGGGGACCGGCACGATTGAGGTCGATCCTGACGGCAGCGGCGGGCGCCCACACACCGCACGCACGAAGCGAGGAGAGGGTTTGCCTCTCTGCGAGGGGCCCACACCCAGGCACCCCCAGCCACGGCCGGTCTTCACTTTCCGGCCGCTCGCATCCCGTCGGAACGTCTCTACGCGCTCGGCCCCCTCGGGACACTCACACCCTTTCCACCCCGGAGGCGCACCTTTCACCTTGCGGTGTCGGCGCTTGCTCTTGACCCATTTGTACGCCATGGCCGTTTGAAGGCCGACTCGCTGCACGCTGGCGGCGCGGAAACGGGAAAGAAACCGGCTTGGGCGTGCAGGAGCCTGCCGGGATCGACTGTACTACGACGGGAGTGCCCCGCCAACATCGCGCGCCTGCGTGCCCCGCACACGGGACATCAGCGCCGACCGCTGGGCCTCGACGCAGCCGTCACACAGCAGCGCCGGATGCCCCTTCTTCACCGCCTTGATGTCGATCGGCAGCGGCCCTTCCCACCACGCCTTCGGCATCTCCTCCGGGTCGCTCACCTTCGTCTCGTGCTTGCAGTTGTCGCACACCCTGTAGATCTTCGTTGCCATCGGTTCCCGTTTCAGGCGTCACCGCCTGCCTTTGCTGTTCGCGTCTCTTCAGGCGCTTCTCCTTGCGCCGCTTCTTGTTCCTGCCCTTGCCCATCGAGGGGATCGACAATACCACGTTCAACCATCGCCTCGTAAGCCTTCCACAACATCTTCTGCGCTGGAGGTGAAATCTGCTGCTTCTTGATCTCCGCGCGCCCCGCGCTGATCACCGCCGGTCTGCCCTGCACGGTCACGACCTCGTACCCGGTATCGAGCAAGCGCGCGATCCACAGTTCAAGGCCGAGACCTCGACTGCGGTAGCGAGTCTCGGTCCAGATGAACCGGCTGCACATAACGCAGACGATCACGCCTTCGCGCGCAGCTACGTAGAGCGGGCCCCAGTTCTTCTGTCGCAGCGCGTCTTTGGCACCGTCAGCGTGGTATCGGCTGCTCACCGGGCACCATCTTGTCGGCCATGTTTCGGATGCGGAAGTCGCTGAGCCCGATCCCGATCTGGTGCTTGTACTCCTCGGTCACGCGGCCTGCTGGTGGTACGTCTTGTAGAGCGCGTCGAGGTCGGTCTGCACCTTCATCTTCGTGCTGATCTGCTGGAGCCTGCGACGCAGGCGGTAGTAGGCGCACCGCTGCGTCGGGCACAGCAGCCGGTGCAGGCGCTTGCGACCGCCGAAGCGCTTGATCCAGTCGCGCGAGATCTTGTCGGACACGTCGTCCACCGTCACCTCGTGCGCGTACAGGTTCAGGAAGTCACCGATGCGGTACGGACTCTCCATGTACGCGACGAGCAGCCGCGAGATCGCGTCACCCCCACGCAGCCTGGAGCGCAGCGCCTTCCACTGCTTGTCCGTGAGACACCCTTTGTCGCGCTTGCCCTGCTTCTCGATCTCGGAAGCAGCCTCGACCCCGTTGGCGAGCATCGCTTCGGTGAAGCGACGGCCCAGCGGATTCTTGCGCGTCTTCGCGACGAACCGGAGATACCGACGGACGTGGGGTACGCGATGCCGGGTTAGCTGCTCCGGGTGCGCGGCAAGCCCTCGGATGTGGCGCAGCGTCACCTGGATGGTGCTGTCCTGGTAGCCCTCATCGTGGAGCCAGTCCTCATACGCACCGAGATCGATTTTCGTCACAACAGCCCTCCTGGGAGGAATAGTAGCCCTACAGGGGGCTGTTGGAAAAAGGGATACCCGCCCCGGCCTCGGGTGTACGAGGCCGGGACGAGCAGGATCAGGTATGACAACCTGGAAGGGCGCGGAGGAATCGAACCTCCGACCCGAAGGCCAACGCCGGGGGAGAATGAGAGACCCCAGCAAGTCTCGGGAACCGTTCGCCCTAAAAACTCCTTTTCAGTTTGGCGCTCGAAGGCTCTGCATCACGGGGTGGTGCTTGCACATGATGTGCACCTCCTCGTCGGAGGGCCCGAACACGATGCGCGGCACGTCCGCTGCATCGATCGAGACCACGAAATACTCGCACTTGTTGTCCATCTCGTTCTCCGTGGACAATACCAGGGTGGTATTGTCCGGTCAACCGGCCGATTTTGCGAGCTTGAACGCCCGCTCGGCCTGCTCCCGCGTGAGCCGCAGGACACCACCGGGGCCGCCGATGGCCCCATCGTACCCCAGCGAGCCCGGAGGGTGCCCCTGGGGCTCGATGTCGAAGGCGACGACCGTGAGCACGTAGCCCTGAGACTGGCCGTCAGGCTTGCTGACGATGCCCTGGTACGCCTCGGCAGTCGTGGGTCCGGTCGGCGCGGGTAGCTCGCGCCACTCGGCCTTGTTGATGATGGCGTCTACGTTCATTCGGGATGCACCTTGCGGATGCCCTGCTCGGCCATCTCGGCTTCAAACGCCACCCCCTCGGCATACCCGGCGCTCAACCAGTCGAAGATCTGACCCGGGGGCATCTCCAACAGCTTCGCGCACCGCGCGCCCGCCTTGAGCAGCGCCGCTGCGACCGGAGCCGACACCCCAGCGTCAGCCGCATCGAGCGCATCTCCGATCAACTCGTCCAGCTTCTCGACGTCCTCCAGAAACTCGGGCTTGTGTGTCTTGTCGATGTCCATTCACTCCTCCTAACCGTGTTGATGTTCGCAACCGCGTTGCGTCCAGTCCGCGCACTTCTCACACCAAATGTCGTCCCCGTGCCGGTCGCCGCTCGCCGTGTTCGACTTCACAACCGACGTGCCTGCATCGCCTCATGTCGCCTCCTTCGCCAGCTTCTCGGCTTGCGCCTTCGCGTCGTCCTTGGAGTCGTACACGCCTCCCTCTGAGAACGGGTGCGGACCTGTCTGTGCGCGCGTGTACAACATCCACTCGCCGCGCCCAACTTTCCAGATCAGAAAGCGGGCGCAGCGAGACAGCGTGATGTCGGGGAAGTTGGCCCAGCGCAGCGGGTCAGCCACGACGCGGCTCCCCTTTCCACTGCGACTCGACCAACTCCTGCACCATGTGCTTGATGCCTTCGATCAGGTTGCGTTGCTCCTGGCGGCTCGGCTGCACGTTCTTGTTCAACAGCGTGTCGCAGTTGAGCGAGATGGCGGTCAGCCGACCTTCGGTGTCGTAGATCGGAGGCACCGCTTCACCGTCCTCGTTCTGATTCGGGAACGGCGCGTCGCCTTCGGTGATCTGCAACCGCCAGTCGGGTTCCAGCATGTGATCGCCGATGTCCATGTTTTCGGCGATCTCTCGGGCGCTGGCCTTGTCCTCGGCTTCGACCGAAAACTGGTAGCACTCTGTGTTCACGTACATGACGTTGAATCTCATAACCTGTTCCTTTCCCTTCCACACACTCACCGTGAGCGCATGCCCGTCGGCTGGAGCCGTAGCTCCAGCCTCGGGGACTGCGTTCACTCGGGTACAAACACCCCCTTGTTCTTGACGATGTTCTCCATGATCGCCGTGAGGAGCATGGTGCCGATGCTCGGCGTCTTTCCCGTACGCTCCTCTTCCTCACAGGCGCGCTCCTCGATGGCTTCGTGGAAAATCAGAGCCGCCGTTGCGTCGTCTGCGAGTTCGCCCTCGAAGCCGTTTTCCCACTGGTCGGTGTTGCCCTCGAAAGCAACCTCGATGATGCGAAGCTCGCTCTCCGAGAACCAGCGACCGAGGTACTCGATCATGTCGTCGTCGTTGGGCTGGTTGTAGTTGTAGCGAAGATCCCCGACGCGAAGCGAGTCGAACGTATCGACCGCCGCGACGAAGATCGAGCCGATGGCGCACGCCTTGCACTGCTTGTCGCTCAAGACCGTTTGCACTTTGGCCTTGCTGCCTCTTGAGACGAGATCCTCGAAGTCGGCGCCCTCGACGGTGAGGTACTGCCCTTGCGTCGCGATGATCCACTCCTCTTCCAGCTCGGAGAGAACCGTCTTCGCAAGCGTCAGCCGCTCGCGTCGTTGTTTTTGTGTCGTCATACCTATTCCCTATCCCGTTCAACTGCGCGTCAACTGTTGAGCGCATGCCCGTCGGCTGGAGCCGTAGCTCCAGCCTCGGGGGCTGCGTTCACCTTGCGAGCGTCGCCCGCACCTGCTGGATCACGTCCACGGGCAGGCGCTTGCCCTCGTTGTCGGTCCAGCCGTCGTCTTCGAGCCGTTGCTCTACAAGGTCGTTGTAGCGCCTGTGCTGCGCTGCGCGCAGCTCGGCACGTTGGCTCTTCAACCTGACGATCTGAGCCGTCAGCGCCTCCAGCGTGTCTTGTTCCTTGCGGTACACGGCCACGTCCTCGGCACGCGGGTCTGTCTTTCCGGGCTCGATGTGGCAGAGCACCCACTCGTCGCGGTCGCCCTTGGTGAGCGAGTGGACCCACGTTTCACAGTAGACCCTGCTCGCGACTCGGCAGCCGCTATCCAGCGTCTCGTTGAAGCCGTTGCAGGCTTCGAGCTTGTCGAGTTCCAGATGAAACGCGCGCTGACGCGCCCGCTCCAGAGCTTCTAGTGCGTCCGCTCGACGCTTCCGCTTCTGCTCCTCGTTGCGGCAGCCCTTGTAGTGCCACTCGACCGCCAGTCGCTTCGAGCAGTAGAGGTTGTCGAAGCGCTCCGGGTTGTGCCGGTCACGACGCAACACGGTGTTGTACCAACCGTTCGACCCGTTGCACACCGTGAGCAGGTACTCCAGGTGCGCGACGACGTGCGGCTGCGGGCTTCCGATGAGCGTGCACTCGGCACTTCGATCGTATTCGTGAACGTCCGTGACCCGCCAATCGAAATCGGCGGGCGTGAACGGCACGAACGCCTCGAAGTGGGCGTCATGGTTGTCACCGTTGTCGAAACCCCGACGCAGACCCTTGAAGTGCGTCAACTCTACGTTAGACGCCTTTTCGGTTGCTTGTTCCATACCTTTGATCCTTCCCTTCGTGCGTGACTGCACGAGTCGATGCACGAGCCCCTTGCGAGGCTCGTGCACCAGTCCTGCGTTCACGCTCTAGTTGAGCGAGCCGTCTTCTCCTTCCTCGAAGTCTTCGAGGTCGCCCAGCAGCGCCGCCTCGATGTCTTCGAGCGCGTCCTCGACCGTCGGGAACTTGCCGGTGAAGACGAGATCGATCTGCGCGTCGGCATCGCGCGCAGCCGTCCGTTTCTTCGCGAGCCCCGGGTAGACCTCCGTGACCTTGTAGTTCTTCGCACGGGGGCCCTTGGTGACGAGGTACACGTAGTGCTGTTCCCCGTCGCAGGCCGAAACCTGCCAGTCGTCGCCCTGGATGCGAAGCGCTTGCGGGGCGAACGCCTCGAAAGGCGCGTCCTCGATCTCGGCTTCTTCCTTGCGCTTGCGCGCGTCGGCGATTGACGACACGTTGCTCGGTGATTGGTCGTTGCTCATACCTAGATCCTTCCATCAACTGCGCGTTAGGCGGGATTGCCTAACTGACCGCATGCCCGTCGGCACGACGTTGCCGTCATGCCTCGGGGGCTGCGTTCAGCCTTCGTTCACCTCGTAGATCTCGTCGCCTTCACCGAAAGCAACGTGCTCGCCAAGCGGCTTGTCCGTTGTCTGGTCAACCCAGACCTCGGCAGGGCTCTTGGCCTTTTCGATCGCCTCTTCCTCGCTCTCCGCTTCCACGAACATGAAACACGGAACGCGGATCATGGCCCGCACTTCGTAGCTCGCCACGGTCAGCCCCACATACGGCTGTGGCCGTAGCGCAACTGCGTGCCTTCGAGGATGAAGACATCGCCCGGATCGGTGTCGGGGTCGCTGTCCGCGTCGTCGTCCAACGACGTGAAGTCACGGCGCTCCGTCACCATGTCGATCGAATACTCGAAAGGGTAGTTGGGCTGGCTGCCGATGTGCACCGTTGCGTTGCTGTCGAACTGCTGCAACTCGTTGATCAACTGTTGTACCGTCATTCTCTCAATCCTTCCCGTTTCAACTGCGCGTTTGAGCGCATGCCCGTCGGCACGACGTTGCCGTCATGCCTCGGGGGCTGCGTTCAGTAGCCGTCGGCCTCGTCTATGATTTCGAGCAGCACACGATCGAGCGGCTCGCCGGATGGCGTCGCCACGTTGCTGCCTGCGAACTCGCTCGCGAGCGCGCGGACCTTTTTACGCACCGCGTCCACAGAGCGCAACGCTTCGTCGGCGTCGCGCAGCGCGTCCTCGGTGAGCTTGAGCGCGTGCATGGTGTCGTTGCCCACGCGCTCGATCGCAGACTTCACGTAAACGACGCGGTTGCGCGCGTCGCCCACGGCTCGGACTGGATGTTGCATACCCATTCTCCCGTTCAACTGCGCGTTAGTTGAGCGCATGCCCGTCGGCCCGACCCGGCGTCAACCGGGTCGGGCCTCGGGGGCTGCGTTCACCCCTGGTATGAACGAACGCTACGGCGCTGCCGGAACCGGCGGGGGCCAGAAAGGCAGCGGTTGCGGGTTGGCGTTCCCGCGTGCGGATACCAGCAGCGCACCGGCTTCGCGCTCCAGTTCCATCTGGCGAAGCGGGTCGGTGCGTCCGACCGTTTCGTGTGCGTGCCGCGTGATCGCGTTGATGACGCTGGCGCGCGTCACCGGAGCGACCTCGACCGCGCCCGACTGGTCCTTGGTGTGGGCTGCGAGCAACCCGGGCCAGTCGTTGCGGTTGATCGAGACTGCGCCGCTCTTCCCGATGCCCTGGAAGATGCCGGTCAGCAACTCGGTTTCGGAGAACGGGCGATCGGGCATCTCATCGAGCACCCGGAGGT
>JBDHAB010000092.1:0-5631 GCA_039588295.1 Gemmatimonadota bacterium
GTGCTGGTCGCGATCCTGGGGCTCTCGCTGGCGGCGGCGCCGGGCTGCCTGTGGGCGCCCGAGTTGTCCGGCATCAAGCGCGAAATCGAACGCCAGCTACCCGGCGCCGACTTCGATAAGGAATTCGCCCTCTCGCTCGGACCCGTCACCCTCGGTCTCGCGAGACTCGTGACGGCGCTCGTGCCCGGGGGCGACGAGGCGCGCAGCCATCTGCGCGACCTGAGCCGCGTGCAGGTTGCGATCTACAACGCCCAGTCCGTCCCCCCCACCGGTTCCCTGCAGATGCCCGGACGCATGCGGCGCATGCTCGACGACGGCTGGGAGACTGCCATCCGGGCGCGGGAAGACGACGGCGTCGTGTGGGTGCTCTACCGGGTCGAGGGCGACGCGGTGCGCGACCTCTGCGTCGTGGCCTTGGACGACGAGGAGCTGGTGCTGGTCAAGGCCCGGGGCCGCCTCGAACGCATCGTGGGGCGCGCCCTGGCCGAGGCGGAGGGCGTCCCCGGGGTCCCGTCCCCTTGACAGATGACACGGCCGCGACGAGCGTGTATCCTCCCTCCCGGCCCTAACCGAGGAGGAGCGACATGCTCGGCGTGTTGGATCTGTGGTTACCGATTCTCGTCTCCGCGGCCCTCGTTTTCGTCGTCAGCTCCATCATCCACATGGCGCTGCGAACCCACAAGAGCGACTACCGGAAGCTGGCCGGCGAGGAGGAGATCCTCGCGGCGATACGCGCGCAGAAGGTGGAGCCGGGGCAGTACATGTTCCCCAGCGCGGCCTCGATGAAAGAGGCGTATACACCGGAGATGAAGGAGAAGTTCAACAGGGGACCCGTCGGCTTCGTCACCGTCGTCGCCAACGGCGTGCCGTCAATGGGCAAGAGCCTGGTCCAGTGGTTTCTCTTCTCCGTGCTGGTAGGGCTCTTTGCCGGCTACGTGGCCACGCTCTCGCTGGGCAGGGGTGCCGAGTACAACGTGGTGTTCCGCATCACCGGCACGGTGGCCATCCTCGGCTACGCGATGGCCCAGATGCACGACTCCATATGGAAGGGCCAGAGCTGGGGCATCACGTCCAAGTTCGTCGTCGACGGCGTGATCTACGGGCTGGTCACCGCCGGCGTGTTCGGCTGGCTCTGGCCGTAGACTACTTGGTTCGGTACCGATCGGGTTGGTCGAAGAAGATCACCGAACGGAAGCCGGCCTTTACCGTGGCGGCGTGCTCCACACCCGCGGGGATGTAGAAGGAATCGCCGGCACGATAGGTCCGCTCCTCGCCGGCCATGCGCAGCACGACCTCTCCCGCCACCACCAGCTCCCACTGCGCCGCGTGACTGTGCGCGGGGACGTCGAGGTCCGCTTCGCAGCGGGCAAATGCCACCTGGTGGGTCTCGCCCTGCAGCAGGTGTCCCTCGAAGCTGGGAAGGGGCACGTCCAGCTCGGGCAGTTTGCGAATGAACTCCGGGAATTCCCACATCGGTGTCACCCTCCTTACGGTTTGGTCCTGTTGTCTGATGGGAGGAGCGAGCGCACTACGGGCCGCGGGCGCGCGCCGGCGCCCTCAGCGGCCACATCGCCGGCGGACGTCCTACGCGTGTGTGTGGTCCCGGCGGACTATGTCGGCGACTTTGCCTGCCTCCAGCTGCTGTCTCGGGTCCTGCTGGGGAGCATCCGTGGCGTCGAACCGGTATACCAGACGCCGGCTGCGGCATTTCGGACACTGCTCGAGGTGATGGAGTTCCGACGATGCTTCGGACTTGTGACCGCAGAGACAGCATTCCATCCACTGTCTCGCCACTTCTGGCCTCCATTCGAACGTTGCCCTGCGTGGCGGGCGCGCGGCCGTGCGGCGGCGGCGCACGCCTTATCTAGAATCTAGGCGAGTGCCGGGATCCTGTCCAACGGCGTCTGAAAAAAGGGTGCAATGCACAAGGCCAAGCTAGGTAAAAAGACTATTTCAATGCCGCCCCCCGTCGCGCCGCACCCGCACCGGGCTCGAGCACCAGATTCGCAAACCAGTCCCCCGTTTCGACGTTGTTGAGGCTCGTCTCGTAGCGGTCCACCCACTCCGCCACGGGCAGGACCGCGGACACGAGGCGCGAGTGTTTCTCATCGATGATTTGGATCCGATATCCGAACGCCTGCAGGCCTTCCATGAGCGCTTCCGCGTCCGCGCCCGCGCTGTGCAGCCGGTTGAGCGAGAACTCGGTGAACACCACTGGGCGGTCTCGCTCCAGGACTCCCCATGCGCCCCGGAACACCTGGGCCTCGAATCCTTCGGTGTCGATCTTCATGAGTCCCACCCGGCGCCCGGGAGCGACCTCCGCGAGCAGGTCGTCGAGACGCCGCACGGTGACGGTGATGGACTCGCCCGGGGCGGGGACCAGTTCCGTGACCAGCGACGACCAGCCCGAGGTGCTGGCGTCGACGGTCAACACGGCCTCTCCGTCGGCGTCTCCCAGCGCCACAGCGAAGGCCTGGATGTTCTCGTGCGGGACCAGGGCGGCGTTGCGCCGCAGATCCGCGCAGACGTCCGGCAGGGGCTCGAAGGCCAGGACCCGGCCGTCGGGGCCGACCGCGTTGGCCGCGGTCAGCGCGTAGTGGCCGTAATTCGCGCCGACGTCGACCACCGTCATTCCGGGTCGCAGATAGGAGCGGAAGAGGTCTGTGACGAAGGGTTCCCAGTGACCTTTGCGGATCACGCTGCGGCTCAGATGCCACCGTTGCGGCACGGCGAACATCTCGTAGTCGCGCGTTCGGAAGCGGAACGGCTCAGTCGGACCGATCCCGTAGAAGAGCACTCGCCACAGCCCCGCCAGCCACCGCCGCTCCCCCATCAGGTGTGTCGGGAAGGCTCTCGCGGCGACTCTCATGAGCTGATTGCGCATGACCGCTACTCCGGGCTCCCCCGCGTGTATTTCACGACGATCTTCCCGACCGTCGTCGAGTTGCGCAGCGTTGCCGGCATTCCAAGAGTTTTTTCGAGCAATGCGCTGGAAAACGCCGACTCGCTCATTTTCTTTCGACAGAGCCAGTAGACCTCACGCCTGTGCACATGCAGGTCATCCGCGTCCGTGGCGAAGGTCATCAGTTTACTCTTCGCGGTAGCGGTCGGACGGTCCGACAGGAAAGCGATGTAGAGCGCGTGACCGCGCGCGGTGAGCTCCGAGTTCTTGAAGGGTCTGTACCGGGCGACGCCGGCCAGCTCGGAGATGGACCGGATGAAGGTGGCCACCTCGTAGCCGAGCGCCTCGCGCAATCGCCGCTCGATCTTCTTTTCCAGGGCCTTCGGGCTCCCGGAGTTAGCATCGAAGATCACGTTGCCGCTGGCGATGAACGTCTCGACGCCGGAGAAGCCCATGTCCTCGAACAGGCGCCGGAGACGATCCATCTTGACCGTGTGCCCGCCCACGTTGATGGCGCGCAGAAACGCGATGGTCTTCGTCATTCGCCCCTCGCCTGTGCCACCCAGCGCGGCGCCGGATCGGCGTTCCTATTCCTTGGTCAGCTGCATCTCGAAGAACTGGTGCCACGACTCGCCGTCTCGCGAGTACTCGCCGACCTCGTGCCAGGTGCCGTTCTCGACTGCAATCGAGTACCGGATGTGCCCGCCGCCGGGCGGCGAGAAGCTCCACTTGAACGCGTTGGGTGCCACCTCGGGGACGACGTCCAGTCGCGGCCGGCCGGGAAGAAAAGAAGAGAAGACCAGGCTGCTCCCCACGGGGTCGAAGGACACCACCGCCAGCGCGTGATGCACCTTCTTGGGGTTCTCGCCCCTCGAGTAGCCGACTCCCTCGATGAGCATCACCGCCCCGTCGAGCTTGAGCTCGACCGTCTCGGTCTGCGTGAAACCCTCCCTGGGTCCCGGACCCATCTGGGCCCAGCCTTCGCCCGACCAATTCCCCTCAAGGAACGCCACGTGCTTGACCGCCTCAATGGCCGCGCGCGGATCGGGCGGCCCCTGCGCAATCACCGGAACCGTGGCAATGCATAGAGCTGCAAAGAAAGCGGGGAGAAGCTTGCGTCGCATGGGTCTCCTTTCCTACACGTTCTCGAGGCCGAATCGGCGGGCGGAGCGCAGCTTACTCATTCCTTGCCACGACTGCGCGCACGAACGCGTTGACCAACAAGACCACGCCCAACACAACGAAGCAGAATGGTACACCGCAACCCGCAAGCTAACAAGCTCAACGCCGGCGGCGCGCCGAGAAACGGATGCGCGCATCCGTTACAGCGCCGCCCCCTGGTCGGGTGACCAATTCTGCCCGCTAGGAATTTCTTGCTGCCCGCCGGTCGGCCCCAACCGCGAGCGCCCGGTTCGCGTTCAACTCATGTTGGGATGAAACTTGCAGGCGGCCCGGAGTGTACCAGTAACCAGAGACTTTGCGCGACCCCATCGCACAAACGTCCTCGCCAATCGACGGACTAAATCTGCGGCACGTCCCACGCGGATGCCAGTAGTAGAGGCCCTTGCTGTCTGTTCCACGCACCACCACATGAACAGATGCTGAAGGAGGCCGCCATCATGAAGCGCATTTCAGTGGTCGCGATAATGATCGCCCTTCTTGCGGCGAGCGGATCGTGGCTCGCCCCCCGCGCCCAAAGCAATGCCAAAGACGCGGGCAAGCTGACCGTTCCCTGGAACGAGTTCAAGAAGCTCGTCAACCTCGAGGACGATGACATCGTCCTTTCCCTGGAAACATTCCAGAAGCTCCTCGCGCAGACCGGCGCGTTGACCACACCACCGCACACGGTGAAAGGCGGCCGCGTCGTGCTGACGAGGGCGGACTTCAACAAGCTGGTCGACCAGATGAAACCGCCGGTGGCGGGCGCGACACCTCCCTTCGAGCACCTGATCACCAAGGCCGTCTACTCCGGCCTGATGAAGGCGGGCAGCACCGAGTTCAAGGCCGTCTTCGACGTGCACGTGCTCGCGAGGAACGTCTATGTAAGGGTGCCGATTCTGCCCGCGAGCACCGCGCTGGCCGACATACGCGTCGGCGACGCCCGCGCGCTCGTCGTGGTGGAAGGGGGCTACCACCACGTTGTCCTGCCGCAAGCCGGTGAGTACGTGGTGACGGCTACCTACTCGGTGAAGTCCTCGCTGGAGAAGGGCCCCCACAAGATCGACCTCGCCATCGCTCAGACGCCCATCACGCTCCTGGCGCTCGAAGTGCCGCTCGAGGACATCGAATTCGAGATCCCGCAGGCGCAGCAGATCGTGACCGAGAAGCGGCCCGACGTCACCGTGGTGTCCGCCGTCATCGGCCAGGGATCCGCCATCAGCGTGCGCTGGCGCAAAGAGGCTGCCGTGGTGGAGAAGGTCCCCGCGAAGCTGTACGGCGAGGTTCACCACCTGGTCTCCATTCAGGACGACGCCCTCAAGACACACTCGGTCATCAACTACACGATCCTGCACAGCGAAGTGGACGCCGTGCGCGTCGCAATCCCCGACGGCGTCAACGTGCTGTCCGTATCCGGCGAAGGCGTCGGGGACTGGCAGGAGGCGACCGAGGACGATCAGCGCATCATCGTCGTTCCCTTCACCTATGGAAAGAAGGGCACGGCCAGCGTGACCATTACGACGGAAGTCGCTTTCTCCGAGTCCGGGCTCGTCAGCGCGTTTTCCGGTGTC
>JBDHAB010000093.1:0-8530 GCA_039588295.1 Gemmatimonadota bacterium
GCCCCTGAGTTGGGGCAGTTAGATTGTGGTCGTCAAGCAGGGCCTGTAGCTCAGGTGGTTAGAGCGCACGCCTGATAAGCGTGAGGTCGGAGGTTCAACTCCTCCCAGGCCCATGAGTAAGTACTTGCCCCGTCTGAACTTGGAGTTTGGGCGGGGCTTGCTTTGGCGCGGTGGTGTCGATTCACCGCGTTGCGATCACCTGCCGGAGCCTGAGAGCGTCGCGCATGGTGGCTTCGTCAGGCTGCTGGTAGCACTTGAGGACGGTGCTAGGGCTCTTCCAGCCGCCAAGCTCGCAGAGATCACGAAGCGGCGTGCGCTTGAGTTCGCTCGCGAACTTCCTGCGAAGTGCGTGCCAGCCCAAGCGGGAAATGTGAGCCAAACCAGCACGTGTGCGCGCCTCTTCCCACCAATCGCGCATGAGATGACGTGAGCAGGGACGATCTGGGTAGCGTGGACTAGGAAACACCCAGGTGTCACCGATCACGCTCTGTGTTCGGCGTGTTGCCTGCAGCGCGGCCGTGGCTATTTCAGTGAGTGGGGTGGT
Organism: Gemmatimonadota bacterium; assembly: GCA_039588295.1. Taxonomy (GTDB): domain Bacteria; phylum Gemmatimonadota; class Gemmatimonadetes; order Gemmatimonadales; family GWC2-71-9; genus JAOTVV01. The sequence continues at coordinate 545 of JBDHAB010000093.1, forward strand.
ATGTGCGAACCCGATCTTGTCATTGCGGGCCTGCCACCGAACAGTCGCCGCGTCCAGGTCAATGTCCGACCACCGAAGTAGCCGAACTGCGCCGGTCCGATGCCCTGTCTCGCTAACCCGACCTTATGAAATAGCAGAGCCTCCGAGGGAGGCGCGCGTGAAGCCGCCACGCTCCCGAACACCGCGCCACAAACCCACGCGCCTCACACCGCCACACGTCCCACCGCTCATCTGGCGCGCCCTGCGCCGAAGCGGAGTTGTAGCGCGTAGCGGCGTTCCGCCCAACAGGTCATCTCGCACGAACAGAACGGGCAGATATGGTCAATCGTGGTCTCCAGTGAGGGATGAGTGACGGTAGGGCGAGGGTGTGAACCCAGTCTCAACAACGACACAACAACTCTCAATGCTCTCTGCCAACCCGCCGGCCTGATGTGAGCCAAAGTGGGCACACTCGGCAGCCACGTAGACTGGCTCGAATCTCCGCCTCTTGCTGTCCCTCTGTACCTCTGTCCCTCCGCCATATATTCTCCCCCTGATGTCTGACCTCCTCGAGCGCCTCCGGACTGCTATCAGTGACCGGTACGAAATCGAGCGTGAGCTTGGCGCCGGCGGCATGGCGACGGTCTACCTGGCGCGCGACCTAAAGCACCACCGGCATGTCGCCCTCAAGGTGCTCCGTCCGGATCTCGCCGTGGTCTTGGGCGGCGAGCGATTCCTGCGCGAGATCGAGATTGCCGCACGGATCGAACACCCTCACATCCTGACCCTCATCGACTCGGGTGAGGCGAACGGCATCCTCTACTACGTGATGCCGTACGTGAAGGGAGAGTCGCTGCGCGATCGGCTGAGCCACAAGGGGAAATTCCCAATTGGCGATGCGGTGCGCATGCTGCGCGACGTGGCCGACGGACTCGCAGAGGCGCATCGCCACGGTTTGGTGCACCGCGACATCAAGCCCGACAACGTGATGATGTCGGGGAACCACGCGGTCGTCATGGACTTCGGGGTCGCCAAAGCCGTGACATTAGCAACGGGTCCGCAGAACCTCACGACCGCGGGGATCGCACTGGGAACGCCGTCGTACATGTCGCCCGAGCAGGCCGCGGCCGACCCGAACATCGACCACCGCACCGATATCTACGCCATGGGTGTGTTGGGCTACGAGCTGCTGGCCGGCCGGCCGCCGTTCCTGGGAGCCACTGCGCAGGAGATTCTGGCGGCACACCTGACCACCGAACCTGAGCCGGTCACGAAACATCGCGCGGACACACCGCCCGCCCTCGAAGCAGTCGTGATGAAGTGCTTGGAGAAACGTCCAGCCGACCGGTGGCAGAAGACGGACGAGGTGCTTCAACAACTCGAGGCCATCGTGACACCGAGTGGCGGCGTGCCATCGATGAGGATCTCGGCATCAACCAGCGGGCAGGCCCCGGTGAGACGATCCTTCCGGCGCAACCTTGCCACCGCCGCGGGCGCCGTCCTCATTGCTACGGTCGTCTTCTTCCAGCAGCGCGGCGCTGTCGCCACACGCGCGTTGGTCGCCGAACTGCAAGCGGCTGCGGACTCGGGCAACCTCGACGCCGCGTTTGTTCTGCTCGCGGCTTCGGGTCGGGACCTTGGCGACGGCGCCCTTGCGTCAATAGCCAAAACCGCCGGCGGTGTGGTCACCATCGCGACCGAACCTGCCGACGCGGCCGTCGAATTGGCCCGGGGACTGGGAACGTTGGACTCCCTCACGCGCGTCGTCGAGCTGGGTCGCGCACCAATCGAGCAACACCTCCTTCTCGCCGGTCAATATCAAATCACGATCGCCGCGGACGACTACAGAACTGGCGAGTTCACGTTCGGCCTCTCAGCCGGTGATACGATCGCGGTAACACCTCAACTGGTCCCGGCAGCATGGGACGCAGAGGGAATGGTGATCGTCAGCGCGGGTCCGGTTCCGGGACCGCTGGCACCCCAGTACGAGGGCGTAGAGGTTCCCGCATTCCTTATAGACAAGTACGAGGTCTCCAACCGGCAGTTCATGCAGTTCGTCTCAGACGGCGGGTACCGGGATGTCGACTGGTGGCCCGATTCGATGCTCACGCAAGACGGCTGGGCAGCGAGGGAGACAGCCGTCGCCGCCCTCGTGGACCGCACGGGACTGCCCGGACCCCGCGGATGGAGCGGAGGGCGATTTCCCGACGGCCGAGGAGACCACGCGGTGACCGGGATCTCGTGGCACGAAGCGGCCGCGTACGCTCGGTGGACTAGGAAGTCGCTCCCCACTGCCGAGCAGTGGTGGCGCGCGGCGCTAAGCGACCGCGGGAGCCGGTTCCCGTGGGGGAACGACCTCGAGACCATCGATGACCGATCGAACTTCGGCGGTGCGACCACTACCCCCGTAGGTAGTTTCACCTTCGGTGCCAGTCCGTTCGGCGCGCACGACATGGCGGGCAACGTGCGCGAGTGGCTGGTGGGGCTTCCGTCAGCTACCCGGGTTGCTGTCATGGGTGGCTCATGGCAGACTCCGACGTATATGTTTGACTCGCCAAACATCGAGTCGTTCGGACCGTGGTTCCAAAGCGAGGAGGTGGGCTTCCGCCTAGTGATGCCCCTGCCAAATCGCTGAGTCGAGAGGGACTGCCGATGTCGTTCACAAATCGAGCACCGATTGGGGTCGTGCTTGCCTGTTGCGCTACTGCCAGCCTCGCGGCACAAAGCGATCGTCCCACGGACCAGTGGGTGACCAACCCAGTCGACGACCGCACCTTCGAGACCTACCTTGACTTCTTCGCCTACGAGTCGTCCCTGCCCCTCGAGTTCACGATAACTGGTTCCGACACGGTCGACGGGTTGATCGAAGAACGGCTGACGTTTCAGAGCACGCCGGGGATGAAGGTCACGGCCCGCACCCACCGACCACACGGGGCCGATTCGCGTGGTGGCGTCGTCTTTCTGCACGGCGGTGTGCCGAACGGCAAGGATTCGCCGAACGTCGTGAGCATCAGCCGGGTGATGGCGCGTGCGGGCTGGACGGTGCTGGCGATCGACCTGCTGTACTTCGGTGAGCGGAAGACTGATCTCCTCCAGACGTTCAGCGCGCAGGAGAAAGCGGACAAGTTGTACAACCAGCGGTCGCTGTACCTGGACTTCGCGATCCAAACGGTCAAAGACGTCGTCGGCCGCACGCATGACGTGTTGGTCGAGGAGTACGATGTGCTTCCCGAGCAGGTCGCGTTGCTTGGCCGCAGCCGTGGCGCGCAGATGGCGATGATCGCGGGCGGGGCCGATCGACGGTTCGCTGCGGTGGCGTTGCTTCACGGCGGACACTTTGACGCGCTCGAGAACGGGCACCGGCCCGCGGCGTGCGGCGCCAACTACATCGGTCGTATCAACCCGAGGCCTCTCCTCATGATCAACGGCGAAGCTGACACCGACTATTTACCGGACGTGGCGGTGCGACCACTGCAACGCCTGCTCGACCGTCAGAGCACCATCCGGTGGACCGATGCCAGCCACGGTATCGTCACCGAGGAGGACCTCAGCATGTTGGTCGACTGGCTGCAAACGGAGGTTCCACAATGACGAGATGCTCCGTGCCGCTGGCCGTCCTGGTGCTCGGCGCAACCGCGGCGGGTGCGCTTGCGCAGGACCGTCCCACCGACCAGTGGCTCACGAACCCCGTCGACCGCGGCACCTTCGACAGCTACCTCCAGTTCTTTACGTACAACGCGGACCTGCCCTTTGCAGCCAACGTCAGCGCCACCACGACCGACGAGGGCGTTCGGACCGAGCACCTGACCTTCCAGAGCACACCAGGAATGCGGGTGACCGCGCTGCTGTATCACCCGTCCGGTGTCGACCTGGGGGCCGTGCCTGCCGTCGTGTTCCTGCCTGGCGGCGTCGGCAGGGGGAAGGACGCGGCGCGATACGTCGGGCTGAGTCGGTTTCTCGCCCGCGCGGGGATCACCGTGCTGGCGATCGATATGCTGCACTTCGGCGAACGTGCTGACGGGTTTTTCACCACGTTCGACGAGGTCGAGAAACACGAGCGGCTCTACAATAACGACGCCGAGTATCTCGAGTGGGTACAGCAGACCGTGAAGGACGTGAGCCGCGCGTTCGATTTCCTCGTTGCGGAGCGTGGCGTTGCGGCCTCGCGCGTCGGATTGGTGGGCGTGAGCCGCGGTGGCGTGCTGGCCACGATCGCCGGTGGCGCCGACGACCGCTTCGCGGCGGTCGCGGGCCTGCATACCGGGCATTTCGACTACTTCGAAGACGGCCATCGCGCCGCCGCCTGCCCCGCCAATTACATCGGGCGTATCAGTCCGCGCCCTGTGTTCTTGCTCAGCGCGGAGAACGACGGGGACTTTCTCCCCGAGATGGCAATCCGCCCGCTGCACCGGCTCGCCCGCGAGCCGAAGACCATTCGCTGGACGCCCGGCGGTCATGGTGCCATGACCGACGAGGACCGAGGTGCCCTGGCGCAGTGGTTGCGGAGGAACTTGCCATAGGATGGATGACGAGGGTACAGAGGGACAGAGAGAGCTTGTCATCCTTTCAGTAGCGTCTTCCGCCGGCGCTCCCGCATCAAAACACAGTTGCAGCGCGTAGCGGCCTCGCGCCCACCACGTCATCTGAACGCCACAGAACGGGCAGATACGGTCGGATCGCGGCCCTCCGCTGAGGGATGCGCGATGGCGGGGCGAAAGTGTCAACGAAGGCTCAACAGTTGGCAGAGCACGCCGTTGGCGCCGATTCCCGACAAGGTCACTTCAATTGTGGCATTGCTACCACTCTTGTCGGCAATGGCCCCGTGTGCTATACAGGCCAACACAAAGGAGACAAGAGTTTGAGATGAACCAGCCCCGAGCGTCACGCGGCGTTCGGGGCTTTCGGTAGTTGTGGTAAACCCGACCAAATCACTTCGTTGCGCCGCACGGCACGGTGCGCATGTTTGTCTCCGTTCGCCGCCGGTTGACGGCGATCCCGTGTGCCGAAACGACGTTTCTCCGAGCCCTCCTCCGATGCCGGGACCGCCGAACCGTTGAGGCGTGCGGTCGTTGACGTAGCCATAGGAACCGTTGAGGCGTGCGGTCGTTGACGTAGCCATAGGGAGACCACCGTAACCTGGGGGCAGAGATGGCACGGGTTGTCCTACTCATCGCGGCGTTCGTCGAGTTTGTCCTCCGTGGGCTACCGGGGTTCTTCGCCACCGAGCCCATCGCCAACCTTTTCGGGCTGGAGTACATCGAGGAGGCTCTGGTCTACGTCCACCCGCTCGGAGCCCTGATGCTGACCTTTGGGGTGATGTTCTTCATCGCCTCCATCGCCTCCAAGGCTCCCGAGAAGTACAAGATCGTCATCGACATGGGAGTCCTGCGGTATGCGCTGGGCACCCTGTCCTACGTCCTCACCTTCTTTATCGTGGGCAGCCTGGTCGCGTTCTGGTGGGTGCACCTGGTGATTGACGTAGTCCTACTCGCGCTGTTTCTCCTAGTGCGTTCAAAGGCTGCGCCGACAGTGGTTGCAGCAGAGTAGTACAAGTCGCGCTAGCCAGTAGTACTCATCCAGCCCCGAGCGTTTCGGCGTTCGGGGCTTTCCTTTGCACTTGAGTATGGGTGCGCGACGGTAGGGCGAGGGTGTCAACGGAGCGTCAACGAGTGCGGGAAGTCTTAACACATTCCAAACTGGACAATTCCCGTCCTTGGGCTTGCGTGTGAACCGCCCTGAACTAGCCCGCTGATTTCAAATCTGCCGATGGCCATGACGGCCCCGCCGCTAGAGCGACGTCTCGCCCTTGGACGCCCACCGACGACGAGACCGTTGGACCGCCGACGGGAAACCACTCACCGTTTCCTGGTTCGGAGGTGGCACCATGCGTACGTTACGCAGCACCGTGTTTGCGCTGATCATGAGCGTCTTCGTCCTGTCGTGCAGCGATCAGCCCACAAGTCCCGCAGTAGACGGTCCCCAGTTCGCCGCCAGAGGTCCCTTGGTTCACCATGCGTCCCTAGGTGGCGCAGACGTCTGTGAAGCGTTTGGTCTGCCCACCGGCTGTGATGCCAATTTCTCACTGGTAGCGAATGAGTATGCCGATGGCAGTGTAGGCGGGCAATGGCAAGATTCATTCGGGCATGGTAATGGTGGTGTTCACGTCGCGGTTGACTGTCTCCTCGTTTTTGGCGACCAAGCAGTGGTCGGCGGTGTGGTCACTAAGTTTGACGCCGACCCCACCCTGGTTGGCACACGCGCACTCACGTCAGTCGTGGATAATGGCACCTCTGCCGACGATCCTGCGGATCAGCTCAGTTACTCGTTTTTCGGATTCGGCGACCCTCAGCCCTTCTGCGATACCTTCCCGCCCGAAGCCTATCCGCTCTTCGACCTCACCCACGGACAGGTGAAGGTCTGGTAGCATCAGCTCGTACTCCAACGGAGGCGAGAGCTAGCCCCGAGCGTCAGGCGGCGCTCGGGGCTTTCGGGTTCGGCCTTGAATTGACGGCGCGACCGCTCGGCCCAACCTAGGGCCTAGTAGAGGCTCTGCGAGCGTAGCGAGCGGAGCCTCTACCTTCAACCCCACTCCTCCCCAACCATGCCCTTGGTCCTGCGACGGGTTAGGGCACATCCGCCGACTGTGTGACGAAGGGACCCTCCTCCTCCTTCCTCCGCGATTCGTGTCGCCTCGCGTGCCACGATGGGACCTATGGGACCCACGAGGTTCAGGATGTGAGTGTCGGGGGCCTTCGGCAGGATCGAGATGAAGGCCCCGAGGGGCGCGCAACACAGGCTGGGAGCACCGATCCGGGTGCGGTCGGGATCAAGGAAGGGCATTGAGTACGAGGGTGCGGAGAGGCGCTGAGGAGATCGGTTCACTCTGAGTGGTTGACGCCGCGAGACCTCGTTTGGTGTCGGTTGTGGTGTCGATTGGGGGCGGCAGGACGTCCTAATGCGGGAACGGGAATCCGGCAGATCGCACGGTCCATCAACGAGTTAGAAGTCAGATGTCGGATTCCGTTTCCCTACGGATTCGCCTGATAAGCGTGAGGTCGGAGGTTGACGCCCACTCCACCTCTCCTCCCCACTCGCGTCCGCTTCGCGACAACTCCTCCCACGCCCATGAGTAAGTACTTGCCCCGTCTGAACTTGGAGTTTGGGCGGGGCTTGCGTTCAGCGCCCTCCGCTCGCGCTCCGGCATCGTGAGCCAGTCGGCGACATAGTCGTCGTTGAGGGGAACCTCGGCGACCGGTGGGCGCGTCGAGCAAAGTACCGTTGTTACCTCCTGGGCGACCACGTCGGCCGACGTTCCTCCTCGGGCGCTGTGTACGTGAGTCGGACGACGTTGCCGCCTCCAGAATTCATGACCATGAGCTCGCCTTGCGCCGGAGAATCGCCGTGGGCCTGCGTGTAGGCAATCCTGCCATCCGCTGACCAGGCCGGTTCGATATCGCCACGCGGACTTGGCCCGATCTCCGTCAGGCCGCTACCGTCGGGATTCATGAGCCATATATCGAGACCAAGGGCGGGCCAGCTCGTGAAGGCGATCCTGCTGCCGTCGGGTGACCACGCAGGAGTACCATCCGGGTGCGAGTTATCGGTGAGCCGTGTGACACCCGTTCCATCCGCATTCATCACGTAGATCTCGCTCAAGACGCTGTGTGATGTTCCGGTCCAGTAGACGATCATGTCACCGGCGGGCGGGCGCCATTCCGGCTCGTGCTCCTCCAGCGCGCTGTTGGTGAGTCTGGCGACCCCGGACCCGTCAGGATTCATAGTGTAGATATCGCGAGTATCATCACGATCACTGACGAACGCGATCTTCTGGCCGTCGGGGGACCAGGCGGGCTCTTCGTCGGTGGCCGCGTTGCCCGTCAAGTTAACGAGCGTTGAGCCGTCGGCGTTCATGACATAGATCTCGTGGTCGCCGCTGCGGTCACTGTCGAACAGGAGCTTCGTGCCGTCCGGCGACACGGCCGGGTGATCGTCGTCCTGCGGGGTGTT
>JBDHAB010000094.1:0-5744 GCA_039588295.1 Gemmatimonadota bacterium
CCATTCGCAAGGTGGCCAGTCGCACCGTGCCGCGGGCAGCCGACGGTCAACCGCTCCAGGGCGGCGACATCATGAGCGTCGACACCTACCGCAACTTCGAGTTGGTGCTCGAGTGGAAGGTGAGCGCCGGGGCCAACAGTGGGATCAAGTACAACGTCTCGGAAGAGCTGTCGACCGGCTCGCCGCCGTTTCACGCCGCACTCGGCTTCGAGTACCAGATTCTGGACGATGCGCTGCATCCCGACGCGCAGAGCGGTCCCAACCGCACGGCAGGTGCCCTGTATGACCTCGTGCCACCCGGACCGCGCAAGGTGCTGCGCCCCGTGGGTGCGTTCAACGAGGCACGGATCGTCTTCAACGACGGCCACGGCGAGCATTGGCTGAACGGCGTCAAAGTTGTCGAGTTCGAGCTCGAGAGCGCGGCGTTCGACTCCGCCTTTGCGGTCAGCAAGTACCGACCTATCGAAGGGTTCGCCGATCAACGTAACGGACACATCGTGCTGCAGGATCACGGTGACGACGTCTGGTTCCGCAACATCAGGATCCGGGAGATCACGCCATGACCGACACCATCGACCGCCGGAGCTTCGTCCTGCAGGGCAGTACGGCCGCCCTCGGCTTGACCGCGCTCGGCAGGTTCACGCCGCTGCGTCATCCCGTCCAGGGAAGCGACCGGGTCGTCGCGGCCGTGATGGGGGTCAACAGCCGCGGCAACGAGTTAGCCCAGGCGTTCGCGCGCACGGGGGCTTACGTGAAGTACATCTGTGACGTGGATTCACGTGCGGTTGAGACGACGGTGGCCGACGTGACGCCGGTGCAGGAGCGGAGCCCGCAAGGCGTCACCGACTTCCGTCGCGCGCTCGACGATCCGTCGCTCGATGCACTCGTGATTGCAGCCCCCGATCATTGGCACGCGCCCGCAACGCTGCTCGCCCTCCAGGCCGGCAAGCACGTGTACGTCGAGAAGCCGTGCGGTCACAACCCTCGCGAGGGAGAGCTGCTCGTCGAAGCGCAACGGCGGTACGGTCGAGTCGTTCAGATGGGCAATCAGCAGCGCTCCTCCCGGGAATCCATCGATGCCGTCCAGCAGATCCGGGGCGGTGTGATCGGTCGGCCCTACTACGCCCGCGCGTGGTATGGCAACACGCGCGACAGCATCGGGCACGGCGTGCCGGCACCGGTGCCCGATTGGCTGGACTACGAGCTGTGGCAGGGACCGGCGCCGCGCACACCGTTCCGCGACAACGTGGTGCACTACAATTGGCACTGGTTCTGGCGCTGGGGCACCGGAGAGATCTGCAACAACGGCACCCATGAGATCGATGTGTGCCGCTGGGCACTCGGCGTGGACTTCCCCTCCAAGGTCACGTCAGCCGGTGGCCGCTACCACTTCGACGACGACTGGGAGTGCCCCGACACCCAGGTGGCATCGTTCGAGTTCGCCAACGGGGCGACCATCACGTGGGAGGGACGAAGCTGCAACGGACGTCCCATCGAGAACCGCGGTCGCGGTGCCTCGATCCACGGGACGGAAGGCACCGCCGTCATCGACCGCTCGGGCTACGTCATCTACGACAACGAGAACAACGAAGTCGCGCGCCGCATCCGCGACGACACCGTCGACGCCCTCGACACGCGTGGCGGCGGCAGTCTCACCGACCTCCACATCGCCAACTTCCTCGACGCGATCCGGGGCGATGCAACACCCGCGGCACCCATTGACGAAGGACACAAGACTCAACTCCTGTGTCACCTCGGCAACATCGCGCAGCGCACCGACGGTGCGGTGAGGTGCGATCCGCAGACCGGGTGGATTGTGGGTAACGCCGAGGCGATGGCACTGTGGAGCCGGGAGTACGAGCCGGGCTGGGAGGCAAAGGTGTGACCATGACCGAATATCACGAGAGCCGGAGAGATTTCCTGAAGGCCGCCGCAATCGGTGCCGCAGGACTCACACTACCCGTATCCGTGTTGGGATGCGCCGAGCGTACACAGGCAACGGCACCTACCAGCATCAGGTTGGGCGTCGCAAGCTACTCGCTCCGCGAGTTGAGCCGCGCCGACGCCATCGCTACCATCCAGGCGCTCCGCTCGAAGTACGTGAGCATCAAGTCGTTTCACTTGCCATACGAGAGCACTCCCGAGGAGCTGGCTGCCGGCCGGAAAGAGTTCGAGGACGCGGGTCTCGCTATCGTGGGCGGCGGTGTCATCACCCTGCAGCAGGACACTGACGACGACATCCGGACGTACTTCGAATACGCGCGAGCGGCCGGCATGCCGCTCATGGTCATCGCTCCCACACCGACCACCCTGCCCCGGATCGAGCGCTTCGTGCGCGAGTACGACATCAAGGTCGCGATCCACAACCACGGACCCGAAGATCAGTACTTCCCGGGCCCTCGCGACGCGCTCCCGATCATCCGCGACATGGATCCTCGCGTGGGTCTGTGTGTGGACTTGGGCCACACGACCCGCACCGGCGTCGACATTGTCGAAGCCCTGGCCGAGGCCGGCGATCGCGTGCTGGACATTCACGCCAAGGACCTGAAGGACCTGCTGGTGCGAGAGAGCCAGTGCATCGTCGGCGAAGGGGCGATGCCGATGCCGGCCATCTTCCGCCAGCTCGCGACCATGAACTACTCGGGGCACGTGAATCTGGAGTATGAGATCGACGCGCAGCACCCGCTGCCGGGTATGCAGCAGTCCTTTGCGTACATGCGCGGCGTGCTGCACGGGCTCGGCATTCTGGAGGATTAGGGTTGGCGGGCACGATCGTCGAGCGTCACGCCTTTGCGAGGGCAGGACTGCTGGGAAACCCGTCCGACGGCTACTTCGGCCGCACGCTTTCCGGGGTACTCCGAAACTTTCGAGCGACGGTTACACTCGAAGAGTCAACGGAGCTCCGCATCGAGCCGGACGCACATAGCGACGATGTGTTTCGGAACATCGAGGAGCTGGTCGAGTCGGTGAACCGCCGGGGTTACTACGGCGGCGCCAGGCTGGTGAAGGCGGCAATCAAGACGTTCTACGATCACTGCGACCGTCACGACCTCGCACTCCCCACACAGAACTTCACGGCACGGTATCGGTCGTCGATTCCGCGCCAGGTTGGACTCGCAGGCTCCAGTGCGATCGTGACGGCCGCACTTCGAACACTGATGGATTTCTTCGAGCTAGACATTCCTAGAGAGCAGCAGGCGAATCTGGTCTTGTCGGCCGAAACCGACGAATTGGGGATTACCGCCGGCCTGCAGGACCGGGTGGCACAGGTATACGAGGGTCTGGTCTACATGGACTTCTCGAGGGATCACATGGAGGATCTCGGGCACGGCGTCTACGAGGCACTCGATCCCTCCCTCTTGCCGACCATGTTCGTCGCGCACCAGACGCAGCCGGCTAAGGTGTCGGGGCGGGTCCTGAACGACATCAGGATTCGATGGGAGCAGGGTGATATGGAAGTGCGTGAGACGCTCGACCGTATCGCCACACTGGCTTCCAGTGGCAGGAACGCACTGCTCGAGGGACAGCACGAGCGCTTCGCCTCCCTGATGAACGAGAATTTCGACCTGCGCCGTCAAATCATGCGCATCGACGAGCGCGATCTCGCCGTGGTCGAGGCAGCGAGGACGCTCGGCGCGTCAGCCAAGCTCACCGGCTCCGGTGGGGCGATCATCGGCGTGTTCGAGGGTGACACGATGAAGCAACGCGTCGCGGAGCAACTCGGCGCGCTCGGCGCGCGGGTGATCGAGGCGGAGATAACCTAGAGGAACTTCAACCAATGATCACGAAGGCCGTCATCCCAGCCGCCGGCGCAGGTACCAGGCTGCTCCCCGCCACCAAGGCGCAGCCCAAGGAGATGCTGCCCATCCTCGACACGCCGACGATTCAGTACGTCGTCCAGGAAGCGGTGGATGCGGGAATCGAGGACATCCTCTTCGTCACGGGCCGTGACAAGCGCGCCATCGAGGATCATTTCGATCGGAATGTCGAGCTGGAGTCACACCTCGAGGGACGCGGGGACACGACAGCACTCGACACCGTGCGCAGTCTCGCGCAGCTCGCCAGGATCCACTACGTGCGCCAGCCCACGCAAGCCGGGTTGGGGGATGCGATCCGGTGTGCACGTGCCTTTGTCGGCGAGGAGCCGTTCGCGGTCCTCCTCGGTGATACGGTGATCGATGCACCGGTACCGGTCACCCGACAACTGATCCACGCCTACGAGGAGGAGTCGGCACCCGTACTCGCCGTGGAGGACGTGCCGGCGCAGAAGATCGGTCGCTACGGGATAGTGGAGGGAACGCCGCTCGGTGACGGCAGGATCCGCGTGGACCGATTGATCGAGAAACCCCGCCCAGGTGAGACGACGTCCACCATGGCGATCGCCGGGCGCTACGTGCTCACCACCCACATCTTCGACGCACTCGAGACCGTGAAACCCGGCCGGAACGACGAGATCCAACTGACGGATGCGCTCGCCCGCATGCTCGCGGATACCCCGATCGTTGCCGTGCCCTTCCACGGACGCCGCTACGACATCGGAGACAAGCTCGACTATCTGAACGCGATCCTCGCGTTCGCCCTGAAGCGGGAGGAGTTCGCCGGGACGATTCGATCGTTCCTCTCATCACTCGCGGACGCGAGGGACACCGAGTGAGCGCCTGCGCGGTTCGTTTCACAACCTGGGTGCTCATCCTCGCAGTCACCAGTTGCCGAACACAGGACGGAACGCGGGTCCTCAAGCTCGCGCACGGCCTGGATGTCTCGCACCCCGTGCACGTGGCCATGGTGCACCTGGCCGATCGTCTTGCGGAGACCTCGGGCGGGCGGATGCGCGTGGAGATCCATCCAAGCGGGCAGCTGGGGGAAGAGCGGGAGCTGATCGAGATGCTCCAGATCGGCAGCCTCGCCATGACCAAGGTCTCGGCGAGCCCGCTCGAGTCGTTCGTGCCGGAGATGGCCGTGTTCAGCATCCCCTACGTGTTCAGGAACAACGCGCATCTCTGGCGGGTGCTGGACGGGGAAATCGGCCGCGGTCTCCTCGTGGCCGGCGAGCGGTACTACCTGAGGGGACTCTGCTATTACGATGCGGGGCCCCGGAGCTTCTACACCACCGGCACGGCGGTGCGGACACCCGACGACCTGAGCGGTCTCAAGATCCGGGTGCAGAAGAGCATCACGTCCACTCGGATGGTGCGAGCGCTCGGTGGCTCCGCAACCCCAATCGACTGGGGGGAGCTGTACTCGGCGCTACAGCAGGGCGTGGTGGACGGCGCAGAGAACAACCTGCCGAGTTTCTTCCTCTCGCGGCACTATGAGGTGAGCCCGTACTACACGCGGGATGAGCACACCTGGGTCCCCGATGTGCTGCTGATCAGCACCCATGTGTGGGCACGTCTCTCGAGTGAAGAGCGACGCTGGCTGGAAGACGCCGTAGCGTCCTCGGTGATCGAGAGGCGTCGGCGCATGCCTTGGCGCAGATCCGCGCGGCCGGCGTGGAGGTCATCGAACCCGACAAAGTGGCGTTCCGCCGTGCCGTACAGCCGTTGTTCGAGAGCTACCGCGGGACGCTCATGAACGATCTCTTGAGCGAGATCGCACGCATCCCGTGAAGGCAACAACGGGCCTTTCGCTTCTCCTGACACGGGTCGTCGACCACGTCGAGCGGACGTTGGCGTCGCTGCTCGTGCTGCTCATGGGCGTCATGGTCATTGACGTCACGTGGCAGGTGGTGTCCCGGTTTCTGC
>JBDHAB010000095.1:0-5388 GCA_039588295.1 Gemmatimonadota bacterium
GGTGTTCGGAATCACCGCGTTTCTCCTGAACTTCGTGCCCTCCATCGGCTCGATCGTCGCCACGCTTCTCCCACTGCCCATTGCGCTGGTGCAGTACGATTCGCTCTGGCCGGTGCTCGGAGTGCTGCTGCTCCCGGGCCTCGTACAGATCGTCGTGGGAAACGGTGTCGAACCCATGGTCATGGGAGAGGGCCTGGAGCTGCACCCCGTGACGATCCTGCTCGCGCTCATGTTCTGGGGACTCCTGTGGGGTATCCCCGGCATGTTGCTCGCGGCCCCAATGACAGCGGTACTGCGCATCGTGCTCGTCCGGATCCAGACGACCCGCCCAGTGGCGGAACTCTTGGCCGGGCGGCTCCCCGCGGCCGCAACGGTAACCCCGTAGCGGCTCCAGCCCTCGGGGACCCCGAGCGTGGGCCTTCCTTGTACATGAAGGAGCAGGAGCTCGGCGCGTTGCCCTGATCTCAGTGCTCGGTTACCATAGCGGTGACGGCACGAGTCGATCATGCACGGACGAGGATGATCACGATGAGCGTGATGCGTAGCCTACTCCTCAAGGGATCGCAGAACAGCTGGTTGGCGACGAGAGTTGCCGGCCGAGCGTTCGCTCGTCGCGCTGTCCGCCGCTTCATGCCGGGTGAGACTGCGGAAGCCGCTCTTGCGGCAGCGGAGGAGCTCAAGCGGACCGACATCTCGAGCGTGCTTACCCTGCTCGGTGAGGCGATCACGGAGCGCGGCCAGGCGGAGCAAGTGACCACGCATTACCTCGACGTGCTGGACCGCGTTCGGCGCGCGGCGCTGTCAACCCACATCTCGGTCAAGCCGACACAGTTGGGATTGGACATCGGCCGCGATCTCTGCGCTGAACAATTGGCCAAGTTGGTGCGACACGCACACACCACGGGCGGCTTCGTGTGGGTAGATATGGAAGCATCGGCGTACGTGGACGCTACGCTCGAGGTGTTCCGCCATCTACGGTCCGAGCACTCGAACGTCGGAGTATGTCTCCAGTCCTACCTCTACCGAACCGCTGACGACCTGGAAGAACTCCTCCCGCTCAAGCCTGCGATCCGGTTGGTCAAAGGCGCGTACGACGAGCCCCCCGATTTGGCATTCCCCTGCAAGTCGGATGTCGACGCGAATCTCGTGAGACTCGCCAAGCGCCTGCTCAGCGTCAATGCAGAGGGAAACGGTACGCTGATGGGCCTCGGAACCCACGATACGCATCTCATCGCCCGGGTTCAGGATTATGCAGAGGGTGCCGGAATTCCGAAAACGGCGTACGAGATCCAGATGCTCTACGGCATTCGACGGTCCGAGCAAGCCCGGCTAGCCGCGGAGGGATACGCTGTGCGAGTGCTGATCAGCTACGGTACGGCCTGGTTCCCTTGGTATATGCGCCGGTTGGCCGAACGACCCGCAAATCTCGGCTTCGTCATGCGCAGCATGCTTAGGGGTTGATCCGGGCAAAACGCGCCGCCCGCGCACAACGGTGAGTCAGCGCCCAATTCCGACTTGAATGAAGAGTTGCTCCACCGTGTCGACGCGCAAGTCGTTGCTCAGTGTTCCCCGATCAACGCGGTACGCTAGGCGCACCCAGGCCGGCGTAGAAGCCACCCGAACCCGTACGCCGCCCTCGATGCCTCTGCCATTGCCGAACGGCAGCGCCGTGCTCACACCACCGGAGAGCGCGAACCAGCCCTCGAGCGAGCTACGCACCGACGTGCCAACAAGGTCGGTTTCCAACCGAGCACGCGCTTCCCAGAACGTCCAGCGTTCGGTGCTGACATCGGTGACATAGCTTCGGGCGTGCGGACCAATGCCAAGGCTCAGTTGCGGTACCGGTCGAACCGCCAGCGTGAGACCACCCTCGACGAGATCCTCGCTGACGGAGCCACCCTCGGCACCGAGGTTCCCCTGCGCGTATTGGCCGATCAGCTCGACACGCCAGAATCGCAGCGTCCCTCGCAATCCAAACAGCGGTCCACTCAGCTGCTCACTGCTGATCGAGGCCACGCGTCCAACCGTTGCAGAGCCGACAAGCGCAGCGACCGTGCCGGACAGCCGGCGCTGGCCGTGCATGACGTCCGGCAGGGCACAGCCCGCCAGACTCACGAGCACGAGGTACCGACGAAGGGGCCTCACTGCTCCAAGAGCTCCACCGACATGGCCTGGCCGACGAGGATCTCGAGGATCGGCTCGTTCCGGCGAGTGATGTTCTGTCGCACGACTGCGTCCACACGCTCACGCCAGTCCTGCCGGAGCGTCTCGTTCACGGCCACGTTTGCGGGGATGATTCGTCCCGGTCGTCGCCTAAAGAACCCGACGACTCCCGCCACGGTCACGGCGCCTGCGACCGCCAACCGACCGGCAGAGAGCTCGGCGCCGGGAGCTACGGACGACGGCAACAGCGCGATGCCGATGCCTCCTGCGAGGCCCCCGATCAACGATTCGAATCCTGGACCGGACAGTGCTCGCTCCGGCAGAAAGAGCGAGTCCGCCGGCGGCGGCGGATGTGGTAGAGTGTCGAGCGGTCGGGCTACAATGTCGAGCGGGACTTGCACGAGGCGCTCGGGTGCACCGGAGGATCCGCTCGATTCGATGGTCAAGAAATATCGCCCGTCGCCAACCGCAACACCCGCCGAGTCCAGCCCACCCCACACGATCTGCAAACTGTCCCCGATCACTCCGGAGTAGAGCAGGCGAACCGGTTCACCGTCGCTACGAATGATGCTTGCGGCGATACGATGAAACGAGCTGGTGTAGAGCTGCGGAGCGAAGCCACTGGTTCCGGAGCGCATCCGCACCACCGGTGGCAACACGGCCCGGACGATCTTCGTATCACGCTTGATGATGGCGAACTGCGAGGCTACTTCTGGCGGGAAGATCAGCTCGTCGAGCTGGAACCGCGGTTCCAGCTCGACGAGGGACCGGAACGCGGAGCGAACCGAATCTCGGTTCCCACGGTAGAACTCCGCCGCCCCGAGATAGCTGAGGGCGCGGAGCCGATCCTCGACGGATAGCGCACTGGCCCCGCTGGCGGCTAGCGCTCGTCGAACCAGCCCCACCGCATCCCCGAAGTCCAGATCGCCATACGCCTGAACCGCGCGATCAACCAGCTGCGTGGAGGTCTGCGCAGACGCCGGCCCCGCGAGCGCGAGGCAGGCTGCAAGGCTGAGCAGCCAGCTTCTTCGATACTCCGTCATTGCTCGAGCGGCTCGAGTAGAATGTCGGTGAGCCGAACTTCCTGGCCGGAGGCAACACGAACCCGTCGTTCAAATGGTTCAAACCCATCCCGCACGACTCGGATCAGGTGCACGCCTGGAGTGATGGTGACACCGACCTGGGGCGTATTCCCAATGCGTTGTCCGTCAACGTAGAGTTCACCCCATGGCCGGGAGTTGACGAACAAACGTCCCGGCTGCACGGCGGGAGGAGGAGTAGCCGTCACTTGCGACTGCTGGCTGGCCGGAGGCGGGGTGGGTGTCCCAGGGGCTTGCGCCGCATCGAGGCTCTCTGCCTGTGTGATGCGCGGCCTCGCCGCCTCTACAGGCTCGAACGTCTCCCATCGGAGCGGGTCCGCTTCAGCGGCGTCTCCGCCACCAACGAGGGATGTTGCAGCGTCCTTCGCCCGGGCGATGAACTGCGAGACCAACTCCGGGCCGAGCATGGCAGTCGCAGCTATCCCAAGGATCGCGAGCACCATCACTCCGAGCAGCAGACGACGGACAGTGAAGCGCCACGGGCTGCCATCGACCACAAGCAGCGGAGGCTGATCGACGCTGGACGTAACCGGGGGCGCTGACGATCGGCCCAGTGTGGAGCGCGGCTGCAATCCCCCACTCAGAGCAGAGGTGAAATCGAGGGCGGTGGGGAACCGACCAGCGGGCTCCTTGAACAGCGCCCGTTGAAATGCATCGAGCACATGGACAGGCAGATCGGGCCGAACCTCAGAGAGCCTCGGCGGCGGCTCAGTTGCGTGGAGTCGCGCCACCTCTTCCAACGAGTCACCCACGAACGGCAGCGAACGGCTGAGGCACTCGTACAGGATGACGGCGAGCGCGTATTGATCCGCGCTCGCGCCAACCGAGCGAGCGTAGAACTGCTCCGGTGCCAAGTACTCAGGCCTTGTCACCATGCGCGAGCGCCCCCCGGGGCCAATCGGCTGACCAAACACCTCCGCAACGGCGAAGTCGCTCACGCGGAGCCAGCGTCGGTCGTCAACGAAGATGTTGGTTGGCTTCAGGTTTCCGTGAACGACCCCCCGACGGTGGGCGTAGTCGATCGCACTCCCGACCTGTTCCGCGACTCGCACGCACACATCGAGCGGCATCGGCCCGAGCTCGCGGAGCCACTCAGCCAGCGAGTGACCTCGCACATACTCCATCGAATACCAGAGGAATGCCCGGGTCGTCCCATATGCATAAAGCGGCACGATGTGCGAGTGATTCAGAGCCGCCGCGAGACCGGCCTGTCGCTCGAACCGTCCGGCTATCTCATGGTCAACCAGCTCGGCCACCGGCACGACCTTCAGCGCGACCGATCGACCACCGGGTAGCTCCCGCGCGACGTACACGAACGACCGCTCGCCTAGCCGGAGCACCCGTTCGATATCGAACCGATCCGCCAGGGCCTGCTGTACTGCTTGGAAAACCTCGTCCAGCACCGGCTGCTCGACAATGACGCTCGCCGACGGTGAGAAACCGCACAGCGGACACTGGTGCGTGTCGTCCGAGATGTCAGCGACGGAACAGCGTGGACAGATCATGGATCACAAGGTAGCAAAGTCAGACCGTTGGGAACACATAGCCGAGTATTGCGAGATCATTGCGTGGTGAACGCGGCACTCGTGCCTGTGCGGCTTGAACCATCAGTCGCCGTCACGGTATGGACCACCGGAGGCGCAGCTGCGCTCGTAGTGAACGTCACGGTGGCAATGCCTGAGCCGTCCGTCGTGCTCGTCGGAGAGGAGAACGTCCCTCCATTGGTACTGCTCCAGGTTACCACAATGCCAGATGTGGCAACCGGATTGTCGTTCGCGTCCGCGAGCTGTGCGGTCACAGTCACGTCCGTCCCCGCCACCGGGTTAGAATTGCTCACCGAAACGAGGTACTTCGTGGGAGTGCCTGCCGTTATGTCGATCGCGTTCGACGTGGCCCCCGTCAGCCCCGTCGCACTGAAGCTCAAGGTCCGCGCCCCCACCGTTCCCGTGATCATCAAGTTCGTGAACGTCGCCACCCCACTCGCATTGCTCGTCGCCGTCAGCGCCCCACCCAACGTGCCCCCACCCGTCGCAATCGCCGCCGTCACCACCACCCCACTCTGACTCACCGCATTGCCGGAGGCATCCCGCAGCTGCACCACCGGCTGCTGCACGAACGCCACCCC
>JBDHAB010000096.1:0-5359 GCA_039588295.1 Gemmatimonadota bacterium
TGTTGATCGATGCCGGAGTAGAACATGGGAGTGCCCTCCTGGTGGTAACGGATCGCGTGCCGTGGAACTCGCGTTGAGACGTTACTCCTTGAGGGCACTTCTTGGAAACATCACACGCCTGAAGCTGCCGCTTAACGTTCCTGAGGAAGCTGTGTTGGTGTGGCTGGACAGCCCTTAGCGGTCCGCATCTTCTCCCACGACGATTGGTCACGCGCGCAGCCCTGGTGTGAACGGTTAGAGGGCGGTCTCAGAAAATCTCCTGCCAACGAATGTGAGCGCCCATCACGCTCAGCCCCTCACATTGCGCCGTCGGGGCGTGTGCCGCGAGTGCGCACCCAGGTCTGACGTCGGCGCGGAGCGGATCGCGATACAAGAGCTCAGGCGCTGCCTACACTTGGAGATTCGCGACCCGGGTCAACGATAGGTGACTGTTTGTCTCCCTTCTCCATACTGGCCGTCCGAGTCGCCGAGCCCTACCGTAGTCGTATCCTTGCGGTGAGGTCGACAGAGATGGCCGCTCTAGAGGAAGGCCTTCACTCCGCCCGCCGATGCGCAGTCCCTGCGGCACTGCTCGCGTTGGGCATCGGGTGCGCTGGCGAGTCGGGCGAGTCGGGATCGATGGTGGTCCGTGACAGCGCGGGAATCACGATCGTCGAGAACATCTCCGCCGCGTGGGCCGAGGGGGAGGGTTGGCGCCTGTCGGACGAGCCGGTCCTCACAATTGGCGTCCTCGAGGGACCCGAGGAGTACCAACTGTTCCAGGCTGTTGCGGCCCGCCAGCTCCGTGGCGGGGAGATCGTCGTCGCGAACTCGGGGACGCACGAGCTTCGCTTCTACGACTCGACGGGGGTGTTCTTGCGTGCCGTTGGGCGCGAGGGCGAAGGCCCCGGCGAGTTCCGGATGATGGGTATGATGTGGCGCGCCGGTCGGGATTCCCTGGTCGTCTTCGACTTCGGTCTCACCCGCCTGACAGTGCTGAGCGCACGTGGGGAGTTCGGGAGAACGTTCACGCTTGCGCAGCTACCGAGCGGCGGCCCTCCGCTCCCGGTTGGGCCGTTCTCGGATGGCTCCTTTCTGGCGTATACCAGTGCGATCGGACCGGGACGCGAGATGCGAGAAGGCTACTCCCGCGACACCTTTCTCTACGGGCGCTTTGCGGCAAGCGGTGAGATCATTGATACACTCGTCCGGCTCCCCGGACACGAGCGGCAGATTGCCACGGTTGGTGGCCGATCGAGATTCGTGGCGCTCCCTTACGGGCGGTCTCCCGTGGTGGCAGCGGCCGCGGACCGATGGTACTACGGAGCCAGCGATGCGTGGGAGACCGAACGCTACTCGCCGGCGGGAACGCTCACCGGGATAACTCGTCGAGCCGTCACGAATCGGCCCATCACGGCCGATATTGCTGAAGACTATCGGCGGAGCGTTCTGGAGGGGAGCAGTAGAGCGCCAGATCCATTTCGTCAATGGCGCGCCAACATGCCACTTCCCGAGACCATGCCGGCATACCGCCAATTCCTCGTTGATGACGAGGGCAATCTCTGGGTTGCCGAGTACAAGCGCCGAGGTGAGCAGCCGAGTTGGGCAGTGTTCGATCCCGAAGGGCAGTTCCTCGGAAACGTGGATACTCCGGCGGATGGCCGGGTGAGCCACATCGGATCAGACTTCGTACTTGGAATCTGGGACGATGAGATGGACGTACAGCAAGTGAGGATGTACCGGCTCGTCAAGGAAGAGTAGAAGCCACACACGCACTCTGGCGCGCGCAGCTCAACCGCTGACCGTCAGACGAATCCGTCGACGCCCGGAGGAATACGTGATCCGATCTTCCGAGGTCCAACAGAGTTCGCCTCATCAAGCCCGACCTGGTTTGTGGATTTGCCCCGTGCTGTTCTTTGCGGCATCCGGAGCGACCGGGCAGGAACCTGAGACGAGAGTCGAGCGTGAGATCCCGCCGGTGGCGGCCTGTGAGAACTGCACCATCAGTCTCCGCCACGTCGCGACGCTGGGCCGTATGGAGGACGAGGTCTCCATCATGCGTTCGTCCAAGCTCGCCATGGACAGCCACGACCGGTTTTTCATCGCACCACTCGGTGTCACGGGCGAGGTAGCCGTTTACGACCCGAGCGGGAGCTTTGCGGGCACGATTGGCCGTAGCGGCCGCGGGCCGGGCGAACTCGGAAGAGTCCGGCACGTCGTAATCACACCGGGCGACTCACTGCTGGTGTTGGATGCCATGAGGCTCACACTGTTCTCTCCGACCGGGGACTTCGTCCGTGGTCGCCAGCTGCCGAATGGTGTGCAGGGCTTCCGCTATCTCGCTCTCGATGACGGACGCGTGCTGTTCAACAACTACCGGCAGTCCCACCCAGCGCTGGGGCTGTTGGACGAGACCTATGCCGAGGTGCGGTTCTTTGGGAGAACCATTTCCACCCGGGACCTCGACTCGCTGCAGTACATGCTCGCTCTCAGCCCCGACGGTGACGTGTTCGCCGCTCAAGTGAACTACGGATACGTCATCGAGGTTTGGGATACCACTGGCACGTTCAAGCACCGGTTTGTCCGGAAGGTCGATTGGTTTCCACCCTGGTCGATGGAACCGATATCTCGCGAGCGACGGCGGCCACGCACCCCTCGTAGATACAAGCCGAGGATCAGCGGGCTGTACTCAGATGGACAGGGGAAGCTCTGGGTGTGCATCACCGTCGCAGACCCCGACTGGGAGCAAGCGTCAGAGGGCGACTACGCACGCCTCGTGGACACGATCATTGACGTGATCGAAATGCCGTCCGGGCGGTTGTACGCGACCCAGCGTTTCGACGGTGCAATCGGCCGAATACTGCCCAACGGGTTCCTCTACGGTCTCGAAGAGGACGAGCCGGGGTTGCTTCGCTTCAGCGTGTGGAGGCCGGAGCTCGAGACGATGTAGCGCGATGCACCGGTTCACCTTTATCGGCTTTGCTCTGGCCTGCCCCTGCCTTGCAGGTCTTGCCTGCAGCGAGTCTCAACCACCGCGGGACACACCACACATCTCCCGCGTCGACTCGGCAGCTGATGAAGCCGTGAGATGGTGGTGGTGCCCTTGAACCCGTAGGAGAACAACCATGCGCTGCGAAAGCTCCGTGGGAACGGCAGCGATTCTCACCGCGGCGTGCTTCTGTGTCAGGGCCGCCGTCGCCCAAGACACCCTCGTCGTAAGGGCGGACAACCCGCCCGCATGGGGCGAGGACGTCCAACTCGTGGAGGAGATCCGTATCGGCGTCCTGGAAGGGCAGGACGAGTACCTGCTGGGAAGCGTGGGCTCGCTCGCGGTCGGGCACGACGGCATGATCTTCGTGTACGACGGCCATGTGCCGGTCATTCGCCAGTATGATCCGTCCGGCACCTACGTGAAGGACGTCGGACGCGAGGGAGCCGGCCCGGGCGAGTACCGGCGCGTCCTCGGCATGCGGGTTCTGGCCAACGGCCAACTGGCGATCTGGGACCCGCGCAACGTCCGGATCGCCGTATACGATTCCGCAGGTCGGTACGTTGAGGACCACCACGTACCCAGTGGGCTCTACGGCGCCAACGTGTTCTTCGTCGACACGGCCGGCAACTTCTACGTCCGGACCATCGACGCGAGCCGTCGGGGTGGCCAGGTCGCGCGACGGTTCGACCCGGCCGGCCCGATCGTGGTCTCCGGACCGCTCGCGTACACTCTCGTCAGAGTATCACCCTCCGGGCAGATCGTAGACTCGGTTCCCTTGCCCATCGAGGAGCCTGCTCGGGCGTTCGTGCTTGCAACGGCCGAGGGATACCGGGGTCCATTCGTCGAGGAGCTGTGCTACACCTGGAGCCCACAGGGGTATCTGATCGTGGGCCACAACTCGCGCTACACCTTTGACCTCCAGCTCCCCGACAGTTCCGTCCGTCGCATCGAGCGTAGCTACGAGCCCGTGAGAGCCAGTCGAGACGAGCGGAGCCAGTGGGAAGCGTGGGCTGAGTTCTTTGCCCGCCGGCCGAGTGCCGAGAAGTTCGGTCCCATTCCGCGTGAGAAGCCGGCGTACCGCGCGCTCTCGGTAGACGAGGATGGACGTATCTGGGTCAATCGCTACAGCCAGGCAGTCAAGCACGATGTTGCGCCGCGCGCCGCAGGCGATGAACGACCCCTCTACGCGTGGCGCGAGCCACCCACCTTCGACGTGATCACTCCCGAGGGGGACTTCCTCGGCACGGTGGTGCTCCCGGCAAACACCTCCCTCCATGTCCGGCGGGGAATGCAGGTCTGGGGTGTGCAGCGCGGCGAGTTCGACGAGGAGTACGTGGTGCGCTATCGTATCGAGCCGAGTCGTGACTAACAGGATCTTTCCCTGTGCTGTCCCCCGGGTGCGCAAGCTCGTGTTTGACTACTACCAAGAATGGACCGAGTATCGGGGGTTTCACAGTTGTGAGACTGAACCGAATGCAATGCAGTGTCACGAATAGCCATGCCGGGACCACCTCACCTTCCAGACGCGCCGGCCTGACGGCCCTGCCGCTGTTGCTCCTCGCGACCTTCAGTACACTCACGGCGCAGACGCACCCGCCTTTGAAGCCCAACGCGCGGATGCGGGCCTGGATGCTGCTGCCCGACACCGCCGTGTGGGTCGGGAAGCTCGTGGTCCTCGCTGACCGCCACCTCGTGCTCGCAGTAGACAGCGCCCATCCGAGACTCCGGCTCCCGCTCAGAGAGATCGAGCGACTGGAGATCAGTCGCGGCCACGATCCGCTGCTCACCATCGGCGGTCCGATCGCCGGTGCGGTGCTCGGCGCCGTGTTGGTTCCTGCGCTCACGGAAGAATCGGTGAAGTGCGCCGCCGACGCCGCGAATGATCCGGAGTGTCAGAGTGAGACGCCGGAGCCGCTCATCGGCGCCGCGGCAGGCGCCATCGTGTTCAACATCCTAGCACGGCTCGTTGCTCGCGAGCGATGGGCCGAGGTGCCGCTCGGCGCGGGGCTGGCCGTGACCGTGTCGCCCCGGAGCATTGGCCTCAAGTTGCGGCTGCCGAAGTAGCGGCCGGGGGGGACCGTTCTCCGGGGGGATCTTCGCGCGGGCAACGAGTAGAGGTGGCGTGTTGCGGCTGCGCAAGCCGTCAGCTGGCACACCGCTGGAGCTACCGGACGCTCCCGCAGCCAGGATCAGAGGATTGACGGCTTCCGTTCCGCGGCCACAGAACCAATGTTTGTGTATGAGCAGTAATCACGCCCACAGCACACCGGCTAGCCGTTAGCAACTGTCTTGAAAGTCAAGCAGCGACTGCGCGGTGCTCCAGCCAGCGGGTGTTCGACCGCACCATCGCGTTGGCAATCACCAGCAGCTTCCGCATGCACGCCGTGA
>JBDHAB010000097.1:0-5357 GCA_039588295.1 Gemmatimonadota bacterium
TGGCCCTCACGCGCGACACCGACTACGTGCTCAACCCTGCTAGCGGGCAGATCGACATTCTTGCTTCGGGCGGCTTCCCACTCGCGGGCGGGCTCGCGGCCGGCGACTCCCTGCGCGCCAACTATCGCTACTACACGGGTCTCATCCAGGAGACGCAGCGCGTGATCGACGGCGATCCGGCTACCCCGCTCACGCGGCCAGGTGTTCGCGCCGCCGGCATTATCGTGTTCGTGCGGCCCCCGGCCGTGGTCTTCCAGGCCATCGACGGCTCGATCAGCGTATCGGGCGACTTTGATCCAGCGGCCGTGGGCGTCGAGGTGGTGAGCGCCATTCAGACGTACATCAACGCCCTGGACATCGGCGAGGACGTGATCGTCGCGGAGATCATCGAGCGCGCAATGGCCGTCGACGGAATGTTCGACTTCAACATCATCACGCTGACGGGCTCGAGCCCGCCCACGAACCAAGTGATCCTGGATAACCAGGTTGCGCGCATCACGAGCGCGAGCATCACGTTGACGTAGGAGAGCCACCGATGAGCGCAGACATAGTCATCGACGACGGGACCAACCCGGTGGTCAACGGTTCGGTGGACCGCGACAACTCGTTCATCGGCACCGCGTTCACTCTCAGCAACTTCGATGACACGGGCGTGCTTGCCCATCGCTGGACACTCAAAGACAAGCCCATCGGCAGCTCGGCCTCGCTCACCAGCGGAACGGCGCCAACCACGCAGATCACACCCGATATCCCCGGCGGCTATCTCGTCCAGCTCGATACCTACCTCGACGCTGGCGCCACTGATCTCGATGACTCGGATGTCGAGGAGATCGGCGTCCGCTTCGAGGTACCTTTCAACTGGCTGGTACCAGCGGCCGGCGAGACCATCCAGCAGGATAGCGCGCGGGGGTGGGCGACCTCGCGCGAGGAGTCAATCCGCACGGTGCGCCTCAATCTGCTGCCGGAGCCGACGGTCGTGCAGGTGGCGGGGCCTGTCACGGCGACGCACGGCGCGCTCGTGCTCTACGATCCGACTGGCGGCACCTTCACCGTCAACGCCCCTGCAACGCCCACAAAGGGCGAGCGGTGGGCGGCCAAGAATGTGTCGACGGACATTACGGGCATCACGATCGACGGCAACGGCAACAACATCGAGAACCCGGCGACCTCGACGCTGGTTGCCAGCTTCAGCACGGCCGTTGCGTTAGGGATCATCAGCTACATCTTCGACGGCACCAACTGGGTAGTCGTATGACCTGGGGTTCTGGCAAGTGGGGCGAGAGCACACCGTGGGGCACGGGCCTCACGCTGCCGCCACCTGTTCTATCCGCCATCTCGCCCGCGATTGTCGCGCGCCGTGGCGGTGATGTAATCAAGGTCGTCGGCGAAAACTTCTTCGACCCCATCACGATCGAGGTGCTCAAAGGTCTCGCCGTCGTCGGCACCTGCTACGTGTTCGACGCCGAGCTGGATCTGGAGCGCAACCGGGTCTTCACCGGCACGCCCGCCTTGGCCGATGGTTTTTACAGTTTGCGTGTCACGACCGATGGTGGCGAGTCCAATATCCTGGTCAATGTGCTCGAGTACCGACTGTTCTCCGAAGAGGTGAAGACGCATCGCGTGCGCATCGGGTTCGCCGCACCGTGGGTCACCGGGCCACGGCTACTAACCAACCCGACAACAGGATTGTAGGAGCGAGCATGGTAGCAACTGCATCAAGCGTAACGCGCGACATCGATGACTCTGGCGACGAGATCAAGAGCTTCGCCGACGCCTCTGCTCGCGAGGTACAGGGCATGGCCCTCGACCCCGAGATCCAGGGCGACTTGCTTACGTGGTTCACGACGGACGCCAGCGCCGTCGACAGCAAGCTCATCGTGGCCGGCACGCCGAAGCTGTTCAAAGTCGACGTGATCCTCGACGCAACGGTAGTCGCTGATCGATGGCTGATGATCGTCGACAAGGCTACGGCCGCGGTCAACAACGATCTGCCCGTGCTCCGTGCGCGCGTCGCGGGCGGATTCGCGAGCATTGACCTGGGTGTTTGGGGTCTGCCCCTGGCGCTGGGTCTAGCCGTGTGCGTGTCCACAACGCCGGCCGATGTGCAGCTACCTGGTGGAGCTGGTGACGGGTTCTATCAGGGCGCCTACCACGTAATCGTATAGGAGCAAACGATGGTGCTTTCAGCAGGAGCAGCAGCAGGCGGCGTCGCAGGCGCGGGCGGTGAGCTAGTTTTCGAATGGAACAGAACGGACACTACGCAGTTCGATGGCTCAGCGATTCTCATTGCGGGCACCACGCCGTCAATGTCGTTATCGATTCAAAACTTCGGTGAGTGGGGCAACGCGCTACGCGTGACGGGCGGCGGCACCAACGGCGTCAACGCCGTCATCCTGGCCACGGCGCCCATTGTGTTCCCGGACGAACGGCGTGATCTGATCATCGACATCGAGACGCACGACATTGTCGACGGCGGCGGCGGGTACGCCGGGATCGCGTTCTGCACTGACGGGGGCGCAGCAGGTAGCTACCATGGACTAGCGCATTTCCCGCACGGCACGGCAGAATGGGCAGCCAAAGTCGAGAACGGGACGCTGACTGTGCCGGGGACCGGCGTGGGGGCCGGCAACGCTCACGGCGGATCTAGAACCACGATTCTGGGCCGCAAGCCCTCGGGGGCTCCTCCAGAAGTCTCAGGTAGATCGTTTTCAGTCTCTGCCGCGGGTGCGCACAACGTGCGCGTGCACCGGACGGGCACCGACCGCCAAAGTGCAGCGGCTTACGGTGATGGGCTCGCCTTGGGGGCGACGTGGAATAGCTTGTCCTGCGATCGATGGGGGCTATCGATCCAGTCGTCTGGCGGATCAGCCGCACCATCCACATGGGATATCCTCGACCTGCGCGTCTACAGGCTGTGATTCATGAGCCTGCTCGTCCTATTCGACTCGAAAGGCACCCTCGGGGGCACTAGCTCCACGGCGCCCAGTGAGTCTGGGCTGCTGCAGGCTGTCCTCGACGCTGTTCACGGGGAGGACGATCGCATTGCGGGCATGCGGATGACCCGCCTGGTCGGAATCCTGGAAGAGACCGACACGTTGCACATGAAGGTCGAGAGCACGCTCGGCTTCGGCGAGACAGCGGATGGTACGGGGGACGCCAAGCTGCTCGTGGGCGGGGAGATCATCGAGGCCACGGGCCGCGTTGACGGCCCCGGCAACTTTCGCTTCACGGGGCTCTCGCGCGGGCTCGAGGGCACTGCGGCCAAGCTCCACCCGATCAGCACACTGGTCTTCGATCTGGGGGGCAACCAGAGCGCGCTCGACCACACGCGCCGCGGGTTCTTCGTAGACACGGCCATCGGGACCGACCTCGACGTGATCGGCCGTAACCTCGGGCTCAAGAAATGCCCGGGGATCACCGACGCCCAGTGGCGCGCGATCATCAAGGCCGTCGCGTACCTACCCAAGCAGACCATCGACGCTTTCGAGAAGGCGCTCACGGCCCTGCTCGGGGCAGGCAACTACGCGGTCGGCGAACGCCTGATCACCGACCCCTGGGTGGTCTTCGTCGCAATCGATATCGCGCTGTCGACGACGCTACGGGGCCGCTTCGTGCTCAACAGCGGCGAGCAACAGCTCACTACGGGGGCCAACAGTGTCGACGTGAACAACACGGTTATCGAGCCGGCGCTTAGCGACACACTCACCGAGCTGGGCGCGATCCCCAGCCAGTTACTCGGTGGTCGAACATTCACGTGGCCCGCGAGTGGGACGGGCACGGCCGTTGTCGGCGTGTTCGACGACACGGAGACCGCGCGCCGTGGATTCCGCGATGGGCTCACCAACTATTTCCTGCCCGGCGGCTCGGTGGCCGGCAGTACGATAACGCTGGGCACCTCGCCAGGTGCTGCGGGCACGCCCGTGATCGTGGACTACACGGGCTGGTCGGCGCACTATCTGGCGGAAAACGAAACACGCCGTGACGCAGAGGACTTCTACGCCTATCTGGCCGATCCGCTCCTGGCAGCACGTTGCCTGCTGGACCAGATCCGTGCGGCTGGGGTGCGGGTGGATCTCTCCACGAGGCTCTGAGAGAGGATAGTGGAAATGCTGCGTAAAGCGATTTGCTACTTGGAGGAACACGAAAAATGAGAGTGGTCAGATGGACCCCCCAAGAGCGCGTGGACATCCCGGACCTCACGGCGATGAGCTTTCTGGTGCTCGGCGAGACCCGGCGCTGGAACCGGTCGGTGATCCTCGGCGAAGATGCGGCCAACTACGTGATCCAGGGCTTCGCGGTCGAGCCCGCGGCGGTCCCCGACACGACCATCCGCGTGCGCCTCGACCCGAGCGGCGCGGGCACCCCGCCCTTCGGCCAAGCCCTCGGTGGCGAGAACCTCGGTGGCACCACCGTTCGGCACGGCCAGCTCATCGGCGATCACGACGATGCGGCCAATCTCGAGGGCAACGCGACCCAGACCTTCGACTTCACCGCGCAGCCGGATAACACGTACCGGCTGCAGATGCGCTTCGTGTTCGCCGATGGCACCAACGATAACCGCGCCTTCTGGAACCCCAGCACCAACGCCGAGTTCATCGCGGCCGTCGACACGCGCCATCTCCCCAACTACGAGCTAGGCATCGCCGTTTCGCCGGCTTCGCTCGGCGCCGAGTACATCCCACTTGCTGATGTTGCGTGGGTAAGCCCCGGGCCCATCACGGTCAGCGAGATCACGGATGTGCGCACGTTCGTCTTCGAGGGCGCAGCTCCATTCCAGGGAGCAACGCAGGATGCAGCTGGCGCGTTCGGCGATTTTGATCGCACCACCACGCGCGCCACGACCGGGGTCAACGCCGTCTACCCCGTGCTCCGTGCGCTCGGCAGGCAGATCCAGGACATCAAGGGCGAAGACGTAGGCGGCGATTGGGATTGGTTCAGCCGCGTGTTTCCAGCACCGGGCGGCGGGACGCTTCCAGCCGGCGCCGTGTCGACGAAGAGCATGCGCTCGCTGGATACCGTCGACTTTATCGTTGGTGACGGCACGACCGTGTGGGGGGACTTCAACGGGACAACCGGACTCGACGCGCTCTTTGCCTACATCAATGCAAACTCCGCCACGCTGCCCCGACGAATCCGTATCCTTATTCGTTCGCACGAGACCGCACTCAACACGCCCGCGTTCACGATCTCCGATGCGAACCGGTTACTCGGCGGAGGCAAGAACATCGAAATCATCGGGCAAGGCAACGGGACTGCTGCTGGCCAGATTGTTATCGATGCTTCTGCCGTAACGACCGGCTACGTGTTCACGGGAGAATCGCTTGTCCTCCAGAATCTGGCGATGACAACCAGCGTGG
>JBDHAB010000098.1:0-5031 GCA_039588295.1 Gemmatimonadota bacterium
TCGCCGATCGAGTTCGCTGCGGCGTTGACCGCCACCTCGCCGGGAAGTCTCAAGCTCCCTGACGCGGAGGTCGATGCGGTGCTTGGCCGCGCGGCGGCGCTGGATACGGAACAGCTCACCGAAGGTGGTGCGCTCTCGATCGGCGGGGTGGAACAGGTGGCCGCGCAGGTCGGGATTCCACCGGCGAGGGTGCGCGAGGCAATGCGAGACCTCGAGCGGCAGCCTGGCTTCGATCGAGAGGTCGTCCGGGAATCCGGCCGTGAGCCGACCGTGTTCCGCAAGGGACGGCTCGTCATCGAGCGTGCGATTGCAGGCGAGGTGCCCGCGTCCGTCTACGAGGCGATGGTGGCGGAGATCCAGCGGACCCTGGGCTTCGTGGGGACGGTGTCGACCGTGGGGAAGTCGCTCAATTGGAGTGGCTTAAAGCCGGGTTTTGTGGGGCGTGACGTTCGCATCACACTCGCCACCTCGTTCGGGATGACACGGGTACACGTTGAGGAACACATCGAGCTTCGGGGCGCTTCGATCTTCGCGCCGGCGTGGGGAGCGGCCGGAGGGGTGCTGGTCGGCCTCGGGCTGGTGTTCGGGTTGGGCCTGCCGGAGCAAGCCCTGTTGGGTATTGCCCTTCCCGGCGCGTTTGCCGGAGCGATCCTTACGGCCACGCTCATTCCGAAGAGACTGGCGCGCCACTACCGGCCTCAGCTGGAGGAACTCGCAGACCGCCTCGCCGCCACCGCGCACCACGCCGCCCTCCCCTCGCCGCCGGAAGAAGCCCACCCGTGAGCGCCGGAGAGTACTGACTCTTCCCTTCCGTCCTCCCTTCTCCCTTCTCCCTTTTCGCCTATCGCTTATCGCCTACAGATATCTCCGCGTCCTCTTCTGGTACTCCCGGTACTCCTCCCCAAACGTCCGCTCCAAGTGCTCCTCCTCGACCAGCGCCGTGAAATGTATGAGCACCCAGATCAGACCCACGCCGACGTACGCCATGACCGAGGTGCCGGTCAGCGCATACCCAAGCGGAAACAACGCGTAGCCCGTGTACTGCGGGTTTCGGCTGAAGCGATAGAGCCCGCCAGTCTCGAGCCGGCTCACATCCGCCCCGACGACTATCTTGGTCGATCCGAAGCGGCTCATTGCGATCACGCAGAGTCCGAGCCCCAGTGCCATCAGCGCAAAGCCCACAACCTGTTGAACGGTTTTCGGAATGAGGACCATCGGGACGGCGTATCCCAGTACGCAGTGTGGGAGAACCCATGCTATGAGCACCGCGACAACGCCCAGCGTGGTGCTATGGCCGTATCGCCGATAGTCGCTGCGGTATTTGAGGAGGCCGACGCCGATCACAGGAAATGAAAGAACGAACAGGACGAGGCTCGGGCTCATGGATTCCCCTGAGGTGGGACGCTACACCACGACAAACGGCCCCGCGTTGCTCGCCTCCCGCGGGGCCGTCACGTCGGGCGCGATACGCATCTCGCTTCGCTCTGGCCCTTCATCACTGCGGCCTCACCTGAGGAGGCCCGACGCAATTCCAAGCTAGGAATCACAGGCGGCCGGTGCAAGCGGGAGTGAGGTGCTAGGGGATGGCAAATTGGGATAAGGGAGAAGCGATACGGGAGAAGGGTTGGGGATGCGGCGGACGGGAAGAAGCGTGCCCACCGAGCGGGCCGTTAGGTAAGTCGTGGGTGGTAGGTGGTTCACGGACCCGGTTGGACTACGACGCACGCTTGCGCTCGAGGTGCAGCAGTCCCAGCACCGCAACTTCGTCCTGGCGCAGCTTGCCCTTGCGACCCCTGCGCTTCTTGCTGCGGGGTGGGGGTGGGGTGGGGGCAACGATCCCCTTCTGGTAGGCCTCGATCACTCGCGGATGCACGTAGTACTTGCGGCTCACCGCTCGCGTGTTCCCGAGTCGCTTGGCCACGAGGTCGATCGCCCGGACGATGTTGGAGGTCGTTTCCCGCTGTGTCTCTCCCGGGCCCATGTCGCGCAGCGCCGTGGCAGCGTAGATCGTCCCTGCCCACGTGCGGAAATCCTTGGCCGTGAAGTCCTCGCCGGTGATCTCTCGCAAGTAGTCGTTGATATCACCGGAATCCACATCCTGGCGTCGGCCATCCTCATCCAGGTACTGAAACAGCTCCTGTCCCGGTAACGTTTGACAGTGCTGCACGATGCTCGCGACCCGCCGATCGGTGATCGCGACGGCCTGCAGCACGCCGCTCTTCCCGCGAAACTCGAAGCGCAGCCTGGAACCTGTGACCTCAACGTGGCGCTGGCGCATCGTGGTGAGGCCGTACGACTGGTTCTCCTTGGCATACACGTCGCTGCCAATCCGGATCAGCGTCTTCTCGAGGAGCCGCACGACGGTGGCTAGCACCTTCTCGCGCGGCAGACCGTCACGAGACAGGTCGCGCTCAACCCGAAGACGGATGGCAGGGAGCACTTCGCTGAATGGGAGCATGCGGTCGAACTTGGTCTCGTCGCGGACCTCGCGATAGCGACGGTGATAGCGGTATTGCTTGCGGCCCTTTGCGTCGCGCCCCGTCGCCTGGATGTGTCCGTTCGGGATCGGGCAGATCCACACGTCGGTCCATGCCGGCGGGATCACCAGAGCCTTGATCCGCCTGCGTTCCTCGCGATCGCGGATCGGCTTGCCATCGAGACCGATGTAGCTGAACCCCCGACCGGCTCGCATGCGGCGAATGCCGGGCCGATCGTCCGTGACGTATCGGAGGCCGGCTACCTTAGCGCGTTCCGGCACTCGGCGGCCTTCGAAGACGGTCGGTTGGCCTGACGGGTTGAGCGATCACGGACCAAAGATGGCGGGTATCGCCAAACCAACGCCACCCTGACGTCAGCTGCACGCCAGAGGCGGCGTACGTCGCAGCCCGCACACGCAATCAGAGAAAGGGAACCTGCGGTTCGGTTCAGTGCTCGAGCGGCGACCCGCCGAACAGCACCCGCTCCAGGTATTCGGCCGCCTGGCCACGGATCATGATTGCCTTCTCGAGCGTGCGAACCGTGGTCGGAGCCGAACCGGCCGTGCGGGCAAAGATCTGGAAGTACTCCTCGACCACCACCGCGTCCACCGTATACACGTCCTCCCAGAACCACGTCGCGGACTCGGTCGGCAGAATCGCCGCCAGCGCGAGCGGCATGAGTTCACGCGGCGCGACATCGCGCCGCGGCACCCATGCCAAATCCGGAAAGTCCCAGCGGTACCCGAACGCTCGGACGGAGTCGAGCGACGTACTCGCCCAGCGCCCCACCTGCGCCGTCACCGACTCGATCGAGACGGGCGACCGCCCGGGACTGAACCGCGTGTCCGCCGCAGCCTTGTCGCGCAGGTAGCGGTGCATGGAGCCGCGTGCCTCGGTGATCTTGATCTCCCGGGAGAGGGTGTGGAAGGGCAACAGGAGCTGCTTCTTGAACAGCCGGTCGGGCGCTGCACCGAAGACGACCGTGTAGACGTCATCGGTCTCCGGATGATACACGTAGGCGGTCTCTTCCTGCGTCAGCGCCGAATACCGCTCGGCTCCGTACAACACGAGCAAACCACTCAGGGCCAACAAGTAGCGTCCCATCCTGGACATCGCCCTCCCCTGCGAGGCGGGGGGAGAGAAACTACCCGTCTCGATGAGGGCCGCAAGGGGGTGCCGTCTGGCGCAGGCCGGCCGCCGACTCAGGCGCCCGTGGGGAACAGGTCGATTTGGGGTGGCTTGAGTGGCAGACCCATGACCGTCAGGACCGCATCCCCCCAGCCGGGACGGTCGTCCGGATCGAGCAGGTGGCAGGGAACGGCAAACGCGTCAAGGAGCTCGTCGATGACACCATCGATCTCCAGCTGGAAACTGCCGCTCACGTCCCGGGTACCGTCGAACGACGGGGCGTGGAGTACCGGTACCTTGAACAGACCGCCGTAGGATCGCACCCATGCACCCACCAGCGCGTCGTATTCCGGCCGGCGGCCGACGCTGTGCACCAGGTAGGCGTAGTTGTCCAGCACCGATCGGTCGCAGATGACCGCTTCGTACTGGTCTTCCGCGGCGATTTCGTGGGCGATCTGACTGTGGAGAATCCAGGCCTGCGCCGCCAGTGTCGTGTCCTGATTGATTGGCAGCGGGCAGCCGCGGGCGACCTCCTTGACCACGTCTACAGCCAGGTCGAGCCGCTTGAGCCGAGATGCCAGATCGAAGCAGAGGGTAGTCTTCCCGACGCCGTGCGTACCGATGAAGGCAATCTTCAAGTGGAGCCACCGACAGAAGTTCCCGAGCAAGTATGCGTGTGGCTCCACGGGACGGCTAGGGTGCCGTACGCAGCGGGAACCCCATTTCGACAGGACGGTGTTCCCTTGACGCGCCTGGATCCACTGGCGCCCTTTAAGCAGGATTCACGAACTCGGGAGAGGATGATGTCACGGTGGTTCCTGATCGCCCTTGGCGTGGTCGCACTGGTCGCGTGCGGCGACTCACTTGCCCCGGAGGACGTCGTGGGCACCTGGCTCGTGCAATCGGTGAATGGAGCGACGGTCCCGGGCGAGGTGACCTATGCCGTCGCGGTGGGAACCCCCAACGTGACCGAGGTCTGGAACGAGATGCGGTTTGAACTCGGTCCGGCGGAGGTTGGCGACGGATGGCGCGCCTGCGACTTCCTCTTCGACACCGAGAACGTGACCAGTCCGGACAACTGCGGGTACCGCCTGAGCAGTCGAATCACGATTCGCCTCGGGGACGATCTCGCGGCGGGGTTCACCTTCGTTGGCGAAGTCAACGGCGGCACCATGGTCCTCACGGACGACCTGCGCAACAACTACATCCTGCGACGACAATAGCCTTAGCGCTCCTGTGGAGTGGCCGCGGCGGCAGTCAGCCGCCGGGCGCCACGATCCGTCGCCACTGTAGACCATGCTCAGTCGGGCGGCTCCGATCTGGTGCCGAGCAAACCAGTCGAGCAGTTGGATCACCTGAAGCTGATCGTAGAGGTCGTGCTCGAACCACAGCGTCACTTCCTCGTGGCGTCGGCACTCCGCGAGTG
>JBDHAB010000099.1:0-7459 GCA_039588295.1 Gemmatimonadota bacterium
GGAGGGACGCACCGTCAGCAGTCCACGCCGGGAGCCAGTGGCTTCCGCTCGCCTCCCCGCCAGGGAACGATGCACCGCTGCTGCCAACGTCGATGGCGCTCCGCATGACGATGCGCGGCCCCCCGATGGGACCCACGACGTACGCCACCTCCTCGCCGTCCGGCGAGACCGCCGGTTGGAACTCGAGGCCCGGCTCGCTCGTCACCTGGCGGATGTTCGACGTGGTGATGGTGATCGGCCTGGATACCATCATGCGAACGAGCACCACCGCGATCACGACGAGCAGCGCGGCGGCTAGGACGCCCGGAGCAAGCCAGCGCTGCCGGCCCACGGCGGCGCGCAGGGGCCGCATCGCGGGAGGCGTGGCTGGCCCGACGGCGTACAGCGCTTCAGAGAACTGTGCGGCCGTCGCAAACCGATCCGCCGCTGTCTTGGCCAACGCCCTGACCAGCGCGTGTTCCACGGCTTCCGGTACCAACTCGCGCACGACCGAGATCCGCGGTGTGGGCTCGCTCAGCTTCTTCGCCACAATCGCCGGTGCCGTCGGTCCCATGTACGGGGGCTCCCCCGCCAGCATTTCGTACAACACGCAGCCGAGCGAGTAGATGTCCGTCCGCGCGTCGATGTCTTTCGTCCCTGTCGCTTGCTCCGGACTCATGTAGGCGGGTGTCCCCACCGCGAGCCCGGTCTCGGTCAGTGTTGCCACACCCGCTTCGCTGACCGCCCGCGCAATGCCGAAGTCGCTTACCACCGCATGACCTGCCTCGAACAGGATGTTCTCCGGCTTGATGTCGCGATGCACGATGCCGAGCGAGTGGGCGTGGCCGAGCGCGTCGGCGACTTCTTTGGTGATCGCAAGCGCATCGTCGATCGGGAGTTGCTTCTCACGATCCATGCGATCACGGAGGGATTCGCCTTCGACGAACGGCATCGTGTAGTACAGCTGGCCGTCCGCCTCACCGCAGTCGTAGAGAGACAGGATGTTCGGGTGGGTGAGTTTCGCCGCGATCTCGATCTCACGAAGAAAGCGCTCACTGCCGAGGGACGCGGCGAGTTCAGGACGGAGAGACTTGAGGGCGACCTCGCGGCCGAGCTTCTGGTCGTGGGCGAGGTAGACCACCGCCATGCCGCCACGACCCAGTTCGCGCTCGATGGTGTAGCGGTCGGCAAGGGCGGTCTTGAGGCGATCCAGCAGGTCGGTCATGGAGTGACCTCGGCTGGGGCTGGTCTAAGGTATGAATTGGGAGTCGGGGCGGCCAGGCAGCCCTGAGCCGGAGAACCTGGCTCCCAAGTCGGGAACGATCGTGGAACGCTCGGCGTCGAAACGGTACTATACAGTGTAGGACCCGGCTGGATTGTTGCTACATGCCACAGGAGCCCGCTCTGGCCCGTTATCGCGTAGTCATCGAACAGGATGAAGACGGAGCGTTCGTCGCCGAAGTCCCGTCGCTTCCAGGCTGTGTGAGCCAGGGGAGTACGAGCGCGGAGGCGCTATCGAACATCCGGCTTGCGATTGCGGGCTACGTCGAGAGCCTGCGGGCGCGTGGCGAGCCGGTTCCTCCCGGTTCCGAGGAGGTCGTGGTTGAGGTCTCGTGACCCGGCTTCCGGTCCTCAGCGGGCGCGAGTTGGTTCGCATGCTGCAGCAGTTCGGTTACGAGGTTGATCGACAAACTGGAAGCCACATCATTCTCCGACACGACTCCCCACCCCATCGACGCCTCACCGTTCCGAATCACCGAACTCTGGCGAAGGGGACCCTGCGGGCCATTCTGCGGCACGCGGGGATCGGGCTCGAGGATCTCCGTCGAGCGCGTTAGTCCCGCGACAGCCAATTCTCATACTCTCACTCTTCCAGCAGTGCCTGAAACCCGCGGATCGGATCGTGCCGTGGTCCGAGGCGGAGCATGCGTGTGCCGTTCACAGAAGGTCCGGCCGGCTCCTTCGGAGACTCCGCTGCAGCACGCCGTCAATTTCGCCTATATCGAGTTGACCAGCTCCACGAATTGCACGAGACCGACCAGCGTCAGCAAATAGCCGACTGCCACCTCGACGGCGAACGCGACGATCCAGATCAGGGCGGCCTCTCGCCACATGCAGGAGAACACGAACCTGTAGGCAATCATGGGCACGATCGCCAAGGGAACGATCAGCGTCACGACCAGCGGCGCGTCGAAGTAGAGACCGAATAGTGCCAAGGCGGTCCACCCGAACAGGTTCTTGAGCAGAGTCGCGCCGAACGCCTTACTGTAGCTTGGCTCGTGGATGTTATTGATGCGCTTGGCGGTGAATCCGGCGGCGACGACGCTGAAGACGAAGATGATCAGGATGCCGAGCACCATCGCCTGGATGATGTCGCTGGCAAGCGGCTGTTCCTCCGCTGCCTGTTGCAGCACTGGCAGAATCGTGAGGCCCATGGTGCCCCCTCTCATGTTGGCGAGCCGGTCGGATGGCCACCGCCCAACCACACCCACGCCCCACGAGGCCGGCGTGCAGGATTCCCGCCTGTGTCTGAAGAGTCGATGAAATCATGATGAACCCGGCATGCGCCATCGCGACCGCAGGGCATTGGTGCATGGCTGCGGATTAGACGGTCACTCCGTAGGTCGGGCGATACTCTCGCGCATAATTGGTCGTGTAGGATCCGGGTCCGAGGTAGCCGTAGTAGCGGGGGGAGTAGAACCGGCGGCGGTAGCCGTAGTAGCGGTAGCTCCACTGGTCTACCGTTTGCACCGAGACCTTCTTGTCGGCCACTGACGTGGTACGCGATCCGGAAATCCGGAGTTCCATCCGCCTGGCGGAACCCGCCCCGGGCGAGTTCCATGTTGACCGCGTCGCGGATGCTCGTTCCACGATTCCACCTTCGAGCGCGGGATCGTCCACCTCCCGATCCGCTTCTGCGCGGTCCATCCACGCGTAGGTCTTGAGTTGGGAAAACGAGGCACGCTCGTCGTAGTCTGAGCGGACCTGCATCGAGGCGCAGCTCGTCACAACGAGCACCGCCAACGAGCTCAGACCGCTGCGAAGGATTCTCGCAAACATAGTCACGTCCTTTCGGAGCTCGTGCGGCGCGCGCCACAACTGTTCTTTGCACCTTTGAGAACACTGGGACGAGCACGCGGGTCCCCCAGTCCTGCCGTTGCGTGTACCGATGGTTGGAAACCGAAACAGCCCCGAGCGCCGCGTGACGCTCGGGGCAGTGCACTCGCCTCGGTTTGAGACGGCGCTTCGCTACCAGACCTTCACTTGTCCGCGGGCGAGATCAAAAAGCGGGAAGTTGCCGGGGACAAGATCGGTGCAGCTCAGGGCGGGGACGGGGAAGAACGAGAAGCTGAGCTGATCCGCAGCATCGTTGGCCGATGT
Source organism: Gemmatimonadota bacterium (assembly GCA_039588295.1). GTDB lineage: Bacteria > Gemmatimonadota > Gemmatimonadetes > Gemmatimonadales > GWC2-71-9 > JAOTVV01. The sequence goes on from JBDHAB010000099.1 coordinate 3,361, forward strand.
GCCATTGTCCACCACCGCGGTCAGTGCGCGCTGACCGCTCACGTCAACACCACCGGCAGTTCCATGAGTGATCACGCCGCCTACCACTGCTCCGTTGCCAACAACGTTGAGGCAGTCAACTGCAACGTGAATCCCCTCGCCCCCCCCAAACGAATCTTGCCATTGGCCGGACGCACCACCATCGGCGTACTCATTCGCTACCAGTGAGAAATTGGCATCGCAGCCGGTGGGAAGGCCCAAGGCTTCACACACATCCGCGCTGCCCAGCGATGCGTGTTGAAGCACAGGGCCGCGGGCGGCGAACTGGGGGCCGTCTACTGCGGGACTTGTGGACTGATCGTTACAAGACACGATCAGGGCGCTCATGACGAATACGGATGCTACGCTGCGTAGCGTACGCATGTGCCACCTCCGAATCAGGAAACTGTGCGTGGTTTCCGGTCGGTGGTCTGGCAGTCGCGTCGTTGGCGGGCGTCCAAGGGCAGGCGTCGCTCTAGCGGCGTGGCCGTCGTGGCCATCGGCAGGTCTGAATCCAACTTTTTGACCATAGGACCATTCACTCGGATGTCCTAGGATCGGAGTTGTCCCGTTTGGATTGAGCGGTGGAGCCACCGAAAGCCCCGAGCGCCGCGTGACGCTCGGGGCTGAAACGCAACCGCCCGGCCCCGTGCCGGGCGGTGGGTGCTCACTGCAAAAGCTTCGCCTGCGCCTTACCGAAGGTTCACCTTCGACTTCAGGACGCGGAACTCGATGTTCGGGCCGAACTGCATGTGACGGACCCCGTTGTAGTGGACCCCGCTCCCGTCGGTTGCCTCCAGGGTACCCTGCCCCTTGAATATCCACGTGTTCACGTTCGGGTCGGTCGTACCGAAGGCATCGTTGTCGTTATAGTGGAAGGTTCCCCATCCCTCAGCAACTAGGGCGGCACCGAAGCAGTTGCCGGGGGTGGTCATGTCACGGACGACTACCCAAGTCTCACCGTGACTTATCGCATGCAAGAAGTCGCTGACCGCGAACCCAGCATCCTGGTAGGGGACGGGGTCGCCCTCGCCCTGGATGTCACAGGTCGTCTGGGGGTCGGGTGCGTACGGCACCGTGGTATGACAGACGCGCAGCCCGTTCGTTGGGTCCGTCCAGCAGACTCGCCAATGAAACGCGTCCCTGTAGATGTTGAGGTTCCCGTTGTCCGGGTTGTTCATCCAGTTGAACGCCGGACCATCCTCGATCGGCGCGACGGGTTGCTGGTCCGTGCACGCGACGCACAGCAGCGGGAGCAGTAGGAATCCTCGCCAGCGCATACGACACCTCCTGAGAGAGAAGTGATGGTGACTTCCTCCGTCGGCGGTCCAACGGTCTCGTCGTCGGTGGGCGTCCAAGGGCAAGACGTCGCGCTGGCGGCGTGGCCACAGTACGGGCCGTCGGCAGTAGTTATCCCCTAAAAGGCTGTCTCAACGGCTGTCGGTGATCGACGGTCGCGTCGTCGGGCGGGCGTCGGGCTGCGGCGTCTGTCAGGCGGCGGGGCCGGGAGGGCCACCGACGGGAATGATTCCGTTCGTGTTCGCCTTCATAGCACCCGGGACCATTGTTCATAGCACCCGGGACCATTGCTGACAAGAGTGGTAGCAATGCCACAATCGAAGTGAATTGGTCCTGTATGCCTCTCACGATTCGAGAATCTTTGTGTCGGTATTGACGCTGCGTTGACACCCTCGCTCTTGCCGTCGCGCATCCCCGCTGGAGAACTCGATGGAGCGTATCTGCCCTTTCTGTGGCGACGTGATGACCTGCTAGGCGCGAGGTCGCTACGCGTTGCAGCTCTGCTTTGGCATGGGCGCGTCGGATGAGCGTGGGAGGTGCGGTGATGCGAGATGTGTAGTTCTGTGGCGGTGTTCAGACCGTAACGCAACCGCCCGGCGTGGAGCCGGGCGGTATGCGCAGACGGACCTCGTGTCTGGACTACTTAGTGTAGATCACCCCGAAGAAATCGTTCGGACCTCGTGTCTGGACTACTTAGTGTAGATCACCCCGAAGAAATCGTTCTCACAGTATTTGTCCCCGACGAGCAGTTGGAAGTAATCATCGCCCCCCTCACCGCTCCCGTCGCGACCGGTATCCGTCTGACAGGGTGCGCAGGAAGGCGACGATGTCCTCGATCTCCTGCGTGGTGAGACCCAAGTTCCCCAACTCATCGCGATTCACGTTCTCGGGCCACTCCGGCGCTGGCCACGGAGCCGCATCGCGGGTGTTGTAGAACGCCACGGCCTGATACAGGGTCTTGAACACGCCGTTGTGCATGTACGGCGGAGTGAGCGCGACGTTTCGCAGTGTGGGGACCCGGAACATGCCGTACATGTCGGGATCGTCCACGATCGCGCCCAGACCGAGATCGACGTAGCGGTTTCCGTCCGGATTGAACTTCGGGCGGTAAGGAGTAGAACGGGTTCTCCGGGTTCTGCGGGACCCCGAGGTTGTCGTACGTGTGATCCGTGAACAGCGGTGGCGAACTGTCGGCGCCAGGTCGGTTGGGGTGACAGGCAGCGCAATTGCCCTTCGCTTCCAACTCATAGAGGGCCATGCCGCGTAACTCTTGCTCGCTGAGCTGCACCTCACCAGCAAGAAACAGATCGTACTTCGAGTCGAAGGGACTCAGCTCACTCGTCGCCTCGTACGCGGCGATCGCATCGGCCATGAGATCGAAGGCTCTTGCCGCGTCGTCCAGCGCTTCATCGCCAAACACCTCGAAGAAGAGGTCACGGTACTCCGCGGCGCGGAGCGCCTCGGTGATGGTCTCGACGTCGGGGTTGGCCATCTCGAGGGGATTCAGCGGAGGACCCCTCGCCTGTTCTGCCAGATCGGCCGCGCGCCCGTCCCAGAACAAGCCGCCCACCCACAGGTCCTCGTCCTCGTCGAATCGGAGCGGTGGGATGAACGCCGCATACGCCGCGGTCAAATCGTTGCGATTGCCGAAGCGATCAGGATGCGCTCCACGTGAGACCGGTAGTTGTTGGACCGGGTCACCGAAGCCCGCACGAGGCGAGTGGCACGTGGCGCACGACTGGCCTGGCGGCGTGGACAGGTTCGTGTCGAGGAAGAGCAGCTTGCCGAGTCGCTCCTTGGGCGTGAACTGGGCCTGCCCGCCGACAGCTTGCTCAGATTGTGGCGTCGTGCAGCCAAGAGCGAGGGAGGCCGCGACCAAGCAGGCGCAGTAGAGTGCGGTCTTGAGGCGATCCAGCTGATCGGTCATGGAGGGACCTCGGCTGGGACTGTGCTAAGGTAGGGTTCTCGGTCGGGTTCAGCTAGAAGAAAAGCCCGGAACGCCGCGTGACGCTCGGGGCTGAGACGACGCCGCCCGGCGCGCGGGCCGGGCGGCAGGTTCAATCCTGCGGTGTCAGTCCTCTACGGCGACGGCCACTGGAACTCCCACTTCTTGCTGTACTGGCAGGAAAGCGTGGCTTCACCGCTGGGCGTGACCCACGCCTTCCAGTGCAACGTGAACAGCGGGTTATCCAGGTCTCGATCCGTTCCCAAGACAAAACATGGGTACGGGGGCTCTGTGATATCGGGGAGATACGAGTCCGCCCAGTCCTGCCCTGGGTTGTAGGGACCCCAGTGGACGGTCTTCCCGGTCGGGTTGGGCACACCCGATGCCCGAACCGTCAAGCTGGCGTTCCCGTTCTTGCTGAACGTCGCCACCTCCGTCCCGCAGAACAGCGCGGGGAAATCCGGCGGCTCAAGGTAGTTATCGGGGAACCAATTCCCTTCGCCGTCGATCACGGCGCACCCAAAGTCGCCGCGGAAGACCACGGCACCATTGTTGAATAGGGGGCCGTCGGCAAGGTCCGGGTCGGCGGGCTGTTGGTCCGTGCAGGCGACGAACACGAGCGGGAGCAGGGCAAACGCAGCCCTGCGCAGCGTATGCATGACGTTCTCCTTGGAGGGATGTAAGAGTTGGGCACTCTATGCGCACTCAGCCAGTGGTCTGGCCGTCGCGTCGTCGGGCGGGCGTCGGGCTGCGGCGTCTGTCAGGCGGCGGGGCCGGGAGGGCCACCGACGGGAATGATTCCGTTCGTGTTCGCCTTCATAGCACCCGGGACCATTG
>JBDHAB010000100.1:0-4804 GCA_039588295.1 Gemmatimonadota bacterium
CTTCCGGCGTGATGTAGAGGTCGTACACGGGCGTCGGAAGGTTGGGGTTGAACACCGTGTGGCGCGTCACCCTGCAGACCGCGTCCCCCGTCTTCCACTCGATCGTCTCCAGCCGGCCCGCAAAAGGGATCTTGACGAAGTCGGTTGCCGTGGTCGAGTCGAAGATCCTGAAACCGTTGGCGTCCTCCACGATGATGTCGTGCGTGTGCGTCGGAGTCGGGAAGCCGACAGGCGGTGGCACGATGTTCGTGCCGAAGCCGAACAGCCAGGACACCTTGAACGGCAAGGCCAGCTCACAGCCGGGGTCCTCATAGGACAGGTAGAAGTCACCCAGCATGCGCTGGATGTCTTCTTTCGGGCTCACGAACGGGTAGTCGCTCCGCGAACCGCTGGGCGGTTGCAGTATGCCGATCGACTGCTGCCCGCGACTCGTCAGCTGACGGACGCCCACGTTACCGGCGCCGGCGCGCGACAACCCTTCTCCGGCCCCAATATGCTCCGGCGTGGACTCCGCCTCGCCCGTTCCGCGCGAGGTAGTCACTGCGCCAGCCACATCGGATGAGCCGATGAACCCTGTGCCGCGCACGGTCCCGACCACGACGGAGATGCGCCGGGTGACCGTTTCGCCGTGCGCCGCGCTCTTGCCCTCGACCGCGGACGAATGGGTCATTGCCGACGAGGCTTCTCCCGCGCCAACTGTGTGCCCCGCAACATCGGCTGAACGGACACTGGTTGTCGCGCCCTCACCGGTCGCTGCGGCTCCGCCTTCTGAATCGGTGGGGTGGGCGCCAGACAAGCTAGCCTCACCCGTGGCCCGAGCACCGCCTCTAATGCGCGCTGGTCCTGTCGATTCAGGCACGCCGTGCGCAGTGCTGGTGCCTTCGACATCGCTGCCATGCGCCGACGAGCTTGTGGCTGATCCGCCCGCGACAGCCCCGCTTTCCACGACCGATGCGCCGCCATGCGTGCTGTCCGCCGTACCATGCCCGGCGCTCGCGCCATCGGCATCGGAGGCCATGACCTTTGTACTGTCGGCGGATCCGCGGGGCGCGCTGCCGCCATCAGACGTGCCGTCATGAGCGCCGGTGTGGGCAGCCTCGCCGTGCACTGTGCTCGGGCCGTCAGAATCGCTGGCGTGCGCGCCGGTGACCGCGGCCTCGCCGTGAGCCGTGGCGCCCCCTTCCTGGTCGAAGGTCGGCGGATCAGGCTCGTCGGCGCCCATTGCCGGAGTGCTGCCCCTGGCGTTGCCCCGTATGCCGGTCGTGTTGCCCGCGATCGCCGGCGTGGTGCCGGCCCCTATAAGCTGGCTGCCGACTGCCAGCTTCAGGAAGTCGGCGCTGGTGTCATCGGTGGACTTGAACTCCGTCCCGGAGACAATATTGTCGATCGACCCGGTGCCGCTCGCGGTGGTGTCGCCGGCGGCGTTGTACTGTAGGGTTGCGGAAGCCAGGTTGCCGTAGTCGGAATTGTTCGAGTCCACGTCGTTGAAGCTGACGTTGTTCTGGATGGTCCACTTGCTGGTCAGCGTTCCGCTTCTGGCTATCCTGTCCTTGTTGACGGCGGACCCCTTGACGAGGCACGCGATCGTGTTGTTCTCGAATACGCCGGTTCTTCCGGCGGTTGCTAACAGCTGAAGTTCGATCGTGGCGCCAAGGCTGGAAGAGCTTGATCCGTCCCAGAAGAAGTTATTCCATATTTCATAATTGCACGATCCGGTGGTTATATGGAACGCGATGCCGTCGCCGATGTCATTGAAATTGAACAGGCAGTCGTAGACTCGATGCGTGTCGTCGTAGCTGCCCTGCAGAATGATCCGCGTGTCCGCGCCGGCCACGCACCTCCAGTGCAGTCCCGCCAGCTCGAATTGTCCGCGTGGAGTGCTGGTCGATGTCGGCAACGTGCCGAGGCTGAATCTGCTCTGGTACTTGATCACGTGACCGACGTTCGGGTTGCCGAGATGCGGCGTGTCGGTCGTGATCTTGAGCTTGTATGGTCCGAGGTTTACGCTACTGAGGGCGGAAGTGGCGGAACTTGGTTCATCCGTGTCGGCGATCTGAGTCAGCGTCAGATCGCCGGTCAGGGATGTTACAGCCGCCAACGCCTCGTGCAGCGTGGCGTAGTCGCTGCCGGGCGCGTCCGTCAGATTACCGAAAGTAAAATTGCCGCTACTGACCATTCCGGCTATTCCCCTGGAACTGCCATTTCCGGGTCGCGGACCGGCATGTCGCGGGGCAGCAGCGCGTCCTCGACGTCGGGCACCGTGGAGCTGGGGAGTTCACGACGGCATGAACCCCCCACTCGATTGAGAATTACTCCTCCAGCTTCAGCGTCATGCTGTCCAGGCTCAGCGTGCCCTGCGCGCCGAAGGCTTCCGGCGTGACTTTCTGGAAATAGACCTGCCCAGGATTGGGAGTGATGTCGATGGCCGCTCCCCCCGACGTCAAGGACACCTTGAAGTCGTCGGTGGTGATGCCGTCAGCGAGCACGTAGTAGATCGTGGTGTCGTCCAGGTTCGCCGGAAGCGTCTCACCCACCGGCCCTCTGAAAGTCACGCGGTCGTCGGCCGACAAGCCGTGTCCCGCGGACTCGATAAGGTCGCTGGACACGTTGGCCCGCCCCACACCGTCAACGTCGCCGGCGTTGACCGGGAACCACGCCAGCAGCGTTCCCGCCGCCACCAGGTCGTACAGGCCCACATAGAAGACGGTGGCGCCCGCCGGCACGTCGAACGACACCGCCGGCGTGACGTTCTTCGTCTTCGAGCCGCCCGACGCCGCGTTGAACGCGATCGCCTTGCGGATGTACGCGGGTCCACCGCCCGAGACCTCCTTCTCGTCAACGCCCACCTCCGGGATGCCGGTGTGAAGCGAAGCGAAGGCCGCGGTGATCGCATCGAGCATGGTGTCTTTTTCGCCGGGTTCAAAGGGCATATCCGATCTCCTTTACTAGGTAGCACAGGGCAGGCAGCCTTCGTCGCGCAGCGTTGCGCTGAGGACCACCATGTTCATTTGAGCGACCTCGGTCTCCAAACGCACGAGGAAATTTTCAAGCGTTGTTGCCTTGGCCCCGAACTGTTCCAGGTCTCGGGTGATGGCTTCCAGCTCCTCGCAACCGCAGCACGGCTCCGAACAGATGTCGTCCAGCATAACGCCATTCTCGATCTCTTTCACGTCCAAACAGTCGTTACCCAGAATAGTGAAGTCCCCGGCCGCCGTGGGCAGGATCCCGTTGATCCTCTTGATGGGCGGGCTGTCGAAGTCGTCCTCGCAGACGCACTCCTCGGAGAGGCCCTCACCTTCCAGGGCGCTGAAGCGCAGAATCGGGTCCTGACCCGACACGATGATGGGCACGATCTGCATGTTCCTGCCGGCCTGGATCTCGATGTCGCCGGTCAAACGCTGACTCTGATCGTTGTCGGAGGTCACCAGGATCGAGCTGACGCCGCGTATGATCGGCCGCAGAGTGTCAGGCTCCAGCTGCGTGGAGTCCAAGTCGAACTCGAAAAAGCCGGACGGCTGCTCCTGTATCGTCTCCAGGCGACCGATCACCACCTTGCCCACGGTGTCCACGAAGTCCCCGATGCCGCCCAGCGCGTACTGCGTGTTGCGCGTGTGCGTCGCGGACGGGATCAATGCCGTGGCCACGTCGATCGGGCCGGAGTCGGACTGGTAGCCCACCACGATGCTGAAGCCTGTGGCGTAGGCGCCGACGTTCTTCAGATAGAACTTGGCGGGATCCACGTCGAAGCCGGCGTGAATGGGCAGGTCCAGCTCCACCAGGAAGTCCTGGGGAATGGTGAACGCTTCCGACACGTCCACACCCTCGGCCTCGTCGATCAGCGGGTATCGACGCTGCGAGTTGTGGTTCAGCCACTCAAGGTTCCATGTTGACTGCGGCATAGGTTACTCGGCCTGAATGATTCCCACCGCCTGCAGGATGCCCACCTCGCCGGAGTAAGCGTCGGCATCGTCGCGGGCGATCGTGAACACGAACATGTCCCCCGCCAACACGTCGATCTGGTCGCTCTCCGCCTCGATATACTCGTTGGCCCCGATCACACCCGTGGTGTCGATCACGATGGGCGTGTCCGTGTCCGGCAGTTCCAACGCTCCGGCTGTCGGCCGAGGGATGCTACGCCCGGTCAGCGTCAGAGTCGGCAACGTTCCGGCCGCACGGCCCAGGATACGCAGACGGATTCGCATCTTTGGCGTGGCCACCTCCAAGGTGGACGGGACGTCGAACTTGAACCGCGCGTTGTTGGCCTCGTCGTCCGGATAGCCCAGGTATGGCGTCTCCCGGAAGAACTCCTCCGTGACACCGTTCAGTCGGATGATCTGCAGCGACAGTTCCCGATCGCCCTGCGTGTCCACCTCGATGCCGATCGGGCCGTGATGAACGTCAGCGCTTTCTTCATCACCCTCCACCAGCTTAGTTTGCTGCGGACTGGTGAGCGTGACGTTGCCAGTCAGAGCGTAGAGTCCCTCCGCCACGGGGCCGCGGTTGAACTTGTTGGTCGTCTCGTCGAACGTCTTGAAGGCCAGCCAGCCGCGCTCGTCCGACTCGCCGACCAGAAACTCCAACGCCAGGCGCAGTAGCAACGCGCCGGTGCGCGCGGTCGTGTCCGGGTCCGTCTCGCACAGGACCTCGATGCGGTCGTCGTCAGAAATCAGGCTGGTGACCGACGACGCATCCGTCAGGAAGGTCATCTTGGTGAACCACACCCGCATGGTGAAGTCCAGTTCGCGGGGGCACGCCTCGACGCTGACCGACTCCGAGGACCCCGTGTCCAGGTCGGCGGGCCATG
>JBDHAB010000101.1:0-7136 GCA_039588295.1 Gemmatimonadota bacterium
GAGTTCGCTGCGCGGCGAAAGCGCACCTTCTGAAGAGTGTCACGGACCGCGGCAAGGAGTTCGGAGTCGGTGAACGGCTTGGCGAGATAGTCCTCGGCTCCCTCCTTCACCGCCGTCACGGCAGTTTCGATGGAGGCGAAGCCGGTGATCATGATGACCCCAACTTCCTTGAACCGCGCCCGCACGTGCCTGATCAGATCAATCCCGCCGACCTTGGGCATCTTGAGATCGGTGATGACGAGGTCCACGGGTGTCGCTTCGAGAATCCCCGTTGCCTCCGCAACGCCGGGGGCGGTCATCACGTGGTAGCCTTCCGCGATCAAGTTGCGGCTCAGCACCTCCCGTGCGTCGAGTGAATCGTCGACGATCAGGATCCGTTCTTTCTGGTCGCTCACGGCTCTGGTTCCTGACCCACCCGGTCCCCCGGTGTGGCCGATAGTGGCAGTCGAACAATGAACTTGGCACCGTTGCCCGCCTCACTCTCAACGTCGATCGTGCCTCCGTGTGCGGTGACGATTCCATGTACCACAGACAGACCCAGACCGGTCCCTTCGCCAACATCTTTGGTCGTGAAGAATGGACTGAAGATCTCCTGCACGACGTCCTCGGCGATCCCGATTCCGGTATCCCGCACGTCGATGACAGCCGTCCTGCCGTCCAGGCGCGTTGCGATCGCCAGTGTACCCCCGTCGGGCATCGCCTGCATCGCATTTACAATTAGGTTGATGAGCACCTGCTTGAGCTGAATCTGATCCGCATGGACGTTGGGCAATGCAGCATCGAAGTCAGTCACGATGTCGATGCCCTCGTTCCTGCACCGACCCTCCACCAACGAGCAGGCATCTTCGACGATGTCGGCGAGCGACATCCACGTCTTCTGGATAGGTGCCTGTCGGGCAAAGAGCTTCAACTTGTTGACGATCTCCCGGGCCTGGAGGCAGGAGGCAACGACCTTGTCCAGATCGCTCGCGGGGCTTCCCGTCACCGTGGGGTCCCTCTTTGCCAGCTGTGCAAAACCCAGAATGCTGCTCAACGGCTCGTTGATCTCGTGCGCGACGCCCGCTGCCAGGTGGCCGATGGTGGCTAGCCGGTCGGCATGACGCAGTTGCTGCTCCAGCAGCGATCGTTCCGCTGACGCTTGGCGCCGCTTGACGAACTCCCCGACCTCCCTCGCGACGGCGTTGATCAGGTGCCTTTCCTCTTGCAGGAACGGCTCGCTGACGACGTATGGGACCTCGTGAATGTATCCCACCTCGACCGTCCCCCGAGACACCCCGTTCACGACGATGTTCGCAACCTGCCGCGAGCATGTCGCCTCGATGTCGCCTGTCGCGTGTTCCGATTCGTCGAGGACGATTCGAGCCACCGCCAACTCCGGATATTGCCACGCAGGTGGCAGTGTCTCGGCGATCAGCGTGAGCGCCGCGTCCTGGTTATCTCCGCCATCCTCGATCACACGGGCGATGCTGTAGAGGCACGTCAGCTCCTTGACGCGCTCCCTCAGTGCGGATTTTGCCCGCCGCTCAGCGATCGCTAACCCGACTGTCTCCACCAGGGCCTCGTACAGCTCAATCGTGTCGCGGGCAAACGCATCCCGCTGCGCACATTCAAGCTGCAGAATACCGAAATTGTTGTCATCGATGACGAACGGAACGAGCGCCAGTGATTCGGTGTTCGAGTAGCCGCCTGGTTGGGGGTCTTGCTGAGACAAGCTCGGGACCACTGTCTCCAGCGCATCGCCTGTCCAGAAACTGCCGTACGGCGTGAAGCACGACGACTGGAGACCCGCCTTCCCTTCGAGTTCATCCCGCACAAGCCGCCCGAGGTCGGATCGGTCTATCTCGAGAAACGGCTCCGAACCGCTCCTCGGTCCGTCAACGTTGAAGGGTTCGAAGAGAAACGATCGCTCGGGCCTGGCGCTCGCCCGCAACCGATACTTCACCTGGCCGTGGACCCGAATCTCGAGCGCATCGCAATCCGAGAACTGCAGCAACAGATCTGACAGGCCCCGCAGGAACTCGACTCGCGGGACCGCTTGGCTCGCCAGATTCACTATCCGGTGCGAGAGCTCGAAACTCCTCAAACGCCCTTCAGTCGTCTGCAACTGTCCCCCTTGCTCCATCTCGATTCCGTGGCCCTGCCCAGGCAACGACCGATGCCTGTCGGCCAGGCATTGCAGATGTCAAGTGTCCGCACCTGAACCCTGGTCGGCCCGCCGCGGCTTGGCTAGCGATAAACGTAGTCGGTCTCTGGAAACCGAGGAACGGCCTCAACAGGAGACGCTTGCCGGCTACACGCCCAGGATCGCATCGACCTGTTCCATGTCCACATCCATGACATGGGGCAGACCGGTCACCTGTGCGGCCTCCGGCGTGAGCGCGGCCAGATCATCGCGGGACAAGTGCTCGAGTGAGAACTTCCGGCTGCCCGCCATGAGCTGCCGTAGCCCTTGGGCCAGTCTCTCGTAGTACGTGTAGAGACCGATGGCGCCGGTCGGGAGCTTCTCGAACTCGTCGTCACCCAACTCTTCGCGCAGCGCGTGGGCGGTGACGAAGATCTCATCACGCGTATGGCCGAACCGCTCGACGTACACGGGGATCTGCGCCGCCTCGATAGTCTTCCCGATGGTCTTTCCCACCATCGCTCCTCGAAGGTGAAACCGCCGGCCAGCGCCAGTGCAGGTACAGGTTTTCCCTTGGCGGCCAAGCGCGCAGCATACTGGTGGAGCAGTGAGTGCAGCTCGATCACCGGGATGCCCCACTCGTTCATCATCCGCCACGGACTCATGCCCGTGCCGCCCCCGGCCCCGTCTACCGTCAACAAATCGATTCCGTACCTGGACGAGTACGCCAGCGCCTGCGCCAACGCCGCGGGCCGATAGGCACCGGTCTTGAGGAAGACGTACTTGGCACCCAAGCTGCGCAGGTATGCGACTCGCTCTGCGAATGCCTCTTCGGTAACCATGCCGACGCGGGAGTGCCGCTCGAACTCCTTGAACGCGCCTGCCTTGAACGCCTTGATGCTTGGCGGGTCCGTGGGATTCGGGAGGACGATGTAGCCGCGCTCGTACAGCATCTGTGCTTTCTTGAGGTCCTTGACCTTGACTTCCCCGCCGATGTTCTTGGCACCCTGTCCCCACTTGATCTCGACGCATTCGACACCGAGGCTGTTGATCGCGTACTCGTGCTCGCCCAGGCGCGTGCCTTCCACGTTGGTCTGCACCACGATGGCGCCGTAGCCGTCCCGCTGATTGTCCTGAAAGAGCTTGACCCGCCGCTTGAGGTCGGCGGTGTCGACGACGTGCCCGTCCTTGATCACCGTGGCGGGATCCATCCCCGAGACGTTCTCGCCGATGGTCAGTCCTGTTCCGGCCAGGGCCGAGCCGATGGCCAAACCCTCCCAGTTGTTCTTGGCCACGTCGGTAGACCCGATGCCGGGGATGATCCATGGATATCGGAACTTGAGACCCTGATCGTGGCCGAAGCGCACCTCGAGGTTGACCGCAGGGAACACGGCCTTGTCACTGTCGGCTTCGATACCCTGAGCCCCCACCACACCACCCATGATGTTGATGTGCGAGTAGTCGAGGGGATAGTCTTTCTCGGACGCCGTCGTGATGACGCCGAACGGCTGTGGGTAAATCACCTCGTGGCCGCGGAACGCGGACTTGCCGATCTCGCACATGCCGATGCAACCGTCGACACAGGTGACGCACATGCCCGAGATCGGGGAGATCGAGCCGTCCGTGCGGTTCTTCGTGAGGGTTGCTGCTGAGGTGTTCACTCTGGACAGCGACATCGCCGTTCTCCTTGGACGTTAGACACGGCCCCTGGCGTGGTGGATCTCGCAGGCGGGACAGACGTAGATGCACCCGCCGCACAACCGGCACACGTCCGACTTGGCGTCGAACGGGGTGCCGATGCTGCGCTGCTCGCCCCGTCCGCGGAAGCCGATGGCCTTGGCCATCATCTGCTCCTCGCACATCCGGACGCAGCGACCGCACAGGATGCAATCTTCGTATTCCTGCCGGAACCGCTGCTGCCGCACCTCGTGGGCTGCCGCGAGATCCTGGATCGTCTTTGACTGCGGGCAGGATGCCAGCAACAGCTCGAGGATCATCTTCCTGGTCCTGACCACCCGTGACGAAGCGGTACGAACCGCGAGTCCCTCCTCGGCCGGATAGGTGCAGGCGCTCGCCAATCTCGACTTGTCTCCCTCTCCGATCTCCACGACGCACAGGCGACACGCCCCGTACGGCGAGAGCCCCTCCATGTGGCACAGCGTCGGGATCGGGAACCCCAGGAACTGCGCCGCCTCGAGCAGCGTCCTGCCGCTCTCCACGTGGGCGGTCACCCCATTGATGGTGAGCTTGATCATCAATGGCCTCTGCTGGTCTCCCGGATGGCATGCTCGGCCTCCGGGCAACTCGTGAACTCCAGGTCGCATCTCAGGCACCGCCTTGCTTCCCGGGTCGCGGCCTCGGCCGTGAGGGTCTCCTCAATTTCGGCGAAGGAACGACGGCGCCGTTCTGGCGACTGCGTGCAAACGCTGACTCTCGATATGTCGTCTTGATTGTCCGTCCGGCCGACGAGCGGCTCGACGTAGGCCGTGGGTATGCGGGGTTCGGCGGGCGCAACCAGCTCTTGTCCCTGGAGATGCCGCTCGATGATGTCGGCGGCGCGCTTCCCGGCGGCAATGGCGTCGATCACGGTGTTCGGTCCCGTCGCGACGTCTCCGCCGGCGAAGAGGCCGGGCCGGCCAGTCGTCAGCGTGCGCTTGTCGACGGTGACGGCGCCGTCCTTCAGCTCCAGGCCGGCGATGTGCCCCGCTCCAACGTCGCTCGCGGCTTCGCTGATGGCGACGATGAGGGTGTCGAGCGGCACGCCGTATTCCGATCCAGGCTTGGCGACGGGGCGGTGCCGACCGCCCCTGTCGATGTCGCCCGGCTCGTTGACCACGAACTCTGCAGCCGTCAGGCGGCCGCTCTCACCGAACAGCGTCACGGGCGACACCAACAGCTCCAGCTTGACGCCTTCCTCGATGGCGCCGTCGATTTCCTCGGCGAACGCGGGCATCTCCTGACGTGTCCGGCGATAGAAGATCGTAACCTCGGAGACGCCCTTCTGACGCAGGGCCACGCGGGCCGCGTCGATCGCCGAGTTCCCTCCACCGATGACCCCGACCCTACCGTGCGCGAGGGATTCGCCGCGCACGTTCCAGGCTTTCAGGAACTCCATGGAGGGGTAGACGTCGGCCAGATCCTCGCCCAGGATGTTCATGCGCCAACTCTGGTGGGCACCCACCGCCAGGAACACCGCGCCAAAGCCGTCCTCGAACAGGCTGTCGACCGTGAAGTCCCGGCCCAACACCATGCCGCAACGCAGCGTGATGTTCTCATCGATCAGCGCATCGATTTCCTTCCGTACGACCTCCCGCGGCAGACGGAAGCCGGGGATGCCCTGCATCAGCAACCCCCCCGGTTGATCCGCCGCCTCAAACACGGTCGACTGATAGCCCTTCAGAGAGAGGTTGTGAGCCGCAGTCAGGCCCGCCGGACCGGCTCCAACGATGGCGACTTTCTTGCCTGGCACGGCGTCGTCAGGATGCCGTTCGGGCTGGTAGACGCTTGGATCGATGCGGTCGGTGATGAACCGCTTGAGCGCACGGAGCGCGACCGGCTCCTGTCGCGTAGTCCCGAGTCGGCAGTGCTGCTCGCACTTGTGGTCGCAGACCCGCGCGCAGACCGAGGGGAACGGGTTCGACTTGCGAATGACGCGATACGCCTCCTCGTACTCGCCCCTGGCGATGAGCGCCGCGTAGCGCCACGCCTCCGTGCCGACCGGACAGGCCGATTGGCATGGCGCGCCCGTGAGCCCCTTGCAGACGTGGGCGTCGCACACCCTGTCGATCACGTGCCGCTCGTACTCGCCCCGGAAGTACCGCAGCGTGCTGAGGACCGGGTTTGCTGCCGACTGACCCAACCCGCACATGCTTGCATCGGTCACTGTCTGGCCGAGCTCCTCGAGGAGATCTAGGTGCACGAGGGTGCCCTTCCCCTGTGTGATGTCATCGAGGATTTCCCACATTCGCTGCGTGCCCTTGCGACAGGTGTAGCACTTCCCGCACGACTCGTCCTTGAGAAAGCCCATGAAGTACTTGGCCACGTCCACCATGCAGGTGCTCTCGTCCATGACGATCATGCCACCCGACCCCATAATGGCGCCGGCCTGCTTCAGGCTGTCGTAGTCGATCGGGAGATCGAAGCGCCAATGCGGGATGCATCCACCGGACGGCCCCCCGATCTGCACGGCCTTGACCCTGCCACCGACCAGCGGTCCGCCTCCGATGTCGTAGACGATTTCCTTGATGGAGGTACCCATCGGTACCTCGACCAGGCCCGTGTTCCTGATCTTTCCGACGACCGAGAAGACCTTGGTGCCGGTACTGGTCGGCGTCCCCACGCACGCGTATTCGTCCCCACCCTGGACCATGATGATGGGAATGTTCGCCCACGTCTCCACGTTGTTGATGCAGGTGGGTCTGCCGTTGATGCCCTTGTCAGTTGGGAACGGCGGTTTCTGGCGCGGCTCGCCCACCGCGCCCTCGATGGTGCGAATGAGGGCGGTTTCCTCGCCGCATACGAATGCCCCGGCGCTCTTGACGATGTTGATGTCAAAGCCGAGCCCGGTACCCAGGATGTTCTCGCCGAGCAGTCCGAATTCCCGTGCCAACCTGAGCGCGATGAGCAGGTGCTTGATGGCCAGGGGGTACTCGTGTCGCACGAAGACGAATCCCTCGCTCGCATCGATAGCGATGCCGCCGATGATCATGCCTTCGATCACTGAGTGAGGATTGCCCTCGAGGATGCTGCGATCCATGTAGGCGCCCGGATCGCCTTCGTCGGCGTTGCACACGACGTATTTCCCGCCGGCGCCGTCTTGCCACCGTGCGATCTCCCACTTCTCGGCCGTGGGGAAACCAGCCCCACCCCGGCCCCTCAGGCCGGAACGTCTGACTTCGTCGACGATTCGCTCGGGAGTGTACTCGGTCAGCGCCTTGGCGAGCGCTTCATAGCCTCCTTGAGCGATGTAGTCGAACAGTCTGATGGGATCGACCTGCTGGTTTCGCCCCAAGAG
>JBDHAB010000102.1:0-5378 GCA_039588295.1 Gemmatimonadota bacterium
GAAGATATCAGGAATGGAGAGACATCCCTCTTCGCCCCGTACGTGACCGTCCCGCTCCAAGACCGTTGGGTCGATCAGCACCACGGGCTCCTCGTCCTCGGTGTGCACGACCGCGACCCGCTTGGCAACGCCCACTTGGTTCGCAGCGAGCCCGATTCCCTGGTCGGCCCGCATGGTGTCGAACAGGTCCCGCACGAGCTCGCGGATCTCGTCATCCACCGTCCCCATCTCCTCCGACCGCTGTCGGAGGGCGGGGGATCCCAACAAGTGGATGTTGCGGATGCTCATCTTGTCGCTCCGCCCTCGGTCCGTCCCGACAGGATGTCTGCGATGCGCCCACGCTGAACGACGAGTCGGGATTCACCGCTCTTCACCGTGATCTCGTCGTCCTTGACGTGGACGACATCTCCTAGGATCCCGCCGACGGTGACGATCCGGTCGCCCTTCTTGACGTCTGCAAGGCGTTCCCGCTGCCGTTTCTCCTGCCGAATCTTCGGGCGGATGATGAGGAAGTAGAAGATGGCGACGATGGCCAACATCTGAATGAAGAAGATGGACATGCCGCCGCTGCCGCCCCGCCCACCGGAGGTCATTAAGAAGAGCAAATCAGGAGTCACGTCATTCCCCGCTCGTTGTAGCGTCTCAGCCAATCACGGTGCCAGCGGTCGAACGTGCCGGCGAGAATATGCCGGCGTGCTTCCCCGGCAAGGTGAACCAAAAACCGGACGTTGTGAAGAGACAACAGTCGCAGCCCCAACAACTCCTCGGCCGCAAAGAGGTGACGCAGATACCCGCGGGTGTACGTCCGGCAGGTTTCGCAATCGCAGGTCTCGTCGAGCGATGCGGAGTCGGCGCGAAAGGCCGCGTTCCGAATATTGATCGGTCCGTCCGGGGTGAATGCGGAGCCGTTGCGACCGTTCCGCGTCGGCGCGACACAGTCGAACAGATCCATCCCGCGCGCAACCGCTGCGAGCAAGTCCTCGGGAAACCCAACACCCATAAGATAACGGGGCGCGGACGTCGGGATCTCGGCCTCGAGTTCCGTCAGGATCTCCAACATCACCGACTTGGACTCGCCGACGGCGAGGCCTCCGACGGCGATACCAGTCCAGTCCCCGAGCTGCAAGATGTCGCGGATGGCCTGACGCCGCAGCCGGGCGTATCCCGCGCCCTGTACGATCGGCCAGAGAACCTGTTGGGTTTCCGCGTCGGTTGCGATCTGCCGGTGGCGCGCGAGCGCACGCGCGAGCCACCGTGTGGTCCTCTCGAGAGCCTCCTTGGCCTGTGCGTACTCGGCGCCTCCAGGCACGACGTGGTCGAACGCCATCGCGATGTCCGAACCGAGGGTCCATTGGATGTCGATGGCCTGTTCCGGCGTCAATCTGCGTCGCCCTCCGTCGATGTGTGATCGGAACTCCACGCCGTCGTCGTCCACGGTGCGTGAGCCTTCGAGTGAGAACACCTGGAACCCTCCCGAGTCCGTGAGAATCGGGTGCGGCCAGGCCATGAACCGATGGAGTCCGCCCAGGTCCGCAATGGTGGCCTCTCCAGGACGGACGTGGAGATGATAGGTGTTGGCCAACACGATCTGTGCGCCGACCGCCTCCAGATCGAATGGCGAGAGGGTGCGAACCGTGCCCTGCGTGCCCACGGGCATGAAGACCGGTGTGTCGACGGACCCGTGCGGCAGGCGCAGCGTGCCGGCGCGAGCGCAGTGGTCCGTGCCGACGACCTCGAACGCGCAACTCGTCACATCACCACCATCGCGTCGCCGTAGCTGAAAAGGCGATAGCCCCTGGAAATCGCCGTTCGGTACGCGTGCATGATCTGGTCGTAGCCCGCGAACGCAGCCGCCAGCATCAAGAGAGTCGACCGGGGCAGATGGAAGTTCGTGAGCAGGGCATCCACAACCGCGAACCGGTAGGGTGGGAAAATAAAGAGATCGGTCCAGCCCGATCCCGGGATCACGGACGCTCCCGCGGTCGCGGCGCTCTCGAGCGTTCGAGCGACCGTGGTGCCAACCGCCCACACCCGGCCTCCGTGCTGTCTGGCCGCGTTCACGGCATCCGCGGTGGCATCGGAGACGGAGTACCACTCCGCATGCATGTGGTGCTGGCTCGGGTCCGCGACTTCCACCGGCTTGAACGTCCCCGGGCCGACGTGCAGGATCACTTCCGCCACCAAGGCCCCCCGCTCGCGGATGCGGTTGAGTATCCGCTCGGTGAAGTGGAGTCCCGCCGTGGGCGCCGCCACGCTCCCGTCGACGTCGGCGTACAGCGTCTGGTAACGGTCTCGGTCGGCGGCTTCTGCCGGGCGAGCGATGTACGGGGGGAGGGGGACGCTCCCGTAGCGCTCCATCAGCTGCGTCACGGGTGTGCGGCCCGTGAACCGGAGCTGCCGCAGGCCGCCTGTGTGCACGCGTACGACCGTCGCCAGCGCGTCATCCCCGAATCGCACGGTCCGCCCCACCTTGAGCTTCCCGCCTGGATGCACCATCGCGAGCCAGGTGCCGTCGGGTTCGCTGTGCACCAGGAGGACCTCCGCCTCCCTGCCATTCTCGCGGGTCCCAAAGAGCCGTGCGGGAATGACTCTGCTCGTGTTGATGACGAGCACATCCTCTGGGGCCAACAACTCGGCGAACTCGGGAAACATGCGGTGCCGGATTGCACCGGTGCCGCGGTCGAGGACCAGCAAGCGGCTCGCCGACCGGTCGGGTAGGGGATACTGCGCGATGGCCTCGGCGGGATACTCGTAGTCGAAGTCGTCGGCTCGGTATGACCTAGCCACCGCCGTCGCCGAATATGGTGTGCTGTCCACTGGATGGGGTCGCCGGTGGACTGTAACCGAAGTGGCGGTACGCGGCGGGGCTCGCCGTCCGACCGCGTGGGGTGCGGTGCAGGAACCCCTGCTGGATGAGGAACGGCTCGTACACCTCCTCGAGCGTTTCGGCATCCTCGCCTACCGCGACGGCGATGGTATTCAGCCCGACTGGGCCACCGTCGAACTTCTCAATGATGATCTGTAGGATCCTGGCATCCATGTCGTCCAGGCCGTACTCGTCCACGTTGAGCCGGCCGAGGGCTGACTGGGCCACGCTGGGGGTCACGATGCCGTCGGCACGCACCTGGGCGTAGTCGCGCACGCGGCGAAGCAGCCGATTCGCGACACGTGGGGTGCCGCGACTGCGCTTCGCGATCTCGACGGCGCCGTCCGGCTCGATCTCGACGTCAAGGATGCCTGCGGACCGGGTCACGATCCGTTCCAAGTCCTCGGTGGGGTAGTATCCCAGCCGCTCGACCATGCCGAAGCGCGCGCGCATCGGTGGGGTCAACATGCCGTACCGGGTGGAGGCGCCCACCAGTGTGAACGGCTCCACACCCATGGGAATGGTCTGCGCGTTCGGCCCCTCGGCAATACGAACGTCGACCCGGTAATCCTCCATGGCGGGATACAGGAACTCTTCCAGGTTGGGCCGGAGTCGATGGATCTCGTCGATGAACAGCACGTCGCCCGGTCGCAGGGTCGTGAGCATCCCGACAAGGTCGCCGGCCCGTTCGAGCACGGGTCCGCTCGACGTCCGGATGTTCACCCCCATTTCCCGGGCGAGGAGGATCGCCAGGGTCGTCTTGCCAAGGCCCGGCGGGCCGAAGAAGAGGACGTGATCGAGCGGCTCGCCTCGCTGCTTCGCTGCATCGATTGCGATCTGCAGGCTCTCCTTGACCGTGCGTTGGCCCACGAACTCATCGAGTCGGGAGGGGCGGAGGGAAGCCTCCGCGGACTGCTCCTCCGGAAGCGCCTCGGGAGTGGTGATCTCCGTGCGGTTCACTGTTTCGCCGTTGCCTTCCATCGCACGGGGCGACGGTCCCTCGTCACCACGTGGCGCGTGTGGCAGGTGACGCAGCGATCCTGAACCTCATCCTCATCGGGCCGCACGAGTTTGCGGTTCGTCACATCGCACGCGGTGCACATCCATTCGGCGGTTTCCATCGATTTCGTTGTCATTTGCGCTTCGTTAAGAGTTGCAGAGCACTGCGGATGAGGTCAACCGGGTCCCCCGGTCCCGCGTCGGCCACGACGCGACGCACCGCCCGATCCGCGTCATTGGCGGCATAGCCGAGATTGACCAGTGCCTGGACTGCCTGTTCCGCCGGCACGCTGGCGACCGCGCGTGCACCGGGCACCACGACGTCGCCGAGTCGATCCTTGAGCTCCAACACAATACGCTCTGCCGTCTTCTTCCCCACGCCGGGAACGGTGCACAGGGCTGCCAGATCGCCCTCCTTGACCGACCGAACGACCCGGGCGCCACCGAGGGTGGACACGAGCGCGAGCGCCAGGCGGGGGCCCACACCGGTCGCGCCGAGCAATCGCTGAAAGACATCGCGCTCGTGGTCTTCGTCGAATGCACGACAGCGACGGTCTTGAGCGTGACCTCACTGCCGGGAGCAGGTAGATGTTCCAGTACACCGAGCGGTACGGCGATCTCATAGGTGACGCCACCTGTCGTGGCGACGAGCACCCGATCGCCCGTCTTCGCGATGAGGGTCCCCTGTACTCCCGCGATCATCCAGGTCTCCGTCGCGTGAGGAGATACGTCAACGCGATCGCGACGCCGTCCGCGGCATCGCTCGGTTCAGGCTCCTCCGCCAGGCTGAGCAGGCGCTGCACCATGAAGCTCACCTGTGTCTTCGCCGCACCGCCAGCACCCACAATGGTCTTCTTGACCGTGGCAGGGGGAAATTCGGCGATTTCGAGGCCGGCACGGGCCCCGGCCAGGAGAACGACGCCGCGTGCATGGCCGAGGGCCACCGTGGTGCGGACATTCTTGCCATAGAAGACACTCTCGACCGCGAGCACCGCCGGCTCATGGCGCACGATCAATTCCGACACCCCCTCGTACAGGGTGTCGAGCCGCCGCCAGAGCTCCTCTCGCGGATTGGTGCGGATCACGCCGCACTCGACGAGCCGCCCGAGGCTGCTTTCCGTGGGGACGACCACACCATATCCCGTGACGGAGGTGCCGGGATCGATTCCCAGCACGGGTGCCATCACCCTTCAACCGCCGCCAGGGTTTCCGCATCGATATCGAAATTGCTGAATACTTGGGAGACGTCGTCGTGCTCCTCGAGCGCGTCCATCAGTCGCAGGAGCTGCTCGGCCTCCTTGCCCTCGATCTGCACCGTGGTCTGCGGAATCATCGCGACCTCGGCCTCCGCCGCCTCGATGCCGCGCGTCGAGAGGGCGCCGCGTACGGCATGGAGGTTCGCCGGCTGCGTCGTAACGACATGCTGCTCGCCCTCGATCGCAATGTCGTCTGCGCCGA
The DNA here is from genome assembly GCA_039588295.1 of Gemmatimonadota bacterium. Classification (GTDB taxonomy): domain Bacteria; phylum Gemmatimonadota; class Gemmatimonadetes; order Gemmatimonadales; family GWC2-71-9; genus JAOTVV01. Next base: position 5,324 of record JBDHAB010000102.1, read on the forward strand.
CCTCGAGGGCGGCTTCCATCACGAACTCCTCATCGTACCGGCTCGCGTCTAGGTA
>JBDHAB010000103.1:0-8921 GCA_039588295.1 Gemmatimonadota bacterium
GATTACGTCATCCTGCCTGACGAGATGGGCCTGGGGCGGGTGAAGAAGGTGACGGGCACCTGGATCGTCGGGCCAGCGGTCATCAAGGTCACGTATCAGGGCGGCTACGCCACCATCCCCGAGCCGGTGAACAGGGCGGCGCTGCGGCTCATGTCGCAGATGTGGACGGTGGCGGAGCGGCACTGGGATGCCCAGACATCCGAGGCCATCCAGGCGGGCGGGGGCTCGAGCACGATGGTCGAGCACAAGATGCCGCCTGACGTCGTGGAGCTCCTCCGCCCCTGGAAGCGGGTCAGGTTCTTCTGATGGCCGGGCTCCGCATCGAGATAGACCAGCGCTCACTCGAGCGGCTGCGCGGCCTCGGCGACAGAATGCCGAAGGTGGCCGGGGTCATCGTGCGGAACACCATGCACGCCTGGTCTGACCAGATACAACTAGCCATCCGCAAGGGTGCCATCCTGCGGCGTCGCTCGGGTCGGCTTGCCACGAGCTGGGGGGTCCAGGCGGGCAACCTCCAGGTGAAGAAATCGGGCACCGGGGCCACGGCGACGCTGAGCTCGAATGTGAAATACGCGGCCATACAGGAGCACGGCGGCAAGGTCACCCCCAAGCGTTCCCAGTATCTCGCCGTCCCGTTGCCACCGGCGCTGACTCGCGCGGGTGTGCCCAAGTTCCCCCGGGCGCGTGATGTGCCCGACCTCGTGCCGATCCGCTCGAGGCGCGGCAATCTGCTGCTGGCAAAGGTGCTCGGCGACAAGCTCGAGCCGTGGTACGTGCTCAAGCGTGAGGTGACCATCCCCGCCAGTGGTTACCTGAGCAAATCGGGTAAGAAAGCAGAGCGCTTCATCCCGGCCATTGCCGACAAGGCCATAGAGATTGAGTTCAAGCGGGAGACGGCGTGAACTCGGGGTGGGAATCCCTGATGAACGAGGTGCGCAAGGACCTCGAGGGCATCAACGGCCAGTCTCCCTACACGAACAGAGTGGCGCTCGTCAGCCGCGACCTCATCACGCCGAACGCCATCAACGTGTACCCGGCCATCGTGATGCTCGAGGAGCAGGAGGAGTTCGAGCGCTCGAGCAGCACCCAGCGCCTGTTCCTGACGGCGAACCTCACCCTGCTTATCTACTACCAGCCGTCAGCGGGTGAGGTGGTATCCACGGCGCTCAACTCGTTAGCGGCAGACGTCAAATACGCGATGATTAGCAGCACGCAGCACACACACGACAACAAGGCGCACCACACTCTTTACCGTGGGCGCGATTCCCTGGCCGTTCCGAACACGGGGGTGGCTGGAATAGTGATGGACTTCGGCCTAAACTATAGCCATACGTGGGATACACCGTGAAACGTCGTGGGAATGTAGACGCCGTGGCCGATTTCGCGGCACACATAACCGGCGTGGACCCCCGCTCGTACATGGACGAGGACGCGCACGGTGAGTTCCTCGACCTATCCGACAAGCGTTACCGGCGCGCGGTTCTCGAGCAGGCCATAGCCGCAGAAGGTGAGCCCGATGAGTCTAACTAGCTATGCACTCGGCGCCTCGGCGGTGGCCGGATTCAAGACACACACGAACGACTGGAACACCACGAACACAGGCGTCGACCTCGGTGCGAACGATGCCCTCGAGATACTCATGCAGGGCGCGCCACGTTCTGCGGTGGGCATGTCGGAGAACCTGTCCGCAACGGGTGGCGTCGGTATCCGCAAGTACCCCGTCAAGGCCACGGAGAACTCGGGGCCACAGCGTCTTTGGGCGCTCCTGTACGGCACCGAGGCGGTGGCCGCGAACGGTTCGGGGTACGACCACACCATGACGTGGGCGACGAACTCGACGGGCACCGGCAACCTCGCCTGGACAGACAACCTCGTTTGCCACGACATCCCGATGCTCAAGGTGAATGGGCTCACCTTCGAAAGCGCCGAGGGGCAGATCGCCACGCTCACGGCGAACGTCGTCGGGAAGCAGGAGCTCATAGACGGGTCGGGCTTGAATACCCTGGCCAACATGACGGACGGCACGGTTACGTTACCGACCCAAGCGGCTATCCGTTACCTTCAGACGAACGATGCGCAGTGCGTGGTGCGCATCGCCGATGCCTCGGCGGCGGCACTCGGGGCGGGCAACGTGGTCAACCCGTCGCTCGTGCGTATCGCCATGAACAGGCAGATGCAGAACAGGTTCACGACCTTGAATACCCCGTACATCGATGAGCCGTTGGCAGGCAACTGGCTCGAGCCGGCCATCACGCTCGAGTTCCCGTTGTGGGATACCACGCAGGACTGGACGGACATCGTTGCCGCCACAGAGAAGAAGATGGACATCATCTACACGGGTACGACCATAGGCGGTGGCGCGAACTGGGAATATAAGTGGGAGTTCCCGTCCGTGTTCATCAGTTCTGACGGTCTGCCCGAGCTGAGCAACGAGGACCTGCTGACGCTGACCATGAACTGCATGGCACACACGGCGGCGACGGCGCCGACGGGCATGGCGTTCACGCTGCCCCGCCTGACCATCACGGACACGACCTCGGCGACACACTTCACGAGCGGTGCCTGATGGCGGGTGTTCGGGTCAGCACGGAAGAAGCTGGTCACCTGGACCCCTGAGCCTGATGGCGGGGAGACATTCGACCCCATCTCGCTCCGTCTGCGCCCGCTGGCGTGGGAGTGGCGCCTGACCATCGCTGAGCGCATGGCGGGCGTGGGTAAGCCGAACGGCGACAAGGCGGCAGCCATACGCGCCTGTCGCCCTGCTCTGGCTGGCTGCATCGTCGGGTGGGAAGGGGTGTGCGACGAGGCGGGCAATCCGCTCCCGTGTACGCCTGAGAACGCTCTGGCGCTGCTCGAGCAGCGATACGACGCGACCATGGAAGTGATGCAGGCGCTGATGGGTACGGGTGGCGAGCCGGCGGGCAAAAAAAAAGACTCGCCCGCTGGATCAGATTCCGCCTCACCTACCCCCGCATCGACTGCCACGAAGGGGTCGACCCAGGCACCGGACAGGGTTGGGGGTGTGCCTATCTAGCGGCACGCGGGGCCTCGGCCTATGACTGTGACAGGTGCAGGCTCCCACGTTACGACCCCGGGCCAGAGTTGCGGGCGCTATGGCGGCTCGCTGGTTACCTGTGCGAGTTCCCTGAAGAGCACCCCATTGCCCGGTTCAGGTGGCAGCGCGAGCTCGACGCGCACGACCCGGGTGACGTCGACAGGCTCATTGACGACGTCTACTTCATCCGCGACGAAACGATGCGGCTACGTGCGGCGAACGGTTAGGGGATAGGGATGGCGGCCAAGGTACGCATCAAGGCGGAAGCCGACACGAGTGATGCAAAGCAGGGATTTGATGAACTTGGCGGGCATGCCGAGAGCAGGCTAGACAGCATCGCCACGATTGCCGTGGCAAAGGGTCAGCTCATCGCCGAGGGCATCGCTCTGGGTATCCGTGGAGTACGGGCGGCATTCGGCCAGCTTGCCCAATTCGGCGCCGAGGCGGTGGCGGCTTCGAACGCCCAGGAAAACGCAGTTAAGAGTCTGAATGTGGCTCTCGCGACGGCTGGTGACCTTACTGTCGAGGCATCGCAAGATATGCAGGAGTTTGCCTCGCGGCTGCAGGAGGTGACCACTATCGGCGACGAGACCACGCTTGAACTTCTCGCCCTCGCTAAATCGTTCGGCGCGACGAATGAGCAAGCGAAGCTGATGGTTCAGGCGGCGGCGGACTTCAGTTCTGAAGCGCAAATCAATCTCGAGGAAGCCATGCGCCGTATCGGGCGAGCGACGCAAGGTTCTATCGAGGATATCGCCAAATTCGTGCCCGAGCTCAAGAACCTGACAAAAGAGCAACTCGCAGCGGGTGAGGGTACGAAACTCCTCGCTGAGCGGTTCGAGGGCGCCGCAGCGGCAGCGGCGGATACCTTCGGGGGCAAGGTGGAGCAGTTGAATGGTGTGGTCGGTGACGTAAAGGAGAAGGTCGGCGACCTAGCTAAGGTGGCACTTGAGCCCCTAGTGGATATCTTGAAACAGGCCGCTAAGGATACCGACGCGTGGATAGCTGCCCATAAAGCGGATGCCATCGATACGGTTACGCGGTCCCTGTCAACGCTTGCTCAGGGTATTGCCGGGGTGGTCAGCACGGGGGCTCAGTTCACCGAGTTCTTCGGGGAGATACGGGCAGCGTTCGCGCGGTTCATGGATAAGGCACTTAAACCCGTGCTTAATCTGCTCAACCGGTTTGCAACGTTTGCTGAAACGGTGCGGAATAAGCTCGGGAACCAGAGCGACAAACTCGATGAGTGGACGGACGCACTGCGTAATTTATCGGCTGGGCTTGAGGCGAACGTCGAGGACCAAGAGAAGTACGCAAGCAAGTTGGGGGCCACGGCCGCGAAAGCGCAACTGCTCGCAGATAAACTGGCTAACGATGTGGCCAATGCGCTCAACAAGGTAGGGAGAGACGCCAAGAGTTCGGGCGATGAAGTAGAGCGTATGGCACAAAAATATCAGAAGGCCAAGGATGATGCCCTGCCGCCCCTCGAGGAGATTCTGAAGAAGACGCAGGAAATCCGCGACAGGATGGGCGAGGCGGGCGAAGCCGGCAAGAAGATGGGCGCGGGCATCGCCAAGGGGGCAGCGAAGGGTGCCCAGGCGGTGCAGCAGCAGACGGCTGCCCTCGATGACATGCTGGCCAAGCTGAAAAGCGTGCAGCAGATAGGTGGCACGGGTGAGACGGTAGACGTTGACCAGGGCGACCCAGCCGTCGCCGCTCTTGCTGGGCGCTTCGGCAAGCTCGGGCGGCAGCGTGGTGCGCCGGCAGCGGTGGCGCAATTGGCCCAGTCTGCCGCTCAGCAGATACGTGCGGGCGACATAGGCGGGCTGATGCAACTCATCCAGTCCGCCCAGACGACTGCGGGTCTTGCTCAGCAGCACGGAAGCGGTGGAATCAGCCAGCAGTTTGCCGGCATCGCTCAGGGACTCCAGGAAGCGGTGAGGCAGTTGCGGCTCCTGTCGAGCAGGGAGCCCGCGCAACCCGGCCCGACGGTGTTACAGCCTCAGTTCGCCGTCAACATCAACGGGCGGGAGCTTGCGGGTGTCGTCGTGGAGCAGATAGAACGCGGCGAGGTGGGGGTGTCTGGCTGATGGGCGTACGGTGCCGGCGCTCCACGCAGAGCTACATCAGCATCCCTGATGTGGCCGGGTTGCGCCTGTCCGAGTTCGCTATCGAGGTGTGCGGCGTGCGGTTCGAGGACTTGCCGGGCTCAGGCGAGCATTATCCCTTCGTCACGAAGGGCGAACTCGACCAGGCCAGCGGTGGTGACGCGAACTACTGGTTCGGACTGTGGAATGACGGCGGCACCTACAAGCTGCGGGTCGGCTACATCGGCAGTGCTGCGGACCAGGAGTACGCGTCTGCGTTCACGCCGACGGTCGGGCGCTGGTACTCGTTCCTCGCCACGTTCAAGGCAAGTGGCGGCGAGCTGCGCATCTACGAGGAGCAACGACGTACACCCGGGGACCCGACGGAGGCGAGCGCGTACACGGAGGTGGGGAGCGGCTCGACGGGTCACCCTGCTATCACGACGTCCACCCAGCCTGTGTACATCGGCGCCAGTGACGACGCATCGGCGTCCGCGGTGGGGGAGGTGGCGAACGCGACCATAAGCGAGGTGCGCCTGTATTCGGCGGAGAAGCTTCCGGCGACACAGGACGCGCTGCTCACCACCCGGCTCAAGGGCAACGAGACGGACCTCGTTGGGCTGTGGCGCCTCGACGATTGGCAGGGCCAGACGGACGGGGGCGGGTCGACGGCGTACGACAGGCAGCGGGGGGGCGGGAATGATGGGAGCTTCGTCAGCCGGCCACAGTGGTCGGACGACCCGCTTGACCTGTACCACGAGGCGGGGCTCATCGGGTCGGGGCTCGGGTTCGTCGGGTGGCACTCCGGGACGACGCGCCCCCAGGCTGTCATCACGGCGAGCGAGGAAGATTCAGACTACCTCGACAACAACCTCAGGAGCCCGTCTCAGGCGTACGTGTGGCGCACCACGGACGCGACAGGGGCAAAGACCGTGGTCGTGGACTTCGGCCAGCCTGTGGCCATCTGGGCGCTCACAGTGGATAACCACAATCTCGACAGCGGGGCAACCATCAATGCTCAGCTCCATACAGCCGACTCGTGGGGTGCTCCGAGCGTGGATGAGCACGTCACGTTCCACCCGAGCATCCTGCGCCATTGTTTCGCACGGCCACAGAAGTACAGGTACGCCCGTATCAGCATCACGGACGCGGCGGCTGCCGGCGCCTACATACAGCTAGGAACGCTGCACTGGTGGGTCTGCTGGCCGTTCCATGAGGGGGCGGATGCAGACTCGTATCCGCTGCACGACCCGTCCACGGCGGTCAGGGCGCGCCATGGGTGGAGAACAGCGCGCGCCCAGTCCGTGCGCCCCGACCTGACCATCGACTGGACGAGCCTGCGGCGGGGCCCTGGATATGAGCTCCGGCGCATCCTGCAATCGGTGGGCGGCGGTGCCCCCGTGTGGGTGTGCCCGAACGCGAAGCGCGAGCTCTACAGGGGAGTCTACGGGTATGTGACGGCGTTGCCCCAGGAGCAACTCGGCGACCCGTCGTGGGTGACGACGGCGTGGGGCGGGCTCGGGGTGGAGGCGGACAGGCCGTGATCATCGCCCCGAACTCTTTCTCCGAGGTGGCGTCGGGCACCGTCCAGACGGCGGCTGCCGCCTTCTCATTGGGGATGCCTGCCGCCAATTTGTTCACGGACGACCCCCTCGAGATAGCCGAACTGAGGGGCACCTTCGATGTCGTGGCGGGCACGAGCGACAAAATCGACTTCGACGAGGGCGGGGGTGAGTTGACGGCGACGCTGACCGCTGCCACCTACCTGAGCCCGATGGAACTCTGCATCCAGGTGGCCACGCAGATGAACGCTGTGGGCTCGAACTGGCGCGCGGCACGGCCAGCCTGCTCAACGAGACGGGCACGAACCAGAGCGATAGCGCGCTCAAGGCGCTGTGCGGGTTCGCGAACTACGACAGGGCGACGGCGGCTGCCCATACGGGCGACTTCGCGGCACTTCACACCACCCAGCTTGCGGCTTCGAACCTGTGGAGCGGTTGCAACGTGCTGGTCGACCTCGGCAGCGCCAAGCCGGCGCATGCTTCGTTCCTCGCCAACCCGCGCCTGTCTGTAGGCGGTGGCGTGGACATCAACACGGGCGACACGACGGCGGTATCTGACGACCAGTACAGGTTCGAGGATTCGATAGACTCGGAAGTGATGGGGCTCGTGTTCTCGAGCGTGACCACGCGCCGGTACGTGCGCTTGACGCTCCTCGACCCACGCCGCACGGACTGGCCTCGCCTCGGTGCCGGCCACTGGTTCTATGGCCCCGTATTCGATACGAACGCCAGCGACCTTGACGAGCCAATCGAGTGGGAGGTTGGCTCATACGGGCGTGAGATGGTCAGCCGCACCACGCGCACCCAGTCTGTCGCCGGCCATCCCAAGTTCGGGGAGGTGGCCCCGGGGGAGCGGTTCTCTGTGACGTTTCGCAGCGGGCCGGGCCTGTCCTCGAGGGTGGCACCCGCGCTCGAGGACTTAGCCGCCGCTCTGGGCGTCAGTAATTACTGCTTCGTGGCGCTCGACCCGGACAACGAACCGCACCGTGAAACGCGTTACTGCCGGCTCACCGAGGCGCCGTCCTTCGTGCGTGAACGGCGCGAAAGCGTACACGGGCGGTGGGGGTTAACCCTGACGTTCGAGACGGTGGACATACGCTGATGGCCGCAGATACCCCTGTCGTGGTGGCCCCTGACGGCGAGAGTGGTATCCGTCTGGACTCGACGTTGATGGCCCTGAAAACGCCATACAGCGGTGCAGGGACGCAGTCTGAGGTCCACTGGCGCGTCGGTGCCGAGTCGGGCATGACGACTATCCTGTGGGAGACGCTCCTGCGTGAGAACGATGACCACTGGCTCGGTGACGATTGGGTGGAGATACCGCTTGCGCTCATCGCCCTGTCGCCGGACACCACCTATCACCTCGATGTGCGCGTGCGTAACACCATCCCCGAGACGTCGAGTTATGCCACGTCCGTGAGCTTCACGACAGAGGATGCCGCCGCCACATCCGCCCGGTGGAGGGATGCGCAGGTATGAGGTTTGGCACGTACGAGGGCGTGGACGCAGATACCCAGCTATGGGCGCCCTTCTGGAACGGCGACACGGCGGACAAGTCTGGCCAGACGGTCACCGTCAGCGACGAGACGACAGGGGGCCAGGTGCCCCAGCCCGTCCGGGGGTATTTCGGCGACGCGCTCGACTTCACACCCGCCAACGCCACGCACCACCCGCGCCTCGACTACGACGGGGCGGGGCTCGAGATATCCGGGGACCTCACCGTTGAGTGCTGGGTGCGCATCGATGACGACGGTTCAAACACGGGCGGCACACCCGTCAGCATGCTCAACGAGAGCGGCGGCAGCGATAACGACTTCTTCTTCTTGCGGGCCACAGGCACGCTCTACCAGTTCCGCGTCTGGGACTCGGGGGCCACCGCCTACTTCGTCAGCGTCGATGGGCGCCATTACACGGCGCGCCTGGGTGGCTCCAGGTGGATGCATCTAAGGGGCGTGCTCGACGTCAGCACCGGCCTCAGCCTGTTCCTCAACGGGCAACTCGTTGGATACGAACCCTTCGCCGCCCCGATAACGATGGCTGCCACGGGCTTCCCTGATATCCAGGTGGGCGGGGCGAACTCGGACAGCCAGGGGACGCTCGACTTCGTCGGCTATGTAGCAGACGTCAAGGTGCGTGATGTCATCGACACGGACCCTGACACGTGCTCCCCATCCATTGCCCCGGCTCGTCTCACTTCGCGCCAGTTCCAGGCCGTCG
>JBDHAB010000104.1:0-4183 GCA_039588295.1 Gemmatimonadota bacterium
TTCAGAATCTTGCCCAAGTCCCCCTGTCTGACCATGTCCCTGGCAAGCTTCACCATCGGGTAGCCCGCATAGGTGTGCATCAGCCCGAAGACTCTCCTGTGTTGCCCGACAATCTTCTCCAGCGCAAGTGCCTCCCTGACGTCCATCGTCATTGGCTTTTCGCACATGACATGAAAGCCGGCTTGGAGAAATGCCTTTGCCATCGGAAAATGCCAATTGTTCGGAACGGTGATGGAGACGAAATCGATGCGCCGGTCCTCGGAAAGCTGGGACTCCTTCTCGATCATCCTCTCATAGTCAGGATAGGTCCGTTTCGAATCGATGCCTTGCTCGCGCCCCATCTGCTTGCTCTTGCGCGGATTGACATCAAACGCTCCGGCCACGAGCTCAATTCCGCCATCCATACGCGCGGCTTTACGATGCACGTCACCGATGAACGCTCCCGGTCCGCCGCCGACCATTCCCATTCTCAATTTTCTACTCATTGCTCTGCACCTTCCGGCCGAGGTGTGTCACGCTTGCACGCTGTTGTCTCTACACGCTTGTAACTATCCCGAGATCTGGGCCACGGCAAGGTGAGCGGTGTTCAGACATCACGGTCTCGACGGGCGCCACGGGATGATGTTGACCAATCAGCGCTCTCAATCATGATGCTGTCAGGTAGGTGCTTGCTCCCACCCCGCTCATCAGTTATGACAGGGTAAACACGCCGACCGGAGACGACTTCATGGGCTATCAACTGAAGGACCTGCAGTACCAGCGGGCGGCCTGCGATCCTCAGGTCATGCTCGAGAATCTGCGGCAGGATCTCAAGCTGCACGTCTCCGTCGGAATCTGGTATTTCACCCCGGGTGGCGGGCGGTTCCATGACCGGTTCGTTCCCGAGGCATCCATCGAGCAGCGCATCGACATGGCGGCCGAGATGGCCAAGTTCGGTGTCACGGGAATCGAGGCCCATTTTCCCGATGAGGTGAACGAGTCCAACGCGCACCTCTACCGGCGGCTCGAGGAGGAAGCAGGTATCCGCCTCGTTGCGGTGCCGTTCTCACACTTCTTCGATCCGAGGTTCGAGTTCGGGTCGTTGTCGAGTACTGAGACCAGCACGCGCGACCGAGCGATCGAGGTCGCCATAGGTGGACTCCGTCTGGTTCGCGATCTCGGGGCGGACGTTGCCATTTCATGGCCCGGAATGGACGGGTATCGCTACCTGCACGGCAAGCCCTTCATGCACATGTGGAGTCTGTTTGAGGGGGCGATGGCCGAGGCGATGGACGAAGTCCCGGGTGTGCGGATCGCCATCGAGCCCAAGCCCTACGAGCCGGCGGCCAACAACATCTATCGCACGACGGCGGAGGGGATCCTCGCCGCGCAGCGCATTGAAGCGAGGCTGCAGAATCCCGAGAACCGGCGGATCCTGGACGGCGGGGACGCGCTCATCGGCCTCAATCCTGAGGTGGGGCACGTCAAGATGGGGTTCGAGATGCTCCCGGCGGCGTTCTCCCTGGTGGCGATGGAGCGCCGACTCGCCCACACGCACTGGAACAGCCAACCCGATGGGAACTACGATCAGGACAACAACATCGGGGTCGTGAATGCCCACGAGACCGAGGCGTTGCTGTATGCACTCTGGAGCATCGGATACCGAGAGTACTTCGGTATCGACATCAATCCCGAGAACATGCCGGTGCAGAAGGCGGTCGCACTGAACATCAGGGCGTTGGAGAAGATGCGAGATCGGGTGAGCCGCATGCCGCACGAGCGTATCCTGGAGTGTCACCTCCACCCGGGTGACCATCGCGGGGAGTTGGAGGAGATCCTCATCGAGAGCTGGTAGGAGCCGTCACCATGGAAGGACTCTTCGCAGGGCTGGACGTGTCCACGCAGTCCTGCAAACTGGTCGTGATCGATCTCGGTGCGCGGGCGACCGTTCATGTCGACGCGGTCACCTACGATGAGGAGCTGCCGCACTACGGCACGCGCGACGGTGTGGTGCAAGGGCTGGGGCCAGGCGTGTCCGAGTCCGATCCGACCATGTGGATCGAGGCAGTCGAGCTGCTCTTGAGACGGCTCGATGCGGCACCAGCCATCGATCAACGCCGCATCCAGGGTCTCGCGGTCTCGGGACAGCAGCATGGGCTGGTGGCGCTCGCCGCAGACGGCAACCTCGCACGTCCGCGCGCCAAGCTCTGGAATGATTTCTCCACTGCCGAAGAGTGTCAGCTGCTCACGGAGCGGGTGGGCGGTACGGAGCGGATGATCGCAGCAGTGGGCAACACGCAGCGGACCGGTTACACGGCTCCGAAGATTCTCCACATGCTGCGCCACGAACCGGAGTGTTATGCGAGGGCGGCGACGCTCTTCCTCGTGCACAACTACATCAACTGGTACCTGACGGGCGGCGCCAACGGTGGCGTGACCGTCATGGAGCCCGGTGATACGTCGGGCATGGCACTGTGGCATCCGGTGACCGGTGCGTGGTCGCAGCCGGTCCTCGACGCAATCGATCCCGGACTGCCGCGCAAGCTGCCGCCGGTCGAGCCGTCCGACCGGACGATCGGGGCCATCGCCCCCAGACTCGCAGATGCGTACGGTCTTTCCACGGAGTGCGCGATCGATGCCGGCAGTGGCGACAACATGTACGGTGCGATCGGGACCGGGAACTTCGTGCCCGGAATCGTCACGATCAGCCTCGGCACGAGTGGCACCGCGTACACGTTTCTGGAGGAGCCGTACGTGGATCCCGAGGGAGAGATCGCGGCCTTCTGCGACAGCACCGGCCACCACCTCCCGCTGCTCTGCGTCTCCAACATGGCGAACGGCTACAATGCCGTCTTGGAGCGGTTCGGCATGGGGCATGAGGACTTCGACGCGGCAGTCAGTCGCACCGACGCGGGCAACGGTGGCAGGCTGCTCATCCCCTGGTACACGGGAGAACGAACGCCCGACCTGCCGAACGCCGCGCCCCTGTACTTCGGGTTTGGCATGGATGACTTCGACAAGGAGCGGCTCAGTCGGGCCGTCCTCGAGGGGCATGTGCTGAACCTGTGGAGTGGGTTCCGCAGACTGCCCGTGCAGCCGGCGGCGATCCATCTGACGGGCGGACTGTCTCGATCGCCGGCGTGGCGCCAGATGATCGCCGATGTGTTTGAAGCGGAGACGGTTCCGGTCGAAGGTGAGGGTGCAGCGCTGGGCGCGGCGATTCATGCGGCCTGGGTGTGGGCCAAGGAGCACGGGAAGACCATCTCGCTTGCAGAAGTGGCCGAGCCGTTTGTGGTACTGGATGTGGCGAGGCGCACGAAGCCCATCGCTCGCAACGTCGAGATCTGCCGGATACAGAAGCGGCTGTATCTGGCGTTGAGTGACCGGGTGCGCGGGATCGGGACGGATGAGGATCCGTTCGAGCTACGCGCCGTCCTGAGCGTCCTACCGGGGGGATCACCACCAACACGTTGAGGATTGATTCGTCCTGCACGCACAAACGGGAAGACACGAATGGACTTCAAGGAGCGAGTTCCCCTGGGTAGGACAGGACTGATGGTGAGCCGGATGGGGTTGGCGTCGGGTTACGGCGTACCCGCGGCGGCCATCGAGAAGGCGTTTCACGAGTACGGGATCAACTACCTCTACGTCTCCCCCTTGCTCAACCTACGCAACATGGTGCGGGCCATCCGCAACCTGGCGCCCGGCCGCCGCGACGAGCTGTGTATCGTGCTAGCCAGGCCGTTGTTCGGGGGCTTCCGTCTGGAACGGTTTGTCGAGCGCTGGTTGAAGAAGCTCGAGCTCGAGTGGGTCGATCTGCTGTTCCAGGGCATGAGTAAGCCCCTGAGCGAGAAGCTCACTGACCGGGTACAGAGGCTCAAGGACAGCGGCAAGCTGCGCTTCTTAGGCGTGTCCAGCCACGAGCGGCCCCTCTTCGGCAAGATCGCCCGCGGAGCGGTGCAGGCGCCGGTGGACTTCTTTCACGTCCGCTACAACGCCGTGCACACAGGAGCCGAACAGGACGTCTTCCCGCACATGCCGCAGGAGAACCGTCCGGGGATCGTGATCTTCACCGCCACCTGCTGGCGCTAGCTCCTCAAGCCCAAGCTCATGCCGGCAGGCGAGCGCCCGCTGGCCGCAGCCGACTGCTACCGCTTCGTTCTCTCCCATCCCGACGTGAACGTCTGTCTCACGGCCCCCTCCA
>JBDHAB010000105.1:0-4525 GCA_039588295.1 Gemmatimonadota bacterium
CAGGCGCAGCCGATTCTCATGCAGCTCGACAGCATGGGCTACGTCAACCACCGCCTGATGGCACTCCGGACGAGAACGGGCCTGGGAACTGGGCGGTAGCCGATCGGAGTAGCATGGTTGTGTCACTGCGGATCCTGCGCGCTGCGGCGTGCCGAACGTTCTGCTTCTCGAACTCTCGGGCCGGCGGAAGTCACGTTAGAAGAGACTTGTGGGTGGGGTAAGAAGTGGGGTAAGAACGTGCTACAAACCGTGCCATTACCCCACCCGAGATACGACAGAGCACACCCGAGCCACCGCGTAATTACTACAGGTTGTCGTATCTGCCCTTTCCTGAGGACCGAATGGGCATGAGCGCAAGTGCCGATGTTCTGCATCGACGCTCGCACTCGCGCTCGCCGTCGCTCACGCTCCGGCATCGCATCGGCCCGCCGTATTTCGTCCTCGCCACTTCGCTGCGAATGGTTGGGGGTATGTCCCACGCCCCGATCAGGAGCGACCTCTGACACACCGGCCTCCCGTAGCCACCGGCACACCTATCTCCTCGGATCAGTCAGGATCGACGCCTCGTCATAGTAGTCCACCTTATGGAGCGGCATCACGACGCTGGAAAGGATGTTGAGCACGTGGCCACCCACCCGCTTGTAGTATCGTGCCCCAAGGGTGAGCGCTGCTACGGTTGCTGCGTCGTAGTCGCTATCCGCGATCTTTCTTATCAACGCCTTACACTGCTGGGCCAGGTCCTTCCCGGACCGAATCAACTCGAGCGCCCGCTCTTGATCGGACTCCTCGAGAACGTTCGCGAGATGTTCGAACGCCTCCTCGACACCTGCACGGATCTCTCGTAATTCTGCTCCCGCCCCATCTTCTGGCAGGGGGCCCGGGCGAAAGTCACTGATCTCCGCGAGGTTCTTCGCGTAGTCCCCGATGCGCTCGACGTCCTTCACGAGGCTCATGAGGAGGAGGCAGTACGGTAGGTCGAGTGTGTTCTCCGAGAGTGAGAGATGGGTGACGATTTGCTTGCGGATCTTTCGCTCGAGGCCATTCACCTTCACATCCTGCTCGTAGATCCACTCCCGATCTTCGGGCGAGCCCTTGCCCTCGAAGATGATCGTGCCAGCCTTGAGCGTGAGTTCGTGCGCGATATGCAGCATCTCACTGAATTGCCCACCAAGCTCGCGCAGAGGATCACTGGACCGGAAGATGCTGATCAACTCACGAAACATGATGCCTCCGCCTAGTCGAGAATGCCCTTGAGTACCGCGAACACAGCCGGCAGCCCGTAGAAGAAGAGTATCACGTAAATGACCGCCAAACGCCGCGACTCGGCTACTGCGTCAGCCAACCACCGCGCGGCGGAGAGAGGAATCTCCCGAACGCGCTCGACAGGATATATAAGAAGCGTACCGCTCACGTTGAAGAGCAAATGCACCAGCGCGATCGTGATTCCCATTGGTGCATTCACCCCGGTCGCAGCAAGGGCTGCCAGGAGCGCTGTGACGGTCGTGCCGATGTTTGCCCCGATCGTAATCGGGAACGCCTGCTCCAGTGTGATGAGGCTGGCACCAGCGAGCGGGACCAGGAGCGAAGTCGTGATGGAACTGGACTGGACCATTGCCGTGACGATCAGGCCAAGCAGCATCGCCACGACTGCTCGCTGCCCGAAAGCCCTGGAGACAACGCCCTCCACCCGTGTCCGAAGTGCCGATCGCAACGTCCTGGCGAGAAGGAGGAGAGCGCCAAAGATCGTCGCCCCGCTCAGAACGACTAGCACTGCGCCTCCGACCTGTTCGGATGACGTCATCAGGCTGATGAGGTTCTTTCCGGGCTCGAGAGCGGCCTTGAGTGCTCCCTTGATCGGGCTCTCGTATTCCATCCCTCCGATTCCCGTGAGCAATGACGAGAGGGCCGTTGCCGTACGCTGCAGATAGCCCGTCAGGAGCTCGAGCGGCAAGAAGATGGCCACCGCCATGAGGTTGAAGAGGTCGTGGCACGTGGCGACACCAAATGCTCGCCGGAACTCTTCCCTGCGACCGATGTGAGCCATCGACACAATCATGTTCGTGACCGTCGTCCCGACATTGGCTCCCATCACCATCGGCACCGCACTGGCAATGGGCAGCGGATTCTCTGGGGCCGCGACGAACGCGACGATCATCGAAGTGGTGACGGACGAGCTCTGGACCAGCGCCGTCGCGAGAATGCCCACCATGAGGCCAATGAACGGGTTCTCCGTTGCCGAGAAGAACGAGTCGAGGAGACCTCCCTCTCCAACGGCCCTGAACCCGTCCGACAGCCCGTTGACCCCTAGCAGGAAGAGGAAGAGCAAGACAAGAACGACAACGCCACGGCCCAGCGATTGCAGCGTCGTCGCCGGTACAGGACGCACGGCACGCAGTGACCTGTGCATCACCACAATCGAGGGCGAGTCGTCACTTGATTAGCAGAATTCCGTTGCAACACACGGTGGAACTGCCGCGCACGGGAACGGCAGCAATCCGAGCCTTCACCGGCCCATCCACCGGGGGGAAAGCCTCGGCAGGACCGCTCTCAGGGACTCAACTTGACCCACCATCCCCGAATAACATGCACCCTGGTTCGGTGAGCCGCGAGCCGATGGATCAGCGTCAAGTCCCGCAGTCCCTGCAGTGCGGTGTCTTCCCCATGATCGTCATCTGTTGCCCCACTCGGCCAGGGAGCGTCAGATTACGGGTATGTCCGTCCCACGGGCGATCACGACCATCGAGGAACTGCTCGCGTTACCGGATGACGACCTCCGTTACGAGTTCCTGAGCGGGGAGCATGCCGTGACACTGGCGCGATTTCAACACCTGGACCGATAACGACGCACGCGATGATGCTCAGAGTAGCTCCACTCCTGGCCGCGGCCGCCGTCATGGCTTGCGCCTCGACCCCCGCTCCCGTTGTCGATATCCCGACGGACCTGGGGGGCGTGGTGAACTGCGCGATCCAGGTCGCAGCCGGGTCCGGCTACCACACGACCAGCGAGGAAGCCATTCCCTCTCAGGCCGACGCGGTCGTGCGTGCGGTGAAGAGTGGTCCTGAGGGTCAGAGCGGCCTCGTGGCGTTCGTCCGGTGGGGGGCGACACCAGAGGAACGAACGATCGCCTTCACGCCACTTCCCCAGGGGAGTATCACATTCGATCCTCGCAGTAATGCCCTCCGCAGACGCATCAACCGAACCTGCCTGGGCCGGTAGTCATCTCGATCCCGTTGGTCACAGACATGGCGAGCTGATGCAACGCCCACGGACGCGTCACGCGGCGTTCGGGGCGCTCTTCTAGCTGAACCCGGCTGAGAATCCTACCTTAGTGCGGTCCCAGCGGAGGTCACGTCCATGACCGACCTGCTGGACCGCTTGAAGACCGCACCTGCCGACCGCAGCACAGGAGCAAGCCATGACATCGCGACGCCAGTTCGTGCGTGACTCCGGCATCGTATTCGGGGCAATGATGGTCCCCGGTGTCCTGCGGGCCCGGGTCGGGAGGGTCGCTCCCAGCGACCAGGTCCGCGTCGGGGTGATCGGCTGCAACGGGATGGGATTCCAAAACTTGCGCTCCATCCTCAAAATCCCCGAGGTCCAGTGCGGAGCGCTGTGCGACGTCGATGCCTCGGTGCTGAACAAGCGCGCGGAAGAAGTCGAGGCAAGTGCTCGGGTCAAACCCACCCTCTACTCCGACTTCCGCGGCCTCCTCGAAGATCCGGACATCGATGCGGTCATCATCGGGACTCCGGATCACTGGCACTGCCTCATCATGGTCATGGCATGCGAGGCAGGGAAAGACGTGTACGTGGAAAAGCCCCTCGCCAATTCGATTGGCGAGTGCGGTCTGATGGTCGCTGCGGCCGAGCGATACGGCACGGTCGTCCAGGCTGGGCAATGGCAGCGGAGCGGATCGCATTGGAGCGACGCTGCCGCGTATGCGCGGTCAGGAGAGATCGGGCGGATCCGCCTCGTCAAAGCGTGGGCGTACCAGGGCTGGATGAAGGCCATCCCGGTCAAGCCGGATGAGGCGGTCCCAGAAGGGGTGGACTACGATATGTGGCTCGGAAGCCGGATGAGCCGGTCCCGGAAGGGGTGGACTACGATATGTGGCTCGGGCCGGCTCCGGCCCGCCCGTTCAACCCGAACCGGTTCCACTTCAACTTCCGCTGGTTCTGGGATTACGCAGGCGGGCTCATGACCGACTGGGGTGTACACATGATCGACATGGTGCACTACGGCATGGGTGACGGGGGGCCGACGCGTGTGATGGCGAACGGGGGCAAGTTCGCCTACCCCGACGATGCGTCCGAGACGCCGGACACAATGCAGGCCGCTTTTGAGTTCGACGACTATTCGATGCTGTGGGAACACGCGACGGGGATCGATCTCGGGCCGTACGAGCGCAATCACGGCGTCGCGTTCATCGGGAATCGAGGCACGGTGGTCGTGGACCGCAGCAAGTGGGAGGTGCTCCCGGAGACCGAAGACATCGACGGCACGCTCTCATACCTGGCCACGCCG
>JBDHAB010000106.1:0-4058 GCA_039588295.1 Gemmatimonadota bacterium
CAACTCCGGCACGGCGGCGACGTTGGTGACGGCCAGATCGGTCACGGGCGGCGGGCCGCCCGGATCGTTGACCGTGACGATGGTTGAGCTCTGATCGTTCGACGCGTCCTCGTCCGCGAGGTCGTGCTGCGCGGTCAGTGTGTGCGTGCCGATCGAGCTCTGCGCCGTGTTCCAATTGATCGTCACTGTCGTCGTGGCTCCGGCCACCAAGCCGGCCACGCTCTGCGAGCCGACGGTCACGCCGTCGGTGTCGTCCACGAGCGTCACGGTGAACGTGGCGCCGACATCCTCAGTGCCGACGTTCTCAACGGTAACATTCACGGGCGCGATGTCACCCTGCACCGGCGACGCCGGGGTGCTGACACTCGTGACGGCGACGTCGGTGACCGGTGAGTTCCCGCTGGAGTCGTTCACCCGGACGGTCGTCGAGCCCTCATCGTTCGACGCATCGGCGTCGGGGTGATCGTGTCGCCCGGTCAGGGTGTGCAAGCCGAGCGAGCTCTGGGCCGTGTGCCAGTCGATGGTCACGGTGGTGGTGGCGCCCACGGCGAGTCCGGCCACACTCTTGCTGCCGACGGTCACGCCGTCGGTGGCGTCCACCACGATCACGTTGAATGTCGCGCTGACGTCCAGCTCGCCGACGTTCTGGACGGTCACGATGACACCGGCGATGTTGCCCTGCACGAGCTCCGGTACGGCGGCGACGTTGGTGACGGCCAGATCTACTATGGGAACAGGCGCATCGGTCACGGTGACCGTGGTCGAGCTCTGGTCGTTTGACGCATCGTCATCCGCGAGATCGTGCTGGGCCGTCAGGGTGTGCGTGCCGATGGAGCTCTGGACGGTATTCCAATCGATCGTCACGGTCGTCGTCGCTCCGGCTGCAAGCCCGGGCACGCTCTGTGAGCCGATGGTCACGCCGTCGGTGTCGTCCACCAGCGTCAGGGCGAACGCGGTGCCGACATTCTGATTGCCCACGTTGCTGAGGGTGACGTTTACGCCGGCGGTACTGCCCTGTGCCAACTCCTGTACGGCGTCGACGCTGGTGACGGCGATGTCTGTCACGGGCGGGGGAGGCGGCGATGGATCCAACGACACGCCGAAATGGTCGAGTACGAGGTCGATGCGGTTCGCGATCGTCTGCGTCTCACTTCCCGCGAACAACAGGCCCACTGGGCTGTTGGTTCCATCCGTCGTTACGATCAGCGAGCCCGAGTCCCCTCCGTTGCTGAAGCCTGCGGGTTCGATGATGATCTGATCCACGAAGGTGGCCGGCTTCACACAGAAGATGAGCTGGACCTCATAGCAAATTGTCAGCTGCGCGTTGATACCGGTGATCTGTCCAGTCGTGAGCCCGGTGGTTCGGCCGTACTTCTGCACCGTCAAGCCCAACAGCGCGGTCTTGTCGTCGAAGAAGCCGTCGCCGTCCGCGTCGCCGAAGATCGTCGCGCCCGGCGCCCCATAGCCGTCGTCGCTCGGCGTGGCGTTGCTCAGATCGTTCGTGTCGGAGCGCGCGATGGCGGCATCGATGAGGTTCAGGCCGCCCAGGAAGTCGATGGGCTCGAACGCGAACAATGTCCCGATCTGGTCGCTGGCGGTGCCGCCGTCGAACGGTCCCGGCTGGTAGGCGGCGTCCCCAATCTGCGCGTCGTTGCTGTTCGCGAGCACGTGGTTGTTACTCAAGATGTACACGTTGCCCGAGTCATCCACTACGCGGGCGCCGATCGTTCCCGCCGTAATGGCTGGGTGTCCGACCGAGAAGCCCACAGGCGCCGGACGCTGTCGCTGCGTTGGATCGCTGAACGCGACCAACAACCCAGTGACCTCGCTCGCCGTTGGGAAGCCGTCGAGTTGGCTCGGCAGACCGGTGACGCCCGGTCGCGCCAAGAAGATCCGTATGCCGATCTTGCCATTGGGCAGGAACCCCACGGCAGTACCGATCACGCCGGGCTTCCGCAGCAGCGCCTCAGTGTGGCGCTCTTGTGCCACGATCGCCGCGCGCATGCCCTGCACGTTTGCGGGCCCGACCTGCACGGTCGTAGGGGCGGTGACGGAATCGGGTACGCTATCGGAACAGCCGTACCACAGCGTGGCGGCGACTCCGATGGTGACGGCGACGGCGGCACGCCGCATGGTGTGCATGGATCGCATGAGCCAACTCCCGTCCGAGGAGCCTCTGGGAACTTCCATAATGAAGCCCGCGGCGGCGGTCGGCAACCAGCAAATTAGGTCCGATTTTCGAGTGTGATCTACGTCCTTGCGGGTAAACGTGAACGTGGTTTCTGATCGGTGGATCGGACTCGCGCTATTGAAATCTTGACTGCGCTCCGCCGCTGCGACACGCGCGAAGCCGGGGATACCGGGCAGGGTTGGGGCTGCCTACCGACGCAGCGCGCTCAACCACTCTTCGATGAGATCCAAGTACGCGTGCGGATAGTTGCGCCACCCCGCCGCCGACCGGCGGTTTCGCTCGGCGATGCAGCCGGTCTCCGAGACGAGAATGTTGTGGTCCGTGCCCGGAACGAGCTCCACGCGGGAGTGCGCGTTGCCTGCGACGGCGAGCGCCTCGCGGTAGGCTTCAGCCCCCTGGCGGGGATCCGCCTGTGTGTCCTGTTCACCGAACACGGCGAGCACGGGAATCGTGGTTCGCTCGACGAGCCTCATGGGATCGAGGAAATACTCACCATCGAGGTTGGGCGGGTGCCACTCGGTCCTCGGCTGCACGCCCACGAACACGCCCTGTTGCTCGAGCGCCAGGAACGCCGGATAGGCGGCGAGGGCAGTCTTGTGCCGCACGTACTGCTCGTAGGTGGTTGCCCACTCGACCGCACCGAGGAGCCGCTCCATCTCCCGTACGTCCTCTGCGGAGAGTTCTCCGGCACAGCGCGCCTGCGCCGTGACGAGGTAGGCGCCCTGTTCGACACCGGGCTCACCCGGGCACGAGATCGCGATCATAAAGGTCACGTCCTCGGTTCTCGTGAGCACCCGTGGCATCACATACCCCGCCTGGCTGATGCCCCACAGGCCAATGCGTTCGACATCTACGTCCGGCCGCTGCTTGAGCACCGCGATCGCATCCAACACGATCTCGGTCCGCTGGTCGATTAGCCGACCGCGGTCGATCTCCCCGGTGGATTCGCCGGTGCCCGGCTTGTCCCATGCAAAGGTCGCGTAGCCGGCCCGGTGCATCCGCTCCATGATCGGAGGGTAGGTCCCACCCGAGGTGCGGCTGTTGGGCCCGTCGCCGTGCACAAACAGGACAACGGGATGAGGACCGCTTCCTTCCGGAAGGGTGAGATCGCCCACCAGTCGGAAGGGCCCGGAGGTGAATGCGATCTCGTGCGTCGTATGCTGCGCCCGCCCGACGGTGCAGGCGACGAATAGCATGGTGCAGGAAACGATGATGCGTCTCATGGCCTCATCTCTCGAAGCGCGTTCACCCAGTGCGCTGACGGCAAGCGGCGGAGTTCCACCGAACGGAGGCCCGCTACCTAGAAACTACGAGCATGCGTGAGCTTGGGTTTCTGAGTGGTGCGCTAATGTCGGACCGGTCGGCCGGATCGAGCGTACCGACCGACACGTCGAGCTCTTGGTAGGTGCCCGGCGTCGTCGCGGGCGGCTCGACGCACCGATCCGTGCGGCGTGTTGCGGGTCGCGGGCCCGGCTGCAAGTTTGAGTGATGGCACCCACCTCCGAGCCTCCTCGAGGCCCCGCCATTCGGGTCCAGGTCGCAGGGGAACCCCACACCCGGACGTTTGACCGTCCGTTCACCATCGGGCGCGGCCCCGACAACGACATCGTGATCGAAGGGGACGTGGTGAGCCTGCGCCACGCCGAGGTCACGTTCACCGATGGCGAGTGGCGCATCCGCGACGGCGGAAGCACGAACGGCACGTTCATCAGCGGGAGACAGATCGAGAGCAGTCCGGTGCTGCGCGCTGTCCACGTACGATTCGGGTACGACGGTCCGACTGTACTGCTCACTCCGCTTAACGTCGAGCGCACGATGCGCGACACCGTGGCGTCACCGGTACGTGCCAGCGCAATTGCCAAGCGTT
>JBDHAB010000107.1:0-3972 GCA_039588295.1 Gemmatimonadota bacterium
CGGGCTGCGGCGTCTGTCAGGCGGCGGGGCCGGGAGGGCCACCGACGGGAATGATTCCGTTCGTGTTCGCCTTCATAGCACCCGGGACCATTGCTGACAAGAGTCGTAGCAATGTCACAATCGAAGTGAATTGGTCCTGTATGCCTCTCACGATTTGAGAATCTTTGTGTCGGTATTGACGCTGCGTTGACCCCCTCACGTAACCGTCGCGCATCCCCGCTGGAGGACGCGATCCGCGCTGGGAGGTGTGGTGATGCGAGACGTGTGGTTCTGTAGCCGTGGTCAGACGAGTGGACCATCTCCAGCGCCGATGTGCTTCCTCTTCGCTACCGCGCGCTCGTCGCCGCGACGGTCGTGGCGACGGTCGAGATCATCACGGCGGCTTGGACCGCTTGGATGACCTCCCGCGTCGCCTCACCGAGCACGTTGCCTTTGGTGATTTGCTCGAGACGCCTCTTGCGACCCTTGAGCTTCTTCTTGTCGAACACCTTGGCGAGGACGCCCGAGCGATTGGTGAGTGAGATCAACACCACGGTCCGCGGGTCGATCTCGGTGGTGTAGGTGAAGATCGCCTGCTTGAGCCGCGCAACGATCTCGCGCTCCGGCTTGGGATCGCGCTCGGGGTAGATCTTCCGGGTGAAGAGCAGCAGCACTTTGTCTTCACTCATCTTGAGGATCCCACGCTCGCACAGGCGCTGCGCAATACGGTGCTTGAGCTGCTTGATTTGTGCAAATCGGGTGATCCACGTCTGCAAGGTCACCCGCCGCTTGGCGGTCTCGAGCTTCTCGAGGCACTCGTCCAGCACGGGATCGTCGAACCGTTCCTTGCTCACGAGCTTCACGAATTTCTTGCGCTTCTCTTCCTCGACGGCGATGCGCCCGTTGAGCAACAGTTCGGCGGTCAGCGCCCCGCCGAGCACGAACTGATACGGTAAGCCCATGTGAGCGACGCCCTCTTTGTCCCGCAGGGTGAGGAGCAGCACTTCTTCGTGCAGCGTAAGTGGTGTCACCGAAACCTCCCTACTAGTTCTCCTTGCGGACCGGCACCAAGCCGACCGGCGCTCTGATCCACCGCAGGATCTCCCTGATCTTGGGCGGCTTGCCCGTCAGCAGAATGCCGATCCGGAAGATCTTGGCACCCACCCACAGTGCCGCGACGATCGACACCGCGAGCAGGGCGGTGGTCGCCACGTACTCGAAGATCGTGGGTGGCCCCGCGGCCCGGTTCATCATCACGAACGGGGTGAACGGCGGGATGTACGACAGGATCTGCGCCAGCATGCCGTTGGGGTCGCGGCCGATCGGCACCATGGTGAGCAGCGGCACGAACAGGAACAGCATGATCGCCGGCATCATGTTCTGCGCGTCGCTCACCGTGTTGCACACCGACCCCAGCCCCACCAGGATGGCCGCGTACAGGAGATACCCCAACATGAAGTACGCGAGGAACGACAGGATATAGACCGGATCGGTCGCGAGCGTCGCGAGGTCGAGACTGGGCGGCGCCCCGAGCATGCGCGGCAGGAACTTGGTGCCGAGGTAGAACACGACGAGCCAGGAGCCGACCATCGTGAGCCCGGTAGTCGCGATCCCCGCGATCTTGCCGGCCAGGAGCTGGATCGGTGAGACCGAGGAGAGCAGCACCTCGATCACCCGGCTCGACTTCTCCTCGACCGTGTTCATCATGAGCATCTGGCTCACCGAGAACACGGAGATCCACAGCAGATAGACGAACACCACGGGCGCCCACTGCCGCAGCGTGTCCCGCTCGCTGATCTCCTCCTCCTCCCCTTCCGCCGACACCTTGCGCATCTCGAACTGGACCGGCGCCTGAATCCACTGCGCGACCTCGGGATCGATGCGTTCCTGTTCCAGGCGTCGCGCGCGCACCTCTCTGCTCGCCATCGAGGAAAACCAATCCCTCAGGTCCTCATCCGTGAGGTTGTTGGAGACGTAGCGCGACCCCTCGGAGCCGGTCAGTGGGTCCGCGCCGATCACCAGGTAGGCGAAGATCTCCTCGTCGCTCACCAGACGGTTGAGCTGGGGGATCGGGTCGTCTCCGGCGGGCGTAGCGACGCGAAGGTAGCGGCTCGTGGTCACCGACGACGTAATGGCGCGCGCTTCCGACGCCGGCAGCGCCTCCCACCACGCACGCAACGCTGCCGCCTGCGCGCCGAGCGCACGCACCGCCTCGTCGGAGAACCCGTCCAATGCCTCACCCATCAAGACGTGGCGGGCGTACTCCCACTCCCGGGCCGGCGCGAGGTCGGCGAGGAGGGGCGCGACGGCTTGCAGCACCGCGGGAAGCTCCGCCAATTCGTCGCTGTCTTCGCGATATCGCTCCACCGCCGTGCCGAGCACGCGTGACAGGTCGGTGGCGCCGATCCGCGCATCCACGACATCGAGCAGCCAGCCCGACTGGTCCACCACCGCGTAGCGCCGCGCCGACTTGGTGCGCTCCAGCAGTTGCGGCACCACGATGAACGCGGTGAGCAGGAACGGGAAGAACAGAATGCCGAACCAGAACCCCTTGGTCTTGACGTTCTGGAGGTATTCGCGTTGCGCGACCAGGAAGATCTTACGCATCGTTCGTCTCCTCCCGGCCGCCGACCGCGCGGATGAACACTTCGTGCAGCGACGGCTCGCGCATGTCGAACCGCCGGATCGTGAGGCGCCCCACCAGCTCCTGCAACACCGTCTGCGGGTTCACCCCGTCATCGAGAAAGATCTCCGCCGTCTTGCCGGCGTCGTTCACGCGGCGCACGCCACGCAGTGTCCGGAGCACCGCACCGTCGCCGTCGTAGTCGATCACGATTCCCTTCTCGCCGCCCGCCCTCGCCTCGGCGAGCGTGCCGTCCAGCACCTTCTTGCCCTTGTTGATCAGGAAGATGTAGTCGCAGATCTGTTCGGCCTGTTCCATCACGTGCGTGGAGAAGATCACCGTGCGTCCCTGCCGCTTGACCGCGAGGATCAAGTCGCGTACCAGCTCGACGTTGACGGGATCGAGCCCGGCGAACGGCTCGTCGAGAATCACCAGCTCGGGATCGTGGATCAGGGTGCCCAAGATCTGCACCTTCTGGCTCATGCCCTTGGACAGCGCGTCGTTGCGCTTGTCGATCCAATCGCCGAGGCCGAACTCGCGCAGCATCTGCTTGCCGCGGGAACGTGCCTCGTCGGTCGCCATGCCCTTGAGCCGCCCGAAGTACGCCAGGATCTCGCCGGCCTTCATCTTCTTGTAGAGGCCCTTCTCCTCGGGCAAATACCCCAATCGGTCTTTCACCGACTCGGGGTCGGGGCTGCCGAGCACGGTAATGCGGCCCGCATCCGGATAGAGAATGCTCATGATCATGCGGATGGTGGTCGTCTTGCCGGCGCCGTTCGGCCCGAGGAAGCCGTAGATCGATCCGTGGGGCACTTCGAGCGAGACGTCGTCGACCGCTACGATGTTCCCGAAACGTTTGGTGATACCGGCGAGGGTCAGGGCGTGAGTCATGGCGGGCGAAAGATAGTCAAAGGTGATAGGTGATAGGTGGTAGGTGATAGGTGGTGGTGGGTGGCGGCGGGTTCCGCGGGGATGCATGTTGACGCATCTGCGTGGCACCTTCGGAGGCTGCTATGCGAGTTCCGGTCCCGACCACTGATGCGCTGCTAGCGTTCGCCGATGCGCTCCGATCGCGGGTGCGGCGACTCGGCCGCCCGTACGAGATCGGACTCACCGTCTTCGTGATCGTCGCGGCGCTGGTCATTCTGTTCATCCTCGCGGCGGTCCCCGTCACGCGGCGGCATTAGACCGCCATGCTTGTGAGACCCGATATGAATACCCGTCAAGCACCACTCGTATTCGCGGTCCTCGTGTCCCTTGGGCTCGTGTGCGTCGCGTGTGCGGGTGGCGATGCGGTGTCCGATTGGCCGGGCACCATCAGCGACAGCGCCGGTGTGACCGTGGTGTCCAACCCCGCCGGCGGGTTGTGG
>JBDHAB010000108.1:0-3944 GCA_039588295.1 Gemmatimonadota bacterium
AGGTTCCCCTCACGTCGCTGGACGTCACCAAGTCGATCGTCGGCCGATTGATGTTCGCGGGATTGCTGTTCGCCAGCGGGATCGGCTTCGACGCGCCACCGGTAATCATCCTTTCGCTCGCGGCCGGCGGATCGGCCGTCCCGCTGTACCTCAAGGCGCGCCGCGTCGAGCGCCTCGGCGGTGTTGCCGCCCCCAAGCGACTCGAGCAACAGTTGGAACGACAGCTGATCGAGGCAAAGGACCAGAGTTTCCAGCAGTTGGCGGAGATCGACCGGAACGCCAACCACATTGCTGAGCTAGAGGAACGGCTCGAGTTCATGGAGCGGCTCTTGGCACGCCAGCGGGAGCAAGAATGACATGACACGCGGTCGGTAGCCAACGACCACGCCCCGCAACGTCGAGACGCTGCGGGGCGTTTTCCGCTGGGGGTTCACCTGTTGTTCTATGGCCTACAGCCCAAACGTGACACCCATGCGGAAGGTCCACAAATTCGCGTTGCTCCGGACGGGGAACAGCGTGACCGAGCCGTCGAAGTTCTCCACGATGTCTCCCCGAGTCAGGTAGTCCACCTCTCCGTGGTACGTCGACTGCGCCGACAGATCGAGGTAGATGGGGCGCCGACCCTGATTGAGACGGAGCAGCAGCCCGCCACCGCCGGTCAACGCCGGTGCGAAGTCGTCGAAGTTCGTGGTCCGCGCTAGGTCGTGGTAATCACCGTCGAGGGACGAGATCGTCGCGAAGTACGAGAGCCCGGCAGTCCCGAAGAGGTACGGCCGGACCGCACCGCTCCCGAGGGTGATCTGCGGGCCGACGCCCAGCGAGAAGATCATGTTGTCGGTCGTTACGTCGACCCAGATCCGGGGCACTGTGGGGAACGGCGTGCTGTAGCGCTCGTGGCCGTAGATGAGGAACGAGCCGTCGATCCGGAGACCGAGATGGCCGCCGCGGTCGAAGTTCACGAGGCCGTGCAATCCCAGTCCGCCACCCCAAGCGACAAACTGCTGAAACTCTCCGACGGGGCGCGCAAGCACTCCAGTGATTCCAAGCGCACCGCGCGGATTGTGCGGACGATCGCGGTACACGACTCCCTGTGCATGTGCCGCCAACGGCGCGGCCATTATGAGCGCGGCGATCATTCCGACTATTCCAACACCGTTTCTTCGCATGAGGCCCTCCCACTGGCTCCGCTTTGACTGAGTGGCAAACCGTGTGCCTCGGCGCGACTTGAGCGTAACCACTTGATTTACTATATGTTAGGCATCCGGAACGGCATCAGCGGTTCCGCAGAAGTCGTCCTCGATCGGGGACAGTCGTGACTGGGGCGGGACGAGCAAGGTGGGACGGGAGCCGGCCCTCCGGAGTTGCCTCAGGGGCCGGCTTGATCACGGGGCGTCAGCCCGAGAGGGGCGTCGGGTCGATGTAGACCAAGTATTCGTGGACCTTCGTGCCCCGCATCTTGAGGCAGTTCACGAACGGCAGGGTCGTCTCCGCCCCCTCGTGGCTCGTGTACGTCACGGTGCCCTGGACGAACACCGCGTCGGGATAGGTCCACGTGCCAAGCAACTCGTGGCGCAGCGCCTTGAACATGCCGAAGAACTGATCCACGTACGCGCGGATCGCCTCGGTGCCGACCACGGGTTCGCTGCTGCCGTAGCGGAACCGACCGTCCTTGGTCATGAACGAGGCGAACTTGTCGGCGTCCATGCCGTCGATGGACGAGACCAACTCAGAAACCCAAGCCGGTGTGGTACTCACTGCCTGCTCCTTTGGGATGGGAGGTCGCCTGCAAGAGTTGAGCAAGATATCGAGTCGGTCTTCCGGCGGTAGGGGTCGCGCGGGCCGTTGATTCGAGGGCTAGTCCCGGCCGAGCAACGCGAAAAACGCCTTGGTTTCCTCGAACCGCTCCGGATCGTTGGCCGTGAAGTACCAGTAGCGCTCGATGTCTCCTCGGTTCACCAGGAGTTGCATCGTGCCCTGCGTCTTGTGCTCGGCGATCACCCAGTTGGCGATGATGCGGTAGTCGAGCCGGCCATCCTCGCTGAGTTTCTCGGTTCTATCGAACACGAACGGGGCCACATCGGTGCGCACCCGCGTGATGGGATACCCCGGATGTTCGGTGAACCCCATGTCCAGCGGCTCGGACTTGCTGCCGACGAAGCCCCCCAACACGACAGGGCGTTGGTCCGTCGAGGTGCGTTGCGCGGCCTCCAGCGCCAGAATGGATGCGCCCTTGTGGTGCGCGTGGAACCCTTCGATCGGCAGGTGAACGAGCACGTAGTCGTACGTGACACGCGTCATGATCTGCGTGAGGCGCTCTCGTGCCCAGTCCGCGTCCCACACGTGGGTGAGCACGGTATCGATGTTCTCGGTGTACTGATGATCGAATTGGTCCAGGAAGAAGTAGTTACGGATCCCCTGGATTCGGCCACCGGCCATGAGCTCCTGTTTCCGAATGGCCGGAAGATGTTGCCGCGCGACCGCTTCATTCGTGAGATCGAGCCCATAGATCGGCTCGGCGAGCTGGGCGTAGCGGTATCCGCCGCTGCCGTCCGTTACCAGCGCGAGATCGACGTTGCCGCCGAGTTGATGGGTGATCTTGTAGACGGCACCCGTAAACATCGCATCGTCGTCGGGGTGGGCGACGACCAACAACACGTTGGGGCCAGGTTCACTCTGCCCCTCGAGATCAGCCGCAGGTACACCGCATAATGCAAGGGCGGCGATCGCAGCGGCACGAAGCCGCTGTGATTGGCGGTCGCGAAGCCAGATCATCATTCGCTCCAGGTGACACACATCTCACTAGTGACCGTGCTCGTGATTATAACAGCCCGACACGCATCCATGGGGCGAGAGACATACAACGTACACCACCAGCGCGCGCGCGTGTTCCAGTACATCGTCGTCTAGCCAACCCGTCGCGGGAGCCGTATCGTTGGCGTCTCAGCATCCGAGTGCCGTGGCCGTGGCCGAACAGCTAGACCGTCTCCAATCAGCCCTCGCCGACCGCTACGCCATCGAACGCGAAGTTGGGAGCGGTGGGATGGCGACGGTGTATCTTGCTGGCGACGTGAAGCACGACCGTACGGTCGCGGTGAAGGTGCTCCGTCCCGACCTGGCGGCCGTGCTGGGCTCCGACCGGTTCTTGCGCGAGATCAAGATCACCGCGCAGCTCAATCACCCGCACATCCTCCCCCTGTTGGATTCGGGTGAAGCGAACGACTTCCTGTACTACGTAATGCCCTATGTGGCGGGTGGGTCCCTGCGCGGCCGGTTGAACCGCGACAAGCGACTCGGCATCGAGGAGACGCTCCGCCTCGCGCAACCGGTTGCGGCCGCGCTCGATCACGCACACCGTCACGGCGTGGTCCACCGCGATGTGAAACCGGAGAACATTCTCTTCTCCGAAGGTCTCGCGGTCGTCGCAGACTTCGGCATCGCGAAAGCGGTGAGCGCCGCCGGTCCCGGGGGACTCACACGGAGCGGATTCCCGGTCGGGACCCCGGGCTACATGAGTCCCGAGCAGGCGGCCGGTCGCACGGACCTCGGCGCGCCGACGGACGTGTTCGGACTCGCCTGCGTCGTGTACGAGATGCTGATCGGCGAGACGCCGGAGGCGTGGGCGACGGAAGAGGCGGTGCGGCTAGGACGGTTCCTCGACGCCTCAGCAGCCCATCGCGAACGGCTCGACGGGTTTCCCGGGCGCATCGAGCAGACCCTCGTCAAAGCCCTCGCCATACGCCCGAGTGATCGGTTTGCCTCGCCGATCGAGTTCGCGGCGGCGTTGACCGCCACCTCGCCGGGAAGTCTCAAGCTCCGTGACGTGGAGGTCGATGCGGTGCTTGACCGCGCCGCGGCGCTGGACGCGGAACAGCCCACCGAAGCTGGTGCGCTCTCGATCGGCGGGGTGGAGCAGGTGGCCGCGCAGGTCGGGATTCCACCGGCGA
>JBDHAB010000109.1:0-3867 GCA_039588295.1 Gemmatimonadota bacterium
TCCCCACTCTGGGGGGCGTCCGTGTCGAAACGGCCCGTTTTCTCGGGATTTCTGGACGACGTTACCGTTTTCCAAAGTGTCCACCTCGGATTCCGGGAAGTTTTCTTGGGTTATTTTCTGCCGCTTTCCCCGCGTTCCGCGGCTATTTCTGGAATCTTTCCGGATTTCCTTGCTTTCCCGCTGGACTTTAGCCGAATTGGATTGTATACTTGGGGCATGACGAGGACACAGCCACCCGCCGCAAAGGACCAAACCATGACTATGATCCAAGCCAAACAACGGATCGCTGATGCGGGCTACCGAGTGTCGTGTGGTAGCTGGGAAGACGAGCACACGATCTACGCTTGCAGTGTCGAGACCCACGGGCCGGCTACCTACGGGCATCCCCGGGCGGAAGTCCAGGTAAGGAAGACGACCGGCAGCGTCTGGGCCAGGAACTGTTAGCCAATTCACCACCGCCCCGGGAATCGGCCTGGGGCTCCACGGAGACCAAACCATGACCACCATCGGAATCACGATCGCCGCCGGAGCCGCCGCCGTTGCCCTGATCAGCGTAGTCGGCTGGATCGACGAATGGCAGCGAGGCCGGATTGAGCGGGCCGAGCACAAGGCGTGGAAGCGAGGCGTCGAGGCCCGGCGAGCCGCCCGAGAGGGCGCCGAGTAACGACTTTCGCCCGCCTGCGTCGGCGGGCATTCCTGAGACAACCCCACACAAAGGAGAAGCGAAATGCCTATCCAGCAGCCAGTACCAGGTCCAGCCACCGAGGGAATCCTCTATCACCAGCAGTCGTCAGGCCGAGTCCTTTTCGGCAGCTGCTTCGGGCTGGCGTGGATCCCAGACGCCGACTTGGCCGCCAAAACGACGACGGCATTGCCCTCGGAGCCAGACCTGGTCGTGTTCGTCGACCAGGCGGCAATGATGCGATACGCCGACCGTGCGTATCGGACAGACGTGCCGAGATCCCCTGACGGCCTGCCGTGGTGCGTGCAGGAGCCCGACTCCACCACCTACCTGCGCGACCTCGACGCATTGCTGCGACCGCTGGCCGAGGCCGAGATTGCCGCCAAATAGACTCACGGGCGGGCTCGGCCACCCGAGAGGGCGTCGGGCCCCTGACCCCAACCTACGAGGAGAAGGCGATCGCCCTCTTGCATCAACGTGGGTGCATGAGCGGCTTGACGTGCGACGAGCAACGGAGTGCAGAACGCAAGGTCCGGGACATCCTGCTAGTCCTGGAGCGTAACTAACCCCAGGCCGGCGGGTAGCCGGCGAAACCGGAGGCAAGTATTATGGCGACGATCCAGAAAAGAACAGTCTTTCGGACGCCGGAGAAATTCGGTGACGGCTGGAGCACGCAGCTTGGCCGCCTTCTGGCGGAGGAGTGGCTCGACGAAAACGACGGGGCGACAGTGTCATTTTGTACGAACACGATGCTGGCTCGCGGAACGATCTTCATGTGCGAGATTCGGAATCGGCGGGCGATCGCAGTCAGCAAGCAGACGTGGTGGGCCATGTCGTTTTCGACACCCGAGGTGATGGAAGACGTCGACCTCGGCGAGGTCCGCCCGATCCAATACAACGGGATGATGTTTGTCACGCTTGGCGTCTTCAATAATGAAGGCCGCAAGCCGTTTCTGAAAGTGGGGCGAGGTTAGTCCAATCTGCGACCGGAGGCAAGAGCGATGATCGAGAGACTGTTCAAGTGGCTGGAGGCTGGAGCGTACAACGCCATCCTCCGCGGTTGCCGACGTGCGGTAACCGACCTGACTGGCGGCGAGGTCGACGTCGAAGATCCGCCGAAACTGGAGGCCCCGAAGAAACAGCGGGGCCGCCCGAGGAAATCGTGACAACCGCCTCCCTCACTGGGAGGCACGGAATCATCAGAGGTAGATACCATGTCGAAGCCCGAAGCGAAGTGTCTGTATCCTGGATGCGAAAACCCGCAACATGCTCGTGGCCAGTGCTCGTCTTGCTACAAGGCGTCCCGTGTGGCCATAGACGGCGGGCGGGTGACCTGGGACGACTTGATCGCAGACGGGGTCGCCACCGGACATAGCTCGCGGCGAAGCGCAGCACGACGATATCTGGACGCCCGGAAAACGGAGGCCGAAAGGGCGCAGGAGGAGTCTCCAGCTCCCGAGTAATAGGGATGCCGGCCGAGCGCACGACGCAATCCCTCGGCCGCAAGTGTGGGGTGGAGCAGTTGGCAGCTCGCCAGGCTCATAACCTGGAGGTCGCAGGTTCAAGTCCTGCCCCCACGACTAAAGGAAACCGACTACGTCATAGAGGGTAGTATGGGACTCACGATTTCAAGAAAAGCCGGTGAATCTGTCGTCATCACGTTGCCGGATGGACGCCGAGGCAAAGTGCGAATTGTGCGAGGAACGTCGGACGGCGAGCTGAGGATGGACTTCGACTTCCCCCGCGACATCCCGGTCCACCGATCAGAAGTTCAGGAGAAGATCGATGCACAACAAACCCAATAGGTGTATTTGCGGAAAGCGAGCCGTCGTGGTAGACGTCTACGCAGGAACCTCGCACGCGAAGTACCGGGTTAAGTGCATATCCGGCGATTGTTGGATGGGTCCAATTCGCGTGATCGTTTCAGAGGCTCGGTCGGCATGGAATCGTTTGGTTCCCGACGAGTCGGAGACCGGCGCCCAGCGAGTCCGGCGTGAAACGAAGGAACTGTTCTCGTGATCGAAACCGTAGCCTACGTGGCACTGGTATTTGCGGGAATCTTTCTGGCGGTGCTATTAGCACCGGGAAGACCGCGGCGTTAACCCCCGCTTCCGAAAGGACGTAAGCAGCCCGAGGGCGAAATCCGGCGGCGTGGCAAAGTCTAAGGCGTCGCAGCGGGGGATTGGAGAATGAAGTGAACTATCGATACAAATACACCTACGAACGTCGCTTCGGCAGTCCGCTACATATTTGGTCTGCCGTTGGGGCTAAGGGAGGAATCCACCTCCACATCACGGACCATGACGCAGAGCACGAACAGAAGTACGGCGTGCGATACTCCGGTGGGGTTGAAGAACATCGCCGCAGCCCGCCGGACTACAAGAGAACCGACGCCCCAGATCACGACGAGTGCTGGCTGCTGAAGTGCCCGTGCTGGTGCGACGGATCGTCACTGTACGCAACCGAAACGGCATTGCCGTTTTGGCTCGTGGAACCGCATAATCATGACCGGATGTTTGACTGGCTAAAGGCAGAGATGGACGCCCGATTTGAGGGCATCGAATCATGAAAGACGAACTTCAACTCGCGGAAGGAACGTGACAATGCCTGAAGTCAACGTAGACGTCGAGGTCTACTGTGCCGCGTGCGGAGAGGGTTTGTGCGGCCAGACCGAATCCACGACTGGCAGACAGAGGGATCAGCCGCAATTCCGCGTCGATCCGTGTCAGCGTTGTTTAGACGCCGCCGATGAAGAAGGATATACGCGGGGATACGACGACCGACAAGGGGAGGAGGAAACCGATGACGCCTGACCGCCGTTTTTCAGTCAGCGAATTCGTCTGGGTCTCCACCGAGACGGGCACCCACTACGGCCGCATCATCGGTTGCGAGGATGGCCGTCACCTAAAGATGGTTCGCAGCGAGTGGATATACACGGTACGAATCTACGGGACCGGCGGGCAGATTATCGCCGAACGCCAAGTGACGGGGCGGGCGCTCCGCCGCCCGACTGAAACTACAATATCAGCATAAGGACACCTACCATGAGTGAAAACATCCAGCCGGAAGAGACGCCGACAACTGAGATCGTCGCGAACATTGTGTCGGAGGGCGACCCCGACACCATGCTGGCAGTGCTCGAACGCAAGGCGGAACTCGCGGACAAAATGAAGGCCGCGATTCAA
>JBDHAB010000110.1:0-3799 GCA_039588295.1 Gemmatimonadota bacterium
TATCTAGCCGCCTTCATCTCGCGATGGCGATATCGGCGCCGCTTACGTTCCGGCTTCACCCGCTCGAAATCGTCAGGATACATAGCGATGAGCACAGCACCTTCATCGCCATCCACAATGTCGCCAATCTTCAACGAGTGGAGAGCGTCAAGAACACCCCTATACCGTCCATCACACAGAGGGCCCTTTATGAACCGGACGCGCATACCTGCCCCTCGATCCAGTCGTATGTGACCGCTATCCCTTCCTCGAGCGTCACCTGTGGCGACCACTCGAGCACCTCCAGGCACTTGCGGTTATCCGAGTTCCGCCCCCTTACCCCGACAGGCCCGACCACGTGGTTGAGCCTCACCTCGACACCTGCCACGGCGGCGACCAGGCGCACGAGCTCGTTGATGCTGACCGAACGGTCGGAGCCGATGTTGAGCGGCAGGGCGTAACTCGACTCCATGAGCGCTTCGAGCCCGGACAGGCAGTCATCGATGTAACAGAACGAGCGCCGTTGCTCCCCGTCGCCCCACACATCGATGACATCTTCACCGTCGCGCCTTGCCTCGGCCATCTTGCGGCAGATTGCAGCAGGCGCCTTCTCACGCCCACCCTGCCACGTCCCGAGTGGCCCATAGATGTTGTGGAACCGGGCCACCCTCGTCTCCAGTTTACCCCGTGTGCTGTACAGGGCACACAGGCGCTCCGTGGTCAGCTTCGCCCACCCGTACTCTGTATCCGGCTCAGCAGGGTACGCTTCGACCTCGTGCAACGCCTCGGAACGGTCCATGAGCTGCCGCGATTCCGGGTACACGCACGCGCTCGATGAGAACAGCAACCGCCCCACCTTGCCCATCATCGACGCTTCGAGCACGTTCATGTCGATACGTAGGTTGTCCTGCATCACATCCAGGTCGTAATCAGGGTTTCCGATGACCCCCATTCCGCCCATGTTCGCAGCGAGGTGCCATACCCTGTCCACACCCTCGATGAGCTTGGCAAGCGCCGCCACGTTCGTGCGTAGGTCCATCACTTTGTACAGGTCGGCGTCTATGGTCGAGAACTGAGGCGCCTTGATGTCTATGGCAATTACCTTGTGCCCCTTCGCTTTGAGGTGGGTGACCAGATGCGCCCCGATGAAACCACCCGCGCCCGTGACGGCGTGTAGTTGCTGGCTCATACAGACTCCTGTGGTGAACACCCGCCGCAGATGGTGTTCGAGTAGGGTCCCAGGTACGCCATGACGCGCAGCCGCTTGATGCCGAGCCTACGAGCCGCGAGTACCCGGTGTTCCCCGTCACCTATCTTCTCGATGCTCGGGTTCCATACGACGGGCACGAAGAGCGCCGGGTTGAATCGCTCGCTAATGTCGTGCGCCGTCCAAGCAGGAGCACCGCTTGCCCCCTGCCTGTCTGCGCCATCCTTGCGTTCACGCACAGCCACGAGCGCCGGGTGCGTC
Source organism: Gemmatimonadota bacterium (assembly GCA_039588295.1). GTDB lineage: Bacteria > Gemmatimonadota > Gemmatimonadetes > Gemmatimonadales > GWC2-71-9 > JAOTVV01. The sequence goes on from JBDHAB010000110.1 coordinate 1,448, forward strand.
ATCGGCAGGTCGATGATCGTACCGTTTGGGAGCGCTCCGAGGTCAGTCGTCTTGCTTCCCGTCATCACGGGGCGACGCCTGGCGATGAAGATGGACCGGTCGCCCGCATACCGCTCGATGCGCCGTACCACCTCGAACCCCGCCGCGTACAAATGCGATTCCACCCACTTGCACGAGGGCACGTACGACGTCTGCGTGTGGTAATCGTCCCCGTGCGGTTCGATGGCGCGTATCTGCGACCAGGCAATCGCGTCCGTGCGCCCCTCGAGCACGAGCCAATCGCGCGACGTCCAGGCCATCGAGTAGATACCGTCACGCGTGCGCACGAGGTTGTGATACACGCCCGTCGCCCAGGTGATATCGACGCTTTCTGGTTCCCACCAGTCGGCGATGCGGAACAGGTTCTTCTGCAACAGGCGCACCTCCACCCCGAACCGCCGCGCCTGTTCACGTCCACGCTTGAGCCGGCCCGCCACGACGTCGCACCCGGTCACCGTCGCCCCCTCGACAGCAAACGCGAGCGATGCGTAACCCGACCAGCAGCCTATGTCGAGCACGCTGAGCCCATCCAAGCTGTCGGGCAGGTAGGGACGGATGGCCGTCCATTTCTTCCGGCAGAAGTCGAGCTGGCCGACGTCGTAGTCATCGATGCCTGGCCATAGCTTCGGGTCGAATACGTCGATCACCGTCTAAACCTCTCATCGTTGTAGAGCTTGTGCTGCCTGTAGACTTTCATCCGCACACGCCCAGACAGAACCCCGGACAGGAGCCACTCCAGCTCGCAGGCAAGGTCGCTCGACTGCTCATCCACGACAGCCAACCGCTCGCCGCAGTCCTGCAAGTGTTCCAGTTCGGCACCCTGCATCTGGTCGTGCAGGGCACGCGCACGCAGACGGGCAACGGTGAGCTTATCCCATAGACTGCCTACCGTTTCAGCCATGGTGTTGTGCCAGCTCAAGCACGCGCGCATCGATGGCCTCGATGATGTCGTTGCGCTGCTGGTTCAGCTTGTCTATCTCCGGCTTGACCATGCGCGCATCTGCGTAATCGTTCGCCCTGACCTTATCCTCGGCACGCCACAAGGCAGCGTTGACGTCGGCCAGGTCCATGAACAGTTGCCCAAGGCTCACCGTCGAAACCATAGCCACCCGTCCCCCTTCAATATCTCGCCGTTCCAGACTTCGAAGTGGTCGGATATCCACGAACGGCGGACCATCTCTTCGATCCAGAAGTCCACGGGCTGCACGTTGATGTGCGTGCGTTCAGCCTTGCCGGATGGGTGTGTTGCGTCGGATGGCCCGTACGACCAGTCGACCGGGCGCTTCGCGCTCAGGTGCGTACGGACGGGCACCCGCATCACCACCCACCTCCGCGCGATACGCGTTATCTCGTTCAGGGTCGTATGGATGTCCCCGGGTGGTATGTGCTCGAGCGTGTCCCAGGCGTGGACGACATCGAACGACTGCTTCTCGAAGGGCAACCGCTTGCGGATATCGGCCACCTGCACGCGCCCGACCGCCTTGCCGTAGGCGTGAGAGATGGCGTACCCGGAGATATCGACGCCGTGCGAATCGTAGCCGCGCTCCGCAAGGGCATGGACGACGAACCCCTTCGCGCAGCCGAGCTCGAGGAAGGTTCGGCACTTCGACGTCTGGCGCAGGAGCCAGGCAACCTTTTTCTCTGTCTCGCGTGCTAGTTCCTCGTACGTCGAACTCCCCGGCGCGAACCCGTACGCTTTACGCCCCTCGAAGTAGTCCGCGTCGTAGTCGCTCGGGTCGTATGCGTAGGTGTCGGCCTTCGCCAGTATCGCCGGGTTGGCGGGCTCCTCTTCGTGCGCGTGTTCACCCACATAGAACACCGTCGGCTCGATAGCGCTCAGGCGCCACTGTTCGAACTCGACACCATCCCCGTCGCCGTGCCGTACGGTTCTACAGTCCCCATCCGCACCAGCAAGCCGGGCAACCGCGGCCCCTTCCTCAATCAGCCACCGGCCGCATACAGTTCGCGCGTACCCCGCACGGATGGTGTAGCGCCGGAACGTCATCAGCCACCGTACCCGGCGAAAAGGTCGCCGTACGCTTCGCAGTGGAGCGCGCGTAGGTCGTGACGTTCAACGATGCATGCCCGGGCCACCTCGGCGAGCTCCTGTGGCGTGAACCGCTCCGCCTGGCCACGGCCACCGAGCACGACGTCCATACACTGCCAGCGCCTTAGTAACTTGTTCGAGGCTGCCCCGTATTTACGGATGATGGCCCCGTCGGGCAGCTCCCCCGGCCCTGTACGTGGCAGCAGCGAGATGGCGGGCACATCGAGCGCGAACGCCGACCAGAAAGGCGCAGACGATGTCGTCAC
>JBDHAB010000111.1:0-3666 GCA_039588295.1 Gemmatimonadota bacterium
AGACACGTCGGCCTGTCCATCCCGAAAACTCGAAGCCCTGGTGATTCTTGACGATGAAGCCAACTTCGGTCAACCTCCCCGCCCTTGTCAATCCGGTTTGGTCAAGAAACTCAGCCGGACCGTTTCTGCCTCTCAGTGTTGAGCTTGCGGGCGCACTCCCCGAGCCCTTTCCGGCCGATTGACAGCCCAGATCAGGTGCCCGATGCTGCCCGTCTTTTCGAAAGCAACACTGGGAGAGTCATGAGCTTCGTCTTCCAGCCCTGGCAGCTTCTCGTGGTCATTCTGGCCGGGTGGATCAACCGGCAGCAGCAAGAGGTCATCGACTACCTGCGGACCGAGAACCAGATCCTCAGGGAATCGCACGGTAAGAGACGCATTCGACTCAATGATGACCAGCGCCGACGCTTGGCCGTCAAAGGCAAGATCCTCGGCCGAAGGGTCCTCGCTGAGATGGCTACGATCGTCACCCCAGATACGATCTTGCGCTGGCACCGCACGCTCGTGGCACGGAAGTGGGACTACAGCCACCGGCGTAGGATGGTCGGGCGACCTCCCGTGTCGCAAGAGATCGTCGGGCTGGTTGTTCGCATGGCGCAGGAGAATCCAACCTGGGGCTGCGACCGCCTTGAGGGTGCCCTGACCAACCTGGGACACAGGATCTCGGATACGACCGTCGCCAACATCCTCAGAGACCACGGGATCGATCCAGTCCCGGAGCGCAAGCGGCAGACGACCTGGAGGGCCTTCCTCAAGGCACATTGGAACGTTCTGGGTGCAGTCGACTTCACCACCATCGAGGTGTGGACGAAGGGAGGGCTGGTCACCTTCTATCTGCTCTTTGTGATGGAGGTAGCCAGCCGTCGGGTCCATCTCGCTGGGTGCACGACAACTCCCAACGAAGCTTGGATGAGACAGATCGCCAGGAACCTGACCGATCCTTTCGATGGCTTCCTGCTTGGAACTCGTTATCTGCTCGTCGATCGTGATACGAAGTTCTGTGAGACGTTCCGATCCATCCTGCAAGGCGCCGATGTCAAACCGGTGAAACTTCCGCCTCGGTCGCCGAATCTCAATGCCCACCTCGAGCGGTTTCTGCGAAGCCTGAAGGGTGAATGCCTCAGTCGCATGATCCTCTTTGGGGAGACGTCACTTCGGAGAGCGGTCGCCCAGTATCTCGAGCACTATCATCGAGAGCGAAACCACCAGGGCCTGGGCAATCACTTGATCGAGGCGGGCGCGGAAGTCGGACTCGCTTCCGGCGCGGTCGAATGTCGGGAACGTCTCGGCGGGCTGCTCAGGTACTACTATCGGCAAGCTGCATAGATCTCAACCCCTGCCAGATACGCGGCCGAGCTAGCCCGACGCCGGGGATTCTGTTCCCATCTCCAGGCCGGCGCCGGGAACCCGCTACCTGGTCCCACATCTCCCAGCCATTCGATCGAGATTGGCCACCGATCAGCGCTCGAAGCTCGGATTTTCCGTGGACTTGGCGGTCGTTCGGTAGAGTCGGGAGGTGGCGCGGTGGTGTAGGTCCGGCCTGTCCGTTCTCCGGCTCTTTCGTCTGCCGGTGCCTCACTAGCCGAACCGTGCTCCGTTTCCACACTCCCGCTCGTCGAACCGGACGTGCGGGTTTCCCGCATCCGGCTCTCGGACGAGGGCTCATGCGGTCGCCCACGGGACGTTGCGATCACACAAGCGGAGCTGGACCAGTCCGAGCTCTCCGTGCAGATAGTCGTCGGGGAAGCGTGAGTATCCTCGACCCTGCACCTTGTGCTTTCGGCGCAACCACTGACGAACCCGTTCCCGGGCGTGCTGGGTGATCCATCGGTAGTCGGCGCTCACCGGTCCTTGGCAGAAGTAGTTCGCCCACCCAATCATCATCCGATTGAGCCGAGCCACTTGCTCCCGCTCGTCCAGGAAGCTCCAACACGACGACGTCCACTCGCTGATCCGGCGACAGATCGCTGCCACCTTCTTCTTTGACGGACGTTGGCCAATGTATCGGCGGCCCGTCCGACGCGAGTAGCATCGACCGAAGGTGTACCCGAGGAAGTCGAACGACTCGTCCGGGAGCCGACAGATCCGCGTCTTCTCCTCGTTGAGCGTCAGCTTCAACCGACCCATCATGCTCCGCATCGCGGCCATCGCCTCCTCGGCGGAGCCACGACAGCAGATCACGAAGTCGTCGGCGTAATTGACGATCTCGGCGTGAAGACGCCGCTCGTGTCCGAGTACCTTCCATCCTAGGATGAAGCGCCGCATGTAGAGATTGGCCAGCAGCGGAGAGATTGGGGCCCCTTGCGGACAGCCTCTCCCCTCGTCCTTGTTCCGCGTCGTTCGATGTCGTCGACCTCGATCGTCGGTCTCTTCCACCGGTGCCTGGAGCCACATCTTGATCAGCCGTAACACGTGCCGATCCACGATGCGACGCGACACCGACTTCATCAGCTCGGCGTGCGGGATCGTATCGAAGTACCCGGACAAGTCCGCGTCGACGACCTCCCAGTGCCGCGACTTCAAGAGCGTGTGAACATGGCGAACCGCGTCCAGCGCGCTCTTCTCCGGACGGTAGGCGTATTGCTCGGGCGGCAAGTCGACCTCGAAGATCGGTGCGAGCACCAGCGTCGCGGCCGTCATCACCACCCGATCTCGGATCGTCGGGATCCCCAGCGGACGCGTTCGTCCCGGCTGGCCCGGCTTGGGGATATGCACCCGCCGAACCGCCTCGGGACGATAGCGCTTCGTCCGAAACTCCTCCGTCAGTTCGTCCAACCATCGCGCACGGCCGTACGTCTCGATGTCCTCGAACGACTGCCCATCGACGCCCTCCGATCCGCCGTTTCGACGGCAGAGCCGATACGCGTACTCGAGCACGTCCGAGCGATACACCTTGTCGTACAGCGTGTAGAACCGATAGTCGGGCGATCCCTTCGCTTTGGCATGCAACGTCGCCTGTAGCTTCTCAACCGTCTGCGGAGGTACTAGGCTCACGCCACTCCCCTGGCTGTCGCCACGTCTTACGTTGACCTCGACCCAAGGCCCCTTCGCTCCACCGGCGTTACCCGGCTTCACCGCTACTACGGGCCTCTCCGCCACCCCATGCGGCCCAGCCTGTCCCTCGCGGGAGTCCGGTTGAGGTCACGCCCTCACCGATGGGGCTTCCCGTGTTGCAGTCGATTTCCTTGTCGCATACATGCCGACGCCACTACCCCGGCGGGACCGGTGGGTGCTCTCGTCGCTTCTTCCCCACACGACGACGGCCTTCCCTGAAAAAGTGACAGGTCGGCTCCCGCATTCTGGTCTTTCGAGGCCTGCTCAGCGTTCACTCGCGTTTCGGCCTGCATGCTCGCTGGATCGCCCACGGCGATCCGTTGCATCAGAGGCTTCGACGGACTTGTTACCTCCTCCGCCGCTCCGATTGCTACCGGCTGGAGCGACTCGTCGCCGGGTGGGAATTGCACCCACTGGAAATCGACGCCTTTCCACGGCGCACACTTTCTTGACCCTACGATATCGTCTCCAGCCCGTGCGGGACCTGGCGCTCCTGACTCCCGCACTTTCGCGGCGCGACATCGGTGACCATCCCGCCACGCTTGCCTGCGTCGTTCGGCAAGAACGGGATGTACGCATCGACTTAACCTGAGATTGTGCAACGGCTTGGGCTTC
>JBDHAB010000112.1:0-6788 GCA_039588295.1 Gemmatimonadota bacterium
GGGATTCAAGATCGGCCTCGCGATTCTGGGCGTTGCGACGCTCGGTGTGGGCGTGTTCTGGTGGTTGCGTAAGCACAAGAAGCCAGAGGAAGAGGGGCAAGGAGAAGCGCCCCTGGAGGGGTCGTTGCCGTTGCCGTTGCCTCAGACGGTGTCCCTGGCAGCTCCCGCAATCGTGCCCCCCGCCGACACCGGCACTGTAGTAGGAGATCTGCCCGTGCAAAGAGGATCCAAGCCTATCGCAAGGTCGTACACGCTGCCTGGGCCGCAGGTTGGGGCTGTGCCGCAACCCGAGACAAACGCGGTCCGACTCGTGTCCTCCACCGATCAGGCCTACAACGTGATGGTCCGCGTGGTCGACCCGCCGGGCGCGTTCGGCATATTCGCGTACGACGCGAACCAGATCAATATCTACGGCGCGCAGGCCATACCCGTGGGCGATACGATCATCATTCCGGTCGGCCAATGGCAAATGATACCGCTGGCGCCGTACAGCTCTCTGTACGGGCGCGGAAGTGTTTTGGGCGTTACGGCCTCCGTGACGGGGCACCCCGTCGGTCCCAGCGTCCCGAGCGTGCTCGATGCGGGGTCTAACGAGGCAGCAGGGTAATGGCGATTAATCCGAACAGCTCTGTAACCGCTCCAGTAGTAAGGAACAGCGCGGCCGACCCGGCCGACTTCGGGATCGTCTCGCGCGTTCTAGGCACGGTAACAGTCACAATCGCAGAGGACCAGCCCGACACGTCTGCGGTGGGCCAGATCGGTGCCGCTGCGGTCACAACGACGTTGTTGGCCGCCGGCACGACCACGCGCAAGGGCGTGAGCATCTTCAACGACTCACCAGACGCTCTCTTCATCAGGCTCGGTGCTGGCGCGACGGCCGCTGACTTCACCGTCAGGCTGCTTCAGAACGACTTTTACGAGGTGCCTGAACCGGTCTACATCGGGATCATCACGGGAATCTGGGTGCAGGCGGGGGTTCCGCCCGTCAGCGGCACAGCGTTTGTCACAGAATTGACGAAGCCCTAACCCATGCCACTTTTTCGCTCACTAGTGCTCGACGTCATCGGCGTTGACGCGACTACGGGCGCGGTCATCTACGGCCGTACAGGCGGTGGTGGCCTCGCCGAAGACCCGACGGACTTCGGGTACGTGGTCGCGACCAAGGTGTTGTCTGTCGGCGCAGCCAGTGGCGGCGCGATTTCCGTCGGCGATGCGGCGGCCGGCGACACGACGAGCTACGGCCAGTGGAATGCCGGATCGACCGCAGCCGTGTCGCCCGCGAACACGGGCCGGATGCGCTACAACCAGGCGTTGCAGCAGTTCGAGGTTTCGCACAACGGCCTCGCGTACGTGCCGCTCGGCATTGCCGGCGCACCCGGAACTCTCGATCAAGCCTACGATTCTGGTGGTGCCGGCGCCGGCAGGGCCATACTCACAGACGCGGGCGCGGTCACGATGACCAACACCGCTGCGGACGTCAACAACGTTCTCGAATTGACCAAGAACCCGGCCGCCCCGCAGGCAGGAAATGCTCTCGACATCACGATGGGGGCGCAGACAACAGGGGCAGCTATCAACGTTACCTCGTCGGGAACCGGCGGCTACTCCATCCTGCAATCGGGTGCAACACTAGTCACCGCGACGGACTTGCCCGTCGACGAAGCGATATCGTTGGGCGTAGGCTGGCCTGATGACCGGATCGAAGCCGCCGATCTGATCGGCTACCATGCGAGTGTTGGCGGTCCTGCTACCACGGCGCCGCACGCCAACGTACTGTCGGGAGCCTACTCCCAGCCCGTAAATTTCAACGCCAATCAAAACACCCAGAACTGGACCGCTACAGTAGGCGTGCGCGCCTTCGACGCCGATGGGTTCTTGCGCGGGACCGCCGTGATGACCGGCTACGCCGGCTACTACGCACGAGACGTAACTCTCGCGTTTGGCGGCGGTTCGTTGACCAACCAGTACGGTGTCTACTGCGAGCCGCTGGACGGCGCGACGAACAACTACGGCGTCTACATCAAGGGAGGAACCGGCGATACGATCAACACGCACTTTGCGATGGAGGGCTCGACGTCCGGTGTGTTGAGCCAGACCGTCCCGGCGGTAGTTACGGACTATGAGCTTACATGGCCCGCAGCCGACGCAGCGGGCGCGCTCACGAGCGACGGTGCGGGGACGCTGTCTTGGGGAGCATCCGGGCTCACCGTCAACACAACACCTATCGCCGCCGGAACTGCACAACGCATCCTGTTCGAGAGCGCGGGGAACGTGTTGACCCAGAGCGCGGGACTGGCTTACTCCGATGTTTCCGGGCTTCTTCTTGCCCAGGTTGTAAACGCTGGCGGCGTGCCTCGATCCCTCCAGGTCATTCAGGCCGCGAACACAGCCATTACTGCGAGCACGGAAACGAACGGCGTCATCTTCGATTTTGGCGCCACTCAGGAGTGGGCGACGGGTGCTCTGGGGTTTAGTCGCTCCTTCTTCGTTACGGCGCCGACATATGCGTTTGTAGGTGCGAGCGTACTCAGCAACGCGATCACGATGCACATCGAGGGGGCGCCAAGCACGGGCGCCAACGCGACGTTTGATAACTCAATCGCGTTCCTCTGTGAAGCGGAGTCCACGCTTGTATCGGCAGCGGGCCTCAACTCGGGCGCCATCGCTGTCAACGACTACACCGTCACGCTCACGGGCAACACGCAGATGACGGGTCTGCCGTCGATCACCGGCATTGCGTGCGGAGCCATCACGGTGTCGGACGCTGTCGCGATTACCGTGGACGCCGCGAGCGCGGTGTATATCAACTCGGCGCCCGTCGGTGGTGGTGTAGGTCCAGCCACCATCACAGAGTCGTGGAGCCTGTGGGTAGACAACGACGTGAGCCGTCTCGACGACGGCATCCTGTTTATAGAGCGGGCGTCGGAGTCAATCACCGTCGCCGGGACACAGGGACACCTGTGGTGCAAGAACGACAACCCGTCGGGCATCTACTGGACAAACGACGACGACAACACCATTCGCCTTGATCGGCTCGAACGATCAACAGTCACGGTCGCGACCTACACCCACCTAGTCACAGATCAGTGGATGGGGTGCAACCGCGCAGGGGCGATCCAGATCAACCTCGTCACGGCGGCGGTGGCCAAAGAGGGTTACTGGGCAATCGTCAAAGACGAGTCGGGGAACGCGAGCACGAACAACATCACCATCAACGCTAACGGCCTCGACGTGATCGACGGAGCGGGAACCTACGTCCTCAACGTCGACTACGGTTCAGTGAATATCTACTGCACCGGCACCACTTGGTACATCTGGTAATGGCATACCTACCCTCATCCGTAACAGATACGCGCTGGAATTACCCTGGGGGTGACGGCAGCGACGGCGACGTCACGATCGCTGCGCCGACGACGCTCACCGCGAACATGTACTACGACAACCTGATCGTCGACGACGACTTGGAGACAGACGGATACCTCGTCTTTTGCAAGACGAGCTGCACGGTCAACGCGGCCAAGTCCATCAGCGCCGACGGCGGCCTGGGCGGCGCGGGAGGCACGGGCGGGAGCAGAACACGGGCGGAGCGGGCGGCGCAGGGGGCGGAGCGGGCGGCGCAGGGGGAACAGTTGCCGCGCCAACCGACCCCAGTGTCTTGCGCGCCGGACTCTTCATGATGCCGTTCCAGTTGGTACCCAATGTCACAGGGGCCAATCTACTCGTCGTGAACGGGGGTGCTGGCGGCGGCGGTGGCGCGGCCCCATCAGGTGGTGGGGGCGGGCAAGGAGGCTTTGGCCTCATCCTGGTTTCTCCCGTGATCACGAACAACGGAAGAATCTCGGCGAACGGAGGCGCAGGAGGATCTCCGGTCGGCGGGACTAAAGACGGCGGCGGGGGTGGTGGCGGCGGTTACTGCATTACCATGGCAGTCACGAGAACAGGGAACGCCGCCGAGGCAGACGGGGGCGTTGGTGGCACTCCTTCCGGTGCCGGGGCTGCTGGGGCTGCCGGGTCCGCCGGGTTGCTCGTCGAAATTTAGGGAACGGCAAATGGATTTCAAATGTACTAGTGTGTTTCACGCCGACAACAGGCTCCACGCCGATCCAATGGTGCGTGAAAAATGGTTCGACGGTGTGTTAGGTACATCGAGCGTAGTGCCGAGAGAGAACACTCATTCGTGCGTAGGTTGCGCGCTCGCCAGAAGAATTGCTCGAAGGAAATCGCGAGAGGCCGTCGCGGCGTCGGTGGCCGCAGATAAGTCGGAGTAGATGATCGTACTGCCCAGCTCAGTATTCTTCGCGATACCCAAGACCGGATCTCAGTGGGTCACGAGCGTCTTGGGGAAGCTCGGCGCGGAGAGATACGGCCCGCAGCATGGGAACCCTGGACTTGCCGTGCTCGCCGAAGAACGCATGAAATTTGCGTGGGGTGCCGACCCGCACCCGCTCATGAGTGTCACCGGCAAAGCGTTCTACACGTTCGTCCGCCACCCGGCGCACTGGTACAGGAGCATCTGGGCGTACAGCTACCGTGACAACCGGTGCGTAACAGAGCCCATCGTCGGCGCGTTCGGTTCGCTCGACAACTGCTCCGATAAAAGCTACGAGCAGTTCTTGCGCAACGTAATTCGTCTCAACCCCGGCTACCTCACTCGGCTCTACAGCCGTTTCTGCGGCAACGGCCTCGTGCTAGAACCCATGCCGGGCATCAAGGCGTACCGAATCGAAGACGCGGTCACAGTGCTGCCTGATCTCATGCTCGAATACGAGGGTGTCGATAAGAGCGTGACCGAGAAGATCATCGAAGAGATGCCGCCGATCAACACGTCGCCCGACCTTCCCCCGATCCACGTCGAGCTGAGCGAGCATATCTGCTTGTTGGAAAACAGCATCATGGAGCGGTTCGGCTATCGTGCGGTGAAGCGACCCGATCTGATCCCGGCCGGGATCGTCGAGACAGGCGTGGGCGTGGACGTCGAAACAAAGGTCATGTAGGCTCCGGGCATGGGCCGCGCCGCACAGCGCAAACGCAAACGGAGGAAGCAACGAACCATGTCTCGACTCGTCACGATCCCCGCACACGTCATCGCGATCCATCCGATCACCAAGAAGCCGATCGTCAAAGTCGACTTCGACAAGGACGGCAAGCCGGTGGGAGAAACACCGGATGATCCGTGGACGGAGTATCGATTCCTCGTCCAGTACGTTCTCAACCGCCCCGAGTGGATCAAGCCGCTGAAGAAGCAGCGCGAGGGCGGGAACATCCTCGACAAGTTCGAGGACGTCGAGCCGGGCAGTGTCGTGGAGTTGACGGACGATCAGTGGCGCAACATGCGCGACACGCTCGAAGACGAGACTGAAGACACGGGTTTCGAGCTGCCCAGCCACTTCGGCTACCAGCTCGTCGTCTTCGCCGACGCGATTATCAACGCCCCCGAGGCCAAGGCCGGGGCCGACGAAGACGCGCCGCAGCTTGAGGCTGTCGGCGACGCCTCCTAGCGAATTCCGATCCCGGACGGGACGCTGTGATAGGCTAGGCCTGTGCTACTCGCCAGCCCCTCTGCACCACTGGTCGCTGTTTCAGATCACGAGCGCGCGAGCGCTCCGACCTACCAAACAGCGCACCGAGTTGTGACTGGCGATCTCACCGCGCCGGTCGAGTTGATCGGGTGGACGGTGCTGCGCGCGTTGATCATCGCGCCCGGCCTCGCCATCGCCGGGGTGCATCGCGGGAAGAATGGCGACTCACAGCTGGGAACACTCGTGCTCGGATCTCTTGCGGCGTCGTCGCTGGTGAGTCTGTTCGCGCTCTGGCGCTCCTACGTCACACAGAAAGCGAGGGACAGTTCATGAACGTTCTCAAGAACTTGCTCAATAGTGAAAAAGCGGTCGTTACCGGCTTGCTCGTGATCGCGGCCAGCGTGCTCGCCGGGCTCGGCAAGATGAGCATCGATCAGTGGATTTCGTACAGCCAGTGGATGGCCGGGATCTATGTCGGCGGGAAGTCGATCCAGGGGGCGGCCGGCGCGATCAGCAACGCCAAGACCAACAAAGCCATCGCCGAGGCCGCAATGGGCGAACTAGCGATACTTACGACCAAAATCAGCGCAAACGACGCTGCTGCCGACGCCGCTGCGGACAACAAGTGATCCCGTCCGGGACAGTTGACGCTACTTTGTAAAGCCGATAGGCTCGGAGTCTACGGTCTACATCAATAGGAGCTATCCATGCCCGTCGTGAACACAGGACTCATCGAATCCACTCGCAACCGCCTGCGGTACTTGCTCACGGACACCGCTGTGAGTCCTCCCATCGTGGACGCCCTCACGATCCTGAACCGGGGCGGCGCAGCGCTCACCGATCTCCAGACCGACCTCATCGCCGCGATGGCTGGCGCTGCCGGCGGCGACGGCGTGTCCGGATCCGCACTGCGCTCGGTGCTCATGGCGAGCACCAACGGCTATCCGGCCGTCCCGAACGCGACGGCGATCGCGGGCGCGAATGACGATCACCCCGCGAACGGGAACGGCTCAGTGGCAGCTCGATGCCACCTTCGACGCCGTCAGCGGCGACCCGACCGCCGTGGTCTCGGTGCTCGGGGCGGTCAACGCGGGCGTCTCCACGGCGATCCTCGATATCTTCATCCGCGACTCGTGGGACCTGTAAACGCGCGCACGTAGTCGTCGTAGTCGTCGCCCATGATCTCGTGGAGATCACCGGGCCACGCACGGTACGGCCAGTTCGGCGTGAATTCGGCGCGAGTGTTGTTGCCATGCACCATGGCGACGT
>JBDHAB010000113.1:0-3529 GCA_039588295.1 Gemmatimonadota bacterium
GCTCTATACGTCGCTGACCTCCGCCGCCGGTTTCGCGTCGCTCGCGTTCGCACCGATCCCGCCCGTCCGCGTGTTTGGGGTGTTTGTCGCCGTCGGTATCACGCTGGCGTTCCTACTCACCATCACGTTCATTCCAGCGTACATCGCGCTGTTGAGCGATGCGAGCATCGCCAAGCTCGGACGACGGGATTCGGGACGGAATGACCGTGGCCTGCTAGTCCGCCTGCTTGGGACTCTTGGTCCCAGAACGCTGTCGGGTGCCAAGATGATCGTGAGCATCACGCTCATCGTTGTCGCGATTAGCGCCTTTGGCATCACGCGGATTCGCATCAACGACAATCCGGTCCGGTGGTTTCGTTCCGACCACCCCATCCGGGTGGCGGATCGCGTGCTCAACGCGCACTTCGGCGGCACGTACAACGCGTTTCTCGTACTCGAGCAGCTGGCCGACACGAGCGAGACACATGACCTGGCGGGCGTGATCGCGGGGTTCTTGAGTGAGGCGGCGGCGGACGGGCGGGTGAATGTGAGCGCCCGCTGGAGCGAGCTGCACCAATCGGTTGCGAACCTGGAGAGGAGCGGCCACATCACGGCCCTCATCGACGGGGTATTGGACGAACTCGACGTCGCTGGAGATGAGGAGGCGGAGTTGTGGGACGAGGTGTTGTTGCGGTTGGAGGACGCCGAGGCTGAGGGCAAGTTCTTCCTGGCGCCGGGAGCGCTCGAGTTCATCGCCGGGCTGCAGGCGGAATTGCAGCGCTCCGAGCTGGTCGGCAAGTCCAATGCTCTCACGGATATCGTGAAGACGGTGCATCGGGAGCTTCGTGAGGGCGATCCCGAGTACTTCACGATCCCGCCCACCTCCGGCGGCGTGGCCCAGACGCTGCTGAGCTACCAGTCGTCTCACCGACCGCAGGATCTCTGGCACTTCGTGACCCCTGACTACCGTGCGGCCAACATCTGGCTGCAGCTCAGGAGCGGCGACAACCAGGACATGCGCAGCGTGACTGAACGGGTCGACCGGTATTTGGAAGCACAGCCGCCGCCCGAGGGGATCTCGGTGGGCTGGGCCGGCCTCACCTATCTCAACGTCGTCTGGCAGAACGACATGGTGAGGGGAATGCTGCGGGCCCTGTTGGGCAGCTTCGTGATCGTGTTCATCATGATGCTCGTGTTGTTCCGGTCGGTCTGGTTCGCCCTGCTCGCAATGCTCCCGTTGTCGGTCACGATCGGATTCATCTACGGGCTCATTGGCCTCCTGGGCAAGGACTACGATATGCCCGTGGCGGTGCTCAGTGCGCTCACGCTGGGACTTTCTGTGGATTTCGCGATCCACTTTCTGCAACGCGCGCGCGCGATTCAGCGGGAGACCCGTGGCTGGCGCTTGACGGTGGATCAGCTGTTCGCGGAGCCGGCACGGGCAATCGTGCGAAACGCGATCGTGATCGCGATTGGCTTTCTGCCGTTGTTGGCTTCACCCTTGGGTCCCTACAATACCGTGGGCTTCTTCTTGGCCACCATCATGGCGGTGTCGTGCGCCGTGACGGTGGTGCTGCTGCCGGGCAGCATGCATCTATTGAAGCAAAGACTGTTCGGCGAGGGCGCGTAGTAGGGGGAGGATCTGATGAAACATCATAGAGCCTGGTTGATCGCGGCGTTCATCGCGTCGTGTCTGCTAACTGGGCCTCTAGCCGCACAAGATCTCACGGACGTTCAAGAGATCGTGGAGCGCGCAAACTTGGCGGCCTACTACGCTGGAGAGGACGGCCGTGCGGGCGTCCGCATGACGATAACCGACGCTCAAGGGCGGGAGCGGATCCGACAGTTCGTCATCCTGCGACGCGATGTGATTGACGGTGGCGATCAGGATTACGCCGTCCTCTTCAGCCGTCCGGCCGACGTGCGCAACACGGGCTTTCTGGTGAAGAAGCACGTGAGGGCCGACGACGACCGTTGGCTGTACCTGCCGAGCCTGGATCTCGTGCGGCGCATTGCCGCGGGAGACAAGCGCACCAGCTTCGTGGGGTCGCACTTCGTATACGAGGATGTGTCGGGACGGGGCGTGGAGGAGGACACCCACGAGCTGGTGGAGACTACTGACACATTCTATGTGGTGAAGAACACTCCTGTCGACGCAGGATCGGTGGAGTTCAGCTGGTGGACGGTGTGGATCGAAAAGGACACATTCCTCCCCGCGAAGATGGAGTACGTGGACGAGAGCGGAGAGGTGTACCGCAGAATCGAAGCCCTGGAGGTGGCCGAGTTCGGGGGGCACCCAACGGTGACCACGATGAAGGTGTCGGACCTTCGCTCTGGTGGCACCACGGTCTCCGAGTTCCGCAACGTGGAGTACGATCTAGGTATTCCCGAGAGTGTGTTCACTGAGCGTACGCTCCGGAGTCCTTCACGGCAGTGGTTCTCCGTCAGATAGCGTGACGCGCTTGCGGATGCAGGGGCTGCGGATCGTGGGGATCCTGATGGCGTGTCCCGCGGTGGCCCTGGGACAGGAGCCGGTGGAGGTACACGGGTTCGGCGAGGCGGCCGTGGCGAGCCGGTTTCTCGCGGACCCGGTCATCTCGGATGACTTCGTGCTCACCGAAGCGCGATTTCGGCTCGATCTCTCCCATTACACGGACATGGCGGAGCTGTCCTTCAAGGGCGATCTGGTGGCGGACGACGTGATAGACGACGTCGTGATCGACATCCGACAGGCGGTAATCACGCTGCACGCGAACTCGTGGTTGGACGTACGCGCCGGGAGGCAGGTGCTCACCTGGGGTACCGGTGATCTTCTCTTCTTGAACGACCTGTTTCCGAAGGACTTCGTATCGTTCTTCATCGGGCGGGACGAGGAGTTCCTCAAGGCACCGTCGAATTCCGTGAAGTTCAGCTTCTATCCGAAGCCGGTGAACCTGGACCTGGTGTGGACCCCGGCGTTCACGCCCGACCGGTACATCACGGGTGTGCGGCTCTCATACTTCGATCCGTCGGTGCCGGGCCTGGTGAGCGCGGCAAGCATGGGGCAACCGCTGACGGCAGCCCTTCCCCCGAAGACGATCGAGAACGGGGAGTTCGCGGGCCGTCTCTACCGCACGTTCGGCGGCTACGAACTCGCTCTGTACGGGTACGTCGGCTTCACCAAGCAGCCGCTGGCCTTCGACCCGGCCCTCGACGTGGCGACGTTCTCGCGGCTCGGCGCCTACGGTGCCAGCGTCCGAGGCACCGCGGCCGGTGGCATCGGCAATGTGGAGGGGTCGTACTACGACTCCGTGGATGACCGCGCCGGGACCGATCCCAACGTCCCCAACTCCCAAGTCCGCGGCCTCCTGGGGTACGAGCGCGAGCTACTGGCCAGCTTCACGTTGGGGCTACAGTATTACCTGCAATGGACGCTCGCCCACGACCAGTTGATCGCCAGCTCCCCGACCCCTGAGTTCGAGCCGGACGAACTGCGCCACACATTCACCCTGCGGGCCATGTATCGGTTTCGTCGGGAAACGATGATCTTGTCGTTGTTCGCGTACGTGTC
>JBDHAB010000114.1:0-3462 GCA_039588295.1 Gemmatimonadota bacterium
CACTTCCTCGTTGACCAAGCTGGCCTCGGGCAAGCGGGTCGTGTCGGCCAAGGACGACGCCGCCTCGCTGGCCATCGGCTCGCGCCTCAACGCCGAGGTCGTGGCCATGAAGACGGCCAAAGTCAACGCCGGTCAGGCCGGTTCCATGTTGCAGATCGCCGATGGCGCGATGGCGACGATCTCGGACATTCTTGTCCGGATGAAGGAGCTGGCGGTGCAGGCCTCCTCAGGTCAGTTCTCCAGCACCGAGCGGAGCATTCTGGACTCGGAGTTCCAAGCGCTGAAGAACGAAATCACGCGTATTTCCGACGACACGGAGTTCAACGGCACGCAGTTGATCGCGGGCGGCGCGACCACGAAGGTCGGTCTCCTGGATGGGACCAATTCCAAGCTGGAAATCGCGGACGGGTTCACCTCGTTCACGTTCGACAATGACGTGAAGGATTCCCCGTTGGAGATCACCTTCACTGCCGCGACCGATGTGATGACGGTTCGGAACCTCGACACCGGCGTGGTGTCAGCCGTGACCATCGATGCGACGGCCATCGCCGGCCAGACCGCCGGCGCAACCACCGATGTTCGCTTCGAGGAGTTGGGTCTGACGATCGCCTTGAACACCAACTTCACCGATGCGGACATCACCACCGCAAACTCGACCGCATTGGCCCCTGGTGCGGCCGGTGCTCTAGTGGCCGCCGCCGGTGGCATTACCATCAGTTCGATAGATCTCAAGTCGACAACCGGGATCACCGACCTGGGCGCCGCCGCCGATGTTACAATCCAGGTTGATACTGGAACGGATGGCTCCGACGCCACCATCACGCTTGTAGCGGACGGTAATGACTTCATCGCCACCGGCGTGGATATAGACACTGCCGGAACCGTGAGCGTGGCCCTTACCCGGGCCGGCACCGATGCCGACGGCGTGTCGGTGACCGACACGATCACGCTGAGTATGGTGATCGGCACAGGCGCCAGCGGGCACAACGACGAAAACCAGACCGTGACCCTTGGCAACTTCCAGAATGCCGTCTTCGCCGACCAGACCGGCGATGCGACCAAGACCACCTTCACTTTCAAGGTTGGGACCGGCAACCAGACGTATGACTCGCTCACCTTCGACGTGAACGCGGCGAGCTCCAGCGCGTTGAATATCGGCAGCAACGATATTCTGACCGCCGCCACGGCCGAAACCGCTTCGACGGCGGTGTCGGCCGCGATCGACACGCTGAACACGAGCCGTTCAGAGGTCGGTGCGGCGCAGAACCGGCTGACCTTCGCTAGCGCCAATCTGTCGTCGGCGATCGAAAACGCCGAAGCCGCACGCAGCACCCTGCTGGATTTGGACGTGGCCGCGGAGATGACCGCGTTCACTTCGAGGCAGGTCCTGATGCAGACCGGCATCGCGATGCTGGCTCAGGCCAATCAGATTCCGCAGAATCTGTTGCGTCTGTTCCAGTAGAATTCATGACTTTGGAGAGGGGGGCGTTCCCCCTCTCCACCCCTTCTTAAGGCTACATGACGGGCGATGGAGGGTGAAATGAGCATTTCAGCAACCTTTCCAACGACCAAGACGCCATCGGCCACGACCGTTCCAGGTGCACGCAATAGCGGCCAAGGCGCTCAGGGAGCGGCACCAGCGCAAGTTCCGGAACGAAACTTGCAAGGCACTTCGGGCGGTTCTGCCAAGGCAGCGGGAGCGCCGCACATCGTGCAGACCCATGCGGAGATCGCGTTCGATCCGGTCTTGAACCGCGTGGTCGGACATATCGTGGATGAGGAAACCGGTGAAGAGATCATCTCGATCCCGCCGAAGGAACTGAAAGCACTTTACACGAAGATGCGCGAACAGCTCGGACCCCTTGTCGACGAGAAGGCCTGATGGAATCCCTCAACCTGAGCAACCTCACGGTCGACAAGAATGGACGAGTCGTCTTCTCGGGTCTGAGTTCCGGAATCGACGCCCAGGGGATCGTCGAGAACATCATCGCGGCCAAGCGCATCCCGGTCGATACCATCGAGGCGCGGATCGACGCGAATACGGAAAAGATTACCGCCCTCGGCGAGCTGCGCACTCTGCTCGGCGGCCTCAAGGATGCCCTCGCCGACCTGCGCGGCACCATGACCGTCGGAAACACCGGCGACGTGTTCTCCGCCAAACAGGTTTTCGCGACCACCAGCCGCACGGACGGCGCCACACCCAGCGCCGCGGCCAACCTGCTTGGCGTCAGCGTGACCAACGCCGCGACGGCAGGCAGTCATACCATCGAGGTCCTGCGCGCCGCCAGCGCGCATAAGGTGGCCTCCAAGAGTTTCACGAGTGAGACCACGGCACTGAGCCTCACCGGAACCTTCGAGGTGACCGGCAAGGGTGGGTCCGCGACCATCACGGTCGATAGCACCGACACCTTGCAAGACGTCCGCGACAGCATCAACAACGCGAATACCGGCAGCAGCGGGACCGGCATATCCGCGAGCATCGTCCAGGCTTCCTCGAGCGATTTCATTCTCGTGTTGACCGCCGATGATACCGGGACCGACATGGTCATTACCGACAGCGGGTCGATGCTCTCGGGGCTCGGTATTTCCTCGACCAATGGCGCCGGAGGCTACCGTAACGGCTTGGCGGCCGCCGACAGCAAGATCGAGGCCACAAACGACGGGTTCAAGCAAATCGCCTTCGACGGAAGTCAGGCCGACAATGCGTTTCTGATCAGCTATGACCAGGCGTCCAAGGTGCTGACCCTGACCAAGGGCGACGGCACCACGGACACGGTGACCCTGGCCACGACCGCGATCGCATCAGGCACGACGGAGACGGCGCGCTTCACTAGTTTTGGCGTCAATATCGTGTTGGATGACAAGTTCGACAAAGCCGCGGATATTCTGATCGACGCGGATACCGCCAGCATCACCGGCGGGACCGGCGCGATCACGGGAAGCACGATCACGATCTCCGACAGCACCGGCGATATTTCCGGCATCGCCTCAAAGACCCTGACCTTCGGCGCCCTGGGCACGCCCGCGGCCATTACAGTGACCACCGGCGGTTTCTCAGGCACCTTCGACGGGACCTCGACCGGGACCAAGACGGTGACGCTGAGCGACGGCGGTGGGAATACGCTGGTGGTCGAATTCGACGTCGCGACCGCTTTCGACGGCAGCGAGACCGCGGCCTCGATCGACCTGCAGGAGCTCGAGAACCTGGTGGCCTCGACGGGCAACCCGTTCGACAGCCAACTCCAAACGGCGCAGACTGCCCGATTCACCGCCGACGGGCTGCTCGATCAGGACCGCTACGAGTCTCACTTGATATCGAGCAGCACCAGCACGCTCGCCACCCTGGCCCCGAGCGCCGGCAGCCCAGGCAGCTTCGACATCAAAATCGGCAGCGATACCGTCACGGTCAACTACCTCAGCACCGACACCCTGAGCGGTCTTGTGACCAAGATCAACACCGCC
>JBDHAB010000115.1:0-4337 GCA_039588295.1 Gemmatimonadota bacterium
CCGTACCGCGGGTCGTTCGTCGCGAGCAGCTCCACCGCGAGGTCGAGCATAACCACTGCCGCGGTAACCTTGTCGAACCCGAGGTCGCGGGCGACCCCCAGCGTCCGGTTTCGCATCCCGCGGGCGAACGCGGCGTCGATAACCCGATCCTCCCCCGGAACCCGGAGACGCGTGGTGAAGTCGTTCACGTCGTTTCCCCTTTCTTAACGGAGGTTAGAAAATGAGAGACCTACTCCAGATTCTCGTCGCGTTCCTATTGATCCTCGCGTTAATGGGGTGCGCCGAGGACGCCCAGGACCCGCCAGGAGACGTCGACGCCGCGGCCGACCTCGCGCCGGAGACCGACGCCGACGCGCAGGAGGCGGACGCTGGGGAGGTCCAGGACGCCGATCCGGTCGAACCCGACGCCGAGGTCCCGGCGGACGATGCGGAGGCGCCGGAGACGGACGCCGAACCGGAGGACGACGCCGATGTCCCCAAACCGGACGCCACCTGACCGTCGCCTGCCCCGGACGGCGGCACTGGGGAGACCCGCGGGTCGCGCTGGCTAGACGCGACCGGGCCCACCGGTGGGAAAAGGAGAGAACCACCGGCCGACCCTTGCGGGCCTCCCCGCCGCCGCCGTCTGCGCACATTCACCGCTCCAGCTTCGCCACGAGCTCCCGCGTGAGGGGAACCCGCTCCCTTGGGGTTTCACTCCACCAGACCGTATGCGGCGGCCTAACCAGGTTGAAGACCGCCCGCAGGTGCCGCCGGAGCCCGGTCACGTTCCGGTCCCAGAAGTAGAAGAATCTCGCGTCCTTCTTTCCGGTCGCCGGCGAGAGCCGCTTCAGCCGCCCGAACTGCTGCGTCAGCCGCCCGGGGTTGCTCCCCGTGGGGGTGCAGCCGAAACCCCGCGAGAGCGGCCCGACATCCATCCCCTCGTCGGCGACGGTCGTCCCGACCGCGACCCGCAGCGTCCCGGCGTTGATCGCGTCCTCGGTCTTGTCCGCCTCCCGCCGGTTCTTGCCCCCCATCAGCGCCCCGCACTCGATCTCGTTCCTCCGAAGCCAGGCCCGGAGATCGAGGCAGAGGTCGCGACGGTCGGCGAGCAGGAGGCAGACCTCCCCCGCCCTCACCTCCGGGAGCAGATACGAGAGGATCCGGTCCCGCCGCGCCTCGTCCGCGGTCATCGCGTCGAGGAGCTCGGTGTAGGGGTTCAGCGATCCCTTGAAGTTCGTCGTCCTCGCCCAGCGCTTGACCGCCGCCGTCGTGGACTCCCCCGGCTCCGTAGCGATCCCCTCCGCTGCCATGAAGTCGATCAGATTTAGGTCGAAACTGAAGTCGGTCTGGACCACGACCACCTCGACCGGTGTGATCCGACCGTAGCGGTCCAGGTCCTCGTCCGTGATCCGGTGGAGCACCCGCGGTTTCGGGGAGGGCTTCCCAGTCCGCGGGGAAGCCGCGGCGACCGACCCGAACGCGTCGAAGAAGAGTGCCTCCTTCCCGTCCTTTCGCTTCGGCGTGGCGGTGAACGCGATCCGCCATTTCGCTGGAAAATGTGACGTAACCTCTTGAAATGACTTAGCACTGGCATGGTGCGCCTCGTCCATTACGAACGTCCCGAACCCGCGGACCCACCCCGGGTCGACCTTCAGCTTGTTCCGGACAGTCTGGACCATGCCGACGACGATGTCCGCGTCCGGGCGCTTCGCCTTCCCGTAGAACGCACCGACAGTCGCCCGCGGGAACCGCGCTTCCGCCTTTTCGAGCCACGACCTTAGTATGCGCTCAGTGTGGACGACGACGATCGCTCGCTCCCCGATCTCCGCGATCGCCTTCAGCGCGACCTCAGTTTTGCCGCTCCCGCAAGGTCCGATGATTATTCCGCTTTTCCGTTTAAGGCACGCGAACGCCGCCTCGAGCTGGTCGGGGTTCAGCGCGAACGCCGGGACGTACTCGAGCGCGCCGACGGTCGAGAGGAGGTTCCCCGTCCCGGAGACCGTCTCGTCGGCGAAGCGGACCCCCACGCCCTCCGCCGCGAGGACGTCGAGCAGCCGCCCGGTGACCCCCCGCGGGAGGCGGAGGCGGTCCCCGTCGACCTCAACCAGTGAGATCGTCCGCGGGGTGTCCCCGGTGTAGAACCCCATCCGCTGCTTCTTCCAGAAGTCGGGGTTGTCGTACTCGAACGCCGCTCGCACCGCGCGGGGTGAGACCCGGGCGGACGCGAGGTCCGCCCGGGAGAGGGTGAGGTGGGATTCAACGGTGACCGGGACCCGACGCATCGGATCCGGTTAACCGGGATGAGTGGAACTACATGCTGGCCATCAGCTCCCTGTACTCCGGCATCCTCGAGATACAGATCGTGCACTTGCCGGCCGCGGTGACCTTCGCCTGGGGCAACCCCATGCAGTACTTGCACCCGACGACCTTGCACCCGGGGCATGTCACCTTCGCCAACGACGGGGTGGACTTCTCGCAGTTTCCACACGTATCACTTGGCCACATCTCTTATCTCCTTCGAGGCTCTCGCCTCAGTTCATGTTCGATATCGAGGTTCTCACCGTGAGAGTGGTTAGAGGTTATCCCACCACGGCGGTGCGTTATCGTCGAAGTGCTTGCCCGCGAGGACTTCCGGGTCCGAGACGGGGAGCCCGTCGATGCCGGACCAGACCTTCAGTGGGTTGACACCGTCCTTCGTCAGTTCGACCGCCCCGGAGTTGCCGTCGATCTCGGGGATCCCCTTGGCGCCGAACGATCGGTAGAGGTCGAAGGTCGACCCACCGTGGGCCCAGACCCCGCTGTTCGTGTTGGATCCCATACCACCGAGGATCGTGGCCTGCGTGCCCTTGAGGGCCTCGATCCCGTGCGCCGCGTTCTCGTAAATCCCACCCATGAGCGTCAAGTGGGAGTTCTCCAGGCGGAGGGCGGGGAACGGGGTCACGACGTTCGGGTCGCCGAAGCGGCACCGACCGAAGCCGGTGTGCGTCGGCCGAGCACCGATGCATCCCCGCGCTTCGGCGAGCGCGAAGGAGCTGTCCAAGGTGTCGGTGAGTCTGCAGTCGGTCCAGGTGATGAACGGGACGACCGAATCATTGGCGATCACCCCCACCTGACTGAGACTGGCGGGAACGAAGGTGCCGGCGTTCTGCGAGAGACCGAGCCTGTCCGCCCCCACCACGGGGTCGCAGTCCGGCGTCGAGCAGTCTAGGAGCAGCGTCCCCGACCAAAGGAGAAGACCCGACTGCGGGAAGACCAACAGCGGCATGACCTGGAACGGCTGGCATTCCATGATGATGTGCGACCAGACGGCCTCGCTGACTGCCTGCCCGCCCGAGTTGACGGACGTCAGGATGGTGCCGTTGGTGGTCCGGAAGTTCTGCATCTGGACGCGGGCCGCCCCGCGAACCGTGGGCCCGAAGACCGCGAAGGAGAACGGGTTAGCCGGTCCCCGGGTCGAGCGTCCACTCGCCGTTGAAGAGCAGGCGATCGTTGACGCCGTCGGCGCTGCCGTCGTTGCCCCGGATCAGGTAGGTTTCGCCGGCCAGCGGGCCGGAGAGCCACTCGCAGTAGTACCCGCGGAACTGGTTGATCGTCCACCCGGCGGCGGCCACGTCGGCGGAGGTCCCCGCGATAGCGACGGTCTTGGTCGCGTTGGCCGCGGTCACGGTATCGGCTCCCACCGCGTCGTGGAACGGGGCGGCCGTCCCCATGTGCGCGTTGTACTTCGTCTTGAGGTCGTTGGCGGCCTCGGTCAGCGATTTCAGGTCGTACCCGGGGTCGCTGGCGAGCACGTTCGTCACATCCGCGACCGCGTGCGGCGTGGTGTCCGCGATGTGCGCCGTGTACTGCGTTTGCAGGTCGAGCGCGAGGGCTCGCGCTTCGTCGAAGTCGGTCGCCGGCACGGTGGCAGTGAGCACGTTGATCGCGTCCGCGCCGCCCGGGTGCCCGACGCCGACCCCTCGGGAGAGGTGCAGCGTGTACTGCGCCGCGATATCGTTCAGCAGCGCCAGGATCTCGTTGAGACCGCCGGCGCTGCCGGTGGTCGCGGTCGAGGCGAGCACTTCGTCGAGGTCGGTCCCGCCGTCGAAGATCACGCGCGGTCGGAGCCCGGTGGCGGACTCGAAGTCGCTGGTGTTGAACTCGTACCGCCCGGTATCACTGCCGGAGAGGATGATATTGCCGCGGCAGTTGACGACGAAGTTGCGGTTGGTCTTGGTGAGCTTCATTCCGTCGATTAGTGCTCCCAGACCGACGTCGGTGGCCTTGGCGGTGGCCTCCGTGAAGCCGTCGTTGGCGTCGTCGCCGGTGGCCGGCTTGAGCCAGACGTCGACCCGCGGGTCCATGGCGACCGGTCC
>JBDHAB010000116.1:0-3869 GCA_039588295.1 Gemmatimonadota bacterium
CGGCTCGTGCCCGAAATGCTCCTTGTAGATCCTACGGGCGTGCACCTCGTAGGGCTGCCCGTCGTCCGGAACCAACGGCGATTCCGCGGCGATGTCCTTGTATCCTGCCATGGTTCAAACCCTTTCATCTGTCAGGACGTTCTACGTCGAGGATGAGATTCATCACCGGCACCACCCCGGTTTTCTCCCACGCCTTGAGGGTGCTTTCGTAAACCTCCCGTGCCCTTCTCGCCGCTTCGTCGAACGCCCCCATGGATCCGTGTATTTTCCGGCAGTTGTCCGTGATCACTGCTTTAATTACTACGCTCATTCCATCACCTCAACTCGTTTGCTCAATCGAACTCTGGGCCGTCCCCCTGGTAGATCATCTCGCCCTGGCCGCACTTCCAGCACAGGACCTCCTTCTCCATGTGGTCGATCCAACCGCAGGTCGAGCATCGCCAGTATTTCCCGGCGACCTTGTTCGCCAGCCACCGGAGCGCATCCCCGAGTCGGATGCGGAGTGTCGGTCGGTGGTAGTAATACGGGAGGGGCTTGGCCTCCGACCACGTACCGTCCGTGTTCTGTTGCTTCGTTGTGGCGTTCACGGGTCCTCCTTAATCGCTTGCGTTCTCACGTGACGTTCCCAGGCCCGTCCAATTCGGGGTCGTACTGCGGGCCACGACCGTCGCCTCCGGAGCTCGTCTCCTCGTTGACTTCCCGCACTACGCCGTCCGGGAGATTCTCCATCTCGTAGAACGACCTGGAACACCGGATGCAGTACGGCTCGTTGTTGATCGTATCTTTGTACAGGGGCCCTTTGTACAGGCTCCGTTCCTTCTCCGATTCGATGAACCCACAGCCCTTGCACTCGTATGTTCCTTCCACGTGATCACTCCTTCTTCAGGACGGCTCTCAGCCTGGCCTCGGACCTCCGACATAGCTTACACGGTCGGCTGCACTTCTCTGCGGCCGTCATGGCTTCGTAGACGTCCTTGAAGCCCCACTCGTCGTCGAAGAGGTCCCGGTGCGCCGGCGCGTCGGTTCCGCAGAGCGTGGTCGTGGGCTTGCGGTCCTCGAACACGGCTTGGAGCAGGACGTGATGAACGCCGCCGAAGGTGATCGATCCTACTCCGCAGTTGGTCTTGGGGTTGTATTCCTCGATGGCTGCCTTGCCCCACACCTTCTTGCACTTGGGACACCGCCCGCCCCCGCCACTGATCATCATCAGCTTTCTGTGACAGCATGGAGAGTTCATGCCCCTCCCTTCGGCAGCACGGGCCCGCTCCTCATTCTCTCGACGACGCGTTCGGCCAGGCGCAGCTCCCAGACGGTGAAGTCACGGGTTCGGTCGTAGCAGTGCCCGACCCCCGTCAGGATCCGTGAGACCTCCAGATAGACGCGGGTGCCCCGGGCCTCCTTCTTCCCCACGCCCATCTCGGCCCACACGATGTTGAACTTGTGCGAGAGATCGCTCATTTCGGTCTCCAGAACTTCCACCAAAATCGGTGGTACCAGGGACACTCGCCGTCCCTGTTCATGCTGAAGTACTCGTCCGGACCGCAGGAGCCGAGGACGAGACTGACCTTGGATTTGCAGACCTCCGTGCAGTCGTAGCACCGCTTCTTCATCCGACTCCTCCAATTCTTGAATCGTGTTTTTGCGTGCTCGAGGGCGACCCCCAAGAGGAAGGTGATCACAATGAGAGCGGCGTGCTCGTACCACAGCCAATCTCTCATCGCAGCCCCTCCAGGCACGAGCAGGGTTGCGTGATCGCCCCCTCCGTGACCACGCCGGTCCACTCGCACTTGGTGCAGCCTCCGTGGACCTCGCAGCGCTCCTTCTCGTTCTTCTCGGGACACCTGGGGCACCCCTTCCCCTCCTGGAGGACGGCGAGATGCGTCTTCAGGCCCTCGAGCTTGGTCTCCATCGTTCGGACGTCCTTGAGGTGGGTCTCTTCGAGCCACTTCTTCTTGTCCTTGATCTGGTCGTCCAGCTCTCGGATCTCGTTCTCGAGATTGCACAGCCGGCACCAGTACCGGCCGTCGTGATCCCGGAGCATTTCGTCGCCGCTGATGACCGCACCGCAGCCGTCACACTTCGCTTGCAGAACTCCCATCGCTGTTCTCCTTCCGGAGTTTGTGCTCCTTCTCGATCGCGTCCATGGTGACGCAGATCGGTCCCCAGTAGTCGAGGATGTCGGCCTTCCCGTGCGCCGCGTCGTTCGGGTGCATGTGCTCGGGCATCTTCGTGAGCTCGAGGTACAGGCGCCGAAGGAGGACCACCTCCTGAGGCTCGTCGATCTCCCTCGTGACCATGCCCGTTCTCTTATCGAGCTCCGCGAAGGGCGTCTCGTCAGGAACGGGGTCCGTCCCACCCTCGGCGTGGGAGCCGTGCGGACGAGCGGTCTTGAACTCGATTGTGGCTCCGTTGTCGGTCACCAGGGGAAGCAGACGTCGGTGGGCCTCGTCGAACTTGACCTTGGCGTCGTGGTACTCCTGGCGCCACTCGTGGAACTCCTCCCAGGAGGGCGTCGCAAAGGCGCCGCGGACCGTGCGGTCCAGTTCGTCCGCAGCCTCCTTGAAGTCCTTCAGGCGCTCTCTCCTGAGTCCCGGAGGTTCCGGTTTCACGCACCAGGCCACGCCCTTCTTCGTGTCCACGTACACGTCTACGGTGTCCAGGTCCTCGGCCGCCACGGCGTTGGCTTCCTCGTCGGACTCCGCGATGCGTACGAACTTCTTGCCAGAGGCATCGACCCACCAGTAGAGCCGATCACCGCACTTGATCTGCTCACCTTTCTTGACATTGAACATCGTTACACCTCAGTTCATTTATGAGTTCTCCGTGTGACAGGCTTCACGCCGGTTACGCGAGACGCGCAGATCCAGTAGTCGCTTCTCTCCCCACGCACCTTGATTCGGTCCCCAGACACCTCCAGGACCATGGCGCTGCGATTTTGCTTTCCGTGGTCCCAGTAGGCAGTGGCTCCGAACTTGAACGCCTTCTTGAGCGCCTTCTCAAGAGATCGGTCGGCCTTTCTCCTCGCGTCGAAGGCCTTCTTTACTGCATCTAACTCCACGCTACACTCCCTCTCCAACGGTTTGGACACAGGTTGCTGGCTTCCCGCTGCCCTTGCACGGCGGGAGCCACTCGGTGAACCCCCTCATGTTTGTTTTAACGTGCCCGTGCCTCGGAGTCTTGCCGTTGCCGACGCACGTGATGCAGAGGTGACACTCAGGGCAGTTCCCTATCTGCTTCTTTCGCTTTCTCACGGGGCTCCTCCTCGAAGAAGTCCGGTTCTCGGGTCCGTGGCGCACCTGGATGCCTCTTCTCGAGAGTCTGGAAGCCGCAGTTGCACCTCCACAGGACGAACACCGTGTACCGGGCGTTCGAGGTGTTCTCGATCGTCATCACCCTGTCGCACTTGCAGTGGCTCCGGTACGGGCTCTGGCTCCGGCTGAGGTTTCGGTTCCGGGCTCTCGACCTTCTTCCGACTGCGGGGCTGGAACACGATGCCGGTGACGTGGCTCCAGGTCCTCCCGGTTAAGATGAATGAAATGTTCGGCGTGCTCACGTTGAACATCTTGGCGATCTCGGCCTGCGTTCGGCCCTCTTCGCGCAGCTCGAGCACGCGCAGGACATCGGCTTCGGCGAGCTTCCTCTTTGCCATGGTTACCTCAGTTTTTTGCGGGCCAGGAGAACGGCGTCTCGGAACGGGTTGGCTCTCCGGCCACCAAGCAGTTTGGAGTAGCCCACCCACCGCGCTGCGTGGTAGCCGAACATCCAGAACTTGTACCCGGCCAGGGCTTCCCAGGCCTTCTTTTCGGCGTCCTCCATCTCCTCGTGGATGCGCCCCAGCACGTCCACAGATTTCAGGGGTCGGTAGGGCA
>JBDHAB010000117.1:0-3228 GCA_039588295.1 Gemmatimonadota bacterium
CTGATGCGAGTGCCGGAGCGTAGCGACGGCGAGCACGAGTGCGAGCGTCGATGCAGCGTGTCGGCGCTTGCGGTCATGCGACTGCTGGAGCGGCAGCGACAGCGAGCACGCGCCCTATCGCGAGCCTGTGAGCGATAGCGCGCAACCCCATTTGCTCTGAGCGAGTTCTGCTGAGTTCGGCTGAGTTCGCACACTTTTCGCACGCCACAAATTTGTGATATCGAGAAAGAAACCCCGAGCGCCGCGTGACGCTCGGAGCTGTGCGTGTTCACCGTCTCTCGGCGACCTGCGCCCTCACCTGGCCGGGTGCAGTCTCGCCTAGCCCGGGGGTACATCCGGGCAAATCGGATCATACGGACGGGGATTGGTTGCGCACGGCGGCCGCGGTAGGAACTCGGAAGGGTCAGGGAACCACACCCAACGACCGTCGACCACAATGAAATTGGTGGCCCAGTCGTACTTCGAGCCCACAGCGCCACACACGTGGAGATCAGGGCGCATGAACAGCGACACCCACTGCCACCCACCGACGTAATGACCAGCCTCCAGATCCTGCTGCGCCTTGCTCCGAGATTCATCAATCGAGGCACACTCGATCGACACCGGCCCGTCTGGCCAGAATCCCTCGAATCCGGCCTGGTCCATGAATTCCAGTAGCTCCTCCGGACTCGCCTGCCTCAGCCGGTCGAAAGGAAAGACGGCCGCATAGTGAGCGTTAGCTCTGGCCCGCACACTGTCGACGAACACATATGCAACATCGCTCGGTTGCGGTGCGACGCGCCTGTGGCTTCTGGATCGAATGGTGTGAGCGCAATCGGACTGTCGCTGTGCTCTTCCACGCGCGGGATGGGTTCCGGCAGCTGAGTCAGTGGATTCGTGAGCGCTTTCGGTTCACTCGAGACATCATCCGCTTGGTCATCGAGCAGGGCGGCTGGAGCGGCAGCAAATGTATCTGGCACTATTGCGACCGCCGGGCGCTCAAGGGCCTCGCGCACTGCGCCCGGTGTTCGATGCGAATGCGGCACGGAGGGCTTTACTGAAACGCCGCAACGTCCGTTCTCCTGCGGTTCGCACCCAGCTCACCGACGCACACTTGAAACCGGACTGATGAACATCCCGGCCACGATCGCGCCGAAATCCGCCGCCAACCCGCAGGTCATGGCATAGCGCGTTTTCCTGACCGCAACTGAGCCAAAGTACAGGGCGATGATGTGGAAGGTCGTGTCCGTCGCCCCTTGGAAGGTGCACGCCAGCCAGCCGACGAACGAATCCGCGCCATAGGTCTGCGTAGCGTCGACCATCATCCCGCGCGCGCCGCTGCATGGTGGCCAGTGGCCGGGCCTCCCTAGCACATCACTCTCACGGTCTCCATACTACTGACACGATCGACCCTCAAGACCAGCGAGGAGCCTCACCATGTCCACCAGCATCCCACGGCGGACCTTCGTAGGCGAGATGGCAGCGGCAGGCGTAGCGTTTCACATCGTCCCGCGGCATGTGCTCGGTGGCCCTGGATACCAGGCGCCGAGTGATACGCTCAACGTCGCGTGCATTGGGGTCGGTGGCATGGGTGCCACCGACGTGCGGGGCATGAACAGCCAGAACATCTACGCGTTGTGCGACGTGGACGACAACCGCGCCGCCCGTTCCTTCAATGAATTCCCCGACGCCAAACGGTACCGGGACTTCCGTGTCTTGTTGGAGCGAGACGGTGACAACATCGACGCCGTCACCGTCTCCACGCCCGACCACACCCATACCGTGGCAGCGATGATGGCCCTGAAGATGGGCAAGCACGTCTACTGCCAGAAACCGTTGACGCGCACCATCTGGGAGGCGCGGCAGCTGGCGGATGTTGCCCGCGACGCCGGCGTGGCAACGCAGATGGGCAACCAGGGACACTCGTGGGACGGCACGCGGCAAATCCGGGAGTGGGTGGAAGCCGGGTGGATCGGCACCGTGCGCGAGGTGCAGTACTGGACGAACCGCCCCATCTGGCCGCAGGCGATCGACCGCCCGCTGGAGAAGCACCACGTGCCGCCGCACCTGGATTGGGATCTCTGGCTCGGACCCGCGCCGGAACGTCCCTACCACCCGGCCTATGCGCCGTTCAACTGGCGTGGCTGGTGGGACTTCGGCACGGGCGCGCTCGGCGACATCGCGTGTCACTCGATGGACGCGGCCTTCTGGGCGCTGAACCTCGGATACCCCACCCACATCGAGCCCGAGTCGACCAGGCTGTTCGACGAAACAGCACCGGCGGCTTCGCGCATCGTCTACCACTTCCCTGCGCGCGGGAGCCACCCGGCACTCAAGGTCGTCTGGCGCGACGGAAACCTCACACCACCTCGGCCCGCGGACCTGGCCGATGGGCACAGATGGCCGCCGGGCAACAGCGGGCAGCTGTGGGTCGGTGACGAGGGAACGCTCGTGGCCGGCATCTACGGCGACAACCCGCGCCTGGTGGACGAAGCGCGCCACGCCGAACTGATCGCCAACCCGCCCGAGGAACGCTATCCGCGATCCGAAGGGGTCTACGAGGAATGGATCGCCGCGTGCAAGAACGGTGGCCGGGCCGGCTCCGACTTCGCGGAGCACTCCGGCCCCCTGACGGAAATGGTGTTGCTCGGCAACCTGGCCGTCCGCACGGCGAAGGTGTTGGAGATCGATGCAGCGACCGGGCGCGTCACCAACACCACGATACCCGAGAATTACCTCAGGCCGGAATATCGGGCGGGGTGGAGCCTGTAGCTTTCAGCGACGAGGGCTGCCAAGAATCGGGCGTCCACCCGCGACCCCCTCATGCGAGTGCCGGAGCGTAGCGACGGCGGCCCCGGGTGCGAGCGTCGAGGCAGAACACCGATGGCTCTCTTTATCGTCTGACAGCCAATCAGCACAAACATGCCTAGCTCGTCGAGGCCATGGAGCAGGTCGAGATGTTGCTCTGTGGAGTGCAACCCTAAGACCGGACGCCACCGGAATCATCGGGCGAAGAGTGGGGGCGTGCCTTTTGTACCGTAGATGTGCTTGCCGATGCGCCGGACGCGGGCCATCTCCTCCTCGTCGAGGGGGCCGGCGTCCAGGGCCTTGAGATTGTCCTCCATCCGCGCTGCGGTGGAGGGGGCCGTGAGACAGACGTTCACGTCGGGATGGGAGAGAACGAAGCGGTAGCAGTCGGCTGCGGCCAGCGGGCGCTCGCCTGCCGGCATGAGCTTGGGCTTGAGGAGC
>JBDHAB010000118.1:0-3213 GCA_039588295.1 Gemmatimonadota bacterium
CACTGGCGTTGATGGTCGGCGAGCCCATCTGCAACGACTGCGATATCCCGGCTCGGATCGACGTGGTAGCTACTTACACCTCTGCCGCTGCCCAACGGCTGCTTGAGGATGGCATGTCCATCGAGACCTACATTGCCGAGCAGGTGGCCAGCATCCCCAACGCCAACCTCGTCTACACGAGCGGTGTGCATTACGACGAAGTGCCTGACTCCATCTGCGAGTTGTATGGTGTCGTGCTCTGGCTTGGCCGTGAGAACGATGGCGTACTGGACATGGCTTCTGACTGGCGCGAGCAGTACGGTGGAGATGTATTGATCTTCGTGGGCAACTACCCAGAGAGCGGTTGCGTAGCTCAGTCCACTGGATTCGCTGACTACGACTGCGAGGGCTCTGGCGGCAACCCCTACTTCAACACCACCGCTGGCATCATTGCCTACAACGCCGACCACTGGGATCATCCAGTGTGGCCATTGAGCACTCAGGTGAACTGGGTGATCGAGACGAACCCGTGGGAAGCGGCCGACCGCTTCTGCTCGATCGAGTGCCCCGAGGACTATGACGTCGATGGAGTGGTCTCCACCACTGACCTGTTGGCAGCGTTGGAGTATGGGACCACCATGGATGTGCTTCAAGTGTACCTAGGCTGGGGTTCGTGCGAGGATAACTAGGAAAGGAGACTCATCTCATGATTACCGCAATCGCACTATCTCTACTCGTCGGCGACTGCGAAGTCCCGCCCGGCTGCACCGAGCAGTGCCTCCATGCCGAGGCGTGCTGGATCGACCCGCAGAACTACACCTGGCCCACCCCGATCAAGATGTACCTGGAGCTGGGCACGATCGCCCACCTGCCGGAGTGCTGCAACACGAGGGGTTCAAGTCTCTGGGCACGGTGTATGCCCGATGGTCCGTGGAATCTCATCACCGACGATATCGGGACGATCGCCTTCGGGGATGATCCCTTCGACTGCCAGGAATACTTCTTCACCATGCCGAGCAAGCTGTCGGAGACGATCTACGAGTATCCCGGTGAGCCGGGCAAGGCCACACAGATCGTGAAGATGTACCTCGGGGATCACCCCGATCCACCTGAACCAACCAACGGCGGCACGAGTCTGACGTGCCCGCCTACGGAATTGATTGGTGTCTCGCACACGATGAACGCCCATATCAGCGGGTGGTGTCCTGCGGACTTCACGCACGACAACACCGTGGGGACGGCGGACCTGATCTTGCTGTACGACAACTTCGGGGACCCGTTCGATACGGCCGATCTGCTGCATCTCTTGGGGCGGTGGGGCTCGTGCTCACCGAGCGAGCCGTGAGCGACCGCCAGCCCGACCCGCTGGAGGCGGCGATCAAGGCTGGGATGGACGAATCCATCAACTGTTCGCGTCCTGCTGATCGACGCGCCGCCATCGCCCTCCACATCCGCCCGCTGCTGGACAAGCTACACGAGTGCCATCAACAGAATATTGACGACATGGCGGACAAGTACGAGGCCCAACAGCGTGCCGCCGTGGCCGAGGCGCTGGAGAAGGCGGCAAATCGAGGATACGAAGTTGTGGCCCGCAACATCAAAGACGAAGTGCTGGCTAATGACGTACTCACGCAGATCCGTGCCCTCAAGGAGCCCGCAGATGGATGATCTGCTGAAGGCCATGCGGGAACTGCCGATCCTGATCGACATGGCCGCTGACCATGCAGACGATGACCTAGAGAATCGGGCCAGTCGGCACCAACTCGGTGAGCTATCGGCTAGGCTGATCTGGATGCGAGATCACGGCGTGCCCGTGCTGATGAAGAGGCTGACCAATGGATGAGTCTGTCCGCCAACGTCTGCTCAAGCTCTGGGAGAACGTGCCGGAGACACGGCCAGCAACGAGTGGCACACATCATCTGGATTGGCTGGAGGATGAACTACGATGGACATGGCGATCACTTGAAGGTGAATCAACCACCCATACGATCCAGCCTGATGATCTCGTTGCCGACGTCGCCTGCATGGCGATGCTGCGGTGGCTGATCAAGGAGCCTCATCACGGGCTAGATATTGGCTTTGATGGTGATGATTACTTCCTGATTAGCCAGTGCGAGAACGTCGAGGACACTGTGCATGTAGATGGCAAGCCCAGCATCTTGGAAGCCCTCCTCGCCGCCTGCGAGGGCCTCAGTCAGACAGCCAGCCCGTGAAGCGGCTCTCGGTGAAGAATTCCACCAGCATGTCCGCCACCTTCGTCTCGCCGCTCATGCTCGGATGGATCCCGTCATTCTGATTCACGTCCTCGCAGAGCCAGACGAGCCCGTCTGATCTCGGCTCCACCCCGTCCGTCCACAGGTACGGGCCCCACGCAATCCACGGTGCCACCCCCAACCCCAGGAAGCCGACGTTGGGATCGGGCGGGTCGCCTGCGAGCTGGTCGATCTGGTGTGCGATGAGCCACTTGACGGCGAAGCCGCTCTCGTACGCATAGGGCTCGGGGTTCAGGGTCGTGGCCGCATAGCCCCCGTAGGTCCGGCTCGAGATGAAGCACTGCTGCAGGTGCGGATATTTCGCCTTGGCCACCCGAAGCACCTCTGCGAGTCGGGCCATGAGAACCACAGCGTCGGAGTCCTGTGCGGGCATGGGGATCGTGGGCTGCTTGTTGGCCAGCTTCAGCCATATCGACTGGACCTGGCGGGGGAAGACGCCCTTGGCGGCCAGTTCATCCTCGACCCATGCCCATATCTCGTGATCGGGCTGCATCCATTCGAGGGCTGCATGACCCCCTCTGGACCCGTTGACCACGACCACGGACGGGCCGGCGAGTGCCTGGATTTGAGGCATGGCCGTCCATTCGTTGCACGGCTCACCCTGGCAGCCTCCGCTGGTCTCGTGGCAGCCGCACCATTCCTGGTGGGTGTTGGACATGCCGATGGAGAGGAGGACGATCTTCCCGTTCTCCGGGTCACTGACCCCGTTCGGACCCCTTGGGAAGACCTTCCGAGAAGACCGGATGCCCTCTCGGGCGTGGTCACGGGGCGGGCTGTTGTGTCCGTCCGGGTAGAGTCCCCCGGCGTAAAGACCAAGGTACGTCTCTCCCGGCAGGAAATCGGTGAGGGGTGTGCGTCCGATCGACGCGAGGTCGCAGTTCGCCTGACAGAGTACGGCCGAAAGGACGAGCGTCAACATGTGTCCGACCCCGGAAAAGAGGTGTTTGGAAAGGGTAGGCTT
>JBDHAB010000119.1:0-3167 GCA_039588295.1 Gemmatimonadota bacterium
AGGAAGTCGCCGCGAGTGCGCTTGATCTCAAGCGCGATGCGAACGAATCCCTTGCTCGGCCAGCAGCCAAAGACGGCCGCGTCGATGCGTCCTTGCGGACCGCTGTAGCCCACGGTCTGGGTCAGCTCCCGGACTACCGCCCACTCGCCCACTGGATAGCGGAGATCGATGAGTGCTTCGAGATCGATGGAAGGCGTCGCCACTACGAGGTTTCATCCGCGTCAAGTTCGCGGGCCTCGGCACGCGCCTCGCGACGCGTTGCAAACCCCGCGGCGACGCAGGTACCGGAGCGGAACACGTCCCACGTGCGCACGGGGTTGCCGTCGCCGTCTTCCTCATCGCACGGATACGCGACGTGGCGCTTCGATCCCAAGTCGTCGTACTTCATGCCCGTGCCCTTTCGGCATACACGGCCTCTTGCACCACAATCTTTCCATCCCACACGCGGCCGTTGTAGCTGATGCGGTAGTGGCCGACGCGGCCATCGGGAAACGTCGATGCGCCCTCGCCGGAGTCGTCTCTCAGCTCGCCGTAGATGCGGCTCGCCTCTGCGAGCGACGTCACCTCGAGGCGATGCCTGCGGCCAATACGAAGGATCAGGGTTTCCATGCTGGTCTCCAAGGTCAGAGGGGGAGCCCGGGTTTCCGGCCAGGGCACCTATACAGACGCGAACTCGGGCAGGGTATTCTACCCGGGAAAGCACGTGTGCCACTATAGTGGCACGTCAACATTTTCCCTAAAACTTGACAATGCTCTCTACCAGGCGAATATGGAGGGCGCAAGGGCGTCAGTATAGGTGAAGCGGGCCGGAAACCTGCCTTCCCCCTCGGACCTTGGAGACCAGCATGAGCAACGAGATCGCACGACCCGGAGTGTTCCTGCCAACCGCAGCCGTCGCGTGCGTCGACTGCAAGGCAACCAAAGGCATCAATGGACCGCGATCGTCCGAGGCCGACAGCTATGAAAAGATCGCCATCTGCGACGACTGCCGTGCGCCGATATGGGTGCGCGACGACGTCGCGGAGTGCCAGCGCGCGATGTACATGATCAACGACGATGATGACACCCGCCTCGCGGCGCGCGTCGCGCAGACAGGGGGGATGTGCTGCGCCACTACCGTTACCGACGGCGGCGACTCCTACCACGTGTTCGTCACACCCGGCGAGACTGACGATGAGAGTCCGTTTGTGGTCGGTGGCTACTTCAACGATGGCGAGGTCCACGGAACGCATGAGGAAGGCTACGGCGACCTTCTCATGGAGGGCGTCACCGACACTCGCCTGCTCAGCGCCTGCGAGGAAATGTTCAAGCGCCTCGCGGCCTGCGACACGGCCACGGCGGGCAGCTAATATGGCCACGCTAGTCGACACCTACAAGGAAGAGATCATCGCGGACGTCCTCGCGAGCCGCGTCCCGGCCGAGGTTGGATGCTTCGGTGACCTACACGACCACGTCGATGCGAACATGTACGGCGAGGAGCATCCCGACGTGGTCGCGCAGTGGGAGGTCCACCAGCGGTACGCAGATCGCCCCTACGAGGATCTCAACCCGGCCGAGGCCGAGGCATACGAGGGCCTCTACCGTCTCAAAGAGGCAACGGCCGATGCTGTCGACGCGTGGATCCTCGACGAGGGCATCGTGCGCGACGAGCGCGTTCGCACCTACCTCGCCTCGGAGGCGAACGCGCTCACGACCCGGTGCCAGAGCACCCGGCCGTGCCCCACGCTGAGCGCAGCCAGCGACGCCACAACGGTCGTCGCGTGGATCCGCTGGTGCGACCCGGATTCCTGCTTCACGACCGACCCTGCGCAGCTAGAGCGCGGGCAGGACGCGATCACGACGCTCGACGAAGCATGGGCCATGGTCGGGCAGTACACCTACGAGGCAAAGAGCTAGATGATCAAGGTCGACATGGACCGCCTGCGCGATGTGCTGGGCGACAAAGAGACTCCGGCCCGCAGCTCCGGCGAGGTTGTCATCGACGTGCCCGGCTGCACGTGCACGCCCGAGGAGGCCACGCGCGGGGATCTCTGCCGCCCGTGCCTCCGGTACTTCGGCATCGAGGAGACCGACTGATGCTCACCCGCGACGCAACAGACCCCAGATCTTTCGGCTCCATCCAGCTCCGCAAGGAGGTGTCGGACCTGATGTGGAATGGAGACGCGGACACGCTCTATGATCGATGGCCGTGCCGATGCTGCTGCGACGAGCACACCATGCGCGAGTGCCCGGCAAGGCTTTGGTACGGATGCCGAGGACAAGGAACCGACTGATGCTGGAAACGATTTTCTGCGCGGGGCTAGTCAGCATGACTCGCTGTCCTAAAAAACCGCAGATGGGGCTGGTGAAACCCGCTAGGCAGTCCCCCCTCGTGGAGCTGGGCAATAGCTTGAGCTGCCGGTCAAGGCAATCGCTCCACACCCCTTCCCCGGACGCCGTAGGACGCGCCTGGGAGTTGCGGGAACCGGCGCTTTTCAATCTCATCGAAGGAACCGACTGATGTCGAAGAGGCCAGCACCGAGCATCGTTCGATCCCTTGGCGCAATGCTGTTGCGCGCACTCGAGGCGTGCGCCGGACTCACCGCAGCGGCCGTGGTTGGCTGCATCGTGCTGTTGCTCGTGGCGCTCGGCCTGGCGGTGGTGATCACATGCTCCGCGGCCTTCGCATTCTTCGTCGCCCTGGGCCACATCATTGGAGACGTCGAGAGGAGCACCGACTGAATGAGAGTCTTGCTCATCCAACTCGACGGGAAGCTACCGAACCTCGCGCTCATGCGCCTAGCGGCATACCACAGAGGCCTCGGGGACTCCGTCGAGCTGCGCCGCGCAGGCAACGCCACATCGCTCGAGCGCGGCTTCTGGGACGATGTCCCCGAGCTCGTCTACGCCAGCACGATTTTTGAGCGCACCCGGCCGCTCGCGGAGCGGCTCCTCGAGCTGCATCCAGCCGCGGCCGTCGGGGGCACCGGCTGGGATCTCACAGCGCGGCTACCGATAGACGTCGAGAAGTGCCAGCCCGACTACAGCGACTACCCGAGCTTCCGCCAGTCCATAGGCTTTACTCAGCGCGGCTGCAGGTTGCGCTGTAGCTTCTGTGTCGTGCCGCGCAAGGAAGGCAAGAACCGACCGGAGAGCGCGATCGCAGATATTTGGCGCGGCGCCCCGTG
>JBDHAB010000120.1:0-3120 GCA_039588295.1 Gemmatimonadota bacterium
GAGTTCGAACGAGTACGCGGGAAGCACGAAGTCGCTGCGAGAGATCGGTCGGGAACTCGGGGTCGACTACCTCATCACTGGCACCGTTCACTGGGTGCAGGAGGGTGCCGACGGGCATCGCGTAGACGTAGTACCCGAGTTGATCGACGTGCGCACCGGTGACATCACGTGGGAGCAGTCGCTCAGGTCAGAATCGACCGACGTGTCCGGGATCCGGGCAGACATCGCGGTGCGCGTGGCGGAGGCGGTCGACCTGGCCCTTGGTGCACGCGAGCGACAGTAGCTCGCAAGGTTTCGCTGCAAAACAGATGCTAGGGCAGCTAACAGTCATCAGTCTTCAGTTGTCAGCGACAGCGATCAGCGTTGCCACATCGTCATTGGGGCGGCGTTCGAGAGCGGCTGTGAGCTGATTGACGAAATCTGACAACTGAGAACTGACCACCAACCGCTCCCCACATAGTTCCATTGTTCCCTCCACCACCTGGCCGCATATTCCGATGTGCCTGCACGTCCGACGAGCCGCCTCGCGCTGTTGATCCCACTCATGGTCGGTGGGCTCGTGCCGTCTCCGTGTCACGCCTCCCCCGACTCGCTGTACCACGAGGCGCGTCCGGCCATGGGGACGACCGTCGAGATCTACCTCTACGCCCCAAACAGCAAGCGTGCGGCCGTACTCATCGAAACGGCGTTCGAGGAGATCGAGCGCGTGGAAGCGGCGTTGAGCAGCTACCGCCCGACCAGTGAGATCTCACGCATCAACGCGACCGCTGCCCGCGGGCTGGTCGTCACCGATCCGGAAGTGTTCGGCCTCATCGAACAGGCGCTCGACTACAGCCGCCGTACCGACGGGGCCTTCGACATCACCGTCGGAGCGCTCGTGAGAGCGTGGGGCTTCTTCCGCGACGAGGGACATTACCCCTCCCTCGACCAGCTGGCGGAGGCCCGCGCGAACGTCGGCTGGCAGCACGTGGCACTGGACGGCGCGAAGCGGAGTGTTCGTTTCCTCACGCCCGGCATCGAGCTGGACCTCGGTGGCATTGGCAAAGGATTCGCCCTCGACCGGGCTGCCCGGATCCTGCGGCGCCACGGCGTCACTGCGGCACTGCTGGGCGCGGGACAGAGCAGCTACTACGCGATTGGCGCGCCGCCGGACGAGGAGGGTTGGCCGATCACGATCCCCGACCCGGACGATCCCGCGCGGGCACTTTCGACGGTACCGTTACGTGATCGGTCGCTCTCGACTTCGGGGAACGACCAGAAGTTCTTCGAGCTCGACGGTAAGAGATACAGCCATATCATCGATCCACGGACCGGTGAGCCGGCATCTGGCATGATCCGGGTCACGGTGACGGCCCTCACGGCGGCGGACAGCGACGCGCTTGCAACTGCCCTGTTCGTGTTGGAACCCGAGCTGGCCGCTGATCTCGTCGAGCAGGGCGACGACGTCGCAGCACTTCTCATCACGGGGCACGAGAGGGAAGATCATGTCGTCGCCATCGAGTGGACCGGGTCGCTCGCTCCCCGGGGTCGGTGAGCACAGAGTCTCCTGCACGAGAGGTAGGCCAGACGATGAAGAGAAGAGCGTTCGTCGCCGCGTCAGCGGCCGCCGCCGCCGGCAGCTCCCTGATCGGCATCGACGCGTTCGCTGAGACACTCGCCACCCGCAGGGTTGCGCCGTCGGACGAGCTCAACGTCGGTGTCATCGGCGTGGGAAGCCGAGGGAAGTACATGATGCGGCTGTTCCTTCGCATCCCCGGTGTGAGGGTGACGGCGCTGTGCGACGTATACGAGCCGCGGTTTGCGGAAGGTCGCGAGATCACGGGTGACGATACCCCTGCCTACCATGACTACCGGCAGATGCTCGATTCCGCGAGCGATCTGGATGCCGTCATCGTCGCTTCACCCTTGAGCTTTCACGGCGAGCACATGGTTGGATCGCTCGAGCGCGGCATGCACGTGTACGGGGAAAAGGCGATGGGCTTCACGGTGGACGACTGCAATGCCATCGTCCGGGCGACGCGCGAGAGTGGCCGCAGGTTCCAAACCGGACTCCAATACCGCTACGCCCCGTGGTATCGCGAGGCCATCGAGCGTATCCGGAGCGGCGAGATCGGGCGCGTGACGCACGTCTACGGCTACTGGCATCGCAATTACAACTGGCGGAGACCGGTGCCCGATCCGTCACTCGAGCGGCTGATCAACTGGAGACTCTATAAGGAATACTCGGGTGGGCTCCTCGCGGAACTCGGCTCGCATCAGATCGACATCGCGAACTGGATCTTCGACGAGGTACCGACGAGCGTGATCGGCACCGGTGGAATCACCTTCTATCACGACGGCCGGGAGACCTTCGACAACGTGCAGGCGGTGTTCAGCTATCCCAGCGGCGGCACCCACGTCTTCAGCTCGATCATCGGGAATCACAACGTGGGATACCAGGTCAACGTCTACGGCACTGGAGGCTCGGTCAAACTGACGCTCGAGGACGGGGCCTTCTATTACGAGCCGGCGCGCGCCAACTCCGCCGTGCCGCAGGAGCTGATCGAGCGGGGCGTCCACACGAGTGCGACGCTGAGCACGAGCGGGGACATGCCGTACCGCGGGCCCGGCCTGCCGATCGAGATACCCGAGAACGAGGCAGGCAATCCGAACTTCCTCGCCGCGGCGTCGTTCGTCGAGAGCGTGCGCAACGGCACGCGCCCATTTGCGGACGAGCAGGTCGGGTGGCAGTCGGCCGTGGCCGTCGCCCTGGGCAACGAGGCCATCCGAGGCAAACGCTACGTGGAGTTCGCCGACCACCTCGAGAGCAAGGAGTGAGCACGGTGAGGATCGTTCGGTCGATGCTGGTGATGACCATGGCGCCCGTGGCGTGCCAGGCTCAGGAACAGGAGCAGCCGCCGCAAGCTGAAGAATGGATCTCCCTGTTCGACGGGGGGTCGTTCGCCGGGTGGCGCGGTGTCGGTCTCGACTCCGTCCCCGCTGGACACTGGGTCATCGAAGACGGCACCATTCGCAAGGTGGCCAGTCGCACCGTGCCGCGGGCAGCCGACGGTCAACCGCTCCAGGGCGGCGACATCATGAGCGTCGACACCTACCGCAACTTCGAGTTGGTGCTCGAGT
>JBDHAB010000121.1:0-3107 GCA_039588295.1 Gemmatimonadota bacterium
ATCCGCTCTGTTCGGGTCGCGGCTGCGCCGCTCGCTCACGGCGCGTCGAGTCCCGGCGGTCGCACTTTCCACCCCTCCCACTCCCCCACCAGACGGACAGTCGGACAGAATCTGGTAGCACGTCGCCCAATCTGTAATCTGCATTCTGAAATCGCTTGTCCTTCAGGACAGGTACCGCAGGGGCCGAGCCCGGGCTCGTCAGCCCGGGACTCCCCAACCAGCGTATCGGACCGCATCTTAGGGTTAATCACGGCCTGCAGCGCCATTCGTGTGAGATCAGTTCAATCGTCTCAACACCGCCCTCGCCAACGCGGAGCACCGCGGGCGGGTGCGGACGATCGCGGACGATGTTCATGAATGACTCTGTAGATCGCTTAGCGTCGGCGCTTGAAGATCGGTATCGGATCGAGAGCGAGTTGGGCTCGGGTGGCATGGCGACCGTCTACCTCGCCGAAGACCTGAAACACCACCGCAAGGTCGCGGTCAAGGTTCTCCGCCCCGAACTGGCGGCCGTGCTCGGCGCCGAGCGGTTCCTCAAGGAGATCGAAGTCACCGCCAAACTGCAGCACGCCCACATCCTGCCGCTGTTCGATTCGGGTGAAGCGGATTCATTCCTCTATTACGTTATGCCACACGTGGAGGGCGAGTCGCTCCGCGATAGGCTCAATCGCGACAAGCAGCTGCCCGTCGAAGAAGCCGTGCGCATTGCCGAGATGGTGGCGAGCGCCTTGGACTCCGCGCATCGTCACGACATCATCCACCGCGACATCAAGCCGGAGAACATCCTGCTCCACGAGGGGCAGGCCCTCGTCGCGGACTTCGGGATCGCCCTCGCGGTGAGTGCGGCTGCCGGCGGGCGGATGACCGAAACGGGGCTTTCCCTCGGCACCCCACACTACATGAGCCCGGAGCAGGCGACCGCAGATCGTAAGATCACGGGCGCGAGCGATGTCTATTCCTTGGGGTGCGTCACCTACGAGATGTTGACGGGCGATCCGCCCTACCTGGGCAACACCGCACAGGCCATCATCGCCAAGATCATCTCGGATGTGCCGCGGCCGGTGCGCGAGTTGCGGGCGACGGCGCCCGGCCACGTGGAGTTGGCCCTCCACAAGGCGCTGGAGAAACTCCCGGCCGATCGGTTCGCAACGGCGAAGGAGTTTGCCGACGCCCTCACCAACCCGGCGTTCACTCTGCCCTCGTCGGCCGCGTTCGTGGCGCCCGTCAAGTCCGGCCCGGGCCGGCATCGATTTGTTTGGCCCGCTATCGCCGTCGTGGCCTTCGTACTGGCAGTATGGGGATGGGTTCGCCAGCAAGCGTCAAACGAGCCCGTCACGCGATTCTACATCACACTTCAGGGAGACGAGGCGCTCCGAGGGTTCGCGTTGGCGCCTGACGCTTCGGTTCTGGCGTACCTAGGCTCCGGCGCGGGAGGCGGCGAGTTGTGGATCAAGCCCCGCCACGAGGTCCGGGCCATCAGGCTTGGGGGTACGGAAGGAGCCCAAGCCCCGTTCTTCTCGCCAGATGGGACGTGGATAGGGTTCTTCGCCGACGGGAAGCTCAAGAAGGTGCCTATCAGTGGTGGCGCCCCGATAACTCTTGCTGAATCCATACCGCCGCTTTACCCCAGCGGTGCTTGGCTTGACGACGGCAGCGTGGTTTATACAGGACCGCAGTGGGAGCTGCTTCGGGTCAGTGAGAACGGCGGTGTATCCGAGGAGGTGCTACGCATCGAATCCAGGGTCCTGTTTTTCATATCCGCGCTTCCCGGGGCACGTGGCATCGTGTTCACTGATTGCCCTGTCACTAGAGGATGCCGGGAGGAGAGGGTGGTGCGCGTGATGGATTTCCGGAACGGTGACACGCGCATATTGCTGGAAGACGTGCGTCAGGCGTGGTACTTAGCCTCGCGCCACCTGCTCTATGTTCGACCAGACGGCGCTGGGCTTGCGGTGCCATTCAATCTAAAAACTCTGACTGTGGAGGGAGCGGCCGTGCCGGTCATAGACGCCGTCTCACGCCGGGAATTGGCGCCGCTACTCAGCGTCTCTGAGACGGGGACGCCCCTGTACATGGGCGCCGAGCAGTTGCAGAGCAGAGTTAATGAGCCACGTGAAATCGTTTGGGTAAATCGCGAGGGTGTTGCGACCCAGGTGGATCCAGCCTGGACGGGCGAATTTGAGTCGGTTGCACTCTCTCCGGACGGGACCAAGCTAGCCGCGACCTTTGCGACCACGAACGGAACGGAGGTTTGGATCAAACAGATGGATCGAGGGCCAGAGTCCCGTTTGACGTTCACGGACGGCCTGAATCACCGCCCCGCCTGGACCCGAGATGGCCTTTCGGTGACGTTTATCTCCAACCGCGGGGGGACCCGCGATCTATACGTGAAACGG
The DNA here is from genome assembly GCA_039588295.1 of Gemmatimonadota bacterium. GTDB lineage: Bacteria > Gemmatimonadota > Gemmatimonadetes > Gemmatimonadales > GWC2-71-9 > JAOTVV01. Next base: position 2,397 of record JBDHAB010000121.1, read on the forward strand.
GCGGACGGGGTGGGCACCGCCGAGGTGGCGCTGGATCTCGCCGTCACCGTGGGCGAGGGGTTCTGGTCCCCCGACGGCGACTGGCTCATCTATCGGGCCGGCATCACAGAAGAAGAGCGCGACATCCTCGCGTGGCGGCCGGGACCGGATTCGACGACAGTGCCGGTGGCCACAGCCCCCGGCGTTGACGAGGTTGCTCCGGCTCTGTCGCCCGACGGCCGGTGGCTGGCGTACGTGTCGAACGAAACCGGTCGGCAGGAGGTATGGGTGCGGCGGTTTCCGGACGTAGAGGCAGGGCGGTGGCAAGTATCCGTTCGGGGCGGGACCGAGCCGGTGTGGGCGCACAGCGGGAGAGAGTTGTTCTACAAGAGCCAGGGGGCGTTGATGGTCGTGGGCGTGCAGACCAACCCGACCTTTGCGACGCTGGAAGTACAGGAGCTGTTCTCGACGCAGCGGTACTTGAACTTCGACCTCCACGCCCAATACGACGTGACGGCGGACGGTCAGCGCTTCGTGATGATCCGAAATCGTTCCACGGGCGAGGGCGAGTTGATCCTGGTCGAAAACTTCTTCGAGGAGTTGAAGGACAAGGTGGAGAATTAGCCGCGACTGTGATGAATTTCGCGGCGATGCTCGAGCCGCTCACACCATCTGGAGGAACCTCATGGGCCGTGGATCTTCTGCTACCGTCTTGATCGCCATCCTTGGACT
>JBDHAB010000122.1:0-3044 GCA_039588295.1 Gemmatimonadota bacterium
AAGACGCTGAGCCAGTTCACCAAGGCGCTCAACGTCCTGCGCCAGGCCGTCAAGACCCAACGCAAGGCATCGGCCATCGACCGGCTCGCCGCGGCGGTGGGGAAGATCAAGCCCGAGCAGCTCAAGGATGACCTCCGCGAGGCGTTCGACGCCCTGACCGACGGCATCCGCTTCGGCGTGCTGTCCGACAAGGCGAAGGAGCGGCTCGAGCACCTCAAGGCGCTCGTCGAAGCGGGTACAGACGTCCGACTGTCCGAGACGGTTCGCAACGAGATCATGGAGTTGGACAAGATCCCGGTCCAGCAGCTCACCGTCGACGAGGTGACCGCTTTGGCCGACGCGGTATCGACGATCCTCGACATCCAGCGCAACCGGCGCAAGGCGTTCCGGCGTCTTCGGAGGCAGGAGGAGCAGACGGTCGCCGACACGATCGCCCGCGAGATCCACAACGCCATCCCCGGAAGGGGAAGGCTGTTCCGCGGCCGGCTGCTGCGACACAAAGCCTTCAACACGACGCTGGGCGGCCTGGCCCGCTCGATGTTCGGCGTCATGGAGAACGCCGACCTCGACTTCCTGGGCGAGCTGCTCGGGGGCTCGGAGGATTCGACGTCGTGGGTGACGTTCTTTCAGGACGTCAGCGATCAGCAGAGCGATGGGCTCGGGTTCTACTTCCAGGAGAATGACGCGCTGGCGGAGTTCCTCCAGGGCGAAGGGTTGGGGCTCGGGTCGGAGGAGCTCGCGGACCTCAGCCGCGACCTCGCCGGCACCGCCACCACGCTCGGCAAGACGCTTGGCGCCGTCGGCGTTCGCAACACCCTGCGTGTCGAGCCGACGATCCACGACGTCCCCCTGGCCTCCTCGAAAGAGGTTCTGCACATGACCTCGGCCGAGCGGATCGGCCTGATGCTCACGCTCTCGGACGACGAGACGCTGGACATGGTGGTGTTCAAGGGGACGCCCGTCCGGTTCCGGCACGAGCCTGGCCGTGTCTCCCGCCGGCTGCACATGCGGGACATCCGGGCGATCACCGCCTCCATGACCGAGGCCGAGAAGCGCATCCTCCGCTTCATGGTCGAGCGGATCAACACCACCATGAAGGACCGGATGCGGGAGCACTCGCTCGCTCGGCGGTTGTTCGACATCACCAAGCCCGAGACGTGGGCGCCCCGGTTCCGCCGCGTCGAGACGGCCCCCGACCCGACCACCCTGGACAACCTCGACTCTCAGATTATGACCCGCATCGGGCTCGAGCCCTCGATCGTCAAGAAGCGGGGAGAGGACGCCAAGAGCCCCATCGAGGTTCGGGACGCCTTCATCACCTATAACAACGTGGCCTGGGCGACGGGCATGTATACGGCCCTGGAGCCGGTCCTCGATCGTGTCCGAAGGGTGCTCCGCAACAAGAACGTCAAGGCCGAGCTGGAACAGAGCCGGGCCCCGCGAGCCGCGCAGGCGATCACCGAGATCCTCGACGCGGTGGCGCGGGAGATCACGGGCCAGCCCTCCGACCGAGGCCTGGTCGAAGGCGACTTCCGCCCCGGCATCCGCAACATCCCGGTCGGCATCCTCGGCCTCAAGCCGCGGATTGGGCTCTACCAGGGCGTCTCGATCATGCTGGCCGGCAACGAAATGCCCGGCGGGTATGTCGCCAAGGCCATGAGTGCCATCGGCAGCCGCGAGGTCGACGAGCGGATGCTCAAGGTGTCTTGGCTCCGTCACCGCCTGGAGAACAGCGCGCTCGGGCTCATCAATGACGCCGGCGAGTTTGCCCGCAACGTCCTGGGCTTCGGTGAGCGGGGCGAGGGGCCCATGATCTTCATTCGCGCCGTGGACCGGGCCGCGATCCGGGTGATCTACCGGGCGAACGAGATGATGGTCGACGATTGGGTGGCCGAGGGGCGAATCTCCGAGGACCAGCGGACGGAGGTGCTGCACCGGATGGTGCGGAGGGTCGTGGCCCGCACACAGCCGACCTTCGATACGGTCCACTCCTCGGTGAGGGCGACCGAGGCGAAGCGCAAGGCCGCGCTCAAGCTGTTCAACTTCTTCCGGGCACAGCGCAACAAGCTGATGACCATGAACATGCGGAGCGTGATGCACATGCTGCGCGACCCCTCGCGCCGGGTCCTCCGCGAGGAGAGCATGAACCTCGCCAGGAGCGTCTTGCTCAACGGCATCGCCATCGCCGTGCTCCGCAACGTCGTCCGCCTCGAGGTCGCCGGGATCATCTTCCGGGCCGCCACGGGCGCCATGACCCGAGACGACGAGGATGAATTGAAGGAGTGGCCCAAGAAGTTCGCCGCCGACCTCATCCGCACGATCGGTGGCGTCCCGTTCCTCGGCGATTGGGTGGCGGAGGGCATCGTGCAACTGCTCATCCCCGGCGAGCGAGCGTTCGAGGTGGAGTTTTCGCCCCTCGAGGGGCTCGTCAACGATGGGCTACGGGGCTTTGGCAAGGCCGCCAGGAACCTCAACGACGGGGAAGTGAAGGATCTCGTCTTCGGGGTTCTAGACTTCTTTGCGGCCTGGGCAGCCCTGGAGGGCATCCCGGCACCGTTCTTTGTCGATAGCATAGAGGCGCTGCTCGAGGAGCTAGAGAGCGAGGACTCAGGCGGGAGCGTCGGCCGATGAGCATTTCCAACGAGACTCACCAGAAGCGCTACACGACGCTGGGGCTCGTCAATGAGAACTTCCCGGTCCCGTTCCCGTTCTTCGACTCGTCGGAGCTGTTCTTCTACATCGACGGCAGCCTCCAGACGCTCGGCACCAACTACACCGTGTCGGGCGGCGGTGGGTCGACGGGCACGATCATCTACATCGGCACGCCGACGGCCGCGGTCGAGGCCAAGATCGTCGGGCGCGGGCCCGCCACCCAGAAGCTCGAGTACCAGCAGAACGACCCGTTTCCAGCCGAGCAGCACGAGGAGGGCCTGGACCGGCAGGCGCTCGGGCTCCAGAGCGCCCTGCGCCTCAGCCTGACCGACCCCACAGCCTACGACGCCAGCCAGGGCGACGATGACGCAGCCGTAGCGAGGCGCATTACC
>JBDHAB010000123.1:0-3023 GCA_039588295.1 Gemmatimonadota bacterium
CCACGCGAGGAGGCAGGCCATGGGGAAGTTCCACCTCTACCAGCGCAAGGACGAGAGCCGGAACTGGCAGGCTCTGGCCTATCTGCACGGCAGACGCTACCGCTTCAGCTGCCGAACCGCTGACAAGGCGACGGCTCGGCAGTACGCCAGAGGATCTCGTGCGTTTACCGTTGATCTCCACCCTCTCAACAATTCCGGGGTCTCGGGTACCGCTACGCTGTCGTTGGACGGCGGCGAGCTCACCGTCACCATCGATGCCACCGGTTTGGAGCCGGACAAGACTCATGCGCAGCACATTCACGGGAATCCCCCGGGGCGCGGTGTGCCTTCGAACTCCACGTGCCCGACCGCCGCGGCGGATGCGAACGGTGACGGCATCGTAGACCTTGGGGGAAGGCCTTCCGTTTTACGGTCCGGTGCTGCGAGCGCTCACGCCGTTCACGACGGCGCCAGGTGGCGTCATCGACTTCACCGCGACGTATAGCGGCTTGGAACTCGACAACCTCGCTCCGCTCGCCGCGCTGCAGAACCGCACCATCGTGCTCCATGGTTTGACCATAGGCGGCGTTTATGTCGGCTCCACACCGGTTGCCTGCGGTCAGATCGCACCCGCGCCGCGAGGCTACTAGCCATTACGGGCAGATCGTTGCCGTTTCGCACGCTAGGGGCCAAGGTGACGGGGTCGTCTAGTCTCGGCGAGTCTGGGCGACCTGATCACACCGCTGGAAAGTGGCTCTCGTTCCCCGTGGCGTGATTCGTCCATAGTAGCGGACGTGCCATTCGAATTGCGACCGCCCGGCCCCCGCGCCGGGCGCTTTCGCTATCAACCAGCCGCTATCACGTTGAATCCGAACGCGTTGACACTGCGTTGAGACCGGCCTGCTATGCTTGCCTCCGTCTGCTTCAGGAGCCTGCATGGCCGCAATGGCACCAAGAATCGTCGTGCGCGAGGCGTTCACCCTTGAGCGGCTGGTCTACGCACCGAGCATGGAAGTCCCGCCCGAGGTGTGGCTGCGCTTGCCGCAGCGGGAGCGGAACAGGCTGTCGAACACTACGAAGGTCGAACTCCTTGAGGGCTAGTTAGGGCCCCCGCCTCGCCCATACTGTTGTGGGACCCAGGCTTTGCAGCCTATACTGGCTTACGAGTCGCGTCCGATTCGGGATAGTGTGCCAGCCTGGCTACTTTTGCCAACGATAATCGCACTTGCGGTCATTGCTACAGCTGCTTCGGTAGCGATCTCCGTGGTCACTGGACGTACGTCGCGGCAGATGATCCGGATTGTGCCGCTCTCGCGAGCCCGGATGAGATCCAAGACTGCGCTGATCGCAATCGTGACCTTCATGACCGCCGGGTGCGCAAGAAGCAGCCCGGAGCCAGGTGCATCTCGGAAGTTTCGAGAAATCACTGCAGAATTGGCGCACCGAAAGTGCAAGATCACACTAACCACCCGGTGGCTACACAATCAGCTCTTCTACCGAGTAGTCGCTACCCCTGATACCAGCTGGGACCTGTTGAGCAAGGATGCGATGGTAAAGACAAGTCTTGCGCTGATCGACGACAGCGGCCTGAAGCTCGTCGCGTTTCCGGTCGTGCTTACGCCTGCTCGCTACACCTCCGGTGGCCCCACGGGAGCGATTGTCACTCAGCTAGGTGCGAACTTCTGGGTATCCTGCGGGGCGGAAAGTGTGGGTGCATTGGTGCTCTGTTCGCCAGAGCGGAGCAGCACTCATGGCGCGAATTCGGCCGCGTTGGCTACCCTACCGCGAAGCATCTTTCGCCACAGAGCTTCCCGTTTGGCTTTCGGAATGGCACGCCATGCAACGAGCTTAATGCCAGCCTTCCGATAGTCGCCGTCATTTTGCCTCGCAGCGTGGTTCTCCCGGAAAGTGACGATGTGTACGTTCTCGCAATCGAGCACGAGACGTACGAATGCCCGAGCGTTGGATTGTTTGCGCTTCAGATGAGCGGTCACGAGCTGCGTGAGCTTGGTCTGGATTCGAGCGTGATGCTCAAGCCGCAGGGCGGCCTGAGGGTTTGCGATGGCTTTCTGCGAGACCTTGCCGGAGAAATGACGGATACGCCGACTTAGCCTGCGTGCAACAACGTGCGTGTACCACGCGCGTGCCATGCTGGGCGTAACCTGCGGGCGAGCCGCGAGCAACATGACCTCCGCGTACACCTGATTAAGCCTGCGACGAATCGAAGGATCGACAATGGACTTCATTACCAATCGCCCGTCAAACGGTTAGGGCATAAGCTGCGGCGCGACCAGCCGCACGGCTGTCAGCTTGAACTGTTTGAAGACCGAAGCGACCCTCGCAAATCGCCGTTGGGCACGGCACCGTGAGTCAGAAACCGTGACATACGATACTAGCCCGCACCTCTAATCTGCACAACCGCATTCGACCCGCTAGAATCGCGCTAGCGTTCAAAGAAGGTGCACCGCCGGGATCAGTGCCGGGCAATCCGCAGCTGGTTGGCAGGTGTCGCGGCAGGCGACCTTTGTTGTCAAGGCGAGTTTCGAAACTGCGGCGCGCATCGAAAGGCGCAGGTACCCTTTTGCGAGTCGACCCCCGCCCTGGGGGGTGATGCCCCTGCGCTAGCGGGCCCGATTAATAGCTCACCCACCCTCGTCGGGAGTCCTCAGGGTCGCGCAGGCTAGCAAGCGCTTGTGAAGGTTGGGTGACTCGCCATGAGTTGCTATTAATGATGGAGGAATCGGGTCGCTGAGGTTGTTGGCTCAGGGCCTGATGGCGATACCCTCTAGCCGCGACGGGGTGTCCTGGGGGGTGAAGGGGTCTCGGGCCGATGGCTGGAACGAAGCGTTGACAGCTCTCGTGCGGCATTGGCCAGCGTCGCTCAGCCTACGAGCTGGGCGTGGCGCGCGCGATCGGCGCGGTCGTGTTCGGCATCTTCGTGGGCCTGGCCATGCACCTGCTGTTCCGACGGGAGGAACTGGAGAAGGCCGCCGTCCGGGTGGATGTACCGCAGCAGCCCGCGGGCCGCCCGTTGTGGCAGACCG
>JBDHAB010000124.1:0-3005 GCA_039588295.1 Gemmatimonadota bacterium
TACCGTATGCATGGGCCTACCTCCTATTGGTGGCTTCAGGCTGTAAGAAGGTTCTACGACTCGCGTTCTGGTATTCCCGCAGCGAACAGGTCGGGCGGGCGTCCTACGGGAGCGTCTGTCAGACGGCCGGGCCGGGAGGAGCCACCGCGTTGTTCCCTGCTGCGTTACCCAAGGCGCGTGGCGGTCGAGCCGAGGCTAAGAGCGTCGTCGGCACCGTAGGTGACGGGCACCCAATATGCGCCTAGTAATGGGGAATTCAAGAGTCGGAGTTGACGTTTGCTATGGTCAAGTGTTGCAAGCGATGGGAAACCACCTGGCTTGCCGTTGAGACCTCGGGCTCGCTCGTTGACGCTTCGCTGACACCCTCCCCCTACCGTCGCGCATCCCTCACCGGAGGGCGCGATGGATTGCATCTGCCTGTTCTGTGGCGACGTGATGACGTGTCGGGCGCGAGGCCGCTACGCGCTGCGACTGTACTTCGGCGCGGGTGCTGAGGATGAGCGGTGGGAGGTGTGGCGGTGCGCGTGCCGGTTCGTGGCGGTGTTCAAGCGCGCGGAAGCGTCACGGATCACTTGCGCCGTCAGCGACCCGACTTGGAGAGCCGACTCCGGGGATTCGGCCCGGTAGAGCACCCGCCGTCCGGCGGTCGCACAGGCGGGGGATCGCGTGGCGGCGTCGGCGAACAAGGCGGCTCGTGGACCTTTTCGCGGGGACGGCGACGCAAGAGCCGCGACGGATCGGCCAGGTGACCGAGGATGCGAGTCCAGACTGACATGAGGAGGTGCCTCCTTCTTATTCCAACATAACGGCTTGCAGTGCCTGTCCGTTTCAGAGGCAGTTGCGGCAGATGCAGCAGCAGCGGCATGGAGTTGACCCCATTCGGTGGACACTTGATCACTTATGTGAGAGAGGAGTCCACGGATGCCACCGACACGACCGCCGTATCCTCCCGAATTCCGGGAGCAGATGATCCAGCTGGTTCGAGCCGGACGCACGCCCGAGGAACTGGCCGAAGAGTTTGAGCCGTCCGCGCAGACCATTCGGAACTGGGTCAAGCGAGCCGATCTGGATGCGGGTAACCGCACCGACGGCCTGACCACGGAGGAGCGCGAGGAGCTACGGCGGCTGCGCCGTGAGGTGAAGCAGCTGCGGCTTGAGCGGGAAATTCTAAAAAAAGCCGCGGCCTGGTTTGCTCGGGAGACCGGAACAGTGCCCGAGAAGGATTCGCGTTTGTGAGGGCGAATCAGGCCACCTATCCGGTGCGCATGCTCTGCCGAGTGCTGGGTGTCTCCCCTAGCGGGTACTACGTGTGGTGCGACCGCCCGCCCTCGCCCCGGGCGCTGGCAAACGCACAGCTGCTGGAGCGGATTCGCGAGATTCACACGTTCAGCCGAGCCACATACGGCAGGCCGCGGGTCTATGCGGAGCTGCGGGACGCGGGCATGGTGGTGAATCACAAGCGGGTGGCGTGCCTGATGAAGCTGGACGGCTTGGAAGGCGTGAGCCGACGCAAGCAGTGGCGGACGACGAAGCGGGATCGGGACGCGCGGCCCGCGCCGGATCTGGTGGAGCGTGACTTCGTGGTCGACGGTCCCGATCAGCTGTGGGTGGCCGACATCACGTACATCCCTACGTGGGCAGGCTTCTTGTACTTGGCGGTGGTGGTGGACGCGTGGAGCCGCCGCCTGGTGGGCTGGTCGATGGCGACACACTTGCGAACGGAACTCGTGCTCAAGGCGCTCAACATGGCACTCTGGCAACGCCGGCCGGACGCGGTGATCCATCACTCCGATCAGGGGACGCAGTACACATCGATCGCCTTTGGGCTCCGCTGCAAGGAGGCAGGCGTAAGGCCGTCGATGGGCTCCGTGGGTGACTGCTACGACAACGCGCTGTGCGAGAGCTTCTTTGCCACGCTCGAGTGCGAGCTGCTCGATCGCCAGCGGTTCACCACGCAGGCCACAGCGAAGATGGCGGTATTCGACTTCATCGAGGGGTGGTACAATCCCCATCGGAGGCACAAGGCACTCGGCCAGATGTCGCCGCTCAACTACGAGAGGAGGCGCGCCCCGGCAGCTTGAGAGCGCAAGCCCCTAACTGTCCACCGAACAGGGGCAACTCCAGCACACCGCCCGACGCGGGGCTAGAACGCGATGCTCGGCCGGATGCCGAAGCCGTCACGCTGTGGCACGATGCTCACGCACAAGCGGTCGAGTGGGACTTGGGCGGTCCCGAGTCCCTGGCAGCGATCCTGGCGGTGCTGGATGTCGGCCTAGCAGAGTTCTTCAAGCCCTTCAAGCAGGTGGTGAGGCCGAGGACGCCGAGGGAGAGGGGGTAGGCGGGGCTGGGCGCTTCGGCCGCCGCCGTTACAGATTCTTTGAGTGGATGGCGGCGGCCTCCATCGCCGCATTGATGGCTTTGCGCAGGCGCTCGAACACTAGCTCTTCCTACCGGTCTTGGCGAAAAACGAACTGAAGACCTGCATGACCTTGGCGGAACCGCACTTGGGACACTTAGGTCGCTTCTTCCCGTGCTGCGAGATTGTCTCCACGCGGGAGAATCGTTTACGGCACTTCTCGCAGCCATACTCATAAGTGGGCATAGCGCTGACACCTCGACGAGTGACTTCGTACACCAACGACCTTATGCGGTCCGCGCCAACGAGGCAAGCGACCGCACAGGGCGCTCTCTGGTCCCGCGATGTGCTCTGCGGAGGCCCGCCTCGTACTCGGGCCAATTGCGAACCCGGTACGGGGATTTCGCGTACTGGTACTGGCTCCGCTTCGGATACTGCATCGGTGCCGACTCCGGATCGGGGCTTCACCACCATGATGCGCCGAAATCCGGACCCATGCACCAACGCCGCTCAAGGGAGACGACTGACGCTGGGTGGGAGCAGCTCGCACTGTCGCTGCGCTGGGGTCTGTTCCAGAGGAACCCGCGGTATCATGCCGTCTCACCCAGCTGTTAGGAGCATGATGTCTGCGTTGCTGTTTGCGTTGCCG
>JBDHAB010000125.1:0-2994 GCA_039588295.1 Gemmatimonadota bacterium
CTATTGTGAAGAATCCTTTTTCAGAGTGAACATGAGAGGCATTTGGACAAGCACTCGTACCGCAGTCTTGCGCACCTCGCCCGGCCGGAACACGCACCCCGCGGTCATTTCCTTCGCTGGTGCCTCAAAGGCCTCATGCGTCGACTGAAGGACTTGGATGGTCTCGGATTTCACGTGCCCGTCCGTCTCCACCACGAACTGGACGACGACGGTTCCCTCGATACCCGCTTGCCACATGTCGGCCGGATATTGCACAGGGGGACACGACAGACGTTCTGGCACCACGTCTACGACGGCCTCCTGGAATACCTGACCCAAGTCGACGGGCCCGGCGGCACTGTCCCCAGCTACGCCACCCTCCACACCCACCCCACTGAAGTCGCGCGGGTCGAACCGCTGGCGCAGATCGACGGCAGGTAGTCCGTGTGGCACTTCGATCGGCGCGAGGCTGATCACCTGCACACCGGCACCTCGAGCGATGTCCATGGCAGTGATCACGTCCCCGTACGAGCGGTTTCCCGCCGCATCAACGAACAGGAGCTTCGCCGGCCGGACGTCGAAGACCGCGTGAATACGACGGTCAAGCTCGGACAGGAGCACGGGCTCCGTATTGATGGCGTACGACCCGTCCCCAAGCAATTGCAGCACGATCTGGCTGCCATCGGCAGTCGGCTCATCCAGTCCCGGCCGCCAGATCCAGATATCCATCGCCGCCCTACTCAGCGCGATCGCCTCCCCTTCTCGTTCGGCAACCGCTGACAGCACCCTCACGCCAGCCTCACGAGCGACGTTGATGACCTCGGTGATCATCTCAAATTCCACGCTCGGATCCGCGACCAAGTACAGAATGCGATCTGGCCTCGGTTCGCTGTACAGCAAGGCGAGAGCGCTCGCCAAACTATCGCTGCGGATCCGACGCATGCCGCCAGCACCGCCGTCCAGGAAGAAGCCGCCGTCGTGATCGATACCCAGTATGACGTCGCCATCTTCCTTCGGCCGTTGCTCGACGTTCGTCGCTCGCGGAAGGGCAAACTGGTCCCCCATGACGTCCCGGTAGGCTTCAGCCTCCGTTGTTGCGGCTCCGTAGTCCACCAACACGTCAATGGCCTCGGAATGGCCATTCCTGGCTGCTAGTCGCACCGCCGTTATGCCCAAATCCGCAGTTGCATTGACATCAGCACCGTTGTCCAAGAGCACTCTTACCGCCTCAGCATGGCCGTGAAATGCGGCAAACATCAGGGCGGTGGAACCAACCGGCGCGGCCGCATCGATGTCAGCCCCGTGAGCCAGCAGGAGCCTCACAAGGTCGACGTGGCCTGCTCCAGCAACCAGCATCAACAGCGTGTTGCCATTTGGGTCCTTCGTATTCGGATCAGCACCGTTCTCGAGAAGTTGCCTGACCAGTTCTACTTGGCCGTATGTGATCGCCCCCATCAGCGTCGCACGTTGCGCGGCAAGGCTGTCTTGCGGAAAAGCCATGGCGCTCGAGACCCTGTTTCCGGACACGGCCAGCACCATTAAAGCACACCACACCGTTCTCGTTCTACGCATGACCCGCATGTCTCAACTCCTTTGCAGCTACTGCGTGGCTGGCATCATCTCGCCTTGATGCATCGAGATCTCATGGAAGCGGACTTCCTTCGGCTGACTGCGTGAAGCCCGAATTGCCACGGATCTCTTGATCGCCGGATGGTTCTCGTACTCCACGGCGTTCTCGAGGCCAGTGAGAGCCGCGCTGCCCAGCTCGTTACCCCCAATGTCGGCCTCGATCAGGCTGCGGGCACCGGAACGACCGCCTGCCACACATCACCTGCACGCCACCGACACGCCACCATCGCAAGCTTTTCGAAAGAGGGAGGCAGCGCGGGCCTCGTCCTTCGGGACCCCCAGGCCAACATCGTACATGACGCCGAGGCTGTAGCAGCCCTCCGCCTCACCACCGTTGCAGGCTTGCTCGTAGAGAGCGGCAGCACGGCTGTGGTCCTGCGGGACCCCTTGGCCCTCGCTGTACCTCAAACCGAGGTCGTGGCAGGCCGTCGCTATCCCGCTGTCGCAGTCTTCTTGAAGGCGGGCAGCAGCTTGAAGGTGGGCAGCTTGAAGGCGGGCGGCGTCGGCACGTCTCTGCATGATGCCGACGTTGTCGCATCCCTGTGCCGATCCGTCCTCGCAGGCTCTCTCGAACAAAGAGGTAGCGCGGGCATCGTCTTGGGAGACCCCCTCGCCTGTTTCGTACATGACGCCGAGGTTGTTACAGCCCGGCGCATGTCCACCGTTGCAGGCTTGCTCGTACAGGGAAGCAGCGCGGGCATCGTCTTGGGGGACCCCCTCGCCAGTACGGTGTATGAGGCCGAGGTTGTAGCAGCCCTCCGCATCCCCACCGTTGCAGGCTTGCCGGAGTTGGTGGGCAGCGGTCTCGTCGTCGGCCTCTCGCCGACGTACCTCGATGCTGTTCCTGTGTGCCTGGTATTCCGCCCTTCCAGTGGCCATCTCCCGGTCGTAGCCGTCGAGGAAGTCCAGGGAGAGCCGGGTGACGGACGCCGTGTCGCCCCGCAGGCGCGCGAGGACGGTCCTGAGGATGGTCGCCAACAGGTGATCCGGAACCGCCGCCTCGATCGTATCGGCGCGGGCGCGGGCCAGTGCGGTATCGCCCGTGGCGAGGCCAAGAAGACCGACGTGGAAGTGGGTGTCCAGATCGAGTACCTCGAGAGCCCGGTACGTCTGCAGCGCCGGTTCCGCCGTACTGTGAAGCGTGCTGTCATCGCCCGCTTCCGATGCCCGCATCGCGAGGTCGAAGAGACTGTCGGCGGTCGCTCGCGACACGCCAAGGTTGAGGCAACCCAACGCCTCCCCACCGTCGCAGGCTTGTTGGTAGAGGCTGACGGCGCGGGCGAGGTCCCGCGTGACTCCCTCGCCCTTATCGTACATCAGCCCGAGGTTGAAGCAGCCCCGCGCATATCCGCCCTCGCAGGCTTGTTGGTAGAGGCTAGCGGCGCG
>JBDHAB010000126.1:0-2954 GCA_039588295.1 Gemmatimonadota bacterium
GTTGACGGGCCGGAAAAGCCCCTCGATAATGAACCTTATCGTGACTCAGGGAGGTTTCGAGCCCGAGCTGCGTAGGACGAAGCATGACTAAGACCCTGACCGAGACGGGTTCCGTTCGCGTAGGAATGCGCTTCGGGCGATTGGTTGTACTGCGCCTCCAGAAGGAGCGTTTGAAGAAGGCGACGGCAGACGTCCAGTGCGACTGCACCGTGGCCGACGCACACAACACGCAGGGAAGATCGGAACGCTGACGAGTATGGCAAGAAAGAAACAGAAGACCGAGAAGGTCGTCGTCCTGCGCTTCACCGTCGAGGGCGACGGCACGTTCCCCTTCGACATGCTTCGGTACGACTGCTGTCACCCCGTGCACGAGACCGAGGCCCGCTACCTGTTGACCGAGGCGCCGCACAGACGTCGCGTCACGCTCGAACACCGCGGCAACGGAATCGCACCGACGGAGCGGCGCTGGGAGTCGTTCTCCTGGAAGGTCGTCCGGATCGGCGACGAACCTACGAAGTGGGAGCACTCGCCATGAAGGCCACTACCATCCACACTGACCTGGCCCGACGTGCGGCGGTTCATCGCTAGGAGCACGGGATGAAGAAGAAGAGTGGGAAGCAGCGCCAAAAGAGTCGCCTACACAAGGCACAGGAACGGCGGCGCATTCTTGCGGCGCGGCGGACGGCGAAGAAAGTCACGCTCGATCGGGATTTCCTACTTCTGGAACATCTCGATCGCGAGCTTGCTGTTTGCGGCTGGACTTCGACGACCGATGCCGCTGACCTGACCACGCTTCCACCCCTCGAAATCCTCGGAGAGGGATTCTCTGCGCTCCAGCGGCTTTTCGGCGACCACGGCGCTATGTACGGCTTGTCGCCAGATGAGAGGCTACGCTACCCGCGCCTTCCGCAGTGCGCCGCCTTCGCCCAACAGATTTTGCAGCACTCGACGAATGAGGACACTGAAGCGGCCCGGACTATCCTGATCGCCTACACTGGGGGCGCGCGTTTCTGGATAGAGCACGGGGCTGTCACACTGCGTGCTCCGCCGGAGCTTGCGGCCGCATTCATGGTGACGGATTCGCCGTGGCCGCTCGCGTTTCCGTGGCCAGCGTTGCGTTTAAGCGTCCCCGACAAGCTCCTGCCGATGTCGGGGGATCATGCCCGATACATCTTGGTCGTTCAGCCAGAGGCTGACCAGGATCCTGGCTCGAAGATAGCTTGCTGGGCGATCGATTCGGTTGGCGTTCCGTGTCCTGTGACGAACGAGAGCCGCGCACTGCTCGCCAGCGAAGCGCTGACTCGCCTCATTTGCAACTATGTCGCGTCTGCTGTCGAGTGTGTGACTGGGCACCACATCGAGGCCGACGTCACGGCAGGACCGCGCCGTCGTTGGCGTCCCGCTTGCTCTGAACCCGAAACGTCCGATTATGTGCTTCGTCCCCCCGTGACGGTGCGATCAGACCTTTCTGGCGTGGTGCGCTCGCTTGCCCTAGGGGAGTCACCCTTCGGCAAGTTCCAGTGGCTCGTTCGCGGGCACTGGCGCAACCAGGTCTGCGGGCCAGCACGAAGCGAGCGTCGCGCGACGTGGATCGCTCCGTACTGGAAAGGGCCGGTCGACGCGCCGATGTTTCGCCGGGACTATCACGTCCTTGAGGAGCCGGAATGAAGAAGAAAGCTCTACAGGTTCGCAGCGTGGTCGTGAAGGAGCGCCGATGGCGGACTATTCACGATGGCGCGAGGCACTGGCGCCGCGCCTACCAAGCCATCATCACGTTCGGTGACGGGACACGCGTCTCGACCGTTCGTCTCAGTCGCGCCGTCGCGCAACACCTACTCAGATCGGGCGCACGGAGGCAGCGCTAAAAGCCGGGCAAAGGGTGCCGTCGGACATGGAGTGCAGTACAAGTGCGATAACCGACGACTTCGGCCCGGCCCGCGGAACCTAGCACGATGACCGGCCAGGACAAGCTCACTCTTCCCGCCGACCAGCTCGCGCGCGAGGCCGCGCATTTGCGCGACGTCCGGCGCGACATCGAACGCGATGGCGTCCCGGCCAACACCCGCCGCGCCTACGAGGGCGACTGGCGGCGGTTCGTGAGCTGGTGCAACCGACGCGGCCAGGAGTCGCTACCGGCCTCGCACGACGTCATCGGCGCCTACGTCTCGTACATGCTCGACCCCGAGCGGCCCCGGGCCACGCGCACGACCAGTGGACGCGTCACCGTCGGCACCGTCGAGCGCGCCCTGAGCGCGATCACCCGCTACCACCAGAAGAGCGGCCTCGCCTCGCCGGTGGCCCACCCCCAGGTCAAAGAGTTAATGAAGGAAGCGCGGCGTGCTCGTCGACAGCGCCGGCGCCAGGCCGCGCCCCTGCTGGTCGAGCACCTACGCGAGATCGTCGAGACGATGCTGGCCAACCCCGACTTCGACGCCCAGCTCGTGATGCGCGACCGGGCGCTGCTGCTGCTCGGCTTCGCGATGGCGGCCCGACGCTCGGAGCTGGCCGCGCTCGACCGCATCGACCTCGACGTCCGCAGCGACGGCCTGGTGGTCCACATCACCCACAGCAAGGCCAACCAGGACGGCCAGGAGCTGGAGTTCGTGCCGGTCGAGACGGCCGACGACCCGAAGCTCTGCCCGCTACGCGCTCTGCGGCGCTGGCTGGAGCTGGTGCCCGACGTCGACACGGGTCCGGTGTTCCGCAAATCGTTCCGTGGACGCATCGTGGACGAGCGCATGCCGGACTGGCAGGTGGACGATGCCGTGAAGCGGTGGACCCAACAGGCGGGGATCAAACCGACCGGAGGCAACTCGTTCAGCGCGCACTCGCTCCGAGCTGGCGTGATCACAGAGGCCACCAAAGCGGGCCGGTCCGAGTCGATCGTCATGCACCACAGCCGGCACAAGACGTTCGCGGTGTTCCACCGCTACGTACGGCTCGCCGATCCGTTC
>JBDHAB010000127.1:0-3097 GCA_039588295.1 Gemmatimonadota bacterium
CCCAAGGCCACCAGGTGCTGCGAGAGGGCTCGCAGCGAGTTCACGAATTCCTGGGCGCCCCCGTAGTCGTTCAGGTTCACGTCGATTCCGCGCACCACGACCCGCTCGTCGGGCCGGCGCAGGCGGTTGAAGTCACGGATCGCCGTGAGCAGGTCCCCGTAGAGCCACGTGGGAGGCGCCCAGTTGGGCTCGAGCTGCCGGTCCTCGGCGAAGTCCCTCAGGAGCCAGTCAAGCATGTGGGGCCATTCGAGCAGGAGTTGGCGGAACCCCCACGCATGCAGCGTCCGAACGAGCTCGGCCATCAGCTCGCGATGCTCCCGAATTAAATGAGTCTCGCCGACCAGGATGACCTGGTGTGCCGCCAGCCGGTCGATGACCGTTCCGGGGATCGACTGAACGACGAATGGCACGCCGTCGCGCTCGACGACATGTGCCAGGTCTTCAGTCGACACTTCGGTCTGATCACAACCCGTCAGGATGGCAGCGAGACCGAAGCACGCTATTGCCAGCATAGACAGTGTTCGCATCCCGGGTTCCTCCTGGCTGGGGCACACCAGGGCCACAGTGCGCCGACCGAGATGATGAGACACGTGACGCTATAATAAGGAGCGAACTGACTCCGTGCACCGAAGTTTCACGATGGAATCGCTCGCCTTTCTCGGTGCTCGACCTTGCGGCCCGCCGGCGCGGGCCCTACTTGTGCGGTCACGGAGTGGACGGAGCGAGGGGCACCATGCACAGTCGTCAGCTCATCGTGAGGGTGGTGACGATCCTGTTCCTTGGCGTCAGCACGCAAGCCGGTGCCGCCGCGGGACAGATCTCGGCCGGCGTCCAGGGCAACTGGGGGAGCGAGACGGATTTCGGAGTTGGCGCGCGGGCCCTCTTCGATCTCAGCGGTATCCTGCGGGGCCTCCAGACCGTGGGGTCCTTCGACTACTTCCTCCCGAGTGCCGAGGTCGGCGCGGACAATGACTACTGGGAGATCAACGCCAACCTCGTCTACCGAATCGGGACCAAACTCCGCGCCGTGAGCCCGTATACGGGTGTGGGATTCAACGTCGCGCACTTCAAGACGTCGACCGAGGTGCTCGGTGTCGGGGCAACCGGTGACGAAACGCGCGGTGGGCTCAACCTGCTGGGCGGGCTGACGTTGAACGGGGGACGCCTGAAACCGTTCGTCGAAGCGAGGGTCGAGGTCGGCGGCGGCAAGCAGTTCGTCGCGACCGCGGGCGTCCGGTTCTAGGCGATCCGGGTCATGAGTCGATGCTTCAGGAATCGTACTAACCCAACATCACCTGCCGCTTCGCCGCCCACTTCATGCCGAGCTGACGCAATGGGCCGTCACCCAGCCGCTCGTCGGCCATGGGGAACAGCACCATCTCCTCTTTGCGGAAGTGTTCCCGCGCCACCCGGATGGCTCTGAGGATCCGTCCCTTGAGTTCGTCCGCATCGTCGCTGTCGTTCAGACCGGTCAGGATTCCCTCGATCTCATCGTGCTCGGCACGCATCACGGCCACGGGACCGCCGGTGCCGATCTGCTCCTCGACCGCGGGGAACAACACCTCGTTCTCGAGCTTCGCGTGG
Organism: Gemmatimonadota bacterium; assembly: GCA_039588295.1. Taxonomy (GTDB): domain Bacteria; phylum Gemmatimonadota; class Gemmatimonadetes; order Gemmatimonadales; family GWC2-71-9; genus JAOTVV01. The sequence continues at coordinate 1,585 of JBDHAB010000127.1, forward strand.
GGCACGAGGGCCGAGGTGAGCATTGCCGCGAGATCCCGCACCTCGTCTGCCGACTCGACGCTGACCAACACGTCCTCCAGGTGATCGAAGATCGCATAGAACACACCGTGCTCCCCGCGGAGCGCGTCGGTCATTTTCATGAGTGGTTTCCCTTAGGTTCGGGTGATAGGTGATAGGTGGTAGGTGATAGGTGATAGGTGAAAAGTGAAAGGTGAAAAGTGAAAAGTAGTTGGGGGTAAGGCCGCCTTAAGCGCGCCTTACCAGCAGCTCCACCGCGGTGCGCACGCCGTCCTCGGACCGAATGCGTTCGCCCAAAGATACCGCGCGCGCCCGCATGCCGTCGTCGCTGGTCGCGGCTTGGATCGCGTGTGCCAGCCGCTCGGCGGTGATCCGCTTCTGCGGAACGGGCGCCGGGCCCACGCCCAGCACCTTCACCCGGTGTGCCCAGAACGGTTGGTCCGCAAAGAACGGAGCCACGATCGACGGCACACCGGCCCTGAGTCCCGTCGCGGTGGTGCCCGCGCCGCCGTGATGCACCACCGCCGCCATCTGCGGGAACAACCAGTCGTGGGGGATCGACTCGATCCCGAACACGTCGTCCGGAAGATCGGCGTGATCGGCCCCCATCCACCCGGTGGACAACACGCCCCGCCGTCCCGCCCGCCGCAGCGCCTCGAGCGCCAACTCGAACAGCTCCGCGGGATCCTTTGCGATCATGCTGCCGAACCCGACGTACACCGGAGCCGGGCCGGCTTCGAGGAAATCCACGATGTCTGCGGGCGGCTGCCACTCGGCCGGACGATCGAGGAACCAGTACCCCGTGATGTGATGCCACTCGGGCCAGTCCCTTGGCTTCGGCACGACCGCGGCGCTGAAGCCGTAGAGCTGCGGCACCCGTTGCGCGCGGAACTCCTTGAACGAACGCAGCATGGGGATGGTGGGGAGGCCCAACGTTTCCTTGCGCCAGCGGTTGATGACCGGTCGGAGCGCCTGCCAGGTGAGCTGTTCGTACAGCGTGTAGGTCAACCGGTTGTACGTCCCGCCCCACTCACGCTTGCCTGCCAGTGGAAAGATCGGAAACTCGCGCGTCGGGGTGGCGGGTTGGAGCGCCGCCTGGTAACTGGGAACGCCGAGCGCCTCCGCGACGTGGTAGCCCGCAAACGCCAGCGGCGCGTAGACGATGGCCTCGGAGCCGACGCAGGCTTGGGAGGTATTGGCCAGGTTCTCCCTCAAGAGTGGCCGGAACAGACGCAAGAATCGGGAGGTGAAGCGAATCAGGCTGTCACCGGATGCCAGCCACGCCTGTCGGCTCCCAGCGGGGCGAATTCGAGCCCGTGGGTGGAGACGAACTCCCGAAACGGCTCATGCGTCGCGAGCCGCACCTCGTGACCCGCGGCCCGCAGGCCGACGCCCAATGCGACGTACGGTTGCACGTCGCCGCGAGACCCGACGGTCAGGATGGTGATACGCATGGTCGGACCGCCGCACTCCCCCGTGCATCGGTGAACGCAAC
>JBDHAB010000128.1:0-2861 GCA_039588295.1 Gemmatimonadota bacterium
AGCGGGCTACCGTCCAGCGTGCCGATGTCGAGCACCCACAGGTCATACCGTGCCTGGTACTTCATGCGGAATGTGTAGAACGCTCCATCGAGCCGGGACCGCCAGCGAAATGCCGACTTGGTCGCGCGTTCTGGGGCCAGCAGTTTGATGATCACGCAACCACCTCCTGCGTTCCCTGCACACCCAGGTCCTCGTCGGCCTCCCCCAAGTCCCGATCCGCTTCGGCGATTCTCGAAACGGTGCCCAATTTGGACAGCTGGATCTGCTGGATCGTTGCCGAGAAATGCAGCGCCTGACTGGTGTCGACGCTCTGGTCGACGTCGTACATGACGACCAGGCAATCCTCGAGTGACTCGAGCGGTGTGAATACCGTGACCAATTCACGGCGTCTCACGAGCTCGAGCAGCTGCTCGTGCGCGTTGATGTGGTGGAGGCCACTGCGATCGAACTGTGCCCCGATCGTGTCCGGCGTTGGGGTAATGATCCCCACGAGCTGGAGCATGCGATTCTTCACGTCGGCGTGGTCGGTCACGTGCGCTCCGTCCTCGATCGGCACGGTCGACACTTCGACGGACGCGCTATGCCGTTCAGTGACGGTGCAATCCAGCCGGATGCGCCCGATCCTGGGGCGTCTCTGCTGGAATATGGAGAGAGGAAACGCCATGGGTCATCCTATGATCTGCTGGCGCTGCTGGGCGAGCGCCGTGTCGCGTTCGGCCGCGGTCACCCTAGCGACCTCCGACGTCACCATGTCGACCGTCTCGCGCAGCGTGGCGTCGCGTGGCAGCCGATCCAGCGGTACCTCGACATTGGTCGTCGCCGTGATACTCGCGTCGATCTGCATGATCGTGGTGCCCGGCGAGATGCCTCGGAGCGCAGATAGCCCGCCGCCACCAGGCGACAGCGACTTGGCCACGAGCTCATCGGCAGTGAGCGGTTTGTCGGCTTTGGGTCCTTTTCCACCGGCGCCAGTTGCGACCGGTGCTGCCACGTTGAGCTGCTTTCGGAGGCGTGCCAATTCGGCATTCTCTGCCGCGGTGCGCTCTGGCTTGTTCTGTAGCTCGATGAATCGCTGGAAGGTCGTTGATTGCTCTTGGGTCGGCCCAACGGGGACCCTGCCTTCGGCGACCGCCGCTTTGCGCTCCCGTTTGAATTGCGCGAAGTCCTTGCGCTCTTCCGCTTCGAAAAATGCGATCTGGTCGCGCACCTCCTTCTCTTGCCGCTCGAGCCTGGCGCGCAACGCCAGAGCTCCACCCTGTCGGAACCCGGTACCGGCCGGTATTGATTCACGTTCTTCGACCAGTCCTCGGAGCTTGCGCCTGGCCAGGTTTATGGACTCGCGCCCGAACAGCACGCGCCTGCCCGCCTCCGTCTGCGATAGGGCGACGTTTTGCTCGAGTAACCCACCAGCCCCACGCCGCTCGGCACGCCCAGCCAGGGCTCGGAGTGACTCATCCTGGGAGATGATATCGCCCAGCTTGTTGCCCACGGCGAGCGCGACGGGCAGCAGGCCGATGAGAATAGCCGCCAAGGTGCCCATAGGTCCCGCAGCACCGGTTGCCGCCAGCTTGAGCGCGGTTATGCCCCCAGCGGCGGCAATAAACGCGGTATCAGAGCTACCTACTGCCTCGACGAGGTCGTCCCAAATTTCCAGAAAACCGGCAAGGACCTTGCCCAACGTCATGATGGTATCGATGAATTTGTTGACGAATTCCTCGAGCTTGCCCTGGGTGAACGCCCGATTTGTCCGCGCCCAGTCCGCGAATTGCTTTGTCAGATCTCGGGCAAGTGGCAACAGATCCGACAGCGCACCGGCGACCTGCGCCTTGGTCACAATGAACAGCCTGTCCATCTGGTCGTTGAAGGACTCCGCGGCCTTGAGCGTCTCACCGCTAATCACCCCACCTAGCGATTCCAAGTCGTCGCCCATCGCCTGGATCCCTTTCGATCCAGCTCCCAACAGAACTTGCAGCTGCGGCCCCGCCTCCTCGCCGAAGATGCGCTGTGACAGCACCACACGCTCTTGCTCATTCGCGACCAATTGGAGCCGGTCCGAAATCACCCCTAGACGCTGCTCGAAGCTCAGGCCAGCAAAGGAATTGATGCTCAGCCCCAGCTTGTCCAGCGAAGTTGTGAACGGTGTTATCCCAGCCTCGCGGCCCTCGACTATGAATTTGTTGAAGTCCTTGATCGCTGAGTTGAGGACTTCCGCTTCGGCCCCGCTGAGCTTGGCGGCGAAGCGTAATCGCTGCAATTCATCCGTGCCGACAGCGAATTTGACGGCGGTTTTGGCGATCTCATCGAACTCTTGCGACATCTCGCGAAGCAACGCGATGAGCCCTACTGTGGCCGCCGCGCCGACTAGCGCCCCTTTCTTGAGCGCCGAGCCCAGGATTGGAGCCGACTGGCGCACGTTGTCCATCACGCGAGCTAAGCCCTTGAGTTTCTTTTCGGACTCGACGACCTCATCGCCGAACGCCTCCGTCTGCTCCTTCGCCTGCTCGGTGTTCCGCGTGTACGCCTTGAGCTCGCGGTCCTCGACCTTGTAGCCCAACTCGGTGAATAGCCTACGAATGACGGCCATGGGCTATACCTTCCCCGGCATGGACACGGTCATGGTGGTCCATTCGGACTCCTCGTCGTACTCGAGGCCCGCGGGCACGTGCCCTTTTCCGCGTAGTTCCTTTGGCCTGGTGCGAGTCATGTCGTCGTTGTCCTCGAGGACTTGCGCCATTTCGATGGCGCAAAGCACGTCGTGCAGGGTTGCTGTCGTCTCAAGCTCAGTAAAGCTGAAATATCGGCGTACTAGTGCGAGCTGAATCTCCCATTCTTGGTCCGTGTTTGGCCCCGTCGGCCAGCCG
>JBDHAB010000129.1:0-2786 GCA_039588295.1 Gemmatimonadota bacterium
ATGTCTACCGACGCTGATCGAGCATGTAGCCGACCACGGCGACAGGCTCATGAAACTCGAAACCGAGCACGAGTGCTGCCCAGTGTGCCGAAGGAACGGCAAGGGCAAGGGCGAGAACAAGGGCAACTGACGGAGCGAAAGGAGAATTCATGTCACCCGTCGAAACATATCAGGTTCGCGTGTTCTATGTTGGTGTTCCCGTGATACCAGACGTGGGCTTTCTCTATGGCCCGTTTCTCAGCGTCGAACGAGCGGAAGATTGCTGTATCACGCTTGCCGGTCGTGCTGACGTGAAGCAAGCCACCGTTGAAACAATTTCCCCCAGCACTTAGGAGGCATCATGCCACCTGACCAGCAATACCGCGTCCGTGCAGCCTGCGACGAACGGACGAAAGGGAACACTTTCGGTGATTTCGACAGTCACGCCGAGGCCGAACAGTGCGTCATCGCGCTTGCCGGTCGTGCTGACGTGCTTTCAGCTATTATCGAGGAGGTCGAGTAATGCCTACATACACGGAAATGCGCACTCTGTTCAACAGCTCGGACCTGCGGAACAGGGTATCCGTCGCCTGCATTGTGGCGGCTGAGGCAGTCCGCGGCGAGGACGTAGGCACGACAAACCACACGAATCGTATGCTCTGGGCAAAGGCTGCATTTAACAACCCAGACGCCATCTCGCGGCAGATGCTTATGGCTCTGCTGGCTGCTGAGAAAGATTCCACTTCGGCAGCCATTATGGCCGCAACAGACGCAGCAATCCAGGCGCGGGTGAACGCGGCCGTTGACGTGTTCGCAGATGGGAGTTGACGATGGCGACAGAAATCCTCATCAAGACCGGAGCGACGAAGACCTGGAAAGCGTCGGGCGGCGACTATGCCATCACGCTCGCCAGCCTCGCGGTAGACGCGGCCCGTCAAGGCGTCAAGGGCGACCTGGGTGCAACGCGCGGCAAGGTCTGGGGCGCGCGAGTCACGGCTAACATGGACGTTGCCCCAACGGCAGGTACGACCCTGGAACTGTACTGGGCTGGCTCGCCAAGCGCAACGGCAGGGACAAGCAACCCCGGCGCGACAACGGGCACGGATGCCGCCTACACCGGCTCGGCGGGCGGAACCGTCGACCAAACGGTGTTGCAGTTGGAATGGATCGGCTCGCTGATTCTCACGCCCGACGCGGACGGCGTTGTCCAGGTGCAGGACGTTGGGCGGTTCGTGCCGGTCCATCGCTACGGGATGCCGGTCTTGGTGAACAAGGCCGACCAGGCGATGGAGGGCGACGACGATTCCCACAAGATCGAGATTTTCGAGGTAATCGACGAGTCGCAATGATCGCCCCGATAAACCGCCGACTGAAACATTACCGGCTGAACCGTGCCAGCAAAACGGCCCGCGCTCTTGCTGCATGGTGGCCGGGCTCGTCTCCCGGCGGACAGTTCTCGTATGACAAGACCGGCCGAGGCAACCGCGGCACCTGGTCCGGCACCGGCGAGCACTGGGCTGCCGATGCGGAGCGGCAGGGGATGGTGCCGATGTTCAATGGGACGGATGATTACGTTGGGTGGCTGGCCGCCGCTAATCCGATGGCCGGACTAGCGGAACTATCGGTTTCGTTTTGGCTGCGCGTCTTCGGCTCCGGCGGAGCTTATGACCGGGTGTTTTCAAATGGCAATCAGGATGACTTGGAGTTGGCGATGGACCGCTCGGGTGGAGCCAACGATGGCAAATTTAGCTTGTTCACGCGAAACGGCTCAATCATCTGGAGGACCATTGGCGGGACGGATTACAGCGGCGGGGCGGTGGATTGGACGCATGTCGTTTTGGCGGTCAAGACCGGGGAGCAAAAGCTCTATATCAATGGACAGTTTGCCACCCCGGGCCTTAGTGATCCCTGGGACTCCTCCTGGATTGATGGCGTGCTGCGGTTCGCATCGCGTTACAGCGGCAGCGATTGGCTACGGTGCGATATGGACGACATCCGCATCTACACCCGCGCCCTCTCCCCCGCCGAGATCGCGCACATCTACCACGCCGGGCGAGTTGCGCCGCTGAGTGATCTGGTCGAGCCGGTTGGGTGGGAGGTGGGGGGGGTGGTGAGCAACAGCGTGGTCCCGTGGCATCTATTCGGGAGGGTCGCGTAATGGCAGTACGAGGGCAAGCCCTGACGGTTACTTACGTCGCCTGGGACACGTCGGCCAACGCCGGGAAGACCGGGGATGTCGCCAACCATACACTCCGCTGGATCAAGGACGGCACATCGGCGGCCCCAACCAACAGCCCAGCGGAAGTCGACGCCACCAACGCGCCCGGCGTCTACAAACTCACTTTGACGGCGACGGAATGCAATGCTTGGGCGGGTGTGTTGTGCGGCAAGTCCTCGACGGCTAATGTCTCGGTCATCCCGCTGGTTTTGACCTTCGAGCTGGCCAGTGCGGCATTCGAGGTGGTCTGAGTATGGCTGTGCGATTTTTAGAACGATCGGGGGCAAGTGTTCGGTTAGCCGCCAACACGATGGACGCACTACTTGCAGCGTCCGACGTAAGAAAAGATGTGGATCGTGGCGATGGGACGCTAGGCACATTGGTGGTGCCGGATTATTCCAGCGTGACGGCAGATGCCGGACGTGTGCAGCAAATATGCGAGGCGTTAGTGGCTTTGCTGGATGCGGCCGATTTAGCAAGTGCATTCTTTGAGACCATCGGGGCGACGCGAGTCTACACGACGCTCTCAGATTTGTCAGATGTTGGCGATTCGGTAGTCGCCGTCGTCGCCCCACAACTAACGAAACGT
>JBDHAB010000130.1:0-3004 GCA_039588295.1 Gemmatimonadota bacterium
GAGGTTCAGGTTCACGTCCTCAAGGACGCGCGCCGAATCGATCCCGTTTTCAGTGAGGAGGCCGAACGCCCCGTTGAGGGTGTCGATCTCGGAGGCGAGGGCGTTCACGCTCCGGGCCTGCTTCGCTAGCGAATTGAGATCCCCGGCGAGCTTGATCGTGTCTTTACTCGCCTTGACGACTCCGGCCGCCATCGCAGCGACCGCGGCGAGCCCGACACCGGCGCCGACCTTGAGCGCCTTACCCATTGCGGGCGCGGTCTTAGATATGCCCGAGAGCTGCTGATCAGTGCTTTTCGCGCTTTGCGAAATAGAGTCGAGGGTCTTGGCATGTGAACCTCCGCCCGCTCGCCCTGCTTCGGATCGCGGTGTTGCAACGCGAGCAACCACGCGCGATCACCGGCGGTCATGGGTAGAAGCATGGAGAGCCGCATATCTTCGACCGTCAGACTACCCGACGACGAGCCGACGCCCGAGACGGAGTGCGCGACCTCCCATAGCGCATAGAGCTCGACTTGGGCGTCGTGCGGGAGTGCGTCGATCGTGAGGGTGCCGTCGGGTAGATGCGTGCGCCCGAGGCAGGCGAGAGAGAGGTTTAGGCGCTTCCAGCGGTCCCACCCGAGGGCGGAGCTTTTGAAAAACCCACGGCGTCGTCGACTGCCTCCCGACCGACTAGCGCGTCCTGCATGCGTCTGAGGAGGTTTTGACCGAGCGACGCGACGACGCCGAGGTCGTGCCCGGCCTCATACAGCGCATCATTCACCGCGTGCCCGTAGGCCCGCGGATCGCCATTCTCGACGGGCTCGAGGTCGAACTCGCGGTCGAACCAGCAACGGCCGATCACCACGCCGAGCATGGCCGCCTGGTCGAGTTGCTGCTCGATGTCGGGGTCGTCGACCGCGGCGGAGCCCACGAGCTTGATCAGGCCGAGCCGCTTGCGCTCCGGCGGAAGCCGAAACGCCCACGAACGCCCTGCCTCGTCGATCTCGACGTAGTGCGGGCGCTCGGGAACGACGCGAGGCTCGGGCCGCGGGATCACTGTCCGATCTCCTCGAGCCACGAGGCGAGCGCGTCGATCGCCGTCGTCCGGTCCTGCCCGAACACTTCAAGCTCCGCGGCGAGCCTCACGATCTCCTGATCGTCTCGATCCATTGTCGCGAGCGCCTTGCGACACTCGGCAACCGAGCCGCCGACGAGTGCGGTAGCCCGCTCGAGATTGCGGGGCGTGTCGGGTAGCTCCGCCTCGTCGACGTGCGTCGTACCTCGCGCGTGTAGCGCGTTCAGGTACGAATGCCGGGCGAGGGCGACGCGCAAGATCGCCGGATGCGCCGGACGTCGCCGGAGCCTCCGAAGCCGCTCACTCGCAGCCGCCGCCGCCGCCCGGACGTCGATCACGACTTCTCACCGCCGATGATCAGCTCGTACGTCTGCGCGGCGGTCGTCGCGGCGATCTTGACGTCTTTCGCGCTTGCGCTGACGGTGCCGCCCTTGCGGGACGTCCACCGGAAGGAATCGCCCGGCTGCACGTCGATGATCCCGGTGCTTGTACCCGAACCGCCCGCGAAGGGCGTACCGGCGCCGTCCCAAATGTTCGCGGCCGCTTCACCGATCGAGAGGAAACCGCCCGCCGAGGTCGCGGTCGTGTTTCGGATCTCGAAATGCTTCACACCGTCGAACGAGATCCCGCCGCGAACCGTCGCGCCGTCGTCGTCCGTCTGCGTGAGGCTTTGAAGGTCGTGAGTCTCGGAGGCACCGGCCGCGAGCGAGCCCTTCGCCATCCAAACCTCGTCGATCTGGCCGTCGCCGTCGCCGTCGTCGTATGCGTCCTCGTCGGAGACGGTGTACCGCTCGACGTTGGAGGTGAGGCCGCCGGGGGCGAGGATTCGTCGGACGATGTCGACGCGGGAGGTAGATCGGAGAGTGACAGTCATTTCAAGGCTCCGGGCTAAAAGCGAGCGTAGACGCCCTCACGCGAGGAAAACGCGATGGCGACGGTTTGGGTGTCTCCCATGGTTTCATCATGGGTGAGGCGGACTTGACCGTACACGCGGCCGTGAGCGTCGGCGGGGTTCCCCGGGTGGATCCATTCGACCTTCATGTCGCAATAGACCTCCTCCGAACCGTCGATCACCGAAGCGAGCGAGGCGGCGGAGCCGTCCTGATAGAGAATGTCCATCATCCCGAGGAGGTTCGGATCCGTCTCGAACTTGTAATTGATCCCGAACGATCCGGAGTCCTCCTGATCGTCGACAAGGACGGGGGAGGCGTCGAGGTTCTTCTGCCCCTGATCGAGCGGGTCGGCGGTCGTCGGCTTCGGGCTCGAGGCCGACCAATCGCCGGTGCGACCGCTGATCACGAACGTCGTCGATCCGGCGACCTCGACACCGGCGGAGGAGAATGCGTGCCCCCCGGCGAACCACCCGAGGGTGATCCGGAGGCTGCGCTTCGATTTAGGCTGCGCGGAAAAACTCACGGGCGGGATCTCCGGTTTCGGGGTCGGGTCCGGGGACTACGCCGGATCCGGGTTCGACGTGACTTCTCGCGAACGGTGAGGACGCGAGTAGACGCCGCGAACAGGGTAGCGGCTCGAACGGCTGCGCGCGAGATCAACCGGATCGGGAGCTGCCGGGCCGGGGGTCGGGCGAGCGCACGAAGACGGGGCGCGACGGCCGCGAACAACTCCTCGGACAATGCCTCGATCTCCGTCCACACTTCGACCGTTTCCCCGGCTCGGTGGACAAATTCGGCGTAGTAGATCGGATTTCGGATCGCTACAAAATCGGACCCGACAACGCGGATCTCCCACCGTTGGAGGGACGCCCCCGTGTCGACCGGCCAACCCCCGTTGATCAGCGACTCACGCAAGGGGATCACCATCTCCTCACGGAGAATCGGCGCGGCGGCGGGTGGGAGGCCCGGGATGCGATCCCCGACGTCGATCGAGATGTCGACCGAGCCGCCGACGCTGACGATCACGACAGCCGCTCAGCGGTCAAACGCTCGAGAG
>JBDHAB010000131.1:0-2742 GCA_039588295.1 Gemmatimonadota bacterium
AGCCTCACCCGCCTCGACTTCCCCGACCAGCCCAGCCGGTCGATGGGACTGCGTGGGATCCGCTGTGGCTTGCGCTTAGCCTTCTTCTTGGCCACGATCAATCTTAGGAACCACCCGGTAGACCGACACCGGGTAGAGCCGCCCATCAGAGCCTAATCTCAGCCCCTCCCGCGTTTCCAGCCTGTCCTCGGCCTTGAGCCGATCGAACATTCGCAGAAATCTCGATGCCGACCGATTCAGGCCCATCCGCTGGGCCAATTCCGGGCGGCTGTAGAACCCCTCGGCATGGTCCTGCTCGCTGCTGTCATCCCGCTGGCGGTTCAATTCCTCCAGCCAGGGGTCAAAGGTCGGCACGTCGGTCATGGCTCGGGCTCCGGTCGCTTGGCGTGCCAGGTCTTGAACGCGGGCCGAATGGCCCCGTCTGCGTGGACGCGGATACAGACCGCGCCGAACTGCGGGGGCGACATCCGGCCACCCGTGCGGAAGATGTAGCCCGTCTTTGCCTGCCACGATGGCGTCACAAGTGACCACGCCTCGTTCGTGGTGAGATCGGCGGGAATCACGATTCCGATGGCGCGATGGCGGTGGGAACGAACGCAGATATCCGGCGGGCGCTCAGCCCATCGTGCAGATTCCACGAACGCCTCCACCAGTTCCTTGTAAACCGCGGTTGACTCATAGTGGCTCGAGCCGGTCACGCCCACATGATGTGTGATGTGGACCAGCCCATCCCCGACCTTCTTCCAAAGCTCATACCTGGCGTACTGCTTGTGCTTGCCCGAAACGCGGGGCTTGGCCCCCAGCATCTCAGCCAGTGATTCCTCCTGCTGGGCACTCTTACCAGAGTGGGCCTCCGTACCCCGTGTCTGGTAATAGTGCCGCAGTCGCGGATGATTGAGTGGGCCGTGGTCCCCGAGGTCGAACATGGACGGCCTCATGCACGCGGCCGCGATCCGGCCCTGGACGGTCAGGTTGTGGCTAATCTGAGTAACTGATCCGTGGTGTACACCATCGGTCAGCTCGGCATTATGCACCAGGTCAAACGGCTCACCGTGCGTGATCTGCGTGACCCAGCCATTGTCAGGATCCCACAGCTCCTGCCATAGATCCCAGAGCTTCCGCTGATTCTCTGACGGCTCATACGTCCCCCCCTCGTCCAGCGTGACCGTCTCCGGTGGGCACAGCGCGTGCTGGCAGCCACCATGCGTGTCGCTGACGATGACCAGGTTGTTGATCGGTTCCTCGTCGCGGGCCTTCTTTGTCATAGGCTCATCATCCGGTGATTTGGAAAGGCCCGACCCGCCCGCCGACGGGCCGGACCCAGGAGAGAGGCCCCCGCAGGCCCCGACGAGTCAGACGTAGCGGATTACTGTCCCGGTCTCTGTATCGACCTGGCCGCCAAAGGCGTTGATGTCGTTCGTATAAGTCACGTTCCCGAGACCGCTTCTGTCCGTCCACAGTCCGCCATAGACGCTTGCGCTTGTGATTGTCACCGCCTCGGCCTCGGAGTTCACCAGGCTGAACGTGCCGCTGATCAATGTGACCGTGGAGGCCGTGCCCTTGCCGTTGTATTCGACCTTGGCCTGCTCCCGGACGTTGATGGCCTTCGTCGGCTCGGTTGCCGTTCCGTCATAAATAACCCGGGCGGTACCGGCGGCATTGATGGTCAGCGTCGTGGCCGAACTCTTGAGCGTGGTAAGACCCCCGGTGGCCTCGAGCAGATCAAGGCTAGTCACGCTATCGCCGATCTCCAGCTCGCCCTGGCCGCCGGTGGTCACGACGTACACGTTGTCGAGGACGGCCGAATCCGCCACCAGCACCTTACCGTTGACACCCGTGCCCAGCAGTCGCAGGTTGCCGATGTCACCGTCAAGCTTGACCGCAGCACGGCTGTTGCTTGTGCCGGCAACGTTGACGCTTGATGCGGTGGTGTTTAGCAGAACCGCATCGGCTCTGCCGTTGATCTGTACGGTCGTGCTATCGGCCACCAGGTAGTAGCCGTTCTCGGCATCACCGATATTGCCCTCGTATGCAGCGCCCCTGGTGAGCTTGGTGAGTGAGATCGCCGTACCGCCCTGATTACCGCTACCGTTGCCGGGCCGCAGGCCGAACAACAGGGAATGGCTGCCCTTGCTGAAATGCACGGTGTCCGTATTGCTCGGCACCGTATTGCCACCGGTCGAGGTCTCCCAGTTCGGGCTGCTCTCCCAATCGTGGGGCCCCTGATTGGCAGTGGTGGTGGCTGTGACGTAGGTCATGCCGGTCGTGGCCGTGCTCGTGGCAAGCGTGCTGATGTAGAACGGTGTGCCGGCAACCTTGGCCGTGCCCGTGACCTTGGTTCCGTCCTCGGTCCAGGTAATCACCTTGAACAGATTATTTGCCGAGGTCGCCGACAGGGCGCTCTGGATGTCCTGCACGATCTGGCTGACGGTCGTGGCCGAGCTGTTTGTGCTGATCGTGACCGCAGTCCCATCCTCGCCGGTCACCGTCGTCTTGTAGGTCACGGTCGTTGCGGTATTGCCGCCCGGCGTGTGGGTCGTGACCTGCGTGTTTGTCGAGGCCCCGCCGAGCCATCTGATAATTGCCATGATCAGCCTACCCCATCTGAATGTGTCTCAAAATTATGCAATCTGCCTGATCTTCCCCACTGCGCCCCGCCGAACCGTCACGGTCGTCGTGCCCGTCTCTGTCCATGCTGTTATGGCCATTCCATGGCCTCCTAGTCGATCAGACGACTCTATC
>JBDHAB010000132.1:0-3475 GCA_039588295.1 Gemmatimonadota bacterium
GATGCACAGCAACGACCTCAAGGAGGCTTCGCGGGGTGGTTGGCTTGACATCATGACCGAAGAAGCGATCGTTGATATTAGTCGCTGGCTCGCAATCGACTTCCTCTACGAGTCACGACTCAACCCGTAGCCGTGAACGCTCACTCAGTCTTTAGGCTGAATAGGTAACATTCGATCGAGAACGAGGGGATGAGTATGAATCGTACAACAAGTGGTTTGGTTATTCTCGCCATCGGAGTAGGCTCGTGGGCCTGCAAAGGCGATCCACAAGGGGATCTCCGAGGGGATGCCGTCGCGGTCATCGCGAGCCCGTCGTCCCTGTTCATCAATCAGGGCGAGACGGAATTGGTCCTCCTTGAGGTCAACGACGCCCAGGACAATCAACTGGCGATCTCGGACTTCACACTGACGTCCAACGACCCCGGTGTAACCGTAGTGGAGGACTCGACGTTCAACCTCGTGTTCGATGCCAATGGCGATGCCGTGCGCCCGTCGCCGTGGACCAGGGCGCGCTTCGAAGTGACCGGCACTGCCTTCGTGTCCACGACGCTCACCGCCAGTGGCGGAGGCGTGACGCGCGAGGTTCCCGTTCGGGTTGTACCCGCGATGGATCTAGCCGTCAGTATCTCCAACCTGACCCCACCGCTGGGTGACACCTTGACGTTCACGGCCGCGGCGGGGACGCATTTCACCGATAGCTCGGTCGTCAGGTTTGCCGGTGATTCAACGCCGGCCTGCAATTGTATCCCGATAGTCGTGAGTGTCGATCCGACGGGGGCCACGATGCTGGTGCTCGTCGGCCCGAATGTCAACGGCCCGGCTACTATCTCCAACGTCCAAGTGAATTTCGATCCGAGTTTGGTGTTCACGGTGAATAGCGTCGACGCTGTAGTTAACGCCGCCGCCCCAGCCGATCTCGGGGATCCGTTCAGTACCACCTCGCCGGCTCTTGGTGACACCGTGACGATGACGGCCCCAGCGGGGTACATCTTCCAGGATTCAGCGACGGTGACGTTCCCAGATGCGGCCGCGCCCGTACTAACCGCGCGTTCTGCGGACAGCACGCAGCAGTTCATCTTGGTGTCGCCCAATACCGACACGACGGCTGTCGTCGCGAACATTGCCCACGAGAGGCTCGGGGACTTCCCATTCACGCTATTCACTACGGCAGCTATGACGTCGCCGGTCATCAGCAACTTCCCGGTCACGTTCGCGCCCAGCCCGGCTCTGGTCGGTGACACCGTGGTAGTCACCGCGGGTGCCGGGTTCCTGTTTTCTGACGCGGCCACCGCCACCTATCCTGGTGGGAACGTGGATGTCGTGGGCTTTGCAGCGGATAGCACAACCATGTCGGTCGTGCTGCAGCCTGACGTGGCGGATGTGACCGGCCCGTTGACGGTTGACGGGGTCATCGCCTCGGCGGCGCCGCAATTCGAGCTCGCGATCCCAACGGCAAGCGACGTGACCCAGACGATGGAGAATTTCGCCGGGACAGGCGATGAAACGACCGCCCCGGTGATCGTCATTCCGTCGTCGGGGAACTCGTTGACGATCACGGACGGCGGGCCGTTCGGCGGCGGCACGTTTGCTGCTGGTGATTCGCGGTTCTACACCTTCACGCTCACGGCCCAGACGACGTTCGACTTTACGAGCGCGTGGAGCAGTGATGCGGATCTTGGGTTCTACTTCCTCGATAACCCGATCACCCAGATCTTCGATCAGGCTGACTCTTTTGGCGGCGGTGCGAGCGGACAGCCGGAAACCGGCACGTTCACGCTCGACGCGGGGACGTATCTCCTGGCGGTCGTCCTGTTCGACCCGGATCCGGCGGCCTATACCATGGTGATTACCACGCAGTAATGGGTTGTTAGGCTCCGAAGCACCAAGAACAAGTCCCCCCTGCTTAACTGCAGGGGGGACTTGTTCTTGGGCTCTAGGGTTCTGTGAACCCGGCGATGGAGGGCTTGGGTTACCAGCTCAAGCTCTTGGCTGGCTGGGAACGACCGGCTTCTACCCAGCTCACCTCGGTCAGGGCGTCTCAGTTCTCTCCGTTTCGTCCGACGATTCAAGAATCCCAACGGAATAGTGGAGCAATATGACGAGGATTGCCCACACGGCCGTTCCTATCATCAGGTGGAGCCCCCTGAGGCTCGGAGGGAGCAGTTGGAGTACCATGGCCGCCGCAATCCCGATCTGGACGAGGGATAGCCCGACGGCCGCCGCGATGGACAGCCTGAGGTTGCGAAACGAAACGTCGTCTGGCTTCCGGGTCTTGATGAAGAGCGTGAGTGTCAGCGCCACGAATCCGTACGCGACGATTCGGTGAGTCCAGTGCACCAGGGCAAGGGTGCCCGATGGCGGGAGGATCCCCCCGTAGCAGAACGGGAATCCCAGGCAGGCCGGGCCGGCGTTGAGATTGGCCACGTGCGCGCCCAGAATGACCGCGGCAAAGCCCGCGAGGGCCGTGGCCCAGGTGAGGGCGTGGGTAGAGTGTCGATCGCCTGAGGAGGTCATATCGGCGGCTGGGTGCGCCCGGAGCGCCGTCACCAACACGGCCGTCATGAGCAGGAGCGCGTTCACGAAGTGCAGGATGACGACTGCCGGAGGCAGCTCGAGCTTGACCGTCACGGCCCCGAGGAGCACTTGGGAGACCGATGGCGCCACCACGCGACCGCCGCGGTGGCAAGGACGGCGATACTCACCAACGCCGCCACCCAGCGGTGGAAGATCTCGACGAAAGTCGCGAAGTCGAGTGGCGGGAACCATTCGCCGTTGCACTTGGGCCAGTCTTCGCCGCATCCCATGCCTGAACCGGTGATCCGGACGATCCCGCCGAGCACGATCAGCGCGAACGCCAGCGCAGTTGCGAGGTAGGCGAGCCGCCGGACCACAGTGAAGCGGTCGGCGGGGAACCGTGACGAGTCTGGAGTCGATGAGTTCACGAGGGCCTCAGGGTGTACTGGCGAAGGTCAGGCCGCGGGTGCCTGAACTGGTTGGATAGCGTCTGTCGGCTTGGGGGAATACGGCGATAAGAATGGCCTCACCCGCGACCTTGTCAAGGTCGCCAGGGGGGAGCAAGTTTGCCTGATCCCGCCCTCGCGGCCGGCCACCTTTGCCCCTGCGCGGGGAGGCGTCGCCGGCCAAGACACGTCACGGCCTCGCGATCAAGACCAAGCAGGTCTACCTGTCGTTGAGCCTCTACATCCTCCTGGGCTGGACCATCATGCACGGGTGGAATCCGCTGGCCGGTATGATCGAGTCGGTGGACGTGTTCGTGAACTCCGTGACCGACGCCGACAACGCGCGCACGCTTCTGTTCAGCGCCCTCATCGGGGCCATGATCACGTTCACCCAGATGTCTGGCGGGATGGAGGGGTTCATTGCATTGATGGAACGGAGGGGGCTGGCCAAGTCCCGGCGGTCGGTAGGCATCATGACCGTACTGGTCAGCATGGCCGTTTTCCTCGAGTCGAAC
>JBDHAB010000133.1:0-2613 GCA_039588295.1 Gemmatimonadota bacterium
ATCGGCGATGAGGCGGACCCGTGCCCCTATGCCGAGCTGGACAGCGCTGTGGGGGCCCAGGAAATCCGCGGCCTGGGTGGGCATCGTCTCATCCTGGACGGCGCGATCGATAGTGGGGCGGCGACCACGCTGTCGTCCGTGGACGACCGCTTCACGGCCTCAGATGCGGGGAAGGCGGCTTGGGTTCTGCCGAAGGACCCGGTGACGGGCAACGAGGGCCCGCAGCTCATCACGGCCTTCATCGACTCCAAGAACGTAACGGTCAACCCCGGCTTCACTGCGGATGAAACCAGCGTCCGGGTCGTGATCAAGAACTACGAGGGCGGCGGCTACATGACGGACCGGAGCCGTCGAGCTGCCCCGCTGTCGCGTTCCTTCCACCGGGTGCTATCCGAGGTCATCGATGCGAGTGGGGGCTACAGTGCGATCGGCCGGCTCCGACGCGCGATGCTCGTAGACTTTGCGGAGGAGGAGGAGCTGGATCGGGTTGGTCGCAACCTTGCGGTCATCCGGCCGCGCGGTCTGGACGATGAGCACTTCCGGTGCCTGATCAAGAACCTCGCGTACCTGCCCAGGGCCACCATCTACGGCATCGAACTGGTTCTTGAATGCTTGTTCCCTGGCGGGGATTGGGAGATCTACGAAGACCTGATCAACTTCCCGAACAACGTCTTTATCATCCTGCCTGAGATGGCCGGGGACTCGCCGGACTTCGAGGGAAAGGCGTTCCTCTCGCCGAGCGGCAACACGACGGTGCCGGGAGTCATCGACCCGCCGGGCAAGGGGGGGCGTGAGGCTCAGACTTCGACCAGCGCGACCACGGTGGACGTGACCCACAGCATCATCTCGGTTTGTGACGTGCTGCTCGAGGACGAAGAGTTCAACCTGGACATGGACGTGCTGCCCAGCGTGGACACGCCGGCCTGGACCTTCAACGCGGAAACAGGGGGCGTCGAGGGCAACACGTTCTCCGTGGTCAACATCTCGGGCACGCACAACGTGTTGGGCCACACTCCGGACGGTGCGCCGTCTGCAGCCGGTGGCAACTACACGCGCGTGGCCAACAAAATGGACATCCCCGAGGGGGCGACGGTTCGCATCAGCGGCTGGTTCCGCAGGACGGTCCAGACGCTCATCAACGGCCGGCCGTGGGTCCTGGCCATCCGCCACGATGGGCTCAACAAGGAGATCTACCTGCGGTGGTCGGATACGGACATCGCGTTGACCGATGCCGCAGGGGCCATCCCGGCCGGGGCGCCGGCGGCCGCGACAGTCAGCCTGGCTCTGAGCGAGTGGCATCGCTTCGAGCTGGTCGTGTACGTGACCGAGAAGGGCGACTTCGCCAAGGGCAAGCTGGACGGCCACGATCTGTTCGGCGCGGTCAACCTCGCGCTGTACTCGGCCACGGCGGCGAACGAGTTCTTGTTCGGCTACGAAGACCTGGGAGCAGGAAACCAGAACTGGACGGCGCAGTGGGATGAGGTGGGCACGTTCATAGAGCAGCGCCGTAACTACTACAATCGCTTCAGCTCGGGGACCTTTACGGGCGGCGGCTCTCCCAACTTCAACGACGGGAGCAACCCGTTTGTCGCCGGCGACGTGGGCAAGTTCCTCCGCTCGAGCGGCTACGAGAGGACGGCCGACACCTTCGTCAACCGGAACAGCGGCGTCTGGAAGGTAGCCACGTTCGTCGGAGCTGGCGCGGTGGGCCTGGTAGGCATCACGCGGGGTCCGGATGCGGCCGACGACCTGGAGACCCAGGGCGTGACGGTTTCCGGTGGCAACGCGGACGTGACCGCGGCTGACCGGCCGGGATCGGGCGAGGGAGCCATCATCACGATCCCGGAAGGGGACGCCGGCATCTTCCGCATCGAGGATGGGCCGACAATGCTCGACAACGCCACCGGCGGCTACGACCCGGTGTCCGGGGGCTCTGGCGATGGCAAGACCGTCGTGCTCTCCAACTCCGGCTTGGGTAATGATGGGGACTTCCCGGTGCTCGAAGTGCTCGATCCGTGGAGAGTCCGCGTGGATGCCTCTGCTCTGGGTGGCGCGGAATTCGTCGCGGAGATTGGGCTGAGCTGGGCGTTCAAGGAGACGCTGTTCACCGCATCGGTCGGGGCTAGCGACTACGAAGTGGTCGACAAAGGCAGTCACGCAGCGCCGACCATCACTCTGGGCGACACGCTGCCCAGCGGGACGGAGGACGTAGAGGTCTGGTACACGTCGGTGCTTTCCGCCCAGATCCTCCGCAGCGAGTTCGTCCAGAATGAGGGTTCCCTTGGCGCCGAGCCTGGGATCTACTACCCCTTCTATATATTCGACGTGGACCGTGCGACCAGGCAGATCCTCGACGAGATCACCGCGGCAGGCGTGATCCCGGAATACGCCCGCGTGTTCTAAGGAGACGAGATGGACAGGCTCAAGATATTCCCGAACGAGCGCATCGGACTCCCAGATGCTGAAGACAGCATGGGCGGGAAGCTCGTGCTGGAGGAGAACTTACGGCGCGGGGCAGTCCTCTGGCTCCCTACTGGGCGTACGGGCGGCCAGGCTGCGACGCCGGCGCGCATCTTCGGCGGCTTCGACCTGGCGGGGACTCCCGTGGGCGCG
>JBDHAB010000134.1:0-2566 GCA_039588295.1 Gemmatimonadota bacterium
GCGCTTGCATGCGTCGCCCCTTTTGTTTGTATCCTGTATGTGGTGCTGGTGGTCTGCATCAGCGGTTACGACGACACGGACGTACTGCGGGGGTGTCTCCAGTCGTACGCGCACACGGGTTGGGGCACCATATACGTAGACGGCTCGTTCGAGCTGTTCCACGAAGAGGGCAACTGGGCGTCGCCCCCAAGCCGGCTCAAGTGTGCGCTCGACGGCTTCGGGGTGCTCGTTGTGCCTGCCCCTGCTCATGCCCCTTGGCCTGACGAAGCGTCGAAGCGCACGGCTGCGCTCGATTACGCGTGCGGGCTGCGTGAGGTGGGGCAGGTGTGGGCGCTGTTCCTCGACACAGACGAACGCCTGGAAGTAGACGGCGTAGACGCCCTGGTCGGGTTCCTCGAGGTGTCCGACCCTGAAGCGTTATGGGGGAGCGTCAACATCTACAGGCCCGAGCATTCGCACCACCCTAACGGCCACGGGCTGCCCCGCTTGCTGCGGCTCGTGGATGGGATGGAGTTCCGCCCACCGCGCGACTTCGACGTCTGGTATCAAGGCGGGTTCCTCGTGTCACCGAACGTGGGAGGTGTCGGGGCTCACGTGGAGGTGCCGCGCGAGCTGTTACGCATACGGCACGACAGGCACGAACGCCCGGCTGCGCGCAAGGCGCAGATGGGGCGGTATTGCCAGCGTAGAAGGGCGAGGTGGGGCGTTGCCTGATGTCGGGTTGCTCATGTCCATCCTGTGCGATGAGACGAACAGCGCCTATCTACCTGTGGCGCTTTCCTCCATAGACGAGCTGGATGTGCGCCGGTTCGGGCGCGTGGTCGGGTCGGGGGCAGTACCACCCCCTGCGTTCACGTCGGCGCTCGCTCTGACGATGTGGACGAACCTATCCACGACGGGGGACATCGAGCCCCAGCCTGTCACGTGGAATCACCTCTACAGGCAGGCGAAGTACGACGGCATCGGATATGCCGCCGTGTTCAATGCAGACGACAGGTGGCGACCAGGCGGTATCTGGGCGCTAGCGGATGCCCTCGATGCGAACCCAGACGCGTCCGTGGCGTACGGCGACTTCGAGATGCTGAACGAGGACGGCACGAGCCAGGGGTGTCGCAAGGTGCCCCAACCACGTCAACAGCCCATCTGGAAAGCGCCGACGCCCGGCCCGTTCGCCATGTTCAGGATGAGTGCTGCGGCGCAGGTGGAGCTCGAGCCGGGGATGCTATTCGACGCAAGCTATCTGAGGTGTGCCGACCATCACCTGTGGGTGCGGCTGTGGACGGTCGGCAAGTTCGTGATGGTGGATGAGCCTGTGGGCGAGTTCGTGTATCGCACGTCATCGCTCAGCCATGTGAATCCGGCAGCGACGCAGGCGGAACGGCGACGTATATGGATGTGGGGGCGTCGCTATCTACGGGAGCAGGGGTGCGCGTGAAATTGACGGGTCGTGGAATATGGGGGCAGCAGTATCGAGGTACGTTCAAGCTCGTATACGGGCAGTCCATCGACATACCCGCGCACGAAGCAGCGCGGCTGATGCGCGATTACCCGGGCGATTTCGTGCTGTCCACGAACAGTCTGACGGGTGAGGATTCCTCGAGTATCGTCCACTGGCCCGTCAACCTCACGGCGTTGCGGAGCAATCACGAGCCCGGCCCGGTGCGTGTCGGGGCTGTGCTGACCACGTACAACGGGCTCGAGATGACGGCGAGATGCGTCCACTCGTTGCGGGCGACGCCTGATGTCAACCTGTGGCTGTACGTGGTAGACAACTGCTCAACGGACGGGACGCGCGAGTGGCTCGAGCGTAGCGGTATCCCGTTCGAGCAGCCCATAGGCAGGTGCTCTGTGTCCGAGGCACTGAACAGGGGGCGTGAGTTCTTCGGCGCCGTTGACGATTACCTGCCTGACTATCTACTCATCCTGAACAACGACGTTATCCTGCCCGATGATTACCTGTTGCAGCTCGTGGAGTTCGCCGAGGAGCACCCCCGAGCCGGGTGGGTGGTCGGCATGCAGCGGAACCTGTACGACAAGGCCAGCCACACGGAACCCGTCGAGATAGGCGCCGACATGATATCAGGGGACGCCTCGGCAACGCTCATGCGGTGGGAAGCACTTGCGGATGTCGGGATGTGGGATGAACGCTTCGCCCCTCGTTATGGCGAGGACGAGGACATGATGACCCGGATGGAGCTGGCTGGGTGGAAACAGTGGCGGCTGCCGGTGCCATACGACGGGACGATGGGTGGATACCTCGAGGCGAACTCGCTTGTTGAGGCGCAGCTCACGAGTTACAGGCGCTCCGTGTCTGTGTATCTGGGCAAGTGGGGGGATGCCCCGAAAAGCGCCCGACGCTTTGCCGACCGGATAGACGATGTGCTCGGCGATGCGCCGTGTCGTGGTGTCGGTGACGGTCACGACCCGACGCCGACTATTGCTCGCCCGAAGGATGTGGTGGGGCTCATCCAGAACGGGCACGCGGGAGATGTGTTGCTCTGCTTCGGTATGGCCCGAGCGCTCAAGGCAGAGGGTTACACGGTGACTTGGTACGCCATCGAGCCGT
>JBDHAB010000135.1:0-2502 GCA_039588295.1 Gemmatimonadota bacterium
AAGCAGGCGTACGAGCAGATGAAGGGCGAGCTCATCGACTGGATCCGCGCGGAGATCCCGGCCATCCGTCGGCAGCAGGACCAGATCGCCCGCAAGCACGGGCTCGATGAGGTCTACTTCGACTGGTTCCTGATGAACGGGCGCAACTGGCCGTCCCTCCCGGCCACGGCTCGGCGTGGGCTGCGCGCGATGCAGAACATCTTCACGTGGTTCCAGGCGATCCCGAACCACTGGAACGACATGGTCATCCCCGACATGAACGAACTCCGCAAGCGCGACGCGGCCATGCGGGAGTTCGGCGACTGGTTCGTGAAAACCGTGGTGCGGAAGATCGAGCGCAAGTACATCCGGATGATCCACGGGAAGGCGCAGGAGCTCGTGCAGACGTTCCGCGGCCCCGGAGGCGCACGCGATCCCGCCGCGTCGATTTTGCTGATGCGGGATTTCGAGAAGCGCCTGGTCGGAGATCGCTTCACTTTGAGACCCGCGGTCGTGCAAGTCGTCGACCTGTTCAGCTAGTGCGTATAAGTGGGGCATGGATGCGCGTCTCCAGGCGGCCCACACGAAACTCAAGCAGCTGCGTGAGCGACAGGATCTTTCCCTGAAGCCGACGCCGCTGCTCAAGCAGACCTTCACCGACTTCGACGGGACCGAGAAGCCCCTCCAGATCCGGTACTACCAGGTGCAGGGCATCCTGCATCTGGTGGCGATGAACCGGTTCCTGCTCGGGGACGACACCGGTATCGGGAAGTGCTGCGTCGGAAGCACGCTCGTCCTCACCGACCACGGACTGTGGCCGATCGCCAGCCTCCGCGCGAAGGGATGGGAGGCAGGGATGCCCGAGGAGGGCAAGTTCGAGGAGGCGCTCCCGTTCAAAGTGTGGACGGGACGCTGCTGGGCCCGCATCAAGTCTTGGTACTACGACGGCGTACGCCCGAGCATCCGGGTGCGTTCCGCGTGCCGTTACGAGGTGGAAGGATCACACCGTCACCCTCTGCTCGTGCGCAGCGCGGATGGCGAGCATTTCCAGAAGTTGTCGGATCTCCGTGACGCGTTACGGAATTGTCCCACATGCGAGCAAGGTCATGTTTTCACGGAGCACGGGTGCTGGGTCTGCGGGGACTGCGGCGCGGCGTGGGACCGGGACCCATGTCCAGACAGGCCCTACGTCTGCATCGAGCGCCGGGAAAGCATCGCGTGGCCGGAGGAGGATCCGCCGGTGGCCCTCGTCGCCCGGCAGCACGGTTCCCGAGCGAACCACTACGACGTGCCCGACCGGTTCTCGCCTGAACTCGGGCGTCTCCTCGGCTACTACGTGGCGGAGGGGCACAGTGCCAACAAATACGGTTTCACAATCACGCAGCACCACAAGGAGTCGCACGACGACATCCGCGGCCTTTTGCGGAACGTGCTCGGATGGGAGGGAGACCACGGGGCAGCGAACCGGGACCAAGAGATCACGGTGTCGAGCATTGTGCTGCGGGCGTTCCTGGACGACTGCGGCGCGCACGGCGGGAAATCCGGGGAGAAGGAGGTTCCGTCCAGGATCTTCCACTGCACCCGGGAGACGGTGTGTCAGTTCCTCCGCGGGCTTTTCGAGGGGGATGCCCACGTCGGTCCGAACGCGATCGAGTACTGCTCCAAGTCGATGCTGCTCGTTCGTGGAGTGCAGACGCTCCTCCTGCGGTTCGGTATCGTCAGTTCGCAGTCCAAGAAGTACGTCGATGGCGAGGTCTACTGGCGCCTGTTCATCCAAGGTGACGACGCGCGCCAGTACGCGCGTACCATCGGGTTCGTGACGGCGCGCAAGGAGGAGGCCCTCCTCGTTCACGACGGAAAACGCAGCAACCCGAACCTCGACGTGATCCCGCACGTTGCGGAGCCCGTGGGGCGCCTGTGGTCCAAGTTGGTCGAGGCCACGCGGGTGCGCGGCGCCAACGGGGCCCGTCGAGGCAGCGGGGTCAAGCAGTTCGGGGACTCCCTCCGCAACACGGTCGGGTTCGTGAAGAGAGGCGAGCGCAACCTGACGTACCAGAAACTGGATGAGCTGCTTGCGGTGTGTGCCGACTTCGGGCTCGCGGAAGATCCTGATTACCAGGCCCTCCACGAAGTCCGTACCAACCGGTACTTCTACGACCCCATTCAGTTCATCGAGGAGCCCGGGACCGCCCATCTCATGGACTTGGAGGTGGACGACGAGGACCATTCGTTCGTCGGCAACGGCCTCGTCAACCACAACACAATTCAGAGCATCGCGGGGCTCTGCTACGTGTGGGCCAACGCGCCCGACATGAAGGTCGTCGTGCTCACGAACAAGAGCGTCGTGGGCCAGTGGGCCCTGGAGTTCGACAAGTTCTGCACGCCGGGCGAGATCAACGTGATCGTCTGCGTCGGGACGCCGGCCAAGCGCGAGAAGATCTACAAGGAGTTCGAGGCGGCCACCGGCCCGACCGTGCTGATCATGGGGTACGCGACGGCGCGCCGCGACATCAAGCACATCCA
>JBDHAB010000136.1:0-2431 GCA_039588295.1 Gemmatimonadota bacterium
GGGATCGAGTCCCAGCGAATTGGCCATGTCGGTGAGCAGACTTTCGAAGGCGAAGCGGGGGTGTGGACAACCGTGCCCCCGCATCGCGCCGCAGGCGGGCAAGTTCGTGTTCACACGGAATCCGTCGTACTTGTAATTGGGAAGCTTGTAAAGCGTCGGGATCATCGCGCCGGCGTAGTATACCGCCACGATGCCAAACGAGCTGTAGGCCCCACCGTCGAGAACACACCGCTGTTTGACAGCGGTGATGGTTCCGTCCCGCTTCATTCCCATCTTGAGCTCGATGTGTTGTTTATGCCTGCCGCGACCGTGGTGAAACATCTCTGATCGTGTGTACCGCATCTTCACGGGTCGGCCGGTCCTCTTCGCGAGCAAGGCGGAGAGGATCTCCAGCGGATTGAGTCCGGCCTTGCCGCCAAAACCACCGCCGCAGTGCGTACCGATGACGCGGATGTCGCCCTGAGGGATTTCGAGGAGGCGGGCGAGCTGATAGCGAACGTAGTGAACGACCTGGGTCGAGGTGTAGACGGTCAGCCGCCCATCGCCGTCCCACTCGGAGACCGCACAGTGTGGTTCCATGGGACTCTGGTAGGTGCGGTTCCCTTCGTATTTGTCCTCGAGAACGAGGTCTGCATCCTCGAAGCCTCGTTCGACATCGCCGAAGTTCCAGTCTACTCGGGTATTAATGTTGTTCTTGAACCTCTCGACAATGATCGGTGCGCCGTCCTGCATCGCCTCGAACGGATCGAACACCGAAGGGAGCTCCTCGTACTCGACATCGATCAGTTCGAGCGCCCGTTTGCAGGTTGCCTCGTCGACGGCAGCCACTGCCGCCACCTCGTCTCCCACGTGGCAGACTTTTTCCTTCGCCAACACGTGCTCGTCGTAGCGGGCTGGGCTGATACCATAGAGTGTGTCGGTGACATCCTTGCCGGTGAGAACCGCCTTGACCCCGGACAGCGCTTCGGCCTTGGATGTGTCGATCCCGACGATTCGGGCATGCGGAACGGGACTCGTGAGGATCTTTCCATAGAGCATGTTGGGGAGCCTGATGTCATCGGCGTACCGCGCACGCCCGGTGACCTTTTCCGGTGCGTCCTTCCTGGGCAACCGCGCGCCCACGACCACGTGCTCGTCGCCGGACGTTTTTCCCGCCTGGGAGGGCTTCGTATACTCCTGCCACCGCTCGATCGCTCTTACGATCTTGCCGTAGCCCGTGCAGCGACACAACGTCCCCGCCAGGGCCTCCCGGATCTCTTCTTCCTTGGGGTTCGGATTCTTGCTGATCAGGGCCTTACCGGTGAGCACCATCGCCGGCGTGCAGAAACCGCACTGGATGGCCCCCTCTTCCATGAACGCTCGCTGAAGTGGGTGCAGTTCCCCATGGGTTGCCAACCCTTCGATGGTCGTGATCTCGTGGCCTTCCGCTTCCAGGGCCAGAAGTAGACACGCGTTCGCCGGCTCGCCATCGAGCAGCACGGTACATGCGCCGCAGT
Organism: Gemmatimonadota bacterium; assembly: GCA_039588295.1. Classification (GTDB taxonomy): domain Bacteria; phylum Gemmatimonadota; class Gemmatimonadetes; order Gemmatimonadales; family GWC2-71-9; genus JAOTVV01. The sequence goes on from JBDHAB010000136.1 coordinate 1,497, forward strand.
CACCGACTCCGCAGCCCACCTTGGTGCCGGTGAGTCCGAGCTGCTCCCTCAGCACTTCCGTCAATCGGGTCGTTGCTGTGACCGGGACAACGTGCTGGTCCCCGTTTACGGCCAGCTCGATGACATGGCGCTTGCTCATGATCCGTCCGTTTTCACGTTTTGGGTTCTTCCGCTGCTCGTTGGGCCCGCTTCAGCGTCCGTCCCGTGAGCACTTGCACCAGTCGCCGCCGGAAATCCGCGCTGCCCCGGACATCGGTAATGGGCTTTGCCTCGTCGCGCGCCGTCTCGGCCGCATGGGCCACAGCTTCATCACTCACCGCTTGTCCCACGAGCAACGCACCCGCCTGTGCGGCAAGAAGCGGGATCGGCGCAACGGATCCCAACACGATGCGCGCCTCGCTACAGCGACCGCCCGCGATGCGCAAGTACGATGCGACACTCGCCACCGCCAGCGAGTTCGAGGCGCGGCGCTGGAACTTCATAAAGCTCGCCCCGGCTCCAGATTCCTTCTTGGGCACCACGATGCGCGTGAGCAACTCGTTCTTCTCGAGGACCGTTTCCCTCGGACCGGTGAAGAAACCCTCGAGCGCCACCTTGCGGATTCGCTTCGACGACATCAGCTCGACTTCCGCCCCGAGCGCCATCAGAATGACGGGAAAATCTCCACACGGGACGGCACTGCAGATGTTGCCTGCGACCGTTGCGCGGGTACGGATCTGTGGCGAGGCAAACGTCGTCACCATGTCGGTGATCTCGGGGAAGAAACTCTGGATGACGGGTGATGAGCGGACTTCGCGTGCGGTGCACCCGGCCCCGATAGATACGTGATCGTCCGCGTCGTCGACGACGCTGAGCTCACGGACATCCTGCAGAGAAACGACATGCTCCGCCCTACGCAGACCCGCCTCGATATCGAACAGCAGGTCGGTCCCTCC
>JBDHAB010000137.1:0-2426 GCA_039588295.1 Gemmatimonadota bacterium
TGTTAGCACGGGCACTTTCGGGGCCGCTAGCACGGCCGAGATCGTTACGGCTCCAGGCTCGCTAGTCCCCGTGCTCTTCGCCGCAGCCCCGGCGGCTGCGGCCAATGGCGACCAAGTGTTCTTGAGCAACACCGCGGGCCAGGGCACGCTCACCGCCCCATCGGGAGCAGGCGTGGTTGTTTTCGTGCTCGGAATCTTGCAAGGTGCCGACGGCGCGGACACGACCCCCAACGTATTGTGGCAACCTCGTCTCGTGAGCGTTGGGCCCACCGTGACGCCGTAGGAGGCTCAATGGGCGAGAAGACGAAGAAGATTTCGCTGAATCTGGATAGCGCGCTCGATCATGTTGATGGTGTATGCGCGAACTATTCGGGTACGCGCACGGATCATCAGGTACTTCAGGCTTCTATGCAGCTACTTCGCCAGGCTGTTGACGAGCTAAGGCGGTTGCAGGCCATCGAAGCGAAGGCGAAGAAGGTGGCGGACGATCAGCTCGATCCACTGAAGACCAACGGCAAAACGGCCAAGGTCACATCGATCAAGAAGACGACGAAGAGGCGGCAGCCGAGGAAGTGATGCGTGGCCACCACGAGTCGCAGAGTTATCATCGAGCTGAACGGCAACCCGACGGTTCTGGATGTCGATGCGAATCTGTGGGGCACGGGGACCGTCGCAGCTCGACCAGCTACCGGCGATAACGTCGGCGACATTTACATCGTCCAAGACCCGCCCCTCTATGCGATTGACGTATGGGATGGCACGGGTTGGCAGCGCGTTCGTGATCTAGTCAAAAACCTCAACTCGTCGGCTGACCCCACGCAGAGCGACGACAACACGGCTGGATACGCCGTGGGCAGCACGTGGATCAACACCACGACTGACGAGGTGTTTGTCGCAGTCGACGTCACTACTGCGGCGGCCATCTGGAAGCACGTCGGGGAAAACGTGTTCGACGCCATCGTGAGTCCGACTGCGGGACTTGGCGAGTACACATCGATTGCAGCCGCGTTCACCGCGGGCCACAAGCATGTTTTCGTCCGTGACGGTGCGTACACCGAGACCTCGTCAATCGTCATTCCGGCCGACGGTATCCTCTTGGGCGAGTCTCAGGAGGGCGTGGTGATCACGCTGTCGGGGGCAATCCAGATCGGCGCTGATGGCAGCGGGGGCACCAAGGAGACCGCGGGTACTGTCTCGATCACCAACGGCACCAGTGCAGTGACCGGCAGCGGCACCACGTTCACCAATCTCTCATCTGGCGATTTCATTGAGCTGGGTGACCACTTCTGGGAAATCGACACGATCACAGACAACACAAACCTTACGATCACCGAGACGTACCAGGGGCAGACGCTCTCGGCCGAATCCTACGTCGCGATGACAATGCTCAGCGGTGCGCATGTAGAGCGCTTTACCGTAACGGGCGCTTCGGCGACGGGGATCTTCTTTCGCGGTGTGCGTCACGGGATCATCCGAAATGTTGTCGTTGATGGTTGCCTGAACAACATCCGAATCATCGACTGCAATGAAGTTTTCGTAGACGGCACTGTATCCGAGCACAGCACCAACGACGGGCTAGAGATTGACAGCGCGTTCGGCGTGTCGGTCAACGGTTGCTCGTTTCAGGGCAACGCTGGAAACGGTGTGCAGTTGCTCAACACTTCGCACGGCATCGTCATCGACTCTTCGTTGATCGGGGTCAACGATCTGGATGGCATCTCCGTGGAGGACACGGCGCTCGACGTGGTGATCTCGGACTGCATCATCGAGCACAACAACGCCAAGGGCGTCCACACGATCACGGGTACGGCTGAGTGTACGATCGCAAGCTGTATCATCGCCCACAACGGGGGTGACGGTGTGGACTTCAACGGGTCCCAGAACGTCATCACCGGGAACGTGATCAGCGACAACGCCGGTGCGGGGGTCAATGCCGGAACGGCGGGCATCATCGTTGGAAACCATTTGCACGGGAACACGGGGATCAACTGTTCGGTTGGGGTGTCGAGCAACTGTATAATCATCGGCAACCACATCGCGAACGGCAGTACGCACGGTCTCCAGATCACGACTGGGGACAACAACGTCATCACTGGAAACTCGATTGAGAACAACACCGGGACAGGGCTGGACATCGGTGTGGGGGCCGCCAGCACCATCGTCGATGGCAACTCCATCCAGGGCAACGGTACCAACCTGAGCAACGCCAGCTCGTCGACCATCTTCGGCGTGTCGGCAGCGGGAAACGCGGTAACCCAGGACACGCTGAGGCACGACGGCACCGACTGGCTGCGCGTCAAAAACAACCAGACGACCACGGCCCCGGGTACCGGTGATGACAACACGGCCGGGTATTCGATCGGCTCGCGTTGGATCGACACCGTCACGGATACCGAGTACGTGGCTCTCGACGTGTCGACGGGAGC
>JBDHAB010000138.1:0-3473 GCA_039588295.1 Gemmatimonadota bacterium
GTGGATCGAGCTGGCGGCACATGGTCGTGAGCGCGGACGCCATACTCACCGCGGAGGGATTGACCAAGTCCTACGGCGATATCGTCGCCGTCCAGGACCTCGCCCTGAGCGTGCGCCGCGGTGAGGTGTTCGGGTTCCTCGGGCCCAACGGGGCCGGCAAGACCACCACCGTCAACATGGTCTGCGGTCTGGTCCGGCCCGACGCCGGTAAGATCGCGATCGACGGCCATTCCCTCAACACCGAGTACCGTGCCTGTACTCGGCTCATCGGCTTGTGCCCGCAGGATCTCGTGATCTGGGAAGGGCTCACGTGCCTCGAACAGCTCCAGTTCGTGGCTCACCTCTATGACCTGAGCCGCCGCGAGGCGAAAGCCAAGGCACTCGAGTTGTTGGCGGCGGTGGGACTCGCCGACCGGCAAAACTCGTTGGCCAAGACGCTCTCCGGCGGCATGAAACGCCGGCTCAACGTCGCGTTGGCACTGGTGCACGGTCCCAAGCTCGTGATCCTGGACGAACCGCAAGCCGGACTGGACCCGCAGAGCCGCATCCTGGTCCGGGAGTACGTGCGCTCGGTCGCAGGCGACGTCACGGTCATTGTGACCACGCACGACATGGATGAAGCCGATCGGATGGCTGACCGCATCGCGATCATCGATCATGGGCGACTCCTCGTGCTCGACACCCCCGAGGAGTTGAAGCGCCAGGTCGGGGCCGGGGACGTTCTGGAAATCAGAATTGCGGCGGGCGCTGCGGACGCGCTGCACGCACTCAAGGATGAGCTTCCGGCAGAGCTCCGCGATCTCGGGTTCACAGAGGGCGTGTGGCGGCTGGCAGGGCGCGCAGTCCTCACGGCGTTGCCGACGCTCCTGGAGCGGCTCGCGGTCCACAACGTGCCGGTCGAAGACGTAGTGGTGCGCAAGACTACCCTGGAAGACGTGTTCATCGGTCTCACCGGGCGGACGCTGCGCGAATGAGGTTCCTGAGCCTGTTCCGGAAGACCGCCGTGGAGAACGTCCGCGACTGGAAGATCCTCGTCATGACGCTGACGTTCGCGCCGTTCTTCGTGTTCCTCATGTACTTCTATTTCGATGAGGCCACCGTCACCTACCGCGTCGTGGTCGTGAACCACGACACGGGCCAGGCCGGTGCGGTGCTGATCGCGCAGCTGCATGTCCTGGGCTCGGCCGAGGGCGACGAGATCCTGCGGGTGCGCGAGGAGGACGCGCTTGCCGCCGCCCGGCAGCGCGTGCGGAATGGGACGGCGGACTTGGCGGTGGAGATTCCGGAGAACTTCACACGCGCGCTCGAGGCGCACGCGGCGGGAGACGCCGCCGGTCAGGCGGTGATCCGGAGCTACGGCGACGGGGCGAACGTCAACTCGCTTCTCGCGATGGCGTTCAGCGACTACCTGGCCTACGAGTACGCCGCCCGTGTGACAGGTGACGAGGGACCCCTGCGCGTGGAGGCGGTGGATATCGGCGCGGCGCAGTCACAGGACGAATTTGGTCGCTACGTGCCCGGATTGCTCGCTCTGGCGCTGATGATGCTCATGTTCACTGCGGCCGCATCGATCATCAAGGAGAAGGACAAGGGAACGCTGGTGCGGCTCCGCCTCTCGAACATGACCACTTTCGAATGGCTCGCTGCCGTGAGCCTCACCCAATGCATCATCGGATTGGTGGCGGTGGGAGCGACCCTACTGACGGCCATGGCGTTCGACTACCGGCCGTTGGGCTCGCTGCCGGCCGCGGCGGTCGTGTGCCTCGTCTCGAGCATGGCGATCATGGGGATCAGCCTCATGGTCGCAGCCGCGCTCCGAACGATCTTCGACCTGGTGACGATCGGCTCCTTCCCGTTTTTCGTGCTCATGTTCTTCTCGGGAGGGATGTTCCCGCTTCCCGACGTGCGGCTGTTCGCACTCGGTGATCGGGTCATCAACGTCAACCACATTCTTCCCACCACGCATTCGATCACTGCGTTCGACCGTATACTCACCTCGGACGGCGGGTTGGGCGACGTGTGGTTCGAACTGGGGGCGATCGCTCTCCTCACGCTCGGATGCTTCGCGATCGGGGGCTGGACGTTCGTGCGGCGTCACATGCGAGCGTGAGGAGGGCTCGAGGGCGAGGTCGGAGTCACCGCTCCTACAGCCCCGTTCGTCCACGCCGTCTTTGTCAATACGCTCGTCCATCAAGGTAGATAACAGGTCTCCCCGCGCTCTTTCGTCCAACGGCCGGTCGGGGGTATGATGAAGGACGGACGGTTGGATAGACGGATGGACGGTTGGTGCTGCATGACCTCCATCCGCACCTCCATCCGCCCATCCGACGAGCCGACGATCCGCTGAAGGAGAGAGCTGTGACGATTGACGAGAAGAAGCTCGCCGCGAAGAAGACGAGGATCCGGAGACGCGGCGGTTGTTCAAGGAGATGAAGAAGCGGGAGTTTTAGGCTTTGCGCATCACCTCGATTGTTGCTGCTCTTGTCTTTGCCGTGGGGTGTACGTCTAGCCAACCGGCCGAGCGGCAGACGGTATCTCCGCAGGATCTTGCCGGCACATGGACGTTTGCGTTCCCCAACCCCCAGAACCTCGGAGGGACGATCTACATCCCCAATGACACGTCGCCGAACGCGTCCGCTGAGATTTCCTCGAGTGCCTGGTCGGGCATGATCCAGTATCCCGGAGCGCTGCACGCTCTCGTGCACAGGAGCAGATACGTGTGCTGGCGGGACTCCACCCGGCAGATATCTGGGATCGAGCTGACGGTCTACTCGGGGCGGCTTCTCGCGACGTACTTTGATGGCTGTACTCGGCTGGCGCGGAGGTCGGAACCGGCGTCGCAACGGTCGGTGCGGGACTGCAGGCACACGGTCCTGACCCTTCGCCGGGTTGCGCCGCCCGGCTAGGCTTGGACCCGAATCGCCGTCCGTAGCGAAGCAGCCGTGACCCGCATCGCCGTCGCCATCCTCACCGTGGCCGCCCTCGGGTGGGATCCTGCACACGCACAGGATCCACGAGCTGAGAGAGCCGCCGCTGGAGCGTCGGCACATCCCAGCGATTCCCAATCAGCGCCACTGTTCGAATCCTACGAGCTGCTGACGCTCACGATCGAAGCGCCACTGAAGACGATTCTGGACGACCGGAGCCAAGAGAGCGTCGAGCGTCCGGGTGGTCTGTCGTATGAGGATTCAGCAGGCAACTCGGTGCGCGTCCCCGTCGAGATCAGGACGCGGGGCACCACTCGCCTCGAGTCGAGTATCTGCAACTTCCCGCCGCTCAGGCTCAACTTCTCGCAAGCCGAGGTTGAGGGGACCCTGTTTGCGAATCAGGACAAGCTCAAGCTGGTCACGCATTGCCAGGACAGGCGTTCCGAGCATGAGCAATACGTGCTTCAGGAGTACCTCGTCTACCGCATGTACGCCCTCCTGACGGATTTGAGCTACCGAGTGCGACTGGCCCGCATTACCTACATC
>JBDHAB010000139.1:0-2773 GCA_039588295.1 Gemmatimonadota bacterium
ACCGTCGAGTGGGACAAGGGCGCGGACCTAACCTCGTCGGCGACTTTGAGCCTGGGGACCGACGGCAACTATTTTGATGTCACAGGTACGACGACCATCACGGCGATTAGCGCCAAGCCCCTCGGTACACGCATCCTACTCCAGTTCGACGCGGCACTGACGGTCACGCACCATGCGACGAACCTGATCCTGCAAGGCGGATCTAGCTATGTCACCGCGGCCGGCGATCACATGGAGTTCGTCAACTACGACGGCACCAACTGGCGCGAGGTGAATCGGCATAACGCGCTTACGACACGCAAGGACAATACGTCGACATCGAATCCGACGGTCAACGACGACACTGGGGACGGCTACACTGTTGGCTCCCATTGGTACAACACGACTGCCGACTCGGTTTTCATCTGTGTCGACGCATCGTCAGGGGCAGCGATCTGGGAGTGCGTGAGCACGACCGAGACCTCTGCTAGTAGCACGACCAACACGAGCACCACGAGCACGTCGTACGTCGTGCTCAACTCGATGACGATCACGCCCGCTGCGGGTACGTACAGTGTGCGCTTCAGCGCCTCTTTCCGACCGAGCACGAAGGCCCAGGAGGTGCAGTTCGCGGTGCACAGTAACGCGACTATCCATGCTGACTCGCAGCGACGCCTGCACAACATCTCGGGTCACGATCATGATCTCTTTTACCCCTCGGCGACGTTTGCGCACGAGGTCACTGTCAACGGCAGCCAAGCCATTGATATCCGGTGGCGCTCGCTGACAGGGGACTCGGCCGACTGCGAAGAGCGCGAAATGATCATCCAGCTGTTGAGGATCGAGTGATGGATCTGGAGTTCCACGCCCAGGTGAACCCGGGCCTGCTGCACGATGAGCTGGCAGAGGCCGGCGTGCGCGCAGCCGTTTCCGTGACCGGCGCCGAGGTAATCGTGCACCTAGCGAATGCTACTCAGGCACCGGTGGCCCGAGAGGTGGTGGCGCGGCATGATCCGCCTCGCGCGTTCCCCGCGCAGAACTACGACTGCCAGCAATGCGGGGCCTGCTGTCGTCGGGGCGTCCTGCGGATCATGCCGGCCAGGGAGGGGCGCTGCGTGCAGCTCGCGGGCATACCCGGATACCAGGTGTCGTGCCGGTTGTACGCCGATCGCCCCGAGCAGTGCAGGGCATTCCAAGCCGGGGGCCTGGAATGCCAGCGACTTCGGCGCCAAATCGGATTATCGTTGGAGGGAGAGCATGCCAAGCGGCGCTAACCCACGTGTCTACTCGATCGCCACCGACACCGGTGCAGCGGCCGTCAACGTCAACATCCTGAAGGCCGAGGTGGCGGCCTCGGCGGTCGTCACCGCGTTTAGTTACATCGAAACCGTGGGTGACGTGCTGAGTATCCACTTCGCTGGCAGCCTCACGGCCGGCGAGCAAACGACGCTGGACGCTGCGGTGACGGCACACCAGGGTGTGGCCACGAGTGCGGCGTTCCAGATGTTTGAGAGCGTGGGCTCGCAGTCAACGACTGGCCATACGGACGCAGAGGTGTATGAGGAGGCGTGGTCGCGAACGGTCGCGGCATTGGGTGCGGGGACCTACAGGATCTCATGGTACTTCGAGATGCAGGTCGTTCCGTCGGGACCCGTAAACTCGCGAGGCCAGCTCCGCATGCTGCTCAACGGCACACCCGTCGGCGTACACCTAGCTACGACCGATACGTGGATAGGGTGTAGTGGGTGGGATCGTGTTGCGGATTTACCCGAAGGCGCGACACCGACACTGTCGATGGAATGGCGCCGCGACCCCGGGCTAGGCGGCAACGACAATGTTGAGATTCGCCGGCTGAAGATGAGCCTGGAGCAAATGGTGTAGAACGTGCTAGCCGATGAAGGAGGTCAAGGACAACGGCAAGGATCCAATCATGCCTCCGGCTTTCAGCCGGTCTTCACGACCATCGTTCTGGGGGAAGCTAGTGCCGTCTGATCCTCCCATTCCTAACCACTTGAAGCGAACGAAGGCCCTCATCGATCTTCTGAAATACATAGGTGCGCTCATCATCGGAATCGCGGCCGTGGGCTGGCTGGGGCACAAGTACATCTCGCAATTCCAGACTACCGCAGAGGCCGGAGTAGCTCAGCAGGCCAATGATGATGCGCACCAGCGGATGGAAACAGCCATCGACGAGAACGGCGAGGCCATCGACAATCTGAGGATCTACAACGTGAGGATCGAGCTGGAACAGCGGCAGACCAACGATCAGCTCAAGCAGCTGCTCGAGCTGGCGCGCGCGGAGACCAGCCGTGAGCGCCGGGCCGCACAGCGCCGCGTGAACGAGATTCAGGGACGCATAGATCGCCGCGAGCGGGTTATTCGCTCGCCGGCCGCACTCCACGGCGCCCTCGCTCTTGAGCGGCGCCCAGGGCACGGTGATCACCCTGCGGGTGACCGAGGAGCGCATCGACGAGGTCGCCGAGGCCGGCTTCACCCGCCTGGTGGTCGAGCGCTCTGACGATGGGGGCCTGAGCTACAACGAGATCACGGTCCCGAGCGAGCGGCCGGTGCTCGAGGCCGGCCAGCCGGTCATCTCGTTTATTGACCGGCGTGGGGATTCCACCGCGCTCTACCGTACGCGCTACGCGGGCACCATCGATGGCGCCGAGGTGCTCACCGACCCGAGCACGGCCATCGAGGGCTTGGGACTGGCGCTTCGCAACGTGCTCACCGTCGAGCAGGTCAAGCAGCGCTACTTCTTTGGATTCGATCTGACTGACGATGAGGGTCGTGA
>JBDHAB010000140.1:0-2344 GCA_039588295.1 Gemmatimonadota bacterium
CGACTTTTTCCACCACGCGGTCGCGCGCTTGGCGATCTCCATGCGGGCGTCGCCGTTCACTTCGGTCATCGAGCGGAGCAACGTGGCCAGCGAGCCGCGTGCCAGGAATAGCCGCTGCGTCTGCGTCTTCGGTGAGAACTCGACGTTCGTGCCCTCGACGGCCTTCTGTATCCGTTGCTCGTCTACCTGGTTGAGCCCCAGGCCGCGCGTCACATCCCCGATGACCACGACGTGTCGCGGCACGTCGGCCGTTTCGGTGGTCATGCGCTGCATACGCTGCACCGCCAGCTGCTCGGCCTGAAGCTCACCCATCCCCGCGCGTGTTTGCGCGCGGAGCTTGTTGGTCGGGGCGTAGCGAGACATTGCCCCTGGCCCCATCCCAGGGTCGTTCGTGAAGCCGCGCGACGGCTCGGTCGCCGCGCCGGCTTTGATGACCAACCTGGGGTGCTTCACGACAATCCGACCCTCCCATAGTGCCAACGCGGTCCCCGCCTACCGGCAGAGGCGTGGTGAGGCGGCTCAGAGCCTCACCGTCCCAGCCCCCCGCCGAAAGGACACGGCGGGGAGCCCAACCCGTAAGCCCTACAGGCTGCCGTTGGTGTCGCGGTAGCCGGTGCAGACGACGTGACCCACGGCCGCGTCGGGGAGCACCCCGGTCGGCAGGGTCACGGTGTAACCCTGGCTCTTGTCGTCGGCGTCGACCGCGGCAACCACCGGGTCACCCGCGGCATCGGTGCCGTCGATCAGGTTGATGGCGATCGTCGCGCCGCCCGCGTCGCTGGGCACGGACTTCTGCGCCAGCGGCGTTGCCGGCACGTAGACTTCGATCTCCGCCGGCTCGAATGGGCAGACGAAGCTGTCGCCAGCACCGCCCGCGCCAAGAACCTGCGCGGCGAACTTCTCGGTCTGGTGCTTCAGGAGCCCCTGGACGATCTCGCGATGCGTCGCGTAGGGGACGGACTCGGACCCCGTGGAAGGGATCGCCAACTGTGCTGTGGACTCGCGTGACATAGGTGTCTCTCCGGTTGGGTGAGCCCCACAGGGCGGGGCCGGAATGTCCAGACTCTACTCGACGTGCTGCTCAGTATCTACCCTTAGAAGATGCTCGCCTCACTGCCACCCCGCTCTTCGGGCGGGCCGAGCAGCACGTCTTCGTAGTCGTCGTCGTCTTCGTCGGCGGGCGTGTCGAAGGCCTCCTGGCCGTCTTCGTCGCCGAACGCGAAGCTGAAACCGCCTGCCTTACAGGCCTCTTCGCAAAACCACCACGCCATCACGGTGTCGTCGTGAACGCCGATCCCCATGAGCTTGCCCTCGACATATCCGAACTGGCTGGCCTCGGTTTCCCAGATCTTCGTGACGGCGCGGCTGTACTCGTCGCCCTTCGGGATCACGAGCTTCTGGTTCTCCAGGACGATCCGCAGGCCAGGCACGCCCTTGTCCAGCGGGTACTTGTTGACCGCCGTGGTCACGAACTCCTTGACGGGTATATCCGTCATGCGCCGCATCTCGTCCGTGTAGATCTGCTGCATCGCGTTGGACTCGATGAAGACCAGCGATGGGTTGTACTTCTCGGCCATCATGGTCAGCGTTTCCAACTGCTGTCGGAACGGCAGCCCTTGGCTCCGGTGAATGTCGACCAGGTAGCGCGTGCCCTGCTGATCCTTCGCCATCGCGAAGATCACGAAGTAGTCCGCGCCGACGGACGCCGAGCGCGCAATGTCGACGCCGAAGTACACGTCCCAGCCGCGCTGTTTGATCTGCTCTCGCGTCGGCCGGAGCGTGAGCAGGTTGTCGTAGAGCGGCGGGAACAGGTACGACGGGAAGATACTAATGTCGTCGGTGATGGGCAGGCACAGGATCTCGCGACTGAACGCGACGCTGCCGATCTCCTTCTTCTTGTTGCGCAGCTGTTGGAGGCTCCAGCGCCAGGGGAAGAGCGCGCGCTCTTCGCCCGTCACGGGGTCGGCCATGATCCCCGGATACCGCATGAAGCGGTAGACCTCGTTCTGCTCCAGCCAGCTGTAGAGGTCGGCCATGTGGTACGGCGTGCCGACCACGATGCACTGCCCGCCCTCGAAGTATCCGTCGTACTGATTGGCCGGCATCACCATGTTCACGATGGCCGACTGGAAGTACATGATGTTTTTGTTCCGCTCAGTCTCCGACCACATATCGTTGTCGTTGAGCACGTCGTCGAGCACCACGTACTTCGGGTGACGACCGCGGATGGCCTTGCCGTATCCGACCGAGCGGATGCGCGATCCGTTGTTGAGGATCACGTCGGACTTGTTCATGCGCACGCGCGGGTTGGTGCGGAAGTCCTCGGCCCTCGGAACCAGGTGGC
>JBDHAB010000141.1:0-2320 GCA_039588295.1 Gemmatimonadota bacterium
AGGCGCACCGGGCGGAGAAGCAGGAAGCCACGAACATGCAATTGATGTGGAAGGGCCAGCTCGTCAGCAAGGACCGCCGGCTCGTCAACAAGATCAACAGCATCACCGCGTAGGCGGAGCGATTCCACTCTCGCCGGTAGCGGCGGGAAACCATAGGGGCGCGGGTAGCCGTGTCCCAACAAGAGAGGGGAAAGAGAGATGGCGAAGCTCACGCAGGGGCCTGCCCCGATCGTAGACGGCTACGCGAGTCCGCTCGGAATCCACGACGAGCAGAAGGTGAGCCACGACGACCAGACGAGGCCGCAAGGGCATCACCGCATCGGAACGCGTGGGTACCTTCCCGACGGTCGTGTCTTCTACTACGCGAGCAACGGCGCGGTGGCTCTGTCGCCTGCTCGGCTGTGCATTCAGCCTGCGGTGTTGAACGCGGCGCACAACAACATCACGTTCACGGCGACGGGCGCGGTGCCGGCTGGGGCGACGGTCATCCCGCTCTCCGAGACGGATGTGGACACGGCCGACGCGGTGAAGGACTACTACGCCGACGGCTACGCGCTCTTCACGAACGGAGCTGGAGAAGGCCAGTACCGGAAGATCCGTGGACACGAAGCGTTGGACAACGGCGGGTCGGCCACGAAGAACGTCACCCTGTACGATCCGCTGGAGACGGCGACCGCAGCGGCTACGGAGATGGCGCTCGTCGCGAATCCGTATCAGGGCGCTCTCGTGTCCACCACGACCGCGCTGGAGCAGATCACGGGCGTTACCTGCGTCACCGTCAGCGCTTCGGGCGCTGTGCCGACGGACGTCACGGCCACCTCGAACACGGTGGATACCTACTTCTTCTGGATGCAGACGTGGGGACCGTGTGCGGTCATCACCGGAACCGCCTCCCTCGCGCCCGGTGACGTGATGACGGGTGGTACGGCGGCTGGAGAGGTAGAGCAGCGGGTCGTGAACCTGGCAGCCACCACGACCAACTTCGAGATCACGCCCTACATCGGCTCGGTCATCAACGTGGGCGGTAACGCCGACACCGAGTCCATCCTGCTCGACCTGCGGATTCGCCCGTAGGGAGATGCTGTGCATCACCGGCTCGCCGCGCATGGGCGGGAAATACATCTCGCGCGTGATGAGGCGAGCCGGTATCGACGTGGGATACGAAAAGATGGCGAGCGAAGGGATCGCACACCCGTTCTGGGCGGTGGACGATACGATCGCGCCACCCGGGTGGAAAACGCACGAGCTGAAAGAGGCCCACAAGAAGAACAGGGATTCCTACGACTTCACGCATCGTTGGCACCAACTACGGCACCCGCTGAACGTCATCCCGTCGATAGAAGCGAGGTTCAGGAGGCATTCGTATTTCTGGCCTTGGCAGGAAAAGCATACCGGCGTGTCTCCCGAGGATCCGTTTCGGGCTGCGCGCTTCTGGCTGGCGTGGACGGAACTCGCGGACGAATGGTGCGACTTCCGGTATCGGATCGAGGACATCGATGCAGAGTGGCCTGGGTTGGTAGCCAAACTCGGGCACGCAGGCGCGCCGCTCTGTCAGAAGCTCGAGCGAACGTGCAACAGCTGCGTACACGACGACATCGAATGGAAAGACCTGGGCCCGACGGAGGATGCCGTGCGTGAGCGAGCAACACGCTACGGATACAGCGATGAGGACTGAGCGTGGAAGGCCCTACGTGCCCCTTCTGGCCTCTCGACTGGTGGGTGGATTCCCCGGCTGGATTCCGGTGTTGGGTGGTCGGGTCGGCGCGCGTGGTGACGACAGCCCCTACCCGGCTCGAGTGGTGTCATTCCGTCCATAGGCTTACGTCATGGGCCGACCTCGAAGAGGATGAACATGAGCGCAGAGCAAGCCCCGATCCCGCCGCCGCCCCCGTCGATGCGCCCCATGGGCCCGTTCCTCGTGGTCGAACGCAAGGAGTTCGCCCCGGAGTGGTGCCCGTGGCGCATGGTCACGGAGGCCGCCGCTCGCGGCGATCTCGAGGCGCACCAGCGCATGGTGGATACGAAGGTCTGGACGGGCTCTCCTGAGTCCCCCGAGATCGTCACGTCCAACGGCGTGGAGGTGACGGTGGCTCACGTCCTTCCCGAGCGGCGCTTCGGCATCGGGCTCGACGGCCGCATCGAAGAGAAGCACCTGTTCCACCGCCACTGCGAGCTCAAGTGGATCGAGACGTTCGCGATCGCGGGCGAGAAGCAGACGGGCGACGCCTCGGTGATCCCGAAGCCGAACCCGGTGGAGTTCGTGTGCTGGACGGAGGACCCGCTCGACCGCCGCCGCAAGGTGCGCGTGGGCTTCGACCCG
>JBDHAB010000142.1:0-2304 GCA_039588295.1 Gemmatimonadota bacterium
ATCGCAACCGCTACACACCATCCCGGCTCGTCGTCGCTCGAGGTGCGCTCATCGCCCTGTGTGCTACAGGCATCGCTTACTGTTTCGCTATACTGTGGCTGATATGGATCACGCGCCTTGCGCCGCCCATGTGAGCCCGTGCTAACACACGCCTTTCGAGCCACCGCTGCCATCCTGACGGCGCCACCTGTTGCCAAAGACTCCATCACCCGCCCGATGGTGCTCGATTCGGGCACGGGGCTGGGGGCGCTCGGCATCGACCCACCCGTTGACCCGGCCGATTACCTGAGCCTGTATAACACGCTCGTCACCGTGTACAGGTGCGCCGGCTTGAACGCGCAATCTGTGTCGCAAGGTGACCTCATCCTGTCGCGGTTCCGCCCCGACGGTGAACGTGTGGAGCTCCCCGACACCGCCCCCATCGTGCAGTTCTTCGAACAGCCGAACCCGTCGATGAGCGGGCGCGACCTCATCGAGTCGACGGTGCTCGACCTGGAGCTGACAGGGAACGCGTACTGGGAACTTGTACGTGCAGGCAACCCTCTCACCGGGCCCGTGGTCGAAGCATGGCGCTTGAACCCGGGGAGGGTGCGCATCATCCCGGGGAAGGATGAAATCAAGGGTTACTGGTTCGAGGTGAACGCGGGACGGCAGTTCCTCGAGGTTGAGCGCGTGCAGCGGTTCGAGTGGATGGACCCGGTAAACGACTTCTACGGCCAGTCGCCTGCCCGGCCGGCGACAAAGGGCATCGTTAACGACCAGCGCCTTGAGGTGTTCGCGAACTCGGTGCTCGAGAACGGTGCCATGCCGTCGGGCGTCCTGATGCTCGATGCGCACGTGGACGAGGGGCTGGTCAGGGCGGCGCAGGAGTCGTGGAATAACACATACGCCGGGCAGAAAAACGCGGGCAAGACGGTGATGCTTGTAGGTGGCCAGAAGTACCAAGCCATCACGATGAGCCTGTCTGACTTGCAGGCGTTCGAGACGCGCAAGTGGAACAGGGAGCAGGTGCTGCACGCATACGGGGTGTACCCAATCGTTTACGGCATCATGGACACGTCTGCAACGCGTGAGAACGCGACGGTACAGGAGCGCCTGTACCACGAGCTGACGGTCAAGCCGAAGGGCTCGAGGCTGGGGCGCCAGTTGACGGATGTCGCCCTGCCACGGTTCGGGTATCCGATGACGGATGACGTCAGCGTCACCTTCGACTTCTCGGATACTTCCATCGAACGGCGTCTACGTCGCGACGAGGCCACGGCAAACGCCGCCCTTATCGGGATGGGTGTCTACTCGCCGAACGATATCAGGCAGCAGCTCGGTGAGGACCCGCGCGAAGGTGGTGACGTGTACGTGAACCCGACGGCGACGGGCGCCACGGTGGCCATGTCTGCGTTCCCCGGGGTGACGAAGGCGGTCACGAAGGACAAGACCGTAGACGACGCGATACAGGAAGCCGTGCTCAAGCCGACGGACGTGCTCGTGCAGGCGTTCCGTGAACTGCTCGAGGGTGTCCTGCTCGAACAGGGAGCCGAGGCGCTGTCCGAGCTCGGGCTGGAGGTTGGTTTCGAGGGCGGGTCGTTTATCGAGCGGTGGCTCACCGAGAAGATGATTACCTTCACCGACGTCGTCCTGAACGAGCACCTCGAGGAAGTGCGCGAGGCGCTCATCGAGGGCGTGCGCGACGGTGAGAGCATCACGCAGCTTGCCGAGCGCCTTGACGAGTGGACGGGTGGCCGGAAGCGCAAGGCGATGGTCGTGGCGCGCACGGAGGTCATCGGTGCCGCAAACGAGGGGCGCACGGCTGCCTACCAGGAAGCGGGCATCACCGAGCACGTATGGATAACCTCGAGGGATGACGCTGTGCGCGATTCGCACAGGGAACTCGACGGGGTGAAAAGCCAGATAGGCACCCGGTTTCAGAACGGGTGCCTCTTCCCTGGTGACCCGTCGGGGCCAGTGGGCGAGATTGTGAACTGCCGGTGCTCGACTGTAGGCATCATCCCAGGTGTCGGTGACCCGACGAAGGACGAGCGCGACATGCTTTCGCGTGCGTTCGTGGAGCGTGTTGACAGCGACGAGGAGCGCTTTGCACGCCACTATCGCCGTGTACTGGATGAGCAGGCGCGGCGGATACGTGCCGGCTTGCGGTAGAAACGCCGTATCCCCTCCCTGTATGCTTTAGGTGTGAGCACACACCACGGCATCGAGGAACGCGCTGCCCGGGGCGCATCGGAGCAACCCAACCGTTCCCCCATCGTCACGTCCGAACGGCGTGACAGGATGGGAGACATCGTACGTGTA
>JBDHAB010000143.1:0-2249 GCA_039588295.1 Gemmatimonadota bacterium
GTTTCGTTGTCGGACATCCGTGCTCCTTACTGCGGCCCGATGGGCGTGAGGTAGTTGGCTGCGACCTCAGCGAAGTCCTCGGGCGACGTACCATCCTCGACCACCAGGTCCGGATGTGCAAGGCGGAAGACGTGGCGCGTGGTTTCGATGCCGTGCTCAACGATGAACAGAAGAACGTGACGCTTGAGTGACCGGAACTTTCCGCCTCGAGCGCGACCGCTGGAAGGCGGATTCCTCTCGACCAACTCTTCCGGCAGCGACGGGAGCGAGTCGGTCACCTGGACCTCCTCGACAGCAGGCGTAGCCGGCATCGGCGGAGCCGGCATCCGGGAGCGTGCTTCCGTCTTCTTCTCTCGCAGGTCGATCACATTCCAGCCCTTGAGATGTGTAGCATCCGGCATGACCGTAGAAGTCAACATGACAGTCTGCGGAAGGTCCTTCATCGCAACCATCACCTGGCCCAGCGTCTCCGCGTCCCAACCCCGGTCCTCGGGAGCCAGGATGGACAGTGGCAGCGGCATCATGTCGTCGAGCACCGCACACATGGCGATGGTCACCGTCACGCGCTGCGCCTCGGACAGACCCACCTTGAGGTAGCGGTTCGCGCCCTTGCCTTCGTACAGACCGTAGTAGAAGGAGTCGCGACCGTTGTCTGTGACCATGACTCCAAACTCCCAGCCTGTCGGCAGGTAGGCCGTCACCTTCTCGCAGAAGGAATCTACCTGCTCCTCGAGAAGGCGAGACACCACCTTCTGCGCACGGCTCTTGTACTTCGAGAACTTCTCTGCGGCATCCGCGTTCTCTACCACCAGTCGCTTCGCCGTGGTCAGGGTCTCCCACTTCGACCGCGCATCGTTCAGGCTGTTGAGCGTGGCCTGCGCAGCAGCCAGGGCGTCACGGGTATCGTCGACAGAGACATTGCTGGAGGACGGGACCGACGCTGGCAGTTCGTTGAGTTCATGCTCGTAGACGTCGATCTGCTCACGGGCACCGGTCAGAGTGTCGGAGAGATACGAGAGCGTGGCCTCCAACTGTCGCTTGTGGGTCATCTTTGTGTCGATGCCCTTGACCTTGTCCTTGTAGAACCCGTGGCACGCTTGGAGATGCGCGTTGCCCACCGGGGATGAGCAGATGGGGCAGCCATCGGAGTCGACGTCGATCGCCCACTCCAGGGCGCGAAGCGCGCCCACGCTGCCTCGAGACTCGATGGTCTCGAGGTCATCCAGTCTCTTGAGCGTGGTCTCGGCGTCCTTCATGTCAGACAGCAGGCGCTGCTCCTCTGCACGCAACTGACCCAGCAGGCTGTGCAACAGTTCACGTCGCTTGTCAGACTCGGTCGAGCCGGAAGCCTGCAGGTTGGCCTCGTGCAGTTCCTGCGCTTCACGCACGGCATCACGGGCAGCCAGGACCTTGGCCTCCGTTGGCTTTGCACCAACCTCGCCCAGCAGCGTGTCACGCATCGCAGCCTGAGCCTTCGAGTCCGACCGGTACTTGCGGGCCATCTTGTCGGCAGCGTCGATGGTGTGCGTCAGACGGTCGACTGCGACGAGGTCTTCAGCGCCCAGCGAAAGTGACTTATACACTTCGATGCTATCGCCGAGAGCAGCCTCAACTACGTCGTCTTCCAGGTCTGAACAGACCCAGGTCAGGAAGCGCTGCCGTGCCTTCTTCGCCGAGCCGGTCAAGACCTCACGGACCTCGCGGAGAGGGAAGTGGGGGCTGTGCTGCTTGCTGTTGTGCGGGACAACCCAGCGCGGCTTGATGTGCATCGGGGTCTTGATGCGCCCTTCGTCTCGCTTGGTCTCCCACTGGCAGTGCTCGCCGTTGCTGAGATTGACTCGTGCGAAGACGACTCCGCCGTCATGACCGTGCTGGTGTGCCAGCGTCATGAGCAGCGAGGGATCGCTGGTGATGGCACGACCCGCGACTTCTTCTGCCGCACCGCTGACGGCGAGAGCGACTGCCTGGACGACAGCACTCTTGCCGGACCCGTTTGGTCCGACGATGAGGTTCTTCTTCTTGAGGTCGTGGCTGCGCGGACTACCGTCCGCGGACTTGATGTTGAACGAGACACTCGTCAGTTCTGGGGTGCTCATGTTGCTCCTTGGAGTTTCGCCACTTCTTGGGCGGGATGGACGTGCCGCATCGAGGGCAGCGTCGCGAATACCAGTCAGGTCGATACGCACTGCATCCGCAGAAGCGGCAGTAGTACGGACTCATCGACCATCCTGGGTCATCTCAGACAGTCG
>JBDHAB010000144.1:0-2208 GCA_039588295.1 Gemmatimonadota bacterium
GGTTTGCGCGACCTGGCGCGGTGGAAAGCGCAACTCAAGCGGGAGGACTGATACCAAACAAGGCGCCCGCCGGCGGGCACGCCCGGGGCGACCGGGCAAAGGCGCCGCCCACACACACAGAAAGGGAGCGATAAAAGCGATGTTCAAAAGCAAGGAATTGCTCGAGGAGCGCGGGAAGCTGATCAAGCAATCCCGCGACATCCTTTCCGAAGCGCACTATGAAAAGCGCGAGCTCACCGCGGAGGAAGATGCACGCGTGGACGAAATCCACAAAGACGCCGACCGGATGAAGCTCGAGGCGGACAAGCTCGAGGCCCAGGAAAAGCGCGAGCAATCCCAGGCCGAAGAGGAGGAAAAGCGCCGCCGGAAGGCCCATGCCGAGCGCACGGCCTATGTCTCGAAAGACGAGCGGGCCAAGTTCGAGTCGCGCGCCTTCGTCCAATGGATCCGCGGCGGGATTGATTCCTGCGATGCGGAGCAACGCCAGTACATGGCCACCCGGCACGCCCAGGCCACCCCGGAGGTCCGGGCCCAGGCCGCGGGCACGGACGCCGCTGGCGGCTACCTGGTGCCGGAGGGCTTCTCCGGCGAGATCGAGCGGTCCATGCTCGCCTTCGGCGGGATGCGCGAGGCCTCCCGGATCGTCCGCACCAACTCGGGGAACGATCTCCCCTGGCCCACGGTGAACGACACCGGAAACTCCGGTGCGATTCTCTCCGAGAACACCCAGGTGGCGGAGCAAGACATCACGTTTGCCTCCGTGACCTACGGGGCTTACATGTACACCTCGAAGCTGGTCCGGGTGAGCTTCCAGCTCATGCAGGATTCGGCTTTCGACATGGGGGCATTCCTGAGTAGCGCGCTCGGTGAACGCCTCGCCCGCGCGACCAACGCACACTACACCACGGGCACGGGCTCTTCGCAACCGAACGGCGCGGTGACCGCGGCCGGCGATTCCGGCGTGGACATCGATCTTTCCGACACCACGAAGGTGGAAGACCTGGTGGACATCTACCACGCCCTGGATCCGGCCTACCGGATGAATGCGCGGTGGATGATGCACGATGACATGCTCGCGCTCATCCGGAAAATCACGTTGATTACCGGCACGACGGTCACCCCGGAGTGGGCTTGGCAACCCGGCCTCGCCCCGGGTGCCCCCGATACCATCCTGGGCAAGCCTTACACGATCAACCAGGACATTCCGCAACCCACAAACGGCAACAAAGGACTGTTGTTCGGGGATTTCTCGAAGTACATCATCCGAGACGTGATCGGCGGCCAACTACTTCGGCTGAACGAGCGCTACGCCGATTATCTCCAGGTGGGCTTTATCTACTACATGCGAACGGACGGCGATTTGCTCGACGCCGGCACGGACCCGATCGTTTACGCCGACGTGGTGACGTGATGGGACAGCCGCGCAACCTCCACGGCACCATTCTTCCCGTGCGCCATTCCAATGCGGTGGCCGCGGGTACCACGGATATCGAGCCCGCGACCGGGGTCGATATGGCGGGCTTCAAGGGCTGCTACTTTATCGTGCTCTTCGGGACCATCACGGCCACCGCGGTGACATCGATCAAGGTGCAATCCGATACCGTGTCAACGATGGACACGGACCCGCAGGATCTCACCGGGACTTCAATCACCGTGGCCGCGGACGATGACAATCAGATGGCGATTGTCGACGTCTGGAACCCCCGGGAGCGCTACTTGCGCTGCGTGGTCGATCGAGGAACGGCCAACGCGGTGGTCGATGGGATCATTGCGATCAAATACGGGGCGCGGAAGCGCCCGGTGACGCTCGGGGCCACCGTGGTCGCGAGTGAATTCCACCAGGCCCCGGCGGAAGGCACGGCGTAAGGCGGCGCCAACGGACAAGGGCCCCGGGGGCGAACGGACCCCCGGGGCCACGGAGGGAGTGAGGTGAAGATCAGACTACGGAAACTGTGTTGCGTGGACTCGCGACCGTTTGCCAAGGGCTCGGTGCTCGACGTCGAGGAGCGCACCGCGCAATCGTTGATCCGAGCGGGCTATGCAGAGCCTGTCACCGAGCCGGCGGACGAGCTCGGCGCCGCGGAGACCGCGACGGCGCCGCCGGCGGCGGAGACCACCGCGATGCCCGCGCCCAAGCGCCGCCGCGGCCTGGGCAAGCTCAAGGCTGCACCACCCAAGCCCGGGGCGATCATGGACGAAACGGAGTGA
>JBDHAB010000145.1:0-2192 GCA_039588295.1 Gemmatimonadota bacterium
CTCACGGTTCGGCGGGGTGCGAGGCCCTTCTTACGCGTGGTGGATGGACCGGAAGACGAGGGTGACCGGGGGTCCGTCTAACAAGGGTTTGCTGCTGGCTGGGTAGCCTTTGGGGGTCCGGAGCACTCGCCTAGCGGCTCGCGCTCCGGGTCGGCATGATGCTCCTGCAGTAGAAACCCAAGATCGTCAGGCCAGGAGAATCGACGCGGAATTTGACTGAAATGTCAGGAATTGGGTTGCTGAATGAAAAGCCGCTCCACGCTTCGTTGAAGGAATGGTACGCACAGCCAGAAGACCAATTTGAAGTCGCAGTTGATGGGTTTGTGATTGATATCGTTCGAGATGAGCTATTGTTGGAAATCCAGACCGGTAATCTTGCATCCATCAAGTCGAAGCTGAAGAATCTCGCACGTTCACATCAGATACGATTGATCTATCCGATAGCCCAGGAGAAGCGGATTCTCAAGTTGCCGAAGGATGACAGTAGTGGAATTACGCGTCGCAAATCGCCCAAGAGAGGTCGGGTGGAAGATCTATTCTGGGAAATGGTGAGCTTCCCACAGTTGCTGGCGAACCCCAACTTCTCGCTAGAAGTATTGATGATAAGGGAAGAAGAGGTGAGGCGGTATGACGGGAAGCGGAAATGGCACAGGAGAGGATGGGTCATTGAGGAGCGTCGATTGCTGGGAGTGGTGGAGCAGAGGTTGTATGAGGACCCGGCAGATTGGCGAGCGTTTCTCCCCAAGGAGTTGGGGACGTTTACTGCGAGAGACTTGGCCGAGGCGATAAGTATCAGGAGACAGTTGGCGCAGAAGATGGTGTACTGTCTGCGAAAAGTGAGGGTAATCAAGTTGATGGGAAGGCAGGGGCGGGCCAACCTGTACAGTGTTGCTGGCGCCTAACACCATTAAGCCGGATCGCGTCAAGAGGACGTAGAACTCCATGCGGCCAGCTATGCTGGCCGCTCGCTGTTTGGGCTACAGTGGCACCGGCGGTGGTATCGCAGCGACCGGCACGACGCGTGACGGCCAAACACCATTGGGGGCTCAACTCACCTCGGCGATGAGGTGAGCGCGATCAACGCGACCGCGTCCCAGATACCAGCTGCGGCATGCCGTCGAGCTTCCCAATCAAGCGCGGGAGGCAGCACTGCCCTCAGTTAGACGGACGGGCTTGCCCGACGGGGCCACGACGCCTGCTTCCGTTTCGTCAGCGGCGTTCCCTTGAACTGCTGATTGAATTCCACGCCCTCGTTGAGGACCACGTACACGCTCTTCGCTAGCTCCTTCGCCACCAGCGCCCGCGCGACCCGCACCGGTTTCTTCCGCTTCCACCGCTGGAACCACTGCCGCACCTCGGGGAAGTACTGTACGGCGCGAATCGCCGCGTGACTGAAGGCCAGCTTCACGTAGCGATTCCCATCCTTGCTCCGGCGGTGCCGCTGTGTGCCACCCGAGTCCGCTGCCCCGGGCACCAGCCGACAATACGACCAGAAGTGCCGCACCGTGGGAAACCGGTCGATGTCGTCGATCTCGAGATAGATGGTGAAGGCGAGGATGCGACCGATGCCCGGGATCCACAGCAGCCGCTGCACGGCAGCATCCTCCAGCAGGTCGCCCTGCACCGCCTGCTCGAGCTCCCGGATCTGGACCGCCAGCAGCTCGGCCTGGGTCGTGTGCAAGCGGGCCTGGAGCTGGTACAACGGGGGCAGTTGCTCCACACGTTCTACGTTGAACTTCTCCAGCAGGCTGCCACGCGTGTGCTCGCACCGCAGGCGCCGCTCCACCAGCTGCAGGCGTGCCCGGAGCACGTCCCGCGGACCGCGCATCGCATCCGAGATCATGTGTGCCCGGGGAATGAGCCCCACGCGGAGCAACTGGGCCAGGGTGTCCGAGTCGACGGCATCGGTCTTCACTTTGGCATACGCGATCGCCTTCAGCAACTTGGCATGCGCGAGTTCCAGCTCAATGCCAGCGGGCACGAGGAGATCCCGCATCCAGTACCACCGGCCGGTGGCCTCGACGACTGCCTTGTGGGGACCGGGGAACTGGGTGAAGTATTGCCGCAGCACCCGCCGCCGGTTCGGCAGGGTGACTTGGGTCACTCGCTCGCCGTCGGCCGTCAGGGTCGTGATCACCGAGGACGCCTTATGTTGATCGATGCCCGAGTAGTACATCCCGCGCTCCAAGCCG
>JBDHAB010000146.1:0-2181 GCA_039588295.1 Gemmatimonadota bacterium
TCGCTCTGTGGGCCCGTACTTCGCAAGATGCGGCTAACGTTCCCCCCTCTCCATTCGCCCCGCCGGATTGTTCATGTGAGTTCCCCCCTCGTCTGGATCGTCGTCGAAGAGCCCGCCGCAACCGTGGCAAGTGTACCAACCGTCGACGCCTCGGATAGTTTGCTTGCTTCCGCAACGTGGGCAAGCGACGCCCGACCACGCGGTCTTCGGCTTCGGCGCCAAACCTTGCGCCTTCCGTTTCTTTTTCAGCCGGCTAGTTCGGCTCACGGACCATCACCTTTGATAATTTGAGTTGCCCGCGGCGGCTGTTGTTTTTGTTGCACACCACGCAGATGCGATTGCCCGGTCCTGCGGATTGAAACTCCTTGCCGCACTTCAGGCACCGACGCTTGGTAATGGTGAGTTCGCTTTTCATAAATCCACCACGGCACCGAGTGTTTCGATCGTCAGTTCGACGTGCGGTTGTTCATCGCCTGACGCGATCACAATCGACGTCTCGCCGCTCACGATTTGGGAATCGTTCCGCCAGAGCAGCTCTTGCAACGCGTCTTGCACAGCCTTCAGAATATTCTCCCGGTCCGATCGGCCGGCGTACCATTCACGCTCCATGGCCTTGCGTTTCCACACCTTCGCTTTGGGCCTCGGCATCACTATCAACAGATCCAGCCGAATGGGACCTTCAAACGGCGCCCCGTCATGCTCTGCGTGTGCGGCCAACCGAAGCGATGCTTTGAACGCTTGCACTGGATCGGACGACGGCGTGTAGTTTGCGGTGAAGCAACGATCGCAGGGGTCTTTCTCGTCGTCGTCAAACCTGTCCGCCGGCTTCACGATCCGATGGCGCTGCCTCGGCTGAGACACCGGCACGCACGGGACGCTGAATCGGATCATGGTCATGGTCTATCTACTCCATATTCCTCGGCCCACTCGTCGAGCAACGCTTCCGTCGCTGCCCTCAGTTCGGGGGACTTGATGCGGTCCGTCGTAATCGTTCGTGCTGCGGCCGCGCAAATCAGGGGTTCGTCTGGAATGCATTCCCCATCGCGTATGGCCGCCCGAATCCGATCGTCGGCGGCTTCTGCTCTCAGGTTGTTCCGACGATTCACAGTCACGCCATCCTCCGATCTTCTCCTTTGAGTTCAAACCACGTCCCACAGGCGATCCGCGAGAACAACCGGTCGTCGTAGAGCGTCACAAGCGGGGACGGATTGCCGTCTTTCCCCTTTGGGCTCAAGTTCGTGATGTAAATTGTCGCCTTTCCCGTCCGGGCGTCGGCGAACTCCTTGATGCTACGATAGTGTAGATCTGCCCGAGGCCCCGTCATGACTCCACGGGTTCCGATTTCGTCGAGGACTGCGAGCTGTTTCAACTTCACGAACTCCGGGAATTCCCGGTCCGCGACCACACGATCGGCCAGCGTGTCGGCCGTGAAGTATGTCGCGCGCGGCGTGATGTCGCAGAGGCAAAGCGAAGCTAGCGTCTTGCCTGTCCCGGCCGGGCCGAACAGAAGCAACGGCCACGGTTTCGATCCTCGGATCAGCTCGCGAAACTCGGCAAGCAACGGTTTGGCAATTACACTAAACCGACGCACTAAGTGTTTCTGTAGCCTGACGTCAGGGGTCGTCAAAAGAAGTTCCGCCGGCAGTCGCGGTGTCGGAGGTCCTGTCGAGCCCGTCGTAACGTCCTGGCTCTCGGACTCGCGCTGGAGAATCGTTCGGAATGGGTCTTCCATCGTTTTCGTTCCTTTCGTAGGCTCCGTCGATCAGCTTCTGGGCGTTTAGCTCGCCGGTCTTGCCGGCGGTAGACAACCACGGCAACCGGAACCACTGTTTGCCGTGGAGATACCGGGCCCTGGATATCGCTTCAAACAGTTTGTCGAGGTCGGCGAAGATCGACCGGAGTTCGGGCTCTCGCTGGATTCTGGTCCACGCGGCCAACACGGCTTTGGGCGGCGGAGCCCGGCCGACCTTGGCCTTGGCGACCGACCGGTCGAGAGCGTTCCACCGGTCGATCAGGTCGAGCAGCTCTTTCGGGGGGCTGTCGTCAACCCCCTTGTCGAAGAGCTGCCCGTCGCCGGCTCCGTCGCTTGTCGACGGCGCCTTCTCTTCATTCTCTTCATTCTCTTCATTCTCTAGATGTGTTCGTCGGCTGTTCACCGGCTGTTCACCGGCTGTTCGTCGG
>JBDHAB010000147.1:0-2170 GCA_039588295.1 Gemmatimonadota bacterium
GAGACCGCGGGCTTGCCTAAGCCCCCCGGGCGGATAGAGCACGGCCAGATCGACAGTCCCCTTACCAGCGCAGTCGGGCACAGCCGTGCTGCCCACATGCTCGACCTGAAGCGACGGCATCTGCGCCAGCAGCGGCTTGGCCCGGGCGGCATAGCCCTGCGCTTGCGGATCGCTGCTGTCACACTCGGGCGCGACCAGCACCAGCTCGGACAGGCCCATGTTCACCATCACCCGGCACACCGCCCCCACATTGCCGGGCCGAATCGGTCGAACCAGGACTATGCGAATGCGATCGAGCATGCCCGCATTCTACGTCCTGTCACACTCCGGACCACCGTCGTAGCGGTCGGCAAGCCCTACGAAACCGAGCAGAAACGGGAATGGTGCGTCAAGACGCATCTATGAAGCGGTACGTGTCAAGCGAGTCGATCAAGGGTTTCGGGCGGAAGCTGCTTCCGCACGTGCCCGTCGCCGTCGGCCTCGGTCGATCTGTCCCATCTCAGCCGGGGTCTGTCGCGAGGGGGTGGTGCCAGCTTCCACACCTGCCTTGAGCTTGAGGCGGAGGGAGATCCTCGCCTCGCGAATCGTGACGAGCTGGGCCGACGCGACGCTGCGCTCAACCATCTATTCGGGATCATCCGCACTGGGACGTCCCATGAAAAAGATATCCGACGGACGCCGCCATTCACCCTACCGAGCGTCGGGGATGGGCCCGCGCTCCGCGTCTTGGCCGGGGTCGTCCGGGGGTATCGCGTCGCCGCTCGCCTGATCGCACCGCGTTTTCAACTCCTGGTTCCAAACCGTTTGTTCGACTAGATTCGGCTTCGTTTACGTATCACGCCGCCTTCCGGTACGGCCGCTCGTTGACCACCACCGCCATCATCAGGCACAGCAATCGTCGAGCCACCGCCACGATCGCCTTTTTCTTGCCGCGACGTTTGACCAGCGACTCGAAGATCCGCTGCCAACGCCCGTCCCGTCGCACCAACTGCCAGGCGGCCTGCACCAACACCCACCGCAGCAGCCGCGAGCCGGCGTGCGTGATTCCCAACTCGCGGCGTTTGCCGGCCGACTCGCGATAGCCCGGAGACAGGCCGGCATAAGCGGTCAGCTTCTTCTGCGACGAGAACCGCCGAACGTCGGCCGTCTCGGACAAGAACACATCGATCGTGATCCAGCCCACGCCCGGAATCGTATCCAGCAGTCGGCGAGCCCGCTGCTCCGACGGCGGATCGTTCTGGGCGAATTCTCGCAAGGCCTTCCCGGCCGCGGCCAACTGCTGCACGCCGTGATCGAGCGACGCCCACAGCTCGTCCAACACGAAGCGATCCGCGGGCAGCAGCTTCACCTGTGCGGCGTACCGGCGGCCTTCCTTCGTGAACAGATTCGCGCGATCCGCGTTATAGTCGGACAGAATGTGTCGGATCCGGCACTTGAGCGACGTGATCCGGCCCTGGACTTCGTGACGATGGCGAACCAGACGGCGA
This sequence comes from Gemmatimonadota bacterium, assembly GCA_039588295.1. Classification (GTDB taxonomy): domain Bacteria; phylum Gemmatimonadota; class Gemmatimonadetes; order Gemmatimonadales; family GWC2-71-9; genus JAOTVV01. Next base: position 1,488 of record JBDHAB010000147.1, read on the forward strand.
TGCTCGCGCTGTCGCGGCGTCGGGCGGTGCGCCGTCGGGATCATGTCCCGTGCCAGGAACTCGGCCAGCACCTGCGCATCGATCTTGTCGCTCTTGCGCGTACTCTCGGCGATTACCCGCAGCTTGCCCGGATGCGCCAAAACAACTCGGTCGGCGTACGGCTCCACCAACTGCACAAACCACTCGTAGCTGGCCGTGGCCTCGACCACGACGTCAAACGGCCGGCGGTCAGCGAACCACTCGGCAATCGCGTCCGGCTCGCAGCAGGCGAACCGCCGCCGCTCGACAACTTGAAAGGCTTGGTTCACGACGCAAATCACGATAGTCTTCTTGTGGAGGTCGACGCCGATGGACTTCTGCACGGTTGACTCCTTGTGTGGAAACTCGCTTCGTAAAACTACCGAAACGCGGTTTACCACGATCCCAAGGAACCTCAACCGCCTCGGCCCGGCCTCCGCTTCATAGTTTCACCCTACCCGGCTCCCTGGGATGAGCGTCCGCGTGATCCGGCCTCAGCCGCGTAACGCGTCGATACCCTCCGGGATGACACCGAACGTATGAGCAACGGAGCCCTTCTCGTTCGGGTCGCTGACCAGCGTGAGCGTTGAGCGACAGGAAGGCCCTTCCGATGGAGAATCGCGCCCCCACCCCGTTGGGGTGGGCCACCCGGCCCGATCTACGCG
>JBDHAB010000148.1:0-3951 GCA_039588295.1 Gemmatimonadota bacterium
GTGCGTGAGCTGGCGGCTCGACGGTCGCGCGTTCTACGGCTCCGTCATCGAGCGCATCGGATCGAGCAAGACCGCGCTCTATCGAGTGCGCGACTCGAAAGGGCGCCGGTGGCTCCTAGGCGAAGACCTACTGCGACCGGTGATGAAGGGCTAATGGCGCGCTGCACTCAGACGACCAGAGGTGGCGGCCGGTGCCCAGTCGAGGCGGGCGACGGGCGGGACGTCTGCGGGCTACACCGCTTCCACGCTCAACGCGCACTCAAACGGCGCCGTAGCTCGCGGCTGCGTTACCACCGGTGCTCACGCTGCCAACGCACAGTCCACCGATCCCAAGCGGCCCACTACTGTGCGCACGGGCACTTCTGTCGACCGCTCGTCGGCTTCCTTGCCGAGGATCGGCCCGAGTGCGTCAGATGCGAACGCGCGAAAGTGAATAAAACACCGGGGGTTACCGTCTAATACCCGAACGGGGGGAAGATCCACGGCGCCGATCGCGTAGGACGAAGAAGGACGAAGACCATGACGACGTTGCACCCGAGCCACCGCCACCCCAGCACCGATGCGAACGACTGGGACGAGCACACGGCCGACATGACCTGGGATCCCTCGTGGGGTCCGCGGCCCAACACCGCGGAGTGGCACGAGCGCCATCGCGCCGAAGAGGTCCGCGCGTTGCGGACGCCGGACGAGGCTGCCGTCCTGCTCACGAGCGCGGAGCGCCGGCGATTGTCCGATCTGCTCCGCGGCGTCTGCGCGTCGGGCGACCTGTTCTGGAGGCGCGTCTTGCGTAAGCTCGACAAGGCCCAGTGATGGGACGCTACAGCGCCAACCCGTCACGGCAGCATCACATCCGGCGCAACGGTCGCGACGACTACACGCTCTCGTGGGTCTGCGACCGCTACTACGCCGGCTCCCGGCTGCGTTTTCCGACGAGGACGCGGCGCTTCACCGACGAGGCCGGCGCACGACGCTTCGCCAAGAGATGGGGCTGTCTCATGCCGGAGCCATCATGACTACGCCGCGCACAACGCGCGACCGGTTGCCCCCCGTCGCTGCTGACCGCAGGCAGCCGCGGGACTCGTCACCTGACGGGGGGCAACGCACGAGCCACTGGAGAAGCCCATGACGACCTCCGAAGAGACCGACGCGCCGTTCGTGATCCCCCGCATGGAGGACGACGAGCTGCGCGAGTTTGTGGACGACTTTCTATCGGGGAGGATCTACACGCTGCACCACGTCCCGGACGGCCAGGACCCCGCGATGGTGTTCATGGTGCTCGCACTCGGTGGGCTACCCCAGGGGCTCGACCCGAACGACGTCGGCACCGTCTACGAGTACATCGACAAGGCTGGCCCCCGTACCGTCAACGGGATGCCGCACTTCTTCTCGTGCCGCTTCATGCACAAGGACGACTGGAGCCGCGCAGTCACGGCCATCGAGGCCGAGCGCGAGCGGCGCCAGAACATCCCTCTCGACCCGCGAGGATAGCGATGGCCGACGTACACATCTCCGTCGAGAAGATACGCGGCTGCGGCTACCGCAAGCCCAGCGCAGGCGGCAAAGGCGTCGGCATCTATCTGGTCGCCGACGGCATCGCCGCTCCGTGCGGCAAGCTCCCGATCGCGCTCGACGTCTGCCCCTGTTGCGGCGGCGGCATCAAACAGAGCCGGCCCAGTCGCCTGTTCGCGGGCGTCCGCTGTAATCTCGACGACACCGCCACGGCCTACCATTCATCGCGGCGTCATGGGAGCTGGTTGGATCGCAGCTGCGAGAGCTGCCCGCTCGGCGACCCCCTGCCCGAGGGCAAGCACGGCCTCATCTGGATCGGTGAGAGCTTCTACGCGACGCCCGACGACTTCCGGCGCGAGGCCGCGATGATGGGCGTCAGCCGCAAGCTCCCCGCTATCCCCCGCGGGTTCGACCTGGGCCAGACGTGGGTCTACCTAGCGCACCCAAAGGCCGTGCAGCACGAGAGCACGCACCCCGAGACCGCGTTCACACCAGGCATCTTCCGCGCGTTCATGCCCACGGGCGTCGACCTCGTGATCGAGGACGAAGACAAGATCCCCGAGCGCGCAGAGAAGCTGCTGGAGCAGATCGGCGACGGCGCGCGGCTCGTCAAAGTGATCCCGGAGCGCGACGCCCAGGGTAAGATGACGTTCGACGGAGCAACGCCGTGACTTCCAGCATCAGGGGCCTACTCCAGCGCGTGCTCGACCGCTACGACCGCGTGGGTTGGGTCGGAGCGCAGGACCCTTTGATCGAGGAGATCAGGGAGGTGTTGTCGGGTGCTCCCTCCGACGAAGAGTGTCCGCTCTGCATGGCCGACACGATCGCCGACTGCGACTGCGTCACCGAAGACGAGAAACGCGGACACCAACCACGACGCTCGGCGCACAGGTTCGGGGAGCTGCACTCTGCCGAAGAGTGCAAAGAGCGTGGCTGCGCATGAGGTCGACGTGCCCCATCTGTGGCTACCGCTTTCCGACCGAGAAAGACTACGACGCACACATCCCGTGCCCCGAGGACGGCGACGAGCGCAACGAGCTGCGGAGGAGGGAACATGATGAGCAGCGTGCCCGTGACAACACCGCGCGACCGGCTCGCAGTCGTAGAGAGCCAGCTCCGCGCCATCGATCGTGAGCTGGCCAGCATCGAGAAGCTGCCGCTCACCCCGCCGCGGCGCATCGCGCTCATCGCCATCCGCCGCGCGCTTTCGCTCGCGCTGGATGCTTTTCTCTATACCGACTGGGAGCCCTCATGAAGCCTGACATCGCGCCCGATGGCGAGCACTACATCAAGACGTACCCGACCGGCACCTACTTCAACCTCGCCGACCCACAGCCCGAACACGTCTCCGTCCGCGACATCGCCCACTCGCTCAGCGTGGAGCCTCGTTATGCCGGCCATACCGCTCATCCGTGGACGGTCGGACAGCACAGCATCGCCGTTGCCGCGACGATCGCCAAGCTGGAACTCGATCCAACCGACGAGCTACTGCTACGCGCCCTGCTCCACGACTCGGCCGAGGCTTACATCAAAGACGTGCCGGGGCCTGCCAAGCGCATGCCCGAGTTCGAGGGCTACCGGTCCGTCGAGCACAAGATCGAAAAAGCCATCGCCGAGCGCTTTCAGCTCCCAGGACTGTCCAACCCGCTCATCAAACGCGCCGATCGGCTCGTGCTCTCGCTGGAGCAGTCCCTGCTCCGCGGCACGCCCCCAGACTCCGACGAGTCACCTCACGTGCGACTGGGCAAGATGTTCAAGGACGAGCCCCAGGCGACGGTCGGGGAGATCGTCTGCGCGTTGACGCTAATGGAAGAGCGGGAGGTCGAGGACGCTTTCCTGCAACGCTTCGCCACGCTAGCCTATCCGCTCTGAAGGGATCTGCCATGTGGGCCATCGAGATGTTCGAGTACGACGACGAGGGCGCCGAGGCGGACGCCGTCGAGGATCCTGTCCTCGTCATCGACCATAACCGACGCGTGCAGCACTGCGACGACGGCTGCCTGCTGATCATGACTCGTGGTGACTGCATTCACCAACTCCAAGCGCGCCCCGAGATGGAGGCCAACGCGCGACGTGATCACGTTCTATTCTACTGCTGGCTCTGCGAACGCGCCGTCGAGCTGCACGTCTCGGAGATCCCTGCCTCGACCATCGGCTCGGGCCCCTCGCGTGGCACGACGCCCAAAACTGACCGGGCGACGCGTCGCCTGTCCGACCTGTGGCGCCCTGCGTATGGCGCGCAACATCGCAAGACACCAAACCACCGACTCGTGTCGCACCGAAGGCGAGCGACAGCTCAATCAACAGTGGATGCGAGAGCAGGGCTTCATGCCCATCAGCGACTCGCGCTCGAACTCCCCGTGGTACCAGAGCCTGCCGGTCCCGGTCGCCCTGGCGATGAGCCAGACCGGCTACGCGCTGGCGGCGGCCGTCTGGGTCGAG
>JBDHAB010000149.1:0-2100 GCA_039588295.1 Gemmatimonadota bacterium
CCTCGACCCGCAAGCGGCTGCTCTCCGGCTTCCTACAGTGCGGTGAGTGCGGAGGCAGCTTCCACGAGCTGCACGGCCGCGCCGAGTGGGGCTGTTCCTGGCACCGCAATCGGGGAACGTGCGCGAATGACGTGCGGATCCCCGAGGCGCATCTCACGCGTGCCGTTCTCCGGGCAGTCAAGGACGCCCTCGACGAACGAGTGGCAGCCCATGCTCTCGAGGTGGCCCTCGACGATCTGCGGAGCCGCATCGAGGCGGCCGAGCCGCGACGGCTTGAGTCCGAACTCGCTGCGCTCGACGCGAAGATCGAGCGGGCGCTCGACTTGGCGATCGAACTCGGCGACCTGGCCATCGCCAAGGAACGACTCCGCAAGCTCCGGACGGAGCGCGAGCGGCTGGCCGGGGAACTCTTGGCGGTGCGGATCGACCTGCCGACTGCCGAGCAGCTCATGCCGCGCCTGCGCGAGAGGCTCCGAGACATTGAGTCCACCCTCCAGGGCGACCTGGCCCGTGGCAGGCTTACCCTGGGTGCCTTGCTTGGGGACCGTCGGCTGCGGGTCTACAGCGATGGGCGGGTCGAGGGGAATGCCTTGCTGGAGGCCGAAAGCATCCCGGCCCTGAGGCGAACCCCAGGGCCGGGAGTCTCGGTGGTAGCGGGGGGGCGCTTTGGCCGAAGTGAACCGCTCGGCGGGCCTGCGGAGCTGCCAATGCCGTGGGCGGCGTGAGCCTTGGGCAGCAGGGTGCGCCCTTCCCCCGCGGGGCGAAGACCAGCGGCACGCGGGGCTTGTTCTGTTCCAGCTTGCAGCCCGGATCGCTTGACACCGCGACATCCATCCGTGTTTGATGTCATTGAGCTGCGGCACACGTTGAGAGGGGAATCATGCCGCCTCGCGCGCCGATCCGCCGCGATGGTGCCACCCAAGCGGGCACGTACGGCCGCGATTGGACCGACGGCCTGCCCGGGATGGACCCGCGCCGATTGGAACTGGTCCTCGCTCGGCTGCCCGCTCGACTGCGCCGAGCGCGCAGGGTCTTTCGCGACCTCACGGGGTTCACCGCGGTGACCAGTGTCCGGAGCGCGGCACCGCAGCTCGGCGACGCGCTGCCACTGTGGCCTCCGGTGCACCCCCAGTGCGTCGAGCAGATGCGTACGGTTCGCGATCCTCCCTGCCACGAGCAGTGGGATTTCCATGTCTGCTCCAGCCTGCGCTCTCGGCGCAGCCACAGCCATACGTGCCCGCTGGGGCTTCGCTGCTCGTGCGTTCCGATCTATTTGGGAGACGCCTTGGTGGGAGTGGCGAAGGTGGTGGTGGATGGCGGCACGTCCGCCGACGCCTTCTCGTCGGCGACCGCGACGCTGGCCCTCGCCGTCTCCTCGGTCTGCCAGGAGTCCTACGCGTCGGTCCTGTGGGGAGAGCTACAGGCCTTGCGGCAACGCGTGAGTGGCTTTCGGCAGGTGGAGTCGCCCAGCGCCCGGCGCGCCGGCGCCGCCAGGCAACGGACGGCGTCACCCGACGGAGCGAGAGGCGCGGTCGATAACGTGACGATCGTCGACCGGGCTCTCGACCATATCCACCACCACTTCATGGAACGCGACCTGTCCCTGGGGGTGGTCGCCGCGGCCTTGGAATGCAACCCGAACTACCTCACGCACCGTTTCACCCAGCTCGTGGGTCAGCGCATGCACGGCTACGTCGTCGCGCTTCGAGTGGAACGCGCGTGCCGTGAGCTTCTGGGCACCGATTTGCCGATCAAGCAGATCGCCCTGGAGTCGGGGTTTCGCGATGCCGCGGGGCTGTCGCGCACCTTCCGCCGGCAGGTCGGAGTGAGCCCGAGTGAGTACCGCCGCATCTTCGCCGGGCGATGAGCTGAGTTCCGATCGCTGCGTCGCACCGGGCCCTGCGGGGTTCCGGGCCAGGAGCCCGAGGGTGCGCGACCGGGAATTCCCGGGGCGACCTGAGTTTGTGCCAACCGCTCTGAATTCTTGACAACTGAATTCCATTCACGGCTTTGCGATATCCACTTACACTCGACATGCGTCAGCCGGGCGCTGATGTGAGGAGGATCCCAGGGACACACCGACGTCCGGTCCAGAAGCAG
>JBDHAB010000150.1:0-2069 GCA_039588295.1 Gemmatimonadota bacterium
GAAGGGCTTCGCCGCCTGGTCGAGGGGGAAGAACTCGAGCGCCGGCACCACCCAGAGCGCGACCCGCGCGCCGCCCGGCCAGGCTACCGGTTTACGCTTCTGCAGGATCGACCACTGGTAGCGGTCGTGATCCATCCCGTATCTGCGTTTGGAGTATTTGAGGTAATCGTCCCCGAGGCTCATGATTTTGGGCCCCATTCGCGCTTGTGGGTTTCGATGGCATCGACGGCGGCGTCGTAGTGGTGCCGGTAGTACCAATCGGCGATTTCGCGTCCCGTCGTCACCCAGACGCCCTCGTGCCCGGTAATGTATTCGAGCGCCTCCGCGAAGGCTTCGATCCGGTGAGGCTGACCGACCGCGTAGGCATGAAGCGGGATGCACATCACCACGCCCGAGTCCGCCCCTTCCTGGTACAGCCGGTCGAAGTTGGCCTTCAACATCTCCGTATAGCGCCGCGGCGCCTGGCGTTGGACGTTGTAGACGATGATGTCGTTCATTTCGAGCGAGTAGGGGATGCTGATGAAGCGGCCCTTCTTGACCTTCACCGGCTGCGGTTGGTCGTCGCAAAACAGATCGCAGGTGTACTTGACGCCGTATTCAGCCAGCAGGTCCATGGTGCGCTCCGTGTGGGTGAGCGCCGGCGCCAACCAGCCGGCGATCTTCTGGCCGGTATGTTTTTCCACCGTCTCGAAGGCATCCTCGATGACCGCGCGCTCTTGCGCCTCGTCCATCTCATAGCAGTAGCGGGTGTTATAGATGCCGTGGGAGAAGAACTCCCAGTCCCGCTTCCTGCACGCCTCGATGATCTCGGGGTGGTGTTCGCACACCGCCACGTTCAGCGACACCGAGCCGCGCACACCGCAACGGTCCATAACCTCCATCATGCGCCAGTGCCCGGCGCGGTTGCCGTAGTCGCGCTGGGCATAGGCGACCACGTCCGGCACCGGTCGGGCCCATGCCTTGCGTGACGGGTTGACCGGCGGATCCAGCTCGTAGAACTCGACGTTCGGCGCCACCCAGAAGGCGACGCGGGCCCCGCCCGGCCAAGCGATCTTCGGCCGCCCGACGTAGGGGAAGTAGTCGTAGAGAACGGGATCGCTGCTCACCGCCACCTCTTCAATCGTTCGCCACGTGGTAGTTTTCGAGGTAGTCGCGAACCTCCGCCACCGGCACCACGTCGGCGTACTTCAGCACCATGTCGCAAAGGTTCGCGTAGTGCGGGATTTCGTGTTTATCGGCCACGCATTCCTCGGGAACGATGGTCCTGTAACCGTGCGCCAGGCTGTCCACGCAGGTGGCCCGCACACACCCGGAGGTCGATCCCCCCGTCAGGATCAGGGTGTCCACCTGGTGCCACACCAGCAACGACTGCAACGATGTTTCGTGGAACACCGAGGGCATGCGCTTGTTGTAGATCACGTCCCGTTCGCGGTCGATGTGGAGCCGATCGTCGAACTCGGCGCGGCGCGATCCAATCTTGATGTTCTGGAGCGAATCGGGCGTGTCCGTGCGCGTTCCCCAGACGCCGGCATCCTCGCCGGATTCCATGTAGGCGACATGGGTCCAGATCACGGGAAGCCCCACCGAGCGGGCCAGGTCCGCGAGCTCGTTGATGAAATCGATCTGGTTGGGATGGGTCTCGTACGCCGTTTTGAACTCGCCGACGCAGGTGTAGGCTTTCTGCAGGTCGATGTTGAGTAACGCCGCCTTGCGGCCGAATCCGAAACGGGACCGTGCCGGATTGGCCTTGATCTGTTCGTAATATTGCCGCGGAGTGAGATTCGATTCTTCCATGACTTTCAGCCTCCTGCCCGCGCGCGGCTTCGAGATGGTCGATCGCCGCTGTTATTGAAGTTATCCATATCGTACTGGCTTGCACTTGCCAACAGCGCCCAGGTTACATGCCGAGATAGGATTTCTTCAGCCCGGCATCCTCGATCAGCTCGGCCGCGGCACCGGACAGCGCGATGGCGCCGTTTTCGAGGACGTAGGCGCGGTCCGCGATCTCCAAGGACTGAAACACGTTCTGCTCCACCAGCAGGATGGCGAGGCCGCGCGCGTGCAGGCGG
>JBDHAB010000151.1:0-2258 GCA_039588295.1 Gemmatimonadota bacterium
GTGACGTTTCTGAGTCCCGATGCGCTGTTTACCGGCGTCACCCGCGTGCGGGCGCAATTCGAGGAGAACCAACTGTTCGACGAGGCACCGAAGACCATCCTTGGCCTGTCGACGACCTACACACTGCCCGGGGTGGGGGAGATCAGTGCGCTGGGCATCTTCCAGCGCGAGCGCACGGTGAGCACGCGCCCGATTCTGGGGTTCGAGCCGGAGGCCGGTTTCATTGGTGGTCTGAGCACGGAGCTGGCGTTTCGCTCGGAGGCGCTGACGCGGGCGCTGAACGGGTTGCCGTTCCTCAGCACCACGGTGCCGTCCGCTCTCACGGTCAACGGCGAGGTGGCGCTGTCGCTGCCGAACGCCAACCGTGCCGGTGCCGCGTTCATCGAGGATTTCGATCGAGAGTCGGCCCTCGGCGTTCCGTTGACGGACCGGCGCTTCCAACGCGGAAGTCGCCCGTCGTCCGGACTGGGCCTGCCGGCGACGCATCTGGGTGTGACCGGGGAGTTCGATGATGCCGATGCGGTGCCGATGGTCTGGCAAAACCTGGTGCTGTCCGCCGGCGGCAACGCCTTGCAGTTCGGACCGCAAGACATCGACACCACGATCGCACTCGTCGGTACGGGTGTGAGTGTCGAGACAGTTCTGTGGCTCACGCTCAAGCCGGACACGGTTGGTGGCCTCCCCGATCCGATCACGGGACTGCCTCGCTGGGTTCGGCCTCACACTCCGGGTCCGCGTTGGCGCAGCATGACGCAGGCGCTCGGGGGCGGCTCGGGTGTGGGCGCCGATCTGTCGCGCGTAGAGTTCCTCGAGTTCTGGGTTCTGGAGAATGCACTCCGGACCGCGCGGGATCAGGGAGCCTATCTCGTGTTCGACTTCGGTACCGTGTTCGAGGATGCGGTGGCCTTTGCGCCGCAATCGTTCGACGTGAGCGGGGCCGACACGACGTTCGCCGGATTCCAGTTCGTGGGGACCGGTCGGCTCGACACCGAGAAGGATTCGTTGACCAACGTGTACAACGCGCTGCTCGACGACGTCGGCATCCACGGCGACCGACCCGACTCGCTCACCAACACGCAGAGTGGGGACGTGCTCGAGCAGTTTCCCTTGTGCGATCTGCAGGGCCTCGGTGGACTGACCGTCTTCCCGCTCGGTGATCTCATCGTTCGCTGTACACGAGGGAACGGATTCTTCGATACCGAGGATCTGGATGGGGACAACCGACTCGACGTCAACGTCGGGACGCTGCAGGAGGATTTCGTCCGATATGTGTTCCCAGTTGGGAGTGACGAGTTCTTCGTACGCGATGGTGCGACCCTGCAAGATGCCGTAGGGCGTGATCTCAAGTGGCGACTGTATCGCATTCCGTTTCGGGCCGACACGCTGCGCGTGGGACAACCGAATCTCCGTCAGGTGGAGGCGATGCGACTGACGTTCGTCGCGCCGGGCGGGGCTGCGGAGGAGCAGGAGTTCTGGATCAGCTTGGCGCGCATGCGGCTCGTCGGCGCTCCGTGGCTCAAGCGCGGGGAGACGCCGCTGCAGGGGATTGGAGGGGCGGTGGGGACTCCGCAGGGGGAAGTCATCGCCTCCATCGTGACGACGGAGAATACCGACCTCGGCTACACGCCACCCCCGGGTGTCGTCGACCTCCCCGAGCGCGTGGATGTGGGACTCACCATCGGGCAGGTGCAGATCAACGAGAAGTCCCTTCGGCTGCTGGCGACCGACCTCAGCGCCGGCGAGCGTGCCGAGGCCTTCATCCGGTTCGCGGGGGAGGCGGACAAGAACTTCCTCAACTACCGCGAGCTGCGCGTGTGGGCGCGCGGGCGTGGGGTTGGGTGGAACGAAGACGACCTTGAATTCTTCATCAAGGTCGGACGAGACGAGCACAACTTCTATCTCTACCGCACACCGGCCCGGAGTGACACATGGGAGCCAGAGGTCGTGGTGAGCTTGGAACGGTGGCTCGCGCTGCGCGCGCAGGCCGAGGCCGCTTGGCTCAGCGGTGCGCCACCCTCCGGAGCCGCGCAGTGCGGATGTGACGGTCCGTATCTCGTACACGTGCAAGATCCCGCGACGTCGCCACCCAACCTTGCGAGAGTCTCGGAAGTCGCCGTTGGCATGTTCCGCGCTCAGGACAATGCGGCGATCCAACAGGCGGAGCTCTGGGTCGACGAGATTCGCCTGACGAGCGTCATCGATGACGCAGGGCTCGCGGCGGCGTTGGACGTGCGGTTCTCCGCCGCCGACCTCGCGGA
>JBDHAB010000152.1:0-2270 GCA_039588295.1 Gemmatimonadota bacterium
AATCACAATCTCGTAATCGTCAACGTCGCAGATGCGGGCAGACCGTTTGACCGACCAAATGCACAGGTCAAGGTAGGCGTTTCGGTCACGGTGGGGGATTAGGATTGAGTGCATGGGTTTTCTGGACGGCTTTTGTATCTTCGCAAATGCCCGATTGAAATCAGCGTCAAGGCGAATAGCGGCAACATCCTCCGCACTCATCGCCCCTTCTTCCTCTGTTGAATCTCGGACAGCTTCCGCCTCACTTTCTTCAAGGGCACGCCATCCGCCTCGGGCAACGCAATGCCCAACGTCGACGCGCCCGCCGCCGCGGGCAACGCAATGCCCAACGTCGACGCGCCCGCCGCCGCGCCCACAACAACGTCAAGCAGGTGATTCTCGCTCTGCCCCGGCTTCAACTGCCACTCCTGCAACTCGCGCCCCTGGCCCTGGGTCGTCGTCGGGTACTCAGACGTAAGGTGGTCGGCCAGCATCCGGTGGTTCGCCGCCTCGTTGCCCCACAACGAAAGCCCGCCCGTCTTGGCGGCAACGTCCACCGCAAGCCGTGCGTGGACGAAACTCTTCCAGTAGTTCACATCGGCCTTGGTCACACGCAGGCCGGGCATGCTCGGCACCTTGCCCAAGAGCAAGTAATGCCCCCGCTTTTCGCCGCGATCCAATTTCCACTCACTCATCGGGCGGTAGCGAGGCCCCACCGCCTGCCCCATCGCCGGGCGGACAATCTGCGGCTGGCCAATCAGCCGAATCGCCTTAGCCACCACTTCCGGCAAGTATCCACCGTCGATGTGCAGCCGCCCCACCTGGTATTCGGTTCCGTCCTCTCGCGTCCAGCGTTTTGCCAAGAGAGCGTTGGCACAGTCCACAATCCCCTTGAGAATCGCCCCCTCTTTCGTCTTCGTGTCCTTCCTGTACTTATTCGCCAACGGGTTCGGGCACGCCTTCATATCCACATACACCTGCCGCTGGTCGGGCCAAGTGCCGTAATCGACAAGAGCCCCGCCGAACCCTTCCCACCACGCACACACCCCCCACCACAAGAGCCGGTCGTGGACGTCGATGAACGCCGTCACCTGCTCGGTGCGCGCCGGGCATTCGCCGCGGGAGAGGCCGTTGAGCTTGTTGGCGACTTGACGAGGCGTGAGCATCTTGTCGCCGTACTCTTTCTCCTCCGGCATCTGCTGGAACTCAGACGCGAACACCGCCGGGCCGTCGTCGATCAGCATATTGTATGCGTGCTGAATCGCGCTGATCTCAATCTCCGGGTCGTAGCAGTAATCCCACGACACCATGCAGCCGGCATCGGCCTCCGCCTGATGCTCTTCGTAGAGAGCGGTTGCCCTTGCGTGGGCTTCGGCTTGAGAAGCAGGGTCGTCGCGGTCGTAGTTCTGCCGAGCCTCTTTGTACTTGGTAAGCCAAAACGTCTCGTGGACATCGGCCCACTTGCGGACCATCGGGATTCGCTCGCCCTGCCACGCTGCATTTTCAGGCAGCGTCAGGAGCTGGTCGACCAAATCGTTCTTGGCAATCACCGTGGCGTTGATAATCACGGCGATGGTTTTCCGATGTCCACTACTCTTGAGAATGCCGCGGCGGATTACGGAAAGCCGCTTGCCGATTTGAAGCGGGCTCTCGCTGCTCTCTTCAGTTTGCGGATCGTCGATTATCACGCAATCCGGCCGGAGTTGGGTGCCATCAGGCATCTTGAACGTGATGCCGCGTGTGCCGGCAGACGTAAGTCCCTTCGCCACCAGCACGCTGCTACTTGCCGGAGAGAGCGTGCCCGCTTCGACACCGGGCATCCAGTCTGCGGGAACACGAATCGCAGGAAGGGCGATGGCGTTGGTCCGCCACAAACTTCGCGTCCGCTCGCCGTTGTAGGTTTGGGTACCGCATCTCTGCGGTCGCCCTTCAAGGGCCCGAAGCGGATGACAGATTTCGGGGAAGTCCTCTGCCAACAAGTCATTGGTTTCAAACTCCGTTTTGATCGAAGCGATCATTCTGTCCGATGCTTCCTTGTTGGCGGCAAACAGCGGGAGAAACCGCCGATGCCCATAGGACACCGCCCAAATGCCGGCGTTTTCGGAACACGTTGTTTTGGCGAACCCGCGATATACCGCGTTGACAAACCGCCCGCCCTCCAACAGGCACCGCTGGATTCGTTCGATGATCCGCTTGTGGTCGTCGGAGAATGGAGAAAGCCCCGTCGAGTGCGGGAAGTAGGTGGTGAGGTAAAGCAGAAGGTCTCGCTCACAGGCAAGACGGCGCTCGGG
>JBDHAB010000153.1:0-2922 GCA_039588295.1 Gemmatimonadota bacterium
GATTGAACGTTCCGCCGCCGACGTCCTGGAGAATCCGGTAGCTGACGAACCCGAACCCCTTCTCCAGCGCGAAAACCGCAGAACCGTCGGGGTTCCCGTGAACGTCTACGATATCGTTCGCCCCGCCGTACCCGAGGATCCAGGCGGCCCCCGGCGCTCCCTGCCGCGTCCAGATCTGATTGTGCGTTCCGTACGCGGTGCCAATTCCATTCGTGTACACCTTCGAGTCGCCGTCCGCGCACCAGATCTGCGTCATGTACCCGGTGGGCCAGCTGAACCGCCCGGACGCATTGACGTCCGCGTGCTCAAGCGTCCACCCGACCCCCTCCTCCCAGGTATAGAGCCCGAGCGCGTCGACCACGGTGTAGACCTTGGGGGCGAGGTTCCTCGGTCCCCAGAGTCCCTCGATTCGGCCTGGGAGCCCAGTGACCTCGGTCCACGTGGACCCACCGTCGTCGCTATACCAAAGCTCGGTGTCGCCGCCGGCCCAGAGTCGGTTGGCCATCGTTCCGCTCCTAGCTGATCGAGATGTTGGCTGCGAGGACCCGCGCCAGGTAGTTCTCCAAGATGACCACGTTCTCCGTCGGGGACGTGAATTCGATATCGAACACTCCGACCACCGCCATCGAGCGCTCACGCAGCTCGTTGAGGATCACATCCTCGCCAATGCCCAAGGCGTTGATGTACGAGCTGACCGCCGTGATGACCTCCGCCGCCACAGACTCCTGATCGTAGCCCTGGAGCACCGTGATGTTGGCCGTGACTACCTGCTGCGAGATGGTCGGCGCGAGCACTCGAATCAGGACTCCCGCAGCTCGGTACCCGGGATAGTTGGATCGGTCGTTCGGGTCACCGTCGATGATCTTCTGGCACTCGGCGATGAGCCCGTCAAAGTAGTAGGTCCACTGTCCCGTCACGATATCGCCCGGCGAGAGGCCGTCAGGCCACCCGAGCGGGAGCAGATTGATTTGTCCCGAAGCCGGGTTGTACGAGTAATGGACACCGTCCGACTGGAGAACAGCATTGACTCGGATGTTGAAGGCCCCGGATGTGTCGATGGGCTTGTTCGGGACGAAGAGAACTGTCTCGCCCCCGACGGCCGGATTGAGAATATCGGCCCAGGGCGCCACGACCACCGAACTCTCCGCCGTCCCCGCCCCATCGTCGATGTAGACCGTTACATTCCCCAGATTGACGTAGTCCTCGACCACCTGCGCGAACACCACACGCTTTCCCGAGCCCGCGTCCACGGCCGTCAACGCCGCCGTCTCGATGCCCGCGACGTGCGCCCGCGCGAGCCCCTTGAGCTGATTGAGAAGGCGCTGACGGAAGGCATCGTCGGATTCCAGGTCCAGGCCATTGGTGAACGAAGCGGGGTTGGTTACGAAGTCCACGCCCGAGGGCTTGGAGACGAAGCCCGTTACGGTCCCGACAGACGCATTCCCCTCCACCCCCGCCTTGGCAGCCGTCACGTCCACCAAATTGGAAACGGACGATCCGCCGGAGATGGTCCCCTCCTCGGTCGTGATGAACGTAATGGGCGCCGCAGCTCCGCTCGCCGGCACCTCGACCTCGGTGCCGATCGCGATGGTCACCGTGCCCACGGTGCCTGTCCGGCTGAACTGGACCTCGCCTGTTGCCTTCTGGGCCGCCGTGCGCGAGATGAGTGACGGGTTGAACTCCTTGGCCCGCTCGTCCAGATCGACGCCAATGACCTTGGCGATGTCGAACAGATCAAGCAGGTTGATCATCTGGTAATACTGATCATCGTCCTCTCGCGCGGCCGCGGCCAACACCTGCTTCAGGCTCGAGCCGTCGTTGATGTCGTTCAGGTCAGTCCGTGCGACCACCCGATTGATCATGCGCTCCAGGATGTCGTCGAACTGCCTCGGTACAAACTGGCCCATGGTCGTCTCCTGCTAGGTCAGCGTGCGGCTGATCAGCCTGGTCGTGTTGAAGCCCTTCGGCTGCACGTCCGCCTCGAGCGTTAGCACGTCCTGATCCTGTGTGAACGAGAACCTGCCAATGCGCGCAACCCGGGAATCCGCGAGCAGCTGGTTACGCGCCTCGTAGCGCGCCTCCACGATGTTCTCACCCAAGCCCTTGACCCCTACCAGACGAGGCAGCCCGATGGCTGGATAGAGGATGTTCGTCGCGCGTTCCGTGCGGAATCTCGACTCGATGGCCTGACTCAGGTTCTTGAAGCCCGAGACAAAGCGCACGTCCACCGCACCGCCGGCCTCGTCAATGGCCCAGCCAAACGTCCCGGACCGCGCCCCCGTGGCCTTCTTGAGCTGGACCAGCTCGAAGTCGGTCCCCAGGTGCTTGTCCGCCTGGCTCTCGCCGAGCGAGGCCTCGCCCGTGGTGATGACATCGGGGGAACGACTCGGGTCGGCGATCGGGATGATGAACCGCGAGCCAGGCTGGAGCGTGTGCGGGATCTTGGCCCCGCTGGTGATGTACGGTGCCTGGAGTTGATTGATCTCCGCGATGAGGATCCAGTCCTTCGCGCGCCCCAGGTAGCGTGCCGCGAGGCTCTGCATCGTAGCGCCTTGGCCAACCACGCGCTCCTCGAAGCCCTGGTATTTCTGCTGCTGCAAGCGAGCCCGGTCGCGGAAGGGCTGCGCTCGAGAGCGCGTCACATCACCAGGCTTGACAGCGCCACCAAAGACCTCGGCGACCTTGAGCGTCCCGCCCGCAGACGCGGCCTTGAGCGCCAACGCCCCAGCCAGTGCATCCCGTGTTGGATCATCACCGATTCGCGGAGGCGTCGTCCGCTTCTCGTACTTGCGCGCCCGTTCGTCGAAGTCCTCGCGAAGCAGATTGGCGGCCGCCACCTTGAGCCGGTCGCAGTCGTCGGACAGGTTGCGGAAGGTCTGCTCCACATCAGCTGGGAACCCTTCGATCGTGCCAATGAACTCC
>JBDHAB010000154.1:0-4395 GCA_039588295.1 Gemmatimonadota bacterium
TCAAGACCACGGTCGCAGATTTTGCGCCGTTTTTGGTCTTTGTGATCGATGCTTCCCATCGGGCAGTTGCTCGCTCACAAGCCGCCGGGCATTACTTCGGCGGGTCCCGTCATGTGCTCGTCGATCCATGTCGCTTCGGCAGGTGCGGGGACACGGTGACACCTGCGGCCGACAAGCTCGGTTTGCAACGTATTTCGCTTTCCGCCCCGTTGCGGGCATCGGCCTCGATGGGCCGACCAGCCTGTCACGTCGCTGAGTCGCAGTCATTTGGTCGGCTGACTGTCGCCGTGCATGTAGTACCATGCAGCTCGGTTGTTGAAGCGACCGGCACGCTAACCGCACGATCACCAGCGTGTCAATGATCGGGCCGTCGGCGTCTGACTCCTTCCGTCGGCGGCCTGGTCGTTTACTCGGGCAGCGAGGGCTGTAAAGGCTGCGGCGGCGCATTGCGGCACGACGGCGTTGCCGAGGGCGTGCAGCGCTTGGCGTCGGTTCGTTAGCGTGTCGGTCACCCAACCGGGCGGGTAGCCCATCATCCACTCAACGAAGTTCGGCGACAGGCGGCCGTCGGTTGTCGGGTCGGGTGCCGGCCAGCCGGTGACGTGTTCCCAACGTGTCACTGTTGCGGCGTACTGCCCAAAGCGGTCGCTACTTCTCGCAAAGTCGGGTGTTTGCTGGTGTCGAGGTCGAAGTTGTTGCGTGTCCCCGCACGGCCGTCGGTTGCTGTTGGTGTCGGCAGCAGAGTTGCTGCTGTTCGCAGGTCCAGTCCGCCGTTCCCGTGCTGGCCTGGGCCGTTCTTGTCTGATGTTCTCGGCGTCGGCAGCGTGACCAGTTCGGCCACTTGGTTCGCCAGTTGGATTCCTGACGCGACTTGTCGTGGTGAATGCGTCCGAGGGTGGGCTGTCGGGGTGCCAAGCAACGCCCCACCATCGGTTGCGTCGATGGGGCGCTCCAACGGCGACTGCTGACTGGCACGTTTTCGAGGAACACGAGCGGTCGTGATTCCATTCGGCCAACAAGTCGCTGTATGTCATCCCAGAGCCAGCGGTCATCTTCTACTCCTTTGCGTAGGCCAGCTGTTGAGAGCGGCTGGCATGGAAAGCCGGCGGTCAGTATGTCGACCGGTGGCAGTTCGTCAAAGGCGGTGAAGTCACCGAGGTTTGGTGCTGACACGTTGGCCTCAAGCCACGCGCACGCGCCTTTGTCGATATCGGACACAAACACGGTTTGCGTGTCAAGGCCGGCGAGTGTCAGGCCGTGGTCGAGCCCGCCGATGCCGGTACACAAGCTGCCCACCGTCACTGTCATGTCCACCACCTTGAGGGCAGTAGTTCGTCGTCGTCAGGTTCCCGCTCCAGCTCCCAGTCGAACACGGAGTCGATGCGTGCACCGGTGTCGTCATACTCGACCGGCCGCATACATTCCCGGCAGATGCCGTAACTGTTGCGGTGCTCGGCGGGTCGGCCGCACACGCAGCACGGTTTCATGCTGTTACCGCTGCGGTTAGCGCAGCGACCCGGTCAGTGTCGGCGACCCTCACGCCGTGCAGAACCGTCGTATGGTCCCGGTCGAGGGCGTCCCCGATATCGGCGAGCGTCATCCGATATTCGTGATACAGCACGGCCATGATGGGTTGGCGGGCGGCGACGACAGCGGTTTTGCGGCACGACGACAGCAGCTCGGCCGGGTCAACATTCCACAGGTGGCAAGCAGCGTCGATGACGTGAGGGACCGGGTCATACACGTCGACGGTGTCGATGTAGGTGTGGCAGTGCGGGCAGAACATCAGCGGCCCGCCTCACGGCGTACAGCATCCCAATCGGTTCGGTACCGGAACCGGTGAGCGCTGCGGTCCTGCGTGACGTGCTCCGCTGACGGTTCGAGCTGGAACAGCGGCCCGAACTCGGCCAACGCCGCCTGCTCACGCAACGTTTCGCCGTGCTCAAGCTGCCACCGCACGAACAACCAAACGAAGAACAGCACCATGACAACGACAGCCAGCAACACCACGAAGAACACCCCGCCGCTACTCACCGCTGCTCCGATGCTCAGCGATCCGCCGGCGTTCTGCCAGGCCGGTACGTAGATCGTCGCCCGTGACCCTTAGCCCGGCTGCTGCTGCCATCCGTTTCGCGTGGCTACGGGCCGGGGGAGCGTCCCGCAGCGTCGCCGTAGCCCGCTCCATGCGCTTTTGGCGGCGTTTGCGTTCCACTACGGCTGGGTAAGGGTCGAGAAGGCCCGCAGCGGCGTCCTCGGCGAGGGCAGCCAGCATCGCCGGCCATGCTTCTTGGTATGAATCAGTCATGTTCGTTTCCCTTCGGGGTTGCGTAGGTATTGCAGGATTCGGTCGAGATGGTCAGGCCTCACAATGGCGCTGGCGATTGTGTCGCAACGCATCAGAGCGTCCATCCATTCGTGCTGTTCGGGCCGTAGCCGCCCAGTTGCCGATTTGAGTTCCATAAACACGACACGGGGCGGTCGGACGAGAACGAGGTCGGGGAAACCGGGCACGTTCCGGCGGCTGTCGTTGTCGTGGAACACTTTCCAGCCGACCAGCTCGGCCTGGTCGACGATGATCTGTTGCAGCTCGGCCTCAGTCACGCCGGTCTTTCACCATGAGCCACAGCAGCCCGACAGCTTGCACGACGAGGGCAGCGGCCATGATTCCCCAAACGGCCCACCAGCTCACGGCTTCGGTGCCTCGTTCGCATGCCAAGGGTTTTCTTCATGCGATGCCCCAGACGATCGCTTGCCGGCCAGCTCGTGTCGGTTGCCGGTCGCCGGTGTCGATGACACGGCCGTCGGCGGCGAGCTCGCTGCGGCGGGTACGGATGCCGGACACCGATACGGGTTTGTGCGTTGCGTGTCGGTGACGGTTGTGCGGGTGATCGTGGCAGCGGCCTGGTGTGACGTTGTGGGGTCGGTGTTGCGTGCCCTCGGTGTCGTGTTGCTGTAGATCACTTCGGGCCGGTACTGGTCGCACCAGGCGATGTGTCGGCCTTCGCCGCCGCAGTTGTGGCAGATCATGCTGCACCGTCCTGCTGTTCGAGCCGTTCTTCACGCTCCCGCAAAAAGTCTTGTCGGGCAGCGCGCTGCACGTCACGCTCGACTTCGGCGTTGCGTTCGAGGGCACGATCAAGCCGGAACTGGTCAGCGCTCCAGAGGTGGGTTCCGACGCCGATGCGTGCTGCCGTTCTTTTCAGACAGTCAGAGCAGGCGTCCTTTAGGCGTGCGCCGTCGTGCGGCCAGTTCTCGGGACGTTCACAATCGCCGGCGTCCTGCACCGTCGTAAGGCGGCCGTCGATCACCACTGAGAGTTCGCCGATGACGCCGCAAATGTGGCCGGTGTCGGCGTCACGGATCTCGCGCACGATGCGGAAGTCGAACGGGCCGACCACGGCCAGCAGCTTTTCGACGACCACGCTGTGTTTGACGTATGAGCCGAAGCCGGTCGGGTTCTTTTGGATCAGGGACTGCGGAAAGGGTTTGGCGAGCTGTGCGAGCTGGTCGGTCATGAGCAGCTCCCAAAGCAGGCGGCCGGGTCGAGGGCGACGTCGGCCAGCATGAGCACGGCCAGGACGCCGGCGGCAATGAACCCGGCGATAGTGAGGGCGTCAAGTAGGCGGCTCATTTGACGAAGTCCGAGGTGAGGTCGACTTGGAGCAACATCGGGCGCTCCTGGTACTCAAGGACAATTACTTCGCCGTCGCAGTAGTGTTCGACGGCGTCGAGAAGGGCGTCGACAGCGGTCTTTTCGCGCACGCCCGACAGGTTTTCCCAAGCGACGGCGAGGGTGATCTGTGAATATTTCATTTGTTTCTCCAGTCTGTGCCCGGTTGGGCAGGTGTTATCCAAACACAGTGTGGAGAACTCGTCAAGGATCAGACGATGCGCACGTCGCCAACGGTGCCCTCGACGACGTCGACGGTGACGGAACCTGCCCGGCGTGCACCGGGGCCGGCTGTCTCGGCGTACTGCGGGCTGCCGGCATCCTCGCTGGGGCATTGAATCCAGGTGCGAGGCCCGAGCCATTCGCACCGGAACGAGTGAAAGTGGCCCGAAATGAGCAGGTCAGCGGCACCGATCGGCCGATGATTGCCTGCCTGCTTGTCGTGCCATGCCTGAGCTCTACCCTGCCCGCCGACCTGGTGGCCGTGGAACAGGCCGACACGCAGCCCGTCGACCTCGACGCACACTGTCAGGTCGTCGCCGGGCACGGCCCACGACACGCCGGCGTATTGTTCGAGGTCCATGCAGGCCCAGCGGCAGTCGTCGATCGCGGCGACGTCGACGTTGTCCCCGACGATGGAGTCACGTTTGCCGTGCCGGTTCTCGCCGTGATTGCCAGGCACAGCAGCAACGGTCACGGTTTCGACGAGGGTGCTGGCTTTGTCG
>JBDHAB010000155.1:0-2071 GCA_039588295.1 Gemmatimonadota bacterium
TCGGTTGGTGAGCACGTCAAATACGACCCTTCCGCGGCGTGGACGCTCTCGATGCCAGCGTCAGCGAGCACCAACGCACAGGTGGCGATCAAGAACGTGACCACGAGCGGCGCGACTCTCACCTTGAGTGGCAACGGAAACACGGTTGAAGATCCTGTCGCCCCTGGAACGACCGCATCCTCCGTAAGTGTCATCGGGGCCGGGGTAAGCCTCATTTACCAGTTTGACGGCACCGATTGGTGGATTGTGTAAGCCATGACTTTTTTTCCATCAATGCCATCGGTCGAGGTCATCGACATCACCGCGCTCTCTGGTGTCCAGGGTGCCTGGAGCATGGAGGATGATTTCACCGACCGCAGCGGCAACGGTTTCGACATCGATGTGAACATCACCAACGCCCGTTTTGCATCGTTGCAAGGAAAACGGGGAGGCGATCCGTGAGCGATGGAGCTCTGGCGATCAACGGGGCCCTTACGGTTCATTGCCTGCACTACCCGTTAGACACGGCTAACGGCGGCCTGTTTTCATTCTGGGCCTCGGGGAACAACGCGCAATACGCCCTCTACATAACCGCTGGAAACAGCAATCTCGTCTACTTCGCGGAGCATGGAGCTGGCACCAACATCACACACGACTTCCAGATCGCGCCGCCGCTCGGGCGCCTGAATCTGATCACCCTCACTCGCAACTCAGGAGGAACTGTCGTCAACCTCTACATGAATGGCGTGCTCTCCGGGAACAGCCCATCGGGAGTCCTTACCCAACCGGACACGCCGGCCTCATCCGTGCTCGACCTTTGGTTCGCAAACGCGACGCACCGCTATTTGGGTGATCTCGTGATCCAAAATGTCGAGCAAACCGCTTCGGAAGTTCTCGCGGTGGCTACACAGGTGGGGGTTGTTTGATGGAGTACGAAGTTCTACCGACCGAGAGCCCGGAGTACTGGCTCATTCGCGTCTTCGGAGGCGACAACGAACTGTGTGGAAAACTGCGTCTCGACACCGCGACCAAGGACGCGCTCGTGGCCAAGTTCGTGGAGCTCGGCTGGACGGAGAGGACGTAACCGATGGCCCTCCCCACGCTCGTCAAGGACTACGAGGTCAACGCGAACAACACGATCGCGGCGGACAACACTATCGACGCGGGGACCAACTCCCACCGGGATCGTCGGAATCTCATGCTGGCGATCCACGACGCCCTGATCGCTGCGGGCACGAGCGATGTGGGGCCGACTCCAGGGGGGCCCATCACGGCCTGGACGGTTACGCAGTCCAGCGACGGGACCACAGCCGACACCAACGACAACTGGAACAGCGCTATTACCGATCTCATTTGGAACACTTCCGGCAACGCCCATAGTTGGTGCGTTTTCCAGCAAACGGGTCTCGCTACCAATTTTCAGGTCTGCATTGACCTCCTGCAAACCTCGAACGGTAACGACGGGTCAGAGATCACGGTCGAGATTTCTCCGGGAGGGTTCAACACGGACGGCACGACTACTACGCGGCCCACCCCGACCACGACCAACGACTCCGTGCAAATCCTGGACACCGACTGGTGGGGGTCGGGTTCCAATGGCGGTGCCGGACGGGCCTTCGTCTGGAACATGTGGCGCACCGAGGACGGCGAGGTCACGTATGTCGTGATCTACCACGCCGACAACGCGCTGGGATTATGGGTCTTCGCCAAACCACAGAACCCCTCCGGCTCTTGGGATGGCACGCAGTTCGTTTGCTGTGTCGAAGGAGACAACAGCAACACGGTCGAGGCACCCACCATCGTCAACTTCTACGACAACGCAAGGCTCTACACCTACCGTGCCGACAGGCTCTCCGTGGCGGCCGATCCTGCGGTCACCACGGTGAATACGTTCAATCAGACCACCCTCTACATGACGGCAGCCACCTTCGGCGGGGGACCTTTCGGGCAGGAGCTGACGACCACCAACGACATCACGGGAGAGTACGCGGTCGGTGCGATCGGACTCGCCTCCATCGAGCCGGGCTTCGTGGGTCGCATGGGGTCCATGTTCGACATCTACTGGGGACAGGACGTCCTCGGGCAGCCGGCC
>JBDHAB010000156.1:0-2088 GCA_039588295.1 Gemmatimonadota bacterium
GATGAAGGTGAGGGGCTTTACAGCCACTTCTGCTCCCATCACGGATTCATGACGGGCGACCTCATCCGCAACCGCCCGGAGCGCATAGCTGAGCTGGATGCGCGCTGGGGCAAGGGCGGCTGGGAGTACAAGCTTCTCCAGACGCCGGCAGAGATAGGCGAGGTTTTGGCGTCCCTGCCCGAGCCCAAGGCGGAGGTGACCTCATGAACCACCGCGACCAGACGCGCCTCAACGCGGCACGTTCCCTGACCCATGCGGCGGTGGAGTACCTGGAGGGCGACTACCTCGACATCCCCCGTGCGCTGAGGGCGTGCGAGACGGCGGTCGAGTTCCTGCGCCGCATCCAGAACGAAACGAGCCCCGGCGTGCGGCAACACGACGGGGCCCATGAGCCGCCCGACACGGCGGCATGAGGTAATAGGATATGTCGATCATCGTAGCCGATAAAGGCGCGGCGCTCACGCCGGCACCCGAGGGGGTGTGGCAAGCAGTGTGCTGTGACGTCGTGGAGCTCGACGGCGTCGAGACACAGTGGGGTGTCAAGGACATGGTGCAGATTCGCTGGCAACTCAGCGAAACGAACGAGGACCACGTGGACGACGATTACGGTCCGCAGCCCCATATGGTCCTTCGCCGCTACACGCGCTCCCTGAACCAGCGCTCGAATCTGAGAAAGGACCTCGAGAGCTGGCGCGGCAAGAAGTTCACGGCCAAGGAGCTCGAGGGTTTCGATTTGGAGAAGCTCATCGGTGCGAACTGTCAGATACAGGTGATGCACTCGGTTGCGGACATGGGCAACGTGTGGGCGAACGTGCAGGCGGTGTTACCGCACCGCAAGGGTGAACCGAAGCTCGAGGTTAGCGACGGGTACGTGCGCAAGAAGGACAGGCCCGACCGCAACGGCAATGGGCCAGATGTGGAGACAGACGACAATGGCGAGCCCGTCCCGTTCTAGCCCGCGCACCCGTCGCATGACGACGGACGCAGGCAGGTGGTACGAGGTGCCGACGGAAGACGGCACCAGCCGGTATCCGTCCGTTACCACCATCCTGAACGCCATCAACAAGCCGGCACTGCTCAACTGGATGGCGCGCACGGAGCGGGAACTGGTGTCCCGCAAAGCGTACGAGCTTTACAGCGACATCCATACCACGCCGAAGCTCGGGCGAGAAGCGTGGAGTAACACCCTCAAAGGTCGCATCGGCAAGGCGAAGGCAGGCGAGCGCCTGCTACGGAAAGCAAGCAACATCGGGACAGAGACGCACGGGCTCATCGAGTGGACGTTACGGAAAGAACTCGGTGAGGAAGCGGGGCCGGAACCGGCGCTCACGTCGGGTGCTGCGAAACAGGCGTTCAGCGCGTGGCAGGATTGGCGCGCACAGGTTCACCTCGTGCCCCGTCACATCGAGCAAACGGTGTGGTCGAGTAAGCACGGGTACGCCGGGACGCTCGACCTGCTCGCCGAGGTGGATGGCGTTCCAGGCGTCATAGACTGGAAAACGGGCAAGGCGGTCTATCCAGAGTCGCATCTTCAGATAGTGGCCTATGCCGCCGCTCTCACGGAGATGGGCCACGCAGAACACTTGGCGTGTTACATCGTTCGGCTACCCAAGCAGGCGTCTGACCCGGGGTTTGAGTATGTGGAGGTGGAACGCGAGATGCACGGTGAGCTGTTGGCTCCAGACGGCGAGCGAATCGACGCGCCGGCCACCGACGACACAGGGGCTCCTCGAGGAGCTTGTCCAGGCCATCCAGGCGGCGAAGGATACGGCCATGGTCGACCACCTGCTGAGTGAGCACGGGGAGCTCATAGCGGCGGCGCCCGCCGATGCGGCATGGCCTGAACTCATACAAGCTGTGGTGAAGATGAAACGGGAGCAGTTAGAGGTGAGGTGAGATTGATGTCAGTTACAGCAAGGGTTGTAACGGTATCTCCAAGGAAAGCTCAGGAGCTCCTGAGCAGAGCCGGCAATAATCGTTCCCTTAGCTCAAAAAGGGTCGATGTCTACGCCGATCGGATGCGTAAAGGCGAATGGGAGTTCAATGGCGACGCTATCCGCATCAACGGGTCGGGCAAGGTTGTCGATG
>JBDHAB010000157.1:0-2548 GCA_039588295.1 Gemmatimonadota bacterium
GACGAATACCCGGCAGGCATTGGTCAAGTCGATCCGTTTTGAGCCGGATCACAACTGGATGGCGACGGTGCCGGCGGTAGAGACCGTCATGGTCGGGCAGTTGGTCATCGAGCGCCACCCGTACTGGGAGGCTACCGTCAGTGTGACGATGGCGACGGGCAACGTAGCGGTGGGGGCGGTCACGACTTACGATTATACCAGCGTGCGCGATCCGGTGGGGGACGTAGGAGCCCGCGTCTCGCGCCTGCTGATCGACGTGACGAACGTCACCGGCACGCCCGCGATAGATCGAATATGGACGGGGATTCGCAGCACCAAAGAGGGCATCACGCCCACGAACTTTGTAGGGACGTGGGAGCTGGAGAGCGGCACGCTGGGCACCGACGCATCGACCGCAGCCGCGGCCACCGCCTCAGGCGGGGTGTACGTCACGGTCAGCGAATCGGCGGCAGAGTGGGACAACACCTGGAACCGGGCCTCGTTTGTCAGCCTATCGGACATCAGCGCCAACGAGCAGGACCACTACGGCGAGCATCTGTTCATCCTGCGCTCGCGGGCACCCACGGCCTCGACCTGGCGGGTCAAAACCTATTACAGCTCAAATACCGCCAATAGCGGATTGTCCATCGTCAGCGACGTTGCGGAGGTGTCCACGTCGGCGTGGAATTTCTACCCGCTGGGCACGCAGCGCCTACCGTTCCGCGACCTGTCGGGATTCGGGACCGGGACGCTGGCCGACTCCTACGACCAACTGTTTACCGCCCACGTCTACGCGCAACGCACCAGCGGCACGGGCGACCTGGATCTGGATTGCCTGTGCCTGATTCCCGTTGACGAGGCATTCCTTTACGTGGAAGACGCAGACCTGGGCACGAATCAGTTAGTGCTCGAAGTGGGCATGACGCCGCAGGACGGGGTTAAAACGCTGGCCCGCAGCGCAACGCAGATATTCTCCAGCCCACCGCCGAATGCCGAAAGTTTCTACCTTCCGCCCGGCGACGGGCGTATGTTTATCACGTTCGCCCGCGCTGGATCATCCGTCATCACCGACCGCATAGACGTAAACACGGGTAGCGCGGGACGCTACGTGCCACGTTGGACCTACCTGCGGGGGAGCGAGTAATGGTCTCCTTATGGCTCTACGAACCTCTGGCGCAGGGCACGGATTTCAGGAAGGACTTGACGCCTCTCGTAGACGACTGGACCCGCACCACAAAGGCCGTCGGCGGCTACTGGCAGGCCGACTTTACCCTGACCGAGGAGGTGATGACCTCCCGCCAGCTCGACAGCCTTTACCGCACCGCCCTGGGCTGCCAGGTCAAAGAAATCGGAGTTGACGCTGGACGGCATTACCTACCGCCGCACGCTGGAGGAAAGCCGCTGGCAGAACAAGGTCAAGGTCCAATATCGGGCCGGGCAGGGCAGCACCACCACGGCGACCGCCTGGTCTGAGATCACCGCCAGCTCCGATCTATACGGCGAGTCGGGTTACATCGACGTGGTGACGGAGGATTACAACAGCGATTCCGCAACCGCCCGGCGCGACCGCATCCTGACCGACCGCGCATTTCCGCAGGTCGTGAGCGTGCGCGGATTCGAGCACCGGGAGGACCGTAGTCGCCGCCAGCCCGACAGCCTCAAAGTGCGCTGTGTGGGCAATATATTCGGGATGAATCGCCGCTATTACGAGTCCAACATCTCCAGCGCGGCGATCTCGACGCAGATCACAACGCTGGTCGGGCAATCGGAGTTTGTGACCGCCGGCAAGATCGACACTAACGCGATGAGCGTCCCGGTGTACTGCCAGGGGCAGCCGGATCGTCTGTGGATTATAATAGAGGATCTGTTGTGCCGGGGCGACACGGCGGGTCGCTCCTATGTGGCTGGGGTTTATGCAGGGCGTAAGTTCGACTATAACCAGGCCGCCACGTCCGTCACCCACTACTGGCGCGACGGGCAACTGGTTAACGTGGCGGGGATTCCCGCGCGTGCCTCTGATATCAAGCCGGACATCGTTGTGGAGAACAGCGGCGCGATGGTCGGGCTCACGCCGGCGGGCGGCGCGCAGTTAGACAGCCAGCGAATCTTTTACGTCGAGGAGGTGGAGTTTTCGATGCCCGACGGCTATAAGCTCATTCCCGGCTGCTGCGGAGCTTGACCTACCCAGAGGGTGCTAACCTATGTGCAAGAATACACGAGACCACAAAGAGACTACCAGCCGCGCCCGCAGGAACAGGACGGGCGGGAACGGCATCACGCCGGACAATCTTTTTGATAGCACGAACCCGACGACGATAGAGCCAGATGACGCGGCAGATCCAGGCACGGCCACGACTGCGGCGCGCATCGACCATACTCACGCCATCACCTCGGCGTTGCCGAATACCATCCAGCCGGATGACACGCGCTGGGAAGGGAATAATACCGACTTTGCCCGCAGCGACCACCGTCACGGCATAGACGCCGCCGCCGCAGGCACGATCCAGCCCGACGACTCTGCCGCCGAGGGCAACAACACAACGTTCGCCCGTAGCGATCACCGACACGC
>JBDHAB010000157.1:2585-2941 GCA_039588295.1 Gemmatimonadota bacterium
GTGGCGGGGACGATCCAACCGGATGATTCTGCCTCCGAAGGCGTGGCCACCTCGTTCGCCCGCAGCGACCACCAACACGCTATCACAGCGGCAGCGGCATCTAGTCTTTCTGTAGGCTCTATTAATACCGAGGGCAGCGCCTCTTCATTTGCTCGCTCAGATCACACGCACCTTGTCTCTGCCAGTTTCAATCCTGGTAATGGCGCTGCGCTCCTGAAAACCAGCGTCACCGGCGGGATCGTATTAAGGAACGTCGTAATAGGCGCTAACCTTTATCCTGATTCTGCTAAGTCGATCAACTGCGGCGCTGCTACTGCCGAATGGGATAACATCTATTACGTCACGGCTAACGAGGG
>JBDHAB010000158.1:0-2061 GCA_039588295.1 Gemmatimonadota bacterium
ATGAATCCGATGGAGTTTGTTGGCTTGCTGGAATCGCTTGCCCGCAGGCCGAAAGCCGAACGTGCGGAGATTCCCGATGAGGCGATGCAATCACTGGCGGACAAGATGAACGGCCTCAAGGAGCGATACGAGCGGCTATTCACTGTCTTTGTAGATGAGGACAAGCCATGACCTTCCTGATCGGGTTCATCGTGGGCCTTGCGATCGGGGTCGTCGGCTGTGCCTGCTACTCCATCTGGTGTCTCTACCGGGAGATCAACAATGAGTGAGTTTCACAGGGGCTTCTGGATGACGCCGGAGACGGGGTGGCGACAGATCAGCACCGGGCAGTTGATCGGCAACGTCATCGTCTCGGCCGGTATCTGGGTGCTAAAAGTCGCACTGGTCATTGCAATGCTGCGGTGGACGGGGGTGATCACAATGAGCAATCTACCAATGACGGATCGCGGCCATCGAGTTCTCGCCCTCGCAAACAAGGAGGCGGTCCTCCTCGGCCACCATTGGGTTGGGACCGAGCATCTGCTGCTCGGCCTCCTTGTCGAGCGGGATGGCATAGCGGGCGCTGTCCTTCGGGGATTGGGGGTCACCGAGGACAAGGTTCGGGCGGAAATCGAACGGCTGGTCTTGCCCGCCAACAAGTGCCCGACCTGCGGTGGGACGATTCAAGAGGACAAGTCATGACCGGCCTCCACCACTGCCGGACCTGCGGGGAGCCGTGCAACGCAGACGGGATCTGCGAGGACTGCGAGGCCGCATGGGCCGCATACAGCGATGACGAGATCCAGCCCCAGGACACGACCCCCGTGAAGGGCTCGGGCTTCTGCCAGTGCGGGACGCCTGTTGAGAGCGACGAGCTGGGCGCCCTGTGCGGGGCCTGCCGGCAGGCGAGACGGTGCGGCTATGCGGACTTTGCGGAGGAGCCGTGGTGAAGTTGACCGGATGCGAAACGACCATTGGCCGGGTTATCGAGAATCCGGCCTCACGGCACGGAGGGACGCGATGGGCGCGACACATAACCAGCCGGTCGGCGTTTGCAACCCGCATCTGGACGTGGCGTGGCGTCTCCGACAGCACCTCGCAGACCGCGAGAACCTGCGGGCTGACATGAAGTTTGAGGGGCCGATGATCGTCACGAAGCTGCACGACCGCCACGGCATGTCCCTACGCGAGATCGCCCGCGTTTCCGGGCTTTCAGCGACGTACCTGTCCCTTGTGATGAACCGGAAACAGGTCATCAGCTTCGGTGCTTACCTGCGTCTCGTGGACGTGGCAGATAACCGGGCCGATGCTGTTTCGGATCTCGACCCATGAAGCCGGGAATGTTCCGAACTTGGATCAAAGCGGCTGCGATCATCGGCCTGAATCTGCTCTTTATGGGCGTGTGGATCGTGGGGCTGGTCACGAGATCGTTCGGTGGATCATGCCGTGAAACGCTGCCAGCGGTGCCACAAATGGGCATGGACGGAGAGCCACCACGTCGTGCTCCGCTCACGGGGCGGCAAGGACGGCGATTGCGTGGACCTCTGCCCGCACTGCCACCGGCTCATCCACGACCACAACTGCCCGGACTGGCGGGAGTGGCTGCTCAAGCCTGGAGAGACACGACAGGATGAAGTGGAGTATTGAGAATCATGGGTGAATGGAAGATTCACGACCCAGAGACAGGTGCTGCGATCTACGCCGTGACTGAGCAAATGCAGGACACCAAACGGTCATTCAATGAAGATGCGAGCGACCTTGTGTCAGACACGCTCATGATGGCCAAATCCACGGCCAACGATGCGGCATGGCGACATAGCCCCCCAGATTGGTCTATGTGGGAACAAGAACTGCAGGGCAGACTGCAGCAGTTGGTGAATGCGGTCTACGACACGGCGTGCAACCAAGTTGCCCAACAGTTTTTTGTCGCCGCGGACCCCTCTGGAGACACGAGATGACCAGCCCGAGTACTGACGGCATCCGGCTGACGTTCGTGGTGAAGGGGCAGATTCACCGCCTCAAGCGGTATCCATCGCCCCATTCTGACCTCGACCATCAACTGGTCGCTTCGCTGATCGGGGA
>JBDHAB010000159.1:0-20949 GCA_039588295.1 Gemmatimonadota bacterium
GCTCGAGTTCGCGGAGCGGCACGGCATCGACGTCACGGCGACGAAGGAAAAACCCTTCAGCGAGGACGACAATCTGCTGCACCTCTCGCACGAGGCCGGTATTCTCGAGGATCCGCTGTACGAGGCTGGGGAGGAGGTGTACTCGAGAACGAATGCGCCGGAGCACGCTCCAAATATGCCGGCACGAATCGCGATCACGTTCGCGGATGGCATTCCGGTCATGGTGAAGAACCTGGACGACGGGGTCACCAAGTCTCAACCGCTCGAGTTGTTCGAGTACTTGAACGAGCTTGGGAAACTCCATGGGATCGGTCGTATGGATATGGTCGAGAACCGGTTTGTCGGGATCAAGTCACGTGGGATCTACGAGACGCCCGGCGGGACCATCCTGCATGTCGCGCACATGGACATCGAGGGGATCGCGATGGACCGCGAGGTGATGCGGCTGCGGAACATGCTGACCGCCAAGCTTTCGGAACTGATCTACTACGGCTTCTGGTTCAGTCCGGAGATGGATTTCCTGATGGCCGCCATCGACAAGAGCCAGGAGGTCATCGACGGAACCGTGCGTCTCAAGTTGTTCAAAGGCAACGTGATGGCGGTTGGCCGCGAATGTTCGTCGTCCCTGTACGATCAGGAGCTCTCCAGCATGCACCTCGAAGGCGGCTACAAGCAGCAGGACGCCGAGGGGTTCATCAAGATCAACGCCATCCGGCTGATGGCGCACAGCGCCATCATGCATAAGAAACACAAGCACTGGGGGATCGAATGATGACCCTCTGGGACAAAGGCGACCGCGTGGACGAAGCCGTCCTGGCGTTCTCGGCGGGGAACGAATACATGCTCGACCAGCGGCTCGTGCCGTACGATTGCAGTGCGTCAATTGCGCATGTGACCATGCTGGAGCAGATCGGCGCGCTGGACCCTGCCGAACGGGAGCAGCTCGTGGCGGGGCTCGAGCAGATCCGGCAAATGCATGGCGAGGGCGGATTCACGATCCAGCGGGAACAGGAAGACTGCCATACCGCGATCGAAGAATGGCTCACGGATCGCGTGGGCGAGGCGGGAAAGAAGATCCATCTCGGACGGTCACGCAACGATCAAGTCCTCACAGCCCTGCGCCTGTACGAAAAGGAGGCCCTGGGACGTGTTCGCGAACTCCTCGGCCACTTCGAGCACACCGTGACCGCCCAGTCGGAGACCCACGGTTCGGTGCCGATGCCGGGCTACACTCACATGCGCCGAGCGATGCCGACCACGGTGGGGACCTGGCTTGCCGCGTTCGCCGCGGCGGCGAGGGACGACCGGCTCCTCCTCGACTCCATCCTGACACTGATCGATCAGTCGCCACTCGGAACCGGCGCCGGATACGGAGTCCCCGTCTTCGAACTCGACCGCACGACGACCGCGGAAGCCATGGGATTCGCCAGCGTGCAGGAAAACCCGATCCATGCCCACATGAGCAGGGGGAAGTACGAGGGGATCATCCTCTCGGTCCTGACCGAGATCATGTTCGACCTCAACCGTTTGGCGACCGATCTCCTGCTGTTCTCGATGACCGAGTTCGGATTCCTTCGGCTCCCGACACACCTGTGCACCGGCTCGTCGATCATGCCGCAGAAGAAGAACGCCGACGTCCTCGAGCTGGTGCGGGGTCAGTATCACGTCGTAGCAGCCGAGGAGTTCAAGGTGAAGAACCTCATCGGCAACTTGATGACCGGGTATCAGCGCGACCTCGGCCTCACCAAGGAACCCCTCTTCAGGGGGTTCGATACGACGCTGGCGTGCCTTCAGATCATGACTCGCGCCGTCGGCGAGGTGGAGGTCGACGCCGAAGCCTGCAGGGCAGCGATGAGCGAGGATCTGTATGCAACCGAGGAAGCCTACAGACTGGTGAAGGACGGCATGCCGTTTCGGGAGGCCTACCGACGGATCGGAAAGCAATACCGCGATTTGTAGGGTCAGTCCCGCGCTTCCGCCGCCATGCTTGCGAGCGCCAGTAGGATTCTCCCCGGACTCAACCGGATGCCGCGGAAATCGCTCGTGTTGACCTGCACGGCAACGGCGACATCGTGGTCGGGGAAATAGGCCATCTCGGTCAGGTAGCCCGGAAAGAACCCGCTGTGCCCCTGGCTCGCGCCAAGGGGAGTGGCACGCAGGATCACGCCGAGCCCGTACCGCGTGTTCGGGCCGAGCCGCGCGGGCACGCCGTCGAGCATCACGGGCAGCATCGATGCGTCGAACGCAACACCCTCGTACAACAGCTTTCCCCAGCGGGCCAGGTCCACGGCGGTCGAGGCGATGCCACCTCCAGTCCATTCGAACTGCGGGTTGATCACGAACTCGCCATCCACCAGCACGGCGTCAGGAATCCCGAACGGGTTCTCCGCGCCCGCATAGCCCTGCACCAGACCGGGAATCCTCCTGGAGTTGGACGGTACGGTATTGGCCAAGCCGAGCGGCTCGAGGAGGCGTCGGCGTAGCTCGTCGTAGTAGGCGGTTCCAGTGAGCCGCTCGAGTACCATGCCAAGGATGATGTAGTTCGTGTCCGAGTACTCCCAGCCATCCCCCGCGGCGAACGGCGCCTCGGAATCGAACAGATACGCCACCTGCTCGGTGGGCTGCCACACCCTGCCGGGATCGGCGAGGAGGTCGGCGATGAACCGGTCGTCGAACTCGTAGCGGATGATCCCGCTCGTGTGGTTCATGAGTTGTCGGACGGTGACGTCCCGATGGTTCGGAAGGCGCGCGAACCACGGCTCGCCTCCGAGATAGGTGGAAACCTCGGCATCGAGGTCGAGCACTCCGGCATGGATGAGCTGCATCGCGATCGCCGCGACGTACGTCTTACCTACGCTCCCCTGAAGCATGCGGCTCGACGGGGTCATGGGAATGCCCCGTACCGTGTCGGCCATTCCCGCAGCCAATCCGAACGACGTTCCGTCCGCGAGCACGATGCCGGCCGTGACCCCGGGCGCCCCACTCTCAGCATGCAGTCGTTCGAGTTCCGCCTGCAGCGCGCCGCGAAGCGGCAGCGATCGCCGCGCCGGCTCCTGCGCGGAGATCCCGGTCGTCACCGCCACCGCGACGGCGACAAACGGTAGAGCCGACCGCCTCACACTTGCACCCATCATCCTATGCGCCCCAGGTTCACAGACCCCTACGTGGGACGAGCGGGCCAGCTGCGCGACCCTGTTGCGGACTATGCCGACTGGCATAACGTGCTCCTCCCGACCCGGTTGCGACGCCCGGCGTTCGCGCGCTACGATCCTGGTACGCTTCGCCAACCTCTCCGGACCCGCTGGAGGAAAGATGCACGTTCCGGCACGCTGGCTCAAAGCAACACTTGTCGGGCTCGGCACGGCGCTCGCTTCCCCGTGCACTGCGTTCGCACAGGAAGACGGGCTGGCCGTGGCCCGCGCCCATCGGGAGCGCTACGGCGCGGAGATCATCGGGGACTTTGCGGCCTTGCTTGCCCTGCCAAACGTGGCGTCGGACACCGCAGGGATCGTTCGCAACGCGGCGTACCTGCACGACGCGCTGCGTGAGCTAGGCGTACGAGCAGAGCTTCTCACCGTGCCCGGCGCGTCGCCCATCGTCTATGGAGAGCTGACGGTACCGGGGGCCACGAGGACGCTCGCGCTCTACGCACATTACGATGGCCAACCGGCCGACCCGAGCCGCTGGACCCACGGGCCATGGAACCCCGTCCTGTACACCCGAGCCATGGATGCCGGCGGTGTCGAGCGGGCGTTTCCGGTCACCGGCGAGGTGATCCATCCGGAGTGGCGTATCTACGCCCGCTCCGCCGGTGACGACAAGGTTCCGATCGGCGCACTGCTTGCGGTGTTGCGGGCGTTTCGGGACGCGGGCATCCACCCCACATCCAACTTCGTGTTGTTCTTCGAAGGGGAGGAAGAGGCCGGCTCCACCCATCTCCGTGCCTACCTCGAGGCCAATCGCGACCGGCTGGCCGGCATCGACGCTTGGCTATTCCTGGACGGTCCCGTGCATCAGAGCGGCCGGCCCCTGCTGGCGTTCGGCGTCCGCGGTGTCACCGGCATCGAAGTGACGGTCTACGGGCCCGTTCGTTCGCTGCACTCCGGTCACTATGGGAACTGGGCACCCGTGCCCGGGCAGATGCTGGCCGGTCTCCTGGCGAGCATGAAGGACGACGATGGCCGCGTGCTGGTGGACGGATTCTACGACACCGTCGAGCCACTAGGCGACGCCGAGCGAGATGCGCTCGCCCGACTTCCGGCCTACGACGCGGAACTCAAGCGCGAGCTGGGTCTGGCCAGGACCGAGGGCGATCCGGCCACCTTGGCGGAGCGGTTGCTGCTGCCCGCACTCACCGTGCGCGGGCTCGCGAGTGGCAACGTAGGTGCGCTCGCACGGAACGTCATTCCCTCGACCGCGACCGCTACGCTGGGCATCCGGCTGGTCAAGGGCAACGATCCGGATCACATGAAGGACCTGGTGGAGGCACACATCCGCCGGCAAGGCTACCACATCGTGCGCGAGGACCCCGATCTCGAAATGCGGCTTCGGCACGCGCGCATCGCGAAGGTAGTACGCAGAGGCGGGTACCCGGCAGCGCGCACGTCGATGGGTCTGCCGATCGTCCGGCAACTGGTGGAAGCCGCCCGACGAGCGACCGATCGCGAACTCGTCCTGCTGCCGGGAATGGGTGGATCGCTGCCGCTCTATCTCTTCACCGATCTTCTCGGCAAGCCTGCGGTGATCGTACCGGTGGCAAACCACGATGACAACCAGCACGCGCCCGATGAGAACCTCCGCATCGGGAATCTGTGGTACGCGATCGATCTGTTCGGAGCGGTGCTGACGATGCCGTAACGGCTGTTCGGCGCGTCAGTTGAGCACTCCGGCCAGAATGTCCACGACGAGGCCGCTGGCTTCGAGCAGCACGACGCGATCACCGACTATTGAGATCTCGAGACCCGGTCGGCGTGGGAGGCGGGTTGCCAGCGCTGCGGGCAGCTGTCGCTTTGCGATACCCGGCGGAAGTGGCTTGCCGCGAGCAAGGTTCTTCGCGATCCCGGGCGGCAACGCCCTCGCGTCGTACGCGTGCGCGGTGAAATACTCGGTGACGATGCGCCGTTCCGTCACCGAGAAGCCCACCGACACGGACACATCGGCGTGCACGGTTCGTTCTTTCCCTTTGCCACGTTCCTGCGCGACGGCTCGCGGTGCGAAGGCGAGCACCATGCAGCAGGCAGCGAGTGTGGCGGCGGCAGCACGGGTCATTGTCGACCTCTCCAGAGTCTGAGGCGGAGTTCCGGTGTTCAGCCCGCAAGGAGCCAGAGGCCAACCTAAGTGATCTCGCCGTCCTCCTGCGTGATCGTCGTCACCGTTCTCCTTCCCACCCGCCGTGCGGCGCTGGCGGGCGATCCCGCTAGTGGCAGAGCGACCCACCCATGTCCCCAACTTGGCCGTCGTCGGTGACAAACTCCCACTCGTACGCGGTCGCTCGCAAGGTCAGCTTGAGCACGCCGAACGCGCGGCTGATTCGGACTTCGCTATGAGAGGCAATCGCGTCGAAGTCTCGCAAGCTCGCGCCGCCGGTGCCGACGACGAATTGCCGAATGCCGCGACTGCGATCGAGATCGCCCGCAGGAGTCTGCGGAGCAAAACGCTCGTAGTCGTGATCGTGACCATTGATGATGACGTCGACCCCTGCAGCGTACAACACCTCCCACAGATCTGCGACGGAGGGGTCGTTCCCATGGGTCCCCGAGCTAAAGCGGGGATGGTGCCAATAGGCGACGGTACACAGCATACTGCTTGCCGAGAGGTCCGCCGTCAGCCACTCCAGCTGTGGCGAGTGCGGTGACATGTCGATGTTGCTGTTGAGAGCCAAGACGTGCCACACACCCAGCTCATAGGAGTAGTAGCCCCGATTCGGGTCACCCGCGTTCGCGCCGAAATAGGCGAAATAGCCAGCCGCTCCCGGTGTACGGTAGTCATGATTTCCCGGTGACGGTCGCGTGCGTGACTTGTGTCGGCCCCACGAGGGATCGTAACAGTCTGCGAACTCTCCCGCACTGCCGTTGGAATACGCATTGTCACCCGCCGTAAACACGGTGCCCGAGATGCTATCGAGGAGTCTTGCCGTGGCCTCATCGCCGTCGTCACCGCACTTTGCGATGTCTCCGGCGCCGACCAGGGTCTCGAGGATCCCCGGGGCGGGTGCCTCGGCTGGTCCCGTCTCGCAAGCCGACACACACAACGCCAGACCCACAACGACGCCGACACAGGTGACACCAACTCGCACGCTGCGCTCCCAGTGGTTTCCTAGGGATACCCTAGACGGTAGCGCTTCGCTCGCGTCCGGCCGTAACGGGGATCACAACGGTCCTGACGGCCGCAGCACGCAGCGACCTAGTGGTGCTCGCGCTGGAGGCTCTGGTACACGAACTCCACGAACCGCTCGGGGTTGATGAACGCTTGCCCCCAGGCCTCGTCATGATCGGCCATGAGATTCGCGGCCTTGATCTCGTCGAGTGTCGACCCGTCGGCGATGGCGGCCGCCACCCTGGTGCGCGCCAGGGCCAGCACGGCCCGGAAACGCTCGAGGTTGCCTCGCGTCGCGAGCGCCCCGTGACCCGGGATGATCTTGGTCTCGTCGTCGGCGATCGCCAACACCTGATCCGCGGCAGCGATCATTCCGTTCACGTCCCCACCGCTCCCGATATCGATGAACGGGTAGGTGCCATTGAAGAAGGTATCGCCCATGTGTATCACGTTCGCCCCGCGAAAGTGAATGATCGCGTCACCATCGGTGTGCGCATGCGGCACATGGAACACGTGGAGCTCATCCCCGTTCAGATGAAAGGTGACGGTCTCGTTGAACGTGACGACGGGAAGTGCCTCCTCCGGCGACGGCGGCACCGTGCGCCCCAGCGCTTCCATGACCTGCTCGACGCTCATGCGCTGCCGCACGTTGTCGTGCGCGACGATGAGAGCGCCCATCTTCCCCATGTTCTCGTTTCCGCCAACGTGGTCCCCGTGCCAGTGGGTGTTGACCACGAATCGAATGGGCTCATCGCTGAACCCGCGAATGGCCGCCACGATCTTCTCGGTGAGCGGTGCGTATTGGTCGTCGATTACGAACACACCGTCGGTCCCGGAGGAAACGCCGATATTCCCGCCCTGGCCGATAAGCATGTGCACACCGGGCCCGACCGCCACGGTCTGGATCTGAACGTCTTGCTGGGCGACGAGGGTGGATGCAGTGATAACGAAGGCCGAAAGAGCAACGCCGAACCGCATAGAGGACTCCTCAAAGCTGGGGGAAGCCGAAGGGGCGCAAGCTACCGAGCAGTGCGGGTCTTGCCAACCCCGACAGCTTTCGTCGGACAGGCGGATTTGGGTGCATCGGCTCGGTGCGCCGGCGGAACTCGCGAATAAGCAGCTATGCTTACGTGTAGCGGTGAGTGGAGTCGGCGGTGCGAGGAAGGTGGACAATGGCGGCCGACTGTCGTTGCATCCATGGTCACGCGTCGCCACATACAAACGCAGACAGGACACAACGGGAGGCACCAGATGAGTCATCGACACAGGCGGGTGACGGGCGGAGTCGCGCTGGCGGCTGTCGTGAGTCTGTTGGGGTGCGCCAGCAGCGGCACCACGCGAAGCATGGAACCGGCCGTCGCGCCGTCGCTTGCCGCGCACGGCGTGTACGCGCGCTACATCGAGGCCATGGGCGGGCGGGCTGCGCTCGAACAGTACACGTCGACACACGTGGTCGGTCAGTTCCTCATGCCGTCCCAGGGCATCGACGGAGACCTGGAGGTGTTCGCGGCGGCGCCAAACCGGATTGCGATTCGCGTCGACATCCCCGGCTTTGGCACGGTGAACAATGGCTTCAACGGTGAGGTGGGTTGGACCATCAACCCGGCGGTGGGATCGTCGGTCCTCGAGGGAAGGGCGCTCAACCAGATGCGCCAGGAGGCGGACTTCCTCGGTCCACTCAACGTCGAGGCGTACGTCGACACCGCGGAGGTCGTCGAGGACACGGAGTTCGAGGGAAAGATGTGCCACAAGGTCCGCGTGGTGACGCGGTGGGGTGAAGAATACGTCGAGTTCTATGACGTCGCGAGCGGCCTTCTGATGGGGGGAATCCGCGCGCAAGAGTCGCCGATGGGCCCGATGGAGACCACCACCGTGCTGTCCGACTATCAGGAATTCGGCGGGATCATGATTCCGACGCGTATGGTGCAGCGGACGGCGGGGGTGGAACAGGTCATTACCGTCAGCGCCGTCGACTATGATACCGTCGATCCCGCCGTGTTCGCCGTGCCTGAGGAAATTGAGAGGCTGCTGAAGAAGCAGTAAGCAGCACGGGAGCCTCGATCGGACTTACCCGGTCCGGTCGAGGCGCCCCTCGGCTTGTCGAGCGAACCGTCTCCAGGCGCGTCCGATCCAGAGGGCCAAGGGCCAGGCAATGAGACACAGGATCGCCCGATGCATGAGGCGCACGGCGCGCCGCCATAGCATGCCGATCGGGGGACTCAGGCGCTCCACCGACCCGACGATACGGTAGGCAGACGGCCCGGTCGACGGTACCAGCAGTCGGGCCCACAGCGAGCGGCGCTCCTCGCGACCGGCCTGGATGGCGAACACCCACTGCACCAATTGGTGAACCTCGAGGAAGACGCGGCGTCGACCTGCCCGCCGCATGATCTCGTACATGGCGTACCGCGAGAATGCGACCGACTGGAAGGCATCCACCACCGGTGCTTCATTGGCAACGGCCTCGGCCATGTCGAAGTACAGGCCAAGCGGTTTGGCGAAGCGATCGGCGCGCGTGCGCCGGCGGATTTCGGCTCGCTCATCCAGCGAGCACGCTCCCAGCCCATCCGACAGCAGTACGACATCACGCAGCCGGCCGCGTCGATTGAAGTGAGCCGCAGTGGCGTGGTAGCACAGGTACCAGGCATGTTCCACCGGTTCGAGTCCAAGCAGGCCAGGTGCCACCGCAACAGCACGCTTCCACACATGGTCGGGGGTGGGAGTCCCATCCGCTTCAGTGGTGTGATGCACTTCGACAGGCATGGCGCCGTCAATGTACTGGGCGGCGGCGTGCCTGGTGGATGCGTACCGCCCCTCGCCTGCTGAGCGCGTACGGAGCCAGGCGATCACTGCCGGCATATCGCCTGCGGGCACGAGCATGTCGAGGTCGGCAAGACCCAGTACGAGGCTCGACCCGCGTGCCAGGGGCACGCCACCCTTCAACACGAGGACCCGCCACCCCCGTTCCGTTGCCGCCGTTCCAATCTCGTCCAGCTGCGCACGAGCACGGAGCGCCCGCAGCGACTCGACGCGCCGGTGCTTAGCCAGCGGCTGTCGCACCTCCTCCGGCAGG
Organism: Gemmatimonadota bacterium; assembly: GCA_039588295.1. Classification (GTDB taxonomy): domain Bacteria; phylum Gemmatimonadota; class Gemmatimonadetes; order Gemmatimonadales; family GWC2-71-9; genus JAOTVV01. The sequence continues at coordinate 9,389 of JBDHAB010000159.1, forward strand.
TCTCGCAGGCGGTCGACCCGCTCCAGCCTCGCCGCCACAAGAGCGGCACAGCGCTCGGTGCGGAGGAACACGTCCCACGCCACCGGTGACGCCTCCACCGCCCTGGCCCACCGGGCTGCGTCGATTTCCTCCTGAGGCCCGAGGATGTCGATGGCGAGGGCGCGGACTGCCATCGCCTCGGCGGCCACTCGGATCGCTGTCAGCTCACCCATCGAACCGGACTCACTCGGCCGCGCAGCGAGATCCGCACCAGCGCAGCAGCAAGGCGGGGATGCAGTGCGAGCGCCAGACGCACGACCGTCCGCCAGAGGGAACTTCGCCAGGTCACCGCCCGAGCCAACGGCGAACGAGGCGGTACCGCGCGCCACTCCTCGTCCTGGTGCCGCGCCGTCACCGGCCCGAGTATCAGTTCGATGGGGACCGGCGGATCACAGAGCACCAGGCCGTCTCCCTGGGTCAGAACGAAGCGACGGTTCCAGGGCATGGAACCGCGCGCCGCGAGGCGGTGTGCGACGAGGCCTCCCGGCGTTACGATCGCGACCGTGGTCCCGACTGACGGCAGAGCCGTCCGTGGCTCGATCCGAATTCGCGCGCCGCTGAGGATCGCAGGCTCCATGCTCGCCCCATCAATGACCGACTCGATCTCGCGACCGCTGCGGCGCAACAGGTCGATCCGGGCGCGGAGCTGTTGAGGCGGGACGTAGATGTCGTCGGTGGACATCACATCCCGAGCGTCACGCCGCGCGGATGTGCGACGCAGGCATCAGGTACGGGCCGACGGTCTGGCGCACATGGGGATTACGGAACGCCCATACGAGGCCGTCGATGTAGAAGTGAATGAGCGCGAGCGAATTCCACGCGATGATGTAGGCCATCGGAGCCCCCAGCAGGGCTGTCGTTCGCTCACCGAGGAAGATCAGCAGTCCGACCCCAATGACCGTGGCTACAACGGTTCGCGGGTTGGCGCTCATGCGCGCGAGCAGGCGCTGAGGAGCGGAGCCGGCGGCGGACACGTACTTCCGGTGGTTGAGCAGCCACACGATTGCCAGGTACTGGATGAAGTGCCCGATCAACATGCCGAGCGTGGCGAGCCCCGCATCCTCGACCCAGAGGTAGGGATGGAACAGGAGCAGACTGGTTGCCAAGAACGCGCCTTCGGGTACGCTGAGCGCGTGCGACCGCCGGAGCAAGCGATATGCTAGCAGCCCGACTGAGGCGACGGCGATGGGCAACGTGATGGCCGGCAGTACCCACGGTAGGACTGGGTGCACCGAGCTGAGCACGCCATACAATGGCGCAAATCGATCTGCGTGCCAGAAGGCCATCGTCGCGTTAACCGACAGGATGGCCACACGCGCCACCGATCGCTCGGCAGGTGGCCCGTTGTTCAGACGTCGGTAGATCGAGAGGATACCATGACTCTGTTGGCTGACGTGAAAGATGTTCCACACGAACATCGTCACCATGACGGGAGTGTGCGCTCCAGAACCCCGTAGCAGAAGCACCGACGTCGCGATCACGACCGGTCCGCCGTAGAAGAGCGCGAGGTGCCGCCGGTAGTACTGTCGGTTGTCGTCACCGAAGAAGAAGCTGAACGACGACATGTAATGGGGAATGGCGAGCAGAAAGGTGACGGCCGCCACCATCACCGTTCCTCCGGGCAACGTCAGCGCCCAGAGGACGGCAAGCGTCCCGATCAGCGGCGACAGAATGAACAACCCCAGATCGAACGGGGGAGACTGAATCCAGCCGCGCGCCGCCGTCACACCCACTGCTGGCCCATGGGACGCCGCGACTGTCGTCATCGTCCTGCCGAGAGTCCGCCTGCGAACCTCAGGATGCGGCCTGCCGCTGGAGAATAGCCCGCCGCCGCTCCTCGTTCTTTTCGTGTGTGCGCTCGGCCGCGGTTTGCGGGAAGCCCGCCTCGATCCGTTCCTCGACCGCCATCGGGTACTTCGTCACCTCACCGCCGCCGCGCGCCGTCACCCATGCCAACCCCTTGAGCGCGTTTGACACCGCCCGAATAACCTGCATCACCACACCGGGGTCCAGGGCCACCTGCTTGTGGATCCATTGGTTGGCGTATTTGACGTGCAGTACTTCGTCCGCCTGCTGGATCTCGTACATGGCGACCACCTCATCGTCGCCCGCCGCCTTCGCGTCCCGAATCGCCTGCGTGACCGCATCCAGGCCGTCCGCTTCGAACGTCCGGTTCTCCACCGCAAACCGACCCGGCAGGTTGTCGATGCGCCCGAGGATCTTGTACTGGAAGTTCATGATCGGATAGCGACCGATCTTCCCACCGCGCCTCTCATACAGGCGCTTGTACGCGGCGGTGTGGCGGGCCTCGTCCGCCGCTTGCCGCGCAATGCCCTTGCGAATCCCCCACTCCACGTCGGGAAACTCAACCAGGTTGCGGGCACAGTTCTCGAGGACATTCAGCTCCTCGTTCATCTGCCGATGATAGAACTCGATCTCATGCTCGGGATCGTCCTCCGGCAGGTTGACGCAGTCCGCCCACTGGTCGACGACCGTGAAGCGGTCGTCGCGGGCCGGGCCGTCGCCGAACAAGGCGGGGTCGGGTACGCTAGCGCTCGCCATCACGCTTCCCCCGGCCCGGCAAGATCGACTGAAATCCGGCCTTCTTCAGCACCTCCATGACCTCTTCCTCGGTGAAGTCGGCCTCGAGCCGACCCTCGACGTTGATCTCGACCTGAAGTTTGTGCTCCTGTACCTTGGTTCCCGCAGCGTCGACCGCATCTTCGTCCACCTGCATGGCCCCGTTGGCCTCGGCGAGGAACCGGACGGCCTTCGCCACTTGCAGGAGAACCATCGGGTTCTCTTCAGTCATACGGCGAATCCACTGATTCGCGAACCGGACGTGTGTGATTTCGTCGGCGAGAATGCCGTCGAGCACATCGGCCGTCGTGTTATCCCCGACCTTGCGCCACACCTTGCGCAACGTGCCCAAGATGTCGATCAAGCCCGCTTCGAACGTCCGGTTCTGAATGGCGAGGCGTCCGGGCAGATTGTCGATCATCAGGGTCACACCCCACTCGAAGTTGGCAACGGGAAACTCACCCTTGTCACCCCCCATCTGCCGGAGCCGCCGCAAGAGCACCTCGGAGTGCCTGGATTCGTCGGCGCACTGTCGAGCGAGACGCATCCGCAAGTCCCACGGCGCGTCGGGGTAGTCCGCCAAACACTGGGCCGCAATCTCGACGGCACCCGTCTCGTTGTTCATGTGCCGATGGAGTTTTTCGCGTCCCGCCTCCCCCTCCACCCCCGGCCAGTTCTTCATATCGATGTCGTGATGGACGACATCGAAACACGCTTCCCGGGCCGGGTCCTTTCGGAGCGTTACGCCGCGGGCGACTTTCGTTTCCTGGGACATGGCGTTCCCCTATCGCTCGCGATAGTCGACGAAGTCCGACACCCCGGTCATTGCCGCACGCAGAGCATCGAGCCAGTCGGCCCGACCAGCGGGCAGCTCGGGCCGCTCACGCCGCATGGCATCCCGTTCACTCTGCATGCGATCGATGTCGGTCAGCACCCGCTCGAGAATGCGCACCGACGGCTCATCGACCATCGTGTCCGTCTGGTCGAGGTAGCTTCGGTAGCGGGACACCAGGTCGGGCAACGCGACGTCATAAAAGCCGTCGATGCGGTCACCGGTCTCGCTCGTCGAGGCAAGCGTCCGCAGGGCCTGAAGGTAGGGCACGACCGGCTCCCGCGTGAAGTGCATCGCGGCGCGCAACTCGTGCGTGCGCCGACCAAACTGATCGGCGTGCTGGGCGAACTCCCAAATGTGCCGCCCCATGAGAATCTTGACTTCCAGTTCCGGGGTGGTCGGGACCCACCGTGCCAACGTCTCCATCAGGAAGACCGACATGTGTCGGAATGTCGCGACCCAATCCGCCCGTTCCTTAACCAGCGTAATCATGTTCCCCCAAAGCTACGTTCGATGAGTGTAATGGTCTCCTGCGGGGTACCCGCGGTCAACCGGTGCCACTGAACGGCGGACGCGAGCTTGAAGAGGCGCAGCATCTTGAGTCCCGACGCCGCTGAAACGGGCGTTGATTTCACTGGTGCCACGTACCGCACGTTCGTCGAGTCGGCCGCGAGGGCCGTCAGGCTCGGTTCGTCAGCCAGTCCATCGAGAATCACAATGTGCTCCAGCGGCACCGGCTCGCCGAGCGGAGCAGTATTGAGAGCGTCGGCGGCGACCAGCGTCTTTGTACTCCCATCGGCGAAGCGCTCGACCGGAAGGCCGGGAGCCTCGAGCAGCGGTTCCGCCGCGCTGTCGAGCGGGCCCGGCCGGACGCCTGCGGCTCTCGGAAAGGGCAGGAGCGACGGGCCGTCGAGTCGGATGGCCCCCACCTCGTCACTCAGGAACCCGTGACCTCGGGCCGCGAGCCCAACCGACAGGGTGGTCTTGCCCGCTTCTCGAGCGCCGACGAGGAGGACACCAGTTCCCCCGAGCTCGACGGCCGCTGCATGCACGAACAGCACATCGGGCTGGACGCACATGGCACGATGGACCAGAACGGCACCCGCGACATAGGGCCACGGGGCGTCGGGCGCGACGACAAGGTCTGAGCCCCGCACCGCCATCTGCCACCGGGGATCGGCCGTGGACGCCAATCCGACCCAGTCGCCCTCGCCCCCCACGCGGCGAACTCCGTCATCGGCAAAGATCGCCTCGGTGAACCCTGCGGGGTCGGACAGCGGCTCCCCGTCGGCGGAGAGCAACACGCCGGTTCTCCCCGGATCGACCGTTACCGTTGCCTCGACTGTTGGCAGACCCGCTTGCGGTGCCTCCACGGTGCACCCACCGAATAGCACAGCGAAGCGGTCCAAAAACGAGCCGTCACCGGTCCGTATTGACACAAACGCGTCGCCGAATCGATACCAGCATCTGTCTCGAGGAACCGGCATAACAGCAAGGCGGGCGGCCAGCGAATCCGCTGCCGCCCACCATGCAACATCGCCACCCACGACGTGGGACGTCAGATTACATCATCCACCAGCCGCTCATCCCCGCGGTGGTGATCTGGAAGACCTCGAGGACTTCCTCTTCGGTGAGCACCGTGACGGCCGGTGCAATGTACTGACCCCGCTTCTGCTGCTTGGAAGACTGTGCCATCATCACTCCTGTCGCGTTAGGTCTTGTCGACAATCGAAAGCTGCACCAGCTCCTCCACCGCCGCCTGGACATCCGCCTGTGCCTGGTCGAATTCGACTCCATCGTACGCTTCGGAAATGTCCGTCGCGAGTTCGGCCACGGAGCGTGGCTGCTCGAGACGTTCCCACATGAACGCCGCCGTCCCGTCCAGGCGGCAGAACTTCTTCGTATCCTTATGGTAGAGCAGCGTTTCGCCCTCCATTGGCGCCTGTTCGATGCCCTGGGCTCGCTGATAGACCGCGCTCATCGCATTCATTCCTTAACGGTGGATTGCATAATCTCTATAGATTTAGTCGATTTTTCAAGGTGAGCCGACCCACATTCAATTGTCCGGGAGCGGGCTGACATGGCAGGTCTGGCCCTCGCCGTCGGCGTCGATGACGCGAATGTCGCTGGGCTGCTCGCGCGCCTCGACCGCGCGCAGGCGCACCGGGGACCCAGTGGGCACTGGCTCCTCTCGTCTGGTGCGACTGCGAACCCCTTGACCGGGCCGCTTACCGTCCAGCCGCATTCCACCGAATGGGCCCCGACCGTCGGCGCTGCCTTCCGCGGTCCGGGCGCCGACCGACGGGACCCACCCAGTCGGATCTGGGCAGCGGTCGATGGGTTCCTCACGAACCGCGCCGCCCTCGCCGACCAGCTCGATGTGCCGCCCGACGCCGAGACTTCGGCTGTCGTCGCGCGAGCGTACGAGCGCTGGGGACCGGCGTGCGTCGAGCGGCTCGAGGGCCAGTGGGCCCTGATCGTGTGCGACCTCGAGCAGGACCGGTCCTTCGCAGCCCGGGACCACCTCGGCATCGGACAGCTGTATTACTCTGCTGACGGGAATCACGTTCTGGTGGCGTCCGAGCCGAAAGCCGTCGCGCGCGCCCAACCCGCGGGACCGGAGATCGAGCCGGTCCGGTTCGGGGAGTTCCTGAACGGCTTCCCTCCCACCACACCGGAGTTGTCGTTCTTCCGCGGCGTGCAGTCGATTGCCGCGGGGGCGATGCTGCGCATCGAGCGCGCCACGGAAGGCGCCCCGCGCGTCCAGATCGACCGGTATTGGGACCCTCGGGCACTGCGGGGGTGGACCATGTCCCCACCGCCGTTCACCGACGCGGCGCGGCGATTCGAGACGCTGCTGGTCACCGCCGTGAGGCGTCGGGGGACGCCGGGCGAGACGGGCGCCCTGCTCTCGGGAGGACTCGACTCCTCCGTGCTCGCGGTAATCGCCGCTGAGTTCGCAGGCACTCGACCGCTGCCGAGCTTCTCGATCTTGCACGCGGATCCCGACCTCACGGAGGAGCGTCATGTGAATGCGGTGGTGGCACACGCAGGTCTCAAGAGTCACACGGCGACGATCCGACCCGCGGACGCGTGGCAGGCTGTCGACGCGGTCGTGACGGTCCAGGGGGAACCGTTACTCGGTCAGGACCTCATCGGTCAGTGGCACGCCTACCGACTCGCGGCAGAGCACGGGACGCGTTCGGTGTTCGACGGTATCGGCGCAGATGAACTGCTGGCCGGCGTGGGCACAGAGAGCCGCTACTTTCGCGACCTCCTGTTGGACGGAGAGTGGCAGGAGTTCGCGCGCGAGGTGCGGGCGTTCGGAACGCGACATGAGGTATCCCCAGTGCGCACGCTCCGCCGGTATGTAGCGGGCCCCCTCAAGCGCGAGCTGTCATGGGCGCTCCGCCCACGGCGATACCGATGGCTCTCCCGCGATCTGCCACCCGATCCATACCGCGATCGTCTCCGCACGGACGTGGCCCCAGACCATTCTCTGCTGAACGGATATCTCTACCGGCATGTCCGGCACCAGAATGCGCCGACCGTCTTGGGTCGCCTCGACCGGTGCGCGGCCGCGCACGGGCTACGGTCGCTCGTCCCGTATCTCGATCGCAGCGTGGTGGAGTGGTGTCTACCGCTCCCAGGACGCTACAAGGTGTTCCGCGGACAACCGAAGCGTTTGCTCCATTCCGTCGCTCGCCGTCACCTGCCGGCCGAGGTTGCCGACCGGAGGGACAAGCAGGGCATCGTGCCAACGAAACCCTGGATGGCAGTCCGCACCGAGTTCGCCGAGGCGTTTCGCGCGGTGCCGCACGAGCGTCGGGTGCGCGAGTCCGGTTGGATCGACCCACGAGCGGCGGAGCGCTTCATCGAGGGCTACCTCGCGGAGCGCCACACCGACCACCTCGGCGTGTGGCGGCTGTTCACGGCCTGGCGGTGGCTCGAGCTGTTTCGACTGTCGTAAGTGCCGTCAGAGAGCGACGGTTACTCCGAGCGCCTCCCGCCAGAGATCGAACCCCACCAGCCGCCACACGATGAACAGGTCACGCTGCGAAAGCGGCGCGCCGCTCCGTATCGCATCGAGCCGCTGACGCACCCACGCCGGCGAGATCCCGGGTATCGCCGCCACGCGCTCGAACCGCCGAGCCACATCCGACACCGCGCAGGCCCAGGTATGGAGTGGGACGGACAGGCCGATCTTGGCGCGACGGTCAGAGACGGCAGCGGGAAGGAGATCGTGGACGGCGCGACGGAACACGTACTTGCCCTCCCCATGCGGACCCACGAGGTGCTCCTCTGGGAGGGCCAGGCAGAACTCGACGAGCTCCGGCAGCAGGAACGGCAGCCGACCTTCGATCGACGCAGCCATCGTGTTGCGATCCTCCCAGCGCAGGATGGCTGGCAGGCTGGCGGCGAGGTACCGGCGCACCAGCGCGCTGAGGCTCAGCGGCCGATCCAGATCGGCGGCTGCATTGCGAACCATGTCGGACTCGACCGTCAGCCACGGCCAACGCCGCAGCGGTCGGCGTTGTCGCGCCAGCACCCGCGCCGTCTTGAACAATGTGCCCGCCGCCTGCCTGCCGCGGCGCTTGCTGCCACGCACCAGGGCCGCAACGAGTCGCCCGGCAGTGACGAAGTCTCCGCGACGCAGGAGGCCCGCAACCCGGAGTGGCACTGCCGCCGGATACCCGGCCAACAGTTCGTCAGCACCCTGTCCGTCGAGCAACACCTTCACGCCGGTGTCACGCGCGTGCTGGCAGAGCGCATGGTGCACCAGAATGGCGGGACTGCCCATTGGCTCGCCCTGTCGCTTCGCAGCGGCCACGGCCCCGGACCACAGGTCGGCATCCAGGCGCAGCTTGGACGTTCGACACCCGGCGGCGGCTGACACCAGATCGATCCACGGCTCTTCGCTCTTCGCCTCTCCCGTGCCGATGTAGCTGACGGCGCGCAGCTCGAGGTCGGCACCGCCGATTTGCCGTTGGGCGAGCACGAGTGCAGAGGAATCCAATCCACCCGAGAGGAGCGAGCCGATGGGCACGTCGCTCCGCAGGTGCCAGCTCACCGACCGATCGAAGAGGTGGCGCAGCCGGCTCGCCGCCTCGTCCGGCTCCGCTGTCGACTGGGGCCGCCGAACCGGCGGGACCGACCAGTACCGTCTCACGTCCCACTCGAGCGACGTCGGGTCGTCGATCTCGATGACCGTTCCGGGGTCGAGCCGTCTCACCCCCTCGATCATCGTGTCCGCGCGATGATCCGTTCGCCCGGTCGCCAGGTAGTCCACTGTTGGGTGTAAGGCAGCCCGCACGGCCGTGGGGTGGATTCGGAGAACTGCGGGGATTTCCGAGGCGAAGGCCAGGCCTCCCACTACGGGGCGCAAAAAAAGCGGTTTCTGCCCCAGGTGATCGCGCGCGAACACCACCGTCCGGCGTTCACGATCGACAATCACGAAGGCGAACATCCCGGCAAGTCGCTCGAGACACCCGAGACCCCAGCGCTCGTACGCGGCGAGCAGCACCTCGGTATCCGAGCGTCCGCGGAACCCGTATCCCTCGCGCTCCAGTTCCTGTCTCAGCTCGACGTGATTGTAGATCTCCCCGTTGTAGGCGAGCCAGATCCGCTGGTCGGCAGACGGCATCGGCTGGGCGCCGGCTGGACCGAGGTCGAGGATGGCGAGCCGCCGGTGCGCGATGACGACCGAGAATTCGAGATCGTCGTCCGCGGCTGGGACGTCGGTGCGCTGTGACGCGGTCTCGAGATAGCCTAGCCCATCATTGGCGGCCAGGACGAGGAGTGCCTCGTCATCCGGACCACGATGGTGCAGCATGTGGCCGGCAGCACGTACTCCGTCGAGCACGGCTTCGGGATGTCCGACGCCGATCCAGCCCGCAATGCCGCACATCAGCGGCCCCGAGACTCGGCACCGGCGATCGCAGCCGGTATATTGACAAGCAACCGAACCGACCAGAGGGTCTGACGCATCCACTCATGACTACCATCCATCCCGACCGTCCGCCAGCCGACTGGATCGACCAGATGAGCGACGAGCAGTGTATGGAGATCTTCTGGCTCTACGTCGATCCGCCGGAGCCGTTTCTCGAAGGGCACCCTCCTGCGCTCCTCGGCCGGGCGATGCGATACGCCCTGCACCAGGTGGCGGACGAGACCGCGCGGCGCCAAGAGAAGTAACCTCAGCGCAAAACGCCCGGCACTGGGCCGGGCGCTGCGGCTACGTCCACGCTACGCCCTTACGCTACGGCCACTGAAACTGCCGCTCACTCCTTCTCGAGCGTCTTCTTCAGCTTGGCCAGTTCCTTCCGCGCGGCCGCGTTCACCGTGGGGAACTTGAGGTCCAACGATGTGAGCGCGTCGACGATCGCCGCTGCGACGACGACACGGGTAAACCACTTCTTGTCGGCCGGCACCACATACCACGGCGCTTGCTCGGTCGCCGTGTTCCGGATCATGTCTTCGTACGCCTCCATGTACTGATCCCAATGCTCGCGCTCGGCGACGTCTCCGGCGGAGAACTTCCAGTTCTTTTCCGATCGGTCGATGCGGTCGAGGAAGCGTTCCTTCTGTTCGTTCTTTGACACGTGCAAAAAGAACTTGCGAATCGCCACCCCGTTGCGCGTGAGGTGACGCTCGAGGTTCCGGATATCCTCGAACCGCTCCGACCAGATCTCGTCGGTCACCAGCTCGGGTGGCAGTTTCTGGCCCGCGAGGATTCCGGGATGGACACGCACGACAAGCGTCTCTTCGTAGTAGGAGCGATTGAAGATCCCGATACGTCCGCGCTCCGGAAGGCGCTTGACACAGCGCCACAGATAGTCGTGGTCCAGCTCCTCTTTGCTCGGCGCCTTGAACGAGAACACCTGACAGCCCTGCGGGTTGACGCCGGACATGACGTGCTTGATCGCGCTGTCCTTACCGGCGGCGTCCATCGCCTGAAAGACCAGCAGCACCGCCCACTTGTCCTGCGCGTAGAGCATCTCCTGCAGCTCCGCCATCGCCTTGACGCCTGCCTTCAGAGCCTTCTTGGCCTGTGGCTTGTCCTCGGATCCGAGGTCACCCGTGTCGCCGGGGTCAAAATCGGCGAGTCGGAACGCGTCACCGTCGGTGACGCGGTAGGGTTCGGAGAGACGCTGGGCCTTGCTGGCGAATTTCTCGGACCTCATGACCGCTCCTACGGCGTCCCGCGCCACGCCGAGTAGTCCACATCCAGCGGCGGCGGAGCGGCATTCCGTTGATCACCTGGTTGGAGATAGTGGTCAAACCAGCGGAGCGCCCGCAGCGCATAATCGTACCGATAGACGTTCGTCCGATTGCCGTGGCCCTCACCCGGATACCGGACGTACCGCACGGGTGTCTCCGTGCTGGTCTTGACCGCCCGATAGAGCATATGCGGTTGGCTCGGGTGGACGCGGGGATCGTTCGTCCCGCCCAGGACGAGAAGGGGGGTCCGGCACTGCGGTGCGTACGTCAACGGGCTGCGCTCGCTCAAGAAGTCCCACTGCTCGTGAGGCCACCGCTCCTCGTAGTGCACGTAGTAGTACTCCCAGGGGATGTCGGTGGTGAGCCACTTCGTGGGCACGTGGGTAACCGGCACAAAACTCACGGATGCGGCAAAGTGCTCCGAGTGACGAGTGGCGGCCCACGCTGCGGTGTAGCCGCCATACGACCCGCCGCCGATCCCGACGCGAGCACGATCGACCCACCCACGCTCGACGAAGTGCGCGATGGCATCCAGATGGTCCTCGAACTCACGGCCCATCGGATCTCCATGGTCCGCCTTTGCGAATTCGACCCCGCGCCCCGTGCTCGACCGATAGTTGGGGAACCACACGAAGTAACCGCCGCGACTCAGGAGCTGACCCCAGCCGCTGTACGTGGTCACCCACTGGTTTCGGTAGTGGCTCTCGGGTCCCCCGTGCGCCACGATCACCAGCGGGTAGCGGCGGCCCTGCTCGAAGTCCAACGGAGCCAGCAGAATCCCCTCGATCTCCACACCATCGCCGGCTGGGAAGCGATAGACCTCCTGCCGACCCAGGGGAATCTCGTCGAGCCATGGATTCGAATTCGTCCGACGAGTCCACGAGCCACC
>JBDHAB010000160.1:0-4972 GCA_039588295.1 Gemmatimonadota bacterium
AAAAAAAACGGCGGCGACCGTGCTGCCCGCCGTGACGACCTGCTGGATGGCGAACTCACCACCTGGGAGGTCGTTCCAGATGCCATTGCGGAGATCGAGATCGGTCACCCGGCTCTCGACGCCGCGACTGATTACCAGGCGCAGCCGTTCCGTGTCCCGCCACTCGACGGCGTGCACCATGCCTTCGAGTTCCTGCGTGAGACTGGTGATGGCACCGGTCCCCACATCGGCGAGGTAGAGCATGCCAGCGTGCGGATCTCTGACGTCGACGGCACTGACGTAGGCGAGCCGACGGGAATCCGGGGACCAACGGAACGCGCCGAGCTTTCCCGGGTTGTCCACGAGCTGCCGAACCGCTCCCGAAGCCACATCGACCACGTGGATCCGCTTGAACATGTAGCTATCATCGACGAGCGGGCGGGGAGCCAACGCCAGCGCGATGCGCGCTCCGTCGGGGGACCACTGCAGATCGAACACGCTGCCCGGCACGGCGAGACGCGTTTCGGCGTGTGCTGCTTCCACCCAGAGACGGAGCCCAACCGGCGCCCAATCTTCATCGACGACCGTCTGCCGGAATCCGAGCGCTCGCGCCGCTACCCGCTGCGCGGGCAACGCCTCCCGGACGGTAAACGCTACGGCCTTCCCGTCCGGTCTCCACCGATACTGCACGATACCGCGCTCGGCCTCGAAGACGCGGACGGCCTCGCCGCCGTGGATCGGAAGGGCATAAAGCTGCCGGCCAGCATCCCCTTCCCGCCGATCGAGGAAGGTGATCGCCGTGCCGTCGGGCGTCCACGACACGCCACCCACGTTTCGCTTCCCAACGATCAGCGGGCGCTCGGTGCCATCTGCATTCAGGAGATAGAGACCACTGTACGCGGAGCCCGGCGTGTCGGCAGGCCCGCGTGGTTCCGAGCGGGTGAACGCGATTCTCGTCCCGTCGGGACTGGGGTACGCCCCGCTCACGCTCTTCATGGTCACCACGTCGAGGGCAGTGAGATGGCGTTGCGCCCACGCGTTGGGGGCCAACAAGACGCTCGCGATCGCCACACCCACCATCTGCCGCTTGATCCGCATGTGATCCTCCCGGTCCGGCGCGTTACACACCGCGGTTGCGCCGCTCAAAATGACGCTCGGGTTCCGAGCTTCCGCAAGTCACGGCTGGGCTCGCAGCTTCGCGCCACCCTTCCGTCAACGTTGCGCGGGTGATAGTCGTAGTAGCAGTAGTCTTCCGTCCATTCCGTCACTTGGAGTACACCATGAAGTCATTCGTCTTGCGATCGGTGGCGCTGGCCGTTCTGCTCTCCTCTAGCGAACTGGCCGCGCAGAGCTTCCCCACGGACAATCCGGCTCTGCGAGCGATCTGGGAGGAGGGCATGGACCGGTCCCAGGTCGACGTGCTCGCCCAGACGCTCGCCGACTCCCTCGGCCCACGGCTCACCGGAACACCAGCCCTCAAAGCCGCGAGCGACTGGGTCGTCGCCACGTACGCCAAGTGGGGCGTGCCAGCCCGAACCGAGCAGTACGGGACGTGGCTGGGGTGGCGTCGCGGCGCGAGCCACCTGGACCTCATTCGCCCACGGGTGCGTTCGCTTGACGCCATGATGCTGGGGTGGAGTCCCGGAACCGCACGGGGAAGGCCGGTCGAGGCCGACGTCGTGCTGCTTCCGGAGCTGTTTGACAGCACCGCCTACGCGGAGTGGATGCCGCAGGTGCAGGGCAAGTTCGTCGCACTCTCGTTCCCCCAGCCGACGTGCCGACCGGATGCCGCGTGGCGGGAGTTTGCGGCACCGGACGAGGAGGCACGGATGCGGGCGATGTTCATGGGCCGGGAAGCCGGCCCAGGGGAAGTGTTCACGCGAATGCGGGAGGAGCGCGCGGCAGCCGACAGCGCATGGAGGAGCCGCATCACCAAGACCGGCTACAACCCGCGCACGTTGCCCGCCGCGCTGGAGCGCGCTGGTGCACTCGGCATTCTCACTTCGGAGTGGCCGAACAGCTACGGTGCGAGGCGGATTTTTCAGGCGCGCACGGAGCAGGTTCCGACCTTCTCCCTGAGTTGCGAGGACTACGGACTGGTGGCGCGGCTCGCGGCACGGAACCAGGGGCCGGTCCTCCGCATGCAAGCCGATGCGGAGTTCCTCGGCGACGTCCCGGCATTCAACACGATCGCGGAGATCACGGGTAGCGAACGACCTGACGAATACGTCGTGCTATCTGCCCACTTCGATTCGTGGGACGGCGGCTCGGGAGCGACCGACAACGGCACGGGCACGGTCATCATGCTGGAGGCGATGCGGATATTGAGGGCTGTCTACCCGAATCCCAAGCGCACGATCCTGGTCGGCCACTGGAACAGCGAGGAGCAGGGGCTCAACGGTTCCTCCGCCTTCGCGACGGACCACCCGGAGATCGTGCAAGGTCTGCAGGCACTATTCAATCAGGACAACGGCACGGGGCGCATCACGAGCATCTCACCCCTCGGCCTAGTGAGCGCAAGCGAGTCCCTCGGGCGCTGGATGGGACAGTTACCCGACCAGATGACCCGCGGCGTCCGAGTGAGTCTGCCAGGCTCGCCATCCCGCGGCGGGAGCGACCACGCGTCGTTCATCTGCGCCGGCGCGCCGGCGTTCTCGCTCGGCTCGGAGATGTGGGATTACTTCAGCCACACGTGGCACACGAACCTGGATACGTTTGACAAGGTCGTGCTCGACAACGTGCGCCGGAACGCGGTCCTCACGGCAATGCTCGCGTATCTCGCGGCAGAGGACCCTGAGACCGTGCCGCGCGACCGCCGCATCGTACCGGCTAACCCGCGCACGGGCCGGCCGGGTACCTGGCCGCAGTGTCGGGATGGCCAGCGTACCGGACCGGGCGCCGGTCGGTAGGGCGCGGACCGGCACCCGAACGGGCTGGGGTGCGTTACCGAGCATCCCAGTCCGCGAGCAGCCAAGGGATGCGCGCGGACCTCCCCCTTGCGCCCCCGCCTCTCCGAGGTACGTTGGCCGGGATCGGGAAAACCGGAGGAGTCTATGAGAATCCGATTGACGCTGAGCCTCGCTGTGGCCGCGCTCGTCACCTTCCCGCTGGGTGCGCTGGCACAGGAGTACGAGGAGGCAAAGCCAAGTATGCTGTCGGCGGTGAGCACGTGGGAGATCAATCCCGCCGACCTTGGGAAGTTCATGACGGCTGCGGAACAGGTCGTCAAGGCTGCCCGTGAGGCGGAGCTCGACAGAGAGTGGGCGTGGACCATGTGGCAGAACGCCTACACGATCACCATTGTCGGCCAGTTCAACAAAGCCGAGCTGGACGATCCAGAAGTCTGGATGAAGCAGTTCATGGGCACGCCCGGCGAGGCGACGCTCATGGAAGCGTTCCAGGAGATGGAAGGCATCGGCATCGTCAGGGCGACGAACGAGATCCACCAGGACATGCCGGCCTGGGGCTACATGCCGGAAGGCATGGGTGAACCTCCGCTCGCCTGGGTACACGTCCACGAGTTTTGGCTCAAGAGTGGCCAGGCAAACTACCAGAAGTGGAACGCGCTCATCGGCGACTTCATGGCCTTCTTCAAGGACGTCGGATACGCCTACCCCGTTTGGGGCAGCATGGTGCGATACGGCGACAGCCGCACGATCTTCGTGACGGCGTACGACAACCCGTCCGAGTACCACGGGGCCAAGGGCGTGGAGGCGCTCGCCAAACAGCACATGGCCGGTGACCGATGGCAGGAGTTGCTCGGGCGGCTCGCCCAGCTGACGAACCGCGCGGACGACGCGCACCTCCAGTTCTTACCGGCGCAGAGCTACATGGGTGGGTCGCAGGAAACGAGCTCCAAGTAGGTTAGCGGCTCTCGAAGCCGATCATGCAGCAACGCCCGGCCACTTGGCTGGGCGTTGTTGCATGCCGGCATGCTACCTGGCCGCGTGCCCTGACGGGGGATTGTCCTCCGAAGACGCACGAGTCGTCACGCTGTCGGCCGCCGGCAGGGGCGGCTCGAAGTCGAAGCCAAACAAGCTGGGGTTTTCACCGATCACCGCCGCCGCCACGATCTGGAACACGTACATGTAGGTCTCCTGCGGCATGCTGTCACCGTGTTGCCTGAGCAGGTTCCAGAAATTCCGCTCTCGTGGAGACGGGGGCAGCGAGCGAATGAGCCGGAGCATATTGGTCTGCCCCCAATTGTACGATGCGATCACAAGCAGCCCTGAGGCCTGGGCATCCGTCGTATAGATGTCATACAGGTAGCGGGCCGCGGCACGCGTCGCCCGCTCGAAGTCCTGCCGGTGGTCAAGCGGATCGGGCATGGGCTGGCCGACGAGCGGGCCCGGTTGCAGCCCGTATTCGCGCCCCGTGGCGGGAAGAAACTGCCACATGCCCTTCGCAAACCCGAACCGCGTGGGCGGGCCGACCGCATCCACCTTCAACCTGCTTTCCTGCAAGGCCAAGTAGAAGAACTCGGGTGGCAGATCGTGCTCCAGCATGATTTCCGCAATACGGCGCCCGTAGCCGTTCGCATTGGCGCGGGCAATGGACTCCTCTAGCTCGCCCGATCGTTTCCAGCGTTCGACGTAGCGGATCACCTCGTCCACGAACTCCCGTGGCACATGCACCTCCGACTCGCCAAAGCGGTGGATCACGCGATAGACCAGACGGTGGTCTTCCCTCGTGTTGTCACCATAGATGCCGAGCGCTTCCACCACCTGCTGATATCGCCGCTCGAGCTCGGCGTGGCGCTCTCGGTAGGATTCTCGTTCGGCCGCGGTGAGCTGGAGTCGGCTCACGTCCAACTCCAGCGTCTTCGTCGTATAGAACAACTCGGCCGCCGCTTCACGCTGCTGCTGGACCTGCTGGTGCTTCCGATACGCGTACCCGCCAGCCGCCACGGCCACACCGGCGAGCGCCACGATGGCGATACGGTACTTCTTGGCGTGCTGGCTGCGCTGCTGCTTGACGATCCTGCGCATGCTCG